>CAKSEC010000006.1 GCA_934446355.1 uncultured Oscillospiraceae bacterium | reverse complement strand
GGAAGCGGCAGGCGGTGCCAGATGTTGCAGTGCATATCATCGCAGCGGTGGTAGTTCCGCAGGCTCTCATATTCCTGCCGCAGGCTTTCGTAGCCCTTGCCAAAGCCGAGCGGTTCGTATACGCTCTCCCACACTTTCTGCGTAGGTATCTCAAACTGGCTATCTTGGAAATAATGCCGCAGCATATGTGGCTTCTTTCCGGTCACCTGTTCGTAATACGCGCCTATTTTCTTGTTATCCAGTCCGAGCCGTTCACACTCACGCAGATACCACTCTTTCAGCGGCTTGAAGCAGGCCGGATCGCTGTAAACTCGGTCTAGCCCTGTGTGCGCCCATGCCTTGTCTGCGTCCGCCGGAGCGTTGAAGAAATGCAGACAGTATTCGCAGACATTGAACCATGAACGCAGAGCCGTGCGGCTTTTCGGGTCACGCTGGTGCCATGACCTTGCACGGTATGTATCGCCCTTATCCCAGATACAGAACGATACGAAAGCCAGCGGCGTGCGTTTCCTGATTTCTGTGAGAAGTTCCGCAATTTGCTCCATGTCGTTGTGCCAGAAATAGAGCACACCGTTCGGCTTCAATTTCCGGGAGCACAGCGTGAGCCATTCAATACACCAGTTGATGTAGTCGTCAATCTTGTCCCATGTATTAACGGAACTTTTGCCGCCCTTTTGCGTAGTAACCCCGATATTGTAAGGCGGGTCGGTGAGCACTAAGTCCACCGACCCGTCCGGTATCTGCTCCATAAGTTCAAGGCAGTCGCCCTGCATTAAATTCATGCGTTCACTTCCTTCTTCAGGCATAAAAACAGCGCCCCATAGGAGCGCTTGGTTATTCAGTTATACGGTGAACGATTCGTTCACCGTTTGGAATGGAAAAGCACCCTGTTTGGTGCAGGGTGCTTAATCTAAAAATTCGATACGTTCGATATCGCTTTCAATGAACAAGTATTCATTACCATCATCAGTGCGGAATCTAACAGCGTCCTCATCTTCGCCATCAGCGTTGGTGCCGAGCCCGTCACCGATTCCAACTCCTGTGTATATCTTACCGTCGGTGCAGAAAACCTTAGCACGCCTGCCCTCAAGGGTATCTATTTTTCTGTCCCATTCCACTGTTACTTTACCTCCTTTGTCGGAAAGACATGAACACCGTCCTCAGCATATTTGATTTGAACGACATTGGTTTTCACGTATTTCCCCGTTTTCTTATCGAATGTTACTCCCACGTCATATGGGAGCGTAACAAATTCATTGTAGCCATTTGATTTGGTAAATACAAACCTGCCTTTTCCGGCGTATTCATTAACGATAGCCTGCGGTTCAATGTGGCTAAAGAGTCTGCTCTTGGGAGTTAACCTCTTTCCCTCTTTCAAAGCCTTTATTGCCTGCTTGACCTGATTTCGCCACGCACTTGAATTTGTGTGTTTTTTCTGCGCACGTTCATTAACGGCTGTATTTATCTTGCCGCTGTGAAGTTCTTGAAGAAATTGCTCTTTTCTATCATTTATTATACCACCATTTCTAAGCTTTGTCAACGCCCCGTTTGCATTTGATTTCTCTAGGTCGTCAAAGGTGAGCTGAACAGTGCCACCGTTACCGGAAAGTCCCTGCTTCCACTGCTCATAAGTCATATCCGCCGGAACCTTAACAGTATTCCCGTCCTTATCCTTAGCCCGCCGTTCCAGCCCTGCAAGTTCCTCGTCCCCGAAATCCGCAATAGTGGTCGAGCGGCAGAACGGGTGCATGGGCGGGTAGTTCGTGCCGGGCTTCGCTTTCGCAAGTTCAAACACCTTGCCGTCCAGAGCGCCGCAGCATTCGCAGGTGCGGCTGTCGAGTGTTGCGACAAACCTATAGCGGTCTATTCCCGCTTCGTCGTATGCCTTTGCCTGCGCCGCATTTGCGACATATGCGCTCTCCGTCCGGACGATACGCCGGGCGCAGTAGGCGTTCACGCCGAATCGCTCCTGAAATATGCGTGCGGTCTTTTCTCCGGAACGCCCCGAAAGCGCACTGACCAGCAGTTCGTTTTTGAGTTGTGCCGTCATGCCGTTCACGTCTTTCCAGATACGCTGCGAGTAGTTCCCGCCGGACCAGTTGGAGCGCAGAATGCGGTCAACGTCCCTCTGCGAGAACTTCGAGAAGCTGAACCCCCAGTCCCGTAGCGGCGGCTGCTGAGTGATAGTAATTGAAACGAAGATTTTGGAATAGTCACCGCTGGCAAAATAAGGCGGTGTTTCATAGAAAGAACAGTGGTTATCAGGAAAAAATAAACGTGTTTAATTGCAGACTTATTATTATATAATTGCTCCAAATAAAAGCTTGAAATTGTAGACAAAATGTGGTATAATAAATGGTGCCACAGAAGATTTGTCGGAATCAAAAGATTTTAGACATACTAGGAGGAGAAACGTGATAACCTGCGCTCTAAGGAAGCCGCAATGGTGGGACTGCCGCATAAGCGCATTTTCTATGACGAGGTCCAGATCGGCGACCGAACTATTGACGGAAAACAGCTGCAGAATGTGCTCAGTAATTCAGGAATTTGTCTTCCCGTATATCAAAAATCCTTCATGCCCTTAAAAAATTTTTCAAAATTATTAAGAAGGCTATTGACATTGGTGTGACCCCAAGGTGTATTATATAAGTGAAAGGTGGTGATTGGATGGGATACTCTGTGAAATGGGTAGTTGAGAACCTTGGAATCACTCGTGATATGCTGCGATATTACGAGAAAGAAAATCTTCTTCCAGCCAATGAGAGTCGCAATCCAACGAATAAATATCGTGATTACAGCGATGAAGATATTGAAAGGATATGGGGTATCAAACTCCTTATGGGTATTGGGTTCACAGCGAAAGAAATCAACGCTCTAATGAACGATCCGGATTTTGATTTTGATACTGCCATCACTAAAAAAGTAGAGGAGTTGGAACGCAAGCATGATGAGAGCCTGATTAATCTGGAGTATGCTAAAAGCATAAAGCTTCTGGGCCGTGTTCCTACCACATCGAAAATCGGCAGTATGAAATTCAACGATTTTCTGGAGTACGCTCACGAAAACTGGAACTTCTATAACGATCCTCGTTCAGCACCGTTTATGCAAATGGCAGACACGCTTATTTCAAAGGCTCCGCAAGAATGGAGTCCTGATGATGTAGAGCGCATTCATAAAATGTTTGAAAACCTTGATGTCGAAGGAATGAGGCACGCTTATGCCCTTCATGGCTACTATCAGGTAATCTCCGATATGCGGGATCTTGGATATGACAGCGATACTGTGCAGAGAGTAGTTAAACTGCTGCACGAGTATCTTGTGAGCCATAACACGGATCCGGAACTTGACGGAAAAATCACACCGCAGTTTATTGCCAAGAACACAGCTCCATTCTTTCTTGGTGGAGACATAGCAATTCAGCACGAAAGGAATTACGGAAAAGCAGGATGTTTATTCATTGCACAGGCTTTGGCATATTACGGTGGGTATGATATCGACGATTTGTAAAGGAGGAATACAAATGGAGAAAAATAAAGAAGGATTTATTGCTTGGGTTAAGGCTCATAAGGAGCAGCTGCTCATCGCAGGAATCAGTGTCACAACTATTATCTTGATTATTATTGGCCTTAAAAATAAAGAAAATATCAAGGAACTGTGGAAAACTATTGAGAACAAAATAAGTAAAGCACCGGAAATAATGCCTGAGTCCAGCACTATAGCGCAGACAACTCCACCAGTGATCGGAGAAGCATTTCCTGTTAGGAAGTACACTTCCCCACAGGGGGCTTTTGATGTTAGCCAACATATCAGAAACTTATCTGGTGGCAGGCATCATTCTGTTGAAAAAGCAGCTGAGGCCGCAGCGTTAGGAATCGAACTGCTTCCGAATCAGACACTCGTTGATACATACACAAAGTGTGCCGCGTGAAGCAAAACTATTATGAAACGCGACAAGGTTTAAGCTTAGAATAACCAAAAACGCCTCACTACCGGAAACAAATCCGGTGGTGAGGCGTTTTTGTCTAATTACAATAGTCGTTGACATATTACAAAAGCTGTGATATAATTAAATGGCTAATACTAATCAAAACCTGCTAAGAAAAGTCAATCCCCAAAATATTCTTTCTGAAAAATAATTCCAATGAAAAGATTTACTCCGCTGCGCTGCGGATAACTTTCCATTGGAAGCAAACAAGCATAGTCAAGGTGACTGCTAAGTGCAAGTTGGTCTATCCCTGCGTGGCTTGTAAGGTTTGTCGGAATATTTTATAACAGGCGATATTACCGTCGCTTCCTTGAGGGAGCGTGAATTGAAATAAAGATAAGGCAAGAATCTCTGCGCTTATACATGCCGCTCCCTCGAACCGTGGTCGGACTGCAGCAAAAAAAATCAGTCATACCGAAAACAGCAGTGCAGAAGTGGTGAATGCCTTTCGTATTTCAGAGGCTCGGATATTGATCTTGCGGAGAATACTTTTATTGACCATATTGTGTATCAAAAACGACACAATTAATTATTGACATTTTATTTCCCCAAGTGTTATAATATAATCGGAGAAAAAAATAAGGAGCTGCTTACGCAACTCCTTACGGACTTTAATGGATATCCTACCATATGGCATATAGCCGTATCTTAGAACTGTTGATGGATATTGATAAACTCACACAAAGCGAAATCAATAAAGGTTTATTCTGATGGATATTGATAAACTTACACATCACTTATCTAAGCTTGAGATAATTATAGCAGATATTTTTTGTTTTGTCAATACATTTATGGAGGTTTTTATATGAATTATATTATCGGATTGGACGTAGGTATTGGTTCGATTGGCTGGTCGGTCATTCGTAATGACGAAAATTGTAAGCGAATAGAGGATTTTGGCGTTCGCATATTTGACAGCGGTGAGTTGGATCAGGGCAAGAGCCGTAAAAGTCAGGAAAGGCGTGGATTCAGAAGCGGCCGCCGCCTTGTTACAAGGAGAAAGCACAGAAAATTCAGACTGAAAGCGCATTTGTATAACATAGGCTTTGTGACAGAACATGATTTGAACGTATTCTATGAAACATCAAATAAGGATATAATTTCTGTGAGAGAGCGGGCACTATCCGAAAAGATTTCTCCTGCGGAATTAACTGCTTCGCTTATTCACATCTGCAATTATAGAGGCTTCAACAACTTCTATGAAAATGATACAGAATCTTTGGATCTGTCTGCTGACGAAAAAAAGGAACTTGAAAGCGAATACAAAGGCGCAGAAATAATCAATGAGATCATGAAAACAGGACACTATCGTTCTGTAGCCGAAATGTACAATCATGATGCTGCTTTTGGAAATGGCGGCTCAAGGTTCAGAAAATACAGGAACAAGAACTCGTCTGAGATCAAACTCGTTGACAGGAAGTATTTAATATCTGAATACGATTTGATCATGTCTGAACAGATGAAGTATTATCCTCAGTTGACCAATGATACTATTTCTCTGCTTAAAGATATTATTTTCACACAAAGAGATTTTGAAGATGGTCCGGGAAATGAAAAATGTAAGAATCGAAAGTATATGGGGTTTCTGGATACCGTAGGGAAATGCCGTTTCTTCAAAGATGAGAGCAAAGGCAACAGAAGCACTGCGATCGCTGATATCTACGCTGCGATAAATTCTTTATCACAGTGTATTTATTGCGATTGCAATGGCGAAAAGCTCGATAGTTTTCCGACTGAATTAAGCAGAAGCCTTGTGAATTCAATTATCGAAAATGGTAATCTTTCTTTTTCTGAGTTGAAGAAAATCTGCAAGCCATATGGTATATCCATACAGAAAGGAGAACTGAAGACCGATTTCCTGAGCAAATCATTCAAGTTCCTTCCTCGAATCAAGAAACTTGTCGAAGAATGTGATCTTGACTGGAGTGTTTATTCACAAAACTTCTTGTCCGCAGATGGTATTCTTAATATGATCGGAAACTTCCTTTCTTCAAATATTACGCCAAGCAGACGTGAGAAAAGGATCGCAATATCTCTGCCCGAAGTCGATGAACGTCTGAGAAAAAAGCTGATCGGATTGCGTGTGAGCGGCACTGCTAATGTATGTGATAAATATATGCTCGGAGTGATCAACGCATTTATGGAGGAGGGCGAATTTTCAAGCAGATATCAGTATAACGCAAACGTGGTAGCAGAAAATGCTGACAGAGAAAAGCATGGCAGACATTATAAACTTCCGGCATTTAAGTCGGAGGAAGATAATGAATTTTTCAAGAATCCTGTTGTCTTTAGAGCAATTAATGAGACCAGAAAACTTGTGAATGCAATAGTCGATAGCTATGGTTCTCCATCTGCAATTAATATTGAAGTGGGGACTGAACTTAATCGCACCTACGAGGACAGAAAAGCGCTTACAAAGCGTAATGCTGAAAACGAAAAGCGATATGATGACGCCAAAAAGGATCTGGAGGAAAAATTCCCCGGCGCAGCTATTACTGACGCAATGATCCTTCGCTATAGACTCTGGAAGCAGCAGGGCGGAAAATGCCTGTATTGCGGAAAAGATATTGAACAGGAAATGCTGCTCAACAACGATCATGCGCTTGAAGTTGATCACATAATACCGTTTTCGCTGATATTAGATGATACCTTTGAGAACAAAGCACTGGTGTATGCAGCTGAAAATCAGCAGAAAAAGCAAAAAACGCCTTTAATGTATCTGGACGGAGATAAGAAAACCAATTTTATCGCAGCTGTCAACAAGATGCTTTTCGACAAGAAGATCAGCATGAAGAAGTATAAATATCTGATGGCAGAATCTTTGGACAGTGACCTGCTTGATTGCTGGAAGAGCAGAAATCTTAATGACACCAGATATATTTCAAAGTATCTTAAGAATTATCTCAGGGATAACCTGATTTTCGCACAGGGAAATGATGAACTATACAGAGAACGTGTTTATGCAGTAAAATCAGTTCTTACATCAAGATTCAGACGTGCATGGCTGAATCCCACCAGCTGGGGAACTTATGAGAAGGAGGATCTGAAAGCATTTACATATCTTGACCATGCCGTAGATGCGATAGTGCTTGCAAACCTTATTCCTGCATACGCTGAGATAGCCCAGGTACAGATGAAGCTTGCCAGACTCTATAAGAAAAATAAGGGTAACAAGACCGAAGAATACCGAACTATTGTCAGGAACTGTCTTGACACTATGCAGCGTTATTATGGAATGGACAGAAGCTATGTAAGTTCTATTATTGAAAACAGAACTCAAGCTATCTCTCCCATCATTAGCGACCTGTATAATGAAGTTGATATTAGGGTTTGCGATATTGATTCATTCAACTATTTCGACAAAAAATCCAAAAGTCCTCAGAACTTGAGCGATGAGGACATCAAAACCCTTTTCAAAAAGAGAATAGCAGAGTACTATTCATCAGATCCGGAGTTTGCTTCAAATATTGAAATGCCCATAACTTCTCATAAGCAATCTTTCAAGCTTCAGGGGGCGCTGTCCAAGGAACAAGCTATATCCCTTATAAACATTGACGGCATTGAATATCAGAAGAAAAGGAAAGCGATAGGAGAAATAAAAGCTTCCGATATTGATGCAATATATTCCAAGGATGAAGCTCTTCTGCATTCACTTCACACACTTCTTGACGGCACTGCTTTATCTGTTGAAGAAGCACTTAAGAAAAAGGGTCTGTCGGATTTTGTTACCAGCAGCGGAATGACATACAAAAAGGTTACGGTTCTTACTGCTCCTCCAAAATACTATGTGAAGAAAATCGGATCTCATGACGAGGCTGGAAACAGACCCAACTTTACTGATCTGGTATATGACGAGTTCTATTGTCTTGAAGTATACCGCAGCAAATCGGGAAAAACACAGCTGACCGGTATATATCCTGCAGATATCGTTAAGATGAATGGCAAGATATATCTGAAGGCTGATTATAAATACCCTGATGATTATGCGGAACATATTGAGTATCTTTACAAGCGTGATTATATTGAACTGTATGAAAATATAAAGGGCAAGGCTGTTTTATATTTTCAGGGATTTTATAACTCATGCAAGAATATTAATAGAAATCTCATCAGTTGCCGTAAAGATAATCAAAGCCTCTTGGTTAAGGATCTCCCAGTAGTGACTGTAAAGGGTAAAACGATCCTTGTGAAAAAACGCAGTATTGATATACTTGGTAAGAAAGGCGGTTATATAAAATGTGGCGAACCGTTATCGTTAGTTCCGGAGAAAAAGTTACCGTAAAGGATAACTGGCTTGTAGTGGTGTCTGGAAGCAAAGAACAAAAAGTACCTGTCGGCGATTTGTATTCTGTGGTTGTTGACAATCAGGAAACTTTGTTCAGCACTGCTGTTATGACAGAACTAAGCAATGCGGGCGTTCATGTGATATTCTGTGACAGGAAGCATATTCCTGTCACAGATGCCGTGCCGCTCAACAGTCATTTCAGGCCGCTTCCTGTTGTGATGGGGCAATTTGGAATGACAGCACGATTGAAGGATGAACTATGGCAGAAGATTGTGAAGCAGAAAATCGAAAACCAGAGTCTGTGCCTGAAATATGCTGATGTTACCGCTGAAAAATATGAACTGCTGGAACGTTATGCTTCTGAAGTAATTATTGGTGACAAGAAGAATAGAGAATCAATTGCAGCCAAAGCATATTTTCCGGCGCTGTTTGGGGCGGGATTTAGAAGAAGCGATGATGATATAACCAACGCAGCATTGAATTATGGGTATGCTATCATTCGTTCCGGAATTGCAAAATCGCTGGTCGGGTATGGACTTAATGGTCTTTTAGGGTTACATCATATTGGGTCCAGTAACTATTTCAACCTAGCTGATGATCTGCTCGAACCATTCAGGCCCTTGGTTGACCTGTGGGTGGATAGTCATTGCGACGAACTGCTTGGAACACTCACCAAAGATAATCGAAAGGGCCTTATTGGAATAACCAATTATCCCATGAATTATTGCGGAAAGAAAATGCGGGTAAGGTACATAATAGACAAATTTGTTTCTTCTCTTTCAAGCGCAATAATCAAGGACGATCCTGAACAATTGAGTACTCCTCGGCTTATCAAACTTGATGATTTTTTTGAGGACGATCTTGATGAATAACAGATTTATGAGAATTATTGTATTTTTTGATCTGCCGGTTACCAGTAAGAAAGACAGAAAAGCTTATACCGATTTCAGAAAATTCCTTATCAAAGATGGATTTATAATGATTCAGTACTCGGTGTATGCTAAAACGGCCAGGAATTATGATGATGCCAAGAAGCATTATGCAATAATAAAAAAGAATGTCCCTTCTAAGGGTGCTGTACGTGCAATGATCGTGACCGAGAAGCAATATGGATCGATAGAAATACTTGCAGGAGAACGAATGGAAAGTGAAAACCTACTTGACAACAAAGACATCATTGAGTTATAATATGTATAACGAACTGAAACCACGCTTAAAACTACTATATCTTGTGGTTTTAGTTCTCTGATGGATATTGATAAACTTATACGAAGCTGAATGCGGCAATGCTTGCGAATCCGTTTTAGTTCTCTGATGGATATTGATAAACTTATACGTTGGGCATATGTCAACCCGTTTGCTCTTAGTTTTAGTTCTCTGATGGATATTGATAAACTTATACTGGTAATGACTGCAAGGCAAGTGCTTCCGCGTTTTAGTTCTCTGATGGATATTGATAAACTTATACAATATTGATATACCTAATATTTCTGCCTTAGTTTTAGTTCTCTGATGGATATTGATAAACTTATACACGACGCTAAGAACGTTCCCACAGACTAACGTTTTAGTTCTCTGATGGATATTGATAAACTTATACTGGTGCGTGTGCTGCGGTATCAACAAAGAGGTTTTAGTTCTCTGATGGATATTGATAAACTTATACCGAAGTGATATAATATAGACACGAGACACGGTTTTAGTTCTCTGATGGATATTGATAAACTTATACAGCAAGCCTAATGGCTTAGTTGACGCTGCAGTTTTAGTTCTCTGATGGATATTGATAAACTTATACACATCATCGCCCAGTTCCTCCGCTTCATCTGTTTTAGTTCTCTGATGGATATTGATAAACTTATACAGGGCTACGCCGACAGTTACTGCGCTGGAGGTTTTAGTTCTCTGATGGATATTGATAAACTTATACTCAGTTTGTTTGTTGGTTTGCTTTTGGTCTGTTTTAGTTCTTTGATGGATATTGATAAACTTATACTTTCCAGTGAATATGTAATTATCAAAACCTGTTTTAGTTCTCTGATGGATATTGATAAACTTATACTTATGGGCACAATGTGATATACTATAACAGGTTTTAGTTCTCTGATGGATATTGATAAACTTATACGCAAACAAGATAGATAACGGCGTCACGACAGTTTTAGTTCTCTGATGGATATTGATAAACTTATACAGATAAATCATTGCTGACTCACAGATCTCCGTTTTAGTTCTCTGATGGATATTGATAAACTTATACCGTAGCGGTAGGTCTTGCCTATCTTAACGGCGTTTTAGTTCTCTGATGGATATTGATAAACTTATACGATATTATAATGCGTACCCATGCTGAACAGTTTTAGTTCTCTGATGGATATTGATAAACTTATACAGAAAGATACTGCACTGTATAACTCAATTTGTTTTAGTTCTCTGATGGATATTGATAAACTTATACTACATAGCAGATTATAATATTGAAAAGGTTGTTTTAGTTCTCTGATGGATATTGATAAACTTATACAGTGGACGGATATTTCACGGAACACGTAACGTTTTAGTTCTCTGATGGATATTGATAAACTTATACCAGTACCACACCGGCACGTTCACATGCGGGGTTTTAGTTCTCTGATGGATATTGATAAACTTATACTTTCTGTACACACAACCCCCCTGTTAGTATGTTTTGGTTCTCTGATGGATATTGATAAACTTATACATGATCTAGTTAACGGCTATTGGCACGAGGGTTTTAGTTCTCTGATGGATATTGATAAACTTATACATCAGACTTTACGTCAAAAAAGAAGCTCCGCAGGAGGAAAGTGCGGAGCCAAAATCTATTGTGCCCATAATAGAACAAATAGCTGAACAGGTAAGGCTTATCATTTCATTTTGTGTATCAGAATATCATGCTTGCGGTAGTTCAGTGTTATGTCGGATAATTCTGCAGCAAAAATATCATGTACAAAAAACAGCATATTGTCCTTGAAAATGTAAAGAGTTGTGACATACTCCGGCTTCGCTCTTAACCTCTTTGTACAGCCTGCCATTTTATCGTTGACATATTCGATAAGTTTCCATATTTCTGAATTGCTGAAATCTGTCCCAGCGTACAATGCCCTTTGGAGATCTGTAAACATATAAACCCTAAAGTTGTCAGAGCCGCTTCCGGTATTGCCCGCAATTGAACCTAAATCAGAAATTGCCGTTTCCATCTGAGCGCGTGTAATTTCATCAAGATGCTTTTTATATCTGTCAAATCTATCCTTGAGTATATAAAATAGATCAGCGGCAATATCATTTGTGTACTTCTTTAATGGTATGTATGTTTCTAGTAAGGATAAATCAGATGTATTCATTTTATCACCTCCTATCTCTCCTCCGTGGTACATTATACCACAAAACGATAAAATAAGCAAGTCGTATGTGCTTAAACTTTTCAAAATGGCAAAATATCAAATGCACCATGCGCATATTATTCACCCTGATCCATTCAACTCACATCGCTCCAAAAAAACGCACCCCCATTTGGAGGTGCGTTCCTATTCATATCAGCCGATTCCCCGAATGTAAACTTACCGCAGGGCAGGGGAGCGGCTCAGCCGACCAGCTTGCCTATTCTTTCCACAAGGACCTCGCATTCCACCGGTTTTCTGATGTAGTCAGCAGCGCCGGCTCTCAGACAGCGGACTTCTGTTGCGCTGTCCGATTCAGACGTGAATATTACCACTGGAATACTTTCAAGCCTTTCGTCTGATTTTATGCTGCGCAGCAGAGCCAGTCCGTCCATTCCGCCAAGCCTGAGGTCGATAAGTATGACTTCCGGCGTGTTGTCCTCAAGGTACTTTAGAGCCTCCTCGCCGGACTGCAGTGCAGTTACTCCGCCGAAGCGGTCGCTCAGTATCCTGTCCACAAGACAGCGGTAGAGTATATCGTCGTCGACGTAAAGCACTCTGCCGCCTGTACTCTCGCCTTCGTAGCTGGCATTGCCGTCAAGTACGCCGCGTAGCCTGCTCGTCAGTTCGCCGTATTTGTTGAGGACACGCTCGGTGTTCGCTTTGATGT
Source organism: uncultured Oscillospiraceae bacterium (assembly GCA_934446355.1). Taxonomy (GTDB): domain Bacteria; phylum Bacillota; class Clostridia; order Oscillospirales; family Ruminococcaceae; genus CAG-115. The sequence continues at coordinate 117,156 of CAKSEC010000006.1, read as the reverse complement.
ACTCGCTGTCTAGCTGCTTTGCGGCATTTTCAAGCTGCAGAGCGTCGTCGGAAAGCGCAGTTGCTCCTATCGTGCGTGAGCCGCTTTTCAGCGCATGGACCTGTATGCGGTAGTTTTCAAGGTCGTTTTCGTTCATGTATTGCAGCAGAATTTGCGTTTTGTCCTCGTCAAGATAGGTGTGGAGTATCTCCAGATACAAGTCCTCGTTGTCGCAGCAGTATTTAAGCGCCTGCGCGGTGTCAAGAAACTCGCCTAGCTGCTTCATAACGCTGCAGTGTCCCTTGCTGGGCGTATCTGCGGGAGCGTCCTCGGTGTGCACCAGTCTTTCCGGCAGATATCTCCTGACTGTTTCCCAAAGCTGCCTGCTCGACACCGGTTTGGACAGATAGTCGTCAAAACCCGCATTCAAATAGGAATCCTTTTCGCCGGATACCGCATTCGCCGTTACAATAAGTATCGGCACTCCCGGACACAGATTCTGCTTTTTTATAGTTTTCAGCGTTTCCATGCCGTCCATTATCGGCATCATATGGTCGAGCATTATAAGGTCGTAGTGGCTTCGGCTGATAAGTTCCAGCGCTTCAACGCCGTTTGTCGCTGTGTCGATATTTATGCCCGCCGCTTTAAGACTGGTCTTGTAGAGGTCGAGGTTCATCACATTGTCGTCCACCGCAAGTATTCTGGCTTCCGGCGCAGAATAGCCCGGACCTCCCCGCACCTTTTCCGTGCTTCCGGCAAGGGAACTTACGTCGCCGATGGGCGCAGGGTCAACGACGCCCTGCTTCAGGCGGAATTTCATATTCGTACCGCTGCCGTAATCGCTGTCTACTTCGAGCGAACTGCCCATCATCGTGAGCAGGCGCGTCACTATCGTAAGGCCGAGCCCTATTCCCTGAATGCCCTGATTGCGCTTTTTTTCAAGCCTGAGGAAGCTTGACGATATCCGTGAGATATCCTCCTCTTTCATGCCGATACCAGTGTCGCGTACCTGCGCGCAGAGGTAGCCCTCATTGCTGCCGCCGCTTTCCCACCGTATAGTTATGCCAACGTAGCCCGAATCCGTGTACTTCACAGCGTTCGACACCAGATTGTTGAATATTCGTGTTATTCTGACGCTGTCGCCGGTGAGCGTGCGCGGTATCGCCGTGTCAAAATCAATGCGCAGTTCCAGAGCCTTTTTCTCTGAGTAGTACCGGCCGCAGGTGGTGATATCAGACAGCATTGAGGCTGTTGAGTAGTTGGTTTCTTCAATGTGGAAGCTGCCCGTTTCCATCTCGGTGTAGTCCATCATGTCGCTTATCATGGACAGCAGCGTTTTTCCGGCTTTCTGAATATTGCCGGAGCAGCGGATTATTTCAGGGTCGTCCGTGTCACGGAGCACCATTTCGTTGTAGCCAAGGATAGCGTTTATAGGCGTGCGCACCTCATGCGACATACTGCTTAGGAATTCCGTTTTCGCCTGACTGGCGCTCTGTGCCGCCGCCATTGCTTCCTCCGCCTCGTCGCGTGTGATACGCAGTTCTTCCATCGTCTTTATCAGTGCATGAAAATCCGGCGTTTCCATCGCAAACATCAGCATCATTACACCGATTGATACCGTGAACAAAATAAACAGAACCGACGGGTTGATAAGCTGCACGACAGGACCGGAGATAAGCACCAGAAAATAGATTATGATAGATATTCTCTGCGATACCCTGAACTGCGGGAAACGGCTGAAAAGCATATAGCTGGTAACTGTGATAGTCAGCAGCGGGATGATATGCACCACCATGTATATTGGACCATGCACATACCCCGTTTCGTCGAACGTGAATATCCACCCTGTGAATATATTGGCAAAAAGCATCGCAGCCCCCGTTACCTTAACTCCCATAAGGATCTCAGGTATATGGCGGTGTTCGGTATCGCCGAATATGATACAGGTGCAGTAAAGCACAAATTCGCATTCCAGCAGTATGTCAGTACCGAAGTATGCGGTGTTCAGCAGTATATTCAGCCAGATAGGCACGGGCAGTGTGACCGCATAGCTTATCGTCAGCGCAGTTGTCACGTCGAGCGTTACTGCCAACAGAAGAAATGCGATGAGCCTTTTGAAATGAATATTGCTTGGTGAACGAGATGGATACTGCAGTCTTACATACAGATTGAGCACGATAAGCAGTGCGGCTGCAGATATCTCAAAAAATATGTTATATTGCATAGAACTTCTGCTTAGTTTTGACCTGCAAGAAGCCCTTCGACCTTGGCTGCTAGGTCCTTGGGAAGAAACGGCTTTCTTAGGTATGATGTGACGCCGAGCCGTATAGCCTCACGCACTGTTTCCTGAGTTGCCGAGGCGGTCAGGAACATCACGGGGATATTCTTCAGCTTCTCAGACTGGCGAATGCTTGACAGCGTGTTGTAGCCGTTGAGCAGCGGCATTTCGATATCCAGCACGATACAGTCCACCGGAGGGTTGTCGTCGTTTCTAAGGTATTCAAGACACTTCTTTCCCGAAAGTGCCGTGACAACCTCGTAGTTCTGCTTTTTCAAGATAAACTCGCACATTCTGATGGTGATTTTATCATCATCGACTACCATAACTCGCTTCTTCATTAATATTTTTCTCCTTCCGAAAGGTCGCTGTTCAGATAACTCAGGATTATCTGCCTGAGGTCGTCGCAGGCGTCAATGAACCCGTTGTGATTCTTTCTGATAAATGAGATACCGCCGCACGCCGCCTGCTGTTCAAGCCTTGAAGCAAATTCCGAGGTACGCACTGCGCCGACGGTCATAAGCGTGCTTTTCAGACTGCAGCATAATTGCTCATAGTGTTTCCAGTCCGAAGCGGTGAAAGATACCTGCAGGCTGTCTGTAACAGTGCCAAGGTCAAGCATTCCCAGCAGTCTGCGGTAAAGTTCCTCGCTGCCGCAGCAGTATTTTATGCCAAGTTCCGTATCAAGCTTCGGCAGTGAGTCGGGCAGAAATGCCGCAGTGCTTTTTTCCGGCTGAACCTGCTCGTCCGAGCGCACCACCAGCGCTTCCGGAAGGTACCTCAGCAGCATGAGTTCCAGACGATCGGTCTGTACCGGCTTTGATAGATAGTCGGTAAAGCCCATCGCAGTGTATTTTTCCTTTGCGCCGACCAGCGCGTTTGCCGTCAGTGCTATCACCGGCGTATCCTTGTTCGGGGAATCGGGGAATCTGCGCATGACGTTCAGTGTTTCTACGCCGTCCATTTCCGGCATAAGGTGGTCCATGAATATCAGGTCGTAGCTTTTCTTGCGCACCAGACCCAGACACTCCTTGCCGCTGTATGCGGAATCTATCTTGATGCGGGTCGCTTTCAGCAGTCCCCTTATTACGTCGATGTTGAGTTTTACGTCGTCGACCACAAGAATGCGCGCGTCGGGAGCCTGAAAACGCTCACGGTATTCTTTCTTGCGCAGACCGGAGGTGCGCCGGCGGTTCTGAATAAATATGCCGACAGGCACCTCGGAGATCACCCGCTGCGGTATCTCGACCCAGAATTCCGAGCCCTTGCCGAGCGTACTCTGTACGCCTATCGTGCCTTTCATCATTTCAGTAAGACGTTTCGTGATGCTAAGACCAAGACCCGTGCCCTCAATATTGCGGTTATTTATCTCGTCGAGCCTGCTGAACGCCTTGAACAGCTGCCGCTGGTTCTCGGCGGATATACCCATTCCGGTGTCGCGGACTGAGAACCGCAGCATTATTTCGTCCTCGCCGGTGCGGCGGCTGCTGACCAGCATATCGACATTTCCGGCGGAGGTGTATTTTACGGCGTTCGTCAGCAGGTTGGTTATTATCTGCCTTATGCGTGTTTCGTCGCCGAAAAGCTTCGACGGAAGCTTCGGGTCGTTGTGAAATTCAAGCAGAAGATTCTTTTTCTCTGCACGCATTATTATCATGCTGTAGCAGTCGTTCAGAAGCTGCTGCAGGTCGTATTCCACAGGAAGCAGTTCCAGCTTGCCCGCTTCTATCTTCGAGAAATCGAGCACGTCGTTGATTATCGACAGCAGCGATTCTCCCGCAGACTGAATGTTTGAAGCATAGCTGATTATGCTTTCGTCGCTGCTTTCACGCAGTATCATTTCGTCCATGCCGAGCACTGCGTTGATAGGCGTGCGTATCTCATGAGAAAGGCTGATGATAAAAGAGGACATCGCTTCATTCGAGCGTTCGGCAAGGCGCATGGCCTCTTTCAGCTTTTTCTCCTGTATCTCCATTTTTCGCTGCTGCTTCTCAAATGCGTGACCCATATAGCTTACAGTCAATCCCACGATAGAGGGAACGATTATCATTGCCTGTATCATGTCAAGGCAAATCATCAGCGTCAGGTCGTCGCCCGGCGGCATGATGATAATATCCGGCCGGAATATCTGCAGGCAAATGCAGCCGACAGCCGCACACAGGTCAAGAACAAACAGCGTATAGCAGCCCACGCCGTCTATTATCAGCCACGGAAAGATAAGCCCGAACGCAAGCCAGATAGGCATTGCGCTGTAAACGCCGCCGTTGAACACGAACATCAGCGGGAAGAGGATTATGTTCACCACAATGCAGATAAGGTAAGACGCGACCGCCTTTTTCTTCCTGATTACCGATATGTAGAATGTCACGAACAGCATTATCGTCGTGAACAGCGATACAAGGTTGCCCGCAAGCCCGAAGCCCATCGCAAACGAAGCGACCATCGACAGCGCAGTACCGATAAGGCTTATTGAAAGCAGAACATTCTGAAGCTTATGGCGAATATCAAATTCATCATTCAGCAGGAAATTGTGCAGAAAATAAAAAAATGGTGATTTCTTCAACAAATACCCGCCTTTCATATATAAACTATATTACCGATACATTATAATAATTAATTATATCACATTTTTCAGAATATTGCAATAACATTCTAGATATTCTTGTACAATTTGACATAAATCGAACCGAGGATCACAGCCGTCAGATATATTGACAAACTTCTTAAAAGATGATATAATCATGTTTAAGCCAGAAAGATGGCATACAGGAGTCGGCGGGCAGCCGGCTCAAAATATGTTGAAAGGAATTGATCAGATATGAAAAACATCTTTAAGAATCAGAAAGCGGGCTTTTTTGCCCTTGGCGTACTTGCAGCAACTGCCGGAGTTAAATTCCTCAGAAGCCAGACCTTCCACAACGGCTGCGTAAAGGTCGTATCAGGCGGCATGAAGATACGCAACGAGGCTGCCGCTGAGATCGCAAAGATCCGCGAGGACGCACAGGACGAGATATTCGACAAGGAAGCTGATAACTAATGAAAACCACCGTGGTTTATGACGCCCACGACCGGCTGAGAGTCCGCTGCGGTGATTACGCGTTCACAAAACAGCAGGCGTGCGGCATTGACGATATGCTCAATCGCCTTGATTTCGTGAACCATGCCGAGTCGAACTGGCGTTCCGGCAGCATTCTTGTGATGTATAAGCCGGGCGCGCGTCAGCTGGTGCTCGACAAGCTGGAGCAGCTGGACCGCAGACATCTTCCGGAACTGGAGCTTCCTGCCGCCGATCAGGCGGACGAAAGCTTTGCGGGTGACCTTGAAAAGATGATCGTCCGCCGTTTGCTGACAAAGCTGCTTCCCGCACCGCTCCGTACTGCGATAACTATATGGCGGGGCGCACGATATCTGCTGCGTGCGGCAGATAATCTGCTGCAGTTCCGCATGAACGTCGCTGTACTTGACGGCACGGCGATAGGCGTGTCTATGTTCACCGGCAATATGTCAACGGCGTCGTCCGTGATGTTCCTGCTGGGTCTGTCAGACCTGCTGGAGGACTACACAAGGCAGCGCACAAAACTTGCTTTGTCAGAGCAGCTTGCGCTTCACGTTGATAACGTCTGGAAGCAGGAATCAGACGGCAGCATGAAGCAGATACCTTTCACCGAGGTAAGAACCGGCGACTGCATAATGGTGCAGACCGGCAGCGTTATCCCGTTCGACGGAACGGTCTGCGAAAGCGAAGCTATGGTCAACCAGTCTACCATGACCGGCGAGAGCGAGCCTGTCTGCAAGCGTGACGGCGACAGTGTGTTTGCCGGCACTACTGTAGAAGCAGGAAAGCTTCTGGTCGAGGTGAGAACGCTGTCCGACGGCTCAAGGCTTCAGCAGATAATCGACCTCATCGACCAGTCTGAGAACCTGAAAGCAGGCGTACAGAGCCGTGCAGAAAAGCTGGCTGACAGCATTGTTCCGCTCAGCTTTATGGGATTTGCGCTGACTGCGCTTCTCACCGGAAATATGCAGAAAGCTATTTCCGTGCTGATGGTAGATTTCTCCTGCGCAATAAAGCTTTCAACTCCCATTTCAGTCATATCCGCAATGCGTGAAGCGGCTGAGCACGGCACAGCGGTAAAGGGCGGCAAGTACCTTGAAGCCTGCGCTGCAGCCGATACGATAGTGTTCGATAAGACCGGCACGCTGACCAACGCCTGCCCGAAAGTCACCGATGTGATACCATTCGGCGAGTATTCCAGAGAATACGTACTGCGCACGGCTGCCTGCCTTGAGGAGCACTTCCCGCACAGCGTTGCTGCGGCGGTCGTCGAGCGAGCGCGTCAGGAGAGGCTTTATCACGAGGAGGAGCACGCAGAGGTCGAATACATCGTTGCGCATGGAATAGCGACCCAGCTTCATGGAGAGCGTGCGATAATCGGCTCGGCGCATTTCGTGTTTGAGGACGAGGGCGTTCCTCTTTCAGAAGAACAGCGGTCAGTCATCACCGAAAAGAGCAGCAGCAGTTCGACAATATTCCTTGCGATAGGCGGGGAACTTGCGGGAATGGTCGTTATCAACGATCCGGTACGTGAGGAAGCCGCAGACGTGATATCGCAGCTTCGCAGACTTGGGATAGACCACGTTTGCATGCTTACCGGCGACGCAGAGCCTGCAGCAAAGCGCATTGCTGCTGAACTTGGCATAGATACATATGTATCTCAGGTGCTTCCCGCATTCAAGAGCGAATTTGTGAACAAGCTGAAAAGCGAGGGGCACAAGGTCATAATGGTCGGGGACGGCGTGAATGATACGCCTGCGCTTGCGGCGGCTGATGTGTCGATAGCAATGTGCGGTGGCTCGGATATCGCAAGGGAAGTGGCTGACGTCACTCTGTGCAGCGATTCCCTGTCCGAGATAGTAACGCTCAGGCGGCTCAGCACTGCGCTGATGAAGCGTATCAACTCGAATTACAACTTCATTCTTGGGTTCAACACCGGACTTATACTGCTTGGCGCAGCTGGAATGATACCCCCTGCAACTGCGGCGCTGCTTCATAACGGCTCGACCATGATCATTTCGGGCAGAAGCATGACGAAGCTTATCCGTGAATGATGCTTAACAGCAAACAAAAAACCGAGATTCCGCTGAATCTCGGTTTTTTTATGTCATGAGTTGGGTTTTACTTTGTCTTTACCACATAGCAGCCGAACTTAGTGCCAGCCTTGTTCTGGGTAATGTAGACATCTGCATTTGCGCTCGAAAGATACTGGCTGAACCAGAGCGACTTGGAATCAATGTTCAGGTTCTTTGCAAGCGTCTTGCCCTTGCTGCTGAAGATGGAGTACTTGCCGGAGTTTCCTGCAAGAATGGTTCCGTTATTGCCTAATTCAATGCTGTCGTATTTTGCTTTGACAGTTTCCTTGCCGTTGGAATCCAGAATGCCATACTTTTCATTTTTGGTGAAAATGAAGCCGTCCTTGGCGATATAGTTTCTTGTATAAGAGGTTTCGCCGTTGACGCCGGTGTAAATTTCGTCGTTGTCAAAGGCGTTTGGCGAGATGTAGCCATTGGTTTTGTAAAGTTCCTTGCCGTCAATGCTCAGAAGAATACTATCGAAGTCGTAGTTCTGAACGAGGATCGTTTTCTTGTCGGTGCTTGTGAACATTATGCCGTTGATATCGTCGTAACCGCCCTGATATTCGACCTTTCCGGTTGCGTCGTCGATAACGACATAATCGCCCGCAGCGATGATAAGCTTTCCGTTTGTCCACATATAATCTGTGGGTTCGCTTAAAAAGTTGTTGCCTACTGCTGTGTAGATTATGCTTCCCTTGGGGTCGCATACGTTCAGGGTATAGCAGTTAAGTTCGTCATTCCAGAAAGAGTTTGCAGTAAGGTTGTGCTTGGCAGGCTCTGACTGAATGTCGTATTCACCGTTGTTGAAGAGAGCATCTATCTGCTCGTCGGTCAACTTTGCGCCCTTCATGTTGTAGTAGGTGGATTCGATAATATAATCATCGTTTATGGTGCTGATCATTATATACTTGTCATTATCACCGGTATATATGGAAGCCCAGCTGACATTTTCCTCCTGAATGAGTATCTTGCTGTTCTTGTCAAGGATAGTGACAGTGGATTTGTCCGCAAAGCCCCAGTCGTCATAGGACTCAGCCTTTGTAAAGATAGAAACCTTTGAATCAGGCTCATAGTCAGTGAGCACGCCGTATTTTCCGCCCTTTATTGTGGCAAGCTTCTTGCCCTTGGCATTGTAGACATATGTGGTATTTCCGCTTGCTGCTGCGATATACTCGCCGCATTCGTCGATGCTGTTGAAAAGCTTTCCATTTGCAAGGTATTTACCGCTTGACAGGATAGCAGCAAACTTTTTGCCCTTACTAACGAGAACATAGGGCCAGTGGGTAATATTAAGACCCTTGGATACAACGGCAGGTTCTGACATGGTTGCCGGCGTGTAGATCTTGTCAAAGCCGATCGTGTTCTTGACGCTTACCTTTTTTCCGGTATTGTCCACCAGCACGTATTTTGACTTAGAACTGAAGAACGCACCATTCTCAAAAACCGTCACCATGTCGTAACTGTTACCCACAGTCTGCTTTGCGGTGGTCTTTGCAGAAGCAGCGGAAGCCGGTACGACAGTAGCCGCAAACGCCGAAGCACTGACGACCACAGCTGTCAGGAACGACGCAGCCTTTTTCAGGACTCTGTTCATAAAACCTCTCCTTTTTTACGGAAATCCGTATTATATTTGCCGCCTGACCATGAATTACCACAGTCCTGCGAACATATTGATTATATCACAGAATAATAACAATGTCAATCGGTTTTTGGGACTATTCATTGACAGAGGTAATGATTTCTGATATAATAAACGCAAAGCGTTTATTATAGACTGTCGGTAAACCATCATCTTCGTCGTAAGGCGAAAACCTTTAATGCGCAGCGTCGTGCTGCGCTTGGGGTTTTCGCTTGTGGCGTCCTGCCACAAGTGGCATTTCGGCAGGCACAAAGCCTAGCCGAAACGCCACTTCCTAGAATCTGAGGGCTTCTCGCCAGTCTGGTAGTAGACTTTTTCAACAGACTGTCATATCCTTGCGGATATAATAAACAAAACAAAAAGCGCATTTGCAGCAGTTCATTTCTGCAGCAGGACAGTACTGCAAGACGGGAGTTGACGAAATGGGAAAGAAAAAGAAAGGCTCATCAAAAGCAGCGAAAAAGCCGCTTTATCCGTGGATACCTGCGATAATTATCGCTGTTATGATAGCGCTGCTTCCGCTGCTTGCCGTGCCTGTTGACGTCCTGCTGCAGGAATGCGAACTGTGGCTTGTGCCGAATCAAAACGGCATTTTGACAAGCTATTGCACACGCTTTAGGGAATATGCAGTATTTGCGGCGGGGTGCGTTCTGCTCCTATACTGGGCGGGGGAGCGGATATTTCCGGACAGAACGGTGGATTCTCCGCTGCTGAAAGAAAAGGCTTCGCTGCCTGTTCTGATATGTTCGGGCGTGTATCTGCTGATGGCTGTCATATCGGCGGTCTTTTCGGAGTTCGGCGAGATATCGTTCTGGGGATTATCAACGGAAAACGAGGGCGCAGCCGCGGCTTTTGGGTATATTATGCTGTTCCTCGGCGGCTACTGCTGGCTGCGGGGCGGAAGGGCGAGGGTGCTTTCGCTAGGGGCGTTGGCAGCGGCGGTAGCAATTTGCGTGCTGTACCTTATTGAAGCGATATCTGGCAGCCAGCTCACTCAGCTCATGTGGAATGTAGAGGACGTGCGTTCAGGCACTGCGCTGCTGTTCGGTAATCCGGGCGTATGCGGCGAATATTGCGTGCTGCTTTTCCCAGTGCTCCTGATGTCGGGGGCTTCTGCGGACAGGCGTGCAATGAGGCTCGCTTATTCCATCGCAGCGGGAGCAATGCTGTGCGTGGCGGTTTCTTCCCGCTCGACTGCTGCGTTTGCGGGAATGACGCTCGCTTTGATACTGTGCATTCCTGCGCTGCTGATACCCCCTGAAACAAGGAAAAGAGCGGTGTATTCGGCAGCCGTGCTTCTCCCTCTTATTATAATGACTGCCGCTGACTTTGGCGGCACGATGAAAGCACTGCAGGTGTCTGCGGGTAATCTCGGAGCATACACCCCCGATGAGTGCTACCGCCTGACAGACATAGACATATCCGGAGATTCGCTTACCCTGTACAGCGGCGGGGATACGCTGACGATAACGCTTACTGAGAAAGGTGCGGAAGTATTCGGCAACGGCGAGCCGCTCGGAATGCTTTCTTCTGAAATGCACAGCCTGTCCGGCAGCTTTTCGGCGGTTTCTGCAAAGCTGGACGACGGACTGCTGCAGCTTGACCTCGGCTATGATGATACTATAGAATTTCAGGCGACTGACGGCGAGATCATCTACATCGGGCTTAACGGCTATCTTATCCCTGAGCCGTCAGAAAGCGCATTCCCGCAGCTTTCAGAGTATTACGGCATGGCTACCGGCAGGGGCTACATATGGCTGAACAGTATCCCTATCCTGAAAGACTGCATACTAAAGGGCGTCGGAGCGGGAGCGTTCGCATATTATTTCCCGCAGGACGATATCGTGGGAATGCTTAACACGCACGGCAGCACTGCACTGCTGACCGACAGAGCGCACAGCCTGTATCTTGGAACCGCGATAGCAGACGGAATGCCGGCTCTTGCGGCACTGCTGTGCATTGCGTTTCTCTCGATAAAACGCAGCCTGTCCGGTGTTGCTGTCCGGCAGCCGCTCAGGGCAGGGGAGTTGATCTCCGTGCTGTGTTTTATGCTCATGGGCATTGCAAACGACAGCAGTCCGGTAACTTCGCCGATTTTCTGGATAATGGCGGGAGCGGCGTGCGTTCCCGTTGATAAAGACGCATAAACGCAGCGGGCTGTCCTTTCAGAACAGCCCGCCGTTTGTATTGTATTATCAGTTATGAGTGTTTTTGTTCCAGATGAGCATTAGCCCCTTCAGCAGCAGGTCGTCGTCATAGATTATCTCGTGACGGCACAGTGGGACTACTACCTGAGCAAGACCGCCTGTTGCGACCACTGTCGTCTTTTCGCCAAGTTCCTCTTCAATGCGCTCGATTATTCCATCGATGGCGCAGGCGTTTGAGTACATTATGCCGCTTTTGATACAATCGACGGTGTTGCTGCAAATTACACGCTTCGGCTTTTCATAGGCTATCTTGGGAAGCTGCGCCGTGCGTGAATTGAGTGCGTCCGCAGACACAGCCACGCCGGTCGTGATAAGCCCGCCGATATACGTGCGATTCCTGTCTATCACCGAAAATGTGGTCGCAGTGCCCATGTCAATGAGTATCTGCGGCACCGGATATTCGTGGATACCGGCCACTGCGTCAACGACAAGGTCGCTTCCAAGCTGCGCAGGATTGTCTATCTGAATGCTCAGTCCGGTCTTTATTCCCGGTCCGACTATCATTATTCTGCCGTCGATAAGCTTTTCTGCAGCAGCCTTTACCGTATTCGTAACGGACGGCACGACAGAGGATATCACAGCCCCCGTGATGTCGCTGCGGCTTATATTGTTGATGTCCAGCGCAGCCTTTATCTTAACGGCGTATTCAAGCGATGTCTCGCGCTGTACTGTCGCAAGACGCTCGCGAAAGAGTATCCGCTCATCGTCTGCGCAGCCAAGGACGATGTTTGTGTTTCCGATGTCGATCGCAAGAATCATTGCTGCTCCTTTGCTGTCACACGCTGTATTTCGGCGAGGACGGTTTTTTTACGATGTCAAGCACACGCACTATAACGGAGCTTAACAGCAGATTTGTTCCAAATTCCACAAGGAAATTAATGCCCGTCAGCCCGAATATCATATACGCACCGGCTGTTTCATATCCGAATGCGCTTGCCCACTCGTTGATGAGCGGCATAAAGAAAGCAAGGCAGCCGAGCAGGAATATTCCGGTGTTCACGATGGGCGTTACCACTGCGGCAAATATCGTCGCTACCCAACGGTTTTTCTTCTCGAAAACCTTGTAGGCAAGACCGGAAGCCGCACCTGCGAGTACTCCTTTCAGAAGGACGGTGGCGATAGTTCCCGGCGCATTTATCACAAGAAATGCGTTTGCGCCGCCCGTGACAAGCACCATTATTCCGAAAACCAGTCCGAGCCATGCGCCCGTCGTCCAGCCGTATAGTGCCGCGCCGACTACTATCGGGATAAGGGCGAACGTGATGTTGAACGGACCGATATAAAGTCCCATCGTCAGCAGATACACGACGATGACCACTGCGGTGAGAAGCCCTGCTCCTACCAGCTTGTGGATTTTTTCGCTGTTCATTTTCATAGGGTGTTTCCTCCTTGTTATCATTCCCCGCTGTGCAGGGATACAATACAATACATCTGTATTATATCATATCTCATCAGAAAAAGCTATACAAAAATATTTACTATTCAGGTTCAAAGACAGGCAGTTATCACAAAAAAATTGAATTGCCGCCGATTTCGTGTGCTGAGATTTATTTTTTCACGAATATGTACGTTTTTTTCATAAAGCCCTTGAAAAATTTCGATATATGCGATATAATAAAAATAATTATTTCGTTATGCAGGATATGCTCAGACAGAATATCCCTGCAGCGGAAAAATGAGAAAAACCGCACAAAATGCGGAATAGGGAGGAAGGACCTTTTGGAAACAGCACAGACAGAGCTGACAAAGCATATCAAGCGTATCTTGTTCAGCGAGGAGGAGATTCAGGCTAAGATAGCCGAGGTCGGCAGGCAGGTCAGCATTGATTATGCAGGCAAGCCGTTGCTGCTGGTTAGCATTCTCAACGGTGCGTTCATTTTCATGGCGGATTTCTGCCGTGCACTGACGATACCCTGCGAGATAGCTTTCATGTGTGCCAAGAGTTATTATGCCGGCACTGAATCCAGCGGCGAGGTCACCATCACAAAGGACCTTGTGCAGGATATCAGCGGATATCATGTCATCATCGTTGAGGACATCATCGACACCGGCAGAACTCTGGCGGCGGTCGTTGAACTGCTGAAAAAGAGAGGTCCGCTGTCACTTGAGGTCATTTCTCTGCTGGACAAGCCTTTCAGAAGAGTGGTCGATTTCAATGCAGACCGCACCCTGTTCACTATTCCGGATTATTTCGTTGTAGGCTACGGTCTGGACTGCGGCGAAAAATTCAGAAATCTGCCCTATATCGCTGAATACAGCGCAGATTAAGCATTAGGTCACCTCTAAAAACCTCATGTGAGCGAAAATGTGCAGTGCGCACCATCTTCGTCGTCAAACCTCCTCGTAAGGCATACAGCCTTACTTCGTCGGCTTTCCTAGAAGCTGGCACACCCTGCCCATTTTTGCTTTTCACACCGGTTTTTAGAGGTTCCCATTAACAAGCGGTACGAAAAAAAGGAGAATTCATATGAGCAGCAAAACAGACGCACCCAAGAGTTCGTCGCTGGTGGAGAGACTATTCAAGCTGAAAGCCAACAACACCAACGTCAGAACGGAGATAGTTGCCGGCGTGACGACGTTCATGACCATGGCATATATCCTTGCGGTAAACCCCAATATTCTTTCTGCAGCAGGCATGGACAGCACAGCAGTGCTGATAGCTACCTGTCTTGCGTCCTTTGTCGGCACTGTGCTGATGGGACTTCTTGCAAACCTTCCGTTCGCACTTTCTGCCGGAATGGGTCTGAACGCATTCATGGCGTTCACCATCTGCGGCAACATGGGTTATTCATGGCAGATCGCACTTTTCGCAGTGTTCATCGAGGGTATAATCTTCATTATCCTTTCGCTGACAAGTGTGCGCGAGGCAATATTTAACGCTATTCCGATGTCACTGAAAAAGGCGGTATCCGTAGGTATCGGTCTTTTCATCGCATTCATCGGTCTGCAGAACTGCGGTCTTGTAAAGGCTAACAGCTCCACGCTCGTTGAGATGGTAAACTTTACTGACAACTTCAACACCGCAGGCATAAGCGCACTGCTCGCTGTTATCGGCACAGTGCTCACATTTGTTCTGCACGTTCGCAACGTTAAGGGCTCTATCCTTATTGGTATCTTTGCAACATGGATACTCGGCATACTCTGCCAACTTGTTAATCTGTATATTCCTACACCCGAAGCAGGCTACTATTCGCTTATCCCCAGCTTTGCAATGACTGATTTCAGCACATTCGGACTTACGTTCGGTCAGTGCTTTAACGTTGATTTCTCCGGCGTTGATGTCATGAACTTCATCGTTATCATATTCTCGTTCCTGTTTGTTGATATGTTCGACACACTGGGTACGCTTATCGGCGTTGCTTCCAAGGCGAATATGCTCGACGAGCAGGGCAGACTGCCTGCAATTAAGCCTGCGCTGCTTTCCGACGCTGTCGCTACCTCTGTTGGCGCGATATTCGGCACAAGCACAACGACAACGTTCGTTGAATCTTCCGCAGGTGTTGGAGTAGGCGGCAGAACCGGACTTACTGCAATTACCACTGCAGTTCTGTTCCTCGTTTCTATCTTCCTCGCCCCGATTTTCACAGCTATCCCGTCATTCGCTACTGCTCCCGCACTTATCGTTGTAGGCTTCCTGATGTTCAGTGCGATAGCAGACCTCAAGTTCGATGCAGACAGCCTGACCGACACAATCCCCGCATACATATGCGTGCTGGCTATGCCGCTGTTCTACAGCATTTCTGAGGGTATCTCCCTTGGTATCATGTCCTACACCGTTATCAACGTATGCTGCGGCAAGGCAAAGAAGGTTCCCGTCCTGCTGTATGTACTGAGCGTGCTGTTCGTCCTGAAGTATATCTTCCTATAACAGTACGGCTTAACGGCTGAATAAAAGTCCCCCCTTGGCGTAGGCGCTGAGAGCCTCCTGCAAAGACCGTGCAGGCAGGTTCGGCAGGCTGCCAAGGGGGTATTTTATTGCGTTCAGTGAATTCTGGCAGGGAAGCGGTCGATTCATAGCATAGCAAAGCCGAGATGTTTTCATCTCGGCTCATTATATTATTGCTGCATAGATTAATTACTGCTCCTTGGTGTCCACAGTAGAGGGAACCTCGGACTCAGCCTGTGAAAGTTCATCGCCGCTTGTCTGAGAACTGCTGTCCGATTCCGCCTGAGAGGAACTTGTATCAGACGCTGCAGACGAACTGTTCTGTATCAGGTTATTGTTTGCATTGCTGCTTGTTTTGCTGTCAGAACTGGTGTCGGAAGCCTCTGCGGTGCTTGCCTTGTAGGTTTCAATGGTGACGGAGGAGATGATTATGTCGGTCACGGGCATTGACTTCTCGCCGAACGCGTTGGTTTCGACTGCAACGTCTGCAATGCTGTCGATAACGTCAAAGCCCTCGTATACCTGACCGAATACCGTGTAACCGCCGTCTATCTGGTAAATACCGCCCACCTTGGCGTACTTGTCGATGACCGCCTGATCAGGGGAGGTCAGCATTTTTGCGTTGTTTTTGTAATACGCCTGTTGATAAGCGTTCAGCTTTGCGTCCGCAGAATCAGCCTCCCATGTGGCTGCAGCGGCTTGTGAAGCGAGTTCGTCAGCCCTTGACTGTACCTTTTCGCCGCTGGTTTTTCTGATGTCCTGCGGGGTCTTGTTGTTGACTATGTAGAACTGTGTGGCATTCTGTCCATATTCATCAGCGGCATAGCCGAGCGCACCGTAGAAATTGCGTGCCTTTTCGCTCGTTTCAATACCGAATGAACCGGTAGATTTCTGATTCTTGTCCGTGCTGGTGTAAACTGCGCTGCCGCCCGTGCCGTCGCCGTTGAGCGAGCCGCCCTGCATTACGCTGTCCTTAATAACACGGTGTATCTTCAACCCGTCGTAATAGCCCTGCTCGGCAAGCTGGATAAAGTTTTCAACGCCGATAGGCGCTATATCAGGAAACAGCTTCGCTTTTACCGTGCCGTAGTCCTTTATCTCTATGACGGCTATCTTATCGCCGTCCGCAAAGGTGATATCCCCGATATTGCCCGATGAGCCTGACTGCCCGAAAAGGGAACAGCCTGTTGAAGAAAGGGCAATACCCGCCGTGATAGCTGCACTCAGCAGAATACGTTTGATGTTCATGAGATAATTCCTTTCCCGTCTTTTGGAATACCTGCGGCAATGCCGTGAAGGGACTGCGTACTGCGCCCCTGCCAGTGCGCTTTACTCTGCAGTATATACCTTGACCGATTTGATGATGATATCCTTGACCGGCTTGCTTACTTCACCGGAGGAATTTGTGGTTACCTCGGCAGCGGAAATGCTGTCGATAACATCAAAGCCCTCGACCACCTGCCCGAAAACGGTGTAGTCGTTGTCGAGCGACGGAGTACCGCCAAGTTCCTTATATCTGTCGGTAAGGTTGTTGAGCATATCTATAACCGCATTATACCTTTCGATAAGCGCGGTGTAGTATACATAGCCGTCCGAGCCTTCCTCATATTCCGCGCGGTATTCCTCGACCATGCTTATGGCGTCTTTGTAGTCCTGCGGGTCGTCGGTGGTCTTGCTGTTGACGATATAGAACTGCGTGGTGTTCTGACCTGCGGCATTTGCGTAGCACAGTGCGCCGTAATAGTGCCGTGCCTTGTCGCTTACTTCAATACCAAAGCTTGTGGCATCGCTTGAGTCGCTGCCGGTGTACGCAGCGTCGCCGCCCGTGCCGTCGCCGTTTTCAGAGCCGCCTTGGAACATGAATCCGCTTATCACGCGGTGAATATTCTTGCCGCTGTAGTAGCCGTCCAGTGCAAGTTCGGCGAAATTCTGCACGCCTATCGGTGCGATATCGGGGAACAGCTTCGCTTTTATCGTGCCATAGCCCTCGATCTCAAATTCAGCCACCATGTCGCCTGACTGAATTGATACGTCCTGATCGTTGCCGCCGCTTGCCGGCGCCTTTTCGATCATGGTCTGAGCCTGCTGTCTGGGGTCTGCCTTGGAGCAGGCGGTGACGCTTGTGACGCAAAGCGCTGATATAACTGCGCCGAGTATAAGATTCCTGAATTTCATAGCTTTCCTTTCGCTTGTTTGCCGTTATTCTGCCGCAGAACTGTCATACTGCGATATCTTGACCGATTTGATCATCACCGTATCAAGTGTGCGGTAGGTGCTTTCGTCCGACTGGAGCGCGCATAGCTGCTCAACGACGTCCATTCCCTCATAGGTCTGACCGAATACCGTCACATAGCCTGCCATTCCAAAAACGCCGCCCACTTCGATGAACTTGTCAAAGAGGTTGGTTATGTTGGATTTTTCGACGTCGGTCCTGTTATCGCTGTCCATAATGGACTTTTTCAGTTCGTCAACATCTTCCTGAGTGATGGTGGAATCTACGTTGCAGACAAGATACCTTGCGTCGGAATAGCCGGGAAGTTCTGAGTATGTCACAAGCGAGCCCTTGAAAGGCCACAGGTCAACGCTGTATTCAAGTTCTATTGCCTCGGAATCGTCATTCCTGCAGACATATTCTCCCTTGTCATTTTCACGGCCGCCGGTGAGGAAATAGGTGTCTTTTAATACGCCGTAGACCGGCATATTGTCGTATTCACCGGCATTCGCCCTGTCGACGAAAGCCTTGACGGAGTTCGGGCAGATATCGTCGTAGAGCACCGCCCTGAATTCACCAAGATCGGTGTCGATTATCGCGATCGTGTCCCCGTCCTCCGGCGGCTGAAGCTGAACCAGTTCCACGCTGCTGAAGTCGTAATCCACCATAGCGTTATAGTTTGAGTTTGTGACGGTGCAGCCTGACATCGACATTACGCCGGATATCACGGCACCTGCCGCAATTGCGGCGAAGATTTTCTTTTTCATTAAATGTCCTCGTTCGTTACTTTTTCTTTACGACAGTGCCCTGACGTGTTTCCTCGACAGTCCAGCCAAGTTCGGATATCTTATCCCTGAGCTGGTCTGCAAGCGCGAAATCCTTTGCCTTGCGTGCAGCCTTACGCTGTTCGAGAAGCTGGGTCACCTCGTCGGGTATCTGTTCGTCTGCGCTGTTATTATTATACAACAGACCGAGCACATTTGTCAATGCCGTAAATTCATCGAGATAAGCTTTCAGCGTTCCCTTTGTTTCCTTTCCGGAGGAAGAAGCGGTGTTTATACGGCGTACAAGTTCAAATATCGTGGAGATACCATCTGCGGTGTTGAAATCATCGTCCATCACCTTAATGAACTGCTCCTGAGCCTGCTTTACATCTGCAAGAGCCTGCTCGCTTGCTGCTCCCTCAGGAGCGGCGTCCAGAGCACGGCGCAGGGTATCGCGGCAGGTATACAGACGCTGCAGCGCAGCCTTGCAGCTTTCTATTACCTCGATGGTGTAGTTGAGCTGGCTTCTGTAGTGCACGGACAGCAGCATGAAGCGGATAGGCTCATAGCCGTATTCCTTTGACAGATCTCTTACCATGAAGAAGTTGCCCTTGGATTTGGACATCTTAGAGCCGTCAACGTTCAGCATTCCGTTGTGCATCCAGATATTTGCGAGCGGCTGACCGGTGGCGCATTCACTCTGCGCAATTTCGTTTTCGTGGTGCGGGAATATCAGGTCAGCGCCGCCGCCGTGGATATCAAGAGTGTCGCCGATGTAGTGGCGGCTCATTGCGGAGCACTCGATATGCCAGCCAGGGCGTCCCTTGCCGAAAGGAGAGTCCCAGTAAGGCTCGCCGGGCTTTGCGGCTTTCCAGACTGCGAAATCCATCGGATCGCGCTTCTTTTCGCCGACCTCGATACGTGCGCCTGCCTGCAGGTCCTCCAGCGGCATATGCGACAGCTTACCGTATTCCGGGAACTTTGAGGTGTCGAAGTATACGTCGCCGTCCGCTTCATATGCAAAGCCCTTTTCGATAAGGGTCTTTACGATGTCGATAATGATGTCCATATTCTCGGTTACCTTGGGGTGGACATCGGCACGGCGCACATTCAGACCGTCTGCGTCCGTGAAATACTCCTTTATCGCATTCTCGGACACCTCGGAAGCGGTCTTTCCAAGTTCGTTCGCCTTTTTGATTATCTTGTCGTCAACGTCTGTGAAGTTCTGGACATAAAAAACCTTGTAGCCTCTAAATTCCAGATATCTTCTCAGCGTGTCGAATACGCACAGCGCACGTGCGTTTCCGATGTGGATAAGGTTATACACCGTCGGACCGCAGGCGTATATTTTCACTGTGCCGGGAGTGATGGGCTTCAGCTCCTCTTTCTGGCGGGTCATTGTGTTGTAGATCTGCATATATTTTTCCTCCTGTGAATTTTCGTAATTATTTGTGGTCATCAAGCTGTTTTTTCAGGTCGTCGATCTCCTTTTCCAGACATTCTATCTTATACATATGCTCGCATAAAAGCTGCGATATTGGGTCTGGAATGTGTATCTGGTCGAGGTCGCACCCGTCTGCCGAAGCGACTCTCACGCCGTCACGCTTGACCACCCTTGCGGGCACTCCGACTGCGGTGCAGTTTGGCGGGACTTCCTCCAGCACGACCGCATTTGCGGCTATCTTTGAATTATCGCCTATCTTCATCGGTCCTAACACCCTTGCGCCTGCGCCGACCATGACGTTGCTGCCGAGCGTTGGGTGGCGCTTTCCGGTGTCCTTGCCCGTACCGCCGAGCGTGACGTTCTGGTAAAGCGTACAGTAGTCGCCGATCTCGGTGGTTTCGCCTATTACAACGCCTGAGCCATGGTCGATGAAAAGCCCCTTGCCTATCTTCGCACCGGGGTGTATCTCAATGCCCGTTTTATTTCGTGACCTCTGGGATATCCAGCGGGCGATGAAGTAGTGTCCCCGTTCATAGAACCAGTGCGCCCTGCGGTAGGATCTCAGTGCCTTGAATGACGGATAAAGAAATATTACCTCAAGCGCAGAACGGACTGCGGGATCTCTTGCTTTGATGGAAGCTATTTCTTCCTTTAATCGGTCAAACATAATACCTCCGGTATTCAGTCTGTATCTGTGTTGGATAGTGGTGCGAAATTAAAAAAACCTCCGCACCGTTTTGGTGCGAAGGCGTGTGACCGCTGTTCCACTTCGCTTCGGGCTATCCTGACGGACTGCCCCTCTTTTCCCTTAACGCAGGAAACGTACCCGACTACTATCGCCTGATTTTCGCCGGATCAGCTCACAGCCGCACTTTCGCCGGGACTGCCGCAGCACTCACACCAACGTGCCGCTCTCTGGGGGTCAGCCTTTCGGGTACTCTGACTGGTCAAAGCCTTTGTAAATACATATAATGATATTATAACCCATCTTAAAGAATTTTTCAAGGGGTAAACAGCATTTTCCTGAAAATATTTTATCCCATGAGCACAAAAGCAAGCGCAGCGATAAGCTTAATATCCGCTTTTTCATGCCAGAGAAGCAGTATCAGAGCCACGATAAGAAGTGCGTCCTTATCGCTCATGATACGCTGCAGCATATTACCGCCGCCGTTCGCATTGTTCCTGATGAACTGCTCAGGCTGTCTGCATTGCTTTTCGCTGTGGTCGGCAGTCTGACTGCATTCCTCGGTTTTGCAGCCGCATTCAGTGCTGCCTGAACCGCTGTTGAATCTCTCTACCGACTGATAAAGCGGCGACTGCTCCGCTCTCCATACCATGACTATTCCCCCTGTCCCATGCCAAACAGCCCTAATTCCTTGAGAAGCGGAAGCAGCGAGATCAGCTTAAGCAGCCTTACCGCAGTATCCACCTTTGTGCGGTTCTCCTCACGAAGAAGCGGTCTGAGTGCGAGCAGCAGCTTTTCGTCGTCGCTCGGTGCGCCGACTGAGCCCATCAGGCTCGCCGCTTTCGCCATCATTCCAAGGTCGATACCGGAGAACAGACCCTCCCCGCCGGAGTTCTCCTGCGGCTTGTTTTCATCTTCGGGACTGTCCTCCGAAAGTGCACGGAGGATATCCTCTATATTGTCCATGCACTCACCTCCGGTCTGTCTGGCTCAGCGTTATATGCTATTTCATGCTTCCGAGCAGCCGCAGGACCTCCTCCGGTGAGCCGGCGGTTTTTAACTGCTTCATCAGTTCCTTGTCGGCGAGCACCTTGCGCAGTTTCTCTTTGTCTGATTTAGTCAGGACAGAGGACAGCGCAGTAAGGTCCTTTTTCTCGATGGTCTTTTTGAGATTCTCCGGTGAAGAACCCAGCTTCTCGCTTGCGGACTTTATCAGCTTGTCAAAATCGTTGTTGTTCATGGCGTGTACCTCCTGATCAATGTGCCAGATTGTGTAAGATCATGCGACTTTTTTTGAAAATAACTGCAAAGCCCCCTTTTATTCAGTTGATTTTTATGATATAATATGTATTATTAGAACCTATTATATGGTATAAAAAGGGAAAGGAACTCATTCAATTGAAAATACTTGTAGTGTCTGATACTCACAGGAATTTTGCCGTTCTGAATGACGCAGTAAACAAAAACCTTGACGCAGACCTGATAATCCATCTCGGCGACGGAGAGAATGAAGCACGTGACATTCACAATCTTCACCCTGAAAAGGCAATGGTATATGTCGCAGGAAACTGCGATTACGGAATGCACCGTGCCCATCAGGTGGTGACAGCGTGCGGATATAAGATATATTGCTGCCACGGACATCACGAGGATGTGCATAACGGTCTTGACGGTCTTATCGCCGCAGCGAAGGCTGAGGACTGCAAAATAGCGCTTTTCGGGCATACTCACCTTTACCGCACCGAAGTCATAGACGACATATTCGTGATGAATCCCGGCAGCCTTGACAGCCCAAGGAATCACAACGACCCTACCTATGGCATTATCATGCTGTCAAGTTCCGGCGAGATACAGATGAACATAATCTCGGTGAAGAAATGACCCTGAACTGCATTCATCTGAACGAGGTCGATTCCACCAACAGCTATCTGAAGCAGCATCGTGCAGAATGCCCTGACGGAACGCTTGTTACCGCTGACATACAAACTGCCGGAAAGGGCAGGCGTGGACACGGCTGGCTTGCGGACGGCGGTATGCTGCCGTTTTCGCTGCTGCTGAAAAGCCCGAAGCACGCTGATACGCTGACCCTGTGTGCCGCTGTCGCAGTCTGCGAGAGCCTTGAAGCCCTGCTCCCTGACGAGCGGTTCGGCATAAAGTGGCCCAACGACATTATCCTGCAGGGGCATAAGCTATGTGGTATTCTATGCGAGAGCGTGTGTTTTGGTTCCTCGATAGACGTGGTGTGCGGAATCGGCATTAATCTTGCGCAGCCTGCGGAGTTCTTCGCACAGGCGGGACTGCCCCACGGCGGCTCGCTGAAAATGCTGACAGGCTTTGAGCCAGCAGACCGGATTCAGCTTGCCTGCGATATCGCCGGACGTCTGTACGAATATTCGCAGGACGGTTTTTCCGCAGTGTACGGCGGCTATAAGCGCCGCTGCCTTACTTTAGGCAGAGAGATACGCATTATCAGCGGTGATGAAGAACGCAGGGCTATCGCAGAGGATATAGCCCCAAACGGCTTCCTGATATGCAGCGATGAAAGCGGCAGGTTTGAGGTGAACTCCGGCGAGGTAAGCGTCAGGGGGCTTCTGGATTACATCTGACGAGGTGCTGAAATGACTGAGAACGAATTTAAGATAATGCTCACCGAAGCGCAGTATAACGCAGTGCATTCCCTCTATTCATGGGACGGCGAACTTGAACAGGTGAATCATTATTACGATACAGGCGATCTGTATTACAGCGATAATCACATTACCGTGCGCGTCAGGACTATATCGGGCAAATTTCTCCTGCAGATGAAGCTGCCAGCAGACGTCCTGCCGGAAGCGGAGAACAGCGAGAGCGGGCTTTCGGCGGTATCGAGAAAAGAACTTGAACGGGAGTTCAGTGAAATACCGGAAAGCATTTCGGGCAGCGTACTTTCGGAATTATCGGGCATTTCGGGGCTTCCGGACGCTAAGCTTCTCGGCTGCCTTTACACCGCAAGAAGCGTGAAGCGGTTCGCCGGCGGGGAAATAGACCTCGACAAAAGCGAATATTTCGGCAAAACCGACTACGAACTGGAAGTCGAGTTTACTGACGAAGCGGCGGCACGCAAAGTGCTTTCGGAAATAGAGGGTCAAGTAACGCTTGACCACGGCGCACCAGTGACCGGAAAAATCAGGCGGTTTCTGCTTGAGTACTTGAAAAAATAGAAAGATGGGGCTGAATTAAAACAGCCCCATTATTATATTCATGAATTAACGTCTTGCTTTTCGCCCGACCTGCCATAAATGCGCCCGATAGTCATTGCCATGCACATTAGAACAGAAGCACCTACAAGTATTTGCAGCGGATACGTCGGCAGAGATTCCTGCGGAATTATCATCGGAAGCATACCCAGTGCGCCGGCGGGCGGGATATACATTCCGGATAGCTTCATCAGGGCAAGCGCAAAAAGCACTGACAGCACAGCCGCAGCGGTTATCGGCATTCCCGCAAGAATGCACAGCAGATATCGCAGAGCAGCCCCCGCAAGCGCACACGCCGCAATAACTGCGACAGCCCTTATCGGGTGCAGGCGAGCCTTGCTTTCCGGCTGCGAGAACTCCGTGAATGCCACCAGCAGCGGCGGCGCAATGCAGAACCTATACCCGAAATGCAAAAGCGGGAATATAGCCGCCTGAATGACTGCAGTCCTCACAAGCGCAGAAAGGATTTTTGAGCCTGCGGGCGGCGGCAGCGGCGCAAACTCCGCTTTTTCGCAGTACCCCAGACGTTCGAGAATGCTTCTTGCTGCAATGGTCAGCACCGTCATTGACACCGCCGATATCGGGTAAATAATAGTTTCGGTATCCATGAGTATCGGCAGCACCGCTGCGCTTATCAGCGGCGCAAAGCTTGTACGTGACAACATCAGAAGCGCCTGACATACAAGATATGCGACAACGATATTTTCCGCCTTTGGAAGCGGGCTGAACCGCACAGTGAGTATTCCGGCGACCGAGCATACGGCGATGAGAAGCACCATGCGAAACTTGCTGACTTGCCATGACTGCTTAGGTGCAGCGACTGCGCCGACAGCAAGCGCAGCTATCTCAGGGAATATTATCTCTTTTTCGCCCAGTATCTCCGCCGCTCCGGTCATGATGGCGGCAAGAGTGGCGCAGAGCGCAGTGCGCAGGATAAACGCCCGCCTGTCCTTGGTCACTTGTCGTATTCCCCGTATTCGCAGCCGACGTGCGCTGCGTTGATATCGTCGAGAAGATACAGCCTGCCGTCGTCGTTTCTGGCATACAGCTTTATTCTGCCCCTACCAGTGCCGCCGTTCCAGAGCCTGTTGTGACGTTTTGTGCCGTCTGGCGCTTCGTAGTTCACCAGCAGCATTTCCGATTTAGGGCAGCGTATGCGGCATTCTATCTTTCCGTCCGCAGAGGTCTGTGCAACGTGCCAGAGAAGCTCGGTTTCGGTTTCGGTGCAGTCGAAGCGGGTCTGGGTGAACGTCCACGGCTTCGAGAAATTGAACTCGAACTCACGTCCCTCGTACCAGAACGCAGAAAGAAGCTTTCTGTCGAGCGCAGCGCCGGCTATTTTAGGTCTGCCGCCGCCGATATCGAATACGCTGTCTTTCAGCCGCTTTCCGGTCAGATTGCTGAACAGGTCTGACGACGACAGCCACAGCCACGGAGAGGTGAAATTCCTGCCCCAGTTCTTGTCGGAATACCCGAAGCAGGTGTCCGGCTCGACTGTATATCGTTCGCCGTCGTAGGTCACCTCGCCTGAGAACGCAGTTTTCATGCCCTCGGCGTGCCAGTACATTTCAAAGGCGTTCGCCGCACGGAACGGCTTCGCCGCACCGTATCCAACATTGAATGCTATCTGCTTGTCAAGGTGTAAATCCCAACTCATGCTGCCGGACGAGCACATATATTCCGGGTGAGCGGCGCATTCCTCCTCGGAAAGCGATACGCTGCCTTTCAGCACGAAGTCGGAAGCAAAGCAGTCCGCAGCGATCACGGAATAGGGCGCATTCATGCTGACTGTGACGTCTTTCCAGCCAAAGAAACGGTGTATCTGCTTTGCGTCCTTGCCCCATGAGCCAGCCTTTACCATCAGGTAGGAGGGTTTGATGCCAAGTTCCTTGCTGGAGGGCAGCTGACCGAATACCGGCATTCTGCCGCCGAATGCGGGGTTGCAGAGGAAAAATTCGATGAAAAACGAGCGTTCCTCGCCGGTCTGCTTATTATGCGCTGTGAAGCTGTGCCACCACCAGTCGTAGCCGTCCGCTTTCAGAGGACCTTTCAGCATACAGGCGTTGCGGGTGAGGTCATGTACATTGAAACTCATAGTATCCTGCTCCTTATTTAATTTGTTAAATCTCATTGTAACACAAAATCTCCCAAAAGTCAACTTATCGGGTGCTATTGCAAAATGGCTGCAGATGATGTATAATAATCACGGGGTGAGAGAATGAGCAGACAGAGCCTATACGGTCAGCTATATGATGAAATAAAGCAGGATATCCTGTCTGGCAGGCTTGCCGACGGGACAAAGCTTCCGTCAAAGCGTGCACAGGCGGAGCGCAGCGGCGTGAGCGTCGTAACTGTCGAAACAGCATACGCACAGCTTGCCGCAGAGGGATATATAACTGCGAGGGAGCGCAGCGGCTATTATGTCTGTGCAGGCGAAATGCCGCCTGCAGTCCCGCAGATACAGCCCGAACCTGAGGATATCGCAGAGGAATCTGTGCAGGAGAGCACAGCCGGCGGAAGCGGGTTATTTCCGTTTTCAGTATGGACAAGGCTCATGCGGACGGTCATTCTTGAAAAGGGAAATGCGCTTCTTTCTCCGGTGCCGTCGGGAGGCGCTCCGGAACTTCAGCGTGCTGTTTCGGACTATCTGAAATCGTTCAGGGGGATATCCGTACCGCCGCACAGGATAATCGTCGGTGCTGGTACTGAGTACCTCAACAATGTTCTGGTGCAGCTTCTTGGGGTAAATCTGACCTATGCCGTAGAAAACCCCGGCTATCACAAGCCGTCAAGAATATATCGGCTCAACGGCGCACTGTGTCTGCCAGTCGGACTGGACGAGCAGGGTATCTGCGCTTCGCAGCTATATTATAATAATGTCGATGTGGCGCATATTTCGCCGGCTCACCACTTCCCGACCGGAACAGTCATGCCGGTATCAAGGCGGCTGGAACTGCTGAAATGGGCTGTACAGCGCAACGGTTACATCATTGAGGACGATTACGACAGCGAATTTCGTTGGGTGGGACGGCCTGTGCCGACGCTTTTCGGGCTGGATAATTCAGGCAGGGTCATTTATATGAACACATTCAGCATGACGATAGCCCCGTCCGTCAGGATAGGCTATATTTGCCTGCCGCCTGAACTTTACGAACTGTGGCGGCAGCGCATGAGCTTCTGCTCCTGTCCCGTACCCGCATTTGAGCAGTACACGCTGGCGAGGTTCATTTCTGACGGACACTTTGAGCGGCACATCAACCGAATGCGAAAGCACTACCGCCGAATAAGGGAACTTGTCATTCAGATTGCGGAGAAATACGCAGGTGCGGAGAATGTTTCAGAGGATGAAGCAGGGCTTCACTTCATCGTGCGAATATCCGCAGACGACCCGCTGAAGCAGATATACGAAAGCTGCGGAGTGCGGGTGACGCCGCTGTCCGCTTACTACGACGAGGGCAGTGAAGTCCCTGAGAGCGCACTGGACAAGTATGTGGTGAATTATTCGTCTGCTGATATAAGCAGGTTTTCAGAAGTACTTTCGGAGTGAATCTATTTGGATCGCAGAAATGGGAAAGCAAAACCGCTTTCCCATTTTCCTGTTTATTCAAGAAAGTACCACATCAAGAAAGGTCAGCCCGCATTTTCGAGCGGAATGCCACTGAAGAAAGTACCGCAAACACCACCGCATAGGCTGCCGTAATGAGCAGGTGTACTGCCATGCCGTCAAAGATGAGAGATGTAGCCATTCTTGTCGCAGTGACCGAGTGATAGAACGGCAGCACCTTTGCAAGGTCGAAAATGAACCCGCCTGCGCTTTCGCAGTCGAACCACACGCCGCCCAGCAGGGAAGAAAGCGTGATGATTATTGAGCTGAGCGGCGGCGCTGACTTATCGTTGAGCAGCGATCCGAAAAGCAGTCCGACAGAGATAAAGAACACCGAGCCGGGAATGAGCGTCACAATAGAGAGCAGCGCCCCTGCAAGCCCTATCGTATTGCCACCGATAATCACTGCGCATATCATGGAAGCCGCAAATGTGATAATAGACTGTATCACCGAGAGAAGCAGCATAGGAAGCATATAGCCGAGAATGAAGTCTATGCTTTTCATCGGTGAAGCATAGAGTCTTATAAGGAACGCTCCCGCACGGTCCTTAGATACGCAAAGGCTGGTGAACAGCATTATGAACGACTGACCGAACATAGCGATACCGCCGGCGAGGTTCTCTATATTGAATATTGTCATGTCTGCTTCGCTTGGTATGCTCTGGTTGACAATTGTCATTATCACAAGCATAACGAGCGGGAAACCAAGGCAGAAAATATAGCTGAGCGGGTCACGGAGCATTTCTTTCAGATTCCGTGCGGAAAAAGCTGCAATTCTGTTCATACCTCAGCACCTCCCATCGCCTGACCTGCAATTTTGACGAATGCGTTTTCAAGTCCCTTTTCGCCGGAGATATTCTCCAGTTCGTCAAGGCTGCCGATAGCGCACAGCCTGCCCTCGACCATTATCGCAATACGGTCGGAAAGCTGCTCGGCTTCCTCCATATAGTGCGTGGTGAGTATTATGGTTATCTTTCCTTTGAGGGACTCTATCGCCGTCCAGAGTTCACGCCGTGCAAGCACGTCAAGACCGAGCGTTGGCTCGTCAAGGAACAGCACCTTAGGTTCGGAAATAAGCGCCATTGCGATGGATACCTTGCGCTTCCAGCCGCCAGAAAGCGTTTTCGCACGTGAATCCAGCACGTCGCTTAGCCTGAATAGCTGGGTCATTTCGCTGACTCTCTGTTCCGTCTTGTCCTTTGAGAATCCGTATATCTTTGCCGCAAGCTCCAGATTCTCCTTTACTGTCAGGTTCTCTGCGACTGCCGTGTCCTGCGGCGAAATTCCCACCAGTGCCTTTACAGCTGAGCTCTGTGTTGCGGCGTTTTTGCCGCATATGTAGGCTTCGCCGGCTGTCGGCTTAGAAAGGCAGGTGAGCATTCTTATCGTGGTAGTCTTGCCTGCGCCGTTTACGCCGAGCAGTGCGAACAGTTCGCCCTCCTCAACGTTCAGGTCGAGAGCGTCCACCGCCGTTTTTGCCTTGTATTTTTTTGTCAGACCCTTTGCCTGAATTGCTGTCATGGTTCTTTCCTCCTTTTTTACCGACAGGACCAAGAGAACTGCCCAGCTTTACAAGGGCTATCCCCTTATCCTCGTCGCCGAGTACGAGTATCGCGTCGCCCGAATTGAGGTCGAATACCTCACGGCACTTTTTCGGAAGCGTTATCTGACCCTTGTCGTTCATTTTCGACAGACCGAAAATGTGCTTTGTCCCCTCAGATGTGCCGAGCGTGCTGTTGATGTTGCGCACCAGCATATCCACAGTGGTCCCGTACATATCAGCAAGTGCTATACAGTTTTCGATATCCGGAACGCTTTCGCCGCGCTCCCACTTTGCGACCGCCTGACGGGACACGTTCAGCCGCTCTGCGACCTCCTCCTGCGTAAAGCCGTTCTGATTGCGGAATAGTTTAAGATTATTGAATTCGATCGACATTTCCTCACCTCATAATTGATTATAGCTTTTTCTGCGGCGATTTTCAACCAACCGTCGCTCACATCAATGTTACTTGTGGTTTACATTTTCCAATTTTGTAGGTATTTCACGTCATTTTCCGAATAGTCGGAATATTCGGATTTTCGGAATATACGCAAATAAAACAGCCCTCGGAGAACTGTATATCTTCCGAGGGGTATTGTCATTTATTCTGCACGGATAGAATAGGATAGCCTGATTCATATGGCTTCACCGTTTCGGGGTAGCTTTCCGCATGGCTGTATAGCATATCCGCGAAGCCGTCCTGCGAAAGGAACTCCATCAGTTCGCTGAGCGGGTGTTTCATGACCGCGGGACAGACGGGGGAAAGCGTGATGACTTTTCGCTCGTCGAGCTTCATCACCCTGAACGGCCATATGCGGCAGTCGAACGGACGGTCTGCGCCGAGCGTACACCCATTTTCGCCTATGGCGGGGCACATCACCAGATCATTTCCGTGGAAATCCATCTTGAAAACGCAGCTTTGCGTATCCGGAACAGCCACGACAGGGGAGTGCCTTTCGGCTGTCCGGCGTTCGTTATCACCGGCGAACAGCGGTATCTCCCACTTGTCCTCCTCGGTAAAACCGCAGCATATGCGGCATTTTGCGCATTCCTCAGGGGAAAGAAGCTTTCTCAGCATATATCATTCACCACCGATAAAAAGTTGACACCAGTAGTTGCAATAGCCGTTGTTGTAGCGGCCAAGCCCTATGTATTCGGCATTCGGGTTCAGTATATTCTTCTTGTGGTAGTAGTCGCTCATCCAGCACTTGAGAGCGCCCTTTGCGGTTTCATAATAGTATGCCAGATTTTCCGCGCGGATATCCCTGCGCAGTCCATATTCAGACAGCAGGGAATCCCATTTCGTGCCATCGGGACGCCAGTGTGAGAGGTTTACTGAGTATTCCTTCGCACGTATCTGCGCAGCTTCTGTAAGCACGTCGTGAGCCTTAAGAGGAGATAAGCCATATTCCGCACGCGTTTCGTTGACAAGTTCAAAAAGTATCTGACACAGTTCGTCCTCGAAATCGTCCTCGTTTATTATGTATTCCTCTGTTATTATCGTGCTTCGTGATTTGTCGGGAGCGATCGCCGCAAATTTCAGCGTTGTGGATTCGCTCACGGTCAGGGGCTTTGTGTATTTCTTGGATTTGCTGGTCGGCGATGTGCCATCTGTGGTGTAGTATATCTTGGCGTTCTTTTCGGTGCAGGAAAGTTCGACTGTCTGCGCTTCGGAGTACTCCCCGCCCTTTACCGAAGCCTTGGGAGTGTTGGTGCGTATCTTTATCGTTGCCTTGTCACGATCCACCACCACATCTCCGGAATAGGCTGCGGTGCGGATAACGGTATTCTGCTTCACAACGATAGGCCTGCCGTCGTATAGCTCGGACTCCGTATCTGGCTTTGAGCCGTCCGTTGTGAAATATACGTCTATATCGTCTCCTCCTGATACCGTCACAAGCTGCACCTTATCATAGAATCCGCTGTCGTGCGAAAGCAGCGCTTCGGATTCAGCTGACGCTGAAGCAGTGGAAAGTATGAATGCGGCTGAAAATACCGCTGCCGCAGATCTTAACTTAATCATCAGAATTTATCATGCTCCTGTATGTTGTTTTTTAGTCGTTTTTTAACTAACTAAGGTATATTATATACCTTTTTCGTAAAAATGTCAAGACGGTTACAAAAGAATTACAAAGTGGTTACAAAAAATCGAGATATACCTTGGCAAAGATAGTTCACAAATCTTAGAATATTGTTGAATGACAACTAATGCGGTCTGATTTTTCATCAATTTTTCACTTAATGATTATTGACTTTAACAAAATTTTTGTTATAATAATAGTTGATTAGTAAACTATATAGTTCACCGGAATGATCCGGTGGACGCCGGATAACCGAGAAAGGAACAAACGCCATGAAAAACAGCAACAACAACACCTACCTGTTCAAGGGGAACGACACGATCAAGGCAGTGAATGACGCTTCATTCATGTTTGGCAAGTATGTCGG
This sequence comes from uncultured Oscillospiraceae bacterium, assembly GCA_934446355.1. Taxonomy (GTDB): domain Bacteria; phylum Bacillota; class Clostridia; order Oscillospirales; family Ruminococcaceae; genus CAG-115. The sequence continues at coordinate 86,101 of CAKSEC010000006.1, read as the reverse complement.
CAAGGAACTTGAAGCAATAGGAATGCGCGCTTCCTACAGGCACATCATGCGCCCGCTCATGGAGCAGGACGGAATGACCCAGCTTGAACTTGTGAACCTCACACAGCTGAAGGCTCCCACGATAAGCATAACCCTGCGCAACATGGAGCGCGAGGGTATCGTGCGCCGTGAGAAGAACGACATCGACCGCCGTGAAACTCATGTTTATATCACCGACAAGGGCAGAGAAATGCACAAGAAGATACTTGAGGCATTTGAAAAGGCTGAAACGGTAATGCTGGCAGGCGTATCCGATAAGGAAATGGCTACCGCACGCAAGATACTCGCAAAAATGACAGAGAATATCCGCCGTGAACTTGGAGGAGACGTTGACTAAAGTACTGAAATACCTTAAAAAATACTGGTATTTTGCTTTACTGTCACCGCTTTTCATGATACTAGAGGTCAGCATGGATCTCGTGCAGCCTTCGCTGATGTCCCGCATCGTTGACGATGGGATAGTGTCCGGCGATATTTCGCTTATCGTGGAGCTTGGCGTGCAAATGCTGATCTTCACGATAGTCGGCTGTTGCGGCGGCGTGCTCTCAGGCATTTTCGGCAACATGGCTGCGCAGAACTTCTCCAACGACCTGCGCAAGGACGCTTTTGCCAAGGTCATGAAAATGTCTTTCCAGCAGACTGACAAATTCACCATAGGTTCTCTGGTCACCAGACTGACAAATGATATCACTGCTTGTCAGGATTTTGTCGGCATGGCACTCAGAATGATGGTCAGAACACTTATGCAGTTTATCGGCGGCATCGTAATGGTGCTGTCGATAAACGCTTCATTTGGCTATATTCTGCTGTTCACGCTGCCTGTGCAGTTAGTGGTGATAATCCTCGTGCTGCGTAAGGGCGCACCGCTTTTCTCTGTCGTTCAGGGAAAGCTCGACCGTGTGAACTCAGTGGTGCAGGAGAATGTAAGCGGCGCAAGGGTGGTCAAGGCATATACCCGTGAGGAACATGAATTTCAGCGGTTCAGCAAGGCAAACGACGAACTTGTGTCCACGAATCTGCGTGTGCAGAAGCTGATGGCTCTGCTCGTTCCGATCCTGTCGATACTCATGAACGCTTCTGTTATCGCAGTAATATGGATAGGCGGCGAGCCTGTCCGCAATGCGGCTGCCGAGGTTCAGGTGGGCAGTATTATGGCTGCGATAACCTACATAACCCAGATACTCATGTCAATGATGATGATAGGCATGATGTTCCAGATGGTGACAAGGGCGACTGCTTCTGCAGGCCGTATCCGTGAGATACTGGACGCAGACCCGATTATTTCTGACGGAACATTCGATGGAAACACACCGGAATCCGGTACGGTCGAGTTCAGGAACGTTTCTTTCAGATATCCCGGAGTTCAGAGTGGAAACGTGCTGACAGACGTCAGCTTCCGTGTGGACAAGGGCGAAACGGTGGCGATACTGGGTGCGACCGGCTGCGGAAAGACCTCGCTTGTGAGCCTTATTCCGAGATTCTACGATGTTGTCGAGGGCGAAGTGCTTGTTGATGGCGTTGACGTCCGTGAATATCGCCTCTCCGACCTGCGCAGCAGGATAGGCTTTGTTCTGCAGAAAAGCGAGCTTTTCTCAGAAACTATCGAGCAGAATATCAGATGGGGCGACGCAAACGCCACGGACGAGCAGGTGCGCCGTGCCGCTGAAATAGCGCAGGCTGACGGCTTTATCAACGGCTTCACCGACGGCTACAAGGATATGATAACCGAAAAGGGAAGTTCCCTTTCCGGCGGCCAGAAGCAGAGATTGTCTATAGCACGTGCGATAGTGAAGCACCCTGAAATACTGATATTTGACGACAGTATGTCTGCGCTCGACCTGTCAACTGACGCAAAGCTGCAGAAGTCGCTGCGTGAGAAGCTGCAGGGTACTACGGTGATAATGATCGCGCAGCGTGTCGCAAGCGTAATGCGTGCGGATAAAATAGCGGTCATTGACAACGGCAGAATAGTCGCATTTGACAGCCACGAAAAGCTGATCCAGACCTGCGAGGTCTATCGTGACATCTACAACTCCCAGATGAGAGAGGGGGCTGAGCAGGTTGGCTGATAACAAAGCACCGGTCGTAAATCTCAGACCGGGCGGTCCCGGCAGAGGTCCGGGCAGGGGAGGCCCTCCGGGAATGATGCCCGGCGAGAAGCCCAAAAATCTGAAAGCAACGCTCGGCAGGATAATGTCGTATATCGGCAAAAACAGGCGGCTTATAATCGCAATGCTTGCAGTAATGCTGCTGGCAACGCTGCTGAATGTCGCCGCTCCGACCATTCAGGCGAAAGCGATAGATTCTATTGCAAATCTTGACGCAAGCGGGCTGCTGATGTGGCTGGGTATCATGGCGGCAGTGTACCTCTGCTCTGCGATATTCACCTACTTCCAGAACCTTTTTGCGGCAATGCTGTCGCAATATACCGTCAGGGTAATGCGCCGTGATCTGTTCGCAAAAATAACTCACCTGCCCATAAAATACCTTGACACGCACAAGCACGGCGATATCCTCAGCCGAATGACGAACGACGTTGAGAACGTGTCGAACTCTGTTTCGCAGTCGCTCGGTTCGCTTATTTCAGGCGTGATAATGCTTGTGGGCTGCTTCGTGATGATGCTGATACATTCATGGCTGATGACTGTCGTAAGTCTGGTCACGGTATTTCTGACGCTTATCGTGACGAAATTCCTGTCAAAGTTCATGAGAAAATTCTTCCCGCTGCAGCAGGCGAAGCTGGGTCAGCTTAACGGACAGATTGAGGAAGCGGTCAGCGGCTGCAAGACAGTAAAGGCATTCACCCACGAGGGAAAGATATGCGAGGATTTCGACCGCACAAGCGACGAGCTGAAAACCGTCGGCATAAAGGCGCAGATACTCGGCGGCGTTATGGGACCGTGCATGAACACGATTGGCAACTTCGGGTTTCTGCTTATCGCCGTGGTGGGTGCAGTGCTGGCTTCCCGTCCTGAAACGGATATGTTCTATATCTCGATAGGCACGATCCAGGCATTCATAACCTACTCAAAGCAGTTCACAAGACCTATAAACGAGATAGCGAACCAGTATGCGCAGATACAGTCTGCGCTTGCTGGTGCAGAGCGTGTGTTCGAGGTCATGGACAGCGAACCTGAGGATATCGGCGGCAATGAGCCGTTCGAGATAGAGAATGTCAAGGGCGACCTGAATTTCAAGGACATCGACTTCTCATACGTCAAGGGCGAGCAGGTACTCAAGGGCTTTGACCTTTGGGTAAAGAGCGGTCAGAAGATTGCCATAGTCGGCGCAACGGGCAGCGGAAAAACCACGGTGGTCAATCTGCTGACCAGATTCTACGACTTGGACGGCGGCGTGATTACGCTTGACGGTCAGGACATCAGAAATGTGCCGGTCAGCAAGCTTCGCGGCAGTATCGGCATAGTGCTTCAGGATACGGTGATATTCTCGGATACCATCGCTCAGAATATCCGATACGGCAGGATAGACGCCACTGATGAAGAGGTGGTCGAGGCAGCAAAGGTCGCAAGGGTGGACGATTTTGCTTCGAAGCTGTCAGACGGCTATAACACAATGCTGACAGAGGGCGGAAGCAATCTGTCGCAGGGTCAGCGGCAGCTTATCTCTATCGCACGGGCAGTGCTTGCAGACCCCAAGATACTTATTCTTGACGAAGCGACGTCGAGCATAGATACCAGAACGGAAATGCACATTCAGGAGGCTATGGTGGCGCTGATGAAAGGCCGCACCAGCCTGATAATCGCACATCGTCTTTCCACGATAAGGGACGCTGATAAGATTGTCGTGATAAGCGGTGGTAAGGTGGTCGAAGCAGGCAATCATGATGAGCTTCTCGCACAGCATGGCTGCTATTTCGACCTGTATCAGAGCCAGTTCGCGGGTATCGCAACATAACGAATATCGCAAAAAAAAATTAATGCGGCAGTATCGTTTTTGATACTGCCGCATTCTGCTTGTCTGCATATAATAGTGGCGGCAGTTTTCACTGCCGCCATTAGCTGCTATTTCAGAGTATTACTCGTACTCAACAACGTTTACCCACGAAAGCAGGAATTCACGTTCCTTTTCCTTGCCCTTTACGGACTGGGAAGCTGCAACGATCGGAAGCCACTTCTGGATATACTGCTTAGCGGTATCGCTCTTCTTGCTGAACAGGTCGAGGTACTTTTCAGCAGTTTCCTTGTCGTCGTTGAGGTAGAACAGCAGGTAGGTTCTTGCTACATCGGCGGAAGCGTTACCCTGCGTTACGTGCGACCAGTCGATAACGTATGCTGTGCCGTCGTCCTTAACGATGATGTTGGAGGGGTTGAAGTCGCCGTGGCATACCTTATTGTGCTTGGGCATACCCTCAAGGCGGGTGTGAAGTTCATAGCGTGTGGTAGCGTCAAGGTCAGTTTCATTGATCTTGCGGTTCATCTTGTCCTTCAGCTTGTTCAGAAGCGGGCACTTTGCAGCGTGTATTTTCATCTGCAGGTCAACGAACATTTCAAGATATTCGTCCTTCTTGGCGGGGTTCTCCTCCATTAACTGTGCAAGGGTCTTGCCCTCGATAAACTCGGAAACGATAGCCCACTTGCCGTCAACAGTCATGACTTCAAGTACCTTGGGCACATTGATACCGATGTTCTCGACGCGTGCCTGATTGAGCGCCTCGTTCAGAATATCAGGCTTTGCGAAGCTTTCGTCGAAAACCTTGACAAGCTTGTCTCCATCACGGTAAATGGTTTTGCCGGGTCTTACAGCGATAATATTTTCGGACATGATTTGATCCTCCTGTTATATAAATTGACGTACCACCGGTACGCCTGAAAGCCAAAAACACAAAGCCGGGCACGGGCTGTTTGCTCCATGCCCGGCTGCATTAATCAGTACGGGAGACTATTGAGATGGAATTAAACCTTCTCGTGAGTGCCGTAGTATGCGTTCAGATACATCTGCTTGATTTCCTTGAACAGCGGGAATCTCGGGTTAGCACCGGTGCACTGGTCATCAAATGCCTGCTCGACCATAGCGTCCAGTCTGTCGAGGAAGTCCTTCTCGTCGATACCGTAGTCCTTGATGGTCTTCTTGATACCGATTCTGTCCTTGAGAGCGTCGATCTTTGCGATAAGACCTTCAACCTTAGCCTCGTCATTCTTGCCGGTCACGCCGAGATACTCAGCAACCTCTGCATAGCGACGGAGGGTCTTGGGGTGGTCATACTGAGAGAATGTGCCCATCTTAGCAGGAGCCTCTGCGCTGTTGAAGCGGATAACTTCGTCAATGAGCAGAGCGTTTGCGATACCGTGGGGCAGGTGGTGGAACGCACCCAGCTTATGAGCCATGGAGTGGCATACGCCGAGGAATGCGTTAGCAAATGCCATACCAGCCATAGTTGCAGCGTTTGCCATGTTCTCACGTGCAACGGGGTCGTACTCGCCGGAGATAGCGCTGTCATATGCAGCAGGCAGGTTGTCGAATATAAGCTGCAGGGACTTGAGAGCCAGACCGTCTGTGTAGGGAGTAGCCATTACAGAAGCATAAGCCTCAAGGTCATGTGTTACAGCGTCGATACCGGAAGCAGAGGTCAGACCTCTCGGACCGGTCTTCATCATGTCGGCGTCAACGATCGCCATCTTAGGCATAAGCTGATAGTCAGCCAGCGGATACTTAACGCCAGTGTTCTGGTCTGTGATAACTGCGAACGGAGTAACCTCGGAACCAGTACCAGCAGAAGTAGGAACAGCGATGAAGTAAGCCTTTTCGCCCATGGTCGGGAATGTGTAAACTCTCTTACGGATATCAATGAAGCGCATTGCCATATCCATGAAGTCAGCCTCAGGGTGCTCATAAAGTACCCACATGATCTTACCAGCGTCCATTGCAGAACCACCGCCGATAGCGATAATGCAGTCCGGCTCGAACTTTCTCATAGCCTCTGCGCCCTTCTGAGCGGAAGCAAGTGAAGGATCAGGCTCAACATCGGAGAAGGTGGTGTGGATAATGCCCATCTCGTCAAGTCTGTCAGTGATGGCCTTTGTAAAGCCGCTCTTGTACAGGAAGGAGTCGGTTACGATGAACACTCTCTTCTTGTTCATGACGTCCTTGAGCTCCTTAAGAGCAACAGGGAGACAGCCCTTCTTGATATAAACCTTCTCAGGTGCACGGAACCACAGCATATTCTCTCTCCTCTCAGCAACGGTCTTAATATTCAGCAGGTGCTTAACTCCGATATTCTCAGATACGGAGTTGCCGCCCCAAGAACCGCAGCCAAGTGTGAGGGAAGGAGCAAACTTGAAGTTATAGAGGTCGCCGATACCGCCGAGTGAAGACGGAGTATTAACGATAAGACGGCAAGCCTTCATTCTCTCTGCCCACTTGTCAAGCTTATCTCTCTGGGTGTTGTTGTTTATCCACAGTACAGAGGTGTGACCGAGACCGCCGTTGTTCTTGAGCAGTGTGTCAGCCATATCCAGAGCCTGATCGAAGTTCTCAGACTTGTACATACCGAGGATAGTGGTGAGCTTCTCGTGACCGAATGCTTCCTCAGGATCAAGGGAGGTAGCCTCGCCGATGATGACCTTAACGGACTCAGGGATCTCGAAGCCAGCCATCTTAGCGATCTGGTAAGGACGCTGACCAACGATCTTAGCATTGAGTGCGCCGTTGATGAGCATTACCTTTCTGATAAGGTCAGCCTGCTTCTTATCGAGGAACATACAGCCCCTCTTCTCAAATTCCTTCTTAACGTCGTTATAAACGCTCTTGTCAACGATAAGCGTCTGCTCGGTTGCGCAGATCATACCGTTATCAAAGGTCTTGGAGTGAATGATGGAGTTTACTGCATTGATGATATCTGCAGAGGAGTCGATGATAGCGGAAGCATTACCTGCACCAACACCGATAGCGGGTGTACCGGAGGAGTAAGCAGCCTTAACCATTCCGGGACCGCCTGTTGCGAGGATTATGTCAACTTCCTTCATCAGGAGGTTTGTCAGATCAAGGGAGGGAACGTCTACCCAAGAGATGATACCGTCGGGAGCGCCAGCCTTAACAGCTGCCTCGTAAACGATCTTTGCAGCCTCAACGGTGCACTTCTTTGCACGGGGGTGGGGGCTGATGATGATACCGTTTCTGGTCTTGAGGGAGATGAGGCACTTGAATATAGCGGTAGATGTCGGGTTGGTGGTAGGAATAACCGCACCAACTACGCCGATAGGTTCTGCTATCTTGGTAACACCGTAAGCCTCGTCACGCTCGATAACGCCGCAGGTCTTTGTGTGCTTGTAAGCGTTGTAGATATGCTCAGCAGCATAGTTGTTCTTGATAACCTTATCTTCTACAATACCGTAGCCTGTTTCCTCAACAGCCATCTTTGCAAGCGGGATCCTCTGCTTGTTTGCTGCAGAAGCGGCTGCAAAGAATATTGCGTCTACCTGCTCCTGAGTGTAGGTCGAGAAAATCTCCTGTGCTTCTTTGACTTTCTTGAGTGCTTTCTCAAAGCTCTCTACGCTGTCAACCAGTTCATGAAATGCCATTGTCATCTTCTCCTTATATTTTGTATACATTGCTTTCTGCCCTTGATCCCTTAATCTTGACCGGCGGCGGTAACGGAACGCTCCGAAGCGTTGTCGGCATTTTTCAGAAATACGGGCATTCGGCACGGCTGGGGTATCCAGCCTTTGAATTGCCTATATTAATTCAGGCTGATGGGGAATCGACCCTGTTGGGTACAACAATCCCTATTTCGCACCTGTTAATATTTTAACACAATAGTGCTATGCTGTAAAATGTATAATTGATATATAGCTATCAGTAAAAAGCATAACGCAAAATATCCCTTATACGTTAAAGTATTTATCCTTTGCACGTCTTACTGCTGCAACGAATTCTCTGTCAAAATCGGTCAGGCGGTAGTCCCTGCGGTATATCAGCACGTCTTTGTAGGGCTTTTCGCTGCCCCTGACTTTGACCTGAGCAAGCTTGTAGTTATCAAGCAGCGAATGCGGCACGGGCGATACCCACATGAAAGTGTCAGGAACCGTACCGAGCGTCACGAACTGCGTGCCTCTTTCGTAGACATAGATCCTTCTGTCAACGAACTCCGTTAGTTCGGATTTTCTGACATCTATCATCGGCACTGACGGCACGTATGGGTCAGCGTGACATATCTCAATGCAGTTTTCGAGGTCCTCAAGACAGACGTCCTCTTTTGTCGCAAGAGGATTGTCTTTTGATATCAGCATAAGGTAGGTGAACTCTGCGATCGTTTCGCTTGTCAGTTTCTTGTCCTTGAACAGGTCGCTGAAATATTTCTCATATGAGGACTGATAGCGCACGATGCCAAGGTCGAAATCCTCGCGCACAATGCTGTTGATGGTGTTCATCGAGTTTGTTTCACGATAGTAAAACTCAGCGGGAGAGCCGGGCTTCATGCTGCGTGAAAAATCCGCCATTGCGAAGCTGAGATAACTGGCACGGGGCACGCTGACAGAGAAGCTTTGCTTTTTCTGCCTGCCGTTCTGGTATATCTGCTCGACCTCGTCCACCTTCTGCACTATCTGGCGGGCGTACTGCAGAAATTCCTCACCGTCCTGCGTTATCGATATACCCTTTGTAGTACGACGGAAAATGGTTATTCCAAGAGATTCCTCCAACTCCTTTATAGCACGGCTGAGGTTCGGCTGTCCCATGTAGAGATTTTCGGCGGCCTTGCTGATAGAGCGTGTTTTTGCCACTTCCACAGCATATTTAAGATGAAGTATATTCAACTCGTTCCCTGCCTTTCGTCGTATTTCTGTTAAAGATTTGTCAAAATGCGGATCGCCGTTCAGTAAAAAGCTTCTGCGCTCAGCTGTTATTGAGCAGGGAAGTGAAGCCGCGGAACAGAAACAGGTTTTAATCCCTTTCGAGTGCTGAAATGCCGCTTCTGACCATCTTGATTATGCCATATGGCTTAAGCAGGCTGATGAAGCTGTCGATTTTTTCGGGCTTGCCGGTAAGCTCCAGCATAATGCTTGTTTCTGCGATATCGACGGATTTTGCACGGAAAAGGTTCGCTATCTCGACGATACTGTGCCTGTCCTCAACGGAGCGCCCCGCACGTACTATCACGTGTTCGCGGCACACAGCATCTGTCAGTATCTTGACTTCCTGAACGTCATGCAGCTTCATAAGCTGGTTCTTTATCTGTTCGAGGATACGCAGGTCGCCGGCAACGACGATCGTGAGCCTTGATACGTTCGGTATCTCCGTTTCAGCCGCATTCAGGCTCTTGATATTGAAGCAGCGTCTGCTGAACAGGCTGGAAACCCTGAGAAGTACGCCCTCGTTATTTGCAACTTTTACTGATAATACATATTCCTGCATGGATCACGCCTCCAGATCTATTGATGTGATGGGGTCAACGACAGGCTTTCCGGCGGGTATCATCGGAAGCACGTTGATATCCCTGTCGATACGCACTTCGACCATGACCGGTGCAGCCTTGGATATTTCAAGCGCCTGAGCCAGCATGGGCGCAATATCCTCGGTCTTTTCGATAACGAGGGTCTTTACGCTGAATGCCTCGCCAAGCTTTACGTAGTCGATGTGGCGTGCGTCAAGGGTCGTCTGCGAGAAGTGCTTGCTGTAGAATAATCTCTGCCACTGGCGCACCATTCCGAGCACGTTGTTGTTCATGACTATCTGGATTATGTTGATGCCATGCGCAGCCGCAGTGATAAGTTCATTGAGATTCATTGCGAATGAGCCGTCGCCTGCCATATTCACGACTGTGCGGTCGGGGCAGCCTATCTTTGCGCCGAGTGAAGCGCCAAGACCGAAGCCCATCGTGCCAAGTCCGCCGGAAGAAATAAAGCTGCGGGGCGTTCTGCTGCGGAAATACTGCGCAGCCCACATCTGAGTCTGACCGACCTCGGTGGTGATTATCGCATTGCCGTCAGTCTGACGGTCAAGTTCCTTTATGACAGCTTCGGGTGTTACCGGAAGTTCCTTTGTGCCTACTTGGTCAGGCTCGCCGAAATCCTTGTCGAGGATCTCGCTGCACCACTGCGGGTGCGACTGCTGAGCAAGCCGTGAGTTTATCGCAGAAAGCACCGCCTTTACGTCGCCTGTAACGGTTGCCGATACATCGACATTCTTGTTAAATTCGGCGGGGTCTATATCAATGTGGATTATTTTCGCCTGCTTGCCGAATGTAGATGTATCGCCGGTCACACGGTCTGAGAAGCGCGTGCCGATACCTACGAACAGGTCGCAGTGATTGAGCGCATAGGCAGCCTTGACTGTGCCGTGCATTCCGAGCATACCTATGTAACGGCGGTCGGTTTCATCAAATGCGCCCTGACCCATGAGCGAGCAGGAAACAGGTGCGTCAGTAAGTTCGGCAAGCTTTGCAAGTTCCTCAGAAGCACCGGAGGATATCACGCCGCCGCCCGCATAGATATAGGGTCTTTCTGCTCCTGCGATAAGTTCAGCCGCCTTTGCTATCTCCGCTTCGTTCAGGGGAGCAGGCTCATAGGGCTGCTGTGCCGGCTGTGCGGTATATTCTGTGAACGCCTGAGTGATGTCCTTGGGGACATCGACAAGCACCGGACCTTTACGGCCGCTTATAGCTATCTTGAATGCGGTACGGAGCGTGTCCGCAAGTTCGTCAACGGATTTCACGATAAAATTGTGCTTGGTGATGGGCATGGTTATTCCGGTGATGTCCACCTCTTGGAATGAGTCAAGACCCAGCAGCCCGCAGGATACATTACCTGTGATAGCCACCAGCGGCACGGAATCCATGTATGCGGTAGCGATACCAGTGACGAGGTTAGTCGCACCGGGACCTGACGTCGCAATGACTACGCCGGTCTTTCCGGTGGAACGTGCATAGCCGTCTGCGGCATGGCACGCACCCTGTTCGTGACAGGTTATCACGTGACGTATCTTATCACTGTACTTATAAAGACTGTCATAAATATTCAGAACAGCGCCGCCCGGATAACCAAATACCGTATCCGCACCCTGTTCCAGCAAGCATTCCACGATTATATCTGAACCGCTAAGCTTCATAGATATCACCCTTTTTCTGTGTAGTCGGGAAAGCTCATAGCTTACGCAGTCGATTTGAAGAATGATCGCTGGTTTTGCCGAGCATTTCCATATGTATCTGAGCACGTGGCAAACAGTACATATATTTATTTTACCACATAGTTTGTATGTTGTCAACGATATAACAGCACAAAATTTGCGATATTCCGCCCTTTTTTTATGCAACATATTGATGTTGGATATAAAATAACCAAAAAAAGGAGAGCCATGCCCTCCTTTTTGCTACTCAAGTATTACTCAGAACGTATGCTATAAGCTGCTCCAGATTTTCCTCGCTCACATTGTCGCAGCCGTCCCGCAATACTTTTATCATGTCCTCAGTGCCGGGCTTTGCCTGCTTCTCAAGGTCGGAGCGGATAGTGGCTATCAGCTTTCTCTGCAGCCAGCGCAGCCTGTCGGGGTAAAGTGCGCCCGGAAGATAGAACAGCGGACACTCCGTGGGATTTGCCTTTCTGAGTATATCGAAATAGGTCTTTACCGGAGGATTCATGCCCACCGCGCCGGCGCAGACGATATCCCAGCGGTTCAGAGCCTTTTTCAGTCCCTGCACCTTGTTCGCGAATACCCAGCCGAGGAACACCGCCTTTTCTCCCTTTTGAAGCTGCTTTTTTGCCTGCTTCAGCGAATAAGCCGGAACGCCCAGCTTCTCAGCGAGCATTTCTGCGTATTTTTTTGTGCTGCCTGCGTTTGATTCATAGATTATGGCTTTCATTTGTTCCTCATCTCTGTCTGACGATATCTGCGTGCTGCTTTTTGCTTGACTTTTCACTGTACATGAGCTGATCGGTGTCACGCACCATGTCCTCGAATCTGGAGGTGACGTCCGTGCTGAACGTTCTTACACCCACGCTCGCCGATATTTTATACTGCTTGCCAGATTGCGCATTCACCTCGTTCAGGCGCTGATCTAACCCGCTGCGTATAGCTTCGCTGGAATACTCTCCGGCAATGACTGCGACCATCTCGTCGCCGCCCCATCTGACGCACAGGGCGTTTTCCGGGCAGCTTTCCCTCAGTGCGTCTGCGAGTGCGCATATTGCGAAATCGCCGTCGTCGTGACCATAGGTGTCGTTGATGGTTTTCAGCCCGTCAAGGTCGGCGAGGACCACGGTCAGCTTTCCAACGCACCTGTCCAGAAGCCCCTTGAACTCGTTCTTCAGCGCCGTGCGGTTCAGCAGGCGAGTCAGACCGTCGCAGCGGTACATCTTCTCTATCGTGTCGGTAAGATAGTGCTGATACTGCATTGTGCGGTACGCTCCGAACGCACTGTTGAGCGCATTCACGGTCTGCGACGCCTTGTAGTAGTTCTGTATATCGTAATTGTGGAAATTGAAGCACACATATCCAATGGTGACGCCCATATAGTTCAGCGAAAAGAATATCAGCGGCTCGCTGAACCCTCTCAGCATTTCCGCTAGCTGCGGGTGCAGGTCGCAGGTGCTCATGTCGTCGATTCTGCCGTTCATCGGGGCGTTGGTGTTATAGATGACCTTTACCGTGTCGGTAAAAGCGCCGACCCTGCCCATGGGGTGAGAATCAAACGGGTCAACGGTGCTGTCGATGCTTTCAGGATTCAGCGCTACCACAATGTCGTAGAAGTCGTACCTGTCCATAACAGCAGCAGTCTGCGAGATGGTGCGGCATTCCATAAAGCGCGACATCATGCGGAACATACGTTCCTCCTCATTCTGATAGCGGTTGAATGAGTTGTTGATGTAGCTGAGTTCCGCCGAAGCATTTATTGGTGCGCCGCTTCCGCAGCCGCAGCTTTCGGATTTCTGCAGTTCGGGCACTACCAGCAGGCTTTGCGGAACGTTCTCTCCCGCAAGTATCCGGTCGGCTGTATCGGCAATGGTCTGCGCAAGCTGTTCGTTGCTGCACAGCGCGGTGGTTATCCTTGGGTCAGAGTAGTTGACCTCGTTGATACCATCAAAGCCCGTCACGATAATGTCCTGCGGTATTCTGAGCCCGTGGCTTTTCAGCTTGGCAACGGCGGCTATCGCCATACTGTCGTTCACGCAGATCAATGCCTGCGGCAGACGGCGGCGTCTTGTGAAAAGCGTTTCTATCGCTTCCTCAGTGGGACGGCTCCAGAATCCGCCGTAGCTTATATCCTCGTCGCAGAACGGAATATCAAGTTCCTTTGTCACACGGCGCACGACTTCTATGCGCTCCTCTGAAAAGGGGTTGTCCTTTATTCCTGCCATCAGGTGGAAGTTGGTTATGTTATGGTCGCACAGCACGTGCCTTACCATCTTTTCAAAGCCTGCGGCATAGTCGAAGCCTATCCGCACGCAGCCGCTGATATCTCCGCCTATGGTTATAACAGGGATACCGTGCGCTTTGGCGTCGCTGACTATTTTAAGCACAAGCTCGCTGCATTTGAGCATTTCCGCCTGTATGATTATTATATCAGTAATGCTGTAATTTATCAGTTCAAAAACAGATTTTTCTCCCTGCTCGTCAATAGTGTTCCAGTAAAGCTCCGACGGAGTGGCGAACACCATAAGACGATAGCCCCGCTCCGACATACGTCGGCTGAGCGAGGTGATCAGCTTGTGATTTGTGGCTTCCTGTATGCGTGAGATACAAAGCGCTGCGATACGCATTCCGTTAAACACTGAAAACCTCCTCTCTGCGCCAGTGCGACTAATTTCGCAATAAGCAAATAATATACTACTCTAGTATATCATATTTCGGCGGTGATTTCAAGTGCTTTAAGCCGACAAAATCAGTATATATTTGCAAAAAGCGCAGCGCCTGCAACGGTGATGATACCCGAAACTGCGATGGAAAGGCTGCTCATTGCGCCCTCGACCTCTCCCAGTTCCATTGCCTTGGACGTGCCTATCGCATGGGCGGAAGTGCCGAGCGCGATACCCTTTGCGATAGGCTCTTTTATCCTGAACAGCTTCAGCACAACTTCAGCCATGATGTTGCCCAGCACGCCGGTGATGAGTATTACGCCTGCAGTCAGCGGAACGGCGCCGCCCAGTTCCTCGGAAACGCTTATGCCGATGGCTGTCGTGATGGATTTGGGCAGGAAGGTAACATATTCCTCGTGCGAGAAGCCAAACAGCACCGCAAGCCCAAGCACGCTGCCAAGGCTCGCAAGCACGCCGGATACGATACCCACAGCCACTGCAGCAGCATTGTGCTTCAGCAGCTCGAACTGCTCGTACAGCGGCACCGCAAGAGCCACGGTCGCTGGCGTCAGAAGCCACGACAAATATTGCGCGCCGGCATAATAGCTTTCATAGTCGATATTCAGCACAAGCAGCGCCGGTATTGTCAGCACTACAGAGATGAGCAGGGGATTGACCAGCGGCGATTTCAGCTTTTTCTTGAGAAGCGCGCCCAGTCCATAGCCTATAAGGCTTATCATTACGCCAAAATACGCAGATCCTGACAGAAATTCGCTCATTTGCCCGCCGCCTTTCTCTTGCGCAGACGAATGACTGCCTGCGTTGAAAGTCCCGATACCGCCATTACAACCACGGTGGTTATCACCGTCACAAGCACAAACTGCAGCCATGACGGCGAGATAACTTCCCATGTGTCCATCAGTCCCACTGCTGCGGGAATGAACATCAGCGGCATTATCTGTATCAGGAAACTGGAAGCTTCCTTGACTTCGGAAAGCGGCACGATACCCGTCTTGAGCCCCGTGAACAGCAGCACTATCCCGTAGATACCCGCAGGGACGGGGACAGGCAGCAGCCAGTGCAGTATTTCGCCGATAAAGGTTATCAGCAGGATTATTCCGAATTGCTTTATGTACTTCATTTCTTTTCTCCGATATTTACAGCAGACCCACCCCCTCGGCAAGTATCTTTATCCCAAGCAGGATAAGCACAAGACCTCCGGCAAGTTCTGCCTTATTTTTGTATTTTGCGCCCCAGACGCTCCCAAGCTTAACCCCCGCAGCGGACACTGTGAACGTCACTGCGCCGATAACTGCGACTGCAAGCAGCACCGGAACATCAAGGAACGCGAACGTCACGCCGACCGCCAGTGCGTCGATACTGGTCGCTACAGCGGGAAGCAGCATTTTCACAGGCGACAGCGAGGGGTCGGGAAGCTCGTCGTCCTCGTCCTTGTCAAGAGCCTCGCGTATCATATTGCCACCGATTATCGCCAGAAGCCCGCAGGCTATCCAGTGGTCCACCTCTGACACAAGCTGCGAGAGCGTGCTTCCAAGCAGATACCCCACAAGCGGCATAAGCATCTGAAATACCCCGAACCACGCCCCGACTGTGATCATGTGCCGCACCTTTATTCTGCCCAGCGAAAGCCCCTTACATACAGACACGGCGAATGCGTCCATAGACAGACCGGCAGCGAGCAGCAGTATACCAACAGTTCCCATAATATATCCCCCTTACCATTATACTCAATATATAGTATACTGCCGGAGCGCTTCATGGTCAAGGGGAAAAATCCCGTAATACGGCTCATATTGTTGACAAGGGGGAGCGATTATGCTAAAATCAATATGATACCTTAATAAAGGAGCTGCACAACGCTATGAAAAAAACTGCGATCATTGCCGCAATTCTTCCGCTGATACTTTGCTCATGCGCCAAAAACGAGAACGCACCTCTGCCCCAGACCGCCGAGGAACTTGAATACACTGTCGAAGCCACTCAGGAGCCCGACCTCACGTTTGACGCCACGATGGAGTCCGACCCTGCGCTGCACGAGGTCGTACCCGCTGACCCGCTTGCTTCACTTGGGATACAGCCGTCTGATTTCTTCACACCGGGCGTCTGGACATCTCTCAACAGCGACGATGCAGGCAATTTCTATATATTTGACGAGGACGGAATGCACGGCAGGCTTATCCCGATGTCGGATTCCGACGGCGTGGATTTCACCTATTCCATAAAAGGCACGGACATGACGATGTACGTCGGCGAGGATCTGACGCCATATTCCGCCAGTCTTGAAAAGACGGACGACAGCCACGTGACCATACACATGACATTTTTGGGTACGAGCGACGAACTGACCTACCTTTCCGGAATGTCGGCAGAGGGCTTCACGTTCTATCCCGCAAGAAAGCTGTCGGAACTTGCCGAAAGGTACTACTACCTTGAAACCGGCATAAAGCCTGCGGGCGTGGAATACATCTTTATCGAAAACGATATGCTGGTGCTCAATATCTGGGTAAGGGACAGCAACGGCTGGCGTAGCGACGTTGAAAGCTATACGGTGAATATGTTCACCGCCGCCGGCTGGAGCAGCATCACGTTTGAGGACATAGACCTCAGCACCGTGCCGCCTGCGACAACTGAAGAAGCCGCCTTGTCAGCGACAGACGATATAGCTGATATGATCGAATCTGCCGAGCAATAAAGATTTTACTACTTTTTCGTCTGCAAGTCAATTCTTATTTGGCTGTTCAAGGGGTATTGAAGGCATTTTCGGCAGTTTGAACATAATGCGGTTGACCTTTGGTTGTTTTTTTGTCAGCAGTCGATTGTCGTTTTGTTGTCAATCCACACATATTTGATATAGTAAAATAATGCAAATTTAACAAATCCGCATTATTACACAGTTTATTCACAGTTGTTAGTTGAATTTTGTGGCAATTTATGCTATAATAGACGATGTTCGATAAAAAATGACGGAGGTTTTTAGGAATGTCTGATATTTCAAACACAATTGAACAGCACCGTGAAAAGAGAAACGAGCGGATAAAGAATATGCGCTCCACCAAGATCAAGTACAGAATACTAAGACTGGCGCTGCTCAGCGTAGCGGTATGTATCAGTGCACTGCTTATCGTGATGATCGTCTGCATCAACGCTGCATACCACAACACATACGCCAGCGAACTGACAGCGCTTTCCGAAGCTTACGGACACGTTATCGCAAACAACGTTACATCGCTTTCGCTGGAACTTGAAGCAGCCACCACTCACGACGGCATTGTTGATGAATCTATCCCGCTTGAGACCCGCAAGGAAAATCTCATCAATATTGCAAAGACCACGCTTTTCAAGGATTATTCCATTGCCTACAGCGATGGCACTACATATAATGACACAGACCTGTCCGACCGTGACTATTTCCAGAAGGCGCTTGCCGGTCAGGTGGCTATATCTTCACCTGTCATAAGAAAGACGGACGGCAGCGTTACCACGATGATGGGTGCGCCGATGGTTTACAACGGCGTTACATACGTTATCTACGGCGGTATCGACTCTACGCTGTTCTCCAACGGCCTTGAGGACGTTGAGCTCGGAAGCGGCAGCAACGTTATCGTTATCGACAGGAACGGTCAGGTAGTCGCTTCCAGTGACACCAGTCTTGTCCTTAATATGACAATGCTCGCTGAAAGCAGCATTGACGGTCAGAAGAGGCTTGCACAGGAAATGCTTGCCAACGAGAGCGGCAGCTTTTCTTATTCCAACGGACAGGATAACCTGTTCGCATATTATATGAACGTTCCGGGTACTGACGGATGGAAGATAGCAGTCAGCGCAAACTACGATCAGGTAACTATCAATGTACTGCTTAATGTTGGTATAGGAATTCTTGTATCCATAATTCTTTGCATTATTGGCGTATTTATTTCGCTGAAAGTTGCAAACAAGATATCCAATCCTATCGTTAAGTCGGCTGAGCGTCTGAAGCTTCTCTCTGAGGGCGACGTTACCACTCCGTACACAGTCGAGGCTGCAGGCGATGAAACGCTTATCCTTGAGCAGTCGCTCTACAGCACTGTTGAAACGCTCCGCACATATATCCACGATATACGCGACGTGCTTGAGAAGATGGCGGACGGCGACCTTACAGTATCTTCTGATATTCAGTACAAGGGTGACTTCACCACCATTGGCACTTCGATCAACGATCTTTCACAGTCCATGAATTCTGCAATGGTTGCTGTAAAGAACAGCGTAAGCAGTATCCATGCAGGCGCAGGTCAGGTTGCAGAGGGCTCTGAGAGCCTGTCAGACACTGCAATAAAGGAAGCCGAGGCAGTCGAGAAGATCTCCGGAACTATCGAAGCTATCCAGCAGAAGGCAAACAATACAGCCAATGCTTCCAGCAATGTTGCCGCACTTTCACAGGAAGCAAACAGCAACGCTCAGGAGGGCGGCGAACTAATGACCCAGCTTCTTGAAGCTGTCGAGAACATCAGAGATAAGTCCGCTTCCATCAAGAACATAATCAAGACCATCGAGGACATCGCATTCCAGACTAATATTCTTGCGCTCAACGCTTCTATCGAGGCTGCAAGGGCAGGGGAGGCAGGAAAGGGCTTCGCCGTTGTTGCTGACGAGGTAGGAAACCTTGCCGCAAAGAGCGCAGAAGCAGCACAGAATACCACGGCGCTTATCAATGATTCGCTGAATGCAGTTGAAAAGGGCACTCAGCTTGCCGACCATGCACATGAGGCTATGACAAGCATTGTAAGCGGCATAAGCAAGATCTCTGACGAAATGCAGCAGATAACCGCAGCGGCGTCCGAACAGCAGGAAGCAGTCAACGAGATAACCGAGGGCATAAACTACATCGAATCCGGTATGCACTCCACCACTGCGACCGCAGAGGAATGCGCAGCTTCCAGCGAGCAGCTTTCCGCCCTTGCTTCCTCACTTGAGGACGAGGTCGAAAGATTCAAGACCAAGTAAGCTGTATCATAAGAAAATAAGCGGCGGGCAGTACCAATCAGGTGCTGCCCGCCAGTTTGTTAATGCCTGTGCCAAAAAAAGAATCCCTCGGCAAAAGCTGAGGGATTTATGCTGTATATTTTGCTGTATTACGAAGCCTGATTAAACGGAAGCTTCTTTTCAAATTCATTTACCGGCAGAGGTCTGTCGAAATAGAAGCCCTGCGCTAAGAAACATTTGCAGTCGATAAGCAGTTCGACCTGCTCGGCGGTTTCTACGCCCTCTACTATACATTCAAGACCGAGATCCTGCGACATAGTGATTATGTGGCGCAGCATTTTGACCTTTGTTATGTCCTGATCTTCAAGGCACGCCGGCAGGAAGCTTTTGTCTATTTTCAGCACGTTCCACGGCATTTCTCTGATAAGGTTCAGCGATGAGAACCCAACTCCGAAGTCGTCAACAGAGGTGCTTATGCCCTGTTCACGAAGCCCGTACACTATCTTTTTAAGTTCCTTGTAGTCCACGTCGGTGGTGGTTTCAGTAAGTTCGATTTCGATGTACTCGTGGGGGACGTTGTGCTTGTCGATTATCCCGATAAGAGTTTGCAGCAGGTCATCGTCGCCAAGGTGAAGCCTTGACAGATTGACGGAAACCTTGACTACCTGCTTGCCCTCGTCCAGCCATCTGCGGATATCGCTGCACACATGGTCAAGCATATAATAATCGAGCGTGCATATCGCACGGCTGCCTTCCAGCACCGGAATAAACTCTCCGGGAGGAACGACTCTGCCGTCCCTGACCCATCTGCACAGTGCCTCTGCGCCCGCAAGACGGTTGCTGCAAAGCTGCGTTTTGGGCTGGTAGAATACCTTGAATTCCTCGTTCGCGATCGCACTGGGGAATATTCCCTCTATCTCACGGATATGCGACTGCCTTTTGGTTATCTCATCATCATAGAAAAGATACTGCCGCTTGTACACATTTTTCGCAAGCTGATATGCAGTCGACGCCTTGTCCAGAATGTCAGACGGCGAATCTGAATCGTCAGATATCAGATAGTAGCCCGCCGAGGTTGTCATATTCACGGTGTCGCCGCTGTTGTCATAGGATACGGACGTCCCGTTTAGGTATGCTTTAATGAAGCCTAAATTACGCTTTTCAAACAGCATTACGAAATTATCGCCGCCGATACGGCAGATACATTCCTCGTATTTTAGCCGTTCCTGAAGACCCTGTACGAAAGAGTACATCGCATGATCTGCGCCCTTTCTGCCGAGGTTTTCGTTGATAGCTGAAAAATGCTTAAGATTAAAGTAAACTGCGCCGAAATCCGTGATCCGTCCCTGCTTTTTCGCAGAGCCTGCAGCAGCAAGGAAAACAGGCAGGGAATACACGTCCATTTCGCTGTCGTGCATGGGTATATCTTCAGTCAGCTTGATGTTATAGCTGCGCTCGCTGAATATGAAAAGCTGCTTTGCAAGGCTCAGAATCTGAACCTTTTCATCTTCTATCCAGTCCTCGCCGCCCTTTTCCTGACAGATGAGGTATCTGGTCTTTATTCTGTCCGAGGTAAATTCATCTGCGGTCATAGTCCGCTGCTCGTCCGCATTGCCTGAGTCAAAATAAATGTGCGGTTCGATAACTCTGCCTGCGCCGCCGGTCAGGTCCGAAAGCTGCGCAGTGAATCTGCCTATCCTC
Source organism: uncultured Oscillospiraceae bacterium (assembly GCA_934446355.1). Lineage (GTDB taxonomy): Bacteria > Bacillota > Clostridia > Oscillospirales > Ruminococcaceae > CAG-115. Next base: position 65,636 of record CAKSEC010000006.1, on the reverse strand, counting down.
AGGAATCTGCACATCGGGGTCAACGCCATTGTAATAGCCGGGTCGCGGAATTTTCTGATCTGTTCGCCTTTATTAATGAATTCGTTTAGCAGCCTGAGGTAGGCTTCGTGGTCGAAATTCATCTCTAGGCACCTCCCTTTAATGTCTGCGGCATTCTGTCAGGGGAAACTGTCCTTCCCCTCTTAGCTAATTTACTTATTCTTCTACACATTACATTATAGCATTTTTATTGCCCACTGTCAAGCATTTTGTCAATTTACCGGTGAAGCTATACGATAAACGTATATCCACGCTTTATATTTCAGATTTTCTTAGAATTTTGATAACCTATGAGAAAACCTCTTGTTTTTTCGGAAAAAATGTGCTAAAATATAAATATACTATGCGATATGGGCGGTGATAAAATGAGCGCAGACCCCGGTTTGTACCGAAGTACCATGTATTCAATAGCTTTGCAGGGTGTGCGTTCGGCGTGCTTCCTGCGATGATATGCGCTGTTTTGCGGTGCAAAGTAAAGGAAGTGCTGGATTTGGTAAAGTATTACAGAACCATAGAAAACCGTCTTTGCGAGATAGATAAGCCGGAATCCGGCTGTTGGATCTCCGTTATCGACCCGACCGAAACCGAGATATCCGACCTTGAAGAGGATCTCGGCATAGACAGAGATTACGTTCGTGCCGCACTGGACGAGGAGGAGCCCTCCCGTATTGAAAGCGACGACGGCGTGACGCTGATAGTCGTTGACTATCCGGTAGCGGAAACCGACAACAACCCCGACAGAACGCTTCTGTATTCCACAACGCCTATGTCGATAATCATTACCGAGAAGAATGTTGTGACGGTAAGCGCAAAGGAGAATTCCGTTGTTGAGGACATTTCCAAGGGCGTAGTAAAGGGAATACAGACCAACCTGAAAACTCGATTCGTGTTCACGATTCTTCTGCGCATTGCGGCAAGATACCTGCAATATCTGAAACAGATCGACAAGATACAGAACTACGTTGAGGGCACCCTGCATAAGTCAATGCACAACAAGGGACTTATCCAGCTTCTGGGTCTTGAGAAGTCACTGGTATTCTTTTCCACATCGCTAAAGGCAAACGAGGCGGTGCTTGAAAAGCTGATGAGGGGCAGGTTTATCAAGCTGTATGAGGAAGATCAGGATCTGCTTGACGACGTGCTTATCGAGGTCAGACAGGCGATAGAGATGACGAATATCTACTCGAACATTCTGTCAACAACGATGGATACTTTCGCCAGCATAATCTCAAACAACCTGAATATCGTCATGAAGCGCATGACGACGCTCACGATAATCATTGCCGTGCCTACGATAGTGTTCAGCTTCTATGGTATGAACCTGAACGAAAGTGCGAATGGACTTCCGCTTGCTAACGTCTGGTTTCCGCTTGTGCTGAGTTTTGTGCTTGCAGTTGCAGTAGGCTTCGTGATCAACTTTACCCAGAAATTCAAATAAAAAACGAGAGGGGCGTTTCATTGCTCCTCTCGCTTTTTGTATTACTCGAACGAATCCTCTTCGTTTCTGGAATTGAACAGTTCGACCAGCTTTTCCATTTCCTCTTCGGTGAGGGATACGCCCTTGCTCATGCGGGTGTGGTCGGGATTCCAGTCACGGATATCGTATTTCGGCTCTCTTTCGTTCCAGCTAACGAGATTCAGTTCCCTTGTCCAGCCCTTTGCGTTTTCGGAGATAACACCAAGTTCCTTGGTTATCTCAAATGTTACTTCTGCCATATCAATTCTCCTTTAATGCTTTCTTTTTCGGAGCTTTAGGCTCCTTTTTCTTTTTGATGATTGTATCGTCAGCGACCACTATCTGGTCGTAAACTGCGTAGTATTTCGGCGGTATCAGCTTGTTCAGGTGAAGCTTCCCGAAAAACCATCTGTCAAAGCTAATGCGCTCATAAACATCGTTAAGGTAAGTATTTATGTGATTTCTGTCCCCGCTGTTGTGGTCGAGGAAATCATGCAGCTTTGACGGCGGCTCATAGGTCACCACAAAGTTCACTATATTATCTGCAGCGGAAAGGTTTCTGATGCCCTCCTCAAGTTCGTGCTCGGACGGTATCTCGCGCCGCCACCAGTTTTCGCCCTCGATAAGGTCCACGGTATCGTCGCTCTGACCGCCGCCGAAAGTGAAAATGCGCTTTTCCGCTATATCAAAGACCTGTCCCCGCATAAGCTGGCGCAGTCTGCCGGAAATTCTGCGAGTCTTTCCGCCGCACCATTCCTCGACCTTGTAGTCCTCCAGCAGGTCGTAGTTATCGTGCGAGCCCTCCACGAACAGCACATTATACGGCAGCCTGCCTATTTTTTTCAGCAGCTTGTTTTCCTTGTTTGTGCCGTCCCAGATGAAGCCGAAATCTCCGCACACGATAAGTGCGTCGTTCTTTTTCAGCTTTTTAAGTATTGGCGACTTGAATCTGGTGAAATCACCATGAATGTCACCTGTAATAAAAATCATTAACTTCCCCCCGTGCAGCCAAATATTAAAATTCGGTTACAATTTGCAAAAAGCCCTTTACATTCAGCCACCGTTTTTGTATAATAATAGGTAGGGCTGATATTACACAATGTGTCCTTTATATATAATAACTCATTACAGGAGATTTGTCTATATGCGAAAAGCAAAAATTTTTTCGATATTTCTGTCAATAATTCTACTATGCAGCACATTTTGCTCAGGAATGAGCGCTTATGCAGCATTTACGCCGAAATTCAAGCTGCACAGCGAAGGCGTATACATGGTCAATATGGACACGGATATCGTGATAGTGTCCAAAAATGCCGACAAGCGGCTGTGTCCTGCGTCAACGACCAAGATAATGACCGCACTTGTCGCTCTGGAGAATATCAAGGACTTTGACCAGAAAGTCACCGTAACCTCTGAGGCGATGAACGAGTTCTGGAGCGGCGACCCCAACTATACCGATCCGTCAAATGCAGCGCTTGAAGCCGGACAGACCAACGTGACCTACTGGGACTGCCTTTATTCGCTTATGGTATGCTCTGCGTGTGAATCAGCAAACGTGCTTGCGATAAATATTGCGGGTAGCATTCCGGCGTTCGTTGACATGATGAACGCAAAGGCTGAGGAGATAGGCTGCACGGATACGCATTTTGCGAATACGCACGGACTGTACGCCGAGGACAACTACACCACCGCAAAGGATCTGTATCTCATAACAAGATACGCTATCGACAATTATCCGGGCTTCATGACGATATGCGATACCGTATCCTACCAGATGCCGCCGAACGACAAATACCCCAGCGGCTACACAAAATGGACGACCAATCAGATGATGCTTGACGGCGACCTCTACTATGAGGGAGTTCACGGCGTAAAGACCGGCAGCATATACGAATATTATGAGTACAAGGACGGCGCATGGGATACCGCAAACCCGAAGAAAGGCTCGATGGCACTTGTGACGACTGCGCAGAAAAAGGGCAGCGACGGCAGGGGTTACAGGTACATGATAGTCACTCTCGGCGCACCGTTCTATGATGAGAACGGCGAAAAGTCCAACTATTCGTTCAAGGATCACATTGCGCTTTACGACTGGGCTTACTCTGAATTTGTATATACCAACATAGTCAAGGCAAACGAGCAGATATCTCAGGCAGACGTATATCAGGGCAAAAACGCCGATACTGTGGGCGTGTGTGCTGCTGAGGATTATTACACGCTGCTTGAAAAGAGCCTGAACAAAACGACGGTTTCCCAGAATATCAACTGGTATGAAGAACGTGTACCGGTGGTCGCACCTCAGAAAAAGGGCTATGAGGTCGGTGAACTAGAATTGAAGCTGAACGACGAGGTCCTTGCAACAGTAAAGCTTATAACCGAAAAGGACATCGAACTTGATGTCACCGAGTTCTACCTTGATAAGGTGAAGCAGGTGATGGCTGACCCGCTGTTCACGTGGATAGTCGTGCTTTCTGTTATTGAGATAGTGCTTCTTATCGTTTCGCATTATATCAAGGCAGGATACAAACGGCGTGTTGCAGAAATGAACCGCCGCCGCAGGATAAACATGAATCCTCCGAAAAAAACTAAGCGCAGATAAGCAGGTAGAATATGAACATCAATTTCATTGCAATGGGAAAGCTGAAAGAAGCGTGGTTTCGTGACGCCTGCGCCGAGTATATCAAGCGGCTCGGCGGTTATGTCAGCGTGAATGTATACGAGCCGCAGCCCGTTGACCTCCCGAAAGAGCCGTCTGCGGCGCAGATACAAAATGCGCTTCGTCAGGAGGCTGTGCGTATCCGTGAGAAGATACGTCCGGGCAGCTTCACGGTAGCAATGTGTATCGAGGGTAAGCAGCTTTCCAGCGAGCAGCTTGCCGAGCGGCTTGAAAAGGCGGCAGGGCAGGGGTCGAGCACGATCAATTTCATTGTCGGCAGTTCGTTCGGGCTTGACGAGGAATTAAAGTCGCAGGCTGACCTGCGGCTTTCAATGTCGCCGATGACCTTTCCGCATTCTCTGGCAAGAGTTATGCTGATGGAGCAGGTTTACCGTGCATATTCGATATTGAATAACGGCAAATATCATAAATAAAGGAGCATATTATGGACATAACACTGAAAAGCGGAGAAGTTTCCGCAAAGATCATCTCAAAGGGCGCAGAGCTGAAATCGCTGAAAGTCGGCGGCAGAGAACTTATGTGGAGCGCAGACCCTGCTTTCTGGGGTAAGACATCGCCGCTGCTTTTCCCGATGATAGGCACGCTAAAGGACAAAACGACGATCATTAACGGCAAGGAGTACAGCATATCCAAGCACGGCTTTGCAAGAGATCTGGAACTTACTCCGGAGGACTTCAACGGAAGCAGTGCGATGTTCTCGCTCACGCAGAGCGACTACACAAAGGCGATGTACCCGTTCGATTTCCGCTTCACGGTACGCTATACCCTGAAAGCCGACGGTATCACGGTGACCTACCGTGTGCGCAACGACAGCGATACCGATATGCCGTTTTGCATAGGCGCACACCCTGCGTTTGCTACTCCCGGCAGCATGACCGATTACCGTCTGGAGTTCCCGAAGCAGGAAACGGCGGCAGTGCCGAATTATAATCTGGACACGGGGCTTCATGAGGAAAATGTCCGCCGTCCGCTCATGAACGAGGAAACGATGCTGAAACTGTCGCATGAGATGTTCTATAAGGACGTGTGCTATTTCGACAAGATACGCTCACGCTCAGTACAGCTTCTGAATGCTGATAACTGCGGCGTTCGTGTGGATTTCCCCGATTTCACGAGCCTTGGCGTATGGCAGGCAAAGGACGCACCTTTCCTGTGTATCGAGCCGTGGTGCGGTTCCGCCGATTTTGACGACTGCACAGGCGTGTTTGCTGAAAAGCGTGGAATAGAGATACTAAAACCGCATGAGGAAAAGGCTTTTACCTATACGATAACCTCGATAACGCACAAGACCGAGCACAAGTAAGATATGAAACGGGCGGAAGTGAATGCTTCCGCCCGACAGACTGTCGATAAACCCTCATCTTCGTCGTCACCCGCATAACGACAGGCACAAAGCCTAGTCGTTATGCGGGTTCCTAGAATCTGAGGGCTTCTCGCCAGTCTGGGAATAGACTTTTTCAACATACTGACGGGCGGAAGTGAATGCTTCCGCCCGCTATGTATTGCTTTATCAAACGTGTTCGTTCAGATACTGGATAAGCTGACCTATCTGCGGCTTAGAGAACTGACCGTCTGCACCTACGCTTTCGCCCTTTGCACGCATCTGCTCGTTGATGAGCGATGAGAACAGGTATACAGGGATAGCTTTCAGGATAGGGTCGTCCTTTATCTGCTTCGTCAAACGGTGACCGTCCATCTTCGGCATCTCAATATCGCTGATAACGCAGGATATCTGGTCGAGGATATTGCCGCCAAGTTCCTTGTGTCCGTTTACATAGTCCCATGCGTCCTTGCCGTTGTCAAAATGAACGACATTCTGATAACCAGCCTCATGCAGGGTGTTGACAATAAGAGTGTTGAGGAAAGGTGAATCCTCTGCGATAACGATATGCTTCGAGGACTTATCGCCATCAGACGGCACTACGTCGGAAGTGTCGAGCGCAGCCGAGGGATCCATATCCGAAACTATCTTCTCGAAATCAAGGATAAGCACTATTCTGTCCTTGAACTTAGCGATACCGGTCGCAATATTGTTCGTGCCGTCGCCTGACATTGCCGGCGGCTTCTCGATATCTTCCCAAGAAATGCGCTGAATGCCCTTTACTGAGGAAACGTGGAAGCCCACGTCCTTTGAATTGAAGTGGCAGATGATAAGCAGGTCATGCTCCGGGTCAGGGCTCTGCTTGTTAAGGATAGTGTGCAGATTGATAACGGAAATGACCTTATCTCTGGGGGTAAAAACGCCCTCAAAAGCCGGGTGTGAATCAGGAACGGGCACCATAGGCTGATAGTTCATTATCTCGGTGACCTTGGCGATATTTATGCCAAAGCTCTGCTCGCCGACCATAAACTCCAGTACTTCAAGTTCGTTGGTTCCGCTCTCTAAGAGTATATTGCTTTCCATTGCGTACTCTCCTTTTTGTTTTAGGCTGCCCATAAATATCTGCCGTGAAGCGGTTTTTTATAGGTTTCCTTAATTTATACTACTATTATATAACAACTGCAGAAAAAAATCAAGATGTTTTGTAAATTTTCGGCTGTTTTGCCTGTCAGAATTTCGGGCGCAGGTCTGCGCGGCGCTTCGCTATCTTTTTCAGCCAGAAGAAAACCAGCACTATCAGCGCAAGAACGACCACCAGCCTTAAAACAAGCGAAAGAATATCGAACGGCGCAATGTTCAGCGCATAGACTCTGCCGAATGCGTCCCTGAAATACAGCGTGCCGTTGTCAGAAGCGCAGAATGCGCCGCCAGTGTAGTCCTCCATCTGCGCAAGTATCGAGGTCGTGGGCTCGCTTTCATCGTCCATGTCGAGCACACAGTAAACAGCCCATCTGCCCTCGCGCTGCGCCACTGTGTAGATATACGGTCCGCTTCCGTAATGCACCTGCGGCGTGCAGCCGCCCTTTATTTCGGTGACTGTATATGTTACCTCCATATTCAGGTCGTCGAGGATATAAAGCCCGTCGTCGGCTGCAACATACAGCCTGCCGTTCCATGACAGGGGAGAGGAGGGCGAACCGCCGACCTTGCAGAACATCAGCGTGTCCTCTTCTAGCGTGCCGTCGGCATTCAGACGAAGCTTTCCCGCATTTCCGTCCGCAGTGGAGAAGAACACGGAATACTGCGTTGCGAACGGTGAACCGGTGATCTCTTTTCCTACAGGTATTTCGCAGAAGCTGCCGCCCTTGTAGTCGTGAGTGTAAATGCTGCTGCCGGCGGAGAAGATGATGTTATCTCCCTGAACAGCCGCCGCAGAGGGCTGTTCGCTTATTCTGACGCTCCATATAGTGTCGAGGTTGTCGCTTGTGAGGTCAACGCACATGAACTCATATTCATCATCGACCTCAACTGCGAAATAACCCATATCGTCTATCATGGCGCAGTCAGAAGCTGTCTTGCCCTCAAAGCTGCGAAATGCTTTACGCTTCATGTTTTCAGTATCAATAAGGCAAACGCCGTTTTCAGTCGGCTGCAGCAGTGTGTAGTCTATCCGTGCGCCGGCGTAGGTCTGCGAGCAGTTTTCGGGCAGCGGTACTGTGTCGGTGACTGCGCCGCTGCTCTCGCTGAGTGCCAGAACAGATTTCTCCTGCGGGAGAAGAAGCCTGTTCCCAAAACTCAGCGGAATACCGCAGCCAGAACGCCTTACGTCGCCGCCCCACGTTATCTGCGTGTATTTGTTGTCGTGTGGCGCTGCAGAAGCGGTGATCAGCCGTTGTTCGCCGCTGAATCCGCCGCTTGCCGCAGACGCTGATGATGTCAATGCCATTGCCGCAGCCATAGCTGCTGCGAAGAAATGCTTTTTCGTAATATCACCTCATCAAAAATATATGGCTTTCTGCTGTCCGAATGAGTAGACCGCAAGCTGTATCTCGTTCCCGCAGTCTTTCCCCATGAGCAGCGGCAGTATCCTGCGGTAAAGTTCAAGCTGCTTTTTGTAAGCGGGGAGTTCTTTCTGCAGACCATACCGCGTGTCGCTCTTGTAGTCCACGACCACCGTCCTGCCATCTCTGACGAACATCATATCAACTCGTCCCTGTATTATTGTAGTACCTTCTGCGTTGGGGAAAAGCTCTGCTGCGGGAAGTTCTGCAAATATCTCATATTCACGTTCGAGCCGCTCGCTTCTCAGCATATCCTGACCGAGTTCGCCGGAAAAGAAGCCCGCTATACGGGATATGATGTCCTGCTTTCTCTCGCTGTCAGACAGGCAGAAGCACTCGTCGGGAGTCAGGCGGCTGTATGCTATAAGTTCATTGACCGAATTCTCGACAGCCGCTTCCATGTCCTCGTAATTATAGGCGGGGTTCAGGGTATCCAGCGGGAAAAGTTCCATGATATGATGATAGGTATTTCCTATCAGAATGCCGTTTATACGCACTCCGCCTGTCATTCCGGGGGTCAGGAAATCCGGCTTTCTCAGCTGTATTTCGCCGCTGCTTTCCTGCTTTTCCTCCATATGTGCAAGTTCTGTTACGCTGAAACGGCTTCTCAGCGTGGTTTCGTATTCGTGCGGATACTTCACGCACAGGCTTTCAGCTATGCTGCGGGCGGCTTCCTCATCTGCCGTGCCATCTGCGGGAAGCTCTGCCTGAACGCTTTCCGGCTCCGGAAGTCGCTCGGTAAAGAACGAAATGCGCACGCCCGGCTCGGGCAGGAATATCTCCTTGCCGGGTGCGGGGTCGTCCCCTCCGTACCTCAGCATAGACGATAATATCCACCTTATGTGGGAGTTCCACGACAGCGCAAATTCAGGCGTGAAGCTATCGGTGCGGCATTCAGCAGCATTCTTTTCAGAGCATTGCCCGATGAGTATAAGCTTTTCCTTTGCACGCGTCATTGCAACGTAAAGCAGGCGCAGTTCCTCGCCAAGCTGTGCGCATTTCACTGAGGAATTTGCTCCGTTGAAGCTTATCGTGGCGGTGCGCAGCCGCTCGTTTATCAGCGTGTTTTTAAGCCCTATGCCTGTTTTTCGGTCAATAATGATACTCGACGAGCGTTCATCGTGAAGCGCAGTGCCAAGCCCCGCAAGAAGTACTATCGGCATTTCAAGTCCTTTAGAGGCATGGAATGTCAGTATCTTCACGGCGTCGGCTGCTTCCTGAGGTACTACAGCTTCCTCCAGTCTGCCGGAGTTTTCACGCACTGCGTCGGTGTACCGCAGAAAATCGTTGAGCGTACCGCCGCCCGAAGCTTCAAAGTCGGCGGTGTATTTCAGAAGCAGTCTGATATTTGCAAGCTTCCTGTCCCCGCGTTCGTAGGTCGAAATGACCGAAAAGAAATCGGTGTCGTCGTATATCCTGCGGATAAGCCGCTCCACTGAGTTATTAGCGGCAAACTGCCTGAATCCGGTAAAGTTCTCGATAAAGCGAGCGCATTTTTCGTGCGGCTCACGGCGTATACTAAGCTTTTCCAGCTCGCTTATTGCCTGCGCCGCCTGCTCAGAGTATTCCGGCTGTGCAAGCGTGCTGCCTGCTGCCGCAGCAATACAGCAGAAAAGCGACTGCCGTGCATATGCGTCATATATCGGCGTAAGGTTCACGCCTGAGCATTTAAGCTTTTCTGGGTCATAGCCCAGAATACCCAGCCGTGCAAGCGACAGTTCCTCGGCGGTCATGCCGTAAAGCGGCGACATAAGTACGGTCAGCAGTTCCTCGTCAAGCTGCGGATTGTCGGTCACTTTCAGGTAGCATAGAATCAGATCTATCTCGTCCGCCGAGAGGTAGCCGCTGCCGCTGTCCGCCGCAACGGGTATCCCAAGCTTTTCAAGCTCCGCCTTGTAGTCGGCGAAATGCGTGCGGCTTCTCAGCAGTATTGCAAAATCGCCCCATGTGCACGGGCGAAGCCCATCGCCGTCACGCACCGGAAACCTGTCCGCTGCCATTCTGCGGATAAGGTCGGCAGTGAAGCGTGCTTCTGCGACAGGATTGCTGGCATCAAGCATGAGTTCGTCTGATTTGTTGCCGCTCTTATCGTCGGCTGAAGCCGGTTTTTCACGGGCGGGGAAGTCCAGCAGATACATTTCCGTGCCATAGCTTACGCCGTCTGCGGTGGGATATTCTGCGCCGCAAACAAGCTGATTATTGTCAGAATAATCCACCTCGCCGTATTTGCGGGTCATAACTCCCTCAAACATGGCGTTCACGGCGTTCAGAACTTCCTGCCTGCTTCGGAAATTCCGGTTGAGCGGCAGCTTTTCGTAGCCGCTGCCCTTGGTGCAGCAGCGTGCCATTATCTCAGGATTGCCGCCGCGGAATGCGTAGATCGACTGCTTGATGTCGCCCACGAAGAACAGGTTATTCTCGCCGCGTGATATAAGCCGGAATATCTCATACTGCAGGTCGTTAGTGTCCTGAAATTCGTCCAGAATTATGCACTGAAACCGCTCGGATAGCCTCTCACGCAGCCCGCAGCCCTCGTCACGCAGCTTATTGAGAAGCATTCTTTCGCAGTCGGAAAAATCGACCACGCCCGCTTTTCTCTTTATTGCAGAATATTCCTGTTCAAGCCGTCCGACGAGCATTACAAGCGCAGTTACTGCACGCTGCTGGGGCATTATTTCTGATTCAGCGAGTTCAGTTGAATAGCCGCAGCCAAGCCGGATATCTGCGACATATTTCTGAATGCGCTTTCTTACTGCGTCCACCTGCGCTTTAAGCTGCTTGTAGTCCTCGTTGCCCCGTGGGATACCGCTTCTGCTGAATGCGCCGAAAACCGGCTGACCGCATATCTCGTTGAAGCGGTCGAAATCGGCGATGTGCGGCTGCTGACCCTTCGGGAATGCGCTGTCGAATGCGGAAAGCACCGCTGACACAGCCTGCTCGTCCACCTCAAGCACAGCAAGGAATCTGTCGCAGAAGCTTTGATCGGCGGCTTCGCACATAGAGCGGTAACGCTGCAGGCAGGCGCTAAGCAGGCTGCACTGCCGTCTGAGGTCGTCCACTATCACCGGCAGGAAGCGTTTTTCCATCTTGTCGATGCTGTTGAATACAGTTACGCAGCCGTCGAGCCACTGCTCCCTGTCTGCAAGCGAGGAAGCCCGCATATATACGGCGTTCACCGCTTCACGCAGGCGGTCGTCAGTGCTGAAAGAGAACGTCTTGTGCAGAAGCTCACGTGCCTGCGAGCCGAGCCGCTGCCTTTGCTCCTCTGAAAAGCTGCCGCCGAAGCGGGAATATACGTCGGGGAAGTCGCTTTCAAACTCCTGCGAATAGAAGTATTCCATCGCATTGTCCAGCGCATTTTTCAGCATTATCTGCCCCTTGCTTTCCTCGACGATCGTGAAGCTTACGGGCAGGTCGAAAAGCTCTGCATTGTCCCTGAGTATGCCAAGGCAGAAGGAGTTTATCGTGCTTATCACAGAACTGCGGAATTTTATCAGCTGCTCCCGTGTGACTGAGCCGTCGTGCGAGCGGCTGGCTTCGTCTATGGCACGGGTCATTCTTATGCGAAATTCGTCCGCAGCGTTGCGTGTGAACGTGAGTATTGCGAATTTGTCCGCACTGACCGGCGGGATATCACGCTGCTCGTCCCCGCGGATAAGCCGCACGACCCTTTCGACAAGCAGCGCAGTCTTTCCGCTTCCTGCCGCCGCAGTAACGCAGGCGGAGCTGGCAGGCGTGAAGTTTATCGCATTTTCCTGTTCCTCGGTCCATTTTATCTCTTTGCTCATTTAACTTTCTCCTGTGTTCCGTCCAGAGTGCCGATAAATCCGTCGTTGTCGGCGGGCGCTTTTTTCTTTGAAGTGCGCTTGGCGGGCTTTTTCTCTGCGGAGGGCTGCTCCGGCTTGGCGGCTTCGGTTTCTGCGCCTGCGTCGCCGAGTTTTCTTTCGGTTATGCCCTCGTCAACGATAATTCCGTGCTTGTCCTTGTTTCCGCAGACAGCCTTGTATCTGCAGTAGGTGCACGACCTTTGCTGACCGGCTTTTCCCTCCTCCGTATAGATAGTCGGGACTGCCTGCACGTCGCCGCTGTAAAGCCTTTGCAGCACGCCCTCGGTCTGTTTTACTATCTCGTCGCGCAGCTTCTTGAACTGTGCGGGCGTGGGACGTGCGTCCTCTTTCGGGTTCAGCTTTTTCTTGCTTATCTCGTCGCCCGGCTGCAATACTGCCTTTGCGTATCGCTCGGCAAATTGCTCCATCTCGGCACGGGTGCTGTCGTCAAGCACGCACATTCCGCTGGGATAGTGCCCCTTGGTCAGCAGCGACAGAAGCCCGCCGGGCGTTGGCGAAGCGTCCGTCATTTTTGCGGTGAGGTAGCTTACGCCGCCGGGGTTTATCTTCGGATTTGCGTCGCACAGTGCGATGAGGTACAGCAGCATCTGCGTATTTACGCCGTACAGCGCATTTGACAGCTTGAAGGCGTGACCTCCCGTCTTATAGTCCACAATTCTTATATACTCGTTGCCGCCCTCGCTGCGGAACATATCCGCACGGTCAACGATACCGGTTATCGCAACGGTTATGTGCTCGTCTACCTTTATCATCAGCGGCGGTATTGAAAGCTTCTGAGTGACGAGCGGCAGCGGTTCAGCCGACTGTATATCGTCGAGCGTCATCTGGCGGTCGTCATGCTCCATGTTTATCGGCGGCAGGTCGGCGGTGTTGCCGTCCTTGAATTGAAGTTCAAACAGCACCGGACGATATTCGCGGCTTCTGAACTCGTTCTGCATGAGATTGAGCAGGTCTGCGCAGCTGAGAGCAAGCCCGCTGTACATATAGTTGAACGAACGGCTGCGGTAGCTGCTGCCGCCCAGATTCAGGTCTGCGTATTCCTGCAGAAGCGCAGCGGATTTCTCAATAAGCTGCTGGCGGTTCAGCCGGAAAAACTCCTGCATTTTCGTGCAGTATTCTGCGAGCGTTTTTTCCATGACGTAATGCACGGCACTTCCCACGTCTGAATTACCGGTGTTCAGCGCGCGCCGCTCACGTATTTTCAGCCCGAACTTGCAGAAATACTCGAATCTGCATTTGTTCAGCCCCTCAAGCTTGGTCGCTGAAACACGGTTCGCCCTGAATAGCTTTTTTGCGGTATCGGAGGTGAGCCGGTGGCGGTACGCTCCAGGACGGTCAAGCACGAGCCTTTGCAGCTTCACCGCGTAGCCGCCGTCGCCCGAAAGCTCCAACGCCTTTTTCAGCGTGCTGCGGCGCTGTGCGTCATTTCCGCCGAACAGCGAGGCGTAGCGTGAGCGCAGCGCAGTGCGTGTGCTGCAGTAAAAGCTGTCGTCGAACCGCTCTTGGTCGCCTGCGTACTCCACAGTTATCTGCGGGAAAAGTTCTGTCAGTTCCGTCACGATTTCCGACGGCGAAAGAGCGGTGCAGGCTGTATTCAGCAGAGGATATGTGATATACAGCCGTTCTGATGGCAGCGTCATTGCACGGTATGCTTCATAGCGGCTGCTGCAGTATTGCTCCTCCTGCTTCAGCGTTATTTTTATGCTGCTTTCGCAGAGAAGTTCCGCTTCGTATTCTGAGAAAAGCCCGCAGCTTACACCCTCGGACGGGAACGCCCCACGGAATGCGCCTGCAATGAATGCAGCCTTTACGCCCTCGGCACGTGTGCGTCCGGTGTCGCCCACCAGTACGCAGTCAACAAGCTGCGGCGGCGTTGCCAGAGTGGTTTCGGCGCATATGTCGCGGAACAGGCTGTAATAGTCGTCGGGGGTTATCTCCTCTGTTCCGAGCGCAGAGTGTATCGCCTCGAAAATATCCACCAGAATGTCCCACAGCGTGGAGCAGCTTTCGTCTGAGGAAAGCACCGCCTGTTCTATTCCCGCCTGTTCCAGCAGGAAGCCGCACAGCTTTTCGGTGAGCCATGCGCCGGTGCATTCGTGCGCCTTTGCCTTTTCTTTTATCTCTGAGCGGAGTTTCAGCACCGGCAGCACGGCGCATTGCCTTACCTGTTCGGCACGGGAAGCCTGTTCGCTGTCTGCGCTGCTCATTTTATCGGTGATAAGCGGCTCTGAAAGCTGGTCGCCCTTTAGCTGCCACTTGAATATGTAGCCGTCAAAGCAGTCTATCTCGTCAAAGGTCAGCGGTCTGAACGAGGGCTTTTTGCCTACATTGTCCGCCCTTACCCTCAGGCAGGTGTTTCTGACATAGCTGAGCAGATTCTCCGCCGATGGCTCGTCAATAGCCCTCAGCAGCGACAGAATAAGGTTGGTGAGCGGTGCGTTGAGTATCACCTCAGGAATATCGCAGAAAATGGGTATGCCGTATTTCGCAAATGCGCTTTCGGCAGGGGAGCGGTACTCGGACGGAGAAGCGCACAGCACGGCTATCTCGCTGTAGCGAAGCCCCTCGCGGCTGACCAGCCGCCTTATTTCGGCGGCAATAAACTCCATCTCGCAGTAAACATCGTCTGCACGAATTACCCGCACGCTGTTCATGTTGGCTTTCGGGTCGGGAGTATTGCCGAAAAGATGCTCGGAAGCTTTCACAATACCCTCGGACATTCCACGGGTATTCTCGCACAGCGGCTCGGAAATGCCCTCTGATCCGGAAAGCCTGTCGATATCCGCAAGAATAGTCCTGAATATATCACGCTGGTCGTTTTTGTCGCACACGAAAGCGAAGCAGGCGGTTTCCGCCTTGTCTGCGGCGGCTTTCATGAGCATGAGCTGACTTCCGGAAAAGCTGTTGAAACCGTCTGCAAAAACGGCTTTCCCTGAAAAGAAATCGTTCCTCACCGCTAGGTCGGCGGCACGCATTGTGATATCCAGCTTGTCTGTGTAGCTTTGCCCCAGCATCTGGTCGTATTCAAGATACAGCGCATAGATATCACGCAGCTTTTCGAGCAGTGCGGCGCTTTCGATTGCCGGCTCGTCTGATTCAAGCATCTGCCCCAGCTTGCCGCAGTCGATGCCGGCAGTCTTGAACAGCGAAACCGTTTTCACCATGCGTGAAGCGAAGCCGGGCTTTCTGGCTATCCTGCCGAGCGCATTCAGCTGCACTCCGCGGTCCCTTATCGCTCGGTACATTATAACGCTTTTGGTGATATCGTCTGCAGGCGGCTTTTCCGAGGAATAGCGGGTGACTATCTCGTCGGACAGCCTTGCGATAGTTCGCACGCTTATGCGCTTGAAAAGTTCGGTGCTGCCCGCTTCCTCGCATGAGCGGAAAAGTTCCTTTTCGGTCTCGAAAACGAACTGGTCGGGTACTATCACCATTGCATTTCTGCCGCTGCGCACTGTCTGCAGTATTCTGCGGTAAAGTTCGTGCGTGACGTCTGCGCAGGCTCTGCCGGTTATCATTTCGGTCATACTTGTTCCTTTCCTCCGCTCAATGAATATACGTATGCTTTACCGCGGCTGCCCGTCCGCTTGATGAGCCCCGCTTCACGGAGCACCTCAAGCCTGAGCGAGCTTTGCGGCTCCTGCGCTATTTTGCAGAACTCCTTTTTCGTGAAGCTTTCGGGAAGTCCCTCAGGCATGAAGCACATAAGCCCCTCCGGCAGCGGAATGACCGTTTCCTCGACAAGTTCCAGCGGTACTTTGCTGATGTCAAGCTTCTTTCGTGCTGTTCTGCTGCGCATATCGGGTATTTTTCCGTCCGGACTGCATATGCGCTTTTCGGTGCGCAGCTTTGCGAGTATCACGGTAACACGGCTGTTGGTAAGCTGGCTTCTGATTGAGTAAAGCTCCTCGTATATCTTCTGCCGCTTGTTCACCTTACGGAATGGCGTTTCTTGAATGACTTCGCCTGTCTGCGAGTTTATGTATACGTTTCTGGTCGATACCTCGACCGGATGGACTACAGTGACGTTTGCCGCCTGAGTGAATGCGGCAAGCTTTTCCTTGAGCAGGTGCAGGCTTCTGGACTGTATCTCGAAAATCCCGTTTTCGTTTACGGCGTCGGCGAAGTACTTGCCGATACGTACTTCCTGCTCGTCAGAATACGGCGCATAGTAGTTTTTCAGCACGGCGTGTATCAGCTTTTCGTTTTGAGTACCCACTGAGCCGTGCATTCCACGAATGCGCATTGTCGCATTGCTGAGCGCCTGAGAAAACCTGTCCCGGTCGGTGAACGCCGCCGTGCTTTCGGGGGCGGGCTTCGATATCAGACCGCAGTCCTCTGCGATAAATCGAGCGACTGCACCGTCGTTGCAGCTTTCGATAACACGGTCGGCTGCCTTTTTAAGTTCCGGACAGGCATTTGCGACCGCTACTCCAACATCTGCGGAGCATATCATGGACAGGTCGTTGTTGTTGTCGCCGAAGCACACCAGCCGATCTGCGCGAGTTAGTTCCATCACCTGCAAAAGCGCTGCCGCCTTGCTTGCGTTTCGGCTGAATATCTCGTACCATATTTCGTCCTTGTTGTAGGTATCGGGCATCATGTTCACCGCAAAGCCGTTTTCACGTGAGAACGCCTCGTCAAGCAGCAGACGATCCACCTGAGGGTTCAGCAGCGTGAAATAGAACACCTTTCCCTCAAACAGTTCGCTGCGTGTTTTCACCGGACGCAGCCTTTCATCTCCCTTGCGTGTGCTGACGTACCCGTAAACGTCCTGAAGCCTGTCCTCAAGGTAGCTGACACGCTCTCTGCCGTTGATGTAGGAATAAACGAGCGGCGCAAGGTCCAGCCTGTTGAAGAAGCTGACGGCGATATTGAAAGAATCAGGCGTGAAGATATTTTCGACGATATGCCTGCCTGTTTTCGCGTCAATTATAAATACCCCGTTGAATGTCACAGCGGGGCAGGAAAGCTCTAGCTTGCTGATGAGCGGCGACGCACTGGAATAGGAGCGCGCCGTGGCGTATGTGAACAGCACGCCCTGCGACACCAGCCTGTTCAGCAGCGAGGCGGTGTCGTCGGATATGCTTTTGTCGGTGCGCAGCAGCGTTCCGTCAAGGTCTGTGGCGTATAATGTCATAGATTCTCCCTAAAGGTCAGTCGTCACGGTCGGAGTCAACGAACCTGTGGTCGAGCATAAATTCACGAAGCTGTGCCATTGTGGGCAGACCTGCGTTGTCGCTTGAGTTTTGTATCTGCATACTGCCGACTGCGTTCGCACGGTACACCGCTTCTCCGAGAGGTATTTCCTCGCAGATACCGCTGATAAGACCTGCTGCGAAGCCGTCGCCTGCACCTGCGGTGTCGATAACGGCGTCTGCACGGAATGTCGGCGCAATGCCGCTTTCGACATGGCTCTTGTAGTATGCGCCCTGCTTCCCAAGCTTTACCACGACCTTTTTTGCGCCCAGTGCAAGGTAGTGGTCGGCTATCTCCTCTGGGTCGGAAAGCCCGCAGAGCGTCTGCGCTTCTTTCAGACTTGGCAGGAACACGTCGGAGCGTGCGGCAAAGCCGTTGAGCAGCGACAGCGTTTCGGGGGAATCGTCCCACAGCAGGCTCCTGAGATTCGGGTCGAACACGACCGTTATGTCGTTCTCTTTTGCTTTGTCAACGAGTCTGCTCGCAGCTGCGGCTGCGCTGGCCGAGATAGAAGGGAATATCCCCGTGAAATGTACCGCACGGATATCCGACAGGTCGAGCCTGTCAATATCCTCCTCGCACAGAAACGAAGCCGCGGACTGCTCACGGAAATAGAATATTTCATGCTGACCCGGCTCGGACTTGCTTTTCATCATTGCGCCGGTCAGATGCACAGGGTCGGTTATCATCAGGTCGTTGGATATACCGTTTTCCCTCATGAACCTGAGTATTCTTTCCGCTCTGGGGTCTGCGCCCAGCCTTGCCATGTATCTCGGCTGAAGCCCCAGTCTTGCAAGCCCGACTGCTACGTTTATCTCAGCGCCCGAAACGCTTGCCCTGAAATTCGACACCTCCGACAACTTGCCCTCCTCCGTTGCCTGAAGCAGTTCAAGCGGTTCACCTATCAAAAGCACCTTATCCATTATTTTCCCTCTCTTTATTTTGTTCCTCAATGGGTCGTTTTCAAAAGTACTACTATAATTATATCAGATTTTTTGTATAATTCAAGATGTTTATGGGGATTATTTGAGAATAATATAATAAAGTGCTTAAGACCGGCATGATATCACGCCGGTCTGAGAATTTTCAGCTTTCCATTTCCTCCAGCATACTTTCCGCAAACACCGCATACCCTCTGGTCGGGTCGTTAAGAAACACATGAGTGACTGCCCCTGCAAGCATACCGTCCTGTATTATCGGACTGCCGCTCATTCCCTTTACGATACCGCCTGAGGATTCCAGCAGCCGCTGGTCTGTCACACGTATCACCATGCTTTTCGTGCCGTTAAGAGCGCAGAGGTTTATCTTCTCTATTTCGATAGAGTATTCCTGCGGCTCGCTGCCGTTTATTGTCGTGAGTATCACTGCCGGACCGCACTTCACCTCCTGCCGGAAAGCGACAGGAATGGCTTCCGCTTCGGGGACGTCCACAGGTACGCCGAATACGCCCACCGGCGTATTATCGGACAGCCTGCCCGTGACCTCCGGACAGAGTTCGCCGCAAAGTTCGCCCGCTTCGCCCTTTTGTCCGCGTATTACGCTGAATATTTCAGCAGAGGTAATCTCACCGCTTGCAAGCGGCATAAGTTCGCCGGTGGTAACGTCGCTCACCGGATGTCCCAGACCCCCGAACATACCCGACAGAGGGTCGTAGAATGTCATCGTGCCTATTCCCGCTGCGCTGTCCCTGACCCATGCGCCTATCTGCATATCATCTCCGGAACGCTCCGGCATTGCTGTGACGCACATTTCTCCGCTGCCCCGTTTGAGTATCACAACGCTTTTTTCTCTGTCAAGCTGCACTGCCGCTGCAATTTCTGAGTTCGTGTGTACGGGGATACCGTTCACCTGTGAGATTATGTCGCCTGATTTTATGCCCGCTTTGTCTGCCGGAGAGCCGCAGTTCACCGAAATGACCATCACGCCCTGCGTCCTGAGCTTTATTCCGAATGGCTCGCCGCCCGGTATCAGCATTCGCCTGCTGGTAGAGTTCAGGCTGACCGGCTTTATTTTCATTGCACCGACCGCATAGCCGTAGCCGCCGTCATACTGTATTATTTCTGCGCCGCATATCCTGCCCTGAACGCTGCCGCCGGTCGGTGCGCTCAGTTCGCCGGGCAGGACTGCATAGTAGAATCCGAGCACGCCTGCCGCCGCCGCTATAAGCCAGCAGACTGCACCGGATATTATCTTTCCCGCTTTTTCCATTGATTCACCCCGATTTGAAAATATGAGTTCCGTCACGAAGTTACTATTTGCAATACGGGGGTAAATATAAAAGGAAATAACAAGCGGGATTATATGCTCACAGCGTATTTTTCGCATTCCTCACGGCTTATTATAATGAATAAAAATATTGTGTCCAGAAAAGCTGCATAAATAATCTGAAATATATTTTTGTCATTGTGTCAGATATACTTGACAAAACGTAATGTATATGTTATACTTTAATTGAGGTGAGAGTATGGCAAAAAATCTCAGGCTTAAATCTTGTCGGGCTGCGCTCGACCTGTCGCAGGAGGCGCTTGCGAAAAAGGTCGGCGTTACTCGTCAGACAATCAACGCAGTCGAAAACGGCGACTATAACCCGACGATAAACCTCTGCATAGCGATATGCAGGGCACTTGGAAAAACTCTTGACGAGCTGTTCTGGGAGGAGGACGAAAAATGAGCATGAAAAGCTTTGACAAATTCTGTGAAAATTTAATCCTTGGCAAGTCGGGCAGCGAGAAAGAAATATACGACGAGCGGCAGAAAATAGTCAGAATGCACCTGACTGTTGAGGCACTGGCGGTTTATGTTGTTTTATCCGTATTGACGCTTGTTATACATGACGAGTTTGTCAGCCTGTGCGAAAGTTCGTTTTTCTTACTCGCTCTGTGCGGCGCTGCGGCGTATCTGTGGTGGGTGATACGGTGTGCTTATAAAGAATGTCTTTTTGGGGTTTCAGGCAAAAAGGTAATTTACACGGCAACGTTTTTAATATTTTACCTGCCGACTATACTTATAATCGAACTACTGCCTAACATGGACGAAGAATTTACGCTGATGACCGAAAGCGGTATGTCCGATGAATTGTCGCTTATTATATGCGGCGTGCTGTTTTTTGCATCTTCCATAATTACATTCGCTGCGTATAAGAAGTATCGCCGCAAGACGAGCGATGACATATGATCAGACTGTCGATAAACCCTCATCTTCGTCGTCACCCGCCCTACGGCAGGCACAAACACGATGTTTGTGCCGCTGCCCCCAAAGCCCGACACGATGTCGGGCAACTAAGGGCAGCCTGCACAAAGCCTAGCCGTAGGGCGGGTTCCTAGAATCTGAGGGCTTCTCGACAGTCTGGGAGAAGATTTTTTCAACAAGCTGATGATATTGATTTTTTTGTATAATTGTGCTGTTACTTGTTGACATAATTCCGGAATCATTGTATAATAGTAACATAGAAATTTTTTTCGGGAGATGTTGTGGTTGAAGCTGTGTGTCGCGCAGACCGATATAGTATGGGAGAACAAGACAGAAAATATGTCCCGCTGCCGAGAACTCATGGGAAGCGCGGCAGAGCGGGGCGCGGAACTTATCGTCTTTCCTGAACTGTCCCTGACCGGATTCACGATGAATGCAGAGCTGTCAGAACCCGCCGACGGTGAAACCGTTCGCTTTTTCGCTCAGTGCAGCAGGGAATACGGGATCGCGGCTGCATTCGGGTTTGCGTGCAAGGACGGGGAGCGTGTCCTCAACCGTCTGTGCGTTGCAGACGGCGGAGCGGTCATTGCTGAATATGACAAGCTTCACCCGTTCTCCTACGGCGGCGAGGATAAGGTGTACTCGTCCGGTGATAAGCCGGTGAGCGCACAGGTCAGAGGGCTGAACGTCGGGCTCACTGTATGCTACGACCTCAGATTCCCTGAACTATATCAGCACCTGTCGGAAAGCTGCCCGCTCATTATAGTGTCGGCTAACTGGCCGGACAGCCGCAGCCTGCACTGGAAAACGCTGCTTCAGGCGAGGGCTATCGAAACGCAGTCCTATTTCGCTGGCTGCAACCGCTGCGGCAGCGGGGGAGGGCTCAGCTATTCGGGCGACAGTGCGATAATATCGCCGGAGGGTATCGTTCTTGCTTCGGCGCAGCCATACGCGGAACAGTTGATATTCGCAGAAATAAGCGCAGGGGAATGCGATTCAGTGCGAAAGAACTTTCCGGTCAAGAACGACCGCAGAAAGCAGCTGTACAGAGATTTTTACAACAGGTAAGGGGTGTGTATTCGTGGAAATACGGCAGAAAATAGAGTGGCTCAGACCGGAACGCATTTTGAAGCTTTACGATGGGCAGAAAAGTCATTTCGGCATGAACAGGCTGTATATTATAGGTGTGGGCAGAAACGGCGTTGATTGCGTGCTGAATTGCATACACCTCGTTGAAAAGCGATTCGGCGCAGACCCCAAAAAGGTACGTTACCTCTGTATCGGCGAGGAAAGCCAGCTCGCCGCCGCAAATTTCGAGGGAAGCGTGCCGGCTGACGGCGATACCATGCCGATAAAGCCGGAGGAAGCGATATACAAGTACCTCAAT
Organism: uncultured Oscillospiraceae bacterium; assembly: GCA_934446355.1. Classification (GTDB taxonomy): domain Bacteria; phylum Bacillota; class Clostridia; order Oscillospirales; family Ruminococcaceae; genus CAG-115. The sequence goes on along the minus strand of CAKSEC010000006.1, from coordinate 43,959 downwards.
GAGCCTGCCAAGCTGCCCGAAAGCGCGCTGGACTGGTTCGACCAAGGGCTCAAGAACTATTCGCCCGCTGCGCCCGTGTACGGACTGACAAAGCGTCAGTGCGGCAGAGTGGCGCTGTTTCACTGCTTCCCTCAGCTGATAAAGCTTGCGGGGGAAGCTGTGACTGGTTTCGGCGGAAGTGATAAGCCCATAGACATAATACTGACCGGAAACCTCGGAGATGTGTTCTTCGGGGGAATGTTCATTGACCTTGCATACGTCCTGACCAAGATTTTCTCGGTGTGTCCCTGTCCGGTGCGCGTCAACGGATACCTTTTTGCTGCGGATACGGCAGCCCTTGTTGAAACTGACAGCAGGGACATGGGTCACTATTCAGCGAATACGATTATTGCACGCTCGGAACTGGATAAATTCCAGTGCCATAAGAAGCGGTTCACGCAGAAATACACCCAGACCTTTGAGGTGGATTCCGACAAGCCGCCGTTCAATGCGTGCTTCCTTATCCCCGCAGAGGATACCTACGGCCATACTATGGAATGCGCCGCAGAGAAGATAATAAGCCGCATGGAGGTGCTTTTCAGCAAGGACGACGACGCAGAGCGCATAATGTCCTACAATATGCTGAAACCGGACGCACCGCATGATTTCAGATACCTCTCCTTTGGCGTCAGCGCAGCCGAAATACCTATGGGCAAGATAATGTCTTACCTCAGCATCAAGCTGTTCATGCGGCTGAATCATATCCTGAACGGCAACGATGTCGGCGAAATGCTACTGGGACAGTATGCGGCAAAGGTTTCGCCGAGCGTGGAACTGGTCGCTTCAAAAAGCGGAAGCACCCCGCAGATAGAGTTTGACGAGAGATTCGACCCGTCGTTCTCGCTGCGTTCGATAAAAAGCGGCTCTGACGACGCGCTGAAAGCGGCTGAGAAATGGGCTGAGGAAATGCGAAAGGCCGTGGAAAAGGGCGGTCCGGTATATGCAAAGGAACTTTCCGACAGCCTGATAGCAGACTGCGAAGCTGCAAAGACAGATTTCAGCAGAGGGCCTTTCTATGCGCAGGAAGTGCTGCGTAAATGCCTTGCGGAACTGCGTGTTTCTGCGGCGAAGATAAAAGCGCAGGCAGAGGACATGAACGAGCAGGTGGAGCGCACCAGAGGTCTGGAACGTGCTGCGCTGAAAAAGGTGAGGTCTGCGACAATATTTGCGAACAAGGCGGCGGAGCAGTATCTTTTCGAGTTGAAATGCTACGCCGAAGCAAAAATGCTGTCCGGCGTCAGCGAAGCAATGGAGGACTTCTTCCAGCGGGTGACCGAGCGCCTTACCGATTACTATAATAACGTGCTGCAAAAGGCGTCAGCGCCGTTCGAGCAGCTATCTGTGAATCGCGGCAGCCTGATAGACGATATCATGTCCGAGGACAGCGGAAGTGTCTGCGTAAAAGATGTGTTCCAGCTTTCTGATGAGAATGTGACATCAAAGCTTGACCAGCTTTCCGAGAACATTTCTAAGGAGCGCATTGAAAAGTATTTCAGAGAATCCGGCATTCTTGACCTGCCCGACGATGATGAAAAGGCTTTCGGCAGGGCGGTGACAGGAATAATTCGGCTGTGCTTCGACGACCTGTTCTCCATGAATTTCGGCGAGTTGTGCGAATATTTCGGGATTGCAGACGGCACTGCAGAAGCACTCAGAGGCTGCATTGAAAGCTGCAGAGTGACTGCGCCGGTATCAGACAGCTTCTCGATTACAAGAGTTATATGCCCCAAGGCTGTGAAGCAGGAGGATATAGCCGGACTTCGTGCAAATCACAAGGGCGTTGGCTATATCTGGAACGGCTCGGTGTGTTCGCATACTGCGGTCGCTGCGGTAATCTGCGCAGGTACGCAGATGGAGAAGTTCAGCGGCTATCAGCAGTGGGAAAATATGCACTATGCCTATGTGAATGATTCTCTCAAAAAGCATGGCATAAAAATCTTCGGCTAATGCCAAAAAGGACATTTGATGACAAAGGATTTTTTCGCTGACGGAGTACTGGTTTATGACAGGTATTACTGTTCAAAACCAAATACTCCGCTGTTAATGATAAAGCATATCCTGCTGGTGGCGTTATTCTGCGCCAGTTCGATGATGTATATTCTGACTCAGTACCGTTTTCCGGTGAGCCTGCCCGCGATGGCTGCGGTCTGCGTGTGCTCGTGCGCTGTTTTCTGCACGCTGTTCACGTTTGTGAAGAAACGCTTCGCTCTGCCCGCATTGCTGGCGATTTCAGGGCTATTGCTCTGGCATTGCTGGAAATATATCGAATTCAGGCTAAGTTACTTCGCAGATGCCTGTATGCTGCTTGTCGAGGGCAGATTTCTCTATCCGAGGGGATATCTTTTCAATAACCCCGACCTGCTGACGGCGGATAACCCGTATTATGTGCGTGGCGTTGCGTTCGGCACGGTGCTTCTGTGTATCCTTTACAGCATGATAATTTCAGCCTGCTTTTCCGGCAGGCTTCTTCCGATTCCGGCAATATTGTTTTTCATTGCGCTTTGCGCACCAGTCATGCTGTCGGAATCTCTGGAGTTTTCGCTATGGCTGATACCTGCGATGGCTTCGTTTGCGGCATTCTGTGCGATAAGAAAGAACTATTCCGGTGGTCTTGCCGTAAGGCACAGCAACTCCGGCGATTACCGCAGGCGGCTCCGCTCAGAGGAAAGGTCGTTCCTGAAACATATTTCCTCCGCTCCCTACGGGAAGCGTGTGGAAATGCGCTGCAACTACTATTCAAAGTATTTCAGCGCCGGAATGTACTGCGCTGCGCTGGCATCGGTGTGCCTGCTGGTAGGTACGGCGATTTTCCCAGAGGGCGGCAGTATCGACTACACTGCGGCGTATGACTTCATAGTCAGCCTTGGGAATACCGTCATTGACTCGCCGTTTGATTCAGGCACAGCTTCTGACTACTTCTCACAGAATGTCAATGAGCACGACCTGCTGAATGTCATCTCTCCGGGCAGGGGAGACCGTGAAATGCTGCGTGTGACCTACACGGGCAGCCGTCCGGTGTATCTCAGGGGCGACTTCGGAATTGACTTCAGGGGCACGTCGTGGACCACCGCCGTTGGCGCAGAGCCTAAGCTGTGGAAAAACTCGCCGCTCAAGTATAATTACCGTCCCTGTGAAAATATGGTGATACAGTCTATGATGAACGCCTCAAGTGTGGTAAACAGCGATGTGACTTCGATCGTTACAACGTCGGATATCAGCATAGAGTACCTTTGCAACACGAATGTTGTGTTCCTGCCGCCGTATACTGCGGATTTTTCCTACTTTGACAGCGAACTGTTCGACGTGTATTCCGACTATGCGGTAAGGGTCAGCGACGAGGGCGGAAGCCAAATCAACTCAGTCGAGTGCACTGCGCTTGTTCCGTCCTATACAAGCAACGAAAGTCTTGGCGACAATCTGGACGACCTTGATCTTGTGGACATGATGTTCGAACTGCACGGCTGCAAGCCTGACGAGGTATACAGCGCAGTTGTGCCGGAAATGACAGAATCCGGCGTGCTGAGCGACTACGAAAAATATGTGTATCAGGTCTACTGCAGCATTCCCGACAGGTATCGGAATGCGATAGGCGAATATCTTGATTCAAACGAAGCGCTAAATGACAGCCTGAGAACCCTCAGGTCGCTTTATAACGACGGAAGCTGCAAAACATATTCGTATTATTATAGTGCGGGGGCAGCCGTTGCAGACTACCTGCGCAGTAATTACACCTATTCGCTGGACGGCATAAACAACAGCCCTGAGCCTGTGCTGCAGTTCCTCAACGACACCAAAAGAGGTCACTGTTCACTATATGCAAGCGCAATGACGCTCATTCTTCGTCAGCAGGGAATACCCGCAAGATACTGCACGGGATTCTATGTTGACGGCAAGGGCGAGAACACTGTAATGCTTCGTGAGAAGAATCTTCACGCATGGGTCGAGGTATATGCCGGACAGTACGGCTGGGTGACTTTCGACCCGACCAGTTCGTCAGCTTATCCGGACGATATACAGCCTGAGCCTTCGGTTTCCACGGCGGAAAGTCAGCCTGAAATCACTACTGTGAGCGAGGCCACGACCGCACAGACTACAGCCACATCGACTTCGCAGCCAGATGCGACCTCAGACTCATCTGAGGAAACGGAAGCTGCGCCGCTGCCGACTGACGAATCTTCGATTCCTCAGGGTGGTAATGCAGAACTTGTCATCGTCATAATTGCCGCAGCACTAGTCGTGCTCGGTTCGGTGGGAGTGGTGGTGTATCAGTCGAATTTCATTAAAAAGAGGGCTTTGGAAGCACTGAACACTCTCAGGGGCGGCGACAGCACAGAATGCGCACGCTGCATTTTTTCGCTGCTGATAAGGCTTGCTGAACTTCGGGGTATCTCGACAAAGGCCGGTGAACTTCCGCAGGGATTCTTCGGCAGAGTGGACGCTGAATTTGGCACTTCTCTTGCGGAGCATACGCAGCTTCTGGAGAGAATGGAATTTGGCAGCGGAGATGTTTCTGACGAGGAAAGAATGCTGCTGCATTCACAACTCACCAGCGCGGTCGATAAGCTTAAAGCATTCCGGCTGTTAGGAAATGCCAAGGTACTGAAAATTTTAATCAACGGCACAAAAAATATAAAAATAGTGTAAAAATACTGTTGATTTTTTTCGGAATATTTGTTATAATTAAATATGCAGGAGCTGCAATTGAGCTTGTGCACCTGATTAAGTATTAGAGAGGGTATCAACATGAGATTGATCACACGTTCTGATTTTGACGGTCTTGCCTGCGGCGCACTTCTTCTCTGTGCAGGAGTTGTCGAGCCGGATTCGTGGACCTTTGCGCACCCAAAGGATCTTCAGGACGGACTGATCCCCGTAACTGAAAACGACGTGCTTGCAAATGTTCCGTTCGTTGAGGGCTGCGGTCTTTGGTTCGACCATCACTCCAGCGAGGAGGAGCGCAGACAGTACAAGGGTAAATACAAGGGCGAAAGCCGCATAACGCCAAGCTGCGCCCGCATTATTTACGAATATTACGGCGGCAGGGAGCGCTTCCCGAATTTCGACGACCTTATGGAAGCTGTCGATAAGGTAGACAGCGGCAATCTGACCCGTGAGGAGATACTCAATCCGCAGGGCTGGATCCTTATAGGATTCCTGATGGACCCCAGAACAGGTCTTGGCAGATTCAGGAACTTCACGATCAGCAACTATCAGCTTATGGAAAAGCTGCTGAAATGCTGCGCATATATGTCCACCGAGGAGATACTCGCAATGCCGGATATTCAGGAGCGTATCGCACTGTATAACGAGCAGACCGAGAAATTCAAGGACATGGTCCACCAGTATACAAGGACTGAGGACGATGTCATTATCACCGACCTCAGAGGCGTTTCACCAATATACACCGGCAACAGATTCCTTATCTACAGCCTGTATCCTGAGCAGAACATCTCCTGCTGGATAGTTGACGGCAAGGGCGGAAAGGGCTGCTCCTGCGCTGTTGGTTATTCGATACTCAACCGCACCAGCCACGTTAATGTCGGTTCGCTTATGCTGAAGTATGGCGGCGGCGGACATATGGCAGTTGGTACGTGCCAGTTCAGCGATGAACAGGCAGGCGAAAAGGTACCGCAGCTTCTGGACGAGCTGGTCAACTATGACAAGCTGTACAATGTGAAGTAATATACATAGTTATTTATTCGAACCCGGGAATGGTTTTCATTTCCGGGTAGTTTTTTTGTGAGTTGAATGAGAACCTTTTTTGATACATAATATACAAAAAGGATTGACTAAATCTCCGATTTATGATAAAATAATAATGAATATTTATGCAACAGGATTGATGATGATGAACAAGGGAAAGATAATAGTACTTGAGGGACTGGACGGCTGCGGAAAATCAACTCAGCTTGAACTTCTGTACAATGCGCTGTCCGAAAGAAACAGCGTTCGCATGATAAGCTTCCCGAATTATGAAAGCAGCACCGGCAGGGTCGTTTCCGACTACCTTTCCGGCAAGATACTCTGCGAGGGCGGCAGCGGCGCATATGCCGCTTCGTCATTCTATGCGTGCGACAGGTATGCAAGCTTTGTCACCGACTGGCGCAGCGACTATTGCGCAGGCAAAACGATATTGTCGGGCAGGTACGCTACATCTAACGCCATTTATCAAATGACGAAGCTTCCTGAAAGCGAGTGGGACGAGTTCCTGCGTTGGCTGTGGGACTTTGAATACAGCAGGCTTGGACTGCCCAAACCAGACAGAGTTATCTTCCTTGATATGTCGGTCAGCGTTTCGCAGAAGCTTCTTTCTGCACGCTATGGAGGCGATGAAAGCAAAAAGGATATCCACGAGAGCAATATCCGGTTTCTGGAAGCCTGCCGCAAAAGCGCGCTCTATACCGCTGAACGCTGCGGGTGGAGGATAGTCAGCTGTTCAAAGGACGGCGAGCCGCTTTCCATCGAGGAAATTTCCCTCAGAATAACCAGAGAAACAGAGGGCATTTGATGTCAGAGTTTGATTTCAGACTGCTGGAATTATCCGACCGTGAGTGGGTCAATAGGCTGCTTGCCGTGTCGGATTTTCGGGGCTGTTTATATACTTTTGGTAACAATTACGTGTGGCAGGACGCTTACAGCGCCGAGATATGCAGATACGGCGATTTCTACCTGCTGAAAAATAACGACCATTCGAACGGTCAGCCGAGATTCCTGTATCCCGCCGGTGACGGCGATATAAAAGGGCTTATCGCTGCGCTGCGGGAGTATTGCGGAGGTCTTGGCGTTCCGCTGCTGATGACCGCCAATCGGGAGTGCACCGAATTTTTGCGGTCGTTATATCCTGAAATAACGGCTGAGCCGGACAGGGACGGCTTTGACTATGTTTACCTGTCGGCTGACCTTGCCGAACTGAGAGGGAAAAAGTACCACTCGAAGCGCAACCATCTCAACCGATTCTATGAAAACGACTGGAGTTTCGAGCCGATAACCGCAGACAATATACCGGAATGCCGTGAGGTCTTGGAAAAGTGGCTTTCCTCAAACGATATGGCTGACGAGGAAAAGGTCACGGAAGCGGCGGTCGTCCGCAAAAGCCTTGACGCATACTGGCAGCTTGGCTACGAGGGCGGATTGCTGAGGGTCGGCGGACAGGCTCAGGCGTTCACATTCGGCGAGCGTTCGGCGGCTGATACGTTCGTGGTCCATGTGGAAAAGGCACTGCTTGACTATCAGGGGGCGTACACGGCGGTGAACTGCGAGTTCGCAAAGACGCTTAAGGGGCGCTACCTGTATATAAACCGTGAAGAGGACGCAGGCTCTGAGGGGCTTCGCAAAGCGAAATTATCCTATCACCCTGCATTTCTTGAGGAAAAATATCTTATCACATTCGGAGGTATGACATGATATACGTTTTTCTGGCAGATGGATTTGAGGAAACCGAGGCTATCGCGCCGATAGATATGCTCAGACGTGCGAAGCTTGACGTAAAGACTGTCGGCGTGGGTACTGCAGCGCCGGTCAGTTCGCATGGAATAAGGGTAACCGCCGACATCACCGAAAGTGAAGTAAAGCTTGACAGCGACCTGCAGCTTATCGTGCTTCCCGGCGGTATGCCCGGAACGCTCAATCTTGACAAGTCGCAGACGGTACACTCAGCTATAGAGTACTGCGTGAAGAACTCCATTCACGTGGGAGCGATATGCGCCGCACCGTCCATACTTGGCAAAATGGGACTGCTCAGCGGCCGTAAGGCGGTATGCTTCCCCGGATTTGAGCAGTATCTTGAGGGTGCGAGCGTCGAGAACCTTCCCTGCGTGACTGACGGTATTTTCACGACCGCAGCCGGAGCAGGCGCAGCGATAGACTTCGGTCTGGAGCTTGTGAGCGTGCTCTGCGGCAGCGATAGAGCCGCAGAAATGCGCAGTGCGATAGTTGCGGACAGATGAGCGTATCCGAGCAGAAAAAGACGCTGCGCAGGCAGCTTATTCAGCGGCGGCGTGAAATGCCCGCTGATGTAAAGGCTCAGGCTGACCGTGCTATTCTGGAAAGGCTCATTCCGCTTGCCGAGCAGAGCAGCGGGGTTTTCACCTACGTTTCCACGCCTATCGAGGCAGACACCCGAAAGCTGCTGGAATGGTGCTTTGACAGCGGAAAGCCGGTCGCAGTGCCTGTTTCGGGCGACAGCGAGCTTACTTTTTACCCGCTTGATTCCTTTGACGGGCTTGCCGAGGGCAGATTCGGCATTCAGGAACCTCTGGACAGAAGCCGCCCGGCAGTGCCGGATAAGGATTCGCTGTGTATCGTACCTGCGCTTATGTGCGACAGGGACGGGTACAGACTGGGCTATGGCAGGGGCTACTATGACAGATTCCTGTCGGGATTTCCGGGCAGGTCAGTGATAATATGCTATTCAGGCTTTGTGGGAGATGTTCCCGCAGAACCGCACGACCGCCGTGCCGATTTGGTCGTGACTGACTGACGGCGGATACATGAGGATTGATTATGGACAAGAATGATTTCGACCAGCTTGGCTTCCCTGACAGGGAAAGCAAAACTGAGGATTTTGATACAACAAGGGAACTTGACAGCATTCATGACGCCGAGCCCGCTTCCGAGGACGCACCGGACATTGCGCCGAGGGAACTTTTCGCTGAGATGAACGGCGCAGACGAGCCGGGCAGCACACGAATGATGGATTCGCTGACGCTTCCCGACGACGAGCCTGCGCCCGCACCCGCACCCGCTGCGCAGAATCCGGTGAAGAAGCGCAGAAAGCGTCACAAAAAGAAGCACCAGACTAATCACACACGCACCATGGGGCATATATTCCTCGGAGTTGTGCTGTCTGCCTGTGCCATCTGCGCAGGCGTGTTCCTTGCGTGGAAGGTCATCGTTGCGCTTATGGACTATACCGGAATGGCAAAGAGAAGCCACGAGGTGAATATCGTCATAAGCGACGGAATGAACGTTGACGATATCGCCGAGGAACTGCACCAGAACGGCGTTATTGAAATGCCGTGGCTGTTCAAGACGTACGTTGATTTCGCCAAGAAGTCGGACGGCTTCCTTGACGGCGAATATACCGTAAACTCTACAATGTCGTATAGCAACATCATTGCGCTGCTGCAGACGGTCCGCACCTACACCAACACCGTCACCGTAATGATACCTGAGGGCTACACCGCCCAGCAGATCGGCGAACTGCTTGAAGAGAACCTTGTATGCCGTGCTGATGATTTCGAGAAATACTACCGCACGAAGCTGGAAAAATTCGACTTCGAGGAAAATATTGAGGTGACAGACCAGCGATTCTATGCAATGGAGGGCTACCTGTTCCCGGATACCTATGAGTTCTACGTTATAGACGACATGAACGAAAAGAGTTTCGACACAAGCGAATATGCAAGACAGGCTGCCGAGAAGATATATTCCAACTTTGAAAGCAAGATTACCAAGGATATGTACGCACGTGCCAAGGAACTTGGAATGACTTTCGATCAGGTAATGACGCTTGCTTCAATTATCCAGAAAGAGGGCACGAACGAGGAGAACATGGCTCTGATATCCTCTGTATTCCATAACCGTCTGGAGAATATGTACGAGTTCCCGCACCTGCAGTCCGATACGACAGAGTATTATATCAGGGACTATATAAGACCCCAAATACCTGCTAATTCCGCAGGTCTTTACGAGGAAGTCATAAACGCTTATGATTCCTATGTATGCGAGGGTCTGCCCGCAGGTCCCATCTGCAGCCCCGGACTTGAAGCGATAAACGCCGCTCTTTATCCGGCTGAAACAGATTACTATTATTTCCTGAGCAGCAGCGACGGAGTATTCTACTTCGCAAATACTATAGAAAAGCATGAGCAGAATATCATTGACGCCGCTCTCCATGAGGAGGAACAATAATTGCAGAACATTGAACTTCTCGCCCCCGCCGGCGATGAGGAGTGCCTGATATCGGCGCTGGATAACGGCTGCGACGCCGTGTACCTTGCCGGAAAAAGTTTCGGAATGCGTGCGGGCGCCAAGAACTTCGACATGGAGGGACTGCGCCGTGCCGCAGAACTTGCGCATTCACGAAATGTAAAGGTATATCTGACCTGTAATACTATTCCGCTGAACAGCGAGATAGACAGCTTTCCGGAGTTCATTTCGGGCGTGCAGGACTGCGGTATCGACGCCGCAATCGCCTGCGACCTTGGAGTTATCTCCATGATCAAGGAATATGCGCCGAAGCTTGCCCTGCATATCTCCACCCAGACAGGAGTTGTGAACTACCGCACTGCGCTGGAGTTGTACAAAATGGGCGCAAGGCGTGTAGTGCTGGCACGTGAAGTGTGCCTTGAGGATATCCGTGAAATTCGCCGAAGAATACCTGAGGACATGGAAATAGAGGTGTTCGTGCATGGCGCAATGTGCGTCAGCTTTTCGGGCAGATGTCTTATTTCCGAGTACCTCACTGGCAGGGGCGCAAACCGGGGCGAATGCGCCCAGCCCTGCCGCTGGAGCTATCACCTTATGGAGGAAAAGCGTCCCGGTCAGTTCTTCAAGGTGTTTGAGGACGAGCGCGGAAGCTATATCCTCAACGCGCGTGATATGTGCATGATAGATCACCTTGACGACCTGATAGACGCAGGCGTCACAAGCTTCAAGATAGAGGGCAGGGCGAAGTCAGCGTACTATGTCGCACTGACCGTGAACGCCTACCGTGCGGCTCTGGACAGTTTCATGAGGGGCGAAAGACCGCCGCAGTGGGTGCTTGACGAGGTGAACAAGATAAGCCACCGTCCCTACTGCACGGGCTTCTTCTACGGAAAGCCCATAGTCGGTGCGGGCTCTCAGGACCCGCAGGAAATAACGAACGGCGGTCAGTATTTCGCTGACAGCGGTTATATGCGGGATTCCGATTTCGTCGGCGTTGTGGACTACTGCGAGGACGGAATAATGCACCTTACACAGCGCAATTATTTCACGCTGTCCGACGAGTTGGAACTTCTGCCGCCGCACAGTGCGCCTATCGCGTTCAAACCGGAAAAGATGTTCGGCTCAGACGGCGTTCAGACTGACATCGCAAGGCGTGCGACGGAGAAAATGACTATTCCGACGGACGTTGTTGTACCTGCCCATACGATACTCAGAAAGAAAATATAGGCAGCACCTCATTTTTATTGTCGTGCGATTACGCCTATAGTTAAATTGCAGACATTCTGCAGAAAGGAAGATAAAATGAGCGTCAAGGATTACAAATGCCCCGCCTGCGGTGCAGCCCTCAAATGGGACAGCGCCGAGCAGAAGATGAAATGTGATTACTGTGATAACACCTACGATATGCAGACTCTTGAAGAGTTTGAGCGTGAGGAGCATGAAACCTCCACCGAGGACTATGCGTGGGAGGAATATTCCGCCACCGAGGAGGTTGACGGACTGCGGACGTACATATGCAACTCCTGCGGCGGCACTATAACAGCGCAGGACGATTCAGCCGCAACAAGCTGTCCCTACTGCGACAGCCCTGTCGTACTGGATAACAACGTTTCCGGAATGCTGAAGCCAGACCTTATCATTCCGTTCAAAAAGAGCAAGGAGGACGCACAGGAGGCTCTGCGCAAATTCTGCAAGGGTAAGCCGCTGCTGCCGCCGTCTTTTGTTTCCGAGCACAGAATAGAGGAGATAAAGGGTATATATGTGCCTTTCTGGCTTTACGACTGCGAGGCTGCCGGAAAAATGCGCTTTGACGCAACAAAGGTCAAAAAATGGTCAACTGACGATTTCGACTACACCAAGACCGAGCATTATATGGTCATCAGAGAGGGCAACGCCATGTTCGATGATGTGCCGGTGAACGGTTCAAAGCAGATGGAGAGCCGCTATATGGAAGCTATCGAGCCGTTTGACGTGGCTGAGGGAGTGCGCTTCCAGTCGGCATATCTTTCGGGATTCCTTGCAGACAAGTACAATATTGATTCAGTGGAGGCTCAGCCGCGTGCCAACGAGCGCGTCAAAGCCGGCATGGAGGAGCTTCTGAGGAACACGGTAAAGGGATATGATACGGTGACGACGCAGAACACGAATATGCGCCTTGAAACCGGTAAGATACGCTATGCAATGCTTCCCGTGTGGATACTCAGCACGAATTACCGTGGGAAGATATACAAATTCGCAATGAACGCCCAGACCGGAAGATTCGTCGGCGAACTTCCGATAAGCTGGAGAAAGTTCTGGGCGATATTTGCCAGCATTACTGCCGCAGTGACTGCAATTGGCACTGCGCTGCAGATTTTCCTGTAAGGAGGGCAGCAGCATGAAAAGGATAACAGCAATTGTTGCAGCTGCCGCAGCTGCTTTCACGATAAGCACCGCCGCTTGTGCGGACAGTCCGTATATTTACGAGCCGCAGACTGCATTGATGGTCGTTGACGAGGGACAGCCTGATGGTTATACGCTTGCGCCGATGTCCGAGAATTTCGACATCGACACCGCAGAATACACCTATGAAGCCGCCGAGCCTGCGCCTGCGGGAGAGGAAAGCTTCACTGCGCAGGATATCGGAAAAATGGCTCTGATGTCGCTTGTTGTCGGAATCATTATCGCACTTATCGTGTGCCTTATCATGAAATCAAGAATGAAAACGGCACGCCCTAAGCTGACGGCTAACGACTACATAAGGAAGAACAGCTTCAATATAACACGTTCAAGGGATATTTTCATATACGCAAACGTCACCAAGAAAAAGCGTGTCAAGGAAGAAAAGAAATAAACGCAATACCGTATAGTGCAATATACAGGAGGGGATATCATGCCTGACTATAGATTTCAGGACTCATCGCTTTCGTTTGATGAAAGAACTGCCGCTCTGCTGGAGGAACTCACTGTTGATGAAAAGCTGGGTCTGCTCACCACTCACATGAACGCAGTGCCAAGACTGGGACTAAAGGAATTCTGGATAGGCGCAGAGGTCGCACGTGGGCTCGTCTGCCGTGACGACAAGAACGGCGAAGCGCCCACGACGGTATTCCCTGAGCCGTTCGGACTTGCAGCCACCTTTGACACCGAAGTCATGCGTGAGATGGGCGAGGTCACGGGCGTTGAAACACGTATCTATACTCAAAAGGGGCGTGCTTCACTGTGCGTCTGGGGACCGACAGTAGACCTTGAACGTGACCCCCGCTGGGGCAGAAACGAAGAGGGCTATGGCGAGGACCCATGTCTTACCGGGGCGATGGCTGCTGCGTATACTCTGGGTATGGCTGGCAGCGACGAAAAATACAGGCGGGTCATTCCCACGCTAAAGCATTTTTACGCCAACAACAACGAGGACACACGCGTCAACTGCAATGCGTGCATTCCGACCAGACTAAAGCACGAGTATTATCTGCGCTCATTTGAGAAGCCTGTACGTGAGGGCAGGGCGGCGAGCCTTATGACAAGCTACAACGAGGTAAACGGCGTTGAGCAGATATGCTCAGCCGAGCTTCAGAGATACTGCAGGGAGCAGTGGGGGCTTTTGTTCGCCGTAACGGACGGCGCTGATTTTGTGCAGAACGTTCAGTACCACCAGAAGGACGAGAATCACACCGAGGCACTTGCGAGAATTTACAAGTCCCACGGTGCAGACATTATGACCGACAACGAGGAGATAGTGCGCACTGCTGCGGCAGACGCCCTCGAAAAGGGAATGATCTCCGAAAAGGACATCGACCGTGCGATTTTCGGTGCGCTCAAGGCGAGATTCCTGCTTGGCGAGTTTGATGAGAAAACGCCGTTCGACAGCTATCCTGAGTCGCTTTTGTGCAGCGATGAGCATTTTGCCGCAGCGCAGAAAGCGGCTGACGAATCAGTGATACTTCTCAGGAACAGCAGGGGAGTGCTCCCGCTGTCAAAGGAACGCAAGGTCGCAGTTATAGGCTATCATGCGGATATGAACTTCCGTGACTGGTACACCGGACTTTCCCCGAAGAACAGCACGATACTTGACGTGCTGACTGCCGAAACAGGCAGAGAGAATCTGATCTACGACAGCGGCAACGATACCATAGCACTGCGCAACGCAGCTAACGGCTTCTATTTCTCGGTGTCAGAGGACGGAACCGTCAGGGGCGACTGTCCGCTTATCAATGAGACCTGCCTTTTCGAGATTTATGAATGGGGCGACGGCGCAGTTTCGCTGAGGTCCTGCTTTAACAACAAATTTCTGACCGATAACAACGGCATAAGGTGCACTGCCGACCAGCCTTTCGGTTGGTTCGTAAAGGAACTGTTCTACCTTGAAAGAAACGGCAGGGACTGCGTTTTCCGCAACTGGCAGAAGCGTTTCCTGACCATCGGCAGCGACGGAGAAATAACCGTGACCACTTCCCTCAGGGCAGGCGAGAGGTCTGTGTTCTATATCGAACTATTCTCAGACGGCACGGAGCGTGCCCGCAGGCTTGCAACAGAAGCGCACCAGACAGTTGTATTCTGCGGAAACGACCCGATGATAAACGCACGTGAGAATTTTGACAGAAAGCACCTTGAACTACCCGAAAAGCAGCGCAGGAATCTTGACGCAGTGTTCGGAATGAACCCCGACGCAGTTCTGTTTATCGTCAGCGGCTATCCCTATCAGCTTGACGAAAGGCATATATCCACGGTCATGCACATATGTCATGCAGGTCCGGCGATGGGTTCTGCGGTATGCAGGACGCTTTTCGGCGACATTTCGCCCTCTGGAAGATGTCCGGTGACATGGTATAAAAGCACGTCAGAACTGTGCGATATCGAGGACTACAACATCGCCCGCACGCGGTCAACGTATCTGTATTATGATGGCGAGCCGCTGTTTCCGTTCGGGCACGGTCTTAGCTACACCGCATTCAGATATACTGCGCCGGTCACGGATAAGCTGTCCTATTGTGCGGGTGAAACGGTGACGGTGACGCTTGATATCGAGAATGTCGGAATGATGGACGGCGCAGAGGTCGTGCAGCTTTATGCAGTGCCGCCGGTAATGCCGCTGACTATGCCGAAAAAGCAGCTAAAGGCATTCACAAGGGCATTCGTTCGCCGTGGAGAAAGAGCCACGGTGAAGCTAAGCTTCAATACCAACGACCTCAGCTTCTGGAATGTCAACAAGGACGATTTTGAACTTTACAGCGGAAAATATACGCTGATGATAGGCTCGTCTTCAGCTGATATACGCAAGTCGGTCGAGATACAGATAAATGCGGGCAGCTATGAGGGTCTGGAACTTTCACAGCACGTGCCTGCGGTCACTGCGCTTGACTATATCGGCGTGACCTACTGCGCTGACAAACAGCAGCAGGAATACGCACTTATCGAGGACTGGCAGAGCCGTATCAGCTATGAATACTGCAGAATGCGAAGCTATCACACGGTCGAGGTCGTTGTGTCCAATCCCGGCGCACCGACAAAGCTGACGTTCACCACTTCCGAGAACGGAAATGTCGTTGCGGAGGTCAGCGTCCCTGCGACCGGCAGCATGACAGAATTTGTGACTGTGACCGCACCCGCTGAGCCGATCGACGGCGTATTCACGCTGAACTGCACAGCTGGTGGAATGCTGTCGCTGAGGTCGTTCTGCTTCAAATGAGCAATTGATCGGGAGAAAAAATGATCACACTGGAAAAATGGTTTATTTCCTACAGCGGTATAGGCGGCTATCTTGCAAACGGCATAGTTTACGGGCATACGAGCCCATACTGCCCAGACGGCGAGCAGATACACACCTCGCTCATTGAATCCGTTGAGGTCAATGGCGATGAAATATTGCTATATACCCGCAACTCGGAATATCATCTGCCGTTTGATGAAATATCCTGCGATTGTTACGCGCCTATGAGTTCCATGCGTGTGTTTGAGCGTTTCGCTCTGGAGTTCGGGCTGTCTGACGTACTCGGCAGGGTCCGTGAGAGATATCTTGACATGGATCGGGAACTAATGCGGTTTCAGCAGGAAATATACGACAAGCTGCCCGACAACAGCCTGTATCTTGAATTATCGGACAGGGAACACTATTATTTCAATCTGGGATTGTATCGCGGCGAGGGCGGTCATCGTGAGTTTATAACGTGTATCTCTGACTATTACAGCGAAATGGGCAGGAACACTGCGTCACTTGATGATCTGGTTGAATTTTGTCCCTACATCGGCGGGAATATAAAGTTTATCCGCCATAGCATCGAATCGCTGACCGATAATGAAATGCTTGGCGTGATACGCAATGTGGGCGAAAAAGCGCTGAATATCCGTTTCAGCTGGGGTAAGACTGTCATCGCCGCACCCGACAGCGAGATAACAGTGATCTCAGGAATGGGCGTCGATATCCCGCTGACCGAAACGAAACAGTTCCCTGAGGACGATTTTGATTTTTGAGAAAAGAGGCTGCAATGACAAACAGTGAGATACTTTCGCATATTGACCATACATTGCTGAGAGCCGACAGCAGTGCGGAGGAAATAGACCGCCTGTGCGGTGAGGCGTTGGAACTGAAAACCGCAAGCGTGTGCATTCCTCCGGCATATGTGGGGTATGTCAGAAACAAATATCCCGCACTTAACATATGCACGGTGATAGGCTTTCCGCTCGGCTATAATACCACAGCCGTAAAGTGCTTTGAAGCCGCCGACGCAGTTAAAAACGGCGCAGACGAGATAGACATGGTGATAAACCTCGGCTGGGTGAAGAACGGCGATTTCGACGCCGTGACCTCCGAAATAGCCGCAGTGAAGCAGGCGTGCTCAGGCAAGCTGCTTAAAGTCATAATCGAAACCTGCTATCTCAGCGATGACGAGAAGATAAAGCTATGCGGCTGCGTTACACGCGGCGGCGCAGACTATATCAAGACATCCACCGGCTTCGGAACAGGCGGCGCACGTATCGAAGATATCCGCCTGTTCAGCGAGCACATCGGCAGCGGCGTTAAGATGAAAGCAGCAGGCGGCGTAAAGACCCGCGAGGATCTTGAAATGTTCCTTGAAGCGGGCTGCAGCCGCATAGGTACAAGTTCGGCAGTAAAGCTATTGAAAGGAAAGTGAGCAGTATGGCAAAGCGTGTATTCCTGATAGTACTTGACAGCTTCGGCGTGGGCGAGCTTCCCGACGCAGCCGATTTCGGCGACAAGGGAGCGAATACCCTGCGTTCCTGCTATAATACAGGCAGCCTGAATGTGCCGAATCTGCAGCGGCTGGGATTGTTCAATATAAGCGGCGTATCGGTCGGAACGCCCTGCGCTGAGCCTGAGGGAGCATACCTCAGATGTGCGGAGCGTTCAAAAGGAAAGGACACGACCACAGGTCACTGGGAGATATCCGGAATCGTGTCGGAAAAGCCATTCCCGACCTATCCCAACGGATTCCCCGAAGATGTGATAAGGAAATTCAGCGCAGCGACAGGCAGGGGAGTGCTCTGCAATAAGCCGTACAGCGGAACAAAGGTCATTGCAGACTACGGCGAGGAGCATATGCGCACAGGCAGCCTGATAGTGTATACTTCAGCCGACAGCGTATTCCAGATAGCTGCGCATGAATCGGTCGTTCCGGTGGAAACGCTGTACGAATACTGCCGCATGGCACGTGAGATACTCATCGGCGATAATGCGGTAGGCAGGGTCATTGCTAGACCTTTCGAGGGTGAATACCCGTTCACGAGAACGGCACGCAGGCATGATTTCTCGCTTATCCCACCGAAGCCTACCATGCTGGATATCCTGAGCGGACAGGGGCTGGACGTTATCGGTATCGGCAAGATATACGACATTTTCGCCGGAAAGGGTCTGACGAAATACGTCCGCAATATCGGCAATTTCTGCGACATGAACGAAACCTCCAGCTTTCAGAGCATACCTTTCAATGGGCTTTGCTTCACTAATCTGGTGGATTTTGATATGAGTTTCGGGCACAGACGCGACGCTGCGGGATATGCTCAGGCACTCAATGAGTTCGACGTCTGGCTTGGCGGCTTCCTTGAAAAAATGCAGCCTGAGGACGTCCTCATCATCACGGCGGACCACGGCTGCGACCCCGCATTTACGGGAACAGACCACACACGTGAATATATACCGGTGCTTGTCTGCGGCGACGCAGTAAAGCCCGCCGACCTTGGCACAAGAGCCTGCTTCGGTGATATCGGAGCGACCGTACTCGACCTGCTCGGCGTGAGCGGCAGTCTTGACGGCGAAAGCTTTGCAAATATAATACTGAAATAAGGAGCATGAAAAATGAACGGAGAAGTATCACAGGCGTGCCGTATTGTTGCGGCAGCAAGAGCGGCAATGAGGGACGGCACAGAGCTTGATTTCACACCGCTGAAATACGAGGGAAGCACCACATTCAACTTCTGCGACCGCACCAAGAGCGGCGCAATGCAGTTCCATGCAAAGGACCCCGCAGACTGGTTCGCTCATCTGAAGAACGAGGGGATAAAGAGCGTATTCCTCATTCTCGGCATGAAGGCAGACAGGCGCAGACTTGGCTTTGTGAACAGCGGCAGCGTGACGATATTCGTGCGCTATTCCGACGGCGTGGTCACCCGCTTCATGCCAGTATGGTCGTTCGACGGCGAAGCGCACCTCTGGAATATCGTATACCATGAGAGCATAGCTGAGGGCGCACCCGAATCAGACCCCGAATACCGCAATGAATCCTCGCTGATGGAAGCTACCCTGAAAGATATCGCTGCGCTTGCAGACCAGCTTGAAGAAAGCGGCTTCGCAAAGGTATTCAGAAAGGCTTCGTCTATACTTGAAAGCGACGAACTCCCCAAGCTGAAAGAGGGCGCAGCTGTTCCACAGATTCCCGCAGACAGACTGAAATGCTACCTTGCGGCAGACGTTGCAGACGTATTCGGCGCAATGGGAAGCTGGAACGACACTCCAGCTGCAAAGGCGCATACGAAAGGGCTTGACCGTGATTACGCGACCCTGTCCGAAAGACTAATGTGCGGCTGCCGCCTGCTTACGATGTATGCGGTAAATTTCCCTGTATAAGCAGGTTCAAATCTATCCAGAAACGAAGGGTGAAACTATGAGTGAATGTACACACGACTGCGGAAGCTGTTCCGCAAGCTGCTCCGAAAGAAGTCAGGAGAGCATGATCGCCAATCCGCACAAGGACAGCAATATTCGCAAGGTCATCGGCGTGGTCAGCGGTAAGGGCGGCGTAGGCAAATCCATGGTGACCTCAATGTCGGCGGTGCTGATGAATCGCCGCGGATATCGTTCGGCAGTCCTTGACGCAGACATAACCGGTCCGTCTGTGCCTCAGGCTTTCGGGCTTCACGGCAAGGCGGAGGGCAACGAATCCTGCATATTTCCGGTGACTACTGAAACCGGAATAAAGGTCATGTCGGTAAATCTGCTTCTTCCTGACGAAACCGATCCGGTCATATGGAGAGGCCCTATAATCGCCGGTACTGCAAAGCAGTTCTGGACTGATGTTGCGTGGGGCGACGTTGATTATATGTTCGTGGATATGCCGCCGGGAACTGGCGACGTTCCGCTGACAGTGTTCCAGTCTATACCGCTCAGCGGCATAATCGTGGTAACATCTCCGCAGGAACTTGTTTCGATGATAGTCGGCAAGGCAGTGAAGATGGCTGAAATGATGAACGTGCCGATAGTCGGACTTGTCGAGAATATGAGTTATGCCGTATGTCCCGACTGCGGAAAGCACCTGAGCGTTTTCGGCTGCAGCCATATCGACGAAACCGCTGAAAAGTTCGGACTAAAGGTGCTTGCAAAGCTGCCGATAGACCCTGAACTTGCAGTGCGTGTGGACAACGGCTCGGTCGAGGGCTTCTCCTGTCCCGAAGCAGAGCACATTGCTGACGCAGTGGAGGAGTTTTGCAAATGAGCAGGGGCGACAGAGCGTATGAGCTGTTCATGAGCGGCTACAATTGCACACAGTCCGTTGCGGGCGCATTCGCCGACGTGATGGGCATGGATTTCGACACGGTCGTGAAGCTGGCTTCCGGCTTCGGCGGGGGTATCGGCAGGCTGCGTGAGGTCTGCGGTACTTTTTCGGGCGTGGTCATGGTGCTGAACGTACTTTACGGCTATTCCGACCCCAAGGCAGCCAAGGCTAAGACGGAACTCTATTCCAGAATACAGCAGCTTGCGGCGCAGTTCACTTCCGATAACGGAAGCCTTATCTGCAGGGAGCTTCTCGGTCTTGCAAAGCCGGAGGGTTCGCCTGTGCCGGAGCAGCGGACGGGGGAGTACTATAAGAAGCGTCCCTGTCCTGAATTGTGCAGGTATGCGGCGGATATGCTGGAGGAGTACCTCGTGAACGCCGATATGATATCAGAATAACGCTAAAATCGGGCAGAACAACTTCCGCCCGATTTTTATATTACAGAATAATGCAGATAAGCCCACCGCAGCCCTCGTTGATTATCCTCTGGATAGTTTCCTGCAGCTTCATGCGTGCGTCGGCGGGCATTCTGTACAGCTTGTTGTGCAGACCCTCGTTGACCAGTTCGTGAAGCGACTTGCCGAAAATATTGCTCTCCCATATCTTCTTGGGATTTTCCTCGAAGTCTGTCAGCAGGTATGCGATCAGTTCTTCGGACTGCTTTTCGCTGCCGACTATCGGGTTTATCTCGGTGGTTATATCCGCCGACATCATATGAATGGACGGTGCGCTTGCTTTCAGTCGCACTCCGTATTTTCCGCCCTGCTTGATTATCTTAGGTTCTTCAAGCCGGAGTTCGTCCATTGTGGGCAGCACTATGCCGTAGCCGGTGGCTTCGACCTCCTCAAGTGCGCCGCGCACCCGTTCGTATTTGTTCCTGATGGCGGCAAGTTCTATCATGCAGGGCATGAGATCGCTCTCGTCGTGGAGTTCCAGTCCGGTGGTTTCGCCGAGTATCTGATAGAACAGGTCGTTTTTCAGCGCAATGTCTATCACGCCTGAACCTGTTCCGAGGTCGATGTCCTCCTGCGTAACACGGTTTGTATATTCGCAGCAGGAAATCTCGTCTGCACAGCCCTTTATTCCGCTGATACCTGTCACGTTTGCGGCGGCGTCACGTATGCAGGAGAAAAGCTCTTTTCTCAGCCAGTGCTCCTTGTCAAGCGCAGTCACCCATTTGGGTATTCTGACCTTTATCTCGCTTACTGGGAACTGCAGCAGTACCTTTCCAAGAAGTTCCTTTATCTGCTCCTCCGTGATGTCAAGGCAATTCACAGCCATGACCGGCGCAGAGTATTTCTCCTCCATATCAGCGGCAAGCTTTGCGCTTTCCGGAGAATCGGGGTTCTGGCAGTTCAGCAGTACTACAAACGGCTTGTTTATCTCGTTCAGTTCGGAAATGATACGCTCCTCAGCCGCCTGATATTCCTCACGAGGGATATCCGTAATGCTGCCGTCAGTCGTCACAACGATACCTATGGTGGAATGCTCGGTTATCACCTTGCGTGTGCCGACCTCTGCCGCCATGTTGAACGGTATCTCCTCCTCAAACCACGGCGTCATGACCATTCGTGGCGCTTCGTTTTCGATGTAGCCTATCGCGCTTGGTACGATATATCCAACGCAGTCGATAAGGCGGACGTTCATTTTAACGCCGTCGTCAAGCGTAATGCTGACCGCCTTTTCGGGCACGAATTTCGGCTCGGTGGTCATGATGGTTTTTCCGGCTGAGGACTGCGGAAGTTCGTCGTTGGCACGCTCACGCTGGAAATCATCGTTTATGTTCGGGATAACGAGTGTGTTCATCAGACGTGTGATGAATGTGGATTTTCCGGATCTGACCGGACCGACGATACCAAGATAGATATTTCCGTCAGTACGTCTGGCTATATCTGAATAAATGGATCTGTTCATGTTCAAGTGTTCACGCTCCTCAGACCATTGGTATCATGACCATTCCGGACAGCATTCCGTTTCGGTCGTCGATACCGTTTTCCTCCATAATGGCTTCTACGGTTGTATTGTAACGCTTGGCGATATCCCAGCAGCTTTCCGAGCCGCTTGTGTAGCATATCCTCAGCGCAAATTCATTATCTCTTTCACGTGGCTTATCCTCATGCAGCAATGCGCCGCTGAGTGCGGTCATCTGGCAGGTGTCTGAAAGTTCGCCTGCAAATTCAGCCTGCACAGTCACGTCAAGCGTTCCGTCCGGGCGAATAGAGAAACCTGTGTCCGTTACTGACATTCTGCAGGATACCGAGGTATCGGCGGTCACATTCGCTGCAGGTATCTGCTGCTCGAACGCTTCCTGCTTCTCCGCAACAAAAGGCACCCCGCCTGAGCACCTGCCTATTGCCTGAATGCAGAGTTGACCGGTGACAAGTATCCCGTTTTCCCCGTCAGGACGGCACATGACATTGTACAGTTCGCTTCTGCAGTCCCATACTGAATCTATCTCGCCAGAATCGCATGACATCGCAGATTTTACAGTCATCTGACCGTCGGCTTTGCGAAGATTCACCGGAATACGCAGGGGCGCAGCGGTTATCTCATATTCAAAAGCGGGGGAGTAGGCGTCGCAGGGAATGGCTGCCGTCTGAGTGCGGGTCGCAGTGCAGCGGCATTCAAGCAGTATCTCGCAGGAAATAACGCCGCTGTCTGACCGTGGGATAAGGTCGCAGCTTCTGACGATAAATACAGGCGTGCAGGTGTGCTGATCGGTCAGTCCCGGCATATCTATTATCTGACTGATGGGAATATCTGCGGTCATTTTTTCAAGTTCGTCGCAGCCGGAATGCTCGCTGTTATGCACCCCGTAAAGCGCACAAATGGTCACCGTGCCCTTTACGACCGCCTTGTTTGCGATAAGGCGCACATCGTCGATACGTGGGCGTGCGTCGCAGCTGAGTATGTATTCCACGCCGGACGCGCCTGTTTCTATCTCCTCGCGCACTGCGACCTGACGGCTGGTGAATATCGGCTGCGCAGGGCATTCGACCTCACGCCGCAGCACCTGCATTTCTGACGGAACGGCGGGCAGCGGGAACTTCGACGTGCAGGTGATGTTTATCTTGCAGCTTACTGCGCCCCTTACGTCTATCCTGCGGCTGCTGACGGCACGGCAGTTGCAGTAATCGGTGCGCGGTGTGACTGTTATCACCGGCTCGCCGCACAGCGCTGCGTTCTTTGACGGGATATCCACGGTCTTTGACCATGTGTAGCGCTGCTCGACGCAGTGCAGAGCCGTGCTGTTTTCCTCAAGGTAGAGCACCTTTATCAGAACTACCCCGTCGAGCATCAGCTTGCTTCCCTGAACTGCCGCAGAGGTGACTCTCGGCGAAAGGCAGCACTTAAGTATCTTGAATATTTCCGGATAATAATCCGGCAGGACATAGTCAAGTTCTACGCCCTGTTCTGTCTGACCGTCGAACAGCGTTTCATTCATGAATACAGCGTCCGTCTGTCTGTTTAATTCTTCCATTGTATCCTCCTTCACGGGTGTGATATTGCTTTTCATCAGCAATATATGCTTGTTTGGCAGGCTATATGATAAGTTGTACAAAAAAATCAGGACTTGCAGATAAATTCAAAAAAAGCATTTGATTTATTTTAAGGAGTGTGGTATAATAAATATATACGCTCAAAAAACAATAATTTTCGCTTCAATATTATATGCGGCGCTGCAACAGCGGAAAAGTCTGCATATTTCCTGCCGCTCCTGAAATACTATATATAAAACATATTTCAGGAGGATACCATAATATGAGCGAAGATAACAACACAAACGAAGCCCCGTTCACCGAGGAGCAGAATCAGCAGATAATCGACACAGGCATAACCGCTGCGGGAAACGCTCCGCACAATATTCACTGCCTGTCGATAATCGGTCAGATAGAGGGGCACTATATCCTGCCGCCCCAGAACAAGACCACGAAATACGAGCACATGATACCTGCGCTGGCGCTTATCGAGCAGGACACCACCGTCGAGGGGCTTCTGGTGATACTGAACACCGTTGGCGGAGATGTCGAAGCGGGTCTTGCAATAGCCGAGATAATCGCGGGAATGTCTAAGCCTACCGTATCAATAGTGGTCGGCGGGGGGCATTCTATCGGCGTTCCGCTTGCGGTGAGCGCTGATGTAAGCTTTATCGTGCCGTCCGCCACAATGACGATACACCCTGTGCGCACGAACGGCATGGTGCTTGGCGTACCGCAGACCATGAGTTGGTTCGAGAAAATGCAGGAGCGTATCACACGGTTCGTGACGACAAACAGCCGCATGAGCGCAGAGCGTTTCCACGAACTGATGATGGAAAAGGACGAACTGGTAATGGATATCGGTACTGTTCTTGAGGGAGAAGCCGCCGTGAAAGAGGGGCTTATCGACCATCTGGGCGGTATCGCAGACGCAGTTCAGTGCCTTTACTCGCTCATTGAAAAGAAGAACGGGAAGCCTGCCGCAAAGGGCAAGAAGCGTTCCACGGCTAAATCAGCCAAGAGCGGCACGGCAAAGTCGGATAAGCCCAAGACCTCTGAGCGCACGACGACCAAGCGTACAGTCCAGCTAAAGGCTTCGGCATATGACCCACAGAGCAGGGCAGGCACTCTAAATTCATCTGACTGGCACGGAGAGAGATAAGTAAACCGCCTGCGGGCGGGTACATATAATTACATAAGGGGATAAATATGGACATAGTTTCAGTAATAATTCAGGCGATAATTCAGGGACTGACCGAGTTCCTTCCGGTGTCAAGTTCAGGTCACCTTTCGGTAGTCCAGCACGTGACAGGAGTTGACGGAGAGGCTGCGCTAGTGCTTTCGCTGGTGCTGCATTTAGGTACTCTTGCCGCAGTGTTCATTGCATTCTGGGGCACTATCTGGGGAATGATAAAAGAGTTTTTCCTGACGATACGTGATATATTCACCGGAAAGTTTTCATGGAAGAACATGAATGGTAACCGCCGAATGATGTTTATGGTGATCATTGCTACGGTGATACTTGTGCCGTTCTACTTCTTCGAGGGATTCTTCACCGGCAGGCAGGGCGACGGGGATATCGTATTTGAGGGCGTTGCGTTCATGTTCACGGCAATGCTGCTTTTCCTGTCTGACAAATTCGGTCATGGCACACGCAAGGCGGAGGACATGACGGTCAAGGACGCAGTTACAGTCGGACTGTTTCAGGTCGTTGCGCTGTTTCCAGGAGTATCACGGAGCGGCTCTACCACGGCGGGAGGGCTTCTCAGCGGTCTTGAAAAGCAGACTGCAGTCACATTTGCGTTCATACTCGGCATACCTGCGATACTTGGCGGAAGCCTGCTGGAACTTGGCGACGCACTGCACTCTGACATGGAACTTGACTGGGTGAATCTTGGCATAGGCTTCGTTATCGCAGCAGTTGTCGGTATTCTTTCCATTAAGCTGGTAAGCTGGCTTGTCAGAAAGGACAGATATAAGATTTTCGGCATTTACACTGCGATACTCGGTATTGCGTGCGTTATCGCAGGACTTTGGGAGCACATCACGGGGAACAGCCTTGCGGCGCTTATCGCAGGCTGAATAAACAGATAAAGGAAGTCGTAGCACATGGCTGAGAATAAATCAAGAACAACACGCTCCGCTGGTGCGGCGGGAAATCCGGTAAGCACCGGACGCTCCGGAGGCACCGGACGCTCCGGAGGCACCGGACGCTCCAGTAAATCCCGCAAGGCTCTGGAGGAGCAGCTTCAGCGTCAGCGTGAGGAAGCAATAAAGCGCAGCAAACGCCGCAGACACGTGACGTCTGTTATTCTGTTTGCTGTCGGGATTTTCCTTACCGCCGCCGCAGTTATACCCGCAGGCGAGGGAGAGGGCTGGCGGGGGCTTTTCGACATAATGCACGGATTATTCGGATACTCAGCGTTTGTCGTTGGTCCTATCCTTATTTATATTGCGATACATATATCGCTTTCCGACGAACCCAAAAAGCTTGCCGGCACGGTGGTCAGGTGCGCTGCGGGAATATTGCTGCTGTGTGCAGCCGTGCAGATATTCTTTGTTGGTGAAGCGCCCGGCGACGACCTTTTCAGCGTGATAGGCAATCTGTACACGCAGGGAAAGATGTTCAGGGGCGGCGGAGTATTTGCGCTGTTCATCGGAGCGCTTCTGCTGCTTCTGGGGCGGCTCGGCGCAACTATTCTGATAATTCTCATTATTCTGGTGTGCGTGCTTCTGTTCACTGGTATCACTGTTGCGGATTTCACCAAGCGTGTTTCTAAGCCCATAAAGAATGCCAAAGATAAGACGGTCGAACATCACCGCCGTGTCAAGGAAGAAAACCGCATAGCCGCCGAAGATTTTGCGCTGAAACAAGAGGAACTCGAACGCATTCAGGCGGAAATAGACGCCGAGCAGGAGGACAAGCGCACCGTTGCGGAGCTTAAAAGAGCGGTTTTCAGCGTGGACGACGACGCCCAGTCGAAGTCTGCTCCTGAGCAGCCAGAAATTCAGCCGGAAACTGCTGCGCAGCTTACGAATGAAGCCGAACCTAAGCCCGTCGAAGCTGACGAAGCTGACGCTGAGCAGGAACGTATCTTAGAGGAGCAGCACGAGGACGGCATGGACTACATGGCTGAGGTCAAGAATTACATCATGGAGAAGAACCGCGTCATTCTTGAAGAAGCCGAGAAAAGCGAGAAAGACCCGCTGGAGGACGAGAACGCAGAACTTGTTCCTATCCTTGACGCAATACACAGGTTCAAGGAGGACAACCCTGAGCCGGTACAGCTAAAGAAGGTCGAGGAACTTCCCGAAAGCGCACTGACGACCTCTGACGAGGGCGAATTGCCTTTTGATATCGACGACGAGGACATCACCTCGGCAGAACAGGAGGATAATGCTAAGGCGCAGCCTGCGCCCGCAGAACAGCCGAAGCCTCAGCAAAGCGTACAGCAGCCGCAGCAGACTCAGACACCCATGCCGGTAAATAAGCCTGCGCCGGAGCAGCTTAAGTTCAGCGATGTGTATACGCTGCCGCCGGTGAACCTGCTGAATCCTGTCGAAAAGAAGCTTACGCAGGCTGACATTGACAGCGAGATAGACCGTAATTCCAAAAAGCTGGTCGAGGCGCTGCAGAGTTTCGGCGTGCAGACAAAGCTTGTCGGCGTAAGCAGAGGGCCGTCAGTCACACGGTATGAACTTCAGCCTGCGCCCGGCGTGAAGATATCCAAGATAACCGGACTTGTGGACGACATCGCACTGAATCTCGCTTCGGCGGGAGTGCGTATCGAAGCGCCTATCCCGAACAAATCGGCGGTCGGTATCGAGGTGCCGAATAAGGCACGTGATACGGTATTTTTCCGCGAACTTGTGGATACCAAGGAGTTTAAGCAAAGCTTTGACAAGAAGCTTGATACAGTGCTCGGCAAGGACATCAGCGGCGCAATGGTGACCTGCAATATCGCAAAAATGCCGCACCTGCTGATTGCAGGTACTACCGGTTCAGGTAAGTCGGTGTGCGTTAATTCTATCATCATGAGCATTCTGATGAAATCCACGCCTCAGGACGTGCGCCTTATCATGATAGACCCGAAAAAGGTCGAGTTCATGATGTACAACGGCATTCCGCACCTGCTGATTCCGGTAGTCACCGACCCGAAAAAGGCGGCGGGCGCGCTTGCATGGGCGGTCAACGAAATGCTGAACCGCTACAGAATGTTCTCGGAGAACAATGTCCGTGATTTCGGCGGCTTCAATGAACTTGCTTCCGACCCTGAAAGCGGACTTACCAAGATGTCACATATCGTGATATTCATTGACGAGCTTGCCGACCTGATGATGGCGTCCCCGAAAGACGTCGAGGACAGCATCGTGCGCCTTGCGCAGATGGCAAGAGCCGCCGGAATGCACCTTGTTATCGCAACTCAGCGTCCGACAGTCAATGTTGTCACCGGACTTATCAAGGCGAATATACCAAGCCGTATAGCACTGATGGTGGCTTCTCAGATGGACAGCCGTGTTATTCTTGATGCAGGCGGTGCGGAAAAGCTGCTCGGCAACGGCGATATGCTGTATATGCCGGTCGGACTGCCGAAGCCGGTGCGTGTTCAGGGCTGCTTCGTGTCTGATAAAGAGGTCGAGCGGGTCGTTGAGTTCATCAAGCAGACCTTTAAGGCTGAATACGACCAGCTTGTCATCGAGGAGATCGAACGCCAGACCGAGATGGTCGAGCAGGGTCAGGAGAGCCGTAGTTCTGACAGCAGCGAGATAGACACCAGTGACGAACGTCTGGAGGAAGCGATAGACTTCGTTGTGGAAGCGGGCGCGTGCAGCACTTCGTCATTACAGCGCCGTCTGAAGCTTGGCTATGGGCGTGCGGCAAGACTGGTCGATATCATGGAGGAAATGGGGATAGTCGGCCCGCTTGAGGGCAGCAAACCCCGTCAGGTGCTTATGACTAAGCAGGAATGGGCTGAGCGAAAGCTGCAGCAGAGATAAAGAGAGGGAAAAGAAAATGCCGTTTTTGCCCGTCAGCAGACAGGATATGGAGGAACGTGGGATAGAGCAGCTTGATTTCATCTGCTTTACCGGCGACGCATACGTTGACCACCCGACGTTCGGTATTGCGATAATCTCACGAATGATAGAAGCTGCGGGCTTCACGGTCGGCGTTATCGCACAGCCGCTCAGTGACGCTGATTATATGAAGCTTGGCAGACCTAAGTATTGCTTCATGGTCACCGGCGGCAACATCGACAGCATGGTGTCAAACTACACTGTGGCGCTCAAAAAGCGCAACGACGACGCATATTCACCCGGCGGCAGGGGCGGCAGACGTCCAGACCGTGCGCTGACCGTATATTGCAGAAACCTGAAAAGGCTTTATCCTGATGTCGAAATATCCATAGGCGGACTTGAAGCGTCGCTGCGCAGATTTGCGCACTACGACTACTGGAGCGACAGCGTTATGCCGTCAGTGCTGGTGGATTCCGGCGCGGACCTGCTGATGTTCGGCATGGGCGAGGTCACGCTGACCCAAATGCTCAATGCGTTCAAGGCGGGACTTCACCTGAGCGATATGCACGAGTTCAGGGGCGTTTGCTATCTTACCGAGCCGGAAAATACCCCGATAGGCGCAGTGCAGTGCGACAGCTTTGAGATAGTCAGCACGAACAAAAAGGCGTACGCTAAGGCGTGCCGGAAGCAATACGACGAGCAGGACGAGGTATACGGCAGGACGATAGTTCAGCGGCATGGCAATAAAATGCTGGTGCAGAATCCCCCGCAGCGCAGCGTCACTCAGGCTGAGTTCGACCGCACTTATGAACTTCCGTACATGAGAATGTACCACCCGATGTACGATAAGGAGGGCGGAGTTCCCGCCATTCAGGAGGTGGAGTTCTCGATCACCCATAATCGCGGCTGCTTCGGTTTCTGCAATTTCTGCTCTATTGCGCTTCATCAGGGGAGAAAGGTGCAGACCCGCAGCGAGGATTCCGTCTATGAGGAAGCGGTGAAGCTGTCTGAGAATCCACGCTTCAAGGGTTATATACACGACGTCGGCGGACCTACTGCGAACTTCCGTCACCCGTCCTGCGAGAAGCAGGAAAAATACGGTATGTGCAAGGGTAAGAAGTGCCTTGCGCCAACGCCATGCAAGAATCTCATTGCCGACCATAGCGACTATATCAGACTGCTCCGCAGGCTTCGTTCGATAAAGAAAGTGAAAAAGGTGTTTATCCGTTCGGGCATACGTTACGACTATATGCTGCAGGACAAGAACAACGATTTTCTGGACGAACTTGTTCAGTATCATGTCAGCGGTCAGCTTAAAGTCGCGCCGGAGCACGCAAGCAACAAGGTGCTTGATTACATGGGGAAACCGCATATTGAGGTCTATGAGGAATTTGAAAAGCGGTTCTATGCGGCAACAAAAAAGTGCGGCAAGGAGCAGTATTTAGTGCCCTACCTGATGTCAAGCCACCCCGGCTGTACGCTGAATGAAGCGGTGGAACTTGCTGTGTTCCTGAAAAAGCATAACATACGTCCTGAGCAGGTGCAGGATTTCTACCCGACGCCGGGAACTATTTCCACGGCAATGTTCTGGACAGGACTTGACCCGTATACGATGGAGCCGGTCTTTATTCCGAGAACTCCAGAAGAGAAAGCAATGCAGCGTGCGCTTCTGCAGTATTTCAAGCCGGAGAATCGCAGACTGGTCGAAAAGGCACTGATAATGGCGAAACGCCGAGATTTGATAGGCTTTGGCAAGGAATGTCTTATCCCGCCGTCAGAGCCGCAAAGCGCAAGGGCTTCCGGCAATAGACCTGCCAACACGCACGGCAGGGAAAGAGGGTTCGCAAATGGCGGAAAAAAACCGAAAACCAAAAAAGGCGGCGGAAGGCCGCGTTCATAAATATACAATGATCGTTTTTGCGGTGATGTTTTTCCTATCTCTAGGAATATACCTGAACGAAAAGGTGTTCAAGCTTGAGTTTATCCCCACCACCGCTGAAATAGTCGCTGCGCTTGGCGGCGGAAACAACAGCACCGTGTCTGTCGCAGACGGCGAGATAGCTGTGTACTTTCTTGACGTTGGGCAGGGAGACTGCGAACTTATCGTAGCGGGCGACACAAGGGTGCTCATTGATTCAGGCGAAAGGGTATTCTCCGACCGTGTGATACGCTACATCAGCCAACTTGGATTTAGGCGGCTGGATTATGTCATCGCAACTCACCCGCATGAGGATCACATCGGCGGAATGCCCGATATACTGAATGAGTTTTCAATAGGGAAGATCATTATGCCTGAAATACCTGACAGCATAATGCCGACCGGCGGCAACTTTGAGGAAATGCTGAATGTGATAAGCCGCAAGGAGATCGACGCTGAATACTCATACGTGGGTATGAAGCTTGAACTGGGCGCAGGGGCAGTGCTTGAGATCCTTTCGCCGGTGCATGACGATTACTCATCGCTGAATAATTTTTCAATAGCCTGCCGTCTTGTGCATGGGGAGCGTTCGTTCCTGTTCACCGGCGACATTGAGCGTGCCGCAGAAAGCGACATAGTCAACAGCGGCGAATATATACGCAGCGACGTGCTGAAAGTGGCACACCATGGCAGTACTTCGTCCAGTACGCCGGCGTTCTTGGAAGCAGTCAAGCCTGAATATGCGGTGATATGCGTCGGCGAGGGTAATTCCTATGGTCACCCCAAAACCGAGGTACTGAATCGCTTGTGGGAGATAGGCTGCAAATCTCTGTACACGACGATGGCTCACGGAAATATAGTGTTTGTCAGCGACGGGAATACTCTGACCGTTCACACGGACAGGTATTCGCCAGACAGCGAGGAAACGGAGGAAGCTGCATGATAGTGGTCGATAGGATAGAGGACGGGATCGCTGTGATATATTCAGGCAGCGACAGGCTTGATATACCGGTATCGGACCTTCCGGAGGGAGTACACGAGGGGAGCGTTCTGAAAAGGGAAGATGGAGGTTATTCAGTTGATGAAGCTGCCGAGTCAGCACGCCGCAGCATGGTGGCAGAGAAGGCCAGAAAGCTGTTCTCAAAGAAGCGCACCGATACTGACTAACGATCGGCGTTTTAGGTGCTGCGACTGCTTTTCACAAATAAATCGAAAAAAGAAAATTTTTTTTGAAAAAGCTATTGACAAACCGACTTCGACGTGATATAATAATATAGTCGTCAGGGAACTGACGAAAACAAAAAAATGAGATGCTGCTATGGCTCAGTTGGTAGAGCACATCCTTGGTAAGGATGAGGTCATCGGTTCGACTCCGATTAGCAGCTCCATTTTTTTGGAGAGGTATCGAAGTGGTCATAACGAGGCGGTCTTGAAAACCGTTTGGGGGCAACCCCACAAGGGTTCGAATCCCTTCCTCTCCGCCAAGCCGGTTAAGCCGGAAAAATCGCCACCAGTTAACGCTGGGGGCGATTTTTACTGCTGTATAACTAATACGATTAGTTACGATATAGCAAAAATCCACCGTGATTATGTCAGAATTTCGGTGGTTAATTACTATTATTAATGAATGTTTCTATGGAGGAAAGTTATGGATCGAATCGAAACATAGCGGCTTATCCTGCGCAAATTCAAGGAATCGGACTACGATGATCTGTTCGAGTTTCTGCACCAGCTTGAAAACGACGAATTTGAGGGGTATCCGGGGCTCACCTATGAGAACGGACGGGAACATCTCAGCTATCGGGTCGGTTCTGAGGAGTTTTACGCGGTAGAACTAAAATCTGCTGGCAAAGTGATTGGTAACATTTACTGCGGGAACAGAGATTTTGATTCACGAGAAATGGGCTTTATCATCAATCAAAGATATCAAAGGCAGGGATATGCTTACGAAGCTTTATCTGCTGTGTCCTATCATCTGCTGAACCATGGCGTCCATCGGCTTTTTGCAGAATGCGACCCGCTAAATGAGCGCTCATGGCGGCTTCTCGAAAAGGCAGGTTTTCGGCGGGAAGCGCATTTTCGGGAGAATATTTATTTCTTCAAGAACGAAAATGGGGAGCCGAAGTGGAAGGATACATATGTTTATGCTAGGCTTGAAATTAGAGCATAAAATCCCCGTCAAACGGCTCACTCCGTTCCACGCCGCCTTATCCTCCGCAGTAACGTGTATCTCAGTATTGCCTGAGTGCGCATCTATAGCGGCTCTGGCTACTTCGTCCACCGCTGAGCCGCCCGAGGCTGTGGACGTCTTAAAAGGGTTCGTGCTGTAGTCGCTGCCGATGAGCATTACCGAGCCAGTTCCCAGTAGATACACCTCGCCGTTCGCCCCGTACACCGGCGCAGACTGCCCTGCGGGTATGCTCGTTACACCCGGCACACCTGGCCGCCGGTAAGCAAATTACTCCGCTTGCCGTTCGCAGTCCCACAGCAACGGTGTTCCCAGTGTCGTAGTAATCGAGCACATAATACGTGTCCGCTTTGTAATCAACAGGTTTATTGGCTTGCTGTGTCAGACTGTTACCTACCCCCGGAAAAACTGATGAAACACTATATGCGAATACAAATTTTAGTCCACTCTTGTCCTCGTCCTGCCAGACGGACGTCCCGTCCGACGTCCACCCCAACGCATTAGCGAGCGCCGAAGCTGCCGCCTGCGCAAGTGCCTCTGCGCTCTCCTGCGGCGGTATTTGTATGCTATTGATGTAAGCCATTTTATCCCTCCTCAAAATTGATAAACTTACACTTGCCGTCGTCGCTCAGCAAGGCGGTCGTTACGGTGGCAGAGCAGTAATTTTCGGTTTTGGCTTTGCCGCCGTCTTGTTCCGTAACCACATACAGCGGCTGCATTGCAAGCCCAGTCACCAAGCCTTTCTTGTAATCGTCATTCATATGTCACATCAATGCTCCTTCCCGCAGTCTTATTTGTTATTTTCGTGATATTTCCTGCGCCGTCCTCAGCAATCGTAAACTTGTTGGTATTCGCACCGCCCGGCGTCTGGAACGTCAGGTCGAACCCGCCCGTCAGGAACTTGATTCCGGTCACATAGTTTCCGGAAACCGTTCCCGATTCGTTGCGCACCGTCCTCTGAGTCACGCTGCTTTTCTTCTGGTACTGGTCGAGCAGCTTCGGCTTGCTCTCGCCGAGCGTCAGCCTGACCGAGTATTCCGAGCCGGAACGTCGGACAGTCGCCGCAGATATCACGCTGTCAAGCTGCAGTTTATTTTCGCTGTCGTATACCGACACGATAGTGCCTACATCGTACATGACGCCGTAATCAAGCGGATTCCCGGCTTCCACCGTGAGCGAATCAGTCGCTTCCATGCGGTCGGCAATGTGCTGTTCAGCTTCCACACAGTAAACATCGGGGTCAAGGCTCTTGCCGGACATCTGGCAGTATTCCTCCCGCCGACTATATCCTGTCCCCACCTCCCGCCCTGATTTGTCACCCTGCTGCGGGTACTGTATAACAGTGCCGTCAAAATCAAGGTAGACCGCATTCCTTGACGCAGTAACGCCCACCTCACGTGTTATCCCCTCGACGTTGTGGAGTTTCTCCGAAAAAACGACCGTGCTCCTGTCGGACTGATTTGCGCTGCGGTCGACCTGTTCGGCAACATCAAACACGAAAACGGGCTGCGTCGTTCCCGATGTGTTGTCGCTTATGGATACCCTCCAGCCGAGCCCCGCGCCGCCGCATATCTCGGTTACAAGTTCCTGCAGATTCTGCAGCCGAGGGAGCGCATGGTCGTCCGCTATGCCACGGTCGAGCGTGTTTTCTGCGACCCCGAAGCGTGGCAGTATGCGCTTTTCGTCAGGGCAATCCACCATGTTAAATGATACGTAATGCTTTACGCAGGCCTCTGTGCTGCCGCTGAACGGGTCCGTGCCGTCAGTGCCTGCGACTTCTCCTGAATACAGCGTGATACGGTCGCACAGAAGCCCGTTCAGGTCGTATCCGGTCAGCGTTATCTTGTCGAGCGTGGTCTTGATGTTCTTGACTATAAATGCGTCGCCGGAATCGGTCACAAGTATCGACCCGACTTCCAGCTTGTCCCGAAAGCGTGTGCTTATCGGAAGTTCCATCGTGAACGTGCCTACACCGTTAAAGAATTTTTCGTACTCGTAAGAAATGCAGTCGCAGATGTCGCCCGCCTTGCACTTCTGCCACTCTTTCCCGACCTCCGGCGGCGTGAATATCGAAATAGCCATTAATCCACCCCCATATACAGTTCCCGCCACCTGATGGCTGCGTTTCCGCCGCCGAGCCCTATTGCGCGAAGCACGTTGCTGCCGGGCTTAAGCTTGAAAAAACTGCTGTTCACGGTAAGCAGATGATTCGCAAGAGTTCCGTCCGCAAGAGTTACCGTGCATTCTTTTGTGTCGATCGTGAACCCCTGCTCGATTTTCGAGCCGAACGCCAGACCCTCGCCGGCTGTGTCCGACATAAGAATGAATGCGTTCAGGCAATCGCCCGGAACGTCCACACAGATAGGAACTTCAAGCCCGCAGTCGTTCATTATTGAGATGTGCGACGTTCCCGCCGTGACCGCAATGTTATGCTCTGTGCAGCTTTCCCAGTAGGGATAATCAGCGATAAGCGTAAAGCTGGCGGTAAACAAATACGGCAGTATCTCGGTAAGCTTCGGCGTTTCAGTGGTCCTGCACTTTATCCTGCGGGAGTTCGTGCCGTCCGACCAGACCAGCCAGCCTTCATGCAGCGGAACGAATACTTTCTGCAGCTTTTGCCATATTGCCAGTGCGCCCGAACGTGAATACCTTTCGCCGACCTTAGCGGTGAACTCTACCGGAACGACAATAGTTCTCGGCGAAAGCCTGCAGGATACGGTTTTCTGACCGTCCAGACCGACAGGCGTGTACGCTATAGCGTTTGAAGCGACGCTGTTCCCGTCGAATCCGGACAGCTTCAGGTGCATTGTCGGGCTATCCGAGGAAAACTCAGCGGACAGCCCGTTCACAAGATTCGTGTATGTGATTTTGCGCATTTTGCCCTCCTTTCTCGCATAAGAAAAAGCACCTACAAACGTAAGTGCTTTTTAATATTCAGTTGTTTGTTTTATTCGCTAACTACCTCAAATTCATCGGGATAGAACAGATAATCCTCTCCGGTGTCATCAACTATTCTGTAAAGCCCATTTTCAACGGACAAAACAGTGTAAATGTTTCCGTTTGTCAGGGATACACCAGTTTCGTTCTTATATCTAACTTTCATCTAAATACCTCTTGACTTTCATATCAACAACGGTGCCGTTAGATTCATACCAGTGCAGTTCTGCATATCGTTTCTTGCCATCAACAACGACATAGCCTTTTCCACTCATCTTTTGCCATTCATCAGCTGGTATCTGATACAGCGATTCAAGCCTGAATCGCTCTTTTATCTCTGTTCCAGTGCCCCTTCCTGCGAACGCTTTTCCATGTATCTTTTGATTTTCGGCAAGCTTAGTGTGGTTTCTGCTATCGGGAAGCCGAACGGAATAATTCTTTGCGGCTGCGCTCAGACTTTTGCCTATGTCTATTATACCACTTCCGCCCGATTTGTCAAGTCCCTTTCCGCCAGAACCGCCATCGGCTCCGTCCGAATAACTCCCCGTGAAATACCCGTGCGCGCCCTTTGTCCAGTGGCGGGCACGTTCCTCAACAAGGGCGTGCTGCTCAGAGGTATTCGCGCCCTCCGACGTTTCCTGCACGATTCCCGTATTCGGCGTAATGATCCTCCCAGTTTTCGGGTCATAAAGCACATCAGCAAGCCCCAGCCGCATGAAGTTGAATCCCAGCGGCGGGAGGTCCTCACGGTAACGCACCTCGTCAATGCTCATGATATTGTTCTGCAGTGCGACTGAATAAGCGCTGAAACGGCTCACCATATCGCCCCGCAGAAGTTCCGAAGTATCAAGCATGAAATACAACCCCTGCGCCTTTTCGCTTTCCGTCAGCAGCGCACGGTCAAGCGCAGACTGTATGCTCTCGACCACCGGAAGAACTCCCGTGCGTATCGCCGCCATGTATTCATCGGTCGTGCTTCTGCCGGAAACCACAGCTGCGGACAGCCCGAAGCACTGCGCAATCATCTCAGCGTTCGTCAGCTTGTGTTCGTTAAGCTGCATTTCAACCGAGGAATTGCCAGACGGAGCGAACTTCACGCCGTCGTTCAGCACGACCATGTTGTTTTCGTTGGAAGCGTACATCTCCCGCCAGCCGCTTCTGAGTTCGTCAATGGCGGGCTTGGACAGCTTGTGTTCAGCCTGCAGGAAGCCTTTCTTTGAGCCGCCGGTTTTCGCAACGGTGCGCTCATAGATCATCTCATCGTAAGCCGTCACAAGCAGGTCTGGCTTCTCCTCAAGCAAGCCTACACCGGTCACGCCGTTTCGGCTGCCCCGTGTGATTATAATAAAATCCCACGGGTAATATTGCCTGCCGTTCACCCGAAAATCAGCGTCCTTGAATATCGGGTCGGGGCTTACGCTTACGCTGACTGCGCTCCGCCGGACATAACGCAGCGACCGCACCGCAGGACCGCTCCGATCGATATACATATATCCCGAACCGTACAGCAGCATATCCTTGATCTGCGCCTTTCGTGCCTCGTATGAGGTCAGCAGGTCGCCGCCGTCGCTGTTCAGAAGCCCCAGCCGCCTGTCGTCCGTTATCTCCTCTGCGGTCTGGTGCTCTGCGCAGTCACGGAAAAGCTTCACCGGAAGCCGTGCCGCAGTGCCTGCAACAAAATCCACGCAAGCTGAAAAAGCGGAAATGGACATCGCCTTTTTCTCGTCCATCTGGTTCCCGCCGATAAGCGAACGCAGCAGAACGTCGCCGCATTCCGGCTCGACTGAAATGCTCTGCTCCGGCTGCGCCCGCCTTTCTCTCTTTATGAAATCAAATAACCCCATGCCGCCTCCTATATCTCAGATGAAAGAGCCTTTATGACCGCCGCCGCAATCTGCTCGGAGGTCTGGCTGACTGCATTCATTATCATGCTGACGCTGTTATTGTTGACCGTGGACACCGTAGAAGCCACCTGAGAAGCGCCCGTGCCCACCGCCGAGAATACCGCAGAAGCCGTCTGCAGAGCCGACTGCAGGTCTGCCGTGCCCTGTTCATATGCGTCCTTTGCCAGCGTGTAAACAGTGCTGAGCATTTCCCGCTCGTCCTCTTTCTGCCGCTGCCACTCAGTGTCCGACTTTTCGTCAAGCAGCTCCTGCTTCTTCTGTTCAAGCTGCTGACGTGAATAATCGTCCAGCCTTGCATATTCAAGCTGCTTTTCTATATCGGCTATCTGCTGATCGATGTCCTCGTCCTCACGGTCACGGTCGTGCTGCTTTATTTCCTCGTCAATAGCCGCAAGAGCGCTGTCGTACTGGTCCTTTATGCCGTCCAGCTTGCTCTTGTTCTGGCTTAGCTGGTATTTGTGTATTTCAAGCGTTGCCTGCCGCCATTTATCCGAGGATTCGTCAAGGTAGCGGTTGCGCAGTTCGGCGAGGTTCTTATAATATTCAGCTTCCGTGATATACCCCATATCAAGCCGCCATTTGAGGTATTTCTTTTCGCTGTCGTATTCGTTCCCGTCGCCGCTGTCGCCTGAACCGCTGCCCTTGTTTCTGCCCTTGTATATCTCAGCCATTGCAGTACGCCATTTTTCGGAATTGTGTTCAAGCAGCGTGTTCGCCTGCTCCTCCAGACGGTCGTAATACTGCGTTTCGGTAATCTCCTCAATATCTCTGAGGTATTCAAGATATTTCTTTACTGAGTCGTAATCGTCCCAATCAACGCCGGTGACTTCGTTGCGATATTTCTTGTACGCCGCCTGTTCAGCAAGCCCCTTTTGGGAGTATTCGTACATCATCCAGTTTTCGGGCTTGCTTTCGTCCGTACTTTCGCCGCCGTCGGGCTTTGGGGCTGACAGTTCGTCATACAGCGTCTTGTTTTCGTTAAAGCGCTCTGCGGCGAGCGACATTTCTTCCCGTGCTTCTACGACCTCATCAAAAAGACGGCGCATTATTCCATCGGAATCGTCGTTTCCGTTTGTAAAGAACCCGCTTGTGATGATATTATCGAATAACTCGCTGTTCTCGTCGAGGAAATCCGAATAAATTGCCGCCAGCGTTTCATATGATGAGCCGTTCTCAAACTTGCCCGCAAAATATTCTACGCCGTGCTTGCTCGCTATTTGCTGCAAGGAATCGGAAAGCTCCGTGGCAAGATTCAAATCGTATGAAGCAAGGTCGTTGAGAGTGCTGTCGGGCTTGCCGTCGGAAAGGCTCAAGGTTCTCTGCGCCGCTACGTCTGCATAGTAAGCCGCCCTGACGCTGTACTGTGCGTTCTCGTCCTTGGCGTCGGCGATATTCTGCAGCAGCAGTAGCTGTTCCTCGTACTTTCCGTTTACAAGGTCGAGTTTGTCCGCCTCCACGCCGTAGGTATCCACCAGTGTGTCCTGAATCTCGGAAAGCCGCTGTTTTGCTTCCTCGGTATCGTCGGCGGTCCTCTTGATATCCTTGTATTCCTCAACTAGCTTGTGGACGTCCTCTGCTGCGGAAACCGACTCCTCGGCGGTTTGGTTGAGTTCCTTTGCTTTCTTGCTGAGTTCCTCGAAGCTTTCGGCTGCGCTCGTATTGCTGCCTATCAGCGTGCCTATTCCCACAGCCAGACCGATTATAGCAGAAGCCAGCAGAACGTAAGGATTAGCGTTTGCGGCTATATTTGCGGCTATCTGCGCAGCGGTCAGCTTCTGGGTCGCAGCAGTGGTCGCCGCAGTCGCCACAGTCTGACCTGCAAGCGAAGCGGTTACGCCCTTTATCGCTCCCGCAAGGGTCGCAAACATATTTCCGAGCGAAGAAGCAGCCTTGAACGTCAGCGTTGCTGCAATCACCCCAAGAATAACGCCCCTGTATTCTATGAGGAAAGAAATGAAGTCCGCAAGCCCCTCTATCGCAGACGGCAAAGCCTCGGCGGCAAAGTCCACAAGCTGGTCTGCGGCTTTTCCGGTTTTGGCTGCCACACGGTCGAATACCTCGTCAAGGTCGCCGCTTTCCACACGCTCCCTGAGGTTGGTGAATACGTCTGTAAGGTCGTTTATATCACCGCGCAGGCGGTCGCCGAATTTCTCATAAACCGCAATTCCGAGCCCCTCTATCGCAGACTGCATGATTACAACTGCGCCGGCGGTGTTGTTCTGCATGGTATCCGCCATCTGCGCAGAAGCGCCGTCGCACTGCTCAATAGCGGTGCGCAGCTTGTTTATGTCGTTCTCGCCGGTATTCATCAGCGCAAGGAAGCCCGACATTGCGTATTTGCCCGCGATCGATTCTGCCTGAACGGTTTTCTCGGAATCGGTAAGCTGCGAGAACGCTTCCCTGAGGTCTGCCAGAATATCTTTGAGCGAGCGCATAGAGCCGTCCGCATTGCTGGTCTGCACGCTTATTTCGCCTATCCTCTGTCCTGATATCTTCACTTCCTGCGACAGATTCGTGAACAGCGTCCTGAGCGCAGTTCCTGCCATGCTTGACTTTATGCCGGAGTTCGCCATAAGACCGATGGCTTCCGAAACGTCCTCTATCGTGAAGCCGAGTGCGCCGGCGATAGGTGCGCAATACTGGAACGTTTCGCCCATCATGGAAACGTTCGTGTTCGCATTCGCCGCCGCTGCAGCAAGAACATCAGAGAAATGCGCCACATCTTCCGCTTTCAGCCCGAACGCAGTGATGGCGTCCGTCACGATATCCGAGGTCTGACCAAGGTCGCCGCCCGAAGCTGCCGCAAGGCTCATAACGCCGTCAATGCCGTCAAGCATTTGCTGAGCGTTCCAGCCCGCCATTGCCATATAGTTCATTGCTTCTGCAGCCTGCGAAGCGGTGAACTTTGTCTGCGCACCGAGGTCCTTTGCACGCTGCGTAAGCTGCGCCAGTTCGCTTTCCGAAGCGCCGGAAATAGCTTTCACCTGCGACATTCCCGATTCAAACGACGTGCCTACATTATAGCAGTACTGCGCCGCCTGTTTCAGCGAGGAAGTCAGCTTTCTCACCGCCGACTGTATCGCAGACGACCACAGATTAGCCCTGAGCACATCTCCCATCGTCATAGCGCCGGACGTCACTGATTCGAGTTTAGTTTCCTGATTCTCTATCTCCGCATTTGTCGAGCGTATCTGCCCCTGCAGGTCCTGCTGCGCAGTGCGGAGCGTTCCAAGCTGCGAAGTCGTCTGCGCTATGCGGTCACGCAGTTCCTGCATTCGGGCCTGCTGTTCGCCGGTGGCGGTGTTCCCGTTTCTGGTCGAAGCCTCTATCTGGCTCAGCTTCCTTTGATACTCCCGAAGCTGCGCATTTTCCTGACTTATCGCCGCCTGAAGCTGCTGATGAGCCGTCTTTAATACGGCTATACTGGAAGTAGTCTGCGATATCTTATCCCGCAGCGACTGCATTCGTGACTGCTGCTCGGCAGTGGCGTTGCTTCCGTTCTGAGTGGCAGTCTGAAGCTGCCGGAGTTCCTTTTCGCATTCCTTTAGCTGAGCATTCGCTTCACGTGTTTTCTGCTTGTTTTCCTCTAGGCGAGTGTTCAGGTCGAGCAGCTTCGGCGAGGACTGCGCTATCTGCTCACGCAGAGCCTGCATTTCCTTCTGCTGCTCTGCCGCAGCGGCGGCGCTGTTCTTTTCCGCTGCTTCAAGCTGTTTGAGTTCCTTTTCGTACTCCTTTATTTGTGCGTTGGTTTCACGTGTTTTCTGCTTATTTTCCTCCAGCTGTGTGTTGAGTTCCGAAAGCTTCTGCTTTAGCTGGCTCATTCCCTGCGAGAAGCCCGCAGTGTTGGCGGAGAAATTCACTTGCAGCGATGGGTTGGACATGGGGTCTCCTTTCGGGTATAAAAATAGCACGCTGATTACTCAACGTGCTGATTTATTTGATTTGGGGGTTATGCTATTGACAGCTCAGTGCCGACATCAATGTTGCACTTTTCAATAAGAACCGTCGTTGTTTTTCCTATTTCGGCAGGATCGTTGTACCTTACCATGCCAACCGAAAGAACTCTGATTGCATTTCCATGGCTGTCAATAAGCTGAGAGCCGTTTGCCAGCCTGTCGCTTGTGCCGTCAAGAGTAACAGAAAGCCTGTTGCCTATCGGGAAAATGTCTATAACCTTTAACATAATCAGCCACCTCCATGCGTAACGTTGTATGCTTCAAGTTCGTCTGTATACATTCTTAAAGCTTTACGGGTTTGATTTATTTCACTTTCTGTCAGCTTATACGCTTTTGCATTCCTTATCAGCTTGTTCTGAGCTTCTATTTCGTTCAACAACACGCTTTTGCGTGAACCATCATTTTTGCCGTCACGGTATTGAGCAGTATGTATCAGTTCCTCAAAAACACTCGCACGTCCGGGATTCTGCCTGAGGAGAATCGTCTTTGAATCATAGGTTATGCCTTCTGCGTGTTTGGTTCTGAGGTATTCATCAGTTTCTTTGTCCATCTGGATAATACCGCCCTGCCGCTGAAAAGCACGCTGAATTTTGCGAAGCTGCTTTTTAGGCATAGGTTCAATTTTGCCGGAGCGATTTTTTCGGAACATTCCTTCACTTCCTACTTTTATTATATCACTTTTTCCGGAATTGTCAACCCTTTTCGCCCCGCTTGAAGCCCCGCGACCGCCCATGCCATCACCTCCGTAATCAATACTGCACCCCGAAATCCTCCCCGCTGAGCATATCCTGCTGCAGCAAAAACACGGCGTTGATAAGCGCAACGACCATGTCCACCTTGCCGGCGGAACGCTTCTTGTTGACGTATTTATTCAGGTTGGTGTCCTCGGTGCAGCGGGCGTTCGAGAAGTTTATTTCAAGCAGCCTGTTGGGATCATAGCAGAACTCCTGCCGCAGGATATATTCTTTCAGCAGCTTTGTCGGCGCATGAAGCACACTGGAATGCTGCCTTATTTCAACGCATTCTATCGGGCAGTTTTCGTCCGATTCAAGCTTCTGAACGGTGGATATCGCATTGTACCGGTCAAAGCCAAGCTGCACGATATTCACGCCGTACGTTTCAGGCAGACCGAGAATGAACCGCTCCACAAAGCCGTAATCAATGACTTCTCCGCCGCAGGCAAAGCACTCGCCGTCCGCAATATGCCGTGCGTAATCCACCTTTTCCTTTGCGGTTTTCGCAGCGATACGGTCTTTCGGCAGGAAGCCCCACACTCTTGCGTGAATGCGCCCTGAATCGTCAAGGGCGACCATCGCAACGGCGGTGTTATCCTCGGTCTGCGAGAGGTCAAGCCCTAAGTATACGTCCCGCCCCCGCCAGAAATCATATTCGCATTCAAACCGGCACTTCTGCAGCGCCATCTGGTCGACATACCCCTCAGAGCCTATGCCCGAGTACTGAATATTGCAGTGCTTGCAAAGAAAATTCTCCCGCTTGTTTTCGTACAGAACGGCAAGCGACCGCATATCCCGCAAGGTGTCCAGCAGGTCCGGATTGCTCACCGCAACGGGATTCGCCTGCAGCAGGACATTGTCGTCGGTCTGCCAGTCGTTTTTCAGTTCCTCGTCCGGCTCGAACAGCAGCGCAAAATACTTCCGCCTGCCGTCGTAAATGCCGTCAAGCTGCTTCTTGGCAAGGTCTATCTCGTCGGTAAGCCCGTTGCTGTCGTTCGGGTACTGCGTGGATATCAGGATACCCAGCTTGTCTTTCAGAACGACCTGTGAGGAACGCATGGCTTCCACCGGATAGCTGTCCATTGCTCCCACCTCATCTGCAAGGAACACGTGCGCAAGCTTACCGTCAAGCTTGTCGTTGGAGTAGGCGAGTGGCATATATTCCGTTTCGGTGAACAGGCAGCGTATCTCAACACGCATTACCTTGAAGTATTTTTCGAGCGCCGGCGAGGACTTGATTATCTTCTTGAT
Organism: uncultured Oscillospiraceae bacterium; assembly: GCA_934446355.1. Taxonomy (GTDB): domain Bacteria; phylum Bacillota; class Clostridia; order Oscillospirales; family Ruminococcaceae; genus CAG-115. The sequence goes on along the minus strand of CAKSEC010000006.1, from coordinate 624 downwards.
GGCTATTTTAAGTTCCGAAGATAATTTCAAGTCTGGTGCGACCGAGAACAGGCGGGAAAACTTCGGCAGAGCGACCATCGCAAGCACGAAAATAACGCCGGAAGTGAACGTCTTGAAGTTCTTTCTGGCTATCTCCAACAGCCCGTCCGAATAGTACCTCCTGCCGTCCTCCGACTTGGTGCAGAACAGCGCCGTAATAAAGAACATGGCGTAGTCCTCCAGAGCCTCCGGCATAGGCCTGTGAAGGTCCGGGTGTATCATCAGCCCCAGAAGCTTCATGATTTTCTCGTATTCCTGCTCGTCTACATATGCGGCGGGATTATTCCCGTCAGCGATATCGAGCCACTGCCGAGCCTGCCTGCGGACATATTTCCCGACGGCATTGTTGTCCTCGCCGGAAGCCCAGACGGCGTATTGGCGGGCTTTGCTGTCTGTTATGCCCACAGTATCACCTCTTTCGGGGCATGAAAAAAGCACCGTGCATTGCTGCATAGTGCTTAATTATCCTGTTAATCTGATTTGCTGTTGTGCCTCTTCAATGCGTTTCTGCGCAATTTCAAAGTAGCCGGAATCCTTTTCGATACCGATAAAATCCCGCCCGGTGTTGAGCGCCGCAACCCCAGT
>CAKSEC010000005.1 GCA_934446355.1 uncultured Oscillospiraceae bacterium | reverse complement strand
TTATCTATACACCTCGAAGCATAAGTAGAAAAATGGCTTCCCTTAGTATAATCAAATGTTTCCGCAGCACGGATAAGCCCTATAGTGCCTATTGATATCAGGTCGTCTGCGTCCTGCTGACCTCCCCTGCTGTATTCCGGATAATTCTTGTTGACGATATATGCAACAAGCCTTAGATTATGCTCTATCAGCTTATTTCGTGCTTCCTGATCGCCTGCGGCTGTTCTTTCGATACACTCCTGCTCCTCAGCCTTGCTCAGCTGCTTGGGGAACGAGCTTCTTGAATCAAGATGAAGCCCTATAAAAAGAAGATTCTGAAGTGCAAATTCCAAAAATGTCAGCATATAAATATACCTCCAGTTCAATGATGTTCTAATTCTATTGCACATGGCTTGTATTTTATTCAGCCTGCTGACCGACTTGAATTTTGAAGTATTCTATGCTATAATCTTATTGAAGGGGAGTTGCTTCTTGAAAGACATAAAAATATACAGCAAAAACGAGCCTATGCCGCGTGAAAAATTCCATCAGCTATATGGTATCATGGAATATTCATTCCCGCCCACCGAGCGCGGCAGCGAGGCTCTGCAATATTCTGAATACAACCGCAGTGAATTTCGCTGCCTGTGCTATGAGCCGGACGGTATTCCGCAGGCATTCATCGACTATTACGAGTTCCCTGAGGAACGCACCGCTTTTGTGGAGCATTTCGCAGTAGCTTCGTCGCTTCGGGGAAAGGGCACGGGTACGTCGCTTCTAAGGCATTATATGAATATCACCGCACCCTATCTCACAGTGCTTGAAGTCGAGCCGCCGGACGGCGCTGTGCAGTGCCGGCGAATAGCTTTTTATCAGCGCATGGGATTCTTCCTGAACATGGGCGAATATTTTCAGCCTGACTTTTATAACGGCGGCGCAGTTATCCCGCTGAAGCTGATGACTACACAGCCGATAAGCGACGAACGCTTTCTGGCACTGCGCAGCTTTATTTACAGCCGTGTGTACCGCACGCACATCATGCCTGAAAATACCAGAATGATATAACAATAAACCCCGAATTATTGCGCAAGCTATATTCGGGTGATTTTTTATGAAGCATTTTTTTGAGGGAATGATATGCGGACTTCTCAACGGTTTCTTTGGAAGCGGAGGCGGCGTTGCAGCAGTCCCGATAATCGAGCGGGAACAGGCGGCAAATGAAAGCGGCTCTGACCCGACGCAGACCGCACACGCAAGTTCTGTGGCGCTGATATTCGTGCTCAGCGTTACTGCCACGATATCGTATATGTTCAGCGGCGGGCTCGACTATAAAACTGCGTGGGAGTACGTTCCGTACGGACTAGCCGGTGCGGCGGCTGGCTCGATCTTTCTGCGCAAAATACGTGCCGTGTGGCTCAAGCGCCTGTTCGGCGGGCTGATATGCGCCGCCGCTGTGAGGACTTTATTCACATGATAAATGCGATAGTTGGCTTTTTATCCGGCGTTATTGCTTCCATGGGACTTGGCGGCGGATTCGTACTGCTTATCTGGCTCACTCTGTTTGAGGGTATAGCCCAGCGTACTGCGCAGGGAATCAACCTGCTGTTCTTTCTTCCGGTCGCCGTGCTGTCTGTAATAATGCACCTGCGTGCGGGGCTTATCAACAAAAAGCTGGTTCTCAGCATGATCCCCGGCGGCATTCTCGGCGCAATACTCGGCACGCTTGGCTCGCAGGTAATGGGCAACGACCTGCTGAGAAAGCTGTATGCGATATTCCTGCTTGCTTTCGGGCTGCGTGAACTTTTCGCAAAGCCGCAGCAGAAAAGCAGCGCCGTGCAGTAAAAACAGCACCGTACCGACCTTAAACGGTCATATACGGTGCTGTTTTTGTTTATTTAATGTAGCTTCTCAGCGCGGATAAAAGCGCGTCTATTTCCTCGTCAGTGCCTATCGTGATACGCAGGCGGTTGTCTATCCTCTTTTTCGCAAAGTAACGCACGTAAATGTCCTGCGTTTTCAGGTACTCCTGAATATCCTTTGCACGGTATTTTCCATGCTCCGCAAACAGGAAATTCGTGCGGCTGTCTGCAACGTCAAATCCCATTCCGATGAGTTCGCCTTTCAGTCTTTCCCTTGTGGCTATCACCTTTTGAATCGTCTTTGTAAAATAGTCCTCGTCCTCAACGGAAGCTACACCCGCAGCTATAGCCACGCTGTCCAGCGGATAGGAATTGTAGCTGTCCTTTGCCGCCCAAAGAGCAGATATTACGTCCGCATTGCCTAACGCATAGCCTATGCGCATTCCCGCCATAGAACGTGACTTTGAAAAGGTCTGCACCACGACAAGATTTTCGTATTCTTTCAGAAGAGGCACAGCCGATTCCCCGCCGAAATCTACATATGCTTCATCTGAAATGACCACGCTGTCCGGATTTGCGTCCAGTATCTCACGCATGAAATCAAGTCCCCTGCCAATACTTGTCGGAGCGTTCGGGTTGGCTATCACGACGCCGCCGTTAGGTCTGCGGTAATCTGCGGCGTTTATGTTGAAGCTTTCATCGACCGGAATAGTTTCATAGGGTATCCTCAGCATATCGCACCACACGGGATAGAACGAGTATGTAATATCGGGATATATCACCGGCTTGTCAGAATTGAAGAACGCACGGAAGCACAACGCCAGCACATCATCCGAGCCGTTGCCCGTGAACACATTCTCACGCTTCAGCCCGAATCGCTTTGCAAGAGCCTCCACAAGCGGGCGTGCGTTTGCGTCGGGGTATTTTTTCAGGCTTCCTGCCCTGAACTGCTCTATCGCCTTTATAACGCCCGGTGCGGGAGGATAGGGATTCTCGTTGGCATTCAGCTTGATGAAGTCGGTCTTGTCGGGCTGCTCGCCGGCAACGTAGGGCTCTATCTTTATCAGGTTATCTTTCCAACTCATAAGTTGTTCTCTCCTTAAACAAAACAGGCAGCCGACCCTGAGGTCGTCCGCCTGCGTAATTCAGCATATCACGGATCATTCAGCGTCGTCATCTTCGAGTGAGAACTCAAGATGGGCGCCGCAGTTAGGACAGTCAAGCTGCTCGTTAGCTGCCTGATCATAGTCAAAGCGAATGGTATTGCCGCACTTCGGGCAGGTGGTTTCGTACATCTCGTCCAGATCCTGCTCAAAATCCTCGTCGTCATAGTCCTCATCGTCCTCGACGCCGTATACCTCGTCCTCCAGATCGGTAACGCTTTCCTCAAGGTCAGTCATTACGTCTGCGATATCGTCAAGTTCCTCGTCAACATCTGCGAGGTTGTCAGCGATATCACCGAGTACGTCAACGATAGCGGCAATGACCTTGCCCTCCTTGGTGGAGTCGTCCAGAGCCAGTCCCTCAGCGAGACCCTTGATATAAGATACCTTTTCACCGATAGTCATATTGATCTTCCTTTCATGTCATCGGACGCAGCACGTCCATCAACTCAAAGAAAATTTACAGGAACAGCTGATTACTTTACACGCTCCATGTATTCGCCTGTTCTGGTGTCGATACGGATAACCTCGCCCTCGTTGATGAACAGCGGAACACGGATCTCTGCGCCGGTCTCAAGTGTTGCAGGCTTGGTCGCATTTGTAGCGGTGTTGCCGGCAAAACCGGGGTCGGTCTGGGTGATCTGAAGTTCAACGAAGTTCGGAGGCTCAACGCCGAATACCTTGCCCTTGTAGGAAAGAACCTTACATACCATGTTTTCCTTAACGAACTTGAAGTTGTCGCCAACGTCGGAAGCGTTTACGGGAACGTCCTCGTAGGTCTCGGAATCCATGAAGTGATACAGCTCGCCGTCAGAATAGGTATACTCCATGTCCTTTCTCTCAACGTATGCTGTCGGGAACTTTGCGGAAGGGTTGTAGGTCTTTTCAACCACCGAGCCGGTAATAACGTTTCTCACCTTTGTTCTTACGAACGCTGCACCCTTACCGGGCTTAACGTGCTGGAACTCGATGATCTGCATTACGTTGCCGTCTTCCTCAAAAGTCATGCCGTTTCTGAAATCTCCTGCTGTGATCATAGTAGGGAACCTCCAATAATTATTATTAAATGCAGCGCAGTAATTTACCGACTGCGCCGGCTTTATTTGGCTGTCCTGCGGGACAGCCTGTCCATTTTATTTCGATAAGCAATAAAGCCATATCTTATTTTACCCTATTTCAGCCGATTTTTCAAGCCCTTTTTATAAAAAATCAAGAAAAATTATATGTGAATAAGGTTTTTTGTGGATCTTGTGAGTACTTCGCAGCCATTTTCTGTAACTACTACCATATCTTCTATGCGAACTCCGTACTTTCCGGAGATGTATGCGCCCGGCTCTACCGTGACTATCATTCCGGGTTTCAGCATAGAGCGGCTGCGCTGTGACAGCGTCGGCTGCTCGTGTATCTCAAGACCTACTCCATGGCCAAGCCCATGCCCGAAATACTTGTCGTATCCGCCCCAAGCCGCCAGAGTCGCACGTGCAACGCTGTCAACGACCTTTCCGTTAATACCGGGCTTTACCGCCTTTATGCCGTCAAGGTTGGCGTAATAAACGGCATTGTACAGCTTCTCCATATCAGCGGTGACATTTCCGACTGCAAGCGTTCTTGTCATGTCGCTGTGGTAGCTGTCCACAACTGCGCCGAAATCCAGCGTCAGGAACTCGCCCTCGCTCAGCTTCTTGTCGGTGGGCACTGCGTGCGGGGAAGCCGAATTTACGCCAGAAGCTGCGATAGTTTCAAACGACAGGTCGTCTGCGCCGCAGTCCATCATGTAGTAATTCAGCAGCGCTGCGACCTGCTTTTCGGTCATATCACGCCTGATGTTGTCCACCAGACGCTCAAAAGCCTTTTCCGCAATGCGCTGCGCCCTGACTATCGCACCGACCTCTTCCTCGGTCTTTATCACCCGCATATCCCAGATGAACTGCGACAGCGACGGGGAGGGGTCAAGTTCCACGAAATGCAGCTTCTCCCTGTAATCCGCAAATTCGCTCAGCGTCATATAGTCGCTTTCTATCATCAGTGTGCGGATATTGTGCTTCAAAAGTAACTCGGAAAGCTGCTTTCTCATATCGTCAAGCAGCATTACACGGCAATCGGTGACCCGCTGCTTCGCCTTGTCGAAATAGCGTGAATCAATGATAAGGTAGCTTTGCTCCTTGGTCACCAGAATCACTCCCGCCGAGGACTTGAAGCCGCTGAAATAACGGCGGCTTACGTCCGACGTGATAAGCGCGCCGCATTCCGCACCGGAAAGCATACTCTGCAGTACTTCTATATTACTCATGGCAGCCACCCAGAATGTTGTCCAGCGCATACAGCCCTAGGGTATAGCTATAGCTTCCGAAGCCTGCAATGCTGCCCCTGCACACTGGCGCTATCACCGAGTTTTTGCGGAACTCGTCACGGCTGTTGACGTTCGACAGATGAACCTCGATAACGGGTATCCTTATCGCTGCGATGGCGTCCCTGATGGCGTAGCTGTAGTGAGTATATGCGCCGGCATTCAGCACAACGCCTGCGAAATCAAGCCTTGCCTCATGCAGTCTGTCGATAAGCGCACCCTCGGAATTGCTCTGGAAGAATACCGGCTCATAGCCCATGCTGCGTGCTTTCTGGTCGAGAATATCGTTTATAGAGTTCAGCGTTTCGCTGCCGTATATGTTAGGCTCACGCTCGCCCAGAAGATTCAGATTAGGACCGTTCATGAAAAGAATTTTCTTCATAATAATTACCCCCATCACACTCAAAGACTTTCGTAATACCGCTTCATTTCCGCAGCGTCCTCAGCCTGCGTACCTGCAGATTCGCAGATTATCGACGGCTGCATTCCACGGTCGTGTATCTCCTGCATAAGCGGCTGATACTCCGGACCGAACTGCGTGTCCTCAAAGGTCAGATGGCGTTTCTCGCCGCCTGCGGTGTACTCTATCCGGCTGAAATGAATGTGCATATTGTTCAGCCGCTCATTCCCCAGCTTGTCTGCGATAAGGTCAAGCATTGCCGCATAGTCCTCACGGCAGGTTATTCCGCCATGAGTGCGTGCGTACAGGTGACCGAAGTCCACCGTCGGCAGGAATCTTTCATCAACGCCGCACAGTTCCAGCACTTCTTCCAGAGTACCAAGCTGATTCACCTTGCCCATTGTTTCCGGACAGATTATGATCTCCGAAAGGCCCTCGCTGTCAAGCCGCTCCTGCGCTCTGCGGAGAGTGTCCTTTGCTAGTTCGGTCGCCTGTTCTCTCGTCATTTTGGAGCAGCTTCCGCTGTGCACGACTATCTTTCTCGCCCCGACCGAATGCGCCGCCTGCGCCGACTGGAAGATGTATTCCACGCTTTTCAGGCGAGTTTCCTCCTCCACCGAGGACAGCGAAATGAAATACGGCGCATGGAGCGTCACGTATATACCGTGCTCCTTAGCAAGTCTGGGAAGCAGCGCAGGCGTCTTTTCGGACAGCCTTACTCCCCTGCCGCACTCTATCTCATAGCCGTTCAGCCCCAGTCCGGAAAGGTATTCCGGAAGCTGTTCGGGGAATTTTCTCTTTCCCCAGCTTTCGCCGTTTCCGCCCGGTCCGAATGTGATACCCATTTATTTTTCCTCCAGCTTTGAATAGTCCCGATGGAACACCACGCTTTCAAGCCTGCGTTTCAGCCTGAACGTCCACGTTTTCTCCAGATGGAAAGGCTCCACCAGAACCGTGCGTATTCCGGCGAAATTGCCCGCCATGACGTCCGTGAATATCTGGTCGCCTACCACGAGCGTTTCCGATTTTTTCACGCCCATCGCCTTAACTGCACGGTTCACGCCCGCCGTAAACGGCTTTGCTCCGTTTGCGGTGTATTCCAGCCCCAGCTTTGCGGCAAGCGGTGCGACCCTCTTGTTGGTGTTGTTGGACACCACGCGCATTTTCACGCCCAGTCTGCGCATTTCGTCGAGCCACTTATCAACGCCCGCCTCAGCCGCAGGATTCCCGTGCATGGACAGGGTGTTGTCCATATCCAGCACAAGCGCCCTGACGCCGTTGCTCCGCAGGAACTCCTCGTCGATCTGCAGCACGCTTTTCAGCCAGAATGTAGGCTTAAACAGCATTTGCTTCCTCCTTAAACAATTAAACCGGACAGGAAGCCTGCCCGGTTCAACCGTTGTGTTTTTGTCGCACTAAGCTCAGTAAAATCAGAACTTACGCTTGCGAGCAGCTTCGGACTTCTTTTTACGTTTTACCGAAGGCTTTTCGTAATGCTCTCTTTTACGAACTTCAGCAAGAACGCCGTCCCTTGCGCATGAACGCTTGAAACGCTTGAGAGCGGTATCAAGAGATTCATTTTTGCCAAGACGAATTTCTGCCATCTATATTTCCCTCCCTTTGCCAAGAGGCATAGGTTATCTACATTTTATAGTAGCTATACAAAAAGTATATAAGTAATTATATCGCAAATTCCTTGATTTGTCAAGCAGTAATCAGAAAATTCATGTATTTTTTTGATTTTCGTTAAATCAGACAAATATCACTGTTGAATTTTTGTTATTTTGCGACACAGGTCATTTGACGATATCAGATATATCAACAGGCGCGCCGTCCGCCCACAGCCTTTCAAGCTGATAGAAATCCCTTGTTTCTTCAAGGAAAACGTGCACGATCACGTCATAATAGTCCAGCACGATCCAGTTCTGGCTCTGATAGCCCTCAATGCTTTTAGGCTTCACGCCCTTTTCGCCGAGCTGATATTCCACCTCGTCTGCCAGCGACTTCACCTGCGTGGTGCTGGTGGCGGAAGCGATAACGAAATAGTTTGCGAGTATCGTCAGATCCTCGACCTTCAATGCTGTGATATTATGCGCTTTTTTTGAATCAAGCGCCTTTACGGCGATCTCAAGTTCTTCTCTGTCAGTCATAAGGTCTCCTTGTCTTTATTGTATTTCAGATAGTAATTGTACGCCTGAAAGGTATAAACCGGAATATGCCCGCACTTTCTGCATACCTCTGTGATATTGTAAGCCAGCGCCACCGACATAGCCTTGTCAAGGTCGGCGTGGCATATCTTCCTGAACCTTTCAACGTCCTTATAGCTTCTTTCAGCGGAGATCATATCCCCCAGATACACGATCTTCTCCAACAGGGTAAGCTTTGCGCAGCCGATGGTGTGAAAGCGTATTCCGGTGATTATCTCCTCATCGTGGATATTCAGCTTATCTCTTACGTAAGCTGCGCCCGCCACTGCGTGCCACAATGCCGGAGTGTCTATCTCAGCGGGATCAGGCTGCAATCCGCTGTCTATGGTCATCTGCCGCTGCTTTTCCGGAATATCCTCTTTCATGATATCGTGGAGCATTCCTGCGAGGTAGCAGCGTTTCTTGTCACCGCCGAACCTGTCCGCAAGATCCCAGCAAGCCTCCGCCACATTCATGCTGTGGGTGAACCGCTTTTTGGACAGCCGCTCATGGATAAGCTGCTCATACCCGTCAAATTCCTTGTATCTGCTCAAATCCTGTCCTCCGTCACGCCCTGTACAGTCCCTTTTCGCTGATATACTCCGCAACGCCCTGCGGCACCATTCCAGTGATATCCCCGCCCTGCTGCGCAATACTGCGCACCTGCGTCGAGGAAAGTTCGATGGCCTGCGTGGGCATGACCTTTATCCTGCCAAGTTCGTTGGCGTATTCCATCATATCCGCAAAGCTGTCGCTGTCCCTTGCGGCAGCGCAGACCTTTGTTTCTTTCAGCAGCGATTCATACTTATACCACTTGTCAAAGCTGAAAAGCATATCTGCTCCTATGAGCAGGAAGAACTGCTCGTCCGGATAAAGCTGCTTCAGCGCACGTACAGTGTTTATCGTGTAGCTTGTGCCGCCAAGGCGCACCTCAATGTCGCTGACCTCTGCACCGGGAATATGCCCAAACGCACGTCTGCACATCTCTGCTCTGTCCTCATACGGAAGCAGTTCGGTGTGCTTATGCGGCGAAACATATGTCGGAATGATGAGCAGCCTGCGCAGCTTAAGCTGCTTTACCGCTTCCTCGGCAAGGCGGACATGACCATTGTGCACCGGATTGAATGCGCCGCCGAAAATGCCGGTCTTTTTTACGTTATCACTCAAGTTCTATCACCCGCTTCTTGGGATCCTTACTGCGGCGCCACAGAACGAATTTCCTGCCGATGACCTGCACCACCTCGGACCCCGTGAGTTCGGAAAGCTGGTCTGCAGCCTCGCGTGCGGTAAATTCGCAGTTCTCCTGAACGCCCACCTTGATAAGTTCCCTGCAGTTGAGCACATCGTCAAGCTGCTTCACCAACTCGTCGCCTATGCCCTGCTTTCCAACAAAAAATATAGTATTGTAACTCTGCGCTATCGAACGCAGATGTGCCCTCTGTTTACTAGTCAGCATTGACCGAATTTCTCCTTTAATATCTTGGCAAGCTGCTCGAAAGCCCTTGCCCTGTGGCTTATTTCGTTCTTTTCTTCCTCGTCAAGCTCTGCCATGCTTCTGTCCTCATCGACCATGAATATCGGGTCGTAGCCGAAGCCCTTGGTGCCGACCATCTCGTCGCCTATGTAGCCCTCAATGGTACCGTTCACCGAATATTCATCGTCTTCTCCGTAAATGAAGTAGATAGAGCATACGAACCGTGCCTCCCTGAGCGGGCGTGACACGCCGTGCATCTCCTCCAGTACCTTCTCGCAAAGTTCCTTGTCAGTTGCACCCTCTCCGGCATAGCGCGCAGAGTAGATGCCGGGAGCGCCGTTGAGAAAGTCTATCTCAAGACCGCTGTCGTCTGCTATTGTGGGGAGTTTTGTCGCCTCAAATACGGCGCGTGCCTTTATATGAGCGTTTTCCTCAAAGGTATCCCCGTCCTCGATTATCTCGTCTGTAAAGCCTGCCTCACGCATTGACACTGCGTCAAATCCGAACGGCTCAAGAAGCTTTCTGAACTCCCTGATCTTTCCCTGATTGTTTGACGCAATGATGATCCGCTGTCGGACAGGCGACGAGGCGGCAGGCTTTTCTTCGCCGGTTTTGTGAAGATGTTTCATAAATGATCCTTTCCAGTCTGTAATTATTATGACCCCATGTGGGGGAAATATTGCTTATTCAGCGCTTATTCAAAGAGCGCCTTTACATAGTCCGCAGGAATGAACGGCTGCAGGTCGTCTATCTTCTCGCCTACGCCGACAAGCTTTACGGGTATGCCAAGTTCGTTCTTTATAGGTATTATTATACCACCTTTTGCCGTTCCGTCAAGCTTTGTCAGAGCAATTCCCGTAATTTCGGCACTTTCACTGAAAAGCTTTGCCTGATTGACTGCATTCTGACCAGTAGTCGCATCAAGAACCAATAAAGTTTCAACGGACGCACCGGGCAGTTCACGGTCAATGACACGTGCTATCTTCTTAAGTTCCTCCATCAGGTTCTTCTTATTGTGCAGTCTGCCGGCGGTATCGCACAGAACTACGTCTGCGTTTCTAGCCTTTGCTGCGGTCAGGGCGTCGAATACTACCGCCGCAGGGTCGCTGCCCTCGCTGTGCTTGACTATATCAACACCTGCACGGTCAGTCCACACGTTTAGCTGGTCTATTGCAGCCGCACGGAACGTGTCCGCAGCTGCGACCAGCACCTTTTTGCCCTGAGATTTCAGGTTTGCCGCAAGCTTTCCTATCGTGGTGGTCTTTCCTGCGCCGTTCACGCCTATGACCATCACGACTGACGGCTTGGTGTCGAGTTTCAGTTCGTTTTCGCCGGTCAGCATTTCCGCAATGATGTCACGCAGAAGCTGCTTTATTTCTGCGGGGTCTGTCGCACCTGTGCGCCTGACCGCTGCACGCAGTCTGTCGCATATCTCCATGGAGGTCTCTGCGCCGATATCCGATAATATCAGCGTTTCCTCCAACTCGTCAAAGAAATCCTCGTCTATCTTGGTGAAGCTGTTCATCAGCCGCTCCACCTTGCTCATGAAGCCGTCCCTTGTCTTTTTCAGACCGCTTTTCAGCTTCTGGAACAGTCCCTGCTTTACCGGGGCTTCCCCGCCGTCCTCGTTCGGCTCCTCAGGGAGATCATCCTGCGGCTGCTCGTCCATATCGTCCTGCTGCTCGGAAGTGTCGCCCTGCTCCGGCTCGTATGCCGGTTCTTCCGGCGCAGCTTCGGCTTCGGCTGGCTGCTGAGCGTACTGCTCATGCTGCTCCATAGCAGGAATATCGGCTTCGGGCTCGTCGGGCTGCTCGTCCGCTTCGGTTACTTCGTCCTGTACGCTGAGCAGTTCTTCTTCGACGTCCTCCTGCTGCTTTTTCTTCTTGAATTTATCGAAAAATCCCATATGACCTCCATTCGGGTGACCTTAGGCAGCACCGCACAATTAACTGCTAACGCCTTTGCCGCACGCTTGCTTGCATATTTTCCGCCATATAGCACAATTCGTCCTAGCAAGGCGTGGTCTCCCCCTGCGGGGGAGGTGTCACGCAGTGACAGAGGGGTTGACCGACAGACCAGCCTTGCGTCGTCCTCATTGTACTATCTGACGAAAAATCTGACTGCGCAATCGCACGACAATAATTATGCGGTGTTGCCTTATTTCAGTTCCACGTCAAGTTCGTCGGCAAGTTCGCGGCGCAGCAGTCTGGATACTCCCTTTTCCTGCATGAATACGCCGTAAAGCACCTTGCAGCCCTCTATCGTTCCGCGTCTGTGGGTTATTACCATAAGCTGGGTCTGGCTGCTGAACTGATTCAGATACGTGATGTACTTGTCCACATTGATATCGTCAAGCGCTGCGTCCACCTCGTCCAACATACAGAAAGGCGTGGGACGGTGCTTGAGTATCGCAAAATAAATCGTTATCGCCACCATAGTCTGCTCGCCGCCAGACAGAGAGATAAGGTTCTTTATTACCTTTCCCGGCGGTGCGGCAAGTATCTCTATTCCGGAATTGAGCACGTCCTCAGGGTCGGTGAGTTTCAATTCACCATGCGCTCCGTCCCCGAAAATGCTGACAAATATCTCCTTGAAGCTTTTGTTTATTTCCTCGAAGCTGTTCAGGAAGCGCGTCTTTATGTCCTCCGTGAGGTCGGATATCAGCTTTTCCAGTTCACGCTTGCTCTTTTCGATATCTGCAAGCTGCTCCGTCTGGAACTTGAACCTTTCAGCCACCGTGCGGTATTCCTCGATGGACTCCATATTAACGCTGCCCAGCGAGGATATCTTCTTGCGCAGGCTTTCAAGTTCATTCTCTGCGGCAAGCAGATTTTCGAGCGGCTTTGCCTGCTCCACCGCCATCGACACCGTAAGGTCGTAGCTGTCGTGCAGCATGGTTACTATGCGCTCCTGCTCCCTGACCTCGCTTGTGCGCCGCTCCTCAAGACGTGCAGTCTCACGCGCGAAGTGCTCCTTGTGGGAGTTTGCCTCGTTGATGTCGCGGTGCATTTGCCCTATGCTAAGTTCCAGCTGCTCTATCTCAGACATTGCACGGCTGATGTCGGCTTCCTTGTCGGTAAGCTCGCCGCTGTGCTGCTCTATCTCTTTCCTTACCCGCTCAATATCCACACGGATACGGTCGTCGTCTGCGTCAAGCGCAGCCACCGTTTCCTTATAGCTGCCGCTGCTTTCTATCAGATTACGGCGGTTTTCCTCACGTGTGCGTATCTCAACGTTATATGCGTCGATATCTTTCTTCGCTGCCACCTGCTCCAGATTCAGGCGGGATATCTCGTCCGAAAGCTGCCTGATGTGCCCTGCTGCGGTTTCTCTTTCGCTGCCGGACTGCTTCAGCTGTTCTTCAAGCGCTGCGATACGTTCGCCGCATTCAGCCGCAGCCTTTCCGGCTGAGGTCATCTGCTCGTTGTACTGCTTTATCTGCAGGTCGAACCTTTCAAGCGCCTGACGTGCCGATTCACCCTGCTGCGAAAGCTGCTCGGTCAGCATTGTGTACTTCGACACCTCTGCACGGGTGTTTATCTCCTGCGTATCAAGGGCTTTCAGTTCGTCCTCCATTCCGTCCATCTCGACTGCGAATTTAGCCGCTTCCGCCTGATACTGCCTGAATGCTTCCGTCTTTTCCGCAAGCACCTTTCTGAGCGCTATGACCTCGGTGTACAGTGCGTCCTTTTCCTGCTTACGTGAGATTATTCCCGCACCGCTGCTGCGGCTGCCGCCCGTAAACGAGCCGCCCGCATTGACCACCTGACCGTCAAGCGTCACTATCCTGAACTTTGCACCGTATTTCTTGCTGAGAAACGCAGCGGTGTCGATATCGTCCGCTATCGCAGTAAGTCCCAGCAGATACTTGATTATGCCCTGATATTCCTCGTCGCATTCAACAAGGTCGCTTGCTATTCCCTCAAAACCAGCCTCAGAACTGAGCCTTGGCTCGTTAAGATATCTCGGCTTCATCGCCGTGATGGGGAGCATTGTCGCACGTCCGGCGTTGGTTTCTTTCAGGAAGCGTATGCACCGCTTTGCAGTTTCTTCGTTGTCAACGATTATGTTCTGCATTGCAGCGCCCAGAGCCGTTTCCACCGCAACAACGTAACGCTCGTCCATGCTGACCACATCAGCGACAGTGCCGTGTATTCCGGACATTCTGCCCTGCTGCGAAGCCCTCATGAGTTCCTTGACGCTGTGGGTGTAGCCCTCCATGCTCTTTTCAACATCATCGAGCAGCTTCCAGCGCTTCTGCTTGGTGTCTAACTCGTCGCTGACCTTATCGGCTTCGGCTTTGGCTTCGTTCATTCGGCGCACCTTGCCGTCGTTCAGCCGCTGATAGCCTGCCAGCCTGTTCTGCTTGGCGGCACGCTGCTCGGCTATCTCCGCAAGCGCCTTTTCGGCTGCAGCCTTGCTGTCGCTGTATTCCTGCAGCTTCGCCTGTGCATTCTCTGAATCTCTCAGGAACGCCTGCTTCTGCTCCTCGGCTTCTGCTGCTGAATGCTCCGCCTGCGCCGACCTCACATCGGCTTCGCTGCGCTCACGATATGCCTGAGCAAGCTTCTGATCTATCTCGGAATACTGCCTGTCGCTCTCGGCGTTCTGCTCCGCTATCTCGGACAGCTTCGACTGAGTTTCAAGCAGCTTCTTCTCCATCTCGGACAGTTCGGTCTGCTTGTCGGCTATCTTCTGACGGAACTCCTTTATTCCCTCGTCAAAGCTGCGGCTGCTTTCCTCCGCATTCGCTATCTGCTCGGCAAGTTCTCTGCGGCGGTTCTCGTTATGCCTGAGGTCGTTCTCGAACACCTGAATGCTGGAACGCTTCTCGGCGATCTCAGTGTTCACCGCTTCACGGCTGCGGCGGAATCGTTCAAGTTCCGCCTGAATGCGCTGCTTTCTCTCGGTGCTTTCCTCTATCTTGTCCTGCAGCTTTTCCGCGTCCTTTTCGTAGTGCTCGCATTCCGCACGGTTGAGCAGCAGGTCGTCGTCAAGCTTCTTTATCGCACTGCGCCGCTCCTCGTAATGAGCCGCGCCGACCGATATTTCAAGCTCCTTTTTCTGGTCGAGAAGTTCGGCGGCAAGCACCGCTTTCTCGGACTGCCTTTTCAGCACCGGCAGACGCTCCTCGTCCATGCGTATAACGTCTTTCTGGCGCAGGATATTTTCTTCTGCGCTCGCAAGTTCCTTTTCCGCTTCCGCCTTTTTATGCAGGAACAGCGAAATGCCCGCAGCCTCCTCGAATATCTCACGCCGCTGAGTGCCCCTCGCATTGACTATCTCAGCCACTCTGCCCTGTCCGATGATGGAATAGCCGTCACGTCCAAGACCCGTACCCAGCAGCATTTCCTGAATATCCTTCAAGCGTGACTTTGCGCCGTTTATCAGGTATTCGCTCTCGCCGCTGCGGTAAAGCTTTCTGGATATCGTCACCTCGTCTGCGTCAACGCCGAGCGCACGGTCGGTATTGTCAATGCACAGCGCTACCTTGGCGAAGCCCATGGGCTTTCTGTCGGTCGTACCGTGAAAGATAACGTCCTCCATCTTCTCGCCCCTGAGGGTCTTTGCGCCCTGTTCGCCCATTACCCAGCGCAGTGCGTCGCTTATATTGCTCTTGCCGTTTCCGTTGCTGCCAACGACTGCCGTTGTCTGTGCGTCAAAATTCAGCACCGTCTTATCGGCAAAGGATTTGAACCCATGTATCTCAAGTGACTTAAAAAACATTCAGCGTCCTCAATTTATTCTTATGACCTTTCCGCACGGATATAAGTCCCCTGCTCCGGTCTTACTTTCACATTATAGCCAAGCCCCGCCAGCGCAGCGATATTGCACCGCTTCTGCCCCGTGAGCCTGCTTATATTCTTCGGGTCGGTGTAGAGCAGATAATCGCCCTTATCAAGCCCGCCGAGCAGCTTCTCAGCGTCCCTGAGGAACACACGGCTCTCCACTATCTCCCGAAATGCCGGATGATAAACCCCGCCCAGCATATCTCTTTCAACCTCCGCCGAGGCATGAAGCCCCATGCGTATGACCTTTATCCCTGCCGCTGAAAAATCCCTCAGCAGCCCTGCGCAAAGTTCCACAGTCTGCTCAAAGCCAAAGCTGCGGTATTCGCCGCTTTCAAAAAGACGACCCAGCCTTGTTCCCTTTAGTATGACCGTGGGGTAAACCCTCACCGTGTCCGGCTGCAGTGCGATAAACTCGCTGCAAGTCTTTCTGACATATTCCTCGGTATCCCTGTAAAGCCCCGTCATCATCTGAAGTCCCAGAGATATTCCGCTCTGCCTTATCAGCTGCGAAGCCCTGCGGACGTCCTCTGAAGTATGCCCGCGCTCGTTCGCTTCAAGGACTTCGTCCGACATGGACTGCGCCCCTAGTTCAACCGCCGTCATGCCATAGCCGCGCAGTATCGAAAGTATCTCCCCGTCTATGCAGTCGGGGCGTGTGGAGCACCTTATTCCGGAATAGACCTCGGGGTACCTGCTCACTGCGTTCGCTGCGCATTCCAGCAGGCTTTCCATGTAGTCCCTCGGCACAGCCGTGAAGCTGCCGCCGAAAAACGCTATCTCCGCAGTTGTCTGCATTGCCTGCAGATGAGCCGCCTGCCCCTCCAGAAGCTCGCTTACCTCCTGAGCGGAGGGTGCGTGCGCCGCTCCTGAAATACTTCTCTGGTCGCAGAAGCTGCACCTGTGGGGGCAGCCGATGTGCGGTATGAATACCGAAATATTAGTCTGTTTCATAGCCCATCAGCCCTATGGCTTCCTTTGCGGCTGCCTGCTCGGCTTCCTTTTTGCTCTGACCGCTTCCTGAGCCTATGCTTTGCCCGTTCAGCAGTACCTCTGCATTGAACGTCTTGTGGTGAGCCTCGCCCTCTTCCTCGGTGACCTGATAGGAGATACGCTCCTCCGGATTCTGCTGGATTATCTCCTGCAGAATGGTCTTGTAGTCGCCGAGCCGCACCTTTCCGCTTTTCAGTGCGTCTATTGACGGAACGAAGCGCATGATGAACCGCTGAGCCTCGTCCATTCCTCCGTCAAGGAATATCGCTGCGATAAGCGCCTCGAATGCGTCCGCAAGGATAGAACGTCTGTCCCTGCCGCCGGTCATTTCCTCGCCCTTTCCAAGCAGGATATGTTCCCCCAGCGAAATTCGCTTTGCAAAGCTGTAAAGCGAGTTTTCGCACACGATGGAAGCACGCAGCTTCGTCAGTCCGCCCTCAGGCACCTCCGTCATATTCGTGAACAGATACTGCGACACTGTTATCTGCAGCACGCTGTCGCCGAGGAATTCCAGACGCTCGTTGCTGCCGTTGTTCTTTCCGCCGGAAAAGCTGGAATGAGTCATTGCGGTGCGGAGATAGGACTTGTCCCTGAACGTGTAGCCTATTTCCCTTTCAAGCTGACTTAGATCCGACATATCATTCCTCTTCCTTTACTCCGAGCGCAGCGATCGCACTCGTCATCTCCTCTATTGCATTCTTCTCAACAAACATCTTCGCCTGCCTGAACGCCCCTAAAAACGCCACTGCGTCTGAGCTTCCGTGCGCCTTGAATACCGGCTTTGCCGTGCCGAGAAGCGGCGAACCGCCTATCGTCTTATAGTCAAGCTGCTTCGTGATATCTCCAAGCTGCTTTTTCACGCACAGTGCGCCAAGCTTCGTTTTCAGGTTGGCAAAGAACATTGATTTCAGCGACTGCTTCATAAGTATTCCCATGCCCTCGCAGGCTTTCAGGAATACGTTTCCGGTGAAGCCGTCCGTCACCAGTACGTCCACCCCTCCGATGGGTGCGTCACGTCCCTCGACATATCCTATGAAGTTTATCGACGGGGTATTTCTGAGAAGCTTTATCGTTTCGTGCTCAAGTTCCCTGCCCTTTTCTTCTTCAGTGCCGATGTTCAGCAGTCCCACTCTCGGCTTTTCGATACCCATGGTCTTTTCCATGAATATGCTGCCGAGCACTGCGAATTGCTGCAGCATTTCCGGCCGGCATTCTAGATTCGCACCGCCGTCAATGACGCTGTATCTGCCGCCGCCAAGGCACGGCATGAGCGGAACTAACGCAGTTCTTTTCACGCCCTTTATGCGCTTTTCCACCATAGTACCGCCGACCACTATTGCGGCGGTGCTTCCTGCGCTGATGAATGCGTCCGCATTGCCCTCGGCAAGATAATACAAAGCCTTGCCCATTGAGGTGCCGGACTTGTCCTTGATGACTGATTTCGGCGAGTCCTCAGTGGTTATGACCCCCTCTGCGGGGATAAACTCTATCCGGTCGGAGGACAAATCCAGCGCTTTCATGCGCTCCTCCAGCACTTTGACGTCGCCGGTGACTGCAACATCTATACCAAGCTGAGCGACTGCAAGCGCAGCGCCCTTAAGTACCTCGTCCGGAGCGTTGTCGCCACCGAAGCCGTCTATTACGATTTTCATATGTTCCACCTATATTCTGTGCGCTCTCCTGCAATGCAGAAGTAGCTGTTATGTGTAGTATTATCGTTCAGCAAGCACTCTGTCAAGGTCTGCAAGCGACCTCTGCGCCAGCGCTGCATAACGCTCCTGCTTTCCCTTAATGACTCGGTCAAGCGCCGGCAGTATGCCCATGCTGCTTGCCATCGGCTGAAAATTCGTCACTGTGGGGTCGCTGATGTAGTTGCACAGCGCGCCCATCATCGTGGTTTCGGGAAGCACAAGCGGCGCATTCCCGCAAAGCCTGTCCGCAAGAGCCATTCCCGCAATTATGCCAGAAGCGGCGCTTTCGACATAGCCCTCGACGCCGGTCATCTGTCCGCCGAAGAAAACGTTATCCGAGCCTTTGAGCATGAACCATCTGTCCAGCAGTCTGGGGCTGTCGAGGAACGTATTTCTGTGCATTACGCCGTAGCGCACAAATTCTGCGTTTTCAAGCCCCGGTATCATCGAAAACACCCTTTTCTGCTCGCCGAATTTCAGGTTCGTCTGGAATCCCACGAGGTTGTACATAGTGCCCTCACAGTTCTCCTTGCGAAGCTGCACCACGGCGTAGGGCCTTTTTCCGGTCGCCGGGTCGATAAGTCCCACGGGCTTCATGCAGCCGTAGCGCACGCTCTCGAAGCCACGTTTTGCGAGTACCTCCACCGGCATACAGCCCTCGAACACCTTTAGTCCGCTGCTTTCCTCCGGACGGTCAAATTCCTTTAACGGCGCGCTTTCAGCGGTGACCAGTGCGTTATAGAACGCCTCGTATTCCTCGCGGGTCATGGGGCAGTTGATGTAATCAGCCTCACCCTTGTCGTAGCGGGTCTGGAAAAACGCCTTTCCAAGGTCTATGCTTTCCGCTGTGACTATCGGCGCAGCGGCGTCGTAAAAGCTTAAGCCAGCGCCGCACCTTTCCCGCAGCCTTTCAGCAAGCGCGTCGGAGGTGAGCGGTCCCGTGCATATAACCGCATTGCTTTCGGGAAGCTGCGTTACTTCTCCGCTTATCACCGTGATATTCGGGAAGCTGCGCACTATGCGGGTCACCTCGTCGGAGAACCTCGTTCTGTCCACCGCAAGCGCACCGCCCGCCGGCACTGACGTACTGTCAGCAGCCTGCAGTATCACCGAGCCGAACCTGCGCATTTCCTCTTTAAGAAGCCCGCAGGCACTTTCCGCACGTGCCGCCTTTAGCGAGTTGGAGCATACAAGCTCCGCAAATCCCTGATATTTATGCGCCGGAGAATACTTTTCAGGCTTCATCTCGTGAAGCTGGACGTCGAATCCCCTGCGTGCGAGCTGAACTGCCGCTTCACAGCCTGCAAGCCCCGCTCCTATGACCTTAACCGTCATTGCTCTTATCCTTTGCGTTGTCTGCGCCGTCAAGAGGTCTTTCGTATCCGCAGCCCTCTTTTGCGCAGTATATCTTGCCCATGCGCCCGCTCTTCTTGAAAAGCGACGAGCCGCACTGGGGACATTTTTCCTCTATCGGAAGATCCCAGCACATAAAGTTGCAGTTCTGGTAATCCTCGCACCCATAAAACGGCTTGCCCTTTTTGGACTTCTTCGCAAGCATTTTCTTGCCGCAGCGGGGGCAGGTGCCCTTTGTTTCGGTGACTATCTTCTTGGTGAATTTGCACTCCGGGAAGCCGCTGCACCCAAGGAATTTTCCGTAGGGACCTATCTTTATCACCATCGGCTTGCCGCATTCCTCGCAGACGATATCAGTCGGCTCATCGGGGACTTTCACACGCTTGCCCTCCATGTCCGCTTCCGCTTTTTCAAGGGTCTTTGCGAAGCCGTCGTAGAATTTCTGCAGTATCTGCACCCAGTTGACCGAGCCGTGCTCTATATCGTCGAGCGATGTTTCCATCTTTGCCGTGAATTTCACGTCAACGATGTTGTTGAAATGCTCTTTCAGAAGTTCGGTTATTACCTCGCCGAGCGCAGTGGGCTTCAGCTGATTGCCCTGCTCACGCTCCACATAGTGCCTGTCGAGTATCGTGGAGATGGTCGGCGCATAGGTCGAGGGTCTGCCGATACCGTTTTCCTCAAGCTCCTTGATAAGCGAAGCTTCGTTGTAGCGTGCGGGCGGCTGCGTGAAATGCTGATTTCCGAGCACTTCCTTTGCGGTCAGCTTCTCGCCCTTTTCAAGCTTCGGCAGTGCGCCGGTCTGCTCGCCGTCAGAGTCCTTGGTTTCCTCATACAGCCTTGTGAAGCCGTCGAATTTCACCGAATAGCCGCTGCTCTTGAACAGACAGCCTGCTGCGGTTATATCAGCGGCAACTGTATCCAGAACTGCATTCTGCATCTGGCTCGCCATGAATCTCTCCCAGATAAGCTTATACAGCTTATACTGGTCAGAGGACAGCGACGCCTTTACCTTTTCCGGAGTAAGACTCACTGTCGTGGGTCTTATCGCCTCGTGTGCGTCCTGCGCATTGTTCTTGGACTTGAACACCCTCGGCTTCTCCGGCAGATATTCCGCACCGTACATCTCCTTTATCAGGTCGGCTGCGGCTGCCTTTGCCTCGTCGGATATTCTCAGCGAGTCGGTTCTCATGTAGGTGATAAGGCCGACTGCGCCCATTCCTGCAACGTCGATACCTTCGTAAAGCTCCTGCGCAGCCTTCATCGTTCTGCGTGACTGGAAAGAATAACGGCGGCTGGCCTCCTGCTGCAGCGTGGAGGTCGTGAACGGCGGCGCAGGCTGCTTTTTTCGCTGCGATTTTTTCAGGGCAGCCACGGTAAATTCTGCGCCCTCAAGCCGCTTCAGCAGTGCGTCTGCTTTGTCCTTGCTGGTAATGGATATCTTTTCGCCGTCCACCTCTGCAAGCTTTGCAGGGAAAACACGCTTTGACGAGCCTGAACACAGCTTTGCGTCCACGCTCCAGTATTCCTGCGAAACGAAGCTGCGTATCTCGTTCTCACGGTCAACGATTATGCGCACTGCAACAGACTGCACTCTGCCCGCTGAAAGCCCTCTCCTGACCTTTTTCCAGAGGAACGGCGACAGCTTATAGCCGACTATCCTGTCCAGAATGCGGCGTGCCTGCTGTGCGTCAACGATATTCGTGTCGATACAGCGGGGGGCGTTCATTCCGTTCTGGACGCCGGTCTTGGTTATTTCATTGAATGTGACGCGCACGGGCGCCTTTTCGTCGATATTCAGCAGATGCGACAAATGCCATGCGATAGCTTCTCCCTCACGGTCCGGGTCGGTCGCAAGGTAGACAATATCGCTGCTTTTTGCGTGCTTTTTTAGTTCGCGAATGACATCTGCCTTGTCCTTCATATTGACGTACTGCGGAGCGAATCCATGCTCCACGTCAACGCCCAGCTTGGACTTGGGCAGGTCGATGATATGTCCGGTGGAGGCTATCACATCATAGCCCTCTCCGAGGTATTTCTTAACTGTTTTAGCCTTTGACGGCGACTCTAATATTACAAGGTGCGGCACGAATGTTCCCCCTATATTATTACATCTTTGTCCGGTCACAGCGGCTCTTTCAGCCGATATATGCCGGAATATATCTGAAATACCCGCATAAAGCGGAAAACGGACCCGCCGGACAGGACGGCTCTCCCGCAGCGTCTGCGGTACAAGAGCACGCCTGACGGCGTTCCTCAGACATCGCAAAGCCGAAAGGCCTGAATTTTGCCCGAACTCAGGCAGTCAGTCTTATGGTTTTGCGCTGTCTGCTGCAATTTATGCAGCAGTAGCTGGTGCTCAGCTTCTCTTTGAAAGCTCCCACATTATCATTGCGGCAGCGGCGGCTGCGTTAAGGGACTCAGCGCCGGTGATCGGAATGTAAAGTCCGCGGTCGCACGCAGCGGCGGTTTCCGGCGAGATACCCCTGCCCTCGCTGCCGATGACTGCGGCTGCCCTTTCTGGAAAGCGAACCTCTCCGAGCCTTGCGGCTGTGTCGTCAAGCATTGCGCCATATACGACGAACCCGCCAGACTGCAGTTCTGCGATCATCTGCGCAAGCCCGCACGATATACACGGCAGCCTGAGAATGCTGCCCATTGAAGCACGCAGCGATTTCGGCGACCAGATATCTGCGCATTCCGGAGAAAGCACTGCGCCGTCGAAGCCCAGCGCCTCGGCGGTGCGTATCATCGTCCCGACATTTCCCGGGTCCTGAACTCCGTCTAGGAGCACCAGTCTGTGCGCACCGGAGAAGCCCCCGTAGATATCAGGCTTCTGCGCCAGCGCAAACAATCCCTGCGGCGCTTTTGTATCCGAAATATATTCCGCAATATCCTCGGATATTACTGAAAGCTCATTCGCTTTCTGCGCAAGAGCAGACGCCGTTTCGGGGTACTTTTCCCGCGCCCGCTCGGTGACAGCGGCTGCGATAATAGTATAGCCCGCCGCAGCAAGTTCGCCGCAGAGGTGGTCGCCCTCTACAGCAAAAATATTTTCTGCGTCACGCAGCGATTTATCCCGAAAGACCTCGCGAAACCGCTTTACTGCGTCGTTTTTTCTCGATGTTATCACCACCGGAGCATTACCCCCTACATAGCGAAAAATCTCACGTCCCGGAACAGAACGTGAGATATTTGCACCTTAAAGTGCTGCCTTAGCCTTTTCTGTCAGTGCAGTGAAGCCGGCTGCATCATTGATTGCGATCTCGGAAAGCATCTTTCTGTTCAGAGTGATGTTTGCCTTCTTCAGACCATTCATGAAAGTGGAATAGTTCATTCCGTTCGCCTTGCAGGCAGCAGAAATTCTGGTGATCCAGAGCTTTCTGAAATCTCTCTTCTTAAGACGTCTGCCGATGTAAGCGTACTGACCGGACTTCCAAACGGCTTCCTTGGCAGTCTTGAAAAGTCTGCTCTTGCCGCCCCAGTAGCCCTTAGCCAGCTTTAATGTTCTATTTCTTCTCTTACGAGTTGCGAGTGCGCCCTTTACGCGTGCCATATTTCATTACCTCCTGAAATTTTGTCTGCGGACTCATTCCGCAATAATTAGATTATTTGTACGGAATAAGGCTCTTAACTGCAGCAACGTTGGTAACGTCTGCGTATGCGCCTGCACGTAATGCTCTCTTACGCTTGGTGGTCTTCTTGTTAAGAATGTGACGCTTGTAAGCGTGACCCATCTTAACCTTACCGTTCTTAGTCAGCTTGAAGCGTTTCTTCGCTCCGCTGTGAGTTTTGATCTTAGGCATTTTGTTATCCTCCTTGAGATTATCATTCGGGCAGCATTGCCCTAAAGTGCGCCGCGCGCCTATTTACTTCTTGGGGCTGAGGACTATTGCATAATTCTTGCCCTCAAGCTTTGACGGCTTTTCCGAACCGCCGTACTCAGAAACGGCATCGAGGAATTTCTTCATCAGTTCTTCACTGAGATTCATGTGCGACATTTCTCTTAAACGTCTGAAGCGAATGGTGACCTTTACCTTGTCGCCGTTCTGGAGGAACTTTATACAATTCTTGACCTTGATGTTGAAATCATTTGTGTCGATATTGAGCGACATCTTGATTTCCTTGACCTCAGCCTGCTTCTGGTTCTTCCGGGCTTCTTTCTCCCTCTTGGTCTGCTCAAAACGATATTTGCCGAAATCCATTATCCGGCATACCGGAGGATTTGCCGTGGGAGCGATAAGCACCAGATCAAGATCTGCCTCGATGGCCTTTGCAAGTGCGTCAGCAGTTGCCATAATGCCAAGCTGCTCTCCGTCTGCGCCGATGACCCTTACTTCCTTCTCACGAATTTCCTCATTGATGAGCTGTTCTTTCGTGCCGATATCCAAGCACCGCCTTTCTACAATACGTTTCAGCTTTGAAATAAAATAAGCGTGAGTAACACACTGCTCACGCTTAACTGAAATGCCATAAGGCTGTATTCTCATTAAACATACCGCACCTGACAGAATCAACGTCGGAGGGTGAGAGTGTGGTGGCTCTGCTTTATTACTCAACTATTATACACCATGCTCTCAGATTTGTCAAGGGGTTTTGAAAACTTTTTCCGAAAAAACTCACAACTCCGCAGAAACACGGTACTTGCCCGAAGCTACCTCCAAATACCTGATATACTCGTCGCTCGGAACTGGCTTCTGGAAATAATAACCCTGCAGATAATCGCAGCCCATATCGGTCAGCAGCTTTACCATCTCGGCGGTTTCAACGCCCTCGACCACGATCTTCTTTTTGAGCGATTTGAGCATTTCAACTGTGTGGCGCAGGATAACAAAAGCCTCCTTGCTCTTCATAGCAGGCCAGAGAATGCTCTTGTCTATCTTCACGATATCCATCGGCAGCGTGATCAGGTAGTTCGCAGTAGAGAATCCCGTGCCGTAGTCGTCCATGGAGAATGTCACACCCTTTGCGATGAGCCGCTTCATGTTCTTCAGCAGGACATCGTAATTCGCAAGACCCGCAGTTTCGGTTATCTCAAAGTTTATCTGATCCGGCGGGATATCATATTCCGCCATTATCGCCATCAGGTCGTCCGCAAGCTGCTCCTGAACGCACTGCAGAACAGACAGGTTGACCTCGACATACTTCACACCGAGCGCCTGCGCTCTGCCGCTCCTCATGAACTCGCACACCTTGCGGAATGCGATATCACCTATTTCGATTATCATTCCGTTTGCTTCTGCAAGAGGAATGAACTCCTCAGGGCTGACGAAGCCAAGCTCCCTGTCGTTCATTCTGATGAGCGCCTCGGCGCACACGAAACTCTTTTCAGCGGGCTCGTATATCGGCTGATAATACATCTCGAACGATTTGTTGACGATCGCCGTCTTTATCGCCGTGAGAATGCGAAGTTCCCGCTTTTTCGCCTTGATGGATTCGGAGGAAGCAACGAAAATGCTGCCCTCCGCCTTTTTCGAGGTACGCAGCGTGTACTCTATTGCGTCACGCACGTCCTCTGCGGACAGCGCAAAATCAGGATAGCGCACAAGACAGACCTTAGGCGTCAGCGCAGCCTCGACACCGCATATGATCACCGGCTTTGAGAAATTCTCCAGCAAACGCCCCGTTATGTGATCCTCGGTCATGTTCTTTCGTTCGTTGGTGAACATCGCGAATTCACATCTTCCGAGGTGATATACCTCATCAGTGTTGAATTCAGCGCGAAGCCGCCGGGAAATAGCCTTTGCCGCTGCCCCCCTGTCGCCGACCCCAAACAGACCGTTGATATACTCCAGACCGTCGAACCTGAATGCGACAGCGGTGAACGGCTTTTTTGAATCGATACGCATTTCAACGCTGAGGAAGAATGCGTCATAATTAAAGCAGTCTGCAGACTTGTCCGAGAAGTCGTCCGGATTCTGCAGCACTATCATGAACATTATCAGAGCAAGGGCTATAGCAAAATTGCCGAGCACCTGTTCCGGTCTTACCAGCTGAACAGCGGTCGCAGTTATCGTGAGAGCCTCGAACATCATTATCACTACCGCCTGAACACGGTTTTTGAATATCGCATATTTCACGAAAAGCAGCGTGCCATAGGTCATCATGCCGAACGCCAGTATCGCCAGAATATTAAACATCGGTCCATGCAAATATCGCATACCCTCATCAAAATATATAATAAGGTGCGTAAAAGGCGTTGTGGCAAGCAGAAGCAATTCTACTGAATACACCACGACCGATATCACAACATTAGCCTTAGACAGCCTGTTGCGCTTAGCCAGAGCGTTAATGTAGAGCAGGAACAATGCTCCCTCGAAATTATACGCCAGCAAATACGAAATATGTATCACGTAATTAAGCCACAGCGGAAGCTGGTGCGCTATCGGCAGCGTGTTTATCGTAACGATATGCGTAAGCGCCGAAAAAAACGTGCACAGCAGCATTCCGACATATATGCGGTTCGATGTTCCCGGATATTTACGCCTTGTGCAGTAAAGGCCGAGCAGTACGAACACCAGTGCAAGCGTGGCGTATTCATATTCAACGACGTAGCTTATTTCGTTCACTGCTCCACCTCCCTTTTTATTGTTCTATCTATTTTATCATAAAGATTTCACTTTGTCAACAATTTATATAACAATGCAGACGAAGGTGTGTATAAAATGTAAAACCGGAAGGTCGCCCTTCCGGTTTTAAGTACATATTCTATACTGTCAAATCACTTGATGACTCTTACGGAAACAACCCCGTCAACAGCCTTGAGTGCATTTTCAATGCCCGAAGCGTCGCCGGTGACGTCTAAGCAGGTATACGCATAATCCTTCTTGGACTTGCTCACCATGTTCTCAATGTTCATACCTGCAGCGGAAACCGGAGCGGTGATGTTGTTGAGCAGACCCTCTGCATTCTTGTGGATAACGCAGATCTTTGCGTTTCCGGAGATAGCCATTTCAACATTCGGCAGATTTACGGAGTTCTTGATGTTGCCGTTTTCGATATAATCAGCGATCTCCTTTACCGCCATCACTGCGCAGTTGTCCTCGCTCTCAGGTGTGGAAGCGCCGAGGTGCGGCATTGCAACAACACCGTCAACGCCGATAAGCGCGTCAGTAGCAAAGTCGGTCACATAGCAAGCCATGCCGCCGTTTGCGAGTGCGTCGAGGATAGCCTTTTCATCTACCAGTGAATCTCTGGAGAAGTTCAGCAGGCGGACGGTCTTCTTCATGGAAGCGATAGCCTCGGCGTTTATCATACCCTTTGTGTCAGGGAGAGCCGGAACGTGCAGAGTGATATAATCGCAGTTCTCAAAGATCTCCTTGTTGCTCTTTACATAGTGCACCTTGCCGGACAGCTTAAGAGCGTTCTCAACTGACAGGAACGGGTCTGCGCCGTAAACGTCCATGCCAAGTTCTGCAGCGGCGTTCGCAACCAGAATACCAATCGCGCCCAGACCGATAACGCCGAGCTTCTTGCCCATTATCTCAGGACCAACGAACTGGCTCTTGCCTTTTTCAACAAGCTTTCCGACCTCGTCACCCTTGCCCTTGAGTGTCTTTATCCAGTCCATAGCAGCGGGGATCTTTCTGGAAGAAAGAAGCAGACCTGCAATGACCAGTTCCTTAACGGCGTTTGCGTTTGCGCCGGGGGTGTTGAATACAACAACGCCCTTTTCGCTGCACTTGTCTATCGGGATATTATTCACGCCTGCGCCTGCTCTTGCAATAGCCAGCAGGTTCTCGGGCAGTTCCATCTCGTGCATGGAAGCGGAGCGAACGAGTATTGCGTCAGGATTCTTGATATCCTCGCCGACGGTGTACTTGCTCTTGTCGAGCAGGTCGGTGCCGCAGGCTGCGATCTTGTTAAGTGTAAGTACGTTTATCATGTCATATTCTCCTTAAGGTCAGGCTCAGCCGTTTTCAGCTTCGAACTTCTTCATGAACTCAACCAGCTTCTCAACGCCCTCGATAGGCATAGCGTTGTAGATAGATGCTCTCATGCCGCCGACAGTTCTGTGACCCTTGAGGTTTACAAATCCTGCTGCGGTAGCTTCCTTGACGAACTTTGCGTCAAGTTCCTCGTTGCCGGTAACGAACGGAACGTTCATCAGCGAACGGTCCTTCGGCTCGACTGTGCCCTTGAACAGCTTGCTGCTGTCGAGGAAATCGTACAGTATCTTAGCCTTCTTCTCGTTGTGAGCCTTCATTGCCTCAAGGCCGCCCATTTTCTTTATCCACTTGAATACCTTGCCGCAGATATAAATAGCGTAGCAGTTAGGGGTATTGTAAAGCGAATCATTGTCAGCCTGAGTCTTCCACTTGAGCATTGTGGGAGTTCCGGGGAGAACGTCGTCGGTGATGAGATCCTCGCGGATAATGGAAATAACCAGACCTGCAGGGCCTACGTTCTTCTGAACGCCGCCGTAGATAACGCCGTACTTGGTCACATCTACAGGCTCAGACAGGAAGCAGGAGGAAACATCGGCAACAAGCGTGTGACCCTTGGTGTTGGGCAGAGTCTTGAACTTTGTGCCATAAATCGTATTATTCTCACAGATATAGACATAATCAGCGTCCTCAGGAATGTCGAGGTCGGAGCAGTCGGGGATATATGAGAAGGTCTTGTCGGCAGAGGAAGCAACAGCAACTGCGTCGCCGTAGATCTTAGCCTCCTGATAAGCCTTCTTAGCCCACTGACCGGTGATTATGTAGGCTGCCTTCTTGTTCTTCATGAGGTTCATGGGTACAGCTGCGAACTGCTGTGAAGCGCCGCCCTGCAGAAACAGCACCTTGTAGTTGTCCGGAATGTTCATGATCTCGCGGATATCCTTTTCGGCTTCCTTGATGATGGCGTCATATGCCTTTGAACGGTGGGACATCTCCATTACGGACATACCTGTTCCCTTGTAGTCAAGCATTTCGTCTGCTGCTTCCTGAAGTACTTCTTCGGGCAGCACTGCGGGACCTGCGCTGAAATTGTAAACTCTCATTGAATTGCCTCCTGAAATTTCTGTGCGATATTTCACACTTTATTCAGACCTGCTGCCGTAGCGGCGATCAGTCTGATAAATCAACACTTCTATTATAAGACAATTTTCCCGTTATGTCAAGTCATAAATACCCGTTATGCAAAATTATTTTTCAGACTGACGAAAACGGGAGCTTCTCGACAGCCTGCAGAAAGACTTTTTGCAAGATGTTTTTCCTTTACTGCTATTTTTTCTCATGCCGAACACCAGTGTCACATTGATTTGTCCGCTCATATACTATAACCGAACGGGCGCATTCTGCCCGACAAAAAGGGAGGGATCAGCATGGAGCGCAGTCTGAATGAGATAAAGCCGGGCGAAACAGCGGTCGTGGAGCGTCTGAGGACGCATGGAGCAATGCGCCGCAGGCTTCTTGATATAGGCCTTGTCGAGGGAACACGGGTCGAGTGCGTTGGGGTAAGTCCCATGGGCGACCCCGCAGCTTATCTGATACGGGGGGCTGTCATTGCGATACGTTCAGTGGACAGCCGCAATGTGATAGTTGGGGAGGGCAGAAATGGGACTTACCTCTAGCTCCACCGGCTTTGCCGCCGCCGATGTATGTCCGGAGATAAAGCGGCATTCGCCCGATGATAAAATAATCGCAGTAGCCGGAAATCCTAACGTCGGCAAAAGCACGATATTCAACGCCCTGACCGGAATGCGGCAGCACACCGGCAACTGGCCCGGAAAGACCGTGACCACTGCGCAGGGCGCATTCAGCACCGAGAATTTCAGCTATGTACTTGCGGATATCCCCGGTACATACTCGCTGCTGGCGCATTCCGCCGAGGAGGAAGCCGCAAGAGATCTGCTGTGCTTCGGCGGTATAGACGCCGCAATAGTCGTGTGCGACGCCGCCTGCCTGCAGAGAGGTCTGAACCTTGTCCTGCAGGTGATGGAACTATGCCCCAGAACTCTGGTATGCGTAAATCTGTGCGACGAAGCAAGGCGCAGGGGACTTACCCTGAACCTGAAGCAGCTTGAAGAAAACCTCGGCGTGCCGGTAGTCGGGACTTCTGCGCATGACAAGCGTACTCTGAAAGCACTGACCGCTGCGCTCGACAGGCTGTGCGCAGGAGAAACGCAGACTTCTCCCCGCCGCCTGCGCTATATCCGGCCTATCGAGGAAGCGGTGAGTCAGCTTGAACCGCTGCTCCACGAACGATTCTGCGGAAAGCTGAACGACCGCTGGCTCGCACTGCGGCTCATTGAGGGCGACCGCTCGCTCGCCGAGCACGCCGGCGAATATCTCGGCACAGACCTGCTTTCCGACCCGGAAATAAGCAGCGCCGCCGAAAAAGGCAGGGAGCACCTCGCAGCCTGCGACATAACAATGGATATCCTGCGGGACAGATTAGTATCCTGCATTACCCTGAACGCCGAAGAAGCCGCAGACGGCGCTGTGACCGGCTGCAGCGGCTGCAATAACGCCGACCGCAGAGCCGACAGGCTGCTTACTGGAAAGGCGCTTGGCTTTCCGCTGATGATACTTCTGCTGCTTGTGGTATTCTGGCTCACGATAAGCGGGGCGAACTACCCGTCGCAGCTTCTTTCGATGGGCTTCGGCTGGCTCGGAGAACGCCTTTCAGAGCTTCTGAGCGGTGTGCCCGACTGGCTCAGGGGTATTCTGGTAGACGGCGCATACCGCACTTTGTCATGGGTCACGGCGGTCATGCTGCCGCCTATGGCAATATTCTTCCCGCTGTTCACGCTTCTGGAAGATTCGGGCTACCTGCCCAGAGTCGCCTATAATCTCGACAAACCGTTCCAGAAATGCAACGCCTGCGGAAAGCAGGCACTCACAATGGCTATGGGATTCGGGTGCAATGCAGCGGGCATAGTCGGCTGCCGCATTATCGACTCAAAGCGGGAGCGGCTCATTGCAATGCTGACGAATGCGTTCGTCCCCTGCAACGGCAAATTTCCATTCATAACCACGCTTGCCGCCGTGTTCTTTACCGGCGCAGTGGGAGGATTCGCAGGTTCTGCGCTTTCCGCCTGCGTTGTGACCGCCGTCATAGTGCTTGGGGTGATAATGACGTTTGCCGCGTCACGCTTCCTTTCGGCGACCATACTGAAAGGCGAGCCTACCGGCTTTACGCTTGAACTGCCGCCGTACAGAAAGCCGCAGTTCGGGCGTGTCATCGTTCGCTCAATGCTCGACCGCACGCTGTTCGTACTGGGCAGAGCAGCCGCAGTCGCAGCACCTGCGGGCGCAATAATATGGGTACTGGCGAATGTTTCTGTGGACGGCACTTCCCTGCTCGGGATATGCACCGGCTTTCTCGACCCGTTCGCTTCACTGCTCGGCATGGACGGCGTGATACTCATGGCGTTCATTCTGGGGCTTCCCGCCAATGAGATAGTCATTCCGATAATCATTATGTGCTATATGGCGCAGGGCAGCCTGACCGAATTATCGCTGCCGGAACTTGCGCAGCTTCTCGCCGACAACGGCTGGACGTGGCGCACGGCTGTCTGCACTATACTTTTCTCGCTCATGCACTGGCCCTGCTCGACTTCTCTGCTCACCGTCAGGAAAGAAGCAGGCGGCTGGAAATGGGTCGGGCTTGCTTTCCTGCTGCCAACGGTCGTGGGTATGGCGGTGTGCTTTGTTGTGGCGCAGGTCGGCGGACTGTTTTTATGAATATGAAAAAGGGGGCTGCGATTTTCAGCCCCCTTTTTCATTATATTAACTTTCCTGACTGGCGAGAAGCCCTCACAGAACGGCGAGGACTTTCCCAGACTGGCGAGAAGCTCTCAGATTCTAGGAACACGCCCTACGGCTAGGCTCTGTCAGATTGTCCTATAATGCCCGACATCGTGTCGGGCTTCGGGGACAATGGTGCAAACATCGTGTTTGCGCCTGCCAATATGCTTTGACTAAAAGATGAGGGCTTATCGCCAGTCTGTTTATTTAGTAGGGTCAATAAATTCCCTGTAGTCATACAGATACTTCACGCCAGAAGCCACTGTCAATGCTGCCGCAATATACATCAGTATATCGCTGACAAGCTGAATCGGGAAACCGAACCCCATCGGCTGAATGCTGTATACATACGGAGTGCCGTATATCACTCTGAAATCTTCCAGAATATGCAGCAGCAGTATCACACAGACAGCGACCATGGTCATAGCGGTCTTTAGCTTACCAAGAATGCCCGCGGGAATGACAAGCTTTTTCTCGCTTGAAGCAGCCACCAGCCGCACGCCTGATACCACAAATTCACGTGCAAGTATGAGCGCAGTCACCCATGCGCTGCACCAGCCAACTTCCACGAAGCACACAAGCGCCGCTGCGACCAGTATCTTGTCTGCAAGCGGGTCAAGGAACTTTCCGAAGCTTGTTATCATGTTGTACTTTCGCGCTATCTTGCCGTCCAGCATATCCGTTATGCTTGCAGCCGCAAAGACAACAGCCGCCCACAGATAATTCATGGGGATTGCGTCAATCAGCATAAATGCCACAAAAAACGGCACCAGTATCACACGCATAAGCGTCAGCTTGTTTGCCAGATTCATACCATTTCTCCCAGAAGATTATTATCGACCACATCGTCAAAGCGCACGTTCACGAAATCGCCTATTCGGGGCTTTTTCATTCCCTGAGGAACGCTGAAATATATCATTCCGTCTATTTCCGGCGCAAACATCGCACTTCTTCCGAAATACAGTCCGCCCTCTGCAAGGTACTTGTCATAGCCCTCAACAACTACCTCGTCAGTGCTGCCCAGCATTGAGCCGTAAAGTTCGGCGACGCGTGTATCCTGCTGTTCTTCAAGTATCTCCTTGCGGTGCTCACGCACTTCCTCGTCCACCATATCCGGGAACTTAGCCGCAGGAGTGCCCTCCTCCTCGGAATAGGCGAAGCAGCCCATGCGCTCGAACTTCATTTCCTCGGCAAATTCGCCCAGTTCGTTGAACTGCTCCTCAGTTTCTCCGGGGAAGCCGGTGATGAACGTAGTCCTGAGCGTTATGCCCGGTATCTCACGGCGCAGCTTTGCGACAAGTTCTCTGAGCGAATCACCGGTGCATTTCCTGTTCATGCGCTTGAGTATATCGTCATTGCAGTGCTGCATGGGTATGTCAAGATACTTCACGATCTTGTCCTGACGCTTTATGCAGCCGATAAGTTCGTCTGTTATTCTTTCCGGATAGCAGTAAAGCATACGTATCCACTTCAGACCCTCTATCTCGCACAGCTTGTCCAGCAGTTCCGGCAAGGCAAGCCTGTCATAGAGGTCAAGTCCGTAGCGGGTGACGTCCTGAGCAATAATGACTATCTCCTTTACGCCGTCCTTTGCAAGCAGGCGGGTTTCCTCAACGATATCTTCTATCTTTCTGCTTCTGAATCTGCCCCTTATCTGCGGTATCGCACAATAGGTGCAGAAATTGTCGCAGCCGTCCGCAATGCGAAGATACGCATAATGCGGCAGCGTGGAAATGATACGCTTGCCCTCCATGCTGTGCGTTTCCTTTTTGCCGAAATAGCACACAGCCGGAGTGCCATCCTCGTGCGCAGGCGCAGAGCCGTCAGCAATGCCGTCCACGATGTCCGCTATCCTGCCATATTCCGCAATGCCGACCACTGCGTCTATCTCAGGAAACTCCTCAGCAAACTGCTCACGGTAGCGCTCGCTAAGACAGCCCGTGACGATGATATGCTTCACCCTGCCCTCGTTTTTGAGGTCGATAAGCTCCATTATCCAACCTATCGCCTCCTCCTTTGCAGACTGAATGAATCCGCAGGTATTGACCAGCACTATATCAGCCATGCCCGGCTCAGCCACGAATGCGTAGCCCCTGTCCGCTATCTTCGCCATCATCTGCTCG
Organism: uncultured Oscillospiraceae bacterium; assembly: GCA_934446355.1. Lineage (GTDB taxonomy): Bacteria > Bacillota > Clostridia > Oscillospirales > Ruminococcaceae > CAG-115. Next base: position 141,304 of record CAKSEC010000005.1, on the reverse strand, counting down.
GCGTCCACCTGATTCTTGGAACAGCCAAGAGAAACGATCGCTACTTTCATTTTATTGCTCATATTCTCAAATACTCCGTACTAATCTTCATCATAGCCGTCCAGTTCGTCGGACAGCCGCTCGATACAGCGTTTCACTGCGCCCCAGCCATAGCCCCTGCGTGCAAGCGCCGCTGCAGTGCGCCGCCTGTCATCTGGGTCGGAAATCTTTTCGCTGTATTTGGTCTGCAGCAGGTGCATTATCTCCTCGTCGATTTCGTCCTCTGTGTACTGCGACAAAACGTCCTCGACAAGATTCCTGTCCAGCCCCTTTGACTGCATTTCCCAACGTGTGCGCTGCATTCCGTAATGTCTGCCATGGATAAGCTTTTCCGCAAGCTTTGCGGCGTAATCTTCGTCGTCGATGTAGCCGTATTCCTGCATGGCGTCCACAGCAGCCCGTGAAGCCTCCTCGCCGTACAGCGGGAGCAGCTTCTTGTACAGTTCGCCATAGCAGTACATACGGCTGCCCAGCAGGTAGAGCGCACGCTTCTTCGCCTTTCTCATGCGGTCGGAACGCTGCAGCTTTTCCAGCAGTTCGCCGTCCATTTCCCCGCCCTCGTGCAGGTCGTAGTCTGCAACGAGCGTGCAGTTCACATACAGGTGCGTGTCGTCCTCCAGCACAAGCTGATAGGTATCGCCCTTATAGACGGACAGTTCCTTTATCACGCCGCCGAAATTATCGCCGTGGAAGTCTGCAAGCCGCTTCATGCTTATTCAACGTCCTCAGGCGCAAATTCTGCGTAATCGTCCTCGGAATCGTCTGCAGGCTTCTTTGCGGGCTTTTCTGCGCCCTCTGCAGCGCCATCTGACGAATCTTCCTCGTCGTCCGTCATGAGTGCGTCGAGCAGGCTTGAATTCTTGGCAAACTCGTCACGCACCTTCTTTTCTATCTCGTCGCATATGTCGGCGTTGGTCTTTAAGTAGTCAAGCACCTTTTCACGTCCCTGACCTATCTTCATATCGTTGTAGCTGAACCAGCTTCCGCTCTTCTTGACTATGTTGAACTCAACAGCCGTGTCAACTATCTCGCCTATCTTGGACACGCCCTGACCGTAAAGTATATCGAACTCGGCAGTCTTGAAAGGCGGTGCGACCTTATTCTTTACGACCTTGCACTTGGTGCGGTTGCCGATTATCTCGCCGCCGTCCTTTATCGCCTCTCCTCGTCTTACCTCTATGCGCACGGAAGAATAGAATTTCAGCGCACGCCCGCCCGGAGTGGTTTCGGGGTTGCCGTACATCACGCCTATCTTCTCACGTATCTGGTTGATGAATATTGCAACGGTGTTGGTGTTGCTTATTACTGCGGTAAGCTTGCGCATTGCCTGCGACATCAGCCTTGCCTGAACTCCGACGTGCGCGTCGCCCATATCGCCGTCTATCTCAGCCTTTGTGGTCATTGCCGCAACGGAGTCCAGTACGATTATGTCGATAGCGCCTGAGCGCACCAGCGTTTCAATTATCTCCAGAGCCTGCTCGCCCGTATCAGGCTGCGACACCAGAAGATTGTCCACGTCTACGCCCAGCTTTCTTGCATATACCGGATCGAGTGCGTGCTCAACGTCAACGAATGCCGCCATACCGCCCGCTTTCTGCGCCTCGGCTACCGCCTGCAGCGAAATGGTGGTTTTACCGGAAGACTCAGTACCGTATATCTCGATTATACGTCCTCTCGGAAGTCCGCCTATTCCAAGCGCAAGGTCAAGCATGAGCGACCCTGTGGAAATGCTCTCAATATCCATGTGGCGATTCTCGCCCATGAACATGACCGTGCCCTCTCCGAATTTCTTTTCAAGCTGCGCCATTGCGCTTTTGAGCACCTTTTCACGTTCCGCCGGATCAACTACTCTTGTCACCGGCTTGGGCGGTGCAGCCTTTTTCTTCTCAGCCATGTTATTTTCCTCCGTTTTTTATTCCGTATGGTCGCCTCTAAAAACCGGGACACGAGCAGATTTCGTTGGTGACTTATATCAGATGCTAGGCACCAAACCGCAGTAATACTTGATGTATTTCAAGGTTTGGTAACGACGCAGATGATATAAGTCATAGAAATCTGCCGTGAAGGAGGGTTTTAGAGGTGACCGTATATAACTCTTATCACTCCGCACATATCCCTGCAGTAATGCGCAGCAAGTCCGCATTCCTCGAATATCTGCATTACGTCCTTTTCCTGGCCCATTCCTATTTCAGCGGCAAGCATACCGCCGGGGTTCAGCCTTTTGCTCCACAGCGGGAGCATTCTCCGGTAGAAGTCCAGACCGTCCTCGCCGCCGTACAGAGCCATTTCCGGCTCGTAGGTCACTTCTCTTTGGAGCTGCTTCATGTCCTGCCCTGTCAGATAGGGCGGATTCGTGACGATGAGGTCGAACATCGGCAGCCGTCCGGCTGTGTCCTCAGAAAGCACATCAGCCTGCACCACCGTACACCGCCCGTCAGCACCGTGGTGTGCGATATTCCTGCGCAGATACTCAGCAGCCCTGTCCGATAGTTCAACAAGCGTGACATCTGCGCCGCCCAGTACCGCAAGCGATATTCCTATACAGCCGCTTCCTGCGCACAGGTCGGCGGCAAGCAGACTTTCTGTCCGGTGCTCTTTGATGTATTCAAGCGCAAGTTCCGCAAGCGTTTCCGTGTCCTGACGCGGGATAAGCACCCCGTCCCCGACATAAAGCAGCAGCCCGCAGAACTCCCACTCGCCCAGAATGTACTGCAGCGGCTCGCCGGAAAGCCTGCGTGATACGCATTCTCTGACAAGCATTTCCTGCTCAGGAGCGACCTCCCGTTCAGGGTACATGATGAGGTCGCGCACGTCTGCGCTGCAGCATTTCAGCACTATCTGCTCCGCCTCAAAGCGTTCATTCTCGATGTTTCCTGCCCGAAGCAGACCGGCGCATTCCCTGACAAGTCCCGACAGAGTAGTTGTCACCAATTGTCGTCCTCTCCCTCTTTGGGCAGGCAGGGCGTTACAGCCGCTATTGCGACCTCTATCATCGAATCGTCAGGTTCTTTGGTGGTTATTCTCTGCATCCACAGACCGGGTGCAGAAAATATCCTTGTGACGATATTGTCGTGTCTGCCCGCAAGCCTTATCAGCTCATACGCGAATCCCACCACAAACGGCAGCAGGATAAGCTTGCAGACCGTCCTCAGCATTATCGCCACTGTGTCGCTGCCGGTGTGCAGAAGTTCCTTGAAAAGTTCCGGCGTTATCGGCACGACGCTGTATACCAGAATGCTTACCAGCAGCGTGATAATGATGAAGCTTGTTCCGCATCTGGGGTGGAATCTGCACATCGGGCGGACATTCTCCACCGTCAGCGGCTTTCCCGCCTCATAGCAGGCTATGGTCTTGTGCTCTGCCCCGTGATAGCGGTACATTCTGTGCATATCCTTTGTCATTGAGGTGACCCACATATACCCGACGAAAATGATTATCTTCATCACGCCCTCAAACGTGGTCCTCCACATTGAGATATCCACCGATTTCACCATCACGCTGCAGCCCTTGGGAAGCCCCGGAAGTACGTTCTCCAGGCCGCTCAGCGGCTCGGTAGGCATAAGGCTCTCTATCCACGTGAACAGATAGCTTGGCAGAAGCAGGAACAGGAATATCGCCAGCGCAAAGCCGATAACCATTGCGACCGCCATTATTGCGCCGGTAAGCTTGTCGCCGAACTTATCGTCCAGCCACTTCTCGAATTTAGACGGCTGCTCGTCCTCCTCGTCGTCAAGCATTCCGCTTTTCTCCGCCGACTTCATCAGGCATTTGTAGCCCTCGCCAAGCTGCTGCACGAAGTTTATTCCGCCCCTTATGACCGGGCATTTATTGTACCATTTCTTCGGCTTTACTTCCCATTCCTCGACGTCTATTGAGCCGTCCTTCAGACGCACTGCCATTGCACCCTTGGACACGCCCTTCATCATCACGCCCTCAATGAGCGCCTGACCTCCGACGGTGGTCTTTTTGCCTGTATCCTTACTGCCCATCAGGGTCGCTCCTTTCGTTCATCTGCTTCAGCGGAAGCGTTATCGTCACGGTCGTGCCTTTTCCGAGTTCGCTTGCGATATCCAGCGTGCCGCCGTGCATCGAGATTATCTCATCTGCCACTGCAAGCCCTATGCCGCTTCCCCGCCTTGTGCTGTTCGCTTTATAGAATTTTGCCTTGACCTTTGGCAGGTCCGCTTCTGCAATGCCTATACCCGTATCAGAAACGATTATCGACATCGTGCTGGTCCCCTTTTCCACGGAAATATCCACGCTTCCGCCGGGGTCGGTGTATTTTATCGCATTGTCTATGACATTTATGAACACCTGCCGCAGTCTGTTCTTGTCGCCGTACACAACGCACAGCGACTCAGGCTCGGCGTAATTTATCGTCTTGTTTTCCTTTTTCGCCTTGTCCGTATAGATAAGCAGAGCGTCGTCCAGTTCTGCAATGATGTCCGTATTAGCCATCTGCAGCGTGAATCTGCCGTTTTGTATCCTTGAGAAGTCCAGAAGTTCCTCCACCATGCCCTCAAGCCTGCCGGCTTCATGAGTTATGACCGTCATGCCCTTGCGGTAGGTCTCCTCGTCGTAGCCTGCGGCAAGAGTTTCGCTCCAGCCCTTTATAGCAGTCAGCGGAGTACGCAGTTCGTGCGACACCGAGGATATGAAGTCGTTCTTTATCGCCTCGGAATTTTCAAGTTCGTCCGCCATGTCGTTGAACACTCTTGACAGTTCGCCTATCTCGTCGTTATTGCGTATCGCTATGCGCTCGGAGAAATCGCCCTTTGCAAGCTTCTTCGCCGTCACGCTTATCTGCATGAGCGGCACGCAGATTGACTTTACGAAATATATCCCGCTGAACACCACAAGCAGTATTATTACTGCGCTTATGGCAAGCGCAGCAAGCATTATGCCTGAAAGCTGCTTGTCTATCAGCGTCATTGAGGACACGTACCTCAGCGCATTGTATGTGCTGCTCGGCTGTGCGATGATAACGGTGACGGCGATTATGTTCTCGCCCGTTTCATAGCCGTGGAATATACCCACGCCGTCCTCGGCTTTCAAAGCGGCTTCATAGTCCGGCATATTGTAGCTTTCATCGGGTGAAAAGCCGCTGCTGCTGAGCGTGACCTCGCCGTTTTTGTTGATGGACATCATTTCCATCTGGTCCTTCTTCTCGAAGCCCTCGATAAGTTCACGAACCTCCGACGAATAGTTCACCGCCATATCCTCGTAAAGGCGGGACAGTACCGTCGCAGTAGCATTCGCCTCGGATATCAGGTAGTTTTCAGCCGAGCCGTAATAATACTGTCGGGTGAAGTAATAAATGCAGACATTCGCAATGACCAGCAGTATCCCGACAACGCTCAGCGTGTTGAACATCCACCGTCCGGCAATAGAACTGCGAAGCCCGAAATGAAGTGCTTTTCCGTCCATCAGCCGTTCCATTTATAGCCGAAGCCCCATATCGTCTGAATGTACTGCGGATTCGAGGGGTCCTCCTCTATCTTCATGCGCAGACGCCTGATATTGACATCGACCACCTTGTCGTCGCCATAATACGCTTCGCCCCAGATGTGGTGAAGTATCGTTTTTCGGTCAAGGGCGGTGCCCCGATTTTTGAGAAGATACTCCATGATGTGATATTCCACCTGAGTGAGTTCGATAGGCTCGCCGTTTTTCTTGACTGTGCGGCTCTGATAGTCCAGCGTGAACGGTCCGGAAACGATGTTCTTCACCGCCTCCTGCCGTGAATGGCTGACATTCACCCTGCGGTAGATCGCGTCCACCCTCGCCACCAGTTCAGACGGCGAAAAGGGCTTCGTCACGTAATCGTCAGCGCCTATCATCAGGCAGTTCACCTTGTCCATCTCCTGACTTTTTGCAGAAAGCATGATTATGCCTATCTCGCTGCTCTGCTCCCTTATCCAGCGGCAGAGCGCAAAGCCGTCCATTCCGGGCATCATTATGTCCAGCAGTGCGACGTCGAAATTGCCGTTCTGCTCCGTGTAGACCTTAACTGCGTCCTCGCCGCAGGAAACGTCCACCACGTCATAGCCAGAACGCACAAGATTTATCACCACGAAGTCACGTATTGCGTCCTCGTCCTCGCAGACCAATATCCTTTTCATGTGCTTTCCTTTCTGCGAAGTTACAGGACGATGAAGCTGTCCTGAAGTTCGCTTTCCGTCAGCGCAAGATTTCCGGTAAGATAGCCGGCGGATTCCTTGCAGCAGATGATGTTTTCGTCGTTTTCGCCTATTGTCCGGTAATCCTTAGAGTTAGCCAGAGCCTCGGCGTCGTCCTTGTCGATCGTGCGTATCCGCATAAGTTCGGTGCTTTCGCTTATCTCCAGACCGGTTTCCTGATTGTAGGATATGAACACTATCTCGTTATCCTGTGAGTTCGCCACCGCAGACACAACGCCCTGCCATCTGCTTGGGAAAAGCAGCGCAAACTTGTATTTGCTGCTGTAATAGCTGTAATGATCCCTCACATACAGATTATTCTTGACCGTGTACCACTCCACAGCGCAAAGCTGCTCAGAACGCTGCAGCGTTTCATAGCCGGGCAGCGGCGTCATCGACGGTATTTCAAGGTACCCGTCGCCGTCGATATCCATGCTTCGGATATCTGTCATGTAGTCGTTTGTGAACCGTGATATCAGGTTGTACGGCGTGCCGTCCGGCAAAGTGCCGGAGTTGTGCGGGCTGACAAGTCTGCCCGACCTGCAGTATATCACATCTGTGCCATACTGACCGCTTCCCCTGCTGTAATCAAGGAACAGCGCAGTTGCAGTCTTATCGTTCAGCTGACCCTTTGTCACGCTGACATATTCCGCAGCGGGAACAGTGAGCGGTGCTTCGCCAAGCTTTCGGAAGCCGTCCTCGGTCTTTGTGAACATTGCCGCCGACGCAGTCTGCGAAGTCTTGTCCGGTATTACCGACACAAGTTCCTGTTCGCCATCGCCGTTAAGGTCAATGACCTCCATTATGGAGTAGCTGCCGGTATACAGTTCACTGACCACACCGCTGCTGTAATTCAGCACGCTGAGTGATTTTTCGGTCTGGTTGAGCATGGAATAACACACTATCATCTCAGTGGTCTTTCCTGCGCCAAGGCTCGCAAAGCTTATGCTGTCTACCTCGCTGCCAACGCACGCAAGGTCGTATACTGCCTCCCACTGACCGTCGTACTTGTCAAGCACTTTCAGTCTGAGCGCGCTTTCGCCGGACTGCACGGATTTGGATTCATAGAAAACCATAGCCTCGTCGCCCGGCTCGTCGTCGATGTTCTGCAGCACGAACGCCGAGCGGAACTCGCCGCCCCTTGGGTATTTCAGCTTGATCGAACTGCCGGAACTGTTGATAAGCGCCTGATATATCTCGCTTTGTTCCTGCGTCAGCTTCGGCGCAGTAAGTAAGTTCTCCGCATTCGCGCCTGAACAGCCGCTGGCAAGCAGTACGCCGGCAAGTGCCGCAGCCGTGCAGAGCCGTTTTATCGTCCGTCTTACCGCAAACACCTCCAGTTACTCAGCTTCCTGCGTGCCCTGTGCACCGGTATCCTCAGGCTGCGCCTTTTCGGCGGGCGCCTCGGCACGAGGCTTCATGTACAGCGCTATCATCGTCACAACTATAAATATTCCAACCGCAAAATCGGCTGCCGGCATAAACGTCATGAAATATGCGCTGTCGCCCTGCATCGCCTGATACATGAACTCAGCCTCATACGAATCTGCAACTATTCTTGAGGACACCTCTGCACTGCCGAATAAAGACGCCGCAATAACGGCAAGCCCGTTGCCAAGTATCATAGACGCAGAAGCAGCGCCGACGCTTGTCAAGGCGGCTCTTGTGCGCTTGCCCTCGTTGCCGGAAAGCAGCTTCGCAAGCTGCATGAAGAATATGCCTGAGCATATCACCGATATACAGTTTATCAGATATTCCGGAACAGTAGCGACCGCCATTCTTACACGGAACAGGTCAATTCCCCTCAGCGTGTAGAAGGCTGCCGCCCCCACAAAGGAAAAGCCAAGTGCCGGAGTAAATTTCTTAACGTACATCACAAAAAAGGCGATGACCAGCATATCTATTCCGAAAAGGAAATCAATGACCGAGGTGAACGCAGACGCCCTGATTACGCTGCCCTCCGGAACATTCACCCTGATCCAGCCCTCATAGAGTGCGCCAAGCGCCGGCAAAAGCAGCGCAAAGCCAATCGCAGCCGCCCTGCCGTCTGTAATGCCGGAAACAGGCGTCTTATAGAACGCACTGCCGCTTTTTTTGTCGAAAATTGCCGCAGCTATCGCACCCGCCAGTGTCAGGAGCACTGCGCCCCAGAAGCAGGAATTCATAAAGAACCCGTTGCCGTCCAGCAGGAAGCCGGTCTCCATATCAGTGCCTGCGCATATTTGTGAAAGTCTGGCTGCAAATGCCAGTATAACGCCGGGGATCACCAGCCACAGACCTATTTTATTTTTCATATCAGGTATACTCCTTAGTTGAAAACCAAAAATATCGAATAACTGTGCCGCAGCATACGCCGTCTGTATAAGCACATCTCATAATATTTTACCACATCTCGCGCATTAATTCAAGTGCTTTTTTCACTTTTCACCATAAATACACCGACTATCGGCATAACCGCAAAAATCCCCCTGCCGTATGACAGGGGGATATGTGTGCGATCGTAACCGAATTACTTGAGTTCGATCTTTGCGCCAGCTTCTTCAAGCTTAGCCTTGATCTCCTCAGCCTCAGCCTTGGAAACGCCCTCCTTGAGTGCCTTAGGAGCAGCCTCAACCAGCTCCTTAGCCTCCTTAAGGCCAAGACCCAGAACGTCCTTAACTACCTTGATAACGCCCATCTTAGCGTCGCCAAAGGAAGTGAGAACTACGTCGAACTCGGTCTTTTCCTCAGCTGCAGCAGCAGCGCCGCCAGCAGCAGGAGCAGCAGCAACAGCAGCAGCAGAAACGCCGAACTCCTCCTCAAGTGCCTTAACCAGCTCGTTCAGTTCGAGAACGGAAAGAGCCTTAACTTCTTCGATCATAGCTAAAATCTTCTCAGATGCCATTTTAGTTTCCTCCATATAAATTGATTTTGTCGTGCGTATTTACGCAGTAAGTCTGTCCGCTGAAACGATGTCACCGGACATCATGCAGTCAGGCGGACTGCTCTTCGTTCTTCTTTGCGATCTCGTTGATAGCGATAGCGACACGCTGGATCGGAGACTGCAGCATGAATACGAGCTGAGAAAGCAGGGTCTCCTTGGAGGGCAGCTTTGCGTAAGCTTCAACTTCTTCCTTGGTGATGACCTTGCCGTCAATAAAGCCGAGTTTGATAGCGAAAGTGCTGTCAGGAGCCTCGGTCTGCTTGAACAGAAGCTTGGGGGCAATGATGATGTCCTCAGCTGTGAGAGCGATTGCTGTTGTGCCGGAAAGAGCGGGTTCAAGACCCTCTATGCCAGCAGCCTCAGCCGCACGCTTTAACAGTGTGTTCTTTACTACGAAGTAATCTACGCCGTTCTCACGAAGATCCTTACGGAGCTTTGTGTCGTCCTCAACGGAGATACCCTTGTAATCAACGAGAACACCGCCGGCAGCGTTCTTCAGCTTTTCAGCCAAATCAGCAACATACGCCTGCTTCTGTTCGAGTACGCTTTTACTAGGCATTGATATTCACTCCTTTACTAAATTTGCGCTGTTCAGATAAGGAGATAAGAAAACCCTTTCTGCAAGACACAGAAAGGGAGTAGATGTTGATCTCATTCCCATTCCTCGGCAGGCGGTGTGAACCATTAAAGCCTTTCGGCAGCCTGCTGTCTTAAGAACAGCATAGTTATTATATCACATGGAATATTCTTTGTCAATAGGTTTTAAAAAAAAATTTTTGTTTTTTTATATCATGCTCATAAGCTGCGCCACAAGAAGCCCGCCGCCCGTACCTATCACATATCCGAGCAGTGCCATGATTATCCCGACAGGCACCAGCGCACTGCTGCACGCACCCGCAAGCACCGGCGCAGTCGCAGTGCCGCCGATATTCGCAAGCGAAGCCACTGCACAGGTAAACAGATCAAGCTTCAGAAGCTTTGCCAGCAGGAGCATCGTCCCCGCATGGATCGCCAGAATGATGAATCCGGTCAGAAGCCACGCCGGAGCGTTCCCGACTGCGCTGAGGTCGGCTCTGGAAGCGATAAGCGCCACCACGATATAAAGCAGCACATTTGAGATCTCCTCCGTGCCCTTTATCCTGCCGAACGGCGTCATTGCAAGAATCACGCCCAGCGCAGTCACAAGCAGCACCGTCCATGTCGCACTGTCGAATATCGGCGCTGCCTTGCCTATTACCCCGCCGAGCGCCGAGCACAGCGCAGAAGCCAGAAGTCCTGAGCCAAGCAGTATCAATATATTCTGCCACATCAGCGGCTTTTTTCTGTCTGCCGCACTCGCCGAAAGGCTCTGTCCTATCTCGTGCAGCGCTCTGTTATCCGCGCCCGTCCAACTGTCGAAGCGGTCAGAGAATCCCACCGCCCACAGCAGGAACATCACATAGAGCGTTCCGCAGATAGAGTCCATCACCAGTGCGTACGCCATTGCAGCCTCGTCGATATCAAGCGCTGCCTGAACCGCCATCATGTTTCCGCCGCCGCCCATCCAGCTTCCGCACAGTGCGCCTAGGGAACGCCATGCGTCCTCGCCGAGAAAGCCACGCATTATCGCATACGCCGCCACAAAGCCCACTGCAATGGAAATCGCTGCAGAAAAGAACCCAATGAGCATTTTCGGTCCAAGTCTTACTATTTTCCTGAGGTCGCACCTCAGCAGCATGATGAACAGCATTGCATACAGCAGCGGGTTTTTCAGGGCGGAATATGCGGCTGCAGTCGAGCCTAGATCCCACAGCTTCACCGTACACAGCGCCATCATCGTCAGATATATCAGCACCACCGGCGGGGCAAAGCTGAATATCCTGCCGGCTATCTTACCACGAAATATCAAGGGGAGCGACACAAGCACAGCCGCCGTAAATATCAGGGCGGCTATGTATGTGAATCCGTCGTTTATCATTCGGTTCACCTCATAGAACAGTATAATGTTCTTATATTGTGCCGCATATATTCCCGAAAATACACAAAAAAGCACCGAGCGAAAAATCATTTTCCGAACGGTGCGTTTTGTTCATTTACAAATTCTCATCTATCCATCTTTTTCGTGAGGATATGAACGAGCGCAGATACATTATCTGGCTGATATATGTATCATTGTCTTTCATTACCTCAGGCTGGAAGCCGTTCGCCATTGAAAGCGTGCGCCATATCTCGAAATTCTCCTCAGCAGACGGCATTATTTTCGGCTTGTAGCTGTCGATAGTGTCGATAGCCGTCTGTACCATAGTGTCCTTTATCTCGTCCCAGCGTGCACGTGCTTTCTCACGGAATTTCGGGTCGGTCATGAGGTAGTTGTACCACGTTATGCCGATATAGCTGTTGTCGGTGTCGCCAATGGTCGCCCAGTCGTCGTACTTCGGGTTATCCAGATACATATTGCCGAACGCAAGGTCGAAGTCCCAGATGGGACCCATTTCAAGCTTTCCGATAGTGGTCTTGGTGATATAACAGCTTCTTCTGAAGCAGGAATCCAGATTATACGTCAGCTCATGCACAAGGAACCAGTCGATGAAGCTGTCCACGTTGATATATCTTTCATAGTCGGTGAGCGTGGTTATCGCCGTGTCAGCCTTGCACACGTAGTCATATATGTTGTCGAAATGCTCCTGAGTCCAGTTATATTCAGCCTCTGGGTCGTATTCGGTATCCGGGCTCTTTATCACAATGTTTATACCGCACTCGGACGGCAGGTCGAAGTAATTCCAGCCCTTTTTATCGACATTCGGGTCTGCGCCGCCTATCTCAAGCAGGTAAGCAGTCTGCTTGTTCGCCAGACTGTCGTCTATCGCAAGTCTTGACGTCTTGACCTCAAGCTGCTCGCCGAGCGTATATACGCCCTGATATACGCCGTTCATATACACATCTACCGGTATTGCGTGCGGCACAAATCTGAAGCTTCCCATCGAACGAGCCATCTCAAACGCCGTCGTATTGCGCAGCAGTGATTCGTCCGCATAGTTTGCCAGAAGCACCCACTTTTTTGCTTCTGCCATTCCAAGCAGCGAGGTCTTTTTCTCAAGCTTTATCTTGTACGGCTTTTTCGGCCATGTCCACGTGGAATGTCCCCTGCCCCTTATCTTGGCTTCAAGGACGTCTGTGCCGGAATATTCGCCGTCCGTCATAGAAGCGTCTATCTGCACCGTGCAGGGCACGTATTCGTCTTTGGATATCACGGACGGATCGTCCGTTGTGAGGAATACCGCAGGAAGCAGCTTGTCAGTTTCCTGACCTACGCTGCCGGTTATCTCCTTTGCCATGACACGCCAGCTTTCGTCGCCGGGGACGTATGAGTTGGGTGTGTAGGTATCCGTTATCGGAATGACCCTGCCATCTCCGTCCGTTGCATAAGAGGATACCGAATCGCTGCTCTCAGCGTCGCCGGAGCAGCCGGTGAACAGCATAACAAGAGCAAGCACAGCCGAAACACATCTTTTCGTATTCACGCCAAACCTCCGCAATAGAAAAATCTGTTTCTTCGGGGACTTTATTCGTCCCTAAAAAGCTTTTATGCTTTATAGATATAGTTATATTTATATTATAATATATTCGCCAAAACTTGTCAACAGCATTTATATTTTTTGTGCATACGATACAATTTTGCGACCCGATTCTGTACACAATTCCTTTACCATAGTGTGAACCCTGCATTTTCCTGCACTCTCGCCCCCGCACATCAGGAAAAATCAAAAAAACACGGCACATATTGACATATTTTTCTTCGTGCGGAATATATAATAGAAGTAAGAAACGTACAAGTTGGTGAACGGTATGGTCGTATATGCTGATGTGCTGGTCGCAGTGAATCTGTATATCAATTACTTTCTTATAAGGGCGACCTGCCTTATCCTGCGCAGGGCGGTCGTTCCGCTGAGGGCGGTTATTGCCTCGGCTGTCGGCGCTGCGGGGTCGCTGCTGTTTTTGCTGCCGGCGCTCCACCCATTGCTTGGGGTACTGCTGAAATGCGTTCTCGGAGTAGTCGTCACGCTTGCGGCGTTCGGCAAACAGAAGCGGGCGGATTTCCTGCTGTCGCTGCTGTGCTTTCTTGCGGTAAGCTTTTCATTCGCAGGCGGAATGCTTGCGCTCTGGTATTTCGCAGCGCCTGCCGGAATGCTCTGCAAAAACGGCTTCACCTACTTTGATATCCCTATCGGAGCGGCAGCCGTGATTACCGCCGCCGTGTACGGGATATTCCGCCTTATACGATATATAATGAGCCGAAACAGACCTAAGCAGCACGAAAAGGTGCTTATCCGCTGTCAGGGCAAGGAACTTACGCTGGACGGCCTTGCCGACACCGGAAACGCCCTCACTGACAGCTTCACCGGAAAGCCAGTGGTCATAGCTTCGCTTAACGCCGCACGCGAGGTGATTCCGCAAAGCGTTCTGGACTACCTTTCGGGCAGGCTGGACGGTATCGAGGGTATTCGGCTCATTCCCTGCCGCACCGTCACTTCCGAGGGAGTGATCCCGGCTTTTCCGGCTCAGCTGGTCATAGGCGGAAAGCCTATCGAGGCTCTGCTTGGAGTATCGAGGCAGGAACTGACCGGTGCGCAGTGTATCTTCGACCCCAGTATAATTATATAAACAATGCCTGTTCAGCATTCCACAGGCTGACAAATCAGGAGGTATAATCATGATGAATTTTTTGAAAAAACTGCTTGACGAGGGATTTTCCGCATTCATGCGCTACGCCCTTGGGGAAGAAACACAGGGAGTGTATTACATCAACGGCTCGGAATCGCTGCCGCCGCCCCTCACCCGTGAGGAGGAGGAAGCGGCGTTCAAGCTGCTGGAAACCGACTTTGCCGCCGCAAGGGAAACTCTCATAGTGCACAATCTGCGACTGGTCGTGTATATCGCAAAGAAATTCGAGAACACCGGCGTGGGGCTTGACGACCTTGTTTCAATAGGCACTATCGGGCTGATAAAGGCAGTGAACACGTTCAGCGTACACAAGAACATAAAGCTTGCGACCTACGCTTCCCGCTGTATCGAGAACGAGATCCTGATGTACCTGCGAAAGACCAGCCAGCGCAGGTTCGAGGTTTCGATTGACGAGCCGCTGAACGTTGACTGGGACGGAAACGAACTTCTCCTGTCTGACGTCCTCGGCACAGACAGCGACTGCGTGAACGCCCATATAGAAAACGAAACCGAAAAGCGGCTGCTGCACGAAGCGGTGAGTCACCTGTCGGCAAGAGAACGTCAGATAATGGAAATGCGCTTTGGGCTCAAGGGCGGCAGAGAAAAGACCCAGAAAGAGGTCGCAGACGAGATTGGCATATCACAAAGCTACATATCAAGGCTTGAAAAGCGCATTATAAAGCAGCTTCGTGAAGAATTGGAAAGAGTGTGCAATTAAAACTACAAGCAAAACCGGACTGAGCAGATTTCAGTCCGGTATTTTATATGCTCATTTCCGGCTCATTGGCAAGCCGCTTCAACTGCCGTGTGGAATGCACCATCATAAATATGCCCATTGCAAGCACGCAAGCGCATACAGTAAGCCCCACCGCCAGATTCATTATCCTGCGGAACGTCACATCGTTCGCAAAGCGTGAGGTCATGGCGTTCTGCAGTGTGAATATAGACATCAGCGCACCTGCGAGATTCAGTGCCTTTGACGCCGACAATATCGGACTGTTAAGCTTCCTGAATCTGACTATGTTCACTATCGAAAGGGTCAGGATATAGAACGAATATGCCGCCGTTATGTAAATGACCGAGCCGGGATAGGCTATCGTGTATTCCTCGCGGATAAGCTGCACAGCCATAACCGCCATTCCCAGATGAAGCACCAGCATAAGAAAGCCGCACTGACGGTACGCCCTCAGTTCGCTCTGTCTGCGGTCTGCGGCGTCGCCGAGCCTTTCAGAGCGGCGATAATTTCTGACCAGCAACAGCCGTGAAATACCGAAAGTTATGTAGTACCCCGCCACAGCCGCAAACCAGACCGAGCGGTAAAACAGCGCCGCAGCGCCCTTGAACACAGCAAACAGCGTACTCACCAGAAGTCCCTGATACAACGACAGTTCGCCCCGAAATCTGCGGTCGCTGATAAAAAGCTGTGCGACAGGGTACTTCTGCACCCAGCGGTATACCTTGCTGTCATGCACCAGACGCGCGGCAGCCTCGGATATGCTGCCAAGCCCGATAATGAGCACCGCCAGCGCATACGCCGCCACGAGATACGCCAGATATTCCAGCGGCGGGCATATCCCCTGTGAATTGAGTGCGATTATGCACAGCACCATAGACGCAGGAAACAAAATCAGTATTGCGAGCGGAGGAAGCACGAATGCCCTTTTCAATACGGGCAGTGCTCTTTTCCACACAGTGCTGACCGCTTTCCTGAACCTGTTCATCTGTTCACCTCTCCGTTTTGCAGTGCTGAAGATTTTCCAGCATAATTTTCCATCATAATTCAATGTGGGAGAGTGACCTCTCCCACACCAGTTTGGCTAATAAGCCTACGACCAGACTGTCGAGAAGCCCTCAGATTCTAGGAACACGCCATACGGCTAGGCTTTGTGCCTGCCGTAGGGCGTGTGACGACGAAGATGAGGGTTTATCGACAGTCTGATGTGGGAGAGTTTCCCCTCCCACATAATATTCAGCGATTTCCTAATATCACATCTGCTTGCGAACCTTGATGTGTACCTCACGAAGCTGCTGCTCTGTTACCTCTGTCGGTGCGCCAAGAAGCAGATCCTGCGCATTTGAGTTCAGCGGGAATGCGATTACCTCGCGGATACTATCCTCGCCGGTCAGAAGCATTATCATACGGTCAACGCCCGGAGCCATACCTGCATGAGGCGGTGCGCCGAACTTGAACGCATTGTACAGTGCGCCGAACTTGCTTGCAACGTCTTCTTCGGTATAGCCTGCTATCTCGAACGCCTTGATCATGATATCAAGGTCGTGGTTTCTTACTGCACCGGAGGAAAGCTCAACGCCGTTGCATACTATATCATACTGATATGCGAGTATATCCAGCGGGTCCTTGTTCAGCAGTGCGTCAAGACCGCCCTGCGGCATGGAGAAAGGATTGTGGGTGAAGATTATCTTACCTGTTTCCTCGTCCAGTTCGTACATCGGGAAGTCAACGATAAAGCACAGTTCAAAGCGGCTCTCGTCAACAAGGTTCATGCGCTTTGCTACCTCGTTGCGTATCTGTCCGGCAAACTTCGGTGCGTTCTTCTTGCTGTCTGCAATGAAGTAGAGCACGTCGCCCACTTCAAGTTCGCAGCGGCTTGCAAGTTCTTTTCTCTGGTCGTCGTTCAGGAACTTGTCGATAGGGCCGTTATACTTGAACATTCCGTTCTCGCCCTCTTCGACCTTGAAATAGCCAAGACCCTTCATTCCGACTTCCTCGGTCGCAAATTCTTCCATGCTCTTGAAGAACGTCTTTGACTGCTTAGCCATGCCCGGAACACGAATACCTCTTACCACCTTGTTGCAGAACGGCTTGAAGTCACTGTCAACGAACAGGTCGGAAAGTTCCTTTATTACCAGCGGATTGCGCAGGTCAGGCTTATCAGAGCCGTATGTCAGCATAGCCTCCTCGTAAGGGATACGTCTGAACGGCGCCTGAGATACCTGCTTGTCAGAGAACTCAGCAAATGTCGCAGAAAGCACTTCCTCAGCGACTGCGAAAACGTCCTCCTGCGTTGCAAAGCTCATCTCAAAGTCAAGCTGGTAGAACTCGCCGGGGGAGCGGTCGGCTCTTGCGTCCTCATCGCGGAAGCAGGGCGCTATCTGGAAATACTTATCAAAGCCGGAAACCATATATATCTGCTTGAAGATCTGGGGAGCCTGCGGCAGAGCATAGAACTTGCCGTGGTGCTTACGGCTGGGGATAAGGTAATCTCTTGCGCCCTCAGGAGATGACGTGGACAGAATCGGAGTCTGAAGTTCAAGGAAGCCCATGCTGCTCATCTTGTTGCGCAGGAAGCTGATTATCTTTGAGCGCAGCACGATATTGTCGTGCATTTTCCTGTTGCGCAGGTCAAGGTAGCGGTACTTCAGGCGGACGTCCTCGCGTGTTTCACGGGAGGTTGCGACCTCAAACGGAAGCTGCTCGGTCACCTTGCCGAGAATGCGGACTTCCTCAGCCTCTATCTCGACGGTACCGGTCTCAATCTTGTCATTGTAGGTGCTCTCGTCACGCTTGAGGACTGTTCCTGCGATGGAAACAGCGCATTCCTTGTGGATACCCTCAAGCAGCGCTTCATTGTGGAACACTATCTGGACTACGCCGTAATGGTCCCTCAGGTCAACGAACATGATGCCGCCGTGGTCACGGATATTCTCCACCCAGCCGGCTGCCCTGACCTTTCTGCCTATATCCTTTTCACTCACCGCATTGCAGTATTGCGTGCGGTATTCATTCTCCATGAACAATTTCTTCAATCCTTTCAGTGTTGTATTTATGCTGCCCGCATACCCTCTGCGGGAACGATCTCTTATCTGTGGTCACAGTAATTATGACCGGCATTGTTATGCCGCATTATATCACAGCCTTTCGCACAGCGCCGCTGTGCCGCATTATTCAACACTTTATTATATCATTAAAATGCGGATTTGTCAATATATTATACTCCCTCACTGCAGAAAATTCCTGACCAGACCTTCACCGCAGCAAAAACGGCGCACTTCCAAAGAAATGCGCCGCCGCTCTTATTTATTCAGGAACGCCCCCAGTTTCTTGTCCTCGCTGCGAATGTGGCTCACAAGGACGCTCACGTGACCGTTAAGCTTTGCAAGGTCGGAAAGACTGCAGTTTTCTGACATTCCCGCTGTGATCTCACGCAGGGTCTGCTTATACTTCTCATGGAACGCACGGTGCGCTTCATAGCCCGGATACCCGCTCTGCTTCTGAAGCTGCTCCTCGTGGGCGAAATGCCTGTCAACATAGTCGTTCAGAAACTTCACGGTGCTGCTCATCTGCGCACGGCCCTTGCCCTCGCCGCACGCTTCCAGAAGAGCGTTCACGGCGTTCAGAAGCTCACGGTGCTCGTTGTCTATAATGCGGTTGCCGGTTTCAAGGTCGCTTGTAAATTCATACTTTTTCATGGAAATTCTCCTTTGCAAAAGACTAGCCCATATCTTCTATAGATTATAGTACAAGAAAACGGCTTTGTCAATAGCATAAATCAGTTCAGCGTGAATTTTCTGATATGTGCGTCAAGAGTATCCGCCTCGTCCTTCAGACGCTCGCTTATCTCAGCCGCATCGTGTGCGGAAGCCGCAGTGTTCTGCACCTCTGCAGAGATGTCGTTCATTCTCTCGGCAACAGTTTCTATGCAGGCAGCCTGCTCCTCTGACGAAGCAGAGATGTCCGCGATGTTCTTTTCTACCTCGTCGGTTATTTCGGTGACCGCTTCAAACGAGCCGGCAACGGTCTGGGCAAGTTCCATGCCGCTTTCTATTGAATCCACAGTACGCTTTATCAGCGCAGATATCTTCGACGCAGATTCTCCGCTCTTTGCCGCAAGATTTCCCACCTCGTCAGCCACTATTGCAAAGCCCTTTCCTGCCTCGCCTGCAGTCGCTGCCTCTATCGCAGCATTCAGTGCGAGTATATGCGTCTGGAATGCGATATTGCTGATAACGTCGTTTATAGACTGCATTTCCTTTGAAGATTCAGACATCTGCCGCATTGCAGAAAGAAGCATTTCCATCTGCTCGCCGCTTGAATGTATGCCGTCCTTGGTGCGTGAAGCAAGTTCAACGACATTCGCCGTATTTTCGGCGTTCATTCTGACATTCTCACGCATTCCAGCAAAAGCTTCATTTATCTCGTCCATCATTGCCGTCTGGTTCTGTACGCCGCCCGACAGCGCCGCAGAGGTATCGACCACCTTTGTTGACAGTTCTTCAAGCACCTCGGTGGTCTTGTCGATGTCAACAAGTACCGAGCGCAGCGACTCCATGATATTGTCAAGCGACTGCTTTATCGGTGCAAAGTCACCTTGGAACGTTCCCTCGATAGAGCCGGTGAAATCTCCTCCCGCCATCTTTTCAAGGCTCTGGGATATATGTCCTATCATGCTGTTAAGGTGTCTAATATTGCGCCGTGTCGATTCAACAAGGATACCTGTTTCATCGTCCGACTTGAATTCTTCCATATCAGACATCAGGTCGCCGTCAGCCAGAAGTTCGATACGCTTTGTGCAGCCGATGACCGGCTTTACTATATGTGAAGAAGTACGGGCTATCATGACTATGCTGAATGCTATCAGCGCCACAGAAAAGAGCCCCAGAGCAAGCGTGGTGATAAGCTGTCCCTTTATGAAGTCCATACCGTTGACTGTGACTGCAAGTTCCCAGCCGCTGCCCTTGTCGATCGGCACAAAGCTTGCCGCACGGGTCGTATTACCTTTCTTATATTCAAGACTGCCCGTCTTATCAGACAGCATTCTGGAAACCACCTCTGCCTGTCCTGCCACCGAGGAGTCGGTCTGTGCCAGCGTAATGTAATTTGTGAGGTTTGCCGCAATGGAATAGTCGTTATTCGCTATCATTGCACCGGTGCTGTCTACAATAAAATTCTCTCCGCCCTCGCCGACAAGCACTCCGCTGATAATATCGCTGAACAGCTTTGCGTCCGCTGCGCCGTAGACTATGCCGCAGAAGCTTCCATCACGCACGATCGGTGCACAGAACAGCACGGACAGCGCACCGTTGCCGTCCTTAGCGGAATACGGGTCGGAGGTCACAGACGTCATTTTCTGACGGCAGTTCTTGAAGTACTCCCTGCCGGAAAAGTCGCTTCCCTTCTGGTTTATACCATTCTCGTCGGTGTAACCTATGCGCAGGAAGCCGTTACGTTCCATAACGCCGTTCAGATAAGCCATGATACTGTCAGTGTCTGCGTTCGGGTCCTGAAACAGCTCGTTGGACGCCGCCTCGCTTACCGCTGTTTCGTAAATATTAAGCTGATTTACGATAGCCTGCGCTGATATCCTCGCTGTTTCATCAATGCTGCTGATGACCGCAGACCTCGTGTTGTCTATCCCGCCGACGAATGTATAAATAAGAAGTATCAGCCATACCAGAAGCATTGGCACCACTGCCAGAAGCACTATCTTCGTCCTGATGGAGTGCACCTTTTTCATCTTTTGTTCCGCCTTTCTCTGGGCTGCTTTCAAAAAATGCTCCGCCAACCGGCATGGTGATCCGTGCCGATCTGCGGAGCGTCATTGCTGCAGCATTCTCTCTATTTGATTATATTATACAAATATCCAAAGAAACAGTCAATAGTAAAAATACACATTTTCCCGACAAAATGCCGCATATTTTTTGTATTGCAATTACTCACATTCGTGAAAATTCGTTCTTCTCCTTTATGTGGCAATAAACTGCATATACATTCCTGCGGATAAGCTGAACGCCTGCTGTACAGCGGTCCGCTGCATGGAACAGCAAGCAAAGGCGGACTCTATCGGCAGCCTGCCGTTAATTTCTGCACACTTGACATTTTTCGCTTCAGGTACTATAATATAATGGACGACTTGTAGCAGCCCAGATTACAGAAACTGACAGACTGCAAAAATATAGCCACTCAGGGGGAATAAGAAAATGAAGATCACTGTTGCGGGAACGGGATATGTAGGGCTTTCAATGGCGGTTCTGCTTGCTCAGGAAAACGAAGTCACCGCCGTGGATATAGTACCCGAAAAAGTGGAGCTGATAAACTCAAAGCGCTCTCCCATTGCCGATAAGTACATCGAAAAATACCTTTCGGAAAAGCAGCTTGACCTCACTGCCACGACCGACTGGCGTCCCGCATATTCTGGCGCGGAACTTGTGCTGATCGCCACTCCCACCAACTACGACACTGAAAAGAACTACTTTGACACCTCGTCCGTTGAAAGCGTACTGGAACAGGTGTTTTCCGTAAACGACACCTGCACCGTGGTCATTAAGTCCACAGTACCAGTGGGCTTCACGGCAGGGCTTCACAAAAAGTACCCGGAACAGGCACGGCGTATCATCTTTTCGCCGGAGTTCCTGCGTGAGGGACAGGCGCTCTACGACAATCTATATCCGTCAAGGATAATCGTCGGCGCACCGAAACAGTGGTCAGACTGCGTGCACCGTGCAAAAAAATTTGCCGAACTTCTGCAGAGCGGCGCAATAAAGCAGGGCGTTCCCACGCTCATGCTAAACCCCACGGAAGCTGAAGCGGTGAAGCTTTTCAGCAACACCTACCTTGCACTGCGTGTGGCGTATTTCAACGAACTTGACACCTACGCTGAAATGAAAGGTCTTGACGCCCGTGAGATAATCGACGGCGTTGGTCTTGACCCGCGCATCGGCTCTCATTATAATAACCCCAGCTTCGGCTACGGCGGCTACTGCCTGCCAAAAGACACCAAGCAGCTTCTCGCAAATTTCGCCGATGTGCCTAACGATATTATCACCGCAATAGTATCCGCAAACAAGACCCGCAAAAATTTTATCGCAGACCGCATTGCGTCAATGAAGCCAAAAACTGTCGGTGTATACCGCCTGACTATGAAATCAAACTCAGACAACTTCCGTCAGAGTTCCATTCAGGGCATAATGAAGCGGCTCTCAAAGCAGGGCATAAAGGTCATTATCTTTGAACCTACGCTCAAAGAAGGTCAGGAGTTCTTCGACTATGAGATATGCGGGGATTTTGAGGAGTTCTGCAAACGCTCAGACGTCATTCTCGCGAACCGCATGAGCAGCGAACTTTCAGCCGTAAAGAAAAAAGTGTATACCAGAGATCTTTACAGCAGAGATTAACACAAAGGAGAACGTTCCTCTATGGATTCCATCATATCCGGAACATACCGGCTTTTGATACGGGGCGGAAAGCCGCATGAACTTTACTGCGACGATGAACTTCTGAAGATCATGGATATACCCGACAACTCCGACCCTGCAGGAAATTATCTCCGCTGGGAGGAGGGTATACACCCAGACGACATACCGCTCGTCAATGAGGCGGTATACAGCGCAGTCCACAATATAAAGTCCGAGGTAAAATACCGCTGGATTCACAAGAAAAAGGGTGAATACACCGCATACACCTCCGGTATGCTGGCCTCCAAAGAGGACGGCTGCATGACCATATACGGCGTATTCAAGGGCGTGCCGACCGACCGCACTCAGCTTTACAGGTTCGACCCGAATATACAGCTTCTGACCTCGCTGCTGTCCGAGAAAATGCTTGACAGCTTTGCTTTCTGCGCCCTGTCGGATATCGAAACCGGCAGGCTTTTCCTGCTGAACGATTTCTTCAACACCAGCGACACGGCAGGCTGCGAGTGCGAGTTTGATGGCTGGCTGCAGAACGCTCAGGAGCATTTCCACCCCGACGACCGTGCCAGATTCATGGATACCCTTTCGAGGGATTCCCTGTCGCACGGCTTTGCAAGTTCGGACGAGGTGCACGGCGAGTTCCGCATCATCAAGGACGAAGCGTGTATCTGGGTAAATATCCGCTGCGTAAGAATGAAGCGCAGGCTTGCCGACAAATACCACGAGTTCATCGTATTCCGTCGGATAACAGCCGACCACCGCGCCGTTTTCATGGAGGAACTGCGCAATCAGCTCATAAACGGGCTTGCAGTGCCGTTCATGATACTTGACCTCATCAATCTCAGGGACGACAGCTTCTATTCCTCCGACAACACCAACGGCGATTACGCCGAAAACTTTGCAGAAATCGGCAACTATAGTAATGCGTTAAGTAGATTTGCGCAAGGTCTAGGCTGCTCGCCTGAAAATCAAAATTCCATTTTGTTCAACTTCAGCGTTGAAAACATGATCAAGCGTTTCAAGGGCGGCGAAAAGGTGATAGAATGCGAAGTCTGCCGGCACTCTGGCGAAGCGGACGAATGGCTGAGGATACAAGCGTTCATGACCCGCAAGGATGAGGACGGCGAACCTTACACCGCCGTTCTGACCGTGCAGCCCATAAACACCGAAAAGATGAAGGAACTGCGCTATCAGCAGCGTCTTGAAAAAGCGCTGCGCACCGAGAGCCAGTATAAACAGGCGATTCTGTCGAACGCTATAGCCGTATATACGTTCAACATCACCACCGACACTATCCACGAGGAGATAATCGAGCAGGACGGCGTTGACCCGCTTCTGCCTTTAATTGGGCTTACAGTCCCCTGCTCCTACGATGAATATATACGCAAGAAATCCGAATGCTTCACCGACCCCGCCGCCGCTGAAACATTCCGCAAGACGTTCTGCACAAAAACGCTCAGCGATATGTATAACAGCCATCGCCGCAGCTTTGATACGGAATACGAATTTGTTATCGGCGAAAGGACCGGCTACTTCCGTGAAGCCGTGATACTTACGCAGGACATCGAAACAGGCGACCTGTGGGGTCTGACCTACGTCCGCAATATCACCGACGAGCACGACCACAGCAAGCGCGTCGAGCAGGCGCTGCGCGACGCATTCCATCAGGCTCAGCACGCAAATTCGGCAAAGACCATCTTCATGAGCCAGATGAGCCACGATATCCGCACGCCGCTGAACTCCATACTCGGAATGTCTGCAATAGCGCAGGAGCATATCACCGATTCTGAGCGTGTTCTGGACTGCCTTGGGAAGATAGAAGCCGCAGGTCAGCACCTGCTTGAGATAGTCAACAACGTGCTCGACCTTTCCGCAATAGAAAGCGGAAAAACGGTGCTTTCCTGCGAACCGTTCGACCTCGGCGAAGCGCTCGACGAAACCGTCAGAATGATTCGCCCGCTTGCCGAAAACAAGGGTCAGACGTTCACCGTCACCATCGACCCAGGCATAAATCTTGCCGTTATCGGCGACCAGACAAAGCTGCGCCAGCTTCTGACAAATGTGCTGAGCAATGCGGTGAAATACACCCCCGACGGCGGCGAGGTGCAGTTCTGTGCAAGGGAGATAGAGCCTGACCACAGCGGCGTTTCACGCTATCTGTTCACCGTAAAGGACAACGGAATAGGCATGAAGCCGGAGTTCATCAAGCAGATATTCGACCCGTTCGTGCGTGCCGACGACCATCGTGTAAGCGGCATTCAGGGCACAGGGCTCGGTATGCCCATTTCCATCAATATCGCACGAATGATGAACGGCGATATCTCAATAAACAGTGAGATAGGCAAAGGCTCGGTGTTCGATATAACCGTGTCGCTCAAAAAGGATATATCGTCCGGCGAAAACAGCCACAGCACTTCCTTACCAAAGAAGGTCAGAATGTCGGATTTCAATTTTGGCGGGAAAAGGGTGCTTCTGGCTGAGGACCTTGAATTTAACGCCGAGATAGCATCGGAATTTCTTGCCGAGGCTAACCTGCTCACAGACGTTGCGCACAACGGAGCAGAAGCAGTCGAGATGTTCAGCCGCTCAGAGCCGGGATACTACAGCCTGATTTTTATGGATATACAAATGCCTGTGCTTGACGGAAATCAGGCGGCAGAAAGGCTTCGCAGCCTTGACCGCCCCGACGCCAAAACCATACCGATAATCGCCATGACTGCCAACGCATTCATTGAGGACGTAAAAAAAGCAAAGGAGCATGGAATGAATGGTCACGTGTCCAAACCGCTGGAGATATCCGCACTCACTGCGGCGCTCTGCAAATGGCTTCCGGAATACACAAAGACCAGATAAACGCAAATGAAAAGAATAGTAACTATACAGGATTTCTCATGTGTGGGAAACTGCTCGCTTACCGCCGCCATTCCGGTGCTTTCCGCTGCAGGGGTGGAATGCTGCGGTATCCCCACGGCGCTGCTGTCGAATCACACCGGCTTCCCCGAATTTTACAGCGTTGACCTGACAGACGAGCTGCTGCCCATCAGCCGCCAGCTAAAGAAAGAAAACATCGACTTTGACGGGATATACACAGGCTATATTGCCTCCTGCGAGCAGGTAGGACTAATAGAACAGTTCATCAGGGAATTTCGCAAGCCCGAAGCCCCCGTGTTCATCGACCCAGTTATGGGCGACAACGGCAGACTTTACGCAGCCCTGACCGAGGATTACCCCCAGAGAATGCGCAGCTTTATTTCCTGCGCAGACATCATCACGCCGAACATCACCGAAGCCTGCCTGCTGACCGGCCGCAGCTTCAACCCGACGCCTACGCTCCACGAAACGAAGGAAATGCTTAAGGAACTGTGCTCGCTCGGCGTGAAGTACGCAGTCATAACCGGATTTTCTGAAAAGGGACAGCTTGGCGCAGTCGGGTGCTTTGATGGCGAATTTACCGAATGCCTTACCCCCAGAAAGGACGTCGCCTGCTCCGGCACGGGAGATGTGTTTGCTTCGGCGCTGCTTGGTGCGGTGCTGAGGGGAGTTGACCCTGCGGCTGCGCTGAACATTGCGACTAAGTTCACATATGCGGCTGTGGAATACACCGCAGAAGCACCAGACCGCAGATTCTACGGCATTCATTTTCAGCCGGTTCTGGGCGAATATATCAAAATGCTTGACGAAGCTGAAAGCGTGAACGGCTGATGAGTACCCCAAAGCAGAAAAAGCTTCACAAGGCTATCCTGTGCATTGTGACATCGGCGTTTTTCTTTGCGCTGATGAATATGTTCGTGCGGCTTTCCGGAGATGTCCCGACGATACAAAAGACATTCTTCCGCAACTTTTTCGCCCTGTTCATCGCCGCCGGCGCAATGATAAAGAACCGCTGCTCAATAATACCGCCAAAAGGCGCAAGAATTGACCTGCTGCTGCGCTCCGTGTTCGGATATGCCGGAGTAATCATGAATTTCTATGCGGTGGGCAGGCTGAGCATTTCGGACGCTTCCCTGCTCAACAAAATGTCGCCGTTCTTTGCGATCGTCTTTTCCGGAATACTGCTGAAAGAGCGTGCAAACAAGGTGCAGTGGGCGATAATCCTGACTGCGTTCATCGGTGCGCTGTTCGTTATAAAGCCTACGTTCCAGAATGCGGAACTTGGGGCTTCCATATCAGGCTTCTGCGGAGGAATGTGCGCAGGCGCAGCTTATACTTTCGTCAGGCGTGCGACCGGAAAGGGCGTCAAGGGCTATTACGTGGTATTCTTCTTTTCGGCGTTCTCGACGCTTGCCGCACTGCCGATCACGATCATCGGCTTCCAGCCTATGACTATGTATCAGCTGCTTATGCTGGTCGGTGCGGGCGTAAGCGCTGCGCTGGCGCAGTTCTGCATTACCACGGCGTATTCCTACGCACCTGCAAAGGAAGTGTCTATCTACGACTATTCGCAGATAATCTTCGCCGCACTGATAGGCTTTATCGTGCTTCAGCAGGTGCCTGACGCACTCAGCTTCGTGGGGTACGGGATAATTATTATCGCCGCTTTTCTCATGTTCAGGTATAATAACAGATCTGCCATCAAAGAAAGCGAATCAGCAGGCGATATCAAAGAGAGCAAGTGAATAAAAACGGCATACCGTCAATTTGTGATGGTATGCCGATTTTATTATACAAAAAGGCAGCCCTTTCGGGCTGCCCATAATCGGCTTTATAATGCGGTTTCGAGAATTACTTGAAGTATCTGTTCAGCAGACCCTCGAAAGCCTTTCCGTGTCTTGCCTCGTCCTTTGCCATTTCATGGACGGTGTCGTGGATAGCGTCAAGACCGAGTTCCTTTGCCTTTTTAGCGATCTGCAGCTTGCCGTCAGTTGCACCGTGCTCAGCCTGAACACGCTTCGTGAGGTTCTCCTTTGTGGAAACGGAAACCACCTCGCCGAGAAGTTCAGCGAACTTTGCAGCGTGCTCTGCCTCCTCCCAAGCAGCCTTTTCATAGTAAAGACCTACCTCAGGATAGCCCTCTCTGTGGGCTGCTCTTGCCATTGCGAGATACATACCTACCTCGGTGCACTCGCCGGTGAAGTTCGCGCGCAGACCCTCGACGATCTCCTCAGGAACGTTCTCCAGTCTGCCAACGCCGATCTTGTGCTCGTCAGCGAAAACCAGCTTGCCGTCGTTCTCCTCTACAACAGTGAACTTGGAGCCGGGAACTCCGCACTGGGGACATTTCTCAGGAGCGGAATCTCCCTCGTGTACATAGCCGCATACAGGACATACAAATTTCATAGTGTTATACCTCCGTTATTTTCCGGCTTGGCTGCCGGTATTCAAATCAGGAATCATTATCGTTTTTCCTTGTGTTTATTATATCACAAGGTTTTTAATTTGTCAAGCATTTTTGCAAAATTTTTTTGCAATATTTTCTGCACCTACCGAATGCTCTTTACAGACGTTCCGGGGAAGAAATACTCTATTATCTGCCGAGCCGTTTTGCCGCCCCTTGCAAGGCGTTCTGCGGCGTAAAGGCTCATTCCTTTGTTCCCGCCTACTCCCGCAGCAGTGAACTCAAATTCGTCATAGCTGCTGACGATCGTTATCGCTGCGCTGCGCATTCCGAGTATTTCACGGAGCTGCTCACCCGTCACGGTCTTTCCTCCGAAGCAAACGCTCTGCAGCGTTCCTCCGGCGGTATATTCTGCGTCCGTGAACCACTGAGAGTGGTCCGGCAGCAGCATAACGCTTCCCGTTACCTCAGACATCATTCTGATAAGCGAATCAGACGGATACACACAGCCGGAAAGCTGCTCAGGGCTTTCAGTGTCGCACGGAAGCTCCAGCGATGGTATATAGGGCTTCCCGCCGTCGTCCGTTACTCCGGTCGACAACAAACACATGGGCGTATCGGCGGCCGCTCCGTCATATTCGACATATAAATTCGCAGCGGTTTCAGCCGCTTCCTCAACACGCTGCACATATTCAGGTGCGGTCTGTTCGTATTCCTCCGCCGCTTCGGCGGGGTCTGTCCACAGGCTGCACACAGCAGGGTCGTTCGTCAGGTCCGCGCCAAACGGAATGCTGACGCTTTCGTCTGATATGCAGTAAAGCGCCCTGCTGTTCGCTGCAATTCCGGCGGCAATTAGCGTTTCCTGCTGCCATGACGGCTCAGAGCAGGCGAAAATACACCCCTTTATATAATCTGTATGATCAAGCGTGATTATTCGCTGCTGTTCTTCAATATAAAGCGTCACCTGCTCCGGAAATTCGTACTTCTTGCCGCAGGAGGTGAACGTGGCGGCAATAAACATCACCAGTAATAAACATGACATCAGCCGAAACTTCATTTTGCTCACCTCATTCTGCACATATGTGTATTTTGCAATTTTGTCCAAAAAAATATTCACGGCATATGAATAACGCTTGACAATCGTGCGGGAATATGATAGAATATAAGATGTATTTATAAATAAGAGAAGCACGGAGGCGGCTGAAATACAATGAAAAGAATGGAACAGCTAAAGAACTCGTCAACATTCCAGCAGATGTGCTCGGACTTCCTGAGCACCACCGCAATAGACAGCGGACTTGCTGCCAAGTTCGACGTAAAGAGAGGGCTTCGCAATGCGGACGGCTCAGGCGTTGTCGTGGGTATCACGAATGTGTGCTGCGTTCACGGATATGTCATAAGCGAGGGCGATAAGCAGCCTATCGAGGGCGAACTTATCTACAGAGGCTACAATATAAAGGATATCGTGAACGATGTGCTGACTGACGGCCGCTATGGATATGAGGAGGTCGCATATCTCCTGCTGTTCGGTATGCTGCCCGACGAGCAGCAGCTCACCACTTTCTCCCGCCTTATCGCAGAATACCGTGACCTGCCGATGTATTTCAGCGAGGACGTGATCATCAGAAATCCCTCGCCCAACATCATGAACAAGATGGCTCAGGCGGTGCTTGCGCTGTACAGCTACGATTCCTCACCGGAGGACAAATCCGTTGAAAGCGAAATGCTGAAAGCTATCTCGATAATTTCACGGCTTCCCGCCATCATGGTCACATCTTATCAGGCAATGCGCCGTTTCTATCACAACGATTCAATGGTAATGCACCAGATAAACAAGGACGAGAGCCTTGCAGAAAGCATTCTGTCCACCCTGCGTGACGACCGTTCCTACACTCATGAGGAAGCTCGCCTGCTCGACCTGTGCCTTATGCTGCACGCTGAGCACGGCGGCGGTAATAACTCGACGTTCACCTGTCGCACCGTGTCCTCGTCCGGCACTGACGCTTATTCAGCGTATGCAGCGGCGATTGGCTCGCTTAAAGGCCCCCGTCACGGCGGCGCAAATATCAAGGTCATGGAAATGCTCGACTATGCCAAGGGTGGTATCGAGCACTGGGACAATGACGAGGAAGTCAAGGCGTTCCTGCACAAGCTGCTTCGCAAGGAAGCCGGCGACCGCTCCGGACTTATATACGGCATGGGTCATGCGGTATATACCTTGTCCGACCCAAGAGCGATGATACTCAAAGAAAACGCAATGAAACTCGCAAGAGGAACAGAACTTGAAGCTGAATTTATGCTTCTCGACAGCATCGAGCGTCTGACACCGCAGGTATTTGCCGAAGAACGCGGTGACATAAAGAATATATGTGCAAACGTCGATATGTATTCCGGGCTTGTATATAAAATGCTGAAAATACCTGTCGAGATGTACACTGCGCTGTTTGCCTGTGCAAGAATGGCAGGCTGGTGCGCTCACCGCATGGAAGAAATGATAAACGGCAAGCGTATCATTCGTCCGGCATATAAGGCGATAAACCTGAACAAGACCTATGTTCCGCTCAGCAAGAGAAAGTAACAGACCGCAAACCTATACGGTAAATAATACATAACGAAAGGGAAAGTGTCATGGCAGAAGAAAAAACTGAACCGCAGAAGAAAGACAAGATGAAGCTTGCAAAGGAATTTAAGGCATTCATTTCCAGAGGTAACGTGCTGGATATGGCAGTCGGTCTTATCATCGGCTCTGCATTCACGGCAATAGTGAACTCTCTGGTAGGCGACCTGCTTATGCCGCTCCTTGGACTGCTCACAGGAAAGATGGATTTTTCTCAGTTGAAGCTGGTACTCCAGCCCGCCGTTGAGGAAGTACTCGACGAAGCGACCGGCGAGGTCGTAACACCCGCAGTGGCTGAGATATCGCTCAATTACGGCGCATTTATCCAGTCGATAATAAGCTTCCTGCTTATTGCACTGGCTGTGTTCATTCTCATCAAGTTCATTTCAAAGCTTCACCGCAAGAAAAAGGAAGAACCCAAGCCTGAGCCTAAGCCCGATCCTCAGATAGTGCTTCTCACTGAGATAAGGGATCTGCTCAAGAATGAGAACAAGGTCAATAGCTAAATAACAATGGGCTGCATTTCGCAGCCCATTTATTTTATTCCCCTATCATATTGAGAAATTCACTCTCTGAGATTATCGCAAGCCCAAGTTCCTGAGCCTTGGTCAGCTTGCTTCCGGCTTCCTCTCCCGCAAGGACGAAGCTGGTCTTTTTGCTCACTGACGAGGAGCACTTGCCGCCACGCTGCTCTATCATCTGCTTTGCCTGATCACGGGTCAGCGTCGGGAGCGTTCCGGTCAGCACGAATACCTTTCCTGCAAGCGAGTCAGACACCTTGCTGCTTGAATAGCTCATATTCACGCCGTGCTCACGAAGCCGCTCTATAAGCCGTATCCTGTGCGGTTCACGCATTGCGCTGTACACCGAATCAGCCATGATCTGCCCGAAGCCGTCTATTGCGCATATTTCAAGCGGCAGTGCGTTCATTATGCTCTCCATATCGCCGAATTTCTCACACAGAAGCACTGCGGCACGCTGACCTATCCCACGTATCCCAAGCGCAAACACGAGCCTGTCAAGCCCGCTGCCTTTCGACCGCTCGATTGACGCTATTAGATTTTCCGCCGATTTGACACCGCCCGTTATCTGCATAACGGTCTGCACGTCAAGTTCGTAAAGGTCTGCTACATTGCGCACGAAGCCATGGTCAAGAAGCTGCTGCACTATCGCCTCTCCCAGACCCTCTATATTCATTGCGCCACGGCTGGCGAAATGCTCGATAGAACGTGCAAGCTGCGCCGGACAGTCGATATTCTGGCAGCGTATCACCGCTTCGTCCTCGTCACGCAGCGCTTCCGCACCGCAGATGGGACATACGTTTGGGATAAAGTAAGGCTCGGAACCGTCACGGTGGGAAACGCTGCGCACTACCTCAGGGATTATGTCCCCCGCCTTGCGCACGACTATCCTGTCGCCTACACGGATATCTTTGTCGGTTATCATGTCCTGATTATGCAGTATCGCACGTGACACTGTCGTGCCCGCAAGCTGTACCGGGTCGAATATTGCGACGGGAGTGAGCGCGCCAGTCCTGCCGACATTTATCTCTATCTCGTTCAGCGTGGTTTCCTTTTCCTCGGGCGGGTATTTGAATGCGACAGCCCATTTCGGCACTTTCGTTGTCGAGCCTATCTCAGTCCTGAGGGCAAAGCTGTTCACCTTGACTACAGCCCCGTCGATATCGAACGGCAGGCTCTTTCGCTGCTTGCCTATCTCACGAATTCGCCCGACCACCTCGTCTGCGGTATGGCACACTCTGAAATCCGGAATAACGCAGAATCCGAGCGATTTGATGTACTCCAGCGACTGCGAATGCGTGGAAAGTTCTTTTCCCTCTATCTGCTGAATATTGAAGCAAAATATATCCAGCCTGCGCTTCGCAGTGACGGAACTGTCTTTCTGCCTGAGCGAGCCTGCAGCAGCGTTTCTGGGATTCTTCGGCAGCGGGTCGCCGTTTCTTTCCTGCTCCTCGCACAATGCGCCGAAGCTTTTTTTGGACATATAAACCTCGCCCCGCACCTCAAGGAACTCAGGAGCGCCGTCCAGCTTCAGCGGAATGGAACGTATCGTTTTAAGATTTGCCGTGATATCCTCGCCGACAAAGCCGTCGCCTCTTGTCGAACCTCTCATGAATACGCCGTCCCGATATTCAAGCGACACAGACAGGCCGTCTATTTTCGGCTCGACAACAAACTCGTCTGCGCCCTGCTCCATCACTCCGGCAAGGAACGAGCGAACCTCCTCCTCGCTGAAAATATCCTGCAAAGAGCCCATCTGCACCGTATGCGTGACCTTTTCAAAGGTACTGTTCACAGTACCGCCCACACGCTGGGTCGGGGAATCAGGCAGCGCAAGTTCGGGGTATTGCTGCTCTATCCCACGAAGTTCCCGCATGAGTGCGTCGTATTCGTCGTCCTCGATAGTGGGCGAATCAAGGTCGTAATAGTTGTGATTGTGCTTCTCAATAATGCTGCGAAGTTCCGCAGCACGCTTTTCCGCTTCCTTAAGCTCCAAATTATCCTCCTAATCAAGAACTGCCCCGTAATCCTGCAGCAGCCCCACAAGGTCGGTATCGCCTGCAACAACATGAGTGTATGCGTCAGGTATCTTTCCGACGATTATCGTTTCTGCGGCAACGATGGACGCCGCCACCGGCACTCTTGACGAAAAGCCGGGGATAACTGCGTCCGCCACCACCTCTATCATGATGATTATTCTGTGGCGGGTCTGATTCAGACCTGCCTCGGTAAACTCGCTGATTATCGCTGTCTGAGCGTATCCGACCGGCGAAACGGTCATTCCGACCTCAAAGCCCCTGCCATGCAGAAGCTGTATGCCGGTGAGCGTGCCGACTGGTATCATTATGTCAATGCTGCTCATGCGCTCAAGTTCCCGCTCAAGACGAGAGGCTATGTTGTTTTTCAGCTTGTTTATGTTCAGCGCATTGCTTTCTATCGAGCAGACTGAGCCGGATTCGTCCCTTGTAATGTCCACAAGGCTGGAATAGTCGATATCCTCACGTTCAAGTTCTGCTTCAATGCAGCGGTTTATCATGCCGCTCACAGCTGCGTGGCATTCATTAAAGTTGACCGTTTCCACCACCGGACGAAAACACAGGTCAACGATGAACGCCAGTCCGACTATCACCAGAGCCGCTGCGATAAGCTTTACGCCAAGCTTTCGCAGAGAACTGCGGGTCTTGTCTGACATCATTACAAATCACCCCCATTCTGCATTCTATGTCTATGCGGAAAAGGGGGTGAATTTGTACGGGCTGTTATGCCAAATTATTTCCGGTTCAGTCGTTCACAAACGCTTCAAAAGCCTTATAAGCCGCATAGATATCGGTCTTTGCGGTTATCTCAAAGGGTGCGTGCATTGAAAGCACCGGAACGCCGACATCAATAGTGTCTACGTCAAGGTTTGCGATATACGCTGCGACAGTTCCGCCGCCGCCGATATCTACCTTGCCAAGTTCGCCGGTCTGCCAGATAACGCCCTTTTTGTCGAGCAGCGAACGTATCTCGCCAACGAACTCTGCCGAAGCGTCAGATGTGCCGCTCTTTCCTCTTGCGCCGGTGTATTTGGTCACGCATACGCCGCCGTTGAGCAGTGCGCTGTTCCTCTTCTCAAATACATCAGGGAATGTCGGGTCGTATGCGGCGTTTACGTCTGCGGACAGGCAGCGTGAGTTGTGCAGAACTGTCCTGCCCTTTATGCCAAAGGTAGCGGCAAGGTCTGCAATGAAATACTTAAGATATGCCGAGCGAAGTCCGGTGTTGCCGTCAGAGCCGGTTTCCTCCTTATCGGTGAGGATAGCTACTGCAGTCTTGTCGGGGTCTTTCAGCTCCAGCACAGCCATCAGTTCGGTATATGCGCACACTCTGTCGTCCTGACCATATGCGCCGACAAGACTTCTGTCAAAGCCTACGTCCTTTGCCTTGAACGCAGGCACTGCCTCTAACTCGGCTGAAATGAAGTCAGACTCCACGATACCGTACTTTTCATTGAGTATCATCATGATATTCAGCTTAACAAGTTCGCTTGCCTCGTCGTCCTCAAAAGGTCTGCTGCCGATGATGAGATTCAGTTCCTCGCCCTTGATAAGCTGGTTAGATGGACGCTTATACTGCTGGTCGGCAAGGTGCGGCAGCAGATCGGAAACGCAGAAAACAGGGTCGCTCTCGTCCTCTCCGATATTTACGGTAAGCTTGCTTCCGTCAGCCTTTACGATAACGCCATGCAGCGACAGCGGAACGGTCGGCCACTGATATTTCTTGATACCGCCGTAATAATGGGTCTTGAAGTAAGCCACCTCGTCCTTTTCGTACAGCGGATTCTGCTTCATATCAAGGCGGGGCGAGTCAATATGCGCAGCCACCAGATTAACGCCGTTTTCAATGGGCTGTTTGCCGATAACAGCAAGTATCACGGCTTTCTCACGGTTGAGGTAGTATACCTTGTCGCCCGCCTTGTAACGGTTCTTTGCGCTGAACTCCGAAAAACCGTACTGCTGAGCCATCTTGACTATCTGCGCAGCGGCTTCCCGCTCAGTCTTTGCAACGTCGAGGAACTTCTTGTAGCCCTCGCAGAATTTGTCGCACTTCTTCATTTCCTCGTCGCTCATTCTGAGGACTGCGTTCTTCTTGTTCATCAGAAGCTTTTCCTTAAGTTCTTTTACCTTTGATTCAGACATGATATTCATTTCCTTTCATTTATTCACGGCATTTGCGCCGAAATTTACGTCATTTGCTGTCGTACAGCCTTTTATAGGTATCCATCGCCTTTACTATCTTCCCGACGTAATGTGCGGTGTCCTTTATCGGTATGCTGTCAAGGTGAACTCCGTCGGCGGATATGCTCCTGTCGGAAAGCCACTCGTTGACCTGTCCCCTGCCCGCATGATACGCCGCCATCGTGGTTTCGACATTCCCGAATTCCTTGTAAAGATATCCGAGAAGCCAGCAGCCGTAGCGTATATTCGTTTCAGGGTCGTACATATCAAGGTACTGAGTTTCCTCGTCGCCCAGACGGTAGCTTACCCAGTCGAACGTGTCTTTCATCAGCTGCATAAGACCTCTCGCACCGACATTCGACAATGCGGACGGGTCGAACCCGCTTTCCGTCTTTATCACGGCATATACCAGATATTTGTCCAGACCGTTCTCACGCGAGTATTTTTCAACATACTGCTCGTATTTTATCGGGTGGGTGTATTCCTCGAAATATCTGTATCCGAAAAATCCCCCCACCGCCAGCACTGCCAACAGCACCGCAGAAATGATTATCCACGGCAGCGGGCTTCGCCTTTTCTTTCGGTATTTTGTCATGTTCCGCCTTTCAGTTTCTCTGCGGCTCTCGCTGCCGCTTCACGAAGCTGGGCGGGAGTGCCGTTGTTCTCTATGCAGATATCCGACCTGCTGATATAGAAATCAGCGCCATGCTGACTGCCGAGCCTTGCCCGTGCAAGTTCATGGTCTATCCCGTCACGCTTCATTATGCGCTCTGCGCACTGTTCCGTATCCGCCACGACGCATACTATACTGCGGCACAGCAGCTCCAGTCCCGCTTCAAACAGCGTGGGTGCGTCCAGAAGCGCCAGTCCGCCGCACTGCCTGAGTTTAACAATGATATTATATGTTATATACGGGTACATTATTTGATTGAAAACCCGCCGTTTTTCCGGATCGTTGAATATTATCTCGGCTGTGGCTCTCCTGTCAAGGGTGCCGTCCTGACGTATTACATCGGCGCAGAACCGCTCCCGAAGTTCGTCAAGAGCCGGCATTCCCGGCTGCACCACCTCGCGGGAGCATTTGTCGCAGTCCACCACGTCAAAGCCATTTTCCGCAAATACCCCGCATACTGTGGATTTGCCTGCGCCGGACATTCCGGTCAGTCCGACTATCATCTGACTGCTACCGCTCATCGCTGTCTCCTGTTTCTATCACCCGAAAAGCCGCCGCACGCAGCAGCCGGTTATACACGGCAAGCCCTATCCCCTGCTCGGACGGCATTTCTACATACACTTTCTCTATGTCCTGTTCGTCCGCTTCACGCAGAAGCGCAAAAAGCCTGTGTGCCTGCTCCGACGGGTCCTTTCCGAAGCAATGGAATATCCCGTGCTCCTGCTCGTCGCTGCAAAGTACTGCAGAGCTGCCGCTGACGTTTTTATCGCACCACCTGCGAAGCTTTTCGCCGTGGGCGTTCACGATATACACCTCGGCTTTCGGCGAATAGTGCTTGTATTTCATTCCGGGAGAAAGCACCTTTGCTCCCTTTGGCGGCTCTGCCGTCACGGCGGGGTCGATATCTGCGCCGCAGCATTCCGACAGCATTTCCGGAGTAACGCCGCCCGGTCTGAGTATCCTCACACGGTCTGCACCTGTGAAGCAGAGCACCGTGCTCTCCACTCCGCAGGAGCATTCGCCGCCGTCGATTATCAGCGGTATCCTGCCGTTCATATCGTTCATGACGTGCTGCGCCGTGGTAGGGCTGGGGCTTCCCGAAAGGTTCGCCGACGGCGCTGCGAGCGGAAACCCGCAGGCGTCGATTATCGCCCTTGCTTCAGGGCTTTGCGGCATTCTGACCGCAACCGTGTCAAGCCCGCCGCTCGTCGCAGACGGTATCATATCCGACTTGGGGAATATCATCGTGAGCGGTCCGGGCCAGAATTTCTCAGCAAGCTTATAGGCAAGCGGAGGTATCTCCCTGACCAGCGGGGGAAGCTGCTCCATGCCGCTGATATGCACTATCAGTGGGTTGTCCTGCGGGCGTCCCTTGGCTTCAAATATGCTGCGGACGGCTTTCTCGTTCAGTGCGTCCGCCGCAAGGCCGTATACGGTTTCGGTCGGTATCCCGACTATCCCGCCTGCAGACAGTATCTCAGCCGCTTTCTGCGCAGCCTGCGGAGAAAACGGCAGTAATTCGGTCGTCAAAATAGGGTCATATCCTTTCATTGTCCTGCTTCAGCAATTTAGCGGACTGGTCGGCGAGTCTGAGCGCCTCGAACACCTCGTCGCAGCCGCCGTTCATCATATCGTCCAGCTTGTAGAGCGTAAGCCCTATCCTGTGGTCAGTCACCCTAGACTGCGGGAAATTATATGTGCGTATACGTTCGGAGCGGTCGCCCGTGCCGACCTGTATCCTGCGCTCCTCTGCAATGGCGCTGTCACGCTCGTTCAGCTTTGCTTCATAAAGCTTGCTGTAAAGCTTCTTCATCGCCTTTTCCTTGTTCTTGAACTGCGAACGCTCCTCCTGACACTCGACCACCGTGCCGGTCGGCTGGTGTATTATCCTTATCGCAGATTCAGTCTTGTTGATATGCTGACCGCCTGCGCCGCTTGAACGGAACGTTTCAATAACAAGGTCGGCGGGGTTGATGTCAACATCGACTTCTTCCGCTTCGGGCAGCACTGCGACAGTCACGGTCGAGGTCTGAATGCGCCCCTGCGACTCCGTTTCAGGTACTCTCTGCACACGATGAACACCGCTTTCGTACTTCATCTTTGCGAATACGCCCTCGCCCTCGACAAGAAAGCTTACCTCGCGATAGCCGCCAAGTTCTGTCGGGTTCGAGTCTATGGGCTCGACCCGCCAGCCCTGCTTCGCAGCGTACATGGTGTACATTCTCATCAGGGAGTTTGCGAAAAGCGCCGCTTCCTCGCCGCCTGCGCCGGCACGTATCTCAATGATACAGCTTCGGTCGTCGTCGGGGTCCTTTGGCAGCATGAGCACTTTCAGTTCCTCTGACAGCTTGCTCATCAGCGCCTTGTTTTCATCGCATTCGCTCTGGGCAAGTTCCCGCAGTTCAGCGTCAGAGCCTGCCTCTTTCAGCGCAGAGGCTGCGTCCTCGTAGCTTTTCTCCGCCTTTTTGTATTTCTGCCACACCTCCATCAGCGGCGTCAGGCTCTTGTGCTCCCTCATAAGGTCACGGTAAAGCTTGTTGTCTGAAATCACCGCCGGGTCGGACAGCTTTACGCCTATTTCATCATATCGTGCTTCCGCTAAAATCAGCTTGTCGTTCATAAATCTCCTCCTGCATTATCGTTATTGAGCGGATAATGCAGTGCTAACGCTCGGAGCCTTCCGTTTCTCTCAGCACGCTCTTTATCTTCTTTTCGCATTTGGAGCGCGGTATCATGAACGTATGGCCGCAGCCCTTGCAGCACAGCCGGAAATCTGCGCCGCACCTCTGCACCAGCATTCTGTCGCTGCCGCAGCCGGGGTGCTGCTTTTTCATGACAAGTATATCGCCGACATGAATGTCCATCTTCCAGCCCTCCTAAATAACATAATCAACTTGCCGATATGCACGGAGTTCGCCAAAGGCGAACGTATGTGCAAGGCTTTTGGATCAATAATAAACGCTTTGCATTTATTATACCACTATTCTTTCCATTTTTCAATAATGCAAACCCACACAATTAAAAAAGAATGCGATCGCCCGCCAAATGGTGAATTATTCGGTAAATAATGTAAAACCTATTGACTTTTTCATCACAATATACTATAATGGATTTATATGGTCAATTTCAGAGAGGTAAGAAAATGGCAAAAAAGAAAATGGGCAAAAAGCTCAATCTTATTGTATGCGCAATAGCCTTCGTGGTCATGATAATATATCTGGTATTCGTTGACAGTATCGACAATGTGGTCGCAGCCCTTACAAAAATAAACAAGGGCGCACTTGTCCTGTGCGTGCTTGCTATGATAGGCTACTGGCTCAGCGAGGCGGCAACCATACACGTTATGCTGAAATCCATGCACCCGAAAATGAAATTCTGGCATAGCTGGCTCACAACTATAATCGGTCAGTATTTCAACTGTATCACCCCGTCTGCGTCCGGCGGTCAGCCTATGCAGGCTTACTATCTCGTGAAATTCGGAGTACCGCTCGGCAGCGGTATCACGGCGCTTCTGAGCAGATTCATAATCTATCAGTTCGTGCTGACGATGTATTCAGTATTCACGCTTGTTATTGGCTTCCGGCATTTTGGCGACGATCTGAATCAGAAAGGGCTTATGCCGTTCGTGCTGATAGGCTTTATCGTTAATACGGCGGTAATAATCTTCCTTATCTCTATTGCGATATTCAAAAAGGGCACGATAAAGTTTGCGAACGGGCTTATCTCGCTGCTCGCAAAGCTTCATATCGTCAAGAATCCCATGAAGTGGCGGGTGTATTACACACGTGAGGTCAATAAATTCTACAACAACTTCAAGTACCTGAAAAAGAATATACCCCTGCTTATTAAGGCTTGCGTATTCACGTTCATTCAGCTTACTCTGTATCTCTGCATTTCCTACGTGCTGTACCGCGGGTTTGGAATGGGCGAAGCAAGCCTGCTGCAGATAATGAGTTATCAGGCGTATGTGCTGATGATATCCTCGTTTATACCGCTTCCCGGTGCAATGGGCGGCGCAGAGCTGGGATATTACGGCTTCTTCAAGGACATCTTCACCGAGCAGTATGTCAACACCTCGATGATGTTATGGCGTATAATGACGTTCTACCTGCCGATAATCGTGGGGCTGTCGTTCACGCTCACCATGAAAAGCAAGGGTATCGAAGAGCCCACCGACGAGGACGCCAAGGCAGCTATGTATAAAATGGAGCAGCGTGTCTGCTCCAATGAAACAGATATAAAGGAATAAAGGAAGTAGACAAATGGCAGATTTAAGACACGAAATAGAGCGTCGCCGCACCTTTGCGATAATCTCGCACCCCGACGCCGGAAAGACGACACTCACCGAAAAGTTCCTGCTGTACGGAGGCGCAATTTCCCTCGCAGGAGCGGTAAAGGGCAAGAAAAACTCCCGCCATGCGGTTTCCGACTGGATGGAGATCGAAAAGCAGAGAGGTATCTCCGTTACCTCGTCCGTAATGCAGTTCAATTACGAAGGGTACTGTATCAATATTCTTGACACGCCCGGACATCAGGACTTCTCAGAGGACACCTACAGAACGCTGATGGCAGCCGACAGCGCAGTAATGGTCATCGACGCCGCAAAGGGCGTAGAGAATCAGACCAGAAAGCTGTTCAAGGTCTGCGTAATGCGCAATATACCGATATTCACGTTCATCAACAAAATGGACCGTGAAGCACGCAATCCGTTCGACCTGCTGGAGGAGATAGAAAAGGAACTTGGCATCAAGACCTATCCCGTCAACTGGCCTATAGGCTCCGGTAAGGAATTCAAGG
Organism: uncultured Oscillospiraceae bacterium; assembly: GCA_934446355.1. Lineage (GTDB taxonomy): Bacteria > Bacillota > Clostridia > Oscillospirales > Ruminococcaceae > CAG-115. The sequence goes on along the minus strand of CAKSEC010000005.1, from coordinate 101,211 downwards.
GTGTATACGACCGTGGAAAGCGCCGCATAATCTCATTTGAAGCCAACAACGGCACGAAAGAGGTCGCAGCCACCGAGGTCGATCTGTCCGATTCCTCCCTGTCTGAGATGATAGGCGAAACGAACTACGAAACGCTGTGCGAGGACGTTGAACTTCTGGACGGTGCGAGCGAGGAATTTAACATGGAACTTGTCAACACCGGAAAGCTTTCGCCGGTGTTCTTCGGGTCTGCGCTGACGAACTTCGGCGTTGAGCCGTTCCTTGAAAACTTCCTGAAAATGACCACCGCTCCGCTTCCCAGAAATACGCCCGACGGAGTTGTCGACCCGTTCGACCCCGAATTTTCTGCGTTCATCTTCAAAATTCAGGCGAACATGAACAAGGCGCACCGCGACCGTATCGCATTCATGCGTATCTGCAGCGGTAAGTTTGAAAAGGATATGGAAGTGCTCCATGTCCAGAACGGGCGCACAATGAGACTCTCTCAGCCGCAGCAGCTTATGGCAAGCGAACGCGAGGTCATTTCCGAAGCATACGCAGGCGACATCATGGGCGTGTTCGACCCCGGCGTATTCTCCATCGGCGACACTATCTGCTCGCCCAAGAAAAAGGTCACTTTCGAGGGTATCCCGACCTTTGCGCCGGAGCATTTCGCACGCATAAGGCAGAAAGACACGCTGAAAAGAAAGCAGTTCATCAAGGGTACTACCCAGATAGCGCAGGAGGGTGCTATACAGATATTCTCAGAGCCGCAGAGCGGTTTTGAGGAAGTCATAGTGGGCGTTGTCGGCGTACTGCAGTTTGAGGTGCTTGAATACCGGCTAAAGAACGAATACAATGTCGATATTATACGCGAGGGCTTGCCCTATGAGCATATCCGCTGGATAACCAGCGAAAAGCACTTAGAGGGCGGTCTGGACGTACTGAACAAGCTTGTCCTGACGTCCGACACCAAGCTGATACAGGACGTAAAGGGCAATTACCTGCTCATATTCACCAGCGAATGGAACATCAAATGGGCAATGGACAAAAACCCCGGACTGGAACTTGCAGAATTCAACAGAGATTGACATAATACCCAATACCGCACATTCAAGCAATTGTGCGGTATTCTTCTGGCAGGAGATGTGTGAATGGAAAGAAAAGACAGCATTGAACTGAGCATAGTAAAGAAATACAAGAAAACCATCTGGAACCGCTTCATAAAAGGCATAAAGGAATATCAGCTTATTCAGGAGGGCGACAAGATTGCCGTTTGTATCTCAGGCGGCAAGGATTCAATGCTTCTGGCGAAGTGCATTCAGCGGCTGCAGAAATACAGCGACGTTCCGTTTGAGGCTGAATATATCGTAATGGACCCCGGCTACGCCCCTGTAAACCGCAGGAAAATCGAGGAAAACGCCGCAGCGCTCGGCATTCCCATAAAGATTTTTTCCACGGAAATATTCGATATCGTCGCCGACATAGACAGCAGCCCCTGCTATCTGTGCGCAAGAATGCGCCGCGGCTACCTCTACAGCAATGCGCAGAAGCTGGGCTGCAATAAGATAGCACTGGGACATCACTTCGACGACGTTATCGAAACGATACTTATGGGAATGCTTTACGGCGGTCAGGTGCAGACCATGATGCCGAGAATACACAGCAGCAACTTTGAGGGCATGGAACTTATCCGCCCGCTGTATATGGTCAGGGAGCAGGATATAATAAGCTGGGCGGGATACAACGACCTTGAATTTATCCGCTGCGCCTGCAGATTCACCGAAAACGCCGCCCGTGAGGAAAACGAGGGTATGTCCAAGCGGCTGGAGGTAAAGAATCTGATAAAGCAGCTATGCGCCGTGTATCCCAACATAGCCAACAACATTTTCCGCAGCGTTGAGAATGTTAATCTCAGCACGATAATTTCCTATCACAAAGGCGAGGAATACCACCACTTCCTCGACGATTTCAGCACTGAGCCATACCGCCGTATGACCGAATGCGGAAAGGAAGAACCATGACCCTGCAGCAGATGAGATACGTCCTGACAGTAGCGGACTGCGGCTCAATGAATCGGGCGGCGGAGCAGCTTTATATCTCACAGCCGTCGCTGACAAGCGCAGTCAGGGAGGTCGAGCAGGAAACCGGAATACAGATTTTCGTGCGCAGCAGCCGTGGCGTTTCCCCTACGGCGGAGGGCGCAGACCTGCTGATGTATGTCAGGCAGGTGTACCAGCAATACGAACTGCTCATGCAGAAATACGGCGGAAACGGTGGCGTAAAGCGCAAATTCGGCGTTTCCACGCAGCATTATTCCTTTGCGGTAAAGGCGTTCGTTGAGATGGTGAAGCACTTCGGCACGCTGAATTTCGATTTTGCCATTCGTGAAACACGCACCATGGACGTGCTGAAAGACGTCGGCAGCCTGCGCAGCGAAATAGGCATAATATACCAGTGCAGCTACAACAAGCGTGTCATCGACAAAATGCTGCACGACCTGCAGCTTGAATTTGTGCCGCTGACCGAGTGCCGTGCATATGTGTATTTATGGAAAGACCACCCGCTTGCAGGCGAAAAGTCCATCGGTCTGGAGCAGCTTGCGGATTACCCCTGCCTTGCGTTTGAGCAGGGCGAGGACGCCACAGGTTATCTTGCGGAGGAAATACTCACCGACAACGACTACCCCCGCATGATAAGGAGCACCGACCGTGCCACTCAGCTCAATCTTATGGTAGGTCTGAACGGCTACACGCTTTGTTCCGGCATAATCTGCGAGGAACTGAACGGCAGCGAATACAGGGCAGTCCCGTTCAGGGAGGACGAGCACAACCGCAATACTGTGATGGAGATAGGCTACATCACCAAGAAGCACAGTATCCTCAGCGACATCGCCGAGGTGTATATAAACGAGGTACGCCGCTATCTCAGCGGCTGCAGGAAAAAGGAGGAGCAATGAGCGTCCGGTTCGATTACAGCGAAGTCCTGAAGCTGAAAGCCGCCTGTGCGGAGCATTTCAGCGACCATGTGCACTTTCACGACGGCTGCGGCGGGCAGTATTTCTCGCTTGACGAAGCGAACGACGGGCTGCGCGACTTCATCTGCGGCTACTTTGACAGACTGGGCTTTCGTGCGGATTTCTCGGACAGCGGGCTTGAATTTACCGTTTCGCAAAAATAAATCAGATTTTTGCCCGGCGGGTATTCATTTTTTCATGCGGACTGCCGATATACAATGTAGGAGAATTATGCCCACGGCTGACAAAAATCTCTTTTTCTCTTGACTTGATGAGGAAAATATTATATAATTGTAATATATACAAGCATATTTTGTATATCCGGAGGTAATGGTTATGAAGCTCAGACAACGTATTTCCGCACTGGTGACTGCCGGTGCGCTGATGTTCACATTTACAGACCCGGCTGCGCTTGGCGGTATGCTCAATATGTCGGGAACGGCATTCGCAGCTGAAAGCACAAAGGTCAGTATTATAAAAGGTTCACAGTCGTGGAAGCTCACTGACCCGGTTGCCGGTCAGCAGTTCTGGGGTTCTGAAGTAGTTAAGGTTTCAGATGAAAGTATAGTGGACCTCAGCAAGACTCGCATCATTTGGTATAATGCTGCCGACGACACACCCGCAGGGACAGCAGCCGGCTACAACAAGACCTATTACGTAAAAATAACGTTCTTCCTTGCAGCAAACTGCTATACTGATTCTTCTGTCAGATTTCAGTACTATCTGCAGAAAACAGGAAGCGAACTAAAGGGCGTTGACATGGAGATCGACGGAAACACCGCTACCGCCACTATCCGATTTGACGACCCGACTGCAAAGCCCGCTACAACAAGAGCGGAATTTATGGCTGACACCTCGCTCGGTATCAATCCCGGCATGACCAATTACAAGCGCAATGACATACCTTGCCACACCACTCACAGCGAAATAAACAATATGCTGCCCAAAACTGCCACCATCTTTACCGAGGACGAGCAGTATACCATAAACGCCCCGATTTACTGGACAAGCGACGGCAATCTTGATATTACCGAAGGCTCGTACAACTCCACATATGTTGACCCACAAAGCTTCACCGTAAGAGGTACGATACATATTCCAAGCAGTGCTATAGTTTCAGATGATATCAGCACTAAGAAGTACTATGTTACCGCAGAACTCACTGTGCTCGGCGCAGAACAGCTTGAAATGCCCGTATCCGATACTGACGAGGACGGACAGTACACGACCGGTATCACGATAAAACTTACCCAGAACAAGGCAAAAGAAATCTACTACACCATAAGCGAAAACGAAAACGGTCCTGACCCTATTGAGAATACCACAAGCGCCACAAATCTGCTATACAAGAACGGAATCAGACTTGCAGGCTCAGTCGGCGAGGTCAAGACCTACTACATAAAGGCGATAGCCTACCACCCCGACTATCAGACCAGTGAAGTTGCGCTGTTCAAGTACACGATATACATTGCGCCGTCCTCCATGCAGAATATCCCTGAGGTACACCTGCTGGTCGATGAGCCTGTCGGCGGTCAGATGCTCGACACCACCGCTGAAAGGGGCACTCCCACATCATCCGCTGAACAGAACGGTATCGCCCTGATATCCTCTGTTGCATGGATAGGCTCGAACATCAACGGCAGAGCGGACTACGACTGCGAGTACTCTATCAGCATTCAGCTTACCGCTCACCAGATGCACGCATTCAACGCTACTCAGGCTTACGTAAACGGAAAGCTTGCGAAATGCTCCACAAACAGCGACGGCACGCTGACCGTGACCTACACCTTCCCCAACCGCACGGAAAAGCTGAAGCTGTACCGCATTGTCCCCCCGTCAAAGACCTACGTGGTCGAAAACGGCACGCCTATAGCACGTATCGGCGAACTGCTTCCGACTAAGGTCAAGATAGAAGCCCCTGAGGGAACGCTGCTTGACGATGAATTTTCGGTAAGATGGGACCTGAACACCTCTGACCCGCTTTATAACCCTGCAAAGGCCGCTTCACAGTCCTTTACCATCACCGGTACTGTTACCCTGCCGGATTATATGACCTGCAAAGAGGGCGAGAATACCGTAAAGGTAAACATCTTCGCCGGTGCGGCAGGTGCGCTTGCATGGCCAACCGCTTCCCCGTCAGACACGGTTGAGGGACATATGTTCTATGAGGACACATATGTAACGCTGACCGCTTCGGAGAATGCGACCATCTACTACACCATCGGCACAAGCGAGGACGTTGAAACGCCCACAGTGGCAGGCGGTAAGGTTTATACCTCTCCGATACTTCTGTCCGGCGTCCCCGGCGAATCCATCACCTACTACATCAAGGCGATAGCCACTGCGCCCGGCAAGACGGACAGTCCGGTAAACAGCTTCGCATACACCATCATGCTTCCCAAGCGTACAGTTGCCGACCCGACTGCGAATTACGAGTCCGGTCAGTATGAATACGCACTGAATATTTCGCTGAACTGCAATACTGCAGGCGCTGTGATATACTACACCACCGACCCGTCTGCGCCGTTAAGCGACTTTAAGCTTTATTCCGGAGTATTCCAGCTTTCAGGCGCACCTAACACGACCACCGCTTATTCTGTAAGATTCTATGCGGCTGACCCTGACGGAAATATGTATTCCTCCAACGTGGTGACCCGCAACTACATCATCGCAATGCCCAAGAACCGTGCGCTTGCCCCCTATCCGAACTACGCTTCCGGCGACACCTACGACAAATCTCTTAATATAACGCTGAAATGCGATACCCCAAACACCGAGATCTATTACACGATAAACGCCCCGCTTGACCCTGCCAACAACATCAACGGCAAGAGATACACAGGCAGCTTCAAGCTGGATAAGCTAACTAACCGCATTTATACGTATGTAATAAAGACCTATGCAAAGTCGAATGACCTGAATGTTGCGGACAGCGTGGTCGCTGAATATACCTTTACGATAGGTATTGACTACGGCGTTAAGGAAATAAAGATAATCAGCCGCCCGAAAAAGTATTCCTACCGCTTCGGCGAAAGACTGAACGTGTCAGGCGGTCAGATAAAGGTAACCTATGACGACGGCAAGGTCGAAACAGTATACATGACCACCGACATGATTGAGGACTACGACCCGTGGGATTACGGTCAGCAGACGCTTACCGTATACTATAAGGGCTGCACGGATACGTTCAACGTACTGGTGCGGCGGTATTCCGACGACGATGACAGCAATAACAACACCACGACCGACGACGGAAAGACCGACACCGGCAAGGACGACAATAATTCCACCGACACCGGAAACGATCAAACTCCTACAGACGACGAGGATACCGTATCCGACCCGACAATGGACGGCAGCAGCGTAAAGGGCTGGTATCAGCTGCAGAAAAAGCTTGAATCAGCTAAAAAGAGTTCCAGAGTGAAGATTTATCTCAACGGAACGAGCCTTGTTCCGGCGGATATCATCAATGCGGGAATAAACAAGAAGCTGACGCTTGAATTTGTGGTGAACGATTCTATTAGCTGGGTCGTTGACTGCGGCAAGCTGAACAAGACCGTTTCCAGCATGAGCGCAGGAGTACGCACCAAGGACGTTTATATCCCCTCTGTGCTGATAGACAGTTCAGGCGACAGCGAGATAATGAGGCTTCACACCTACGGAAGAAACAAGATAGGCGCGGTGCTTTACGTAAAGACAGGCTGCACCACCAAGAACAGGTTCGCTAATCTGTTTAGATTCAACGAAAGCACAAATCAGCTTGATTTCACGTCTACTTCAAAGATAACCACAAGCACCGGCACTGCAAGACTTACCCCCGACAGAAGCGGCGACTATGTGATAATGCTGGACACCGTAACAAGACTTCCGGGCGACGCAGATAACAGCACCGTTGTGGATCTCAAGGACGCACTGGCAATACTGAAAATGTGCGTTGGTCTGATGGAAAAGGACGAAACCGCAGACTACAACGGCGACGGCTTTGTGAATATTGATGACGCAAAAGATATTCTCAACGCAAGCGTAGGACTTATGAAGTAACAAATAAAATGGGCTGTGATCACTAAAATCGCAGCCCGTTTTTTTTCAACATTCATTTAACTTCCTGTGGAAAGAATTCATCAAGCACCGAATAAAGTGCGTCGGGGTCGATAGGCTTCGATAGATGAACGTTCATTCCTGCTTCAAGCGAATCCTGCCTGTCCTTTTCCGAGCATTTTGCAGAAAGAGCCGCAATGAGCACGCTTGAAGAATCGCTGCGGTGGAGTTCCCTTATTCTGCGCGCAGTTTCCAGACCGTCTACGACTGGCATTCTTACGTCAAGCACTATCAAGTCATAATATCCCGGCTTTGACCTGCTGAACTGATCTAGCGCTTCCTGACCGTCTGCCGCCTCATATACAGACGCTCCGGTGCGTGTGAACAATACAGAGGCTATCATTCGGTTGACGTCATTGTCCTCTGCAATAAGTATACGTTTTCCCGAAAGATCAGGCATCATTCGCTGAGTATGCGTATTCTCTTTGATATTCTTATTATCTGCACGGTGAAGCGGGATAGTCACAACGAACGTTGAACCAACGCCCGGCTTACTGCTGACAGAAATGCTGCCGCCCATCAGGTCTATGAAGTTCTTGACTATCGACATTCCAAGACCGGTGCCCTCAACGCAGCCAGAAGCAGGATCTCTGGCACGCTCAAACGGCTTGTACAGACGGCTGAGCATTTCCTCTGTCATACCTACGCCGGTATCGGTGCAGCGGAATCTGCAGTTTCTTATATCGGAATCGGGTACTTCTGAAAGCTGCGCAGAAATTTCCACGCTCCCTCCCCTGCCGGTGTATTTCACGGCGTTGCTGAGGATATTCAGGAATATCTGCCTTATTCGCAGCGGGTCGCCCATTACCTCGTCGAACTCAGGGACGTCAATGCTCATATGAAGCGAGATACCCGCCGAATCCGCCTGCGGGCGTATTATCGAGGAAGCTTCATTGACCAGCTTTGAATAACTGAACTGCTCATTGTGAAGCGTTATCTTTCCCTGCTCTATCTCCGTCATATCCAGCACGTCATTGATAAGGCTCATCATATGCTGGCTGGAAGCCGTAAGCTTCGCAAGGCAGTCGGTGAGAAGTTCGTTATCCTCGCAGTGCTCTGACAGAATGCCGGTCAGCCCGATTATGGCGTTCATGGGCGTGCGGATATCGTGGCTCATGTCTGCAAGGAACCGCATTTTCGCACGGTTTTCCGCCTGCGCATTGTCAAGAGCGGTCTGCATGGTGCGGCGGCGTTCTTCCTCCTCGGTGCGCTGTTTGTCTATCCTGCGGATAAGACAGGCAGCCTGTGCGCTGTCGGTGCTTTTCTCGCCGGAATGTATCATCTGTACAGATATCCAGTGAAGCTGACCGTCGCTGAGTTTCGCCCTCATCTCCATCATGACGCTTGTCCTGCCGCCCTCAAACTCTCTTTGCAGATTTTCAGGAGAAAAGCGCTGTGCGAACTTGTCCCGCATATCCTCCGTCACGCATTTCAGGAACTTTTTGTAGGCTGCGGTATATCTGGTTTCGCTGAACGCCTGCGAATCATAGCTTGTCTGAAGGTATACAAAGCTTATCCTGTCGCCGTAAATATCCACGCTCGCTATCACCGGATACGCCGCAGACACCGCCGAAGCAAGCATATTGCGCTCGTTATTGTGCTTCTGCTTTGAACGCTGCGCAGCCTGCTTTTCTTCCGTAATATCATGGAATGCGGTAATGAGCACGTCCTGACCGGAATCGCCCTGTATCTTTTTGACGATACCGCCGACCCAGAACTCCGTTCCGTCAGCCTTTAACAGGCAGTTTTCAAAGGTGAGCTTCTGGTCTGTCTTTGTTGAGTTCTGCAGTATCTTTTCCGCTGATTTGTGACCGTCAACGTATATAAAATCGACTGCGCTTCTGCCGACTATCGTATTTTCGGACTGCCCGTCCACGCCTATCATACGCATACATTCGCTGTTCACCTGCAGCACACGGTAGGGCGGCGCCATTTCAAGAAGCGCTATCGCAACCGGCACAGAATCCATAAGGCCGTCAATATACCCCATCTGGTCCGCTATCTTATCCGCCCTTTTGTTGAGCGCATATATGGTCAGCCATGAGAAGATCGTCACGCATACAATAAAAGAACCTGTCAGACCTATTGCCTTAACGCAGCTTATATGTATATCAGGAATGCCGCTGTGTGAATGTCTGATTATCAGCAATGTCGCCAGAGCAAATAATGCGGCGGCAGCAAAGAATATCACCGCCAGAATTATGGTGTTCCTTTTCCTGTTACGCTTGAGCAATTGTACTTCCTCCGATGTGATTTACTGAATAACCCTGCGCCATATTCACTATAAAGCAAATATGGACATACCAAAGGTGTTAATAACAGTATACCACATTTGTTCCCAAATGTCAATATGCTTGAGCAATAAAATGGCAAAAAAACTCACTCAGTTTGTCCACGGCGCTTCAGCCTGCCGGATATTCTGTCCGCAGCTATGAAAGCGGAGATACCGATACCGCAGCCTATCACTAGACCTGCAATAACATCTGTGGGGAAATGCACAAAAAGATAAAGCCGCGAGAATGCTATCAGCGCAGCCAGCACAAGAGCCGCTGCTCCCGCCTTTTTGTTGTAATGGAATATGACCACAGCCGCCGCAAACGACGACATAGTATGACCTGACGGAAACGAAAAATCCGACGGCACAGCGATAAGCATAAGGTGCTCGGTTTCTATCCAGCAGGGTCTGTCGCGTGCCACAAGGTGCTTAAGAATGATATTCCCTATCACAAGACAGCCCACAAGCGCACCGCCCATTGCCGCACCGCAGCAGCGTGTCCTGCGGAAAAACAGCAATATTACAGCGGCAGCTATCCAGATAATACCCCAGTTACCCGCCGCAGTTATCACAGGCATGACTTTATCCAGAAAGCCGCACGACATATTGTCATGTATGAAATGCAGGATATCCATATCCAGCGCAGTCAGCGGATCCATACTTTACATTCCTTTCCGATACAATAATAGCCGCCCGAAAATGGGCGGCTATCATCTCACACGCAAATTAAGCCCTGACATTCAGAACTGTACCTTTTCCGTCAGGAGAAGGCATATTGCTCAGCATATCAGTGATCATTTCCATGCTTTGCTCGGTCGATTCCATAGTCTTTTTCATCATGCCGATGGAAATACCGTTCTGCAGGTTCGACATTGCCATACCCATAGACAGGGCAGCGATCTCAGATTCCATGAAACAACCCTCCTTCCGCATAATAGCCTGACGGCTGTCATGCTCTTTATATCCTGATTATACCACATATCCTGCCGCTTGTCAAGTGCGCCGAGCCGGAAAATCCCGAACCCGATTGACAAAACAGGCGTAACTTTGTATAATAGACCTTGCAAACAGGCTTAACCTAACACATCATACGAAAAGGAGAAAACACCATGACCAGCGCAGAAAAAAACGCAAACAGATTCACAGGCTTCGCAGAGGTATACGACGACGCACGTCCGGCGCTTCCGCAGCATTTTATCGAACTTGTCCGGCTATATCTTGGGCGCGAGATAGGCAATGTCGCTGACTTAGGCTGCGGGACAGGGCTGTCAACTGCGGCGTGGAAGGGTCACTGCAAATGCGTGACCGGCGTTGAACCGAGCGACGATATGCTTGCGATAGCCAGAAGCAAGGAATGCAGCGGCGTGTCGTTCATTAAGGGGTATTCGCACAACACAGGGCTTCCCGACTGCTCGATGGACGCTGTGGTGTGCTCTCAGTCGTTCCACTGGATGGAGCCTGTTTCCACATTGAAAGAAGCTGACAGGCTGCTCGTTTCCGGCGGAGTATTTGCCACAGTTGACTGCGACTGGCCGCCCGTCTGCGGCACTGAGCCTGAATGCGCATACGCTGAGCTGTTCGCAAAGGTGGACAAGCTGCAGTCGGAAGTGCCCGATATCAGCAGCACATTCAGGCGTTGGGAGAAATCCGGACATCTTGCCAACATTCGCAGCAGCGGTCAATTCCGGTATGTTCGCGAACTGGTATTCGCAAACGCTGAGCCGTTCACCGCTCAGCGGTTCATAAATATCGCCGAAAGTCAAGGCGGGCTGCAGACGATACTGAAGCTGCACCCTGAACTCATCGAGGACGAATGGAACGAGTTCCAGCGAAAAGTGAACGAATGCTTTGGCGAGCCCCGCATGGCAGAATTTTGCTACAGAGTAAGGATTGGCGTGAAGTAACGAATCATGTCGATATTTGACACTTTCAGACCGGCGAGAAGCCCTCAGATTCTAGGAACAAGGCTAACAACTAGGCTTGCTGCCTGTTGTTAGCCTTGTGACGACGAAGATGAGGGTTTATCGCCGGTCTGGCGTCCGTTTTTTATAAAAAGGATAAAAAGGTCTTGTATTACTGCGCATAATATGTTATAATAACATTGTATGTGTTCAGACATAAATTAAAAAAGGAGATATTTGCTTTGATTACTGTATCTGATGTAAGCGTCAGCTTTGGCGGACAGCTTCTTTTTAAGGACGTAGACCTGAAATTCACCGCCGGCAACTGCTACGGCGTTATCGGCGCAAACGGTGCCGGAAAATCAACATTCCTGAAGGTGCTCTGCGGCGACCTTGAGCCGACCAAGGGCAGCGTTTCCAAGCCTGCGGAACTGCGTATGTCGGTGCTCCGTCAGGATCACTACGCTTTTGACGAATACACCGTGCAGGACACCGTTATCCTCGGCAACAAGCGCCTTTACGATATCATGCAGGAAAAGGACGCACTCTATGCCAAGCCCGATTTCTCTGAGGAGGACGGCAACCGTGCCTCAGAACTTGAAGCGGAATTTGCCGAACTGAACGGCTGGGAAGCCGAATCTGACGCTTCCAAGCTGATTCAGGGACTGGGACTGCCTGAGGAGATACTGACCCAGAAGATGGATTCGCTCACAGGTAACGAAAAGGTCAAGGTGCTTCTTGCGCAGTGCCTTTTCGGCAATCCTGACATTATCCTGATGGACGAGCCTACCAACCACCTCGATGTTGAGGCTGTTTCGTGGCTTGAGGACTTCCTTGCAGAATACTTCGGAACTGTCATCGTCGTATCCCACGACCGTCACTTCCTGAATAACGTCTGCACCCACATCGTGGACATCGACTATGGCAAGATTAAGATGTATGTCGGCAACTACGAGTTCTGGTACGAGTCCTCGCAGCTTATCCAGCGCATGATAAAGCAGCAGAACCGCAAGGCTGAGGAGAAGATAAAGGAACTGCAGAACTTCATCGCCCGCTTCTCCGCAAACAAGTCGAAGTCCAAGCAGGCGACCAGCAGAAAGAAGCTTATCGACAAGCTGACCGTCGAGGAACTGCCGGCTTCCAGCAGAAAATACCCCTACATCGCTTTCGACATGGAGCGTGAGGTCGGAAAGGATATTCTGCAGGTGACCGGACTTTCCAAGACCGTGGACGGAGTCAAGGTGCTGAACAACGTAAGCTTCACAGTCGGAAAGGGCGACAAGATCGCATTTGTGGGCAATAACGAGATCGCTGTTACCACGCTTTTCAAGATACTCATGGAAGAGATACAGCCGGACGAGGGCAGCTTCAAATGGGGCAGCACTACCTCTGTAAGCTACTTCCCGAACGACAACAGCGCATTCTTTGACGGCTGCCAGCTTTCTATACTCGACTGGATGCGCCAGTACTCAAAGGACGAAACGGAAAGCTATCTGAGAGGCTTCCTCGGCAGAATGCTGTTCAGCGGCGACGACGTGTTCAAGCCCGTAAACGTGCTTTCCGGAGGCGAAAAGGTTCGCTGTATGTTCTCCAGAATGATGCTGTTCCAGAGCAACGTGCTCATTCTCGACCGCCCCACCAACCACCTCGACCTCGAAAGCATCACAGCCGTGAACAACGGTCTTTCCGAATTCAAGGGCAATCTGCTTTTTGCTTCCCACGACCATGAGATACTGGAAACCGCTGCAAACCGCATTATCGAGATAACTGAAAACGGCTGCCTTGACCGTGCGGGCACATACGACGACTTCGTTCAGTGGCGTCACGAAAATGTCGGCGGAAAGCTGATGCTCTGATCCCGAACAGCTTGAATATAAGGGAGCACATTGATGTACTATATAATTCTCGACATGGAATGGAATCAGGCGCTTGACAAGGCTCACACAATAAAGGAGCCTATCATGCTGCGGGGCGAAATAATCCAGATCGGCGCAGTGAAAGCGGACGAGGATTTTCAGTTCGTTGACAGGCTGAAGATAAATATTGCGCCTAAATACTACAAGAAAATGAACCGCCATGTCGAAAAGATAACCGGCATAACCAACGAAATGCTGGCGCAGGGAGAAAGCTTTCCGGAAGCGTTCCGGCGCTTTCAGGAATGGTGCACTCCGGATTTCCGCTTTATCACATGGGGCTTTGATGATATCGCAATGCTTTCGGATAATCTGGAACTTCACGGGCTCGACCCGAAATTCGGCAGCGATTACGTGAACCTGCAGCTTATATATAAGAATCAGGTGGACAACGAGCGTGTGCAGTGGTCGCTGTCAGACGCCGTGGAACGGCTCGGAATACCGCTGGACGCACAGGCCCACGACGCCATGAACGACGCTTGGTTCACCTTTGAGGTTTGCAAAAAGCTTGATATGCAGAAGGGGCTTACCGAATACTCCGGAATGTCCGCAGGTCAGCGGCCTGTGATAAACCGTGAGATATTCCGTGACGTCAGGGATATCAAGCACATGACATCGCTTAAAGAAATAACGGAAGTCCCTTGCCCCGAATGCTCTGAAATAATGACTGCCGGCGAGTGGCTTTCACTGGGCATAATACGCAAGAATAATATTTGCAGCTGTCCGAAGCATGGAGAATACCTTGTGAAGCTTGTCGGAAAGCATATTTCCACCGACAGATGGAACGTGGTGCGCTCAGTGTACAAATCCGACAGCGAAGCCAAGACCAGCTATCTTAACAAGCTTGAAAAGCAGCACGCAGCACTCCAAAGACGCCGTGCAGCAAAGGAGAACGCCAATGATAACAACAGTACTCACTGACCTTGACGGCACGCTGCTGCCATTTGAACAGGACGATTTCGTAAAGCTATATTTCGGCGGGCTGTGCAAAAAGCTTGCGCCCTTGGGCTACCAGCCTGACCACACCGTCAAATCAGTATGGGCTGGAACAAAGGCTATGATAACCAACGACGGCGGCCGCCTTAATTCAGAAGCGTTCTGGGACACGTTCAACGCAATGAATCCTGGTCTGCCTGACGCACGGCCGGTGTGCGACGATTTCTACTGCAATGAATTCGACAGCGTGAAGCAGTGCCTGAAATACATACCCGACAGAAAGCCGCTGATAGATGGGCTGAAAGCTGCGGGGCTTCGGGTGGTGCTTGCCACGAACCCGATATTCCCGTTGGTGGGGGTATCCACACGGCTTGGCTGGATAGGGCTTTCGCCTGAGGATTTTGAACTTGTTACCAACTACGACAACAACACTTTCTGCAAGCCAAACCCCAGATATTACGAGGAGATTCTTGCGAAACTCGGCGTAAAGCCGGAGGAATGCGTAATGCTCGGCAACAGCATTCCGGAGGACATGACAGCCGAAAAACTCGGAATGAAGGTGTTCCTTGTGAATGAGTTCATCGAGGACCCTGACGGGGCAGGCGGCAGCGGGTATGCTCAGGGAAATATGGAACAGGCGATAGATTTCGTTAAAGGTCTGATATAAAAGATATGGGACTGCGGCAAAACGCAGTCCCATATCTTTTCACAAGGATTTCACCAAAGTTTCATTATTCTGATCGATTTGATTATGATAGCAATATGATAAAATAACACGCTCAATGCGACACTATCTTTGAAAAAATGCCTGCATTCGGCTTTGTTATGGGAATAAGTTTAGTGGGGGCGAATTATCACTGGCATTTTTCCTAAAAATAACGTTGAAAAGCCGCCGAAGTATGTAAGATTTCTGAATTTACATTAAAAAAATTTTGTACTATAATGATAAGGCAACTAATCAATTCAAAGAACGACTTACAAAGGAGGAAACAGAATGATAAAGACACTGGCTGCGCAGATAAAGCAATACAAAAGCTCTACGCTGCTGACCCCTCTTTTCACCATACTGGAGGTGGTGATGGAGATACTGATACCGCTTGTCACTGCTGCGATAATCGACCAAGGCATAAAAGCCGGCGATATCACAAAGGTGTATCTTTACGGCGGCTTAATGATCGTAATGGCGTTCTTCAGCCTTGCATTCGGTGCGCTTGCGGGAAGATTCGCCGCAAAAGCGTCGTCCGGCTTCGCCTGCAACCTGAGAGATGGTATGTTTGAGAATATCCAGAGGTTCTCTTTCTCCAACATCGACAAATTCAGCACCGCAGGTCTTGTCACCAGAATGACAACAGACGTCACCAACCTGCAGAACGCATTCCAGATGATAATAAGGATAGCGGTAAGAGCGCCTATCATGCTGGTGAGCAGCATTGTGATGTGCGTGATAATCAACGCAAAAATCAGCCTTGTGTTTTTCGGAGCACTGATCGTGCTTGGAAGCGTGCTTGTGGTCATCGTGATGAACGCAACTAAGATATTCGACAAGGTGTTCACGAAATACGACGACCTTAACGCAAGCGTGCAGGAGAATATCTCAGCGGTGCGTGTAGTCAAGGGATTTGTCCGTGAAGATTATGAAAACGAGAAGTTCGTTTCCGCTTCCGGAAATCTGTACAAGATGTTCGTTAAGGCAGAGAAGATAATCTCTTGGAACAGCCCCGTCATGATGCTTGTAATATACGGCTGTATACTGCTGATATCATGGTTCGGCGCAAAGTTCATCGTTGGCGGAACGCTTACCACCGGCGAGCTCAACTCGCTGTTCAGCTATATCATGAGCGCACTTATGTCGCTGATGATGCTGTCAATGATCTTCGTCATGATAACCATGAGCCTTGCAAGCGCAAGACGTATCTGCGAGGTACTTAACGAAACATCAGATATCACCGACCCCGCCGATCCGGTAATGACTATCACCGACGGCTCTATCGACTTCGACCATGTGAACTTCACCTATAAGCACAGCAGCGGAGCGCTCAAAGAAAAGAAGCCCGGCGAAGTTGGCGGCGAGGAAGTGCTGACCGACATCGACCTGCATATTCATTCTGGCGAAACCGTTGGAATAATCGGCGGCACGGGCTGCGGCAAATCAACGTTTGCAAATCTCATCAGCCGTCTTTACAATGTTGACAGCGGAAGCGTCATGGTCGGCGGCGTAGACGTCCGCAAATACGATCTGGAGCTTCTGCGCGATAAGGTCGCAGTGGTCCTGCAAAAGAACGTCCTGTTCTCCGGCACTATCCTCGACAATCTGCGCTGGGGCAACGAAAATGCAACCGAGGCTGAATGTGAAGAAGCGTGCAGGCTGGCGTGCGCCGACGAGTTCATCTCCAAAATGCCCGACGGCTACAACACCATGATAGAGCAGGGCGGCGCAAACGTATCCGGCGGTCAGAAGCAGCGTCTTTGTATCGCACGTGCGCTGCTGAAAAGCCCGAAGATACTCATTCTGGACGACTCGACCAGCGCAGTCGATACGGCTACAGACGCAAGGATACGTGAGGCGTTTGCCGAGAAGATACCCGGAACGACCAAGATAATCATTGCTCAGCGTATTTCCAGCGTAAAAGACGCCGACAGGATAATCGTGATGGACGACGGCAGAGTGTGCGGCTTTGCACCGCATGACGAGCTGCTGAAAAACAATGAGATATACCGAGAGATCTACACGCTGCAGACGCAGTCCGGCGGTGATTTCGACAAGCCCAATGATTAAGGAGGCGGTAAAATGAGCAGACCAATGGGAAACAGACGTCCTCCTGCGGACATGAAAAAAGGCATGAACTTCAAGGTGCTCCGCAGAGTTATCGCATATATGATGAAGCGGTATAAGGTACGGTTCATCATCGTTCTTGCCGGCATACTGGTAACTGCAGTCACCTCGCTTGTGGGTATGCTGTTCATACAGAGCCTAATAGACGACTATATAACTCCGATGCTTGAAAGACCCGCCGGCACTGAGGCTGACTTTATGCCGCTTGCTATGGCGCTTCTGAAGATCGCCGCAATATTCCTGATAGGAATAATCAGCACGTTCGTGTATAACAGGCTGATGATCTATATTACACAGGGCACTATGCGCGACCTCAGAAACGATATCTTCACGCATATGGAGTCCCTGCCGATAAAGTATTTCGACCAGACCGCCCACGGCGACATAATGTCGATCTACACAAACGATGTTGATACGCTCAGACAGCTTATCAGCCAGAGTATACCGCAGATGGTAAGTTCCGCCATAACGCTGATAATCACGTTCGTCAGCATGATCGTACTGAGTTGGCAGCTTACTATCCTGACAGTACTGATGGTCGGCGTTATGCTGTTCGCCGCAGCAAAAATAGGCGGCAACTCTGCAAAATACTTCGGAGCGCAGCAGCAGAACCTCGGTAAGGTGAACGGCTATATTGAGGAAATGATGGAGGGTCAGAAGGTCGTTAAGGTGTTTAATCACGAGGAAAAGAACCTTGACGAATTCCGCAGGCTGAATGAGGAACTGCGTGTGTCCGCCGACAATGCGAACAAGTACGCAAATATCCTCATGCCTGTCAGCGCAAACATCGGCAACATCAGCTATGTATTATGCGTGGCTGTGGGCGCTATCCTTTCGCTGGTACTCGGCGAGGAAACGACCGGACTTTCGCTCGGCTCGCTTATCGCATTCCTGCTGCTCAACAAAAGTTTTTCGCAGCCGGTCGTTCAGGTCAGCCAGCAGCTTAACGCCATCGTAATGGCTATGGCGGGCGCAGAGCGTGTATTCAAGCTGCTCGATGAAAAGCCCGAAACCGACGACGGCTATGTTGAACTTGTCAATGCTAAAATAGCAGAGGACGGAACTATCACCGAAACCAAAGAGCGCACCGGCGTATGGGCGTGGAAGCACCCGCACTCCGCAGACGGTTCGGTAAGCTACCGCAGGCTTGAGGGAAGCGTGGTGTTCGACGGCGTGGACTTCGGCTATGACGAGAACAAAATGGTGCTGCACGACATAAGGCTTCATGCAGAGCCGGGTCAGAAGATAGCGTTCGTTGGCTCGACCGGTGCAGGTAAAACGACCATAACGAACCTCATCAACCGCTTCTATGACATTCAGGACGGCAAGATACGCTATGACGATATCAACATCAACAAGATAAAGAAAGCCGACCTGCGGCGTTCTCTGGGGCTTGTGCTGCAGGATACTCACCTGTTCACGGGCACAGTAATGGACAATATCCGCTACGGCAGACTGGACGCAACAGACGAGGAGTGTATCGCTGCGGCAAAGCTTGCCAACGCTCACAGCTTCATAAAGAGGCTGCCTGAGGGCTACAACACGAAGCTTACAGGCGACGGAGCAAATCTCAGTCAGGGTCAGCGTCAGCTTCTTGCTATCGCACGTGCTGCGGTCGCAGACCCGCCCGTGCTTATCCTCGACGAGGCTACCTCCTCGATAGACACACGTACAGAGCGGCTGGTTCAGGACGGCATGGATAAGCTGATGAGCGGCAGAACAACGTTCGTCATTGCCCACAGGCTTTCTACCGTGCGCAATTCCGATTGTATCATGGTACTTGAACAGGGCAGGATAATCGAGCGTGGCAGCCATGATAAGCTGATAGAGGAACAGGGCAGATATTACCAGCTTTACACCGGCAAGCCGGCTAAAACAGCGCAGTAATAGTTAATAATTTTTTTGGGGGAAGCGACAAGCTTCCCTCTTTTTTTTGTAAAAATACTTGACAAATTATAGTGCCGGTGATATAATATTATCAAGATATCAGAGTGATATCAAACCAACTCAACGGAAATGGGAGGTCATTTTATGAAAGACAACAAAACTACCTATGAGGAAAAGGAACTCAAGGCTGCAAGCGGCTGGGCGGTGCTGTTCATCACCATACTGCTGTATCTGGCGGCTATAGGTCTGGTCATCTTCTGCGCAGTCAATATCGACGAATACCGCTTTAGCGGATATGATGTGGGAACGATACTGTCTATCATATATCTGTGCATAGGCTGGGTGCCATTTATCGGTCTGCGTGTAATTAAGCCGAACGAAGCACTTGTACTGACCCTTTTCGGTAAATATATCGGCACGCTGAAGCACGAGGGTTTCTTCTTCGTCAACATATTCAGCACCCCTGTCACACCACGCAGCCAGAATACCCCGACAGTTATCAGAAACGGCGTTGTAATGCCACACACCAAGGTTTCCCTCAAGGCAATGACCCACGATAACGGAATGCAGAAGATAAACGACCAGATGGGTAACCCGATAGAGGTCGGCATAGTCGTTATCTGGAGAGTTGTCAACACTGCAAAGGCGCTGTTCAATGTAGACAATTATCAGGAATTTATGTCCATTCAGGCGGATTCCACGCTGAGGGACGTTGTTCGCTGCTATCCCTATGATTCTACCGAAACAGATGAAAAGTCGCTCAGGGGCTCCTCTCAGGAGGTCTGCGAGCTGCTCAAGAATACGCTTCAGGAGCGCGTCCAGATCGCAGGTCTTGAAATAATCGAGGCTCGCATCACCCACCTCGCATATGCGCCGGAAATAGCCGCTGCAATGCTTCAGCGTCAGCAGGCTACCGCAATAATCGAGGCCCGTCAGAAGATAGTAGACGGCGCAGTCGGAATGGTCGAAATGGCTCTGCATAAGCTCAGCGAAAGCAAGGTTTGCGAACTTGACGAGGAGCGCAAGGCGCAGATGGTCAGCAATCTTCTCGTTGTGCTCTGCGGAAACAAGGACGCTCAGCCGATAGTGAACAGCGGGTCGATTTATTGATAATGCCAAAGCAGGACAGGTGATTACCCTATGGCTGAAAACGAAAAAAAAGACAAAAAGCAGATACCACTCAGGCTTTCTGCGTCGCTGTACAACGAGCTGATGAAGTGGGCAGAGGACGATTTCCGCTCGGTAAACGGTCAGATAGAGTATCTTCTGACGGAATGCGTAAAGCGCCGCAAACGCAGTGCTTCCGGCAAGGAGGACGGCGATGAATGAGAATGTGCTGTTTCTTGTTGGCTATATCCCCACGCCGCTGATACTGCTTATCGCAGGTCTGCTCGTCTGGCTGAAACCTCCGGCATACTGCGGAGGGCTCGGCTACAATACCAAGCTTTCACAAAGCAGCCCTGAAGCGTGGGATTTCGCTCAGGTGTACTTCGGACGGCTCATGACAATAA
Source organism: uncultured Oscillospiraceae bacterium (assembly GCA_934446355.1). Lineage (GTDB taxonomy): Bacteria > Bacillota > Clostridia > Oscillospirales > Ruminococcaceae > CAG-115. The sequence continues at coordinate 80,862 of CAKSEC010000005.1, read as the reverse complement.
TGAGCGTGCCTTTTCTGGCCCTCTCGCTGGCTGTCGGCGTGATTCAGACGGTGATGAACGTGGACAGCGACGTCGGATTCATTATCTTCTGCATTGTTGAAGCAGTGCAGCTGTTGCCGCTTATTGTGAGTATTATCGTCACGCAGGCAGCGTTAAAGAAGCGGTTTACAGTAAAATAAAATATAGGGGCTTGCAAATATGCAAGCCCCTCAGCTTGTTGAAAAAGTAGCTTCTTCATGGTGGCGAGAAAGGTGCAGATGCTAGGAAACGGCATTTCGGCTAGGCTTTGTGCCTGCCGAAATGCCGTTGACGACGCAGATGTGCCTTTATCGACAGCATGAGGGGCTTGCCTTTCGGCAAGCCCTTGTTTCGCCTATGTAACGGCGCTTTATGTCACACTAAAATGTCAGTTATCAAGCAATGTGTACTGAATCAAGCACAGCTTCATTATGCTCATTCAGCAGAACCACTCAAAGTGGCTTAGCAACCGAAACCGCCGCACAGTGACTTGATGAGATCAAGCAGATTCTCAAATCCGCAAGCCTTGAAGAAATTGCACATGATTTTATCCTCCTGATAAGTATTTCCCTTTCGGGATATTTATATTATACAGCATTACCGGAGATAAATCAATGCAAAGATTTTGGCATTGCGGGAACAGCTTACCGGGATTTCTTTCCGGTCATTCTCATTGCAGCAAAGCAGAACACTATCAGCAGTGCCGGAAATACTGCGCCGAAAGGAAGCCCCGCTTTCAGCCCGCCGTCAGAAGCGCCCGAAACCAGTCCCACCAGCGTAGGACCGCCCGAACAGCCGGCATCGCCCGCAAGCGCAAGCAGTGCGAACATCGCAGTACCGCCGCCGGGAATAAGCTTTGCAGATACGCTGTACGTACCCGGCCACATTGCGCCCACCGAAAAGCCGCAAAGTCCGCAGCCGATGAGCGACAGCACCGGGAACGGTGAAAATGCCGCCAGCATATAAGAAAGTATGCACAGCACGCCGCACGCCATCATGTATTTCAGCAGGTCTACCTTTGCGCTTATCTTCGCATAGAAAACACGTGATAAACCCATCAGCACCGCAAAAAAGCAGGGTCCCATCAGGTCGCCTATCGTCTTGTCTACGCCAAGCGCACCCTCCGCAAATGCGGAAGCCCACTGGCTCATTGCCTGTTCGCTGCCGCCTGCGCACAGAATGATTATCGCCATCACCCAGAACAGCTTTGTTTTGCAAAGTTTGACTACGCCTATTCCCTTTTCGCCCTCCTCATAGATAGAGGGAATGGGCACGCGGCTGAAATAAACGGCATTCAATATCGGAAAGATTGCCCATATGTATGCCAGTATCTGCCACCTATCCTTGCCGAAAATCGAAAGAAACACAGTAGACAGCACGACTGTCAGCACATTGCCCCAGCAATAGAATGAATGCAGCAGAGCCATCGCTCCGGCTTTATTGTCTGTGGGACACGCCTCCACAACAGGGCTTATCAGCACCTCTGTCAGACCGCCGCCTATCGCATAAAACACCACTGCAGTCAGAAGCCCGACAAACGGCGGCATTATATACGGGAATATGCCAAGCCCCGCTATGCCGATGCAGGAGAATATATGCGCTGCAATAAGCGACGTGCGGTAGCCTATCCTGTCCACGAACCCCGCAGAAAGCAGGTCCACCGCAAGCTGAATAAGGAAGTTTATCGTTACCAGAAATGTTATCTGCTCAAGAGGAATATAAAACGTGTCCTGAAATATCAGGAACAGCAGCGGCGCGAAGTTATTGACCACCGCCTGTGTGATATATCCTCCATAGCAGGCAAGAATCGTATGTTTGTAGTTATCTTTTATCATATCTTTTGTCCACATTACGCAATAAAGCGTATCAATATTCCTCGTCGTCCGGGGCAAACTGTTCGGGAATGTCTATCATTCCGTCAAAGTAGAAATCACGCCTGTTCGCCCTGATATAGTCAGCCGTTCTTTCCTCCAGCAGTCTGTCGTAGTCGTAAAATTCACGGTCAAGGTCCTCGAAATCTGCATTATGCCTGTCCATCTCCAGCCAACGCTGTTCTCTGTCAAGAGATGGGTGACCGCCTATGCGCTGCGCCGCCTGCTCCAGTATCTCGACAAAATGACTGCAGTTCATCGCGCGCAGTCCCTCCAGTGCAAGTTCCCAGACTATGCCGGTGCTGTTGTAGAAAAACTGATCGTGTCCGCCGTTCTCTACCTCGCTCACATACCACTGTATTGCCCAGACGTATTTCTGCGGGTCGGAGAACTGCTCCAGAGCGTCGTTCATCTCGGTTTCGCCGTCGTATATGCTGACCGTCCACCAGAGCGGGGTGATTATGCTCTGTATTTCGCCGTCGTCTATCATGTCGTCGGTCACCTTGTAGTGCCTTCTCACCATCTCATTGTTCATTGCAGACGCCTCCTGTAAGTTCCTCTATTCGGTTGTAGATAAGGTACATCTTCTGTACTGAGTTTTCAAGAAAATAGTAGTGCTTAATGTACGGCACAAGAAGCACCAGAAACAGACCGGCAAGGACATACAGCCCCGCCTCGCCGTTTACAAGCGCCATGAACAGCGCCATCAGGAAAAACACCGCAAATCCCAGCATGACCAGCAAATGCACCAGCCGCTCATGCGAAAAGAAGCCTATGCGCACGTGAAGCCGTGAAAGTTCCTGCGCATATTCCTCACGGGTGTGCTCCCCGTCAAGAAACAGGCTCAGGTGCTCCAGATAGTCCTTTATCTGCTTTGTCATTTGTCGAACTCCTCCAGCGCAAGGGAAGCTTCTTCCCAGACCTGCATTGCCTGCTCCTGACGGCGGCGCAGTTCTTCTATCTCGTTTGAAAGTTCCATCGCTTTCTGATAGTCGCTCAGCCCCGAAAGCTCGTCGGTCTTTTGCCCGATAAGTCCGTCAAGCTGCTCTATTTCAGCCTCGGCACGTGTTACCTTGGTGTTCAGCTTGCGCCGCTCGCTTTCACGTTCCTTTTTCAGCTTGTAGTCGTTCACCTTTTCCGGCTTTGCAGACTTGTCCTCGTGCACCGCCTGCACGGCGTTTTCAGCGGCAAGCGCATATGCGTCGTACGAACCCTTATACTCCTTTACCCCGTCCGGCGTAAGGTAGTATATCCTGTCCGCAAGCTTATTGATAAGATATCGGTCGTGCGAAATTATGAACAGCGTGCCGTCGTAATTCAGCAGAGCGTTTTCCAGAGCCTCGCAGCTTGAAATATCAAGATGGTTGGTCGGCTCGTCCAGAAGCAGCATATTTGCGCCAGACAGCATAAGCTTTAATATTGCGATCCTTGCACGCTCGCCGCCGGACAGCTCCGAAATATGCTTGAACACATCATCGCCCCTGAACAGGAATGAACCAAGCGCTGTGCGTACCTCGGTTTCTGTCATTTTGGGATATGCGTCCCAGAGTTCGTCTATTGCGGTCTTGCTTTCAGTCAAACCTGCCTGCGCTTGGTCGAAATAGCCATACTGCACCCTGCTGCCGTAGCTGAAGCTTCCGCAGTCCGGCGTATACTGACCCGTGAACACCTTGAAAAGCGACGTCTTTCCACAGCCGTTGCCGCCGATAAGGAACACACGTTCGCCCTTTTTTATGTCGATATCAACATTTCTGAACAGCCTTCTGCCGTCGAAGCTGAGCGTTATGCCCTTTGCCTGAAATACGTCGTTTCCGCAGCCGTCATTGCACTTGAAGCTGAAATGCAGCGTATCCGGACTGTCCTCTGGCTTCACAAGGTCGGCGGCTATGCGGTCTATCTGCTTTTGCTTGCTGGCGATGGTGACGTAGTTATGCGCCTGATTCCACCGCTTTTGCTGCTCGATTATTCCCTCTATCCTGCCTATTTCTTTCATGGCGGCGTCGTATTCCTTGCGGCGGCGTTCCATGTCCTCCGCCTTTAGTTCAAGGAATCTGGAATAATTGCCCTTGTAGTCGCGTATGTGGCAGTTCTCAAGTTCTATCGTGCGCTTGGTGACCTTATCCAGAAAATATCGGTCGTGCGAGATAACTATATACGCTCCCCTGTACTCGTTCAGGAAGCGTTCCAGCCACTCTACCGACTTAATATCAAGGTGGTTGGTCGGCTCGTCCAGAAGCAGCAGGTTTGCATTTGACAGCAGCAGCTTCGCAAGCTGAAGCTTGGACTTCTGACCGCCGCTCAGCACGCTCACCGGCAGCTTCAGGTCGCTTTCAGAGAAGCCCAGACCTGTCAGCGCGGAAGCGGTGCGGCTCTTATAGGTAAGCCCTCCCTCGCGCTCAAAACGCTCTGTGAGCAGCGTCTGACGTTCTATCATCTCAGGCGAATGATTTCCGCCGTCTATGCGGTCGTGTATCTCCTCAAGTTCAAGTTCCATATCCTCAAGCCAGTCGAATATGGTGAGCGCTTCATCATAAAGCGTCTTGGTGCTGTCCTTGCAGGCGAACTGCTCCATTACGCCTATCCTGCAGCTTCCTGCGATATGCACGCCGCCCTCGTCGGGAGTATGCTCGCCCCGCAGCAGCCGGAACAGCGTGGTCTTGCCGCTGCCGTTCACGCCCACGAAGCCTATCCGGTCGTCATCGTAGACGTCAAGACTGACGCCGCTGAAAAGCGTTCTGTCTGCAAAGGACATCGACACGTCAGATAAACTCAGTAATAACATTTCATCACCCGTTTCCTTTTCTTTTCCATATCAAAAAACCAGCCGCCGGCAAATTCCGGCGGTTGGCTGTTGTTTTCGGGGATACAGCGGGCTATCCGGTATTCCCGTTTATTTACCTATTCCACGAAGCTTTTCGGGAGCGTATTTCGTATTAACGAGATAATCGTCAAACTCTACTGTGTAGCTTTCATAAACGCCCTTTAGCACTTCCTCGAAAGCGTCGTTCTTAAGCTGATGCAGAATATTCGTGTTCTGATTCTCTTTCCATGTGTCCTTCGTGGTGATATCCTCACGCACCACTACATACACATAGTTGCCGGTGTCGGTATTCGTGAACAGCGTTGCCTTTCCGTCGGCAGCTGCATTCCAGATATACTCTGTTATAGCCTCGTCAAGGGAGGAACTATCCTTGCTGATGAATCTGTCGCAGTCGTCTGCGCTTTCTTTCTTCTCAGCAGTAGCACCGTCGATAGCTGCCTGACAGTATGCGTCAAACTCAGCGTCACCGGTATTTACGAACGGCTTTGCGCCGAACGAACTTTCCTTGGCTTCGGTCTGCTCGCCTGCATTGTCCGGCTCTGCTGCAGTATCATCAGCGGGCTGTGCTTCGTCGGCGAGCTGTGAATCGTCTGCTGCGGATTCTGTGCTGCCTGCTTCTGCAGTGGCTGCGTTATTCTCAGCGCCGGGGGTGGGGGTAGACTCTGACTCTGAGGAAACCAAGCCGTCAGATTCTGCCGTGCTCTCTGCGGAACCTGCTTCTGCGGAAGCGGACTTCTCCTCTGCGTACTTGTCCTCCGCCTCGCTCCATGCTTCAAGCTGAGCCGCTCTGAGGTCGAAATCGTACTGGATATCCGTCCAGTCCTCGCCGGCGTTGAATCTGTCTGCGTAACTCTGCGCAAGCTGCTTTACTGCTTCGATATCCGCTTCGTCCTTGAGCATTATGCCCTGCTGGTCAGTGAATTCAAGCTTCAGCAGCTTCACTGCAGCGTAATTCTCGGTAAGGTAAGCGTTTATCTCATCATCGGTCGCAGGCGTAAGTCCGTCAGCACCAAAGTACTTCAGGAAAACTGCGTTTTCCTTGTATGAGTTCTCAATAATGGAACGCATTGAGCTCTTGGAAATGCCCATCTTCTCATAGTGCTCGCCGAACGAACTTTCCTCGATACCGTAGTACTGCGCATATATGCCGAGGTCATCGTCAAGGCTGCTTATGCTGGAATCAATGGCGTCGATATCCTCCTGCGACAGCGAAAGTCCGTTATCGCTGAAAAGCGTTTCTATCGCAGCGAATCTCTTGAGCTTCTCGACTGCAGTGTCCTTCAGCCATGTGGAGGCTTTCTTGCCGTCTATCGTCTGGTCGAGCACGGTGACCTCTGCGGTGCCTGCGTTGTCGTCCATTTCCTCTTTTATCTTGTCGGACGCGTCGTTATATGCGTCGAAAATAACGTTATACAGATAAATACCCGTAGGTATCTCAATGCCGTTCACGCTTCCGATATAGCCGGAATCAGAGCAGCCGCTCATTGATACGGTGCAAACGACTGCGCACGCCGCAGCTGCGATATTCCTAATTTTCTTTGACATCAGATATCCTCCTCAGGCTCTCAGTGTAATATTCTTTTCAGCAAGCGATTTGAGCACCTTTGCCACAACTGCGTCTGCTTCCTCGTCGGTCATGCTGCCGTCCTTCCGCAGAACCAGCTTATAGGAAAGGCTCTTCTTGCCCTCAGGCACCTGCTCGCCCTTATACATATCGAATATCGCTACGCTTTCAAGGTGCTTTGCGCTCGCCTTTATCACAGCGATTATCTCGTCGGAGGTAACATCATCATCGCACACAAGGCTCAGGTCGCGTGTAACTGCCGGATACTTCGGAAGCGGCTTATACTTGCGCTCCTCGCCACGTGCTGCGAACAGCTTCGGAATATTCAGTTCTGCGCAGTAAACACGGCAGGTGATGTCGTATGCGTCGGTGACTGCCGGGTGCAGTTCGCCGATAGTGCCTACCTTTTCCTCGCCGACAAAGATATCTGCACATCTGCCGGGGTGATAGGTCTTGTTGTCCTTGACGGGAACAAAGCGTGCTTCAACGACCAGAGCGTCGAGCAGTTCCTCAACTGCGCCCTTTACGGTGAAGAAATCCTCCTGCGGTCCGTAAGCGCACAGACCCAGCACGTCGCTTTCTGCAGGAAGCTTCTCCCCTGTCGGAATGAATATCCTGCCCACCTCGAAGAAGCGTGCTTCAAGGTTTCTTGAACGCAGATTAGTGGTCGCCGCAGTCATGAGCGACGGCAGCATACTTGTCCGCATTACGCTAGTGTCCTCGCCGAGGGGATTCGTCAGCACGACTGACTTCTTAAGGCTGTCCTCAAAACGCAGCTTTTCATATGAGCGCGGCGAAATGAAGCTGAACGACATGGTTTCATAGAAGCCCTGCGACAGCATTACTTCCACCATCTTCTTTTCAAAACGCTGACGTGGCGTAACCTCGCCGACTGATGAAAGCATGGGAAGCGTTGACGGAATGCGGTTGTAGCCGTAGATCCTTGCTACCTCCTCCGCAAGGTCGCACTGACGCTCGATGTCTATTCTGGTGTTGGGTACGATAACGCTGCCGTTTTCATAGCCAAAGCCAAGCTTCTTGAATATAGCCACCTGCTCCTCTGCGGGGATATCAATGCCAAGGTGTGCGTTTATCCAAGCGGGATCGTGCTTTAATGTATGCGGTATCTTCTGCGCATTGTCGATGTCGATATACTCCCTTACGACCTCGCCGCAGCCAAGTTCCTCAACCAGTTCCAGTGCACGCAGCAGCGCAGCCTTTGCGTTGATGGGGTCAATGCCCTTTTCAAAGCGTGAGGAAGCCTCGGTACGCTTGTTTATCTTCTTTGCGGTCAGGCGCACTGATACGCCGTCGAAGCAGGCAGATTCAAATACTACAGTATTTGTGTCCTCCATGATTCCGCTGAATTCGCCGCCCATTACGCCGGCGATAGCCACAGGCTTCTTCTCGTCTGCAATGACAAGCATTTCAGGGCTGAGCGCTACCTCAGAGCCGTCCAGAATGGTTATCTTCTCGCCTGCCTGTGCGTTTCTGACGGTTATCTTGCCGCCGTCAACATAGCGCAGGTCGAATGCGTGCATGGGGTTGCCGTATTCCAGCATAACGAAATTCGTGATATCAACGAAGTTATTGATAGAGCGAACGCCGCTTGCCCTCAGCCTTTCAGCCATCCATCTCGGCGACGGGCCTATCTTTACGTTCTTGACAACTGCCGCCATATAGCGTGAGCAAAGCTTCGTATTCTGTACGTCTACGCTGATGTAGTCCTTGGCGCTGCCGTCTATACCCTTGAACTGCGGTTCCTTTACATTAAGCGGAAGGTCAAAGGTCGCAGAAGCTTCCCTTGCAAGCCCAAGCACGGAAAGGCAGTCAGGGCGGTTGTTGGTTATCTCAAACTCGACTGTGGTATCATTGAAGCCGAGTGCGTCGTGAATATCCATGCCGACCGTCATCTTGTCGAAATCGGGGTCGTCGTTGAGGATAAGTATTCCGTCAGCGTTGGTGTACGGAACGTCCGACTGCTCCAGACCAAGTTCCTCATAAGAGCACATCATGCCCTCGCTGGGAACGCCCCTCAGCTTGCCCTTTTTTATCTTCATATAGGACATATCCTTGTGGTTGTAGCAGGTCGCATTGTTGAGCGCTGCTGGTACGAATGCGCCAACGAACACGTTCTGCGCAGAGGTAACTATCTGCACGGGGGCTTCTGCGCCGACGTCTATCTGGCATACCCACAGCGTGTCGGCGTCGGGGTGCTTCTCCATTGCAACGCACTTTCCCACAACGACGTTAGTTATATCTGCGCCCTGCTTCGACCATGTTTCGACCTTGCTGCCGCTCATGGTCATGCCGTCGCAGAATTCCTTTATCGGCATATCGGCTTTAACATAATCGTTAAGCCACTTCATAGAAAGATCCACTTTTGTACTCTCCTTAACTTATACTATAATTATCAGAACTGCTCCAAGAAACGCATATTATTCTCGTAGAGCAGGCGCATATCCTCTATTTCATAGCGGAGCATGGTAATTCGCTCGATTCCTATGCCGAATGCAAAACCGCTGTATTCCTCCGGATCAATGCCGCAGTTTTCAAGTACCTTGGGGTGAACTATACCAGCGCCCAGTATCTCTATCCAGCCCTCGCCCTTGCACAGCGGGCAGCCCTTTCCACCGCAGCGGAAGCACTGGAAATCTATCTCGCAGCTGGGCTCTGTATACGGGAAGTGGTGAGGTCTGAATTTCAGCTTCATGCCCTCGCCGTAAAGCTTCTTTGCAAATGTATCAAGCGTGCCTTTCAGGTCGGCGAACGTGATATTCTTGTCGATAACAAGTCCCTCGCACTGGTGAAATATCGGGGAATGAGTGCCGTCCACCTCGTCGCGGCGATAAACTCTGCCGGGGCTTATGATGGCGATAGGCGGCTTCTTCTCAAGCATTGTGCGTATCTGCACGGAAGAAGTCTGCGTTCTCAGCAGCACATCGTCTGTAATATAGAATGTATCCTGAGGATCTCTTGCAGGGTGTCCCTCCAGAGTGTTGAGCATATCAAAGCAGAACTTTGTTTCCTCGATCTCAGGACCGTCAACCACGGTGTAGCCCATGCCGAGGAATATAGATTTAAGCTCGTCGAGCACAATGTTCATCGGGTGGCGCTTGGCAATAAGCCTGCGCTTTCCCGGCATGGTGACATCGACTGATTCGGTCTTTAGTCTAAGGTCGGTAAGAGCCGCTTTCAGCGCACCGGTCTTGTCCTTTACTGCGTTCTCAATATCCGCGCGGATATCGTTCGCAAGCTGTCCGATAACCGGACGCTCCTCTGCGGAAAGTCCGCCCATCTGCTTCAGGATAGCGGTAAGCTCGCCCTTTTTGCCAAGGAATCTGACTCTCAGAGCGTCGATCTCCTTCATGTCTGCGCTCGCCTTGACCGCCTTCAGCGCTTCCTCTCTGATAGCCTGTAACTGTTCTTTCATTGTTGTAGATCAATCCTTCCCTGTTCGGAGATATATCATCTGCGCCGTATATGCGCAGAATAAATCCGGAATTTTACATTCAAAAAATATGCTATAGAACATTATAACACACGCCTGCGCAAATTTCAAGTATGCGTCACATCAGACTGCATTTGCTTCTTCCGTTGCCGGCTGATAATCGCTGAATCTTACCGACATCAGCGTATCCGTGCCGTCCCAGCGGCTTATGGTATATTCCATATACTTCTCCGGCTGTGCCTGAAGTCCGCTTATTCCTGCGACTGACGCCAGCGTAGGCGGGAGATAGCCCACTACCACGGTGAATACACCGCCGTCCTCGGAAATGCTCATTATCTTAGGCGAATATGTCAGATAGCGTATGTTCTTGCTTGCCGAGTAGGTCTTTTTGTTCTCGTCGTAGGTGAACCGCATTTCAGCAGTGCCGACCGTCTGGTGCTCCAGCGAAACAGACGCCCCGAAAAGCTCTCTGCAGGAAGCGCTGACGTTATACTCAGGTATCGCAAGGCCACCGCCCGACTGCTCGAATTCGCTTGTATCGCTGTTCACTATGATATTCCAGATGGCGCAGGATATCTTTGACGAATTAGGTATCTCGTCCGGCTCCTCAAAGGGGGCGATATCATTCACCACCACTGGGAAAATGAACTGCGCAAATTCGTTTTTCAGCGACGTATTGTCAAGCAGGCTCGCCGTTAGGCCAGCCACGAATCTCACCGCTGCAATACAGCCGATAACAGCCATTACAATAATGAAAACTGCAAAGCCGAAAAAGAATCTGCTTTTCTGCGGCTTTTCAGCTTCCTGTGATTCCGCTGCAGCGTCGCCGCCAAGGCTCGCTATATCGCTTTCGATATCCGGTTCCTGCTCCAAACTGCCGAACAGCTGGTCGATGACCTTTTCGCCCTGCTGCTGGGTCTGCCGGTTATTTTTCTTTTTTCTTGCCATATTTACCTCTTTGCTTAGGGACGTATCTGACCGCTGCCGTTTACCAGATATTTATAGGTCGTCAGCGATTCAAGCCCCATGGGCCCTCTTGCGTGAAGCTTCTGCGTGGAAATGCCTATCTCTGCGCCGAGGCCGAATTCAAAGCCGTCCGTGAATCTCGTGCTTGCGTTCACATAGACTGCCGCGGCGTCGATACGCTGCTGGAACAGTTCAGCTGAGCGCAGGCTCTCCGTCACGATACACTCGCTGTGCTTAGTGCCGTAGCGGTTGATGTGCTCTATTGCCTCGTCGATGTTCTTTACGACCTTTGATGATAATCTGTAATCAAGGAACTCTGTCGCATAATCGGTTTCATCGGCTATCTTCTCGACCTCGATAAGCTTTGCCGTCGCTTCGTCGCCACGTATAGCGACACGTCCGTGCCACTTTTCCTCAAGACCTTTGAAAAGCGCCGGCGCCACATTTTCATGAACCAGTATGTTTTCTATCGCATTGCATACCGACGGGCGCTGGGTCTTGGCATTGTTGATTATCTCGACTGCCATTGCGATATCTGCGCTTTCGTCCACGTATACGTGGCAGTTGCCCTCGCCGGTCTGAATCACAGGCACTGTGGCGTTCTGAATGACCGACTGTATAAGCCTGCCGCTGCCCCTCGGAATAAGCAGGTCAATGTATTTATTCAGCTTCATCATCGCATTAGCGGTTTCGTGGGTCGTATCCTCGACAAGCTGAACTGCATTCTCATTGCAGCCGCAGTCGGAAAGCGCCCTGCGCATAAGCCCGACAAGCGCCTTGTTAGAATTTATTGCGTCGCTGCCGCCCCTGAGTATCACAGTATTGCCCGCCTTGAAGCACAGCACCGCTGCGTCAACCGTAACGTTCGGGCGTGACTCGAATATAATTCCGATAGTACCCATCGGAACACGCTTCTTCACAATGCTCAGCCCGTTCGGCAGGTCGCCGCCGCCTATCACCTCTCCGATAGGGTCGGGGAGCGATACCACCTTGTCAACGCCCTCTGCCATGCCCATTATTCTGGCTTCGGTGAGGGTCAGGCGATCTATCATCGCCTCGGACATTCCGTTGGTGCGTGCGGCTTCGATGTCCAGCTTGTTCGCGCCGATTATCTCTGTTATGTGGGAGCGCAGCGCATCGGCTATCGCAGAGAGCACCTCGTTCTTCTTGACGGTGCTCATCGCAGTGACCTCGGACTCTGCGCCCTTGGCGTTTACGCCCAGTTGTTCGATATATTCCATAATGTTACCTCGTTCAGTCAGTTACTGCCTTAAAGTATGTACAAACCGGCTCGCCCTCGAAAAGCTCATAAAGCAGGTCGGGATCGTGGTTGCCGATTATGACCGTATCTATTCCGGCTTCCGTGGCTATCTGAGCAGCCTCAAGCTTGGTCAGCATTCCGCCCGTGCCCAGAGCACTGCCTGCTCCCTGCGCCGCAGAGATGAGTTCGGGAGTAATTTTCTCCACCACCGGGATAAGCTTTGAGCCGGGCTTCTTTGGGTCGCCGTCATACAGTCCGTCAACGTCTGTCAGCATGATGAGCAGGTCTGCGTCGCACAAAGAAGCGACAATTGCGGAAAGCGTGTCGTTCTCGTCAAAATCAAGCTGCTTTATCGAAATTGCGTCATTTGCATTGATTATCGGGATAACGCCCATCTCAAACAGACGGTTGAATGTATTTATAACATTTGTCTTGCGCTCCTTGTTTGAGATAACGTCACGGGTCAGCAGCAGCTGAGCGACCGTGTGGTTGTATTTTCCAAACGTTTCGCTGTAGAAAGTCATCAGCTCCGACTGACCTATCGCTGCGCATGCCTGCTTTCCCGGCATATCCGTTGGCTTGCATGGCAGCCCCGCCTGCGCCGCGCCGACGCCCTGCGCGCCAGAGGTCACGAATATCACTTCCCTGCCGGAGTTCCTGATATCGGACATCACCTCGATAAGGTGCTGGCACTTCCTTATATTTAAGTGACCTGTCGGGTAGGCAAGCGTGGAGCTTCCAACCTTTATTACTATTCTTTTCTTATTCTCAAAATGGGACATTTTCAAGCCCTCTTTCCGGCGCTGAGCAGTTCTGCCGCACCTGAATATAAACGTACAGTTTATATTATACCAAAATGTTCAGGGAATTGCAACATATATCTTCAATTTTTTTAAGTGATTATAAAAACTTCTGACTTTTGCCCCGAAAATTATGCGATTTGTATAAAAACACTATTGATTTTTTAGAGCATTTGTGATATAATTTTATCATTGCATATAGAATGCGGTCATTCCGTAATGAAAAACGCAGAACAATCAACAAGGAGCAACTAATGGATAATATTGCAGAACAGCTTGTCGAAAAAAAGCGGACCGGCGCAGATACCGCACGGAAAATACTCATCTCCGCAGCGGCGCTTATCATCGCTTCATTTTTTATGTATCTTGCAATGCAGGGTATGTTCACCATGGTGATCCTGGCAGTCGCAGTGCTCGGCGCAGGCGTATGGCTGATGAGCAGCTTTGGCGTGGAGTACGAATACATCGTCACCAACAACGAGATAGACATTGACAAGATAATCGGCAGGCGCAAGCGCAAACGCATGATAACGCTCGACATTTCCTCTGCTGAGGACTTTGCGCCCTATTCCGCCGACAACAGCGTCAGCGCAGACGTCACTGTCCACGCATACACCGGCACCGAAAGCGACGCATACTACCTCGTCGTGAACAACAGCGACTATGGCAGGGTCAAGCTGATATTTAACCCGAACGAAAAAATCAGGGAGGCAATCACTCAGGAACTGCCGAATGTCCTGCGTGTAAAGCTCAGAAAACAATGACATCAAATACTTTTATACGCGTCGGCACGAGTATCATTGAGATGAAGCGTATCCGCCGTGCCGCCAGAAATCCAAAGTTCCTAGCAAACTACTTTTCCGCTGACGAGATACGCTTTCTTGTCAGCCACAAGCTGTCCACTGACCTCATCGCCGAGAACTACTGCGCCAAGATAGCCTTTGCAAAGGCGTGCGGCACAGGCTTCCGCATAATCAGGCCTCAGGAGATCTCAGTGCTTCGGGACAGGCTCGGCTCGCCGTTTATAATCACCACAGGCAGGGCGAAAATGCTCGAAGAGCGTGAAAGATACGTGTTCTCGCTGTCCGTTGCACATTCCAAGGAATACGCCACTGCCACAGTGATAATCAGCAGATAACCAGAATGTGCGCCGCACCGAATCGACTGCGGCGCACTTTTTCAACTTTTCACCAACAGGAGAAGCTATGAAGCGAATAGTTATAGGCATGACCGCCCACGTCGATGCAGGAAAGACCACGCTGTCCGAAGCCATGCTCTATTCATCGGGGGCGCTGAGAAAGCTTGGCAGAGTGGACCACAAGGACGCCTTTCTCGACACCGACCCGCTTGAGCGCAGCCGCGGAATTACCATCTTTTCAAAGCAGGCGGTAATGCGGCTCGGCGGCGATGAGTACACCCTGCTCGACACGCCGGGACACGCAGACCTCTCCGCTGAGATGGAACGTGCGCTGCGTGTGCTTGACTATGCGATACTTGTGATAAGCGGCACAGACGGCGTGCAAAGCCACACGGAAACGCTCTGGCGGCTTCTGAAAAGGTACTCTGTCCCAACGTTCATCTTCGTGAACAAAATGGACATCTCGCATTTCGACAGGGACACGCTGACCTCCGAACTGAGCCGGAAGCTGTCGCCGTGCTGCGCCGATATGTCCGCAGACCGCGAAGAACTGCTCGAAAAGCTTGCCGAATGCAGCGAGGACATGATGAACAGCTACCTTGATTCGGGCGATATTCCAGACGGGCTCATTTCCTCTGCAATAGCGGACAGGGAACTTTTTCCGGTGTATTTCGGCTCTGCGCTGAAGCTGAAAGGCGTTGACGCACTTCTCGACGCGCTCGGAAGATTCACGCTGCAGCCCGCCGAAACGCAGGAGCTCGGCGCAGTCGTGTACAAGATATCCGCCGACGATTCCGGCGCACGGCTCACGCACATTAAGATAACCGGCGGCTCTCTCAGGGTCAGGAGCGTCATCGACTGCGGCGGAAAGCCAGAAAAAGTCAACCAGATAAGGATATATTCCGGAGCGAAGTTCACTGCTGTTGACGAAGCGCCGGCAGGCACTCTGTGCGCCGTCACCGGTATAACCTCGCTTTCAGCGGGAGATGGGCTGGGCACGCAGGCAGGCTGCGCTGCGCCGCTTCTCGAACCAGTGCTGACATACAGATTATCTCTGCCGGACGGCACGGATATCCCCTCTGCGCTGACGAAGCTGCACACGCTGTCCGACGAGGACCCTATGCTGCACATTGAATGGAACGAGCAGCTGAAAGAGATACACGTCCGACTGATGGGCGAGATACAGCTAGAAGTCCTGAAAAGCGTCATAAAGGAGCGCTTCGGCATGGAAGCGGAATTTGACCACGGCAGTATCGCATATAAGGAAACGATAGCCGCACCGGTCGAGGGCGTAGGTCACTACGAGCCGCTTCGGCACTACGCCGAGGTACATCTGCTGATGGAGCCTGCCGAGCGCGGCAGCGGGCTGCATTTCGCTGCAGATTGCCGCAAGGACGACCTCGACATCAACTGGCAGCGGCTGATACTCACCCATCTTGAAGAAAAAACTCATGTCGGCGTGCTCACCGGCTCGCCTATCACAGATATGAAGATAACCGTCGCCGCAGGAAAGGCGCATATCAAGCACACCGAGGGCGGTGATTTCCGGCAGGCTACCTACCGTGCGGTAAGGCAGGGACTGCGTTCGGCTGAATCGGTGCTGCTTGAGCCGTGGTACGATTTCCGGCTGTCCGTCCCGCAGGAATACACCGGACGCGCCATGACCGACCTGCAGCGAATGAGCGGCGAAATACAGCCGCCGCAGACAGACGGCGAAGATACAGTGATAGCGGGCAGCGCGCCAGTATCAGAACTGCGTGACTACCAGTCGGAGGTGACTGGCTACACCAGAGGAAAAGGCAGGCTCAGCTGCACGCTCAAAGGCTATTTCCCCTGCCACAACGCCGATGAGGTCATAGCCGCCATCGGCTACGACTGCGACGCAGATATCGAGAATACCGCAGACAGCGTGTTCTGCTCACATGGTGCGGGCGTGCTTGTGCCGTGGAATGAAGCACCTGCGAGAATGCACGTGGACAGCGGTCTGAGATTCGGCGTCACAGCCGACACAAACAAGCCGGACAGCGCAGATATCCCCCGCCAGACCTACCGTGAACGTGAAGCCACCGACAAGGAACTGATGGAGATATTCGAGCGCACCTACGGCAAGATAGACCGTGACGAGCGCAGGGCTATGCGCACCGAGAAAAAGCCGCCTCAGCCAAAGATCCCGAAGCTGCCGCTGCCGCCTCAGGGTCCAGAATACCTGCTTGTGGACGGATATAACATCATTTTCGGCTGGGAAGAACTGAACAGGCTCGCACGTGAGAATCTCGACTTGGCACGAAACCGCCTTATCAACATACTGTGCAGCTATCAGGGGCTTAGGAAATGCCGCCTGATACTGGTATTTGACGCCTACCGTGTAAAGGGCACTCACCGTGAGATAGAAAAGGAAATGGGCATCACCGTCGTATATACCAAAGAAGCGGAAACCGCCGATATGTATATTGAGAAAACTGCGCATGAGTTAGGTCACAAATATCGGGTCAGAGTGGCTACCTCTGACAGCGTGGAGCAGCTAATAATACTCGGAAACGGTGCGGTCAGGGTGTCTGCGTCAGAATTTCTCGCAGAGGTCACAGAAGCGGAAAAGGAAATGCGCAGACTCATCGATGAGAAATACAGCTAGAGCGCAGCCGAACCATCGTAAATTTATAAGGAGAAACTAATGATACAGCTAAAGGAGATCGCCCATATACGCACGGATTTTCCTGAAAAATTCGGCATTCCCAGACAGAGCGGGCTAGTCAGCGAACTGCACTCAGTGCTCGTCTTTGAACCTGAATTTCGTGTAGAAGAAGCGCTCAGGGGAATCGAGCAGTTCTCCCACCTCTGGCTGATATGGGAGTTTTCCAAGGCTGTCCGCAGCGGGTGGAGCCCGACAGTCAGACCCCCTCGCTTAGGCGGTAATACACGCATGGGAGTGTTCGCAACGCGTTCGCCGTTCCGCCCGAACCCGCTCGGACTTAGCTGCGTCAGGCTTGACAGCGTTGAGCACGGAACACCTGACGGAACAGTTCTGCATCTGTCGGGGGCGGACCTGATGGACGGAACTCCGATTTATGACATCAAGCCATATCTTCCCTATGTCGATAGTCACCCCGAAGCCGCGAACGGTTTTGCGCTCGCACAGCAGGAGGGCGTACTAGATGTCGTGCTGCCAGTTTCAATGGCGGCGAAATTCCCTGAGGAACGCCGCAGCGCGCTTATCGCAGTTCTTGCGCAGGACCCTCGCCCGCAATATATCTCAGACCCGCTGCGCAGCTATACGATGAGTTTTGCGGGATATGAGGTGAGTTTTACAGTGGACGGAGCGGTGCTGACTGTCACGAATATAGTCTGCGGTCGATAAACTGGAAGTATGATGAACAAAAATTGTTATTTTTTTATCAGAATTTAAGCTAAAATGCTATGTAGCAAATGATATATTTGTGCTGTGAAAATTACATATGCCATATAGCTGGAATATTTTGATTAGTCCGCGCAACTTGTTCGTTCAGGCTAACTACCATATATAGTGGTTTGAGCGTTCAAAATCACTGTAAATTCTAAATCAAGGTCAGTATTTTTTTTGTAAAATCAGAAATTACTCTTGACTTTAGGACTTGTATATGTTATAATGTTGACAGGTTGACTGAACGGTGAGTGCATTTTGCCCAAATCAGGCTCAAAACTTCGCATAACAGCACAGTTTTGCGGCACTTGGCCGTTGCAGGTCAATAAAATATGCCCATGAGAACTAATGGAGGTATTAGAAAGATGGCAAATTTCGAACAATGGAAAGGCTTTAAGGGCGACATTTGGCGTGAAGAAATAAACACACGCGATTTTATCCAGCACAACTACACACCCTATGACGGCGACGAGTCATTCCTGCAGGGTCCTGCAGATTCCACCAACAAGCTGTGGGGCAAGCTGCAGCAGCTTCAGAAGGAGGAGCGCGCAAAGGGCGGCGTTCTGGATATGGATACACATATCGTTTCCGGTATCACTTCCCACGAGCCGGGCTACATCGACCCTGAGATGAAGGACCTCGAAAAGGTTGTTGGTCTGCAGACAGACAAGCCCCTCAAGAGAGCGTTCATGCCGTTCGGCGGTATCAAGATGGCTGAGGAAGCCTGCACAACATACGGCTACACTCCCGACCCTGAGCTGCACAAGATATTCACAGAATACCACAAGACTCACAATCAGGGCGTTTTCGACGCATACACACCTGAAATGCGTGCAGTAAGAAAGAACAAGATCATCACCGGTCTGCCCGATACATACGGCAGAGGCCGTATCGTAGGCGACTACAGACGTATCGCTCTTTACGGTATCGACAGACTTGTTGAAGCTAAGCAGTACGACCTTGCAAACTGCGGCAACGGTAAGATGAGAGATTCCGTTATCCGTCAGCGTGAGGAACTTTCCGACCAGATCCGCGCACTCAAGCAGATGAAGGTAATGGCTGCTTCCTACGGCTGCGATATCTCCAAGCCCGCAGCTAACGCAAGAGAGGCTGTTCAGTGGACATACTTCGGCTACCTCGCAGCAATCAAGACCCAGAACGGCGCAGCAATGTCCATCGGCCGTATCTCAACATTCCTTGATATCTATATCAAGCGTGACCTCGACAACGGCACTCTGACCGAGGCTGAGGCTCAGGAACTCATCGACCACCTCGTACTCAAGCTGAGAATGGTCAAGTTCGCACGTATCCCCTCTTACAACGAACTGTTCTCCGGCGACCCGGTATGGGCTACCCTGTCTATCGGCGGTAAGGGTCAGGACGGCCGTTCTATGGTAACAAAGAACGACTTCCGTTTCCTGCACACCCTCGAAAACATGGGTCCCTCCCCTGAGCCCAACATGACGGTTCTTTACTGCGACAAGCTGCCTGAAACATTCAAGCGTTATGCTGCAGCTATCTCTGTTCGTACCTCCTCTATTCAGTATGAGAACGACGACGTTATGCGTCCTGTTTGGGGCGACGATTACTCCATCTGCTGCTGCGTATCCGCAACACAGACCGGTAAGGAGATGCAGTTCTTCGGCGCAAGAGCAAACCTCGCAAAGTGCCTGATGTACGCTATCAACGGCGGTATCGACGCAAAGACCAAGGTACAGGTAGGTCCTGCATACAGACCCATCACCTCCGAGTATCTCGACTATGACGAGGTAATGGAGAAGTACGACGCAATGATGACATGGCTCGCAAGCATCTATGTTCACACCCTGAACCTTATCCACTATATGCACGATAAGTACAACTACGAAGCAGCAGAGATGGCTCTTATCGACACCAACGTAAGACGTACATTCGCTACCGGTATCGCAGGCTTCTCTCACGTAGTTGACTCACTGTCCGCTATCAAGTACGCTAAGGTAAAGGCTATCCGTGACGAGGACGGCGTTGTTGTTGACTTCGAGACCGAGGGCGACTTCCCCCGCTACGGCAACGACGATGACCGTGCAGACGATATCGCAGTATGGCTGCTCGGCACATTCCTCAAGAAGCTCAAGCAGTGCCACACTTATCGTGATTCTGAGCCTACCACATCTATCCTTACCATCACATCTAATGTCGTATACGGTAAGGCTACCGCTTCCCTTCCTGACGGACGTAAGGCAGGCGAGCCGCTCTCTCCGGGCGCAAACCCCTCCTACGGTGCAGAGAAGAACGGTCTGCTGGCTTCGCTCAACTCCGTTGCAAAGCTTCCTTACGAGTGGGCACTTGACGGTATTTCCAATACTCAGACCATCAACCCCGACGCACTCGGTCACAGCGAGGACGAGCAGGTAACTAACCTTGTAAATATCCTCGACGGTTACTTCGACAAGGGCGCACACCACCTCAACGTAAACGTATTCGGTAAGGAAAAGCTTATCGACGCTATGGAGCACCCTGAGAAGGAAGAGTACGCAAACTTCACTATCCGTGTATCAGGCTATGCAGTTAAGTTCATCGACCTCACCAAGGAGCAGCAGATGGACGTTATCTCCAGAACCTGCCACGCAACTCTGTAATTAGGTTACGCTTAATTATCATAAAACTGACAGCACTGCACAGGCAGTGCTGTCAGCTATATTATATAATATTTTAGGAGGAACAATGAGCGAGATAAAAGGACGTATCCACTCCACCGAAAGCTTCGGTGCTGCAGACGGACCGGGCGTCAGGTTCATAGTATTCACGCAGGGCTGCCGTATGCGCTGCCGCTTCTGCCATAATCCCGACACGTGGAGCATGGAGGGCGATTCAAGCTGCACCGACATGACAGCCGATGAAATATTGAAGAAAGCCCTCCGCTATAAAAGCTACTGGAAGTCGGACGGCGGCATTACCGTAAGCGGCGGAGAACCGCTGCTGCAGATGGACTTCATGCTTGACCTGTTCAAAAAGGCAAAGGCAGAGGGCGTAAACACCTGTATCGACACCGCCGGCAATCCTTTTACCCATGAAGAGCCTTTCTTCCCGCAGTTCCAAGAGTTGATGAAATACACCGACCTGCTGCTGCTCGACATCAAGGAGATAGATCCGCAGCGTCACAAGGACATCACGGGCTTCTCAAACGAGAATATTCTCGACATGGCTCGGTATCTCAGCGACATCGGCAAGCCGGTCTGGATAAGACACGTGTTAGTGCCCGGATTATCCGACTTTGACGAGGATCTGGACAAGCTTTCAGAGTTCATAGGCACTCTGAAAAACGTCCAGAAGGTCGAGGTGCTTCCCTATCATACGCTCGGCAAGTTCAAGTGGGAGAACCTTGGGATAAAGTATTCGCTGGAGGACACCGCACCGCCAACGCCGGAGCGTATAGACAATGCGCAAAGACGTCTTGGTGCAGGGAAATACGCCTGTCAGGGCAAGTGATTCCCCTTAAAATACAAAGTGGCTGCATTTAACGTGCAGCCACTTAAATTATTCTTACTGTTTATTGAAAAAGTATCTTCTTCAGGGTGGTGAGAAAGGTGCAGATGCTAGGAAACGGCATTTCGGCTAGGCTTTGTTCAGGCTGCCCTTAGTTGCCCGACATCGTGTCGGGCTTTTGGGGCAGCGGCACAAGCGTCCTGCTTGTGCCTGCCGAAATGCTTGTTGTGGCAGGACGCCACAAGTGAAAACCCAGAGCGCAGCACGACGCTGCGCATTAGAGGTTTTCACCTCACGACGCAGATGTGCCTTTATCGACAGCCTGAATTATTCCCACCCCTGCAGCCTTTGCCAATGCTCAGGCGTAGAGATGAACGCCGTGCCGTCTGAATTGCGGAAGAACAGCGTGTATCCGCTGCGGGGTACTTCATACCCAAGGAACGAAATTATGCTGCCGATAAGCTTATCCTCGCCAAGCAGCGCACTGACATTATAGAAGCAGGTGCGCCACTTCTCGTGCATTCCATATATACAGAACAGCGTGAGCGTATCGCCCGCTTTCTTATAATCAACGATCCTGTTATCGAAGAACTGAAAATCCCGTTTCATTTTCCGCCTCGCTTTATTCAGCACGGCTTGACAGCCGTTCTGGTTATTACAATACCACGCCGCATGAAGCAAAGCAGTATCATAACTAAAGTATAACGGAAATATACGGAAAAGTCAATAAAGTGTTCCTAATTGTTGACTTTCTGTTCCTAATTGTATTATTTTGAGAGTATTTCAAGTTCCATCGACATAGCTTTGATGTCCCTGACCATCGTTCCGAGATTCTCAGTTCCTGCGCTGTTTTCCTTTATCGCAGCTGCTACCTGCTGGACCGCCGCACTGTTGCTCTCGATGTTCCTGCTGACGTTGTTAAGTTCTGAGGACACGCTCTCGCCGTTTGCCGCAACGCTTGCGATTATCTTGTTCATCTCTGCGATATTGCGGGATATCTCCTTGTTTGCCTCGACCAGACGGCCGGCAGAGCCTTTCATCTGCTCCATGCTGTCCATTCCCTGATGTGTGAGCGTGGAGCTGCCCTCCATCGCCTTTACAGTGCCAGCGATATTTTCTGCTACATCTGTGATAATGCCGTCGATCTGCGCCGCTGCCACCTTTGTCTTTTCAGACAGCGACTTTATCTCGCCTGCAACGACTGCAAAGCCCTTTCCTGCCTCACCAGCACGCGAAGCCTCGATAGAAGCGTTTATCGCAAGTATATTCGTCTGCGAGGATATACCGGCGATGACCTTGGTTATGTCGATTATCTGCTTTGACTGCGCAGAAAGCTTCTCGATTATCTCCCTGCTTTGCTCGCTGCTGTGGCTTATCTCGTCCATGCTGCCGGAAGCGGCGGCTATCTTCTCGCTGCTTTCCGCTGTTATCTTGTCGGTTTCGTCAATAAGTCCGGAGATAGCAAGGCTCATATCCGACAGGCTTTTCAGGCTTTCGGATATCTGAGCCATGCTGCTTCCGACAGACATTATGTACCTTGTATTCTCGTCGCTGTCCTTCATGACCTTTGAGGTTTCTGCAGAAACACTGCGGTTGGCTTCGGCTGAGGTCAGTGCGATATGGTCAAGTTCATCGACCGCCGACAGAAGCCGCTCGGATACCTCAAGAGATTTCTCACGCATAAGACGCTGCTGCTCTGCGCCCATCAGACTTCCGAGCATGGAACTTGTGCGCTTGCACAGCATAATGAATATCGCCGAAATGCTGATAAGCACCAGCGCACGGGGCACTATGCCGTATACGACAAGCCTTTTCACATCAGTGAAGTTGTGGTCGGTCACAAGGTCCAGCGAATATGCAAGAAACTGTCCGCCGGATACGCCGACAATGGTCAGCACTGTTGCGATTATATTCAGCTTTCCCGAAAAGAACAGGCTGGCTATAGCTATGGGGTAGACAAACAATATAACTGCATGATATGACAGCGTTATCGAAAGTATAATGGTAAACGCCACTGAGCACGCCATTATCGCATATTTTACCCAATCGCCTTCTTTTTTCAGGACATTCACTATCAGCGCCGGCACGAAAAGCAGTATTTCTCCGATAATAAACGCGCCGACCATAGTTGCGGTATCTACCTTGAATATGCCGACCATATTCAGTACCAGCACCAGCACGAAAACTGCGCCGGTTATCATCATTACCTTTGCGGCAGCCTTTGCCGCACCCCGTTCGTTTTCTTTCAGTAAGTCCATTTTTCCTCCGTTATCCGTTCATTTATTAGGTCACATCGGCAGTTCTGCGCCCGGCGTATATTTAGGCAGCGAGAATGCTTTTCCTGATTTTATCAACGCCATCATTGCCATAAACTCAGACGACAGCATATTCGACACTTCCTCTGCGTCGTATCTGCACACCTTTGAAGCGATAAGCACGCATACGCCGAAAGTATACAGCCACAGATTCCTGAAAAGAAGCATGGCTTCCTGCTCATTCAGACCATAGTCACGCATGATGAAGTGCACACAGTTGCCTGCGGTGTCGCCAAGCTCCGTGAACAGCTTATCAAACGGGATAGTTTCCTGATGCTCGCTCATATAAAGAAGCTGAAACAGCTTGGGCTGCTCTGCGGCAAAGTGAATCATCTGCATTCCGACGTTCTTGAACGCAGGGTTCATGACCGAATTTTCAGCGTAGCTGTCGAACTTACGCATTGCTGCGGCACGAACCTCCTCAGAAAGTTCGTTCATGTTCTTGAATGCAGTAAACACGGGACGGGTCGAGGTTCCGAGGGCTGCGCCGAGGTTTCTCGCATTCAGTGCGTCGATACCCTTTTCAGCGACAAGCTGCAGGGCGATATCAACAATTTCCTCACGTGTATATTTTGCTTTAGGGGGCATTTCATCTTCTCCTTTTTGGCTGCTATGTTGCATAACGTTTGTTACATTATATCACCTTTTTATCGACTTGTCAAGAGTATTTGAAAAGAATCGGAATTTACAGAAAAAAATTAGCCGAGATCCAATAAAAGAACCTCGGCTAATGGTATTCTGTTTATTCTCAGCTCTTGGGAATGCAGGCGGAAATCGCACCTGCAACGTTGCTGATAGGCATTGTCTGCAGATATATCTTACCGGGACCGGTAACGACTGTGTTGAACAGACCCTCGCCGCCGAACAGTACGTTTCCTACGCCCTTAACGGTCTGAACGTCCATCGTGCAGGTACCGGACATTGCTGCGAGATAACCCGTATCAATGACCATCTGCTGACCAGCCTGCAGCTCATATTCAACTACATAGCCGTCGATCTCAACGAAAGCCATACCTGTGCCGTGCAGACGCTGCATGATAAAGCCCTCGCCGCCGAAGAAACCTGCGCCAAGCTTCTTCTGGAAAGCTACTGAAAGTTCAACAGACGGCTCGGAAGCAAGGTAACCGCTCTTCTGAACGATGAAATCTCCCTTGCTTACGTCTATCGGGATAATAGAGCCGGGGAAGCTGGAAGCAAACGCGATCATTCCCTGGCCGCCGATAGCTGTATATGTATTCTGGAACATGGACTCGCCGGAGAACATTCTTCCGAATGCCTTACCGATACCGCCTGCACCGGTCTCCATCTTCATGTTAGGGGTCATCCATGCCATTGCGCCCTTTTCGCACTTTACTGATTCGCCTGCTTCAAGATACACCAGTACCACGGGCAGCGGCTCGCCCTTGATCTCATACCTCATGTCATACTCCTTTGCAGATAATAGAATAGTGTGGATTTTTTGCTGTTTTTATTATACAGTAAAAATACACCATTGTCAATATATTTTTGAAATTTCACATTTTTTTCAGCGACATTACTATAAGATATGCCATTGTTGACACCAGCGTAATGCTCGCACCCTTTCCGATAACAAACACAGCGGCAGAACCGACAAGCACCGAGATCACTCCGCAGACATATAGCGCAGAGTCTATCCTCTCAGCCGGCAGGCTATGTGTGAACAGCAGTCTGAGCAGTTTTCTGCCGTCAAATTCACCCACCGGAAGCAGGTTGAATATTCCCGAAAACAGGCTCACAGCCGCTGCATTATACTGCCCGCAGCCAAAAAGCACCCCGGCAAGCAGGAAATTCATCACGCACCCAGCGCAGTAAACGGCAGCCTGCACCGCCGGAGAGCGCATTTCAGTCAGCGGTGCGGTGATACGTATTCCCGCGCCATAGAAAGTGACGCTTTCAACAGGTATCCCGCAGCATTTCATGACTGCAAGGTGCGCCAGTTCATGTGCGGCGCAAATGCTTAGCGCAGTCACGCCAAAACCTGAGCGGTCCAGCCAGAAAAATAAAGCGAGCACTGCGAAGAATGAGAAATCCCAGCGCAGTGCCACGGACTTGATATTCATTTCTATCATACAGCATTGTATGACGGCATGACCGGAAATATTACTTCACACCTCTGAAACCTGTTATGTCCTTTATCACCTCGCCGGCGATTATCAGCCCCACAACAGACGGCACGAATGCGTTGCTTCCGGGCACCTGATTGCGCTGAGTGCATTTGCGTGCAGTGCCGGGAGGGCATATGCAGTGCTGCTTGCAGCTTATCGCCATGTCCTCGGACGGGGGGATAGGCTTTTCCTTTGAATAGACCACCTTCAGCTTGCGGATACCGCGCTTTTTCAGTTCGTACCTCATGACCCTCGCCAGCGGACATACTGATGTGCTGTAGATGTCTGCAACCTCAAACTGCGTGGGATCCACCTTGTTTCCCGCACCCATCGAGCATATTATCGGGACGGAGCACTTGTCGGCATTCATCACAAGTTCTATTTTGCCGGTCACGGTGTCGATGGCGTCCACCACATAGTCGTACTGCGTGAAATCGAACTGCGCCGCTGTTTCCGGCATATAGAACGTCTTGTAGGTATTTATGGTCATATCAGGGTTTATTTCCAGCAGGCGTTCCTTGGCAACGTCCACCTTCAACCTGCCCACCGTCTTTCTGGTTGCGAATATCTGACGGTTGATGTTGGTAAGACACACCTTATCATCGTCGATAAGGTCGAGCGTGCCTACGCCGCTTCTTGCGAGGGCTTCTGCGGTGAAGCCGCCCACTCCGCCGATACCGAATATTGCGACCCTTGCACGGGACAGCTTTTCCATGTTCTCTTTACCGAAAATCAACTCTGTTCTTGAAAATTGATCGAGCATATTTATTCTCCTTGCAAAAAAATCTGTGTTTATTATAACCTAGTGTTTCTATATTGTCAATAGTTTTTTGATGTTGTACCAAAACAAAACATGGCTTTGTGTTGTGTAACGCTCGTTTCATTAAAAATAAACAGAAATTTTGCTTTATTTAAGGAAAAATCTATTGATTTTTTCTGTAAAATGTGATAAAATAGTGATAATACAGCGGGCGTACTATGCCCTGTTGAATACGGTTGATAAGGAGGACCTCAATGTCCCCGAAACTCAGCGAACTTATTACATTGCTAAAGGGTCACAGGGTGTTTATCCAGACGCACAACTTCCCCGACCCCGACGCCATAGCCAGCGCATTCGGTCTGCAGGTGCTGCTTGAGCGGTTCAAGATACCTACGACCATCTGCCATCACGGCAATATCGAACGTACCGCCACCGCAAACATGGTCGCAGAATTTGGGATAAAGATGACGCTTGTTTCCGACCTCAAGGATATGACCAGCGACGACTATATCATCACTGTGGATTCACAGAAGGGCAACGCCAATATACTTGACCTTGTCGGCAACGAAGTTGCGTGTATAGACCATCACCCGACATTCTGTCCGGCGGACTACAAATACAAGGATATACGTATCGTCGGAAGCTGTGCGACGCTCATTGCGGACTACTATATGTCCTACAAGATGGATATGCCGAAAGATGTTGCGACTGCGCTGCTCTACGGTCTTAAGATGGATACTGCGGACTTCACCAGAGGCGTCACAGAATTGGACATAGACGTCTACCGCTACCTTTTCCCGATAGCCGACAATAATCTGATACGCAAGTTCCAGTGCGGCGTTATTCAGTATGACGAACTTGAAGCGTTCGTTGACGCAATGAAGAACATCGACATCTACAACGGCGTTGCTTTTGCATTCCTGAACTTCCCGTGCGCTGACGCATTCGTTGCGACAGTATCTGATTTTATACTGAATCTTGATGTTGTGACCTTTGCTGTGGTATATTCCAGAAAAGAAAAGGGCTTCAAATTCTCGGTGCGCTCTGAACTTGACGAACTGAACGCAGGCACTATCGCAGCTGAGGCGCTGAAAGACGTCGGAAGCGGCGGCGGCCACCGCTCCATGGCGGGCGGGTTCGCAGAGGAAAGCAAGCTTCTGGACGTAAGCATTGAGTTCAACCGTGTGATACAGAACCTGTTCCTTGACGTTATCGACAAGCGGCGTCCCAAAGCAGCTGAACCAGTCGCTGAGCCGGTAAAGGAAAGCGAACACGTAATGCACCTCGAATAAGCAGACGGGCGATAAACCCTCATCTTCGTCGTAAAGCGAAAACTTTTTAGGCGCAGCGTCCTGCTGCGCTTTTGGTTTTCGCCTGTGGCGTCCTGCCGAAACACGCCCTACGGCAGGCACAGAACCTGTTTCTAGAATCTGAGGTTTTCTCGCCCGTCTGGGCGGTGATTTTTTCGACAAACTGATGTGAGGGTTATGCGCCCTCACTTTTTTGATATTCAGGGTAAGTGGTTTTTTTCATCAAAATGGTTGAAATCCGGAGCAGAATGTGGTAAAATATAATGTGGAGAATCATTAATTCTTCTGAAAGGATAGTAAAGAAATGAATATAGCTGTTATCGGACTGGGACTTATCGGCGGCTCAGTATGCAAGGCACTGAAAGCCAACACGTTCCATCATGTAATGGGAATGGATACCGATCCCGAAACCGTAAGAAAGGCGCTTGAGCAGGGTGCGATAGACGAGCAGATAGACGAAAGCCGCCTTGGCGAAGCAAATCTTACAGTGGTCGCACTCTACCCCGTTCCCACCGTTGAATTTGTAAAGAACAACGCCGACCGCTTCAGGAAAGGCTCGATAGTCATAGACGTAGGCGGCGTAAAGGGCTATGTTGTAAGGAACTGCACCCCCATACTTGATGAAAAGGGCGTGTACTTCCTCGGCACTCACCCGATGGCGGGCACAGAGAACTCCGGCTTCGACTACTCAAAGCCCGATATGTTCGCAAAAGCAAGCTATATCCTCACGCCTACCGAATCCACGCCGCAGATAGCGATAGACCTTGTATCCACGCTCGGAAGCTGCATGGGCTTCGGTCAGGTCGTGATAGCAACGCCTGAGCAGCATGACGCAAATATCGCATACACCTCGCAGCTTGCGCACGTGGTGTCCAACGCATATGTAAAAAGTCCCTCGCTGCTGCGTGCTGACGGCTTCTCCGCAGGAAGCTTCCTCGACCTGACGAGAGTCGCAAAGCTGAACGAGGAAATGTGGTCCAGCCTGTTCCTGTGCAACAAGGAAGCGCTGCTGTTCGAGATAAACACCATCATCGACAAGCTGACGGAATACCGTGACGCAATGGTGAACGACGACAAGCCGACGCTGAAAGAACTGCTGAAAGTGGGCAGGAAGCGCAAGGAAGAAAGCATGAAATACTACGGGCAGGAGAAAGCGCTGAATGGCTGAGAAACAGACCCCGCACATCTCATATATCGTGTCGCTGTGCGGAATAATGTGCGGGCTTGCGCTTGCGCTGATGTTCTGCCTTGGTATGATACCCGGATTTGAATACGTCAGTCCCGGTGTAGCCGGAGTGCTTATCTGGGTGGTCAGGGAGCGGCTCGGTGTGAGATATGGGCTGGTCAGCTACGCCGCAGTCGGGCTGCTGACGCTGCTTTTCACCGCAAACTACGAAGCAAGCATGATGTATATTTTCCTGCTGGGATACTATCCTATCGTGAGGCAGTATATCATGCGGCTTGGGAACGCCGTGCTGCGCTGGGCTGCAAAGCTTGCGCTGTATGCGGCGGCGGCAGTTTCCTGTTATCTGGTGCTGATAAATTTATTCGGCATGACGCAGCTTTTAGAGGATATAGGAGAGTTCGGGACATACGGACAGTGGGTGCTGCTGGCTTTCGGCGCGGTGGCTTTCGTGCTGTACGACGTATTTCTGGGACTTTTCTTCCCGTTCTATGAAAAGGTGCTGAAGCCCAGAATTGCCAAGAGAATGAAATAAGGAGAAGTTACTATGTCAGAGAGAGTCCCCCAGAGAAAGGATATCCCCGCGGAGAGCAAGTGGGCGATAGAGGAAATTTATCCCACCGACGAAGCGTGGGAGCAGGAACTTGAAAGAGCAAAGAAAATGCCTGAGCAGATAGCGTCCTACAAGGGACTGCTTTCGTCTGATCCGGCAAAGCTGCTTGAATATCTCAAAGCCGACGACGACATGACCGTCGTGCTGGACAGCCTGATAAACTACGCCCAGAGAAAGAACGACGAGGACACCAGAGAATCCAAGTATCAGGACATGGTGAGCCGTCTGGAAATGCTGTTTGTGGAACTTTCCGGCGCAGGCGCATACGTTACGCCTGAGATACTTTCCATTCCCGACGATACCATGGAGCGATTCTTTAAGGAACAGCCCGAAATGGAGCTTTACCGCCTGTGCATTGACAGAGTGCGCCGCAGACGTGCGCATATCCTGTCCGAAGCCGAGGAGCGCATAATGGCTCTGACCGGCGAGATGGCGGGTTCTCCCGACAATATATTCTCGATGTTCAACGACGCCGACCTGAAATTCCCCGACGCAGTGGATAAGGACGGAAACACACATCAGGTCACACACGGAAGCTATATCCCGCTCATGCACTCCAACGACAGAGTGCTGAGAAAGTCGGCTTTCGACAGCCTTTACGGCGTGTATGAGGACTTCAAGAACACCTCCGCGGCTGTGCTCGCTTCTCAGGTGAAGTGCCTGACATTCCGGGCAAGGGCGAGAAACTACGACAGCACGCTGCAGGCGGCGCTTGACGGAAACGAAGTTCCGGTCGAGGTATATAAGCAGCTTATCGAAGCAGTCCACGAGAACATGGGGCATATGTACAGATATGTCAAGCTTCGCAAGAAGCTTCTGGGCGTAGACGAGCTTCACGCATACGACCTGTATGCGCCGATAGTGAGCGACATCGAGGTGAAAATACCCTTTGAGCAGGCAAAGCAGGAGGTTTTCGACTCCCTTGCGCCCATGGGCGAGGACTACCGCGCTATCTTCAAGGAGGGTATCGACAACCGCTGGATAGACGTCTATGAGAACGAGGGCAAGCGCAGCGGCGCATATTCAGCCGGCGCAAAGGTGCACCCATTCGTGCTGCTCAACCACAAGGACACGCTCGACAGCGAGTTCACACTGGCTCACGAAATGGGTCACGCTATCCACTCATACCTGTCGAATAAAAATCAGCCGGTAGTCTATTCAGACTACGTGATATTCGTAGCCGAGGTAGCTTCGACCTGTAACGAGAGCCTGCTCATGCAGCACCTGCTGAAAATAACCACGGACAAGAAGCGCCGTGCCTACCTTATAAACTACTTCCTTGAGCAGTTCCGCACAACGCTTTACCGTCAGACGATGTTCGCTGAATTTGAACTGATGATAAACGAAAAGGCAGAAAACGGCGAGAGCCTTACCGCAGATGTGCTCTGCGAACTTTACAGAAAGCTGAATCTGCTGTACTACGGCGAGGACATCGTTATCGACAGCCAGCTTGACATGGAGTGGGCAAGGATACCGCATTTCTACTACAATTACTATGTATATCAGTATGCAACCGGCTTCTCGGCAGCCATTGCGCTCAGCCGCCGCATACTGAAAGAGGGTGCGCCCGCAGTCAAGGATTATATCGGCTTTCTGAGCGGCGGCTGCTCAAAGGACCCTATTTCCCTGCTAAAGGGCGCAGGCGTGGATATGACCTCCACAAAGCCGGTCACAGAGGCGCTGACCCTGTTCGGCGAACTTCTTGACGAGATGGAGGAACTGATGAAGTGAGCACTGCTAGGATCGACTCACTTCTGGAACTGGTCAGACCGTATATCAGCCTGTTTTCTGGCAGCACAGACCCGCTGATGTGTCTGGACAGCACACTGAAATGCTTCTGGGAAACAGGCGGCGTGTTCTCTGTTGGCGACGACCTGCTGTCATATGTGAACGGCTCTATCCCGAACCCCATGCACAACATCACTGAAGCCAGCGTCTACAAGAACGAGCGGTTCTATTGCTGCCGTATCATGCCGATAAAGAATGCCGCAGGCGAAAGCGACGCATACATCTGCGAACTGCTTTCCGCCGACCGTGCAAGGAGTATCGGCGAGCGCGCCGACAGCGTTTCCGATATGCTGCCGCTGTACAATGCGGTGGAGTATAATTCGGCTTACGTCTGGAAAAGCGCCGAAAAGCTGCGTGAATACTTCATGCAGAGCAGCGACTATTCAAGGCTGTCCGAAATACTTGAGATAGAAAAGGCGATGTCCAACATCTCCGCAGCGTGCGGGAATGCGTTTCAGTATGCAAATATGCTTTCCAGCAGCCAGACTCCGGTGCGTATAGACGCCGGAGCACTCTGCAGGAAACTCGGCGAACGGTGCAATGCTGCTCTGGCAAAGTGCGGCAGGCGGTTAGAGGTGCTCATTGAGCCTGAAGATCTTGCAATATATGCCGACAGCCGCAGAACTGTGGTCGCACTGGTGAACGCAGTACAGAACGCCATGCTCTATTCGCCGAGGGATACAGAACCGATAATGGCGGTATACCGCACAAGCGAGCGGAACAGGGATTTCGTCGAGATACGCCTGACCAACGAGAACATCATGTTCACCAGCAGTGACTTCAAGGACAATGTGGACATCAATTTCAGCAGTCAGCGGCTCGGCTATGGAATACCGATAATCAAGCGGTTTGCGGCTGTGTGCGGTGGACGATTCTCGATGGAGGACAAGAACGGAAAGGTCATCGTCACGATAACTCTGCCGGCAGCAGCCGACGATTACGGTCCGATGGTGACGCTCAATTCTCCGGAACTGGGGCATTATTCCACCGGAAAGCCGGATTTCACAGACGTCATGATGGACGAGGTTGTGCAATTCTTCGGCGTGATAAAGGTTACAAGCTGAAAAATTCAGACTTCTTTCACAGCGCTGTCATATCGGCGGATTATAATATCAGCAGACGGGAGCGGAAACGCTCTGCAGGCGTTCTTTATTTCACGGGAACGCCTGATTTAAGCAGAAAAATCTATTGTGAAAAGAAACGGTTAGGTCAATAATATCGAGGAGATGATGTAATGTACAGAATACTTGTTGTGGACGACGAGGAAAACATCAGAGAGGTCATCAAGGAATACGCAGAATTTGAGGGACATCAGGTGTCTGAAGCGTGTGACGGAATGCAGGCAGTCGAGATGGTCAAGAACAACGATTATGACATCATCATTATGGACGTGATGATGCCGAGGCTTGACGGCTATTCCGCCTGCAAGGAGATACGCAAGATAAAGCAGATACCAGTGCTCATGCTTTCGGCAAGGGGCGAGGAATACGACAAGCTTTTCGGCTTTGAGATAGGCATTGACGATTACGTCGTTAAGCCTTTTTCGCCCAAAGAGGTAATGGCGAGAGTAAATGCGATAGTAAAGCGCAATTCCTCTGCCCATACGGCGGCCTCTCCTGCACCGGAAACAGTAAAATTCGGCGGACTTGAGATAAACTTCACCTCAAGAGATGTGTTCATCGACGGCGTAAAGGCGAACCTCACGCCTAAGGAATACGACCTGCTGTTCTATCTTGTAAGAAACAAGAACATTGCCCTTACAAGAAACAAGCTTCTTGAAGAAGTATGGGGATACGATTTCTTCGGCGATGACCGCACGATAGATACCCACATCAAAATGCTCAGAAACAATCTCGGTCCTTACCGCAACTACATCGTGACGCTTAGGGGAATGGGCTATAAGTTCGAGGCAGACTGATGAAATTCCTCAGAAGCATCAAATTCAACGTCTGGCTGCGCTTTGAAGCGATAGTCGTGGCGATGCTGGTGTTTGCATATGTGTTCCTGATAGCCTTCTTCCCGTTCTTCTATGAGTGGATGAAGTCCTATGAGATAGCCGAAGCGATGGCGTACATCAAGGCAAGCTGGACGATAGGCTCGTCTGACGATTTCACGAGCATGGTGTCCTCGATAGCCCGCAAGAATAAGATGTATGTCGAGATATCCACGCAGTACCTCACGGCGTCCGTGGACTATCTGGGCGGCAGCCAGTCGCTGTATCAGCTCCCCAAGACCTCGTATCAGCAGGCGGCTCTGGAGTCTGAAAGCGGCGTGCACTATGAGAAATTCAGGGACGAGCGTGAAAACAACACCGTGCTGAGTATGTGCGCATATATCGGCAGCAAGGATTCCCCCGAAGCGTTCATTTTCATCTGCAGCTATATGCAGCCTGTCGGCACGACTGTGGTGATATTCCGACGACAGTTCTTGTTCGTTTCGATAATCATGATGCTGCTCACGCTGTTCATTTCGGCGTTCTTTGCAAACCGCATAACTAACCCGATAATCAACATCAACAAGCACGCAAAGGCGCTTCCTCAGGGTAAATTCGACGCCGCCATCGACGAGCACGATTTCAACGAGATACAGCAGCTTGCAGCGACGCTGCAGGAGGCTTCCAAAGAGATTGCTAAGTCCGACGATCTGCGGCGTGAACTTATGGCGAACATCTCGCATGACCTGCGGACTCCGCTCACGATGATAAAGGCGTACGCCGAGATGATACGCGACCTTTCCGGCAACAATCCGGAAAAGCGGGAAAAGCACCTGAAAATAATCATTGACGAAACAGACCGCCTGTCCTCGCTTGTAAATGATATTCTCGACCTGTCGAAGCTGCAGGCGGGCGTTACTGAAATGAACCTGTCGGTATTCGACCTGTCTGAAAGGCTGTCCGGCGTGATATCAAGATTCGATATACTTAAAGAGAACGACGGTATCATCATTGACCTGCAGGCAGAGGACGGAATAATGATAAATGCGGACATCACCAAGCTTGAACAGGTGGTGTACAACCTTATCAATAACGCCGTCACATATACCGGCGACGACAACACAGTCATAGTAAGGCTTTACCGCAAGCAGCCGGGAACGATGCGCTTTGAGGTTACCGACCACGGCGATGGAATCGCACCGGAATATCTGCCGTACATTTGGGACAGATATTATAAGGTGAGCGAACGCAACAAGACCCACAAGCGTGCGAAAATGGGAAGCGGCATAGGTCTTTCGATAGTAAAGAACGTGCTGGAGCAGCATGGCTTCGCATACGGTGCGGACAGCACTGTCGGCAAGGGAAGCACATTCTGGTTTGAAGCGCCTGAGTATATCGAACCTCAGACCGCTGAACCGCCGCAGAAGCAATCCCTGCGTTTACGCAAGAACGACACTGAATAAAAAATGCGCCCCCTGCTTGTTTGCAGGGGGCGCACGGTCTATGCGTTCATATTGAAAGCACCGAATATCAGCCGATAGCTATATATTTGTTCTGCTTCTCAGGAAGAGCCTCTTTCTTCGGGATAGTCAGCTTCAAAGTACCGTTTTCAAATTTAGCGGTAATGTCCTCCTCGGTCACTGCGTCGCCGACATAGAAGCTTCTGCTGTAAGAACCGGAATAACGCTCACGGCAGATATACTTGCCCTTTTCGTCCTTCTCGTCCTTTGAGCTGCTGCTCTCGGCACTGATGGTCAGGTAGCCGTCGTTAAGTTCTGCCTTGATGTCCTCTTTATTGACGCCGGGCAGGTCAACTGTCAGCTCATAGCCGCCGTCGTGCTCTTTTATATCGGTTTTCATCATGTTCGGTTCGCTTCTGGTGAAGAACGGTGAACCAAAGAAATCGTCAAATACATTGTTTCTGATGCTGGGCATTAACATAAGTCATTACTCCTTTCGCAGGTTCTTGGGTCTGCGCTGAAAATTTATTTCTGTGAACTTCGGGCGAGGGTCTTTCGGGATATCGTCCCTTTTTATCTCTCTTCCTTTGTTCTGACTATATTATAGCACAACTTTTTAGCACTGTCAAGGGGAGAGTGCTAGTTTTCCTTAAAATGTCACAAAGTTCACACAGTTTTCACAATTCCCACTGGGTAGCTAGGAAATACGATACGGCGGTCATGAAGTGCTCATTATATAAGTCAGGCTTGAATCTAGCAGAATTTTCTTCAGAAAGTATTGACTTTTGGCGTATCATATGATATAATAAATGTAGTGTGTATATGCTTGTTGGCACTCAGAACGCTGACGCCCATCAGTATTACACGCCGCTGTGGTGAAATCGGCAGACACAAGGGACTTAAAATCCCTCGGTAGAAATACCATACCGGTTCAAGTCCGGTCAGCGGCACCAAAGTTTTGGTTGCGGGAACAACCGCAACCAAAACATCCGATTTTTCTCGACCGTTCCGGAGTGGAACGGTCGTTTTGCAGAGTTTTGACTGCGAGAACAATCGCAGTCAAAACTTCCGATTTTTCTTGCCTGCCCCGGAGTGGGGCAGGCATTTTGCTGCGCAAAACCGAAAAATCTCGGTCTGCTCGTTATGCTAGAGTAGATATAAAGCCGAATAAAGATTCCCCCTTACAAATGGCTCAATAAAGCCAGATGCAAAGGGGATCGTTATTCACACGATCTGATCAAATCAGCCGTCGATTATCACGCACTCTGCGTGGTGTTCCTGCAGCGACTTAACGCCAAAATGAGTGTTCTCCTTTATTGCACGGATACCCTCTGCGCTTGCCTTTGCTGCCGCCATAGTCGTGATATACGGCACACGATGCTTGATAGCTGCCTTTCTGATGTAGCTGTCGTCAGTTACGCTGTCCTTGCCGGCTGGAGTGTTGATAATAAGCTGGATCTCGCCGTTAGCTATCTGGTCGGCGATATTGGGTCTGCCCTCGTAAAGCTTGAATATGCGCTCTGCAGGTATTCCGGCTTCCTTTATCATCTCATAACTCTTGCCTGTTGCAAGTATCTTGAAGCCAAGGCTGTTGAACGCATTTGCGACTTCCAGAAGTTCCGGCTTATCTCTGTCACATACGCTCAGCAGAACAGTACCCTCGGACGGAAGCTTTGTGCGTGTTGCTTCCTCAGCCTTGTAGTAAGCCTCGCCGAATGACGGAGAAATACCCAGCACCTCGCCGGTGGAGCGCATTTCAGGACCGAGCACGGGGTCTACCTCAGGGAACATATTGAACGGGAATACAGCCTCCTTGACGCCGTAGTGATTTATCTTGCGGTCACGGAGTTCCGGCACGGGGCTGGGCTTTCCGGTGATGGAGGAGGTGATTATCTGCGTTGCTATCTGAACCATGTTAATGCTGCATACCTTTGATACGAGCGGAACGGTTCTGGACGCACGGGGATTTGCTTCAAGAACATATACAGTGTCGCCCTCTATGGCATACTGCATATTCATCAGACCGCAAACGTTCATCTCAACGGCAATGCGGCGCGTGTAATCCTTGATAGTTGCGACCTGCTTCTCTGTCAGATTTTTGCTGGGCAGAATGCACGCAGAATCGCCTGAATGAACGCCGGCAAGCTCGATATGCTCCATTACAGCAGGAACGAAGCAGTTCGTGCCGTCGGATATTGCGTCAGCCTCGCACTCGGTAGCATGATTCAGGAAGCGGTCGATGAGTATGGGTCTGTCGGGAGTTACGCCGACTGCCGCAGCCATATAGACTTTCATCATCTCGTCGTCGTGAACTATCTCCATGCCTCTGCCGCCGAGAACATAGGACGGACGAACCATTACGGGATAGCCGATACGGTTAGCTATTTCAAGAGCCTCGTCAACATTGACAGCCATTCCGGATTCCGGCATGGGTATATTAAGCTTCTCCATCATCGCACGGAAGTGGTCTCTGTCCTCTGCGAGGTCGATAGTTTCAGGGCTTGTGCCTAAGATGTTCACGCCGTTCTTTTTGAGGTCGCCTGCGAGATTCAGCGGCGTCTGACCGCCAAACTGTGCGATAACTCCGACTGGCTTTTCCTTTTCGTGAATGCTGAGTACGTCCTCAAGGGTCAGCGGCTCGAAATACAGCTTATCCGAAGTATCATAGTCGGTCGAAACCGTTTCAGGGTTGCAGTTCACGATGATAGACTCGAAGCCCAGCTTCTTCAGTGCAAGAGCCGCATGAACGCAGCAATAGTCGAACTCGATACCCTGACCTATTCTGTTAGGACCGCCGCCGAGTATCATTATTTTCGGCTTGTCGCTGACAGGACTTGTGTCCTTTTCGTCATGGTAGGTCGAGAAATAGTAAGCCGCATCCTCTGTGCCGCTGACATGAACGCCCTCCCAAGCCTCACGAATGCCGTATTCAAGGCGCGTGCTGCGTACCTTGTCCTCGCTGACGTCAAGCAGCTGGCTGAGATATCTGTCGCTGAAACCGTCCAGCTTTGCCTGTTTGAGAATATCCTTTGCGGGAACGCTGCCCTTCATTTCAATCAGCTTGTTTTCTTCCTCAACAAGTTCTAACATCTGCTGCAGGAACCAGTGCTTTATCTTCGTAAGCTGGTATATCTCCTCGATAGTCGCACCCTTGCGCAGCGCCTCATATATTATGAACTGACGCTCGCTGGTCGGGAATCTTAGCTTTGCAAGAAGCTCGTCCTTTGTCAGCTTGTTGAAGTCCTTTGCAAAGCCAAGACCGTATCTGCCCGTTTCAAGGGAGCGAATAGCTTTCTGGAACGCCTCCTTGTAAGTCTTGCCGATACTCATTACCTCGCCGACTGCCTTCATCTGAGTGCCAAGCTTGTCCTCTGCGCCCTTGAACTTCTCAAAAGCCCATCTTGCAAACTTGATAACAACATAATCGCCGCCGGGAACATACTTATCCAGTGTGCCGTACTTTCCGCAGGGGATCTCGTCAAGCGTAAGACCACAGGCAAGCATAGCGGAAACCAGTGCTATCGGGAAGCCGGTAGCCTTGGAAGCCAGCGCAGAGGATCGTGAAGTTCTCGGATTTATCTCGATCACAACGATTCTGCCGGAAACGGGGTCGTGTGCGAACTGACAGTTGCAGCCGCCTATTACCTCTATCGCCTTGACTATCCTGTAAGAATATTCCTGCAGCTTCTTCTGAACGTCCTCGCTGATGGTCAGCATGGGCGCAGAGCAGAAAGAATCGCCGGTGTGAACACCGATGGGGTCGATGTTCTCAATGAAGCACACGGTAATTACGTTGTCGTTTGCGTCACGAACTACCTCAAGTTCAAGTTCCTCCCAGCCGCTGATACACTCCTCGACCAGAACCTGACCCACAAGGCTTGCCTGTAGTCCACGTGCGCATACTACCTTCAGTTCATCGACATTGTATACCATGCCGCCGCCTGCGCCGCCCATGGTGTAAGCGGGTCTGAGCACGACGGGGTATTTAAGCTGCTCGGCTATCTTTACAGCTTCTTCTACTGAATAAGCTACCTCGCTTCTCGGCATTTCAATGCCAAGCTTCTGCATGGTGTGCTTGAACTCTATGCGGTCCTCGCCTCTTTCGATGGCATCTACCTGCACGCCTATTACCTGCACGTGGTACTTTTCAAGCACGCCAGCCTCGCTCAGTTCAGAGCAGAGGTTTAGACCTGACTGACCGCCGAGGTTCGGCAGCAGTGCGTCAGGACGCTCTTTCTCGATTATCTGGGTGAGCCTGTCCACATTGAGCGGCTCAATATAGGTGATGTCTGCAACATCAGGGTCTGTCATGATGGTCGCCGGATTCGAGTTTACCAGAACTATCTGATAACCCAGCTTTCTGAGTGCCTTGCACGCCTGTGTTCCCGAATAGTCGAACTCGCACGCCTGTCCGATAATGATAGGACCTGAGCCGATTATAAGGATCTTGTTGATATCCTGTTTCTTTGGCATTTTGTTACTCCCTTACCCGTACTTGGTACGATAAATTATTCTGCTCTAAACGCAGATATATCTATTATATGATATCACATTTTTCTTCACATTTCAATATATATTTTGCATTTTTCGATTCTGCGGGCAAAAAAATCGCCAGTCTGGTTATAGAATTTTTCAACAAGCTGCTTTTCTATACAGGTTGATTTTTCCGCTGAATCATGATATAATTTAGTTAAAGTATTTTGGCAAGAAAGGATATGTTCTATGAAAAAGAAACTAAAGGCGCTGCTCAGCGCATTGCTGTGCGCTTCAATGCTGTGCGGCTGTGCCGGAGAGCAAATAGAATCTCCCGCAGAAAGCAGTTCCATCTCGGAAAGCGGCGGTTCCATCTCGGTAAGCACTGCGTCATCTTCCCCGTTTTGCGTGACTTCTCCGGCAGAGCAGTCTGAACCAGAGAGCGGCACTGAAAGCCCATCTGACACCGCGTCCAGTTCCGCAGCAGAAAGCCAGACCTCCGCAATCAGCGCTGGGACTACTGCCAGCAGTACGCCCGATCCAGTAAGCAGCACTTCCAGTGAACCTGTTGAGGACACCTCCTCCGCAGCGCAGAGCACTCCGTCTGATTTCAACGTAGTATGGAACGCCACGAATCAGTGGGAGGAAGGTGGCAAGACCTGCGTTGGATACGAAGTGAGCATCACCAATTCCACCGGTTCGGACGTCAGCGGCTGGACAGTCACAGTCGGCGGGCTGCCGCAGGACTTCAAGATAATCGCTTCATGGAACGGTCTTTTCACGATAAGCGGAAGCACGCTTCAGGTCGTGAACGAAAGCTATAACGGCGACCTGAAAAACGGCGGCAGTGCAGGCTTCGGTTTTAACTGCTCATTCACCGGCGATTTCACGCCGTCCGACATTCGTGTGAACGGCACTCAGGCGGGCAGCAGCTTCGGCGATAATACTCAGGGAAGCGGCGACAATAACTCGCAGGCTCAAACCTCCGGAACTACCGCGCAGACAGCGCCGCCCGCTCCCGAAGACCCAGAGGGCACGACCCCCGTTGCAGCTCACGGACAGCTTTCAGTAAAGGGCAGCCAGCTTATCGACGAGAACGGAAACGCTTATCAGCTGAGAGGAATGAGCACTCACGGCATTACATGGTTCCCTGATTTCGTGAACGAGAACGCTTTCCGTACGCTGCGTGACGACTGGAACACTAATGTCGTTCGTATGGCGATGTACGTTGACGAATGGGGCAACGGTCAGTGCTATATGCAGAACAAGGACGGCAGCAGAAAGCTTCTTGATAAGGGCGTAGACCTGTGCATTCAGCTTGGTATGTACGTGATAATCGACTGGCACGTGCTGAATCCCGGCGACCCCAATCCCTACACGGACGCCGCTATTGAGTTCTTCGACAGTGTATCGAAAAAATACGCGGACTACCCCAACATCATTTACGAGATAGTCAACGAGCCTAACGGCGATGTTTCATGGAGCGGAAAAATAAAGCCGTACGCCGAAAAGGTCATACCCGTTATCAGAAAGAACGACAGCGACGCCGTTATTATCGTCGGAACGCCCACGTGGAGTCAGGATATCGACCAAGCGCTCGCCGACCCGCTCGACGAGGAAAATGTGATGTATGCGCTGCATTTCTATGCCGCAACACATACCGACTGGCTGAGAGATCGTGCGGAAAAATGCGTAAAGTCCGGACTTCCGATATTCGTTTCTGAGTTTGGCTGCTGCGACGCTTCAGGCAACGGCGCAAATGATTTCGGTCAGACCGAGAAATGGCTCAGCCTGCTCGATAAATACGGGATAAGCTACTGCAACTGGAATCTTGCAAACAAGGACGAATCCTCGTCAAGCTTCAAATCATCCGCAAAGGCTGACGGAAACTGGAGCGACAGCGATTATTCGCAGTCCGGCGCATGGATAAGGAACTGGTTCAGGAATCACTGACGGCGAAAACCAAACAAATAACACTCTGCGAAAACTGCGTCTATATAGACGCAGTTTTCTTTTTTTATTGTGTTATAATACATTACGAGGAGTGATGAACATGAAACACAATAATTATGAACTGAGCGCAATAAGAAGCAATTTACCCATACGCGGACTTCGCAGGGAGCTCGACCGTGCAATATCGTGGCTCGCTGTCGGGGCGGCGCTATTGAACGCGATATACCTTTTCCTTTCCTGCAATATTTTCGGCGCAGGTCTTGCCGAAGCGTTATGCGTACCGGTGTGCAGCCTGCTAATACTGGCTGCGCTGGTGTTCCTGAAAAACGCCGTCATAGAGCTGTTCAGGGCGGTTTACTGCGCAGACCATGTGCAGAAAAACACGCCTGCTCATACCGGCGAGCCATTAGTAAGAAATACCATTACCGCATAATTATTCAGGCATATTCAAAATTTTTTTCAAAAACTGTTGCAAAAACGGCGCAAATATGTTATTATAGAATCAAAGAATGGCAGGTATGCGTTTTGCAGACGTGTCATGGGATTTTTGAAAGGAATTAAGACTATGCCTAGACCTAAGAAGAACACAACAACCAAGACTATCGTTAAGGAAGAAGCCGCTGTTAAGGCTGCAAAGAACGCTGAGGTTAAAGCAGTAAAGCCGGCAGAAGCTGAAAAGCCCAAGGCCGCCGAAGTAAAGGCTGCTCCTGCACAAGCTCCCAAGACCGAAGCCAAGAAGCCCGCCGCGAAAAAGCCTGCCGCAAAGGCTGCTGAAAAGCCCGCTGCGAAGGCTGCCGCAAAGCCCGCTGCAAAGAAGTCCGCTGCAAAGGCTGAGCCCGCACCCAAGAAGCGCGCAGTCAAGAAGCCCAAGCCCATCACAGTAGACGATATCGTTGCAAAGATCTACAAGAAGATCGACACAGCCGCTGCCAAGGATATAGTATCCGAGGGCAAGGCTGCCGTTGATATCAAGCTTTACGGTTCTTTCGAGGCACATATGTACATTGAGATCAAAAACGGCGTCGTATCCGTTGCACCGTATGACTACATCGAAAAGGATATCGAAGCAGCTATCTCCGTAGAGAATGCGCTCGCTATCGCCGACGGTAAGCTTACTGTTGAAGAAGCCGTAGAAAACGGCGCACTCTATGTATTCGGAAACGTACAGTTTGCGCTCATGTTCGCAAAGCTGTTCAAGTAATTCTGAACCGAACAAACAAAGCCGGGAAACCCTATCACGCGTTTCTCGGCTTTATTATTTGTGGGAACAGCCAACCGGCTTATTCCTCGTCCCATACCTCTTTTGCCATCTTGAACGCAGCCCACGCCTTAGGCCAACCTGCATAGAACGCTGCGTGGGTGAGTATCTCGGCTATTTCAGTGCGCGTGATACCGTTGTTCTTCGCAGATATCAGATGATACTTGAACGAGGAATCAACAAGTCCCTGAGCCATCAGCGCAGTCACTGTGACCAGCGAACGGTCACGCAGCGAAAGCTTGTCCTCCCTGCTCCATACCTCTCCGAAAAGCACATCGTCATTCAGTTCTGCGAATTTCGGAGCAAACTCTCCGAGCTGATCTCTGCCTGCAGTCTGTTTTACTGCCATTTTATTTGCCTCCATATAATTATTTATTCCATCTCAGCTGCCAGAACGCCACCGCTCCAGCGGCTGCAACATTAAGCGAATCCACCCCGTGCGACATCGGTATCTTCACGGTATAGTCGCACTGCGCTATCGTGTTTTCGGACAGCCCGTCGCCTTCTGTGCCGAGTATCACTGCGAGCCGCTCCTCCGCCGCAAGCCGCGGGTCGTCTATGCCCACGGAACGGTCGCTGAGCGCCATCGCCGCCGTGCGGAATCCCCACTCATTCAGAAGCTGCAGTCCCCTGTCCGGCCAGTCCTCCGGAGAATTGCCTATGACCGCCCACGGCACGGCAAGCACCGTGCCCATGCTCACCCGCACCGCACGGCGAAGCAAAGGGTCGCAGCAGGACGGAGTTATCAGCACGGCGTCCATTCCTAGAGCCGCCGCCGAACGGAACACTGCGCCGATGTTCGTGGTATCGACGATGTTTTCTAGCACGGCTATGCGGTGCGCATTGCGGCATATCTCCTGCGCATTCAGGGGCTTTGGCCGTCTGACTGCGCACAGCACTCCCCTGTTGAGCCGGTAGCCTGTCATCTTTTCAAGAAGCTCAGGCGGCGCAAGATACACCGGAATATCCCCGCAGCGGCTGATGATATCGGCTGCGCAGCCGTCAAGGCAGCGTTTTTCCGTAAGTATCGACACCAGTTCAAGCCCCCTGTCGATCGCCATTGCAATGACCTTGGGGCTTTCGGCTATGAATATTCCCTTTTCAGGCTCCAGCCTGTTTCTAAGCTGCGCCTCGGTAAGCTGTGTGAATACCTCGCAGCCCGGCGCAGAAAGGCTGTCTATCTCAATAAATTCAGGCATATTTGTCACTTGTCCATTCTGAGGCAGCTGCGTATCTTCGCCAGTGCGTTACTGTATTCCGCCATAAGCCTCCTCGTATTCTAAGAGCAATTACCGCTCCCGTTGCTGAAAGCCGTACACGCCCAACATCTGCGGCTTTCCCTCTGCAATCCTATTATATAACAAGTCGGGGGAAAAATCAAGTAACATGGGGAGTTTTCTTTATTCAGTAAAACTGCCGCCTTTAC
Source organism: uncultured Oscillospiraceae bacterium (assembly GCA_934446355.1). GTDB lineage: Bacteria > Bacillota > Clostridia > Oscillospirales > Ruminococcaceae > CAG-115. Next base: position 37,512 of record CAKSEC010000005.1, on the reverse strand, counting down.
ATTTTTGAATTATCATGCTATAATCAAATCAAGAAAATACCTCAGTCATAAAAAAGAGAAAAAGCAATGACGGATAATATTTCAAGGGTGGCAAAAACAGCAGAAATTACCGACGAAGCAGAGATCATTGATTCTGTGATAGGTCAGAATGTATTTATTGATAAGCACACTCGTGTGGAACACAGCAGCTTAGCAGACCATATCAAGCTGGAACGCAATAACCAGATAGTATATTCAAGCATGGGACGATTTTCGTACACCGGAGCGAATACCGTAATAAAAAATGCAGCCATCGGCAAATTCAACTCTATTTCGTGGAACGTCAGTATCGGCGGAAACACACATGACCTCGATCACATCACGACCCACAGCTTTATCGTTTATCCCAAATGGAACATGGGTGGGAACGGCAACTGGAGGTCAGCGTCAGAAAAATGCGCGACCGGACACGACGTCCGGATAGGCTCGAATGCGATAATACTCAGAGGGGTCGCCGTGGGAAACGGCGCAGTAATAGGCGCAGGAAGCGTTGTGACCAAAGACGTTCCGCCATATTCCATAGTCGTAGGCAATCCTGCCAGAGTGCTGCGAATGCGCTGCGGCGAAAGTCTTGTGGACAGGCTGGAGAAGCTTCAATGGTGGGATATGAGCGAAGAGGTGATAAAGGAAAATCTCGCGCTGTTTCAGGCAGAATTAACAGAAGAAGTCGTGGAACAGCTTGAAATTCTCAAGGCTTCTCACATCTGACCGATTATAAGAAAAATGCAGTGAGTTGGCACAGCTGCCGGCTTTACATTTTTGAGCGGCCGTGCTATAATATAATCACACTCATCACAGCGAATGGGACGATACACAGAATATTAAGGTGGTTCACCATGGACAACGTAAAGAAAAAGCTTGCATTCGGCTGTATGCGTCTGCCGATGACAGACGGCAAAGTCGATGAGCCGCAGTTCTGCAAAATGATAGACCGCTTCATTGAAGAGGGCTTCAACTACTTTGACACCGCCCACGGATATATCGGCGGGCAGAGCGAAACTGCGATACGTTCCTGCCTTACAAGCCGCTATCCTAGTGAAAGCTACATACTGACCAACAAGCTTACAGACAGCTATTTCAGCAAGCAGGAGGATATACGGCCGTTCTTTGAGAATCAGCTGAAATGGTGCGGCGTGGATTATTTTGACTTTTACCTTATGCACGCTCAGGGTGCAGGCAACTACCCGGATAGTCTGCGTTCACGGGAAAACGATGTCCGAAGCAGGAAAGGCTTTTCTTGAAGCCCACGGTATCCCCTGCACCTGCGATGTCCTGACCGAAAGGATAATCAACCGCAGCGGCACCGACATATGTCCGATGGAAAAAGCAGTCGCAGATATCAGCGACATCAAAGCCGGATATTCCGCACTTAAAGCGCAGATAGAAATAATGAAAGCTAACAGCTGATCTGACTGAGCGAAATTCTCAGAGCATAGAAAAAGCCGCTGCAGAAAAATAACTGCGGCGGCTTGATTTATAACGAATACTGTAACATTTTTGTTTTTCATACGTTCAAGATAATGAAAAGGGAAAGCGGGTGATGTTCTGGAAAGCGATATCGAACTGATGAAGCGTATACAGCTAGGGGATAACGCCGCCCTTGAACAGCTTGTTTCCCGCTGGAGAACGCCCGCAGAGCACTTTGCCGAGTCGATAGTAAAGGATCATGCACTGGCGCAGGACATAGTGCAGGACTGCTTTGTGAAGCTGTGGGTATTTCGGGACAAATACCGCCCTGAGTTCAGCTTCAAGACGTATTTTTTCACTCTGATAAAGAACCGTGCGATAGACGAACTGCGAAAAAACCGGCGGCTCACCGAACTCCCCGAAGAACTTGCAGACAGTGATACACCAGAGGCGATATACCTGCGCACCGAGCACGAACAGCGCATTTTCGAGCGTGTGGAAGAACTCCGGCAGACCGACGGCGACTGCTTCTACCTGTTCGCCGTGTGCGGTATCCCAGCAAAGGAAATAGCGAAACGGCTGCAAATATCCGAGGTGAACGTCAGGGTGAGAATACACCGGACACGTTCAAAGCTGAAAAAGCTGCTTGAAAAGGAGGGCCTGCTGTGAACTATAACGAACAGCTCTGGCAGAAAATTGACGCTGCCGAACAGCGGCGCTGCGAAGCAGAAGCCATGATCCGCTGCGCAATACCACAGAAGCGAACGGGCTTTGCGGAATTCATGCGTGATATGCTTTTCGGGCTTGGGCTGAAAAACATATTCTACGGGATATACGACGCCGCTGCAGTTACTGCGGCGATTGCAGGTATATTAATTGCTCTGCTGGGCGGAATGCCGGCGGGCGTGATCGGGACAAATATCAGTATTTATGGACTGGTTTTCGCTTTTTCACCGCTCGTGTTCTTCGTCTTTTTCCTGCTGTCCTATATTAAAGAGCGCACCGAGGGCAGCATTGAGGTGAAAATGACCTGTCGATATACTGCGCTTCATCTTTGCGCATTCAGAATGTTCCTCTGCGGTATTTTCTGCATGATAGTAAATACAGGTGCGGTGCTCGTTGTATCCGTGCGCTCTGAAGCGGACTTTGCGGGACTTCTCGCCGTTTCTTTTTCGTCGCTGTTTCTTTTTGCGCTGCTGATGATTCTGTCGCTGCTTCGATTCGGTGCAAGGGGCTGCATTATACCGGCGGCAGTCATGGCGGTATGCGCTGTTTTGTCAGTATTCCCGTGGTATGATTCGCTGCTGAAAAGCATACCCGCTTCGGCGTATGCGGTACTCGGCGCAGTGCTCTTAATAACGTTCCAGTCCGTGCTGAACAAAATAAACAGGAGGTCTGGCTATGCTGTCCGTTAAGAATGTTACAATGAAATATGGTAAGAAAACCGTTCTCGATGATATCAGCATTGATTTTGAAAACGGCGTATACGGACTGCTCGCACCAAACGGAGCGGGTAAAACCACGCTGATAAAGCTGCTTGCAACGCTGCATTTTGCTTCTTCCGGTATTGTGACGTGGAACGGCGAAAGCATTGCTGCGCTGGACGAAAAATACCGTGATGTGATAGGCTATCTGCCGCAGCAGTTCGGGTATTACAGAAACTACACCCCGACAGCGTATCTTATGTATCTTTCCGCACTGAAAGGTATCCCGCACGCCGCCGCAGCCCAGCGTGTGAAAATGCTTCTGGAACTGGTCGCTCTTTCTGACGTCGGCGGCGTAAAGATGAAAAAGTTCTCCGGCGGCATGATACAGCGTGTGGGTATTGCAGCTGCTCTGCTGAACGACCCGAAAGTGCTGCTGCTTGACGAGCCGACGGCGGGGCTCGACCCCAAGGAGCGTGTGCGGTTCAGAAATATTCTCGCCGGTCTTTCAAAGGACAGGATCGTAATTCTTTCAACACATATAGTTTCAGATGTTGAAAGTATTGCGAACCGCATAATCATGCTGCAAAACGGCAGGATCTACTGCAACGAGCCTGTAGCAGAGGTTTGCGGCAGACTTGCTGGCAAGGTCTTTGAAGCCGAAATTCCCGCCGATGAAGCGGCAGACTTCCCGCAGAAGCATTTCGTTCTGTCAGAGCGGTTCGAGGGCGGCAGGGCGTTCCTCAGATTCATCGGCGATTGCAGCGAGGGCTTCCCGCAAAAGAACGCAGGACTGGAGGACGTTTTTCTGTACCTCTATCGTGACGCGGAGGACAAAAATGCTGGTATTATATGAGCTGAAAAAACAGCTTGAAACACCGTTCGTATACATTGTACTGGCGCTCTGCGCCGCCGCAAATCTGATCATGCTCAGCAGCGATTCCGCAAACCGCATAATAATGCAGGAAGCCGAACTTGTCGCAGAAGCCGGAACGCAATATATGACAGCGCAGGTCGCTCAGTCGATTACGGACGAAAAGCGTGATATCGCCTATTCTTACGCCGAAAGAGCCGTCCCGCCTGAAAGCGCAGGACAGCTTATGATCTCGATAAGCACGGGCAATGCGTTCGGCATTGACGAAAGCTTCGCCCTGAATATCGCCGAACTTTCAGCGCCCGCATTCTCAAAAAGACTTGAAGAAATGCGGGCGAACAGCGAACTTAACGCAGTCAACGGCGGCAGTGAACTGTTTTCAATGCTGTCGGGGTACTTGTGGCTTTCGGCTATGGAATCTATGATTTTTGCGCTGCTTATCACATCAAGAATATGCGGCCATGAAGCGGCTGCGGGTACGGCTGCCGTGGTGTATTCCACCCGCACCGGACGGCGTATCCGTGCGGTAAAGGCGGCGGCTTCGGTCATCATTTCTGTTGGGTTTCAGGCGGTATTGTTCCCGCTGTGCTGCGCGGGATTTTTTGTGCAGTGCCCCTGCTTTGTTCTGCTTTCAGCGCCGGCTGCAGTACCTGAAATACCTATCCAGATGTTCCCGTGGTTCAGCGTAAGCGTTGGAGGACATTTTGCGCTTAATTATCTTCTGACGCTGCTTCTGAGTGCGGTGTTTTCGCTTCTGGGCTTCTGCTGCTGCGGGAAAAAAGGCGGTATAATGCAGTTACTTGTTTCGCTATCGCTGACGTTAGTCATGCTGCTGCCTGCATTTATCAAGCCTGAGATCTGCTCACCGTATATTTACTGCCTGACCCCGACGTCGCTGCTTATGAGCCGTCCGGGCTACTGGCTCACAGTATCGAGAAACACCCTGCCCGTCTGCGGGATAGAGCTTTACGCCATGATGCTCTGGACGGCGTTGCTGTTACTGGGAAGCGCAGTGGGGTACAGATCATTCAGAAAAGCCAAGCTATGAGGTCGAAGAAATGATATGAGAATTATTTTAGGCGAACTGAAAAAGCTCTTTTGCGTAAGATATATCCTGTGTATCACGGCGATTTGCACATTGTTCACCGCTATCACTGCGCTGAGCAGCAATACGGTGCTGCTGCCCTATACCGTGTCAGGCAGCGAGGGAATGAAGCACCGTGGGTACTATGAAAAAGGCGAATACGCAGCGGCGCAGTACCGCACCTACAAATGGTTCACGGAGCGCTTCGGAACTGAGGTGACGGACGATACTATCGCCAAAATGGACAGCCTGACATTCCCGCTGATGGAAAAGGTGATATCCGAGGGCGAGGCATTCCGTCAGCTTGGCATATCAAATGTCAGTGAATATGACGAACTGCTCAGCCGATACACAAGCTTTGAGGAGTTCAACATTGCTCCGCAGTATGATGTGGCTTATTACAGTGAAGAATTGTACGATTCCGAAAGCGACTGGGACAGAATACTGTTTCTTCTTTCATGGGCAAGCGGCAGCTTTGAAGCGCACCTCATTGACCCCGCAATCGCCGACAGCGAGGTATTCGGGAGATATGGCGTCCGCAGCTACGACGATTATATGCGGCTGGTAAGCGGACTTTCCGCTGATGATGAGTCTTACTCCGAGTTATATGCGGAATATTACAGCATTCAGCGACAGAATGCGGACGATCCCGCCGCCGACCCTGTGCTTGAGGAGCACTGGCGGTTCTGGCTGTGCAGGCGTGTGAAATACCTGTATGAGGTCGTAAAAGCCGACCCGCTGGGGCTTTTCAGGTCAGAGAATGGCTATTCATGGGGCAAAACTCACACCCAGAACATATTCGCTGAATCAGACCTTGCCGACGGCGAGCGTATAGTCAGCCGTGCAGAGCAGCTGGGCGGCAGTCTTTACACCATGAGAAGCAGCGACATTACGTTCGGCTTTGAGCATACTGCGCCTTTTCTGGCTGCTCTGGGAGCGGCAATATCAATGGTGCTTTCAGGGCTTTACGCCGTAAAGGATAACCGTGACAATATGGCGCATATCCTCTATTCCACCAGAACCGGAAGAAAAATCGCCGGAATAAGGCTGCTTGCAGCGGCAATGGCATCGGCTGTGGTCAGCACTGTGATATCCGCAGGTGTTCTGGTTCTGTCGGGCTTGGATATCTACTGCGAATTTTACGGGCTTCCGATAAGCTCTGGGATAACCTTTGAGTACTACTGGCTGGACATCAATATGTGGCAGTATATTGCGCTTTATATCGTATTCGGCTATATCGTCTGCGCTGCGCTCTCGCTGATATCATTCAGTATATGCAGCTTTTTCAGCGGCTACATACCGGCTGCGGCTGTGTGTATTCCGCTGTGTATCGGTGCGGCTTATCTTTATTCAGAACCGCTGAGATGGCTGTTTTCGCTTCCGGAAAGCTTCTTGCAGGATATTGTGATACTTGCCGGTCTGGCTTTAGCAGCGGTGATCGGCGCAGCTATCCACATAAGAAAGGCTCACGCCGAGCGGATATGAAATCTCCCCCGCCTGTATCATTGACTTTATTCAGTAATTGTTATATAATAATATATAACATCAAATCAACAGCTGAATAACAGGGTGATATAAATGATAAAAATCGCCGTATGCGACGACGACAAGGTATTTATTGAACAGGCAATGAAGCCGCTGCTTTCACGTGCGCAGAAATTATCGGGGGTTTCCGCTGACGTCAGCTTCTTTTCGGACGGAAACCTGCTGCTTAAAGAATACACCGAACATCGCAGTTTCGATATAGTCATTCTTGACATAGATATGCCGCCGATAAACGGCAAGGAACTCGCAGCAAAGCTTCGTGAATTGGACGGAGGGCTATACATTGCATTCCTGAGCGCCTATAAGGAAGAGGTCTACGAGGTTATCTCGCTGAATATTCAGGCGTTTATCCCGAAAGATTACGACAAAAACAGATGCCTGAACGAACTTGTAAACCTGATGAAAAGATATTCCGCAGATAAGCCTGCGCAAAGGCTGTTCAGCGTTCTGGAAAACGGGAGAAGTGCCGTAAAACGGATAAGCCTTGATAATATCCGGTTCATAAAATCAGTCAAAGGCACTGTAATTATAGACGCCGCAGACGGCGAACTGATTTCGGCTGAAAGGTCACTGAAACGCTTTGAAAGCGAACTTTCCTGCTGTGGCTTCTGCAAGGTAAACAGCAATATCCTGCTGAATGTGAACAAGGTTTTCGAGGTACTTGAAACAGAAGTCGTGCTCAGCGACGGCACACATCTCCCACTGAGCAGGCGGCGGCGAAAGGAACTGCTTATTCAGCTTTCAAGGATAATTTCTGCAAAGGTGGTGTCATAATGCTGCTGTTTATTTCAGAGATCTCGCTTTGCCTGATAGAGGATATCATTGTTTTCGTATTCCTGAACTCGCTGCTGAAAAGCAGATACAAAACAGTACTGCCCTCACAGCTTGCAATAATAACAGCCTCAGTGGCTAATTACCTGTGCTCAGGCTTTTTTATGACGTTAAAGATACCCATTGCCGCTGCTGTAACTCTGCTGCTGACGGTGCTTATATACGAGGACAAGCTTATCATAAAGATCGTGTATTCGGTCACTTCGATGTATATTATTGCAATTACGGATATCATTCTGGGGAATCTAATTTCACTGTGTTTAGGCAGGAGCGTTGCTTATCTGTTCTTTGACAGCATTATATGCCGCTTTATTCTAAGCATGATAATCAAGGCCGCTGATATTCTGGTATTCTTCGCATTCTATAAAATGCTGAACAAGGTGGACAAGAACATCAAGGGAAAGTTCTGGACGCTGTTGGCAGTAGTTATGATTATCTTTTTAGCTGTTACAACAGTGTTTTTGCAGATTTATCCATATTCCGAGCAAAGCTCTGTGAGCACGACACTGTATACTGTTCTTGCAGCGCTGTTCTTCGCCGCAAGCCTGATCGTGATATACTTCTTCACCGAACTTAGCAAGGGCTTTCAGCGTGACAGCAAGCTGTTTTTGCTTGAAAGCAATTTCAGTTCACTGCAGGAGCAGATAGCCGTTCAGCAGCAGAACAGCGAAAATATGAAAAAGCTTCGCCACGACATGAAAAACCACCTCTCGAATATACGCACCCTTATTGAGAGAGGAGAGCCGGAAAACGCCGCCGCTCTGCTGGACCAAACCGCCGAAAGCGTGAACATCGCAAGCACAGAGGTGGTCGATACCGGAAACAGCTTTGCCGACGTGATACTGCTGTCCAAAGCAGCATTGTGCCGAGAAAAGAACATTGACTTCACCTATTCAGTGCAGAGCCTGAAAGAAATCGACCTAGACGTTATCGACCTGTCGTCGCTGCTGTCAAATCTGCTTGATAACGCCATCGAAGCCGCCGAGCAGACCGAAAGTCCGTTTGTCAGGCTCACCATCATGAAATACAACGCTTACTATACTATATGCGTTGAAAACAGCTATAAGGGCAAAGAGTATGTAAAAGAGTTCGCAGGAACGCTTATCTCGACAAAGCCCGAAAAGGCACTGCACGGGTATGGCACGCAGATCATTTCGGACATTGCCCAGAAATACGGCGGAAGCTATTCATGGGAAGCGCAGGATGACAGATTCGTGTCCACCGTACTCGTCAAATGATTATTTCTTTTCCCTGCTGACCAGAAATCCGCCCTCGTCCTTTACTATCTCGTATTTCTGGGCGAGCGGGTTTTCTGAATACGTAGTTTATCAGCCGCATTTCCGCCCTGCGGTTCAGGTTTATCACCTTGCCGAGCTTTTCAAACGGCGCCATAAATGGGGCGTGTATTGCCCCACCTTTTCTATTCGCCTGTGCTCTCATCAAGCGTACTGTCCCTGCGTTCCATAAGTTCCGCCCATGAAAGGATCGTGTCCATTGCCGCTGTCTGATTTCCGCAGCAGCAGTGGTCTGCGCCCTTTTCATGCGTGGTGATCTCTCGCGAGGAAACAGATCGTGCATTTTTCAGCAAAAGCAGATGTCTGCCTATCGCCGCACGGCACGCCATTGTGTCCCTGCTGCCGCCGATAACGAGGTAGTCCTTGGTAAGCTTGTCTGCGACAGGGCGCAGGTCAATGCTCCACAGTATCTTTGCCAGCTTGTATACGTTGGTCGTGCCCATTCGGTGAAAATATGTTCGGAAGAACGGCATTCCACTGCCCTTTTCCGCCGCATAAATAATGTTTATCAGCCAGCCGAAGCCATATAGCACGACATTCAGCAGTCCCACGATAAGCCCGTTCACAAAAGCATTGTCAGCGAAATTCATTTTCAGCGCACCGAACTGAGCGACGCTCACGCACTTCGTTACTCTCTCGTCGAACGCAGACGCCCTCGGAGCGAAAAAGCCGCCGTGCATGACTATCGTGCCCTTTGCCGACTGAGCATTGAATTTCAGCGTCGGCATTGCATAACCCTCGTATGGCACGTTTATAAGTTCAACAATGGGGGTTTCGCCGCTGAAAAAGTCTGCGTAATACTCAAAGAAAAGCTCTCTAGCCTTTTTCCATGCGGCAAGACCGTTCGGGTCCTCCCAGTCGGTGTAAAACTCAGACATACGGTAAAGCGCCGCCGCATTTCTGATATGTCCCTGTTCAAGTTCAATGCCAGCCCTGCTTTTCAGCACGCCGTAAAAATCGGCAGTGGTCTTTATCGCCGGCCCTATCTCCCTTGCAACAGAAAGGTCGCAGCCGTCCATATTCACAAGGCGGTTAAGCTGAAAGCTGATACCTGCGTCGTCGTTCAGCTTGTGCATTCCAACGGGTATTTTTATCGGTTTTGTGATATCGTATTTTTCCATTTCGTTCGCCTGCTGTCAGAATTTTTCACTCAGGAACTTTTCTATCTCAGGTATGTAGAGATCGGGGCGCATTACAAGTCCGAGATGTCCGCCGTAGGTCTGCTTTACGACAGGGTCAGTGAATACATCAACAAGCTTCTGCGAGTCCGCCTTGTCGAACATATCATTTTCGGGGATAAGCACAAGCGCCTTTCCCGCAAGATAGCTGAAGTCGCTCTTCTGGAACTTCTCCAGCGAGCATATATCGTTTGTCGCCTGAATAGCCCGCAGGAACATATTTCTGTAACTTTCGTCAGCCCCGACGCACTCAAGGAATGTGACTGCGTAAGCCTTTTCCTCCTCTGTTTCATTGCGGAAATGCTTCTTGACCGATTCAACAAGCCTTACCCTGAGCTTCTCGAATTTTGTCCTTTTTACGTAAAGCTTCATGATCGGCATGGTCATCTTTTCTTTTCTCATTGATTCCACGTAAGAAGAATCAACAGTCAGCGTTGAAACCAGAATAAGGCCGCCGGCTTTGTACTTCTTTGCGTAAAGCTGCGCCAAAACGCCGCCGTCGCTTATGCCGACCAGTATCGGCGCTTCTATCCCAAGCTTATTGAAAAGATCGTTCAGGGCAGCCGCCATCTCAACGTTCTTCCATATATCCACGGGATATTTCATCATAACCACACGGTAGTTCTTTTCAAATGCTGAAACGTACTTTATCCAGAACTGATACATATCCACGCCGTTAAGGAACACGATAGTGCTGCTGCCGCTTCCGGAGTCTATCACCTCAAAATCATGCCCGCCGACATTCACGGTCTTAAACTCATGCGCTGTGAGAAATTCTCTGTATTCTTCAGTAAATGTTTTCATAGGATATCGCCCTTTCCGCTTATATAAATTTCGATAGTCCGCAGTATCACCTGAATGCTGCTTTCTATCGAGTCCTTCACCATCGTGTCGCTGTGCTCCCTTATCGCATAAATGGATTTCATCAGGTTCACAAATGTTCCTGCGTCAACGCCGTCACGCACGTCGTTTATGAGCGACAGCCACTGCTTTGCGGTCTGAGTCTGTGCATTCGGCTCAAACAGCGTCTGCTTTTTTATGTGCTTTTTCAGCCAGAAGAAATCGTCAACAGTAAGCCCGTTCATAAGGTCAAGTTCGGAGTGCAGGTACTCGTCGAAAAACTCGATGAACTCATGCGCAGACATCTGACTGCGCCCGTTCAGCCTCGCAAGCAGCATTTTCTGCGTTTCTATGCCTGTATATTCCGCCACCTCAAGGATAAAGTCCTCTTTTGAACCGAAAAACAGATAAAAGCTGCCCTTGGCTATCCCCACGGCAGAAGTCAGCCTTTCGACGGACATTCTCTGCAGTCCGAGTTCCTTGCTAAGGCGTATTCCGGCGTGAATAAGTTCGCTGCGTATCCGCTTCATTTCTTCGTCAGTAAATGCGGTCGGCACTTTGACACCTCAGTTCTGTGACCGTTTTTCCGTTTTTGGTCACAGATTAATATTAGCACTGACTAACCCGTTTGTCAAGAGCCGAACGAGTGATTTGTGCATTTTGTTGTTTTTTTCTGCAGGTATTTGTGATAGATGTACAGAACAGAATATACCTCTTGACTGGTTAAGACTATTTAGGACGTAACGCCCTGACTTTTTGCGCAGTGCACATGGATAAGCTATCTGAAAGGCATATTTACATCAGCTTGTTGAAAAAATGTATCTTCTTCAGGGTGGCGAGAAAGGTGCAGATGCTAGGAAGCGCCATTTCGGCTAGGCTTTGTTCAGGCTGCCCTTAGTTGCCCGACATCGTGTCGGACTTTTGGGGCAGCGGCACAAGCGTCCTGCATGTGCCTGCCGAAATGCTTGTTGTGGCAGGACGCCACAAGTGAAAACCCAGAGCGCAGCACGACGCTGCGCATTAGAGGTTTTCACCTCACGACGCAGATGCGCCTTTATCGACAGCCTGATTTACATATCCATTCTGAGTTCCACCCTGCATATAAATGTCAGGTCCTCCTCATAAAAATCCACGCTTCCGCCGTATTTTTCGGCTATCGCACGTATGGTTTTTACTCCGAATCCATGTTCCATAGAATCAGTTTTGGTGCTTTTCAGCGTCGGATTATCGTTCAGCACCGAAGCGGGAATGCTGTTCCTCACAAGCACCGAAAGCCGGCTTCCGACTGACGATATTCTCACCTCGATAAGGCGCAGTTCAGGGCTGCAGCTTCCGGCGGCTGATATACCGTTATCCAGCATATTGCCCAGCAGATCGCACATATCCATGCCATCTATGTCTGAAATGTTCTTTTCAATGCTGCATATCACGTCTATTCCTGCAGACTTTGCATATGTGAGTTTTGTGTTCAGTATCGCATTCACGAAGTCGTTCTCAACGTCAATGATAGTTTCCACTTTTGAAAGAGTATCGCTCTGCCTGTCGAGCAATTGTGCTGCTGCGTCATATTTTCCGGCTTTTATCAGCGCCGAAATCGAAGCGGTGTACTGCTTCATATCGTGGCGAAGCCTGCGCGTCTGGTCGTACTGTTCCTTTACGGTCTGCGCATATTTCTGCTCATACTCGTGCCGCTTTTTCTCGGCAAGCAGCGCTTCCTCACGCCTGTTGGTCCCGCTCAGATCGAACGTGATGTACAGGCATATTATGTTGATGAGTATTATGCAGCCCTCGGCAGTAATGAGCAGATTTGCATATTTGCTGCTTATCTCATTATCAAGAAGAATTGTATGCAGCTGAGCGATAACGATAAATGAAATACCAAGCACTGAAAGGATAAGCAGCCATTCCTTAGGCTTAAGCGACCCGCTCCTGCCGCTCGTGAACCGCATAAGCAGCGTCAGAACATACGCCAGCAAAGATGTCCCGACCAGCATGAAAGCTATTCTTTCGTAAGTATGACCGGTGTATATCATATCTCGCTTATCCCTGAAGAAAGCGAACAGAATGTTTTCGGAAACGGCTGCGGTGCTTATCAGGCACAGGTCAAGAAGAAACGATATGAACATCTTTTTCAGCAGAGCACCCTTAAGAAATATTGCCGAAAACGCAAAGAATACCGCAGCATACAGCAGCCCGTATATTCCCTCATATGTGACGACGCTGTTCAATACCGTCACAAACGCCGTCATGAATACCACGCCGATAACATAGACCAGCCTTTTGTTCAGCACCCGAACTCTGCCGTTAAAAGACCCTGCCAGAAAATGAACGCACAGAAACGATTCGCACAGATTCGCCGCCAATTCTATTAAAAACCATGCAGCATTCTGCATATTGCCACCCCTAACTGAAATTTCTCATGAAGCGGATATACGCTTCGTGAAAGTACTTCCTGCAGCTTCTGCTTATACGGATTATATCGCCGGTATCAAGCGTTATTTCCATGTTCGGGAGATCAACCCTGTCTATATGCTTCATGTTGACGATATAGCGATTATGCGGTCTTGCGAATATATGCGGACTGAGCGTCGGCATTATGCTTTCCAGCTTACCCCTGACAGACTGCACAGAGCCGCCGCTCAGGTGATATTCGGCATTATTCAGACTGCTCTGGATATACAGAATTTCGTCCGGAGAAACATATATTTTGTTTTCATACGCACCTGAAATAAGCACCTTTTCATACGCCGCCATGTGAATGCCGAGCCTGTTTATAACATATTTCAGCTTCTCCTGCGTAATGTTCAGCCTGCTCTTGGGAATGAAATAGAAAGGCTGAAAGTCGAAGCTGTCATACACAAGGCTGCTTTCGGTCGTGATGAAGATGATATACGTGCCCTTTGAAATGCTTCTGACCTGCCTTGCGACCTCGAATCCGTCCAGTTCCGGCATTACTATATCCAGAAACACAACGTCATACGGAGTTTTTCTGTGCGCTGCAAGAAAATCTCTTCCCGACCGGAACACAGCGGTTTCGTGCGGCATATCATTTGCATTCATCAGGGCGTCAATATTTTTTTGCAGAAAATCGAGCGTCGGCTTATCGTCGTCGCATATTGCTGCACGGAGCATTTTTCTCACCTCGCTCACATATCATCAGGAACTGCTTACCAACGCTCCATGTTCGTCTGAAACTTTTCGATATACGCCTGCTTCAACTCATCAGCGGTTATTCCATAGCACAGCATTACGTCATTGTAATACATAAGGACATCTGCCATTTCCTCAACAAGGTGTTTTCTCAGCGCAGTATCCTCAGCCGACCTCGCACCGCCGTTCTTTTTGACGATATCTATTACTTCACCTATCTCGCCTATCAGCCAGAGTATTTTGTTTTTTCCTGTTTCAGGGCATATAGGTTCCCATTTGTCTTTATACTTCTCCTGCAGCCTTTTTTGCATATTCTGCATTTCATTGATACTGAAATCAGCCATGGGTACACCTCCAAAAGTCTGAAACAAACGCTTTGCGTTTCTGTTTGTTAAAAAAATATCTTCTTCAGGCTGGCGAGAAAGGTGCAGATGCTAGGAAGCGGCGTTTCGGCTAGGCTTTGTGCCTGCCGAAATGGCGCTGACGACGCAGATGTGCCTTTATCGACAGTCTGAAACGCTTTGCGTTTATTATATCATAATGTGCTTGATTTGTAAAGAATCCACCCTCGCTATGACAATGTGAAAGAATGATGAAATATATCCTGCCCTCTTGACAAATCCATTCTAATGCAGTAGAATAACATTGTGATCACATTCTATTGCAATAGAAAGGAACTTTGGACCATGGTAATCAAACTGTTTGACTCAGAACTGAAAGTTATGGATATTCTCTGGAAGGAGGGCGATACCTCCGCAAAAGACATTGCGGATAAGCTTAACAAACAGGTCGGCTGGAGCAAGACCACCACCTACACAGTAATAAAAAAATGCTTGGACAAGGGCGCAGCGGAAAGGTCGGAACCCGGCTTCATATGCCGCGCGCTCATTTCACGAAAGGAAGTACAAGAGGCGGAAACCAACGAGCTTATCGACAAAATGTACGACGGATCGTCAGATAAGCTGATAGCGGCACTGCTCGGCTCTAAACGGCTCACCGCAGAGGAAATACAGTCGCTGAAAAGGCTGGTGGAGGAACTGAAATGAACACTCTGCTCAGCATGACTATATCAGCGTCAGTCGTTATTGCGACAATTCTTGTGATAAGGTCGCTGTTTATTCACAGGCTTCCAAAGCGGCTGTTCGTTATCCTCTGGACGGTCGCCGCACTGAGAATGCTGGTTCCGTTCTCCTTTTGCGTAAACAAACCAAGTCAAAACACACAGCCTCAAATCGCCATTATACGTGAACTCACGCTGTCCGGATCAGACGCCGCTGCAAGCGAAGCGGGCGGTACGGCAGACCATGCGCCGCCTATCATTGAGATCGTATGGGCGGGCGGAGTTGTCATTTCCTTAGGGATAATCACTGCGCTTCACCTGCGCAGCCGCAGGGAACTTTCCGCCGCTTTGCCGCTCAATGACAGCGAAATAAACTCCCGTATATCTGCGCAGCGGCTTCGCCGCAGGATAACCGTAAAGGTGAGCGACCGTGTGACATCTCCGCTGACCTACGGCGTTATAGATCCGGTGATAATCCTGCCGAAAGCACTCCCCGCAGACAGCGAGGAAATGCGGTTCGTGCTGGCTCACGAACTGGTGCACATACGAAGATTCGACGCGCTGCTCAAAATGATGCTGACTGCCGCAGCCTGCGTACACTGGTTCAACCCGCTGGCATGGGCTATGCTTTCGATCGCAAATCGAGATATTGAGCTTTCCTGCGACGAAGCAGTGCTGAAACAGCTCGGCTGCAGGCGCGAAGATTACGCAATGGCTCTTATCAGGCTGGAAGAAAGGCGCAGCATTCCTGTCGGAACAGCATTTGGCAGGAATGCCGTCAGAGAAAGGATAGAAGCTATTATGAAATACAAGAAGAACACTATCGCAGGCATCATCGTATCTGCGTGCCTTATCGCAGGAACAACCACCGCTTTTGCTGCGGTGAATTACGATAAACCCGTTCAGGAAGCCGACAGCACCGCCCCCGCCGTCAGCGATACCAACACAGACGTTGACGTTGAATGGTGGACCTACGATGAATACAAGGCTTGGCTGGAGCAGGAAAAGCAGGACATCGCCGAACTTGTAAAGCAGGGTGCAGCCGGCTGGACTCAGGAAAGAGGTGATTTCATCTGGACTCAGGAAGTCGCAGACGAAACCATTGCGCTCTACGAGCAGATTCTTGAGGACATCAAAAACGGCGTTTATGTTTCAAAATCCATAAACGGAAGCGGCGACGATATCGTATATTACTCATACAGCATGTCGACTGACACCGACAGCGAACAGTCCGAATCAGACGAAGTTTATCAGATGATAATCGCCGACGAGGGCACGGTTTATTACACAAGGGATACATCAGAGAATGCCGGCGAAAATGCAGATAACAACTTTAGCATAAGCGACGAAGAACTTTTCCGACAGTATGAGCAGCATGGGCTGACATTCAAAGACAGCAAGCTCTATTACAACGGCGAGCCTGTCAAGTACTTCAGCGACATTATATCCGTTGACCCCAACACTGCGGAATCAATAGTCTACATCGACGCAGACGGCACGGCAGTATTGACCGCCGAGCGTGAGCAGGTCAGCAGCGGAATAGGCGAACTGACCGGAATCAAAGAAACCAACAGCTTGGCGATAACAAAAGTAGAACTTCAGCATAACGATTCTAACGAGTAATAAACGAACCTCTCCACAGCAAAAACGCTGCGGAGAGGTTTTTGTATTTAATTCAGATGTCCCTGTAATAGCTTCGTGTAAGCCCCTCGTTCACGAAGCCGTTTTTCTCATAGTAATGCTGTGCGACCCTATTCGACAACGCAGTGTCGGTGTCGAACCTTGCTATTCCGTTAGAATGCAGATACGCCTTTAACGTATCCATACAGCGTGAGCCTATACCCTTTCCGCAAATTCTGCCTGCGTTATCCTCTGAAAGCGCACTTACTGCCGCATTCAACAGGCTTTTTCCCGCTTCGCTGCAGTCCTTGTCATAATATAAGCTGCGTATCACGGGATACGAAACAGCGCCGGATATTTCCCCGCTTTCGTCAAACCCGAATGCGCTCTTTCCGTACTGCACGAATCCAATCAGCTTTTCGCCGCTGTAAGCCCCCAGAGTTGTAAGCTTTGAAAACAGCGTTCTCCCCTCGCCGTCAGTATCGCTTAAAAAGGACCTGTTCCATACGCTGCGGTCGGCTTTATAGTTGTACGGGAAAGGCATTTCAGCCATGTAGCCGTATAGTATATCGCGGTTTTCTATCTTTTTCAGTTCTGTTTTCATGTGGTTGTTCTCCTTTCCGGGTCATGGTTTGGCTGATATTTTGGTTGAGCGTCAATGATCTCAATTTTTACCGTCAAGTCATTTTTGGATTTAAGATCATTTATTAAAATAGAATTATTGAGAAACTGAATTATTTCGACTGGCTTCCCTCTTTCGTATTTATCTACAAGCAGGAAGTTGCCGCCGTCCCTGTCGGCGCATACGGCAAGAAGCAGCTTAGGCGTTCTGAGCGGATATACCAAGTTGGTTATATACGGCCACAGCAGCTCCTCGTTCCTTTCGGGGATAGTTATTCTTATCGTTCTGCTGTTGTCCCTTACGCTCTGCGCAAAGCCATACTCTGCACATATCTTTCTGAATCTTCTGTTGCGTAGATGGGCGGTGATAAGCGCATACGGAATTTCCCACACGCTGAAGTCGATCAGGCATAGCAACGCCAGCCATTTTATCGGCGAAAGCAGAAACGCTGCCGCCACAAATATCCCGCCTACCAAGGGCACTCCGGAAATAAATCTGCCATGCTTTTTGCTCATATACAATGCGGCATATGAAACGGCAATCAAAAAAACGCCTATCGCTCCCAAAATGACCGTCAATATCCATTCGTGCATAGAGAATCCCCTTTCTGCGCTAAAAAACGTTTAGGTTATCTATAAGTAGATTATATTTTTATTTCAAGGTAGAGGTCGGAACAAGAAGATAATAGCATAACTTATCTTTGCTTGTCAAGAAAACACGTATTGTCAGCTAGGGCAAAGAATGACCGCAGAGTTTATTTCCTGCGGTCAAAATATTCAAACTCAGCCCTGCCTGACTTCGCTTACTGCAGACCCCTTGCGTCCGTCAGCGTTATTCCGTTTTCGCCGAGCGGTATTTTGTGGTCAAGCCCGACGAATTTGCCGCTTTCCTGCCACAGCACCTCTTTCACAAAGGCGTATTTTTCCTCGTCCCATGTCTGGAAATCGTCCAGCACAAGCCCGCCGGTATCGCCGGAATTTGCGTTATAGCACCAGAATGTGTGATTCAGATGATTCTCGCTGATAAGCCTTCGCATATAGGTCATCCATTTCAGGTTCGGTTCTTTCATGAATCCTCCCCATTCGCCTATAAGCAGAGGTGCGGTGTTTTCCGTGTGCAGGTACAGCCAGTTGTCCTGCCAGCAGTCACGCATAAGGCTGTCAAAATCGTATTCTCCCTTGAACCACGGCTGCTGATATACCGTAGGGCCATAGTCGTGCGGGGAATACACAAGCTTGTCCTGATATTGTCCTAGGTCGATCGGGAAGTCCTTTGCGCCCCGCAGGTTTCCGCCCCACCAGTTGAAGTAATAATCATCATCGTTGGTGGAGTGATAATCCTTGTTGCTGCTGATATCGACCGGATAAATCTCAGTACCCTCGACCATTATCAGCACATTCGGGTTCTTTGCGAGTATTCTTGCTGCGGCTGTTTCTGCGGTGTGCTTCCAGTTGTTATCGGAAGCCGAATCGTTCCATACCGCTGCGCCGCTGCCTTCGTAGGGCTTTCCGTGAGGCTCGTTTTTCAGGTCGTATGCGATTATGGTGTCGTTGTCCTTATAACGCTCTGCGAGCCATTCAAGGGCACTGTAGTACTCCTCCGCGCTCACCTTGTCCGTGTACCACAGGTTTATCGTATGTCCCGAAGCGTTCGTTTCAGCGGAATGGATATCCGGCATTACCTTTATTCCGTTTTCTTCGGCGAGCTTCAGGAAGTAGTCGAATATCTGCAGGCTGTTCATGCTGTTAAGCTCTGTGTTATATGCGTTGTTGTAGTTGGCACGAGGGTACTCCCCAGCAGCCCAGCTATTTATTAGTTCTGCAGAAATAGGCACACGAATAAGGTTGAAGCCGTGATCGGCTATCGCCCTGACGGACGGCTCAAGTTCACTGTTCCACAGTCCGTCAAAGGTGTTCGTGCCTGTGTTATAGCCGAACCAGTTCACGCCTGTAAGCCAGACCTGCTTGCCGTCCTTGTCGAGTATCCGGTTTCCGTCTGTGTGCAGCCAGTCGTCGCCCTGTTCAGCGTTTTCGCTCCTCTGCAGCAGCGCTTCAACATCGACCGCTGCGCTCTGGTCTGCGTTATTATTTCCGCCCGCAGAGCCGCCGGTGTTCTGCGTAACTGTTCCTGCCATTATTTCGCACTCCGTCCCGTTCAGGTCTGCCCTGCTGATATCAAGCGCTTTTGAGGTATTGATATTGCAGCCTATCGACACAGTGCCGCCTGCGGGGATATCTCCGTTATAGTCGGCGTTTTCTATGGTGAGGGTATTGCCGTTTTGCGTATATGTACCGTTCCAGCCCTCGCAGCCGAGAAGTCCGTCTATTTCCGCCGTAAGCACCCAGCCGGAAATATTGCTGCCGGTGTTGTTGGTTATACCAAGCTGTATGCCGTAAAACAGATTTCCGTCGTCGCCCCATGAGTTATCGACCGAGTACTGCAGCAGCACCCCGCTTTCCGTAATCTGCGGCTGACTGCTGCTGACCGGTTCTGATCCAGCTGCGCTCCCCTGACTTTCCGCAGCGGAAGAAGTCTGGCTTTCGCTGCTGAGCACTTCGCTCTGAGCAGTGCTGCTGACTGATCCCTGTGCACTAGACATAGGTTCATCAGCGGATTTGTTTCCGGCAATAACCAAAATCAGCGCAGCAGCAAGCCCTATTATGACTGCCGCCATTACTGCGATAATGACGATAAGCCACTTCGGTATCACGGCTTTTGCGCTTTCGGGTGCGGGTTCAAGCCTTACCGCTGTGCTTTCATCACGGCGAGGACCGCCGGTGTTTTTTTCTTCCATGAAATACTCCCCTTTCGTCTTTGGGTATTTGTTTACTGTAATTATAACATACCAAAACCATTAAATCAACCCCCTTGACAAATAGGCGGTCACGTGATATAATATCAGTATTGATAACGCAATTATTGATTATGGCATTATCGAAAACAGAACAGGAGGTCCCACCTATGGCAAACAAGGATCATTCCCTTGATGATAAGATAATCAGGGCTGCATACGACGAGTTTCTGACCCACGGCTTCAGGGACGCTTCGCTTCACACGATAGCAGACAAAGCCGGCGTGACAACCGGTGCGATATACACACGCTACAAGAACAAGGACGCGCTGTTCACAAGCCTGCTGGGCGAGTTCATGTCGTCACTGAACGACCTGTTCGCCCCTGCTGCAGAAAAGTATGCGCAGGCAGGGATCTCAGGCAGCGCCGAGGATATGCTCGGTGCGATAGCCTTTGAGGAACAGGTGTACTTCGACCTTTTGTCCAACCATTACGAAGAATGCACGCTGTTCTTCTGCAGGAGCGACGGAAGTTCAGTCGAAGCGATACTGGACGAAATGATGAAAGGCAAGGCTGAAAAGACGGTCGAATTTCTCCAGCAGAACTGCAAAAACAAAACGAACCCCGAAGCGATACGGTTTCTGATAGGTTCGCAGTTCTGGTATTTCCGCCAGCTTCTGAATGCGTGTCATGATATCGACAGCACTATCGGCTGCCTGAAAGAAATACTAAAATTCACTGACGCCGGCTGGAAACAGCTGTTTGAGATCACCTCCTAAAATCCATCTTCCAAGAGATAATAGCGGGCAAAAGCTCGCTATTATTCTGGCTTCTTGTTAGATAAAGCTAACTTATCCCATAGGTACAGGTAACAAAATGATTAACTTAGATGTTGATTTTCGGTATAGCAACGAAACGAAAAAATCTCTTGACAGCGTACAGGCAGAACTTCCGAGCGGCCGCTGTATCGTGCTTTGCGGAGGAAGCGGCTGCGGAAAATCCACGCTGCTGAGGTGCATAAACGGTCTGGTTCCGCAGTTTTACGAGGGAGAACTGACCGGCTCGTGCCATATTGACGGAAAAGATATTTCAGAATTGTCCGTCGGTGAAACCGGCGAACTTGTCGCTTCCGTCTTTCAGGACCCCAGAAGCCAGTTCTTCACCATCAACAGTGCGACAGAGGTCGCATTCGGTCTGGAGAATCATGGTATTCCGCAGGAGAAGATCCGCCAGAGGGTCGATGAGGCGTTCCGCACATTCGGTCTTGAATACCTCAAAAACCGCAATGTATACGAACTATCAAGCGGAGAAAGACAGCTTATCTCGATCCTGTCGGCGTGGGCGATGGATACCGACACAATACTGCTTGACGAACCCACTGCAAACCTCGACCTATCTGCGATAGAGGAACTGAAAAGGATACTGCTGATATTAAAATCGCAGGGAAAAACGCTGCTGATAAGCGAACACAGGCTCTATTACCTGCGGGATATCGCCGACAGCTTCTGGGTCATGAAAGACGGCAAAATAACCGGAAAATACACGCCGGAAGAATTGCTGGCTCTCCCCCAGCAAGAATTTAGCGGGCTGTCGCTGCGCGCCCTCGACCTTGACAAAATAACGGTCAGCGAACTGCGTGACGTCAGCGCAGGAAAGGAAATTCTGTCGGCGTCAGACATACGTTTTTCCTATGGCAGGAAAAATAGCGCAATACTTAACGGCACTTCCTTTTCTATACATGAACATGAAGCAGTCGCACTCATCGGCGCAAACGGCTGCGGAAAGACTACGCTCGGAAAAATAATCGCCGGATTATACAAGCCAGCCCACGGTTCAATATTATTGAACAGCGCAAGACTGAAGCCAAAAGACCTCCAGAAGCAGGTCATGTTCATCATGCAGGAGGCTGAATTTCAGCTTTTCACAAATTCTGTGATGAACGAACTCAGATACGGCCACCGCAGTACTCCGGACTTTGACCGCAAAGCCGAGGAACTTCTGCGAAGCGTTGGAATGTGGGAACTGCGGGAACGTCACCCGTTCACGCTTTCCGGCGGTCAGATGCAGAAGCTGACCCTGATGACTGCGTGCCTTTCAGATAAGCCGGTGATAGTGCTCGACGAGCCGACCTCCGGTCTTGACGCAGAAAGTCTCAGGTGCTGTGCGGAGCTTATACGCAGAATGCAGGCGGACAAAACGGTGCTCATCATAACCCACGACATGGAACTTATCGCAGAAGTCTGCGACCGCTGCATATGTATTTCCGACGGTCCTGAAAGTTCCGAATATCCCGTAAGCTGCGACAAAGATATCCATGTAATTCGGCAGCTGATGAAAGACAGGTTCACGCACGAAAATAAGCCGCTCCCGCCGAAGCCGAAAGCCTGCCTGTTCCACCCGCTCACCAAGCTGCTGTTCTGGCTGGCGACGCTTATTGTGATATCCACGTCCGACAACAGCCTTGTTTATTCGGTCTATGCGGCATTGATGGTAATGACTGCAGCTGACGGCTGGATATCGACCGCTTTAGCAGGTACGGCTGCTTTTGCGGCTTTATGGGGACTGGGCGCAGCTTTCCCTCAGACAATGCTGTCGTTCATGCTTGTGCTTTTCCCAAGAATATTCGCCGTGGGAATATCAATGAGGACGCTGGTCGGACGTGACGAAGCAAGCAGAACTCTTGCCGCACTGAGATATATCCACATTCCCGAAAAGCTGATAATGATATGCGCGGTAATATTCCGCTTCTTCCCGGTGATGTCCGAGGATATGAAGCTGCTGCGGCAGTCGGTGCGCACAAGGGGAGCATTCGTGACGTTCGGTCAGAAGCTCAGGTCCCTGCCCGAATACCTTGAACTGCTCACCGTTCCCATGGCGCTGCGTGTGATAAGGATAGCGGAAACCCTTTCAGCGTCAGCAGAATCAAGAGGCATCGACCTGAAACGCCGCAAAAGCAACTACCTTTCGCTTCGTTATACTGCATGGGACTTTATCTTCACGGCCGTCCTTGCAGCGTCAGTGGTCGCCGGCATATTGTTATAAACCGCATAAGCGGTCTAAATAAAAACAATTCAAAGGAGAACAACTATGAGCAAATCAACCAACAAACTGAAGATCAAGGACATCATTACCGTTGTCCTGCTGTCGCTTATCAATGTCGTGCTGTTTTTCGCAAGTTCGCTGCTGTATGCGACGCCAATCACGATAATCCTTATGCCGATATTCTTCGCACTGCTGGAGGGCGTGGTGTATTTCATCATCGGCTCAAAAGTGCAGAAGCCCGGCGCAATACTCATCTACAGTATCGTGCGGTCGATACTCGGCGGGTATCTGCCGTACATAGGGCTGTTTATCCTCTCAGGAGTTATCGCTGAACTTCTGCTGTGGAAGACAGGCTATGGCAACGGAAAGGCTCTGACCATCAGTTACATCATAAATCAGGTGCTTGCTTCCGTCGGAAGCACGATACTTCCGTATGCGATCGCAGCACAGGCTATGCAGGATCAGGCAGTCAGCGACGGCAGACAGGACAATATTCTTGCAGCCAGCGATATTCTGCAGTCGTGGGTGTCTGCTGCTCTTGTCGCAGGAGTAATTGTCGCTGCGTTCATCGGCGCGCTTATCGGAAAGAAGATAGTGAAAAAGCACCTCGCAGCTTAATTTCACCTATCATCGCGCGGCGATACGCCAATAACACAGCCCCTGAAAGCGCTGAACCGCTCTCAGGGGCTGTGTTATTGCATTTCAGGACTTAAACCGTAATTTCGATAATGCTTTCGCCTGCAGGAAATTCCGGCGAGTGATACGGTATGACCCTGCCGAAATCATTCTGCCTTACAAGCTCGGTGTATTCAGCGTGATTCTGGTGCACAGGGTATCTCATCAGCTTCATTTTTCCAGAACTTATCAGCCTTTCGCTTGCCGAGCCACGTTCAGGCGTTCCTGTCATGACCGCCGCACCGCCGCCGGCAATAATGCTCTCCGCAATATTCAGCGAATAGCTGCTGCGAAGCTGCGGGTCGCTAAGAAACAGAATATCGCACGGTGTTCCCGGAGTATACAGCTTAGCGTAAATCGTCTTGTTTTTGTACCAGCGGCGCTCTGAAAGTTCTTTCAGCTGGCTCATGAAATGTTCGTCGCCGCAGCAGGTGAAGTCAGGGAAATTCTCATTGAGAAGCCGCAGCAGGTCTATTCCCCTGCCGTATTTCGGCACAGGAAATACTATCGTTCTATGCCGCTGCTTCATCTCAGATACAGCGGCGGTAATTTCATCGCAGCACTGCGAATAACTGCGGCTGTCCCACCCGTAGGCGCAGTCTATCACTGCGATATCGGCGTTTCTGCCTCGTATGGGGTCGCAGTGGTACATCAGTGAATTTTCCGTGTAATCTCCGGAGAACAGCAGCTTCTTCCCAGATACGCTGAACTCATACCACACCGCGCCCTGACAGTGCCCACTCCTGCCGTGAGCGAACTTTATCCCGCCTATCTCGCCGTGCAGCTTTTTCAGCGCAATTGAGTATTTTGGCTTGAACGGAAGCTGCTCCAGTGTGGGCGCAGCTGCAACTATCACACCGGTAAAGCCACGCTCGTAAAGCCACGGAAGTGCTCCCGTGTGGTCAGCGTGGGAATGCGTCAGGAACACGTATTCCAGCCGCTTTATCTCCCTTTCTGCCAGATTCGGGAACGGCTCTGCAGCCCCCGCCATAATGCCGCAGTCAACGAGAAACGGCGCTGTGTAGTCCACGAAGAAGCAATTTCTGCCATGTTCGCCGCAGCCGCCTGCTATTTTCAAATACATATCAATGCCCTTTCTGTCTGTCAATAGATCTGTTCAGAATCAGCAGCGCAGTGGTCGTAAACAGCACGCACAGCACCGCCATTGCCATGCCGACCGACACGCTTCCCTGCTCAAATTCACGCACGATATACGTAGATACCACCAGCGTATTCGGCGGTGCGATAAGGCTTGCCGTCACAAGCTCACGGAACGCGATGATGAACGTCATCGTCCAGCCGGCGAACACGCCCTTCATGATAAGCGGGAGCGTCACTCGCCTGAAAATATACAGCGGACTTCCGCCAAACACTTTCGCCGCCGCTTCAAGGCTGTCGGATATCTGCGTGAACGAAGATGTTACATACTGTATCGTGTACGACAAAAACAGCACCACATAGGCAAGTATCATTATTCCGAGCGTGTTGTACAGCGGAATAACGCTGTATATCTGATTCCAGAACAGCATTATTCCTATTACAAGCACGATTCCCGGCAGCATTTCCGGCAGCAGCCCGATAACCTCCGCAACCTTTCCCAGTTTAGAGCGTGATTTACGTACCGCCATAACGGTGAGCGTTCCGAGAACTGCGCAGATAGTCGCAGCGCTTACTGCGAGAATAAGGCTGTTGCCAAGCGCCCTTATCCCCTTTTCATTTTCGGTGAACAGGTCTATGTAATGCTGGAACGTGAAATTCCCCGACTGTAAACCATATCCCCGCAGCTTTATCAGCGATGTTGAAATAACCGAGAAATACGGTACGCCGACAGACAGCAGAAGAACGACGGCAATGTATGCCCAGCCCAGTATTTTGGCGGGCGTTCCAAGCTTTATTTCAGCGAACCGGCTTCCCTTTCCGCTGACCAGATTATAGCTTCTGCGTGAGGTGACGTAATTCTGCAAAAACCACATCACAAGGCAAACTCCAACCAGTACTGAAGCAAGCACGGCGGACTTGCCGATATCTATCGGGGCGACCGTCGCATAACGGTGTATCTCCGTGGTGAATACGTAGTAGCCTATGCGCTTTCCAAGGGTCGCCGGAGTGCCGTATTCCGCAATAGTTTTCACGAACACCAGCAGTGCGCCGATGGCGTAATTTCCGCTGATGAGCGGCATGAATATCTTCCGCAGCCTGCCGCCGAGCGAAGCGCCGAACACCGCTCCAGCTTCTTCAAGGCTGGACGGGATATTGAGCATTGCATTCTTCAGTATCGTCAGCATGAACGGAAAAACGTGCAGGCTCATGACCAGCACAAGTCCGCCCAGCGTGAAGAACCAGTTTTCGCTTCCGGCTGCAGCGGGAATAAGCTGCTGCATGAACAATATCCACCCCATCGACGCAATATACGGCGGCGTCATGAACGGTATCATGAATATTATATCAAAGAAACGGTATTTTGCAAAGCGGGTGCGTGAAAAAAGATACGCAAGCGGTGCGGCGATGATGGTCGAAACTATCACCACAAGCACTCCCAGCAGCAGCGAGTTGAATATCATCTGCGCATTTTCACTTTCCGTCAGCGTCTGCCATGCCGCTGCAAAATCAGGGCGGCCATCTCTTATGACCGCCCTGAGGAATATCATGACAAGCGGGCAGACGATAAGGAATATCAGCACAGCCGCAATTATCATCAGCGGCAGATATTTCTTTATCCTGTTCGTTTTCATAGCTTTAGCCGCAGATCTCGTTTATCTTTGCAGCCGAGTCAGAAGCGATCTCCATCATCTTGTCCCAGTCGCAGTTTATCTGAAGGATATCCTCAAGGTTTGTTCTGCCCTCGCATTTCACGTCGCTTCTGCCGGGGAGAAGATATGCGTCAGCGACCAGCTTCTGCGCTTCGTCAGAGAAAAGATAATCCACAAACGCCTTGGCATTGTCAACATTCGGAGCGGTGTTCATTATCATTGCAGGACGGGGATTTACCACAGTACCGCCGGCGGGATAGTAGATAGCAAGCGGCTCGCCCTTTGCGATGGAGGAATATGCGTTGTAGTCCACGCCTGCGACAAGCGCGCCGACTTCTCCGGTGGTGACTGCTTCAAGAGCCGCCTTGTTTGCTCCGGGGACTATCATTCCGTTAGCCGCCATGCCGTCGAATGCGTCCCAGCCGTAAGCATTCACGAAGCCTGCCACAAAGTCCTTGCATGCGCCGGATTTTTCGGGGTCGGGAATAGCCAGAAGCCCCTTGAACTGCTCGTCCCCAAGCTCGGTCCAGTCTGCGGACATCTCAGGAATTACCGTGGTGTTGTAGATTATCCCGACTGCCGAAGGCTTCATTTGAGGAGCACGCAGCAAAGCCCATGCACATTAATCCGACAGTCATTGCCGTGAGTATTTTCTTGATCTTCATAGTTGTTGCCTTTCTTTCACTGTGATTATTTCTTCTTTATTTATGTAAATGGAAACCTGAGTTCCCACCTGCATTCTGTCGTTTGCGATGATCGTCCACGTCTGTTCCCCGTGTTTCAGTTTGACCTGATATGAACTGCCAAGGAACTGCACCGAAAGCACCTCTGCGGTAAACTTCTCAGAACCTGCCTCCGACAAAAACCGCGCTTTTTCCGGCCGGAACATATGCGTTTCGTCAAGCCAGTTTGAAGAGCCGATGAACCTTGCAACGAACTGCGTCTGAGGAGCGGAATATATTCTTTCCGGAGCGTCGTACTGCTCGACTGCGCCGCCGTTCAGCACCGCTATTTTGTCGCTCATGCTCATGGCTTCCGTCTGGTCGTGGGTGACAAAAACTGCGGTTATGCCGAGTCTTGAAATAAGTTCTTTCAACTCCGCACGCATTTCTTCACGCAGGAGTGCGTCAAGAGCCGACAGCGGCTCGTCAAACAGGATACACTGCGGCTCGATAACGATAGCACGTGCGAATGCAACTCGCTGCTGCTGACCTCCGGAAAGCTGGTGTGGGTATCTTTGGGCGAACTCGTCAAGCTGCACCGCATGAAGCGCATTCCTGACCTTTTCGTCAAGACCTTTCGTATTATGCGCCGCACGAAGTCCGAACGCAACATTCTCATATACGCTCATATGCGGCCATAGTGCGAAATCCTGAAAAACGAAGCCGAGCCTGCGTTTTTCCGGCGGTACGTTTATCTTCTTTTCTGAAGAAAAAACCACCTTGTCGTCAAAGCATATCTCGCCGCTGTCCGGAGTTTCAAGCCCCGCTATCATGCGCAGGAGCGTGGTCTTTCCGCAGCCGGAGGGTCCGAGCAGGGTCGTGAAGCTGCCGCTTTCTATCGTAAGCGACGTCGTGAGTATTACTTTTTTCTCACCGAATGATTTTGTTATGCCTGTTAATGTTATCTTCATGTATTCCCTCGATTTATTTTTCTTTGCTTATTTTAACATAGCGTATGTAAAGATTTCTATCAGCGTTAAGAAAAATCAATGTAAAATTTCATTCAGCATAACAGACAAAAAAACCGCCGGAAGCAAACGCTCCCGACGGGAAATATCAATCGCCGCAGTCAATGTAATATTTTGCCTGCTCTGCGAACATTTCTGCGTAAATGCCTCCGGACAGCCCGACAAGTTCATCGTGCGTGCCGTTTTCCTTGATGGTATCGTCGGCGAAAACAACTATCCGGTCGCAGAATTTACAGCTGGAAAGCCTGTGCGAAATGTACACCGCCGTCTTTCCGCCCACCAGCTTATTGAACTGGCGGTATATCTCGTATTCCGCAACCGGGTCGAGTGCTGCGGTCGGCTCGTCAAGTATCACAACAGGGGCGTTGCGGTACAGTGCACGTGCAATAGCGGTCTTTTGCCGCTGACCTCCGGAAAGGTCCGTTCCGTTCTCGTCAAAACTCTTGTACAGCATTGTGTCAAGCCCTTGGGGAAGCTTCTGCACGTCCTCCCACAGACCCGCAAGCTTCAGCACCCGCTCGAGTTCCTCGTCGTCGGGCTGCTCGCCAAATGCGATATTCTCACGCAGGCTGAATGCAAACAGCTGGAAGTCCTGAAATACCACCGAGAACAGCTTGCGGTATTCTTCATCAGAGTATTCCTTGATATTCACGCCGTCAACGAGAATTTCGCCCTCGGTGACGTCGTATAATCTGCACAGAAGCTTAATGAACGTGGTCTTTCCTGCGCCGTTCAGTCCGACTATCGAAAGATGCTCGCCCGACTTTATCGTGAGATTGATATCACGCAGCACAAGCTTTTCAGAGCGCGGATATTTGAAGCTGACGTGACGAAATTCGATAGTGTGCTCGCACTTTCTGACGGACTTTGTTCCCTTTTCCATAGCCGCCGGAAAACGCATAAACTCAATATATCTGTGCGCATAGGCGCATTTCTTGATAACGTCCTGAACTCCACCGACAATGCCGTAAAGACTCCAGTAGAGCGTTCCCGCTGCGCTGACGCACATTGAGAAATCACCCACGCTGATGACCTTCGTAACTGCAAGGAAGCCTATATAAAAGTAACTTATTCCGTCCCTGAGGGCGTTTACTGCGTCCATGACCCAGCTGTTTTTCCGCTGCTTTCGCAGAGTACTGCCCCAAGTATCTATCTGCCCGTCAATAAAGCGCTGCGCCTTGCCGCACATCATGTCTGCGCTGTCGTAAAGCCTGATATCCTTGCCAAGCTTGAAATCCGCAAGCTGCCAGAACACATAGCCGAAAATACGGTTGCTTTTGGCAAGTTCCATGAACATCTCCTGATCAAGCTTGTTGTTCTTCGCATTGAACAGCGTAATGACTATAAGCGAAACTATCTGCACCGGAAGCAGCCACGGACAGGTGAACAGGATTATCGCCGAAACGCCCAGCAGTGCCGCTCCCTCGTTCACCAGCTTGAATACTGCGCCAAGTACGCCGACAATTCCGTCGCTGTACCAGCTCATGCCCTCCTGCGCTTTCTGCAGGGCGTCCAGCGCTTCGGGGTCCTCGGTGTGCTCAAAATCCATCTTCATGGTATGATCTGCAAGCTGAATGTCAATGTACTCGTTGAACCACTCGGAATGAGCGGATTCAAGCTGATCCGCCGCTGCACCGAGAACGCTCGTCAGCAGCTGAATACCGATATAAAGCGCAGCGAATAACGCAGCATTGCGGATATGCTGTGCGATCTCTCCGCCGCCTATGACAAGCACCAATTCGTCAATGATAAGCTTTGCCATGATCGCATTCTGCATTTTAGACACAAACTGTGAAATGAATCTCAGCACATATACCACAAACACGGACGGTCGCTCTTTCCATGCAGTTCTGAACACAAATTTCAGCGTTTCACGTGTGATCTTCTGCTTATTTTCAGGCATTTGCAGCCACCTCCCCGTCAACATAATACTGCGCCTGCAGCCGGAACATTTCCGCATATGCGCCGTCTTTCTTCATCAGGCTTTCGTGCGTGCCGTATTCGCACAGTTCCCCGTCCCTGAACATCGCAACATTGCTGCAGAACTGCGTTGAACTCAGGCGATGGCTGATGTAGACTGCGGTCTTGCCGCCGGTCAGCTTGTCGAAATCGTTGTACAGCCTGCTTTCAGCAATGGCGTCAAGCGCAGCTGTCGGTTCGTCAAGCACCACCACCGGAGCGCCCTTGTATAGCGACCTCGCAAGAGCCAGCTTCTGCTTCTCGCCGCCGGAAAGGTCAACGCCGTCGTCGTATATCACCTTTAATATTTCAGTATCCACCCCGTTCGGAAGATCTGCCAGCTTATCCCCGAAGCCCGCCGAAACAAGGCATTTTTCCGCAAGCTGCCTGTCAGTCTTTTCGGGCGACTGCATTGAAACATTCTCCGCAAGCGGGAATGCGAACAGTTCCACGTCCTGAAAAACCGGCGCAAACAGACCGTAGTAGCTGCGCTTGTCGTATTCGCTGATATTCACGCCGTTCAGCAGTATTTCGCCCTCAGTCGGCTCGTACAATCTCATCAGAAGCTTTATGAACGTGGATTTTCCTGCGCCGTTCAGCCCCACTACCGCAAGGTGCTCGCCTGCTTTCAGCTTTAACGTCAGGTTTTTCAGTGCATAATTCTCGGATTTAGGGTACTTGAACGAAACATTTCTGAACTCGAACTCATAGCTTTCGGATTCCGGAACTGGCTTTCCGCTGCTCTCGTTGTCGCCGCCGTCGAAGTCCATGAAGCTGCGGAAATCGTCCACCTGCCTGCTTTTCTGCATAAGGTCGCCTATTCCGCCGAACACGGAATTGATGAACTGGAACAGCGTAGCCGCCGAAGCGAGGTACAGGCTGAAATCACCTATCGAAAGCCCGTCATAAACCACCGCCCAGATAAGCCAGCCGTAAACAGCACAGTGCGAAAGCGCTATCATCACGCTTGCAAAAACCGAGGACCAGAACCACAGCGTGCAGTTCTTTTTCTGCGCATTGAAACGCTCCTCTTTCAGCCTGCGGTATTTGTCCACAAGCCACTCACGCAGACCGAAAAGCCTGATGTCCTTTGCGGGCGTGAAATCGGTTATCTGCCAGCGCATATAGTTATCCTTGCGCCACCACAGCGCAAGCGGGTCCCATATCTTTTCCTTTGAGTACTTGTTGAACCTGTCGCCGACAAGGCAGGTCACCGCTGAAATGGCTATCATAACAAGAATTATCCACGGGTTGAACGTTCCGAGAATAAACAGACCCGCTGCAGTCACCGAAAGCGACATGGCGAATTCGACAAGCTTTCGCATCATTCCCTCGATGCCGTCGTTATTGTTATTGCAGGCGTTGGTCGCTTTCTGATAGCAGTCCATCACGTCGGAATTTTCAAGGTGCTGGAAATCTATGCTCATGACCTTGCGGTTCTTTTCGCCCATCAGCTTGAATCTGGTTTCTATGAACCGCCACCAAATCTCACTGTGGTAGAATGTGTTCATCATGGTGGACACAAGCTGTATCGCCGTGAATATGCCCATCAGCCACAGCAGAGCCTCCCAGCCTGCCTCGCCGGTTATCATGTCGATAACGAACTTCGAGATGAACGTCCACAGGTAATTCATCAGCGGAGCGCACACGACCCCTATGGGAATGAGCAGGAACATTATTTTAGAATGCTTTCGCATAGCCGAAAGCGTCCAGCGGATATTGCTCCACAGACCGTATTCCCTGTGCAGCGGGTTCTTCGATTCATCAGTTTTCTTTTTCATCTGCGTCCTCCTTTTTATAGGTATCGTTCTTGAAATAACGCTCCTGCCGCCAGTCGTTGTTATAGCTGAAATTCCTCGGCGGCCGGATAACATATTTCGCCGCAGCGAAAAAAGCCACCAGTTCGCAGCGTGATATGTACTGATATATTTTCTCGCTGTTTTCCCCGCCGTTCAGGGTGGCTTCCCAGATGAGCCCTATTTCGCAGAAGCTCTTTATTATTTCGGCGGCGTTTTCTGCGGAAATGCCCAGTTCATGAATGAGGGTGCTCTTTTTGAAGAACATAGTGCCGTCCCGCCCTGCAATGAAGTACAGTGCTTTCAGCGCATTCGGCTTTGAGAGCACGCTGAACAGCTGCACATATCTTTCGTCGTATTTCAGCACCTTATCATAGCCGCACTTGGGTTCGGGAAACAGGAACGCAAACTGCAGACTCGCATTATTGCGCATTTCAAGGAAGCCACCCTTAGCATTTATGCGGCTGTAGCAGTCGTTATCGCATTCCAGTATCTCCTTAGGTATTGGCTCGTATTTTGAAGCCCCGCAGCCCGCCATAGGAAAAGCCCTGAATATATTGAACGCCTCCTGCATTTTATCCTCCCACGGCGTGTTCTTTATGTGCTCCAGAACACGGTCATAGACGGAAATGCTCTCGTTTTTCAGCCCGTAAAGCTCGTCAATGGAAACCTCAAGCTTCTGCGCTATTTTCGGCAGCAATGCTGCGTCAGGGAAGCTGTTTATCTCCCACTTTGAAACCGCCTGCGGAGATACCCCGACCGCTTCGGCAAGCTGCTCCTGAGTTATTTTCCTTTCCTTGCGTATCCTGCGGAGATTGGTGTTGAATTCGTTTTCCATCTTGTGCCCCTCCATGCGCTTTTCTGTTTTGCTCTATGGTCATTATATCACAATCAGCCGTTGAATTCAAGTTAGTTATGCTTTATAAGCACAACCTCAGGTTGAGCCAAGTTTATAATTCAACCACAGTGCGATTATTCCAGATAACTATCTTACAACTCAGCGTTGAGCCTTGTCGCCTCATCAATGAACCTTTTCACGTCGTCAGGCGCATTCAGGCTGTACAGTATGCCGTAGGGTATGCTGTAATCCCAGTTGACCGGTATCGTCACAAGACCGGGGTGCACGTCCTGCCAGCATTCGATGGTAAGCAGCACATTCCCTGTTTCTGCGCAGCGGTTGAACACGGACAGGTCGTAAAACTGCGGCGTGTCCTCAATGCGTATCTCAGGGTGATTCTTTTCAAGGTCGCTGCGAAGAAAATCGTTCACGCCGGAATCTCCCCTTTTCACCATCATGAGCGTTTCGCCGTACAGGTCTTTTATGTCTATTCGGCTTTTGTGCGCAAGGCGGTGTTCCCTTGATACCGCTACCATTTTCCGGTAGCGTCCCAGCGGAGCGAAATTGCACAGCGACAGCCACGCCCTTGAGTCGCACACGCCGATAAGAAAATCGAACTTCACGCCTAGCTTCTCTATCTCTGACAGAATGCCGCTGTGGTCGTCCTCGAACGGAACAAGGTGCAGCTTATAGTCCGGAAACTTCCGGTTCACACGGTACCATATATCCATGAACGGTTTTGCGGGATTCAGAAGCGACGTGCCCACGCAGAAGGTCGTGTCGTGGATATACTCAGTAGCTTTGGCTTCCGCTATAGCTTTCCCTGAATAGTCCATCATGAACTTTGCGCTGCGGTATATCACCTCGCCTGCAGGCGTGAGCCTTATGCCGGTCGAGGTGCGTTCTATCAGCTTCATATCAAGGTGGGATTCAAGTGCGTTCATCTGCTTCATAACGGCTGTCGGCGAGATATACAGCCTGTCCGAAGCCTTGGTCAGGCTGCCGCAGTCTGCAACTGCAATAAATGTGTCAAGCAATGGATTATACATAATTGCCTCCTGTTCGCATAAACTTATGGTTGATACTATGATAACATATCGGATATTCCATGTCAAGGGGAAATGGTGTAGAATATAGAAAAAGAAAGAGGGTGCGAATATGTCAGACAAAATAATCGTTTACTATTCCAGAGCAGACGAGAACTACGTAAATGGTCAGCTCAGAATGCTCAGCAAGGGCAACACGGAGATCGCCGCAGAACGCATTCAGCAGCTCACCGGTGCGGATATGTTCAGGATCGAGCAGGCAGAGCATTACGCTAAGGGCTACAACGAATGTATCGAGCAGGCTCGCTCAGACCAGAACAAAAACGCCCGCCCGAAGCTGAAAGGCTATCCGGAAAGCCTTGACGGATACACCACGATATACCTCGGTTTCCCGAATTACTGGGGCACTATGCCGATGGCTGTGTTCACCTTTCTGGAGCATTTCGACCTCGGCGGAAAGACGATAAAGCCTTTCTGCACGCACGAGGGCAGCGGCATGGGAAACAGCGTTCAGGATATCTGCAGGATATGCCCCGACGCAAAGGTCGGGAAAGGTCTTGCGATATACGGAAGCCATGCCGACAAATCATCAAAGGAAATAGAAAAGTGGATAAAGGAGTGACTGACATGAAAGAAATGAGCGTATTCCCCGTTGGAAATGAAAACACCGCATACACCGATTATTTCATCGGTAAAAGCTACCTCAATATGCTTTCGACAGAGCAGGTGGTAATAGGCAACGTGACCTTTGAACCGGGCTGCCGCAACAACTGGCATATCCACCATGCAGACAAGGGCGGCGGACAAATGCTGCTCGTAACCGCCGGCGAGGGCTGGTATCAGGAATGGGGCAAGCCCGCAAGAAAGCTTATGCCCGGCGACGTCGTGCATATTCCGGCAGGAGTAAAGCACTGGCACGGAGCGGCAAAGGACAGCGCATTCCAGCACCTTGCAATAGAAGTACCGGGCGAAAACTGCCGCAACGAATGGTTCGAGCCGGTGACTGACGACGAGTATAACAGCCTATAATAATTGCTCAGGAGGATAAAGATATGGAATATACAACACTGGCAAACGGCGTGAAAATACCCATGGAGGGCTTCGGCGTATTCCAGATACCAGACGAAAAGGAGTGCGAGCAGGCGGTACTTGATGCAATAAAAACGGGCTACCGCCTTATCGACACGGCTGCAGCATATTTCAACGAAAAGGCTGTCGGCAGCGCAATAAAGAACTGCGGCGTACCCCGTGAGGAACTGTTCATCACGTCAAAGCTGTGGATTCAGGACGCAGGCTATGAGAATGCCAAGAAAGCGTTCCAGACCACGCTCGACAAGCTAGGGCTTGATTATCTCGACCTCTATCTTATCCACCAGCCGTTCAGCGATTACTATGGCTCATGGAGGGCGATGGAGGAACTTTACGAAGCCGGAAAGATACGTGCTATCGGCGTGTGCAACTTCTATCCCGACCGCCTTGCCGACCTGTGCGTAAACGCAAGAATTAAGCCTATGGTGAATCAGGTGGAACTGCACCCGTTCTTCGCACAGAGAAATGCGCTCACAGTCATGAAGGAATTTGGCGTTGTTCCGGAAGCGTGGGGTCCTCTTGCGGAGGGCAAGCACGGTATCTTCACCCACCCTGTGCTGACAGAGATCGGCGCAAAGTACGGCAAGACTCCTGCGCAGGTAGCCCTCAGATGGAACGTACAGCGCGGCGTTGTGATTATCCCCAAATCCACCCACGCCGAGCGAATGGCAGAAAATCTCGATATATGGGATTTTGCACTGACCGACGATGATATGAAGAAGATAGACTTGCTCGACCTCGGTCACAGCAAGATAGTAGACCATGGCAGCGCAGAAACCGCAAAGTGGCTCAACGGCTGGAAAATACACGACTGAATCAGGAGGAATAACAATGCTTGGTAACTTCACATACTGCAACCCCACAAAGCTTTATTTCGGCGAGGATTCTCTGAATGAACTGAACACCGAACTTCCGAGGTACGGCAAGAACGTCGTCCTTGTTTATGGCGGCGGTTCGATAAAGAAAAACGGTATTTACGATTCGGTTATTGAGATACTGAAAAACTGCGGAAAGAATATCGCTGAGATAAGCGGCGTTATGCCGAATCCCACGCTTGCAAAGCTGTACGAGGGCGTAGGAATAGCACGAAAGCACAATGCCGATTTTATACTTGCAGTTGGCGGCGGCTCTGTCTGCGACTATTCAAAGACTGTTGCAGTGTCCGTAAACTGCGCTGAGGACCCGTGGGAGAAATATTATGTGCGCTTTGAGGAGCCTGACTGCAGGATCGTCCCCGTGGGCTGCGTTCTCACAATGGCAGGAACAGGCTCGGAAATGAACGCAGGTTCAGTCATCACAAATGAAAAGACAAAGCAGAAAATAGGTCATGTTTTTGCAAGCGAGGACGTCATGCCGAGATTCACCGTGCTGAATCCCAGATACACGATGAGTCTGCCGAAATATCAGATGGTTGCGGGTATTTACGATATTTTCAACCACATCTGCGAGCAGTATTTTTCGGATACTGATGATAATACGACCGATTACATCGCCGAGGGACTTATGCGCTCAGTCGTTCATTCAAGCCGTATCGCCGTCAAAGACCCGCAGGATTACGAGGCACGCAGCAACATCATGTGGACCGCTACATGGGCGCTTAATACACTGCTCAAGAAAGGCAAATCCACCGACTGGACTGTGCATATGCTTGGTCAGGCTATGGGCGGCTACACTAACGCAACCCACGGAATGACGCTTTCGGCTGTGTCGCTCGCATACTACCGCTACATCATGCCGTATGGTCTTGATAAGTTCGTCAGATTCGCCGAATCAGTCTGGAATGTGTCCGCTGAGGGAAAGAGCAAGGAGCAGATCGCAGAAGAGGGTCTTTCCGAAATGGAAAAGTGGATGAAGGAAATAGGCGTTGTAATGAATATCACAGACTTGGGCGTAAAGGAAGCCGACATTGAAAAGCTTGCCGAGCTCACTATCCCCATGAACGGCGGTTACAAGCCGCTCAGCAAGGACGAAGTCAAGGCGGTGTTCAGAAATAGTCTTTGACTATAGCGCTAAGGAGATAACGCCATGAAAAATGTTATGATATGGGCAGGCGCCGGTCAGATAGGCATGGCTATTGCCCGCCGTATGGGCGCAGGCATGAAGATAATAGTCGGCGACAAGAAGCTTGAAAATGCGCAGGCTATCGCAAAGACCATGAACGAAGCGGGATTCGATGTTGTTCCCACAGAAATGGACCTGTCAAGCCGAGATTCTATAAAAGCCCTGATAGCCGAGGGTCAGAAGTACGGCGATATCAAAATGCTGGTGAATGCCGCAGGCGTATCGCCGAGTCAGGCTCCTATAGAAGCGATACTGAAAGTCGATCTCTACGGCACCGCTGTTCTGCTGGAGGAAGTCGGAAAGGTCATTGCGACTGGCGGCGTCGGCGTGACGATATCCAGCCAGTCCGGCTGGCGTATGCCCGCATTGACCGCCGAGCAGGCGGCTGATTTATTTTGTATGCGCAATATTCAAATGTTCGATATCGCATAATATGCGATATGGTCGCCTCTAAAAACCGGGACACGAGCAGATTTCGTCCATGACTTATATCAGCTGCTAGGCACCAAACCGCAGTAATACTTGATGTATTTCAAGGTTTGGTAACGACGCAGATGATATAAGGAATAGAAATCTGCCGTGAAGGAGGTTTTAAGAGGTGACCATATATAATTTTGTCGAAACAGCATGAATAATTCCACTGAAAAGACAGACAATACCACCACAGGCAGAAATGCTGCATAAATAAAACAACGGAGGAATTTATATATGAAAGCAACAGGTATTGTCCGCAGGATCGACGACCTCGGACGAATCGTTATCCCCAAGGAGATCCGCCGCACCATGCGTATCCGTGAGGGCGACCC
>CAKSEC010000004.1 GCA_934446355.1 uncultured Oscillospiraceae bacterium | reverse complement strand
CGAGATCGACAAGATACTTCTGGTCGGCGGTTCTACAAGAATCCCCGCTGTTCAGGACGCAGTAAAGAACTTCCTCGGCAAGGAGCCGTTCAAGGGTATCAACCCTGACGAGTGCGTTGCAATCGGCGCTTCCATTCAGGGCGGCGTTCTGAATAAGGAAGTCACCGGTCTGCTGCTGCTCGATGTAACTCCTCTGTCGCTCGGTATCGAAACCGCAGGCGGCGTTTGCACCAGAATGATCGAGCGCAACACCACTATCCCGACCAAGAAGAGCCAGATATTCTCGACATATTCCGATAATCAGCCCAGCGTTGATATCAACGTACTGCAGGGCGAGCGTGAGTTCGCAAAGGACAACAAGTCCATCGGTACGTTCCGTCTGGACGGTATCGCTCCCGCTCCCAGAGGTATCCCGCAGATCGAGGTAACATTCGATATCGATGCAAACGGTATCGTAAACGTTACTGCAAAGGACCTCGGCACCGGCAAGGAGCAGCACATCTCCATCACCGCCTCCACCAACATGAGCAAGGAGGATATCGACAAGGCTGTCAAGGAAGCCGAGCAGTTCGCAGCAGAGGACAAGAAGCGCAAGGAGGACGTTGACGCACGCAACGAGGCAGACCAGATGGTTTACCAGATCGAGAAGTCAATGACCGATTTCGGCGATAAGGTAACCGAGGACGATAAGGCTAAGGTTCAGCCGAAGCTTGACGCTCTGAAGGAAGCCCTCAAGGGAACTGACATCGAAGCCATCAAGACCGCAAAGGACGACCTGCAGAAGGCATTCTACGAGGTAGCAGGCAAGATCTATCAGGCACAGGGCGGCGCAGCAGCGGGTGCTGAGGGCGCAGCTCCTCAGGATAACGGACCTGTTGACGGCGAAGTTATCGACGAATAATTCTAAGACTTAATCCACATCGCCCTGAGGTCAGAAAAGTACCCCGGGGCGTTTTGGGTAAAGAGATAACGAGGTTATACTTATGGATAAGAGAGATTACTATGAGGTGCTGGGGCTAAAAAAGGGCGCGTCTGACGCCGATATAAAGAAAGCCTACCGTCAGATGGCGAAAAAATATCACCCCGACCTGAATCCTGACGACCCCGAAGCAGAAGCTAAGTTCAAGGAAGTCAACGAGGCGAACGACGTGCTGTCCGACCCCGACAAGAAAGCAAGGTACGACCAGTTCGGTTTTGCGGGCGTTGACCCCAGCTACGGAGCGGGTGCGGGCGCAGGCGGCAGCGGCGGATTCGGCGGCTTTGGCGGCTTCTCCTCAGGGGGATTTTCCGGCGGCGTTGACCTTGGCGATATTTTCGACAATATTTTCGGCGGCGGTTTTTCGGGCGGTTCAAGGTCGAATCCCAACGCACCGAGAAGAGGTTCGGATATCGTGATGTCCGCAAGCATAGACTTCATGCAGGCGTGCAAGGGCGTCCAGAACTATGATATAGAAACCAACCGCGTCGAGACCTGCGACGAATGCGGCGGTACAGGCGCGAAGAAAGGCACTCAGGCAAAGACCTGTCCGGACTGCCGAGGTACTGGTAAGGTCAACGTCCGTCAGCAGACGATGTTCGGCATGATGCAGACCACAAAGGCTTGCTCAAAGTGCATGGGCAAGGGAAAGATTATCGAAAGTCCCTGCCCGAAGTGCTCAGGAAGCGGCGTAACACAGAAAAGAGTGCACGTTTCGTTCAATATCCCCGCAGGTATCTCGGACGGTCAGACTATCCGTCTGAGCGGAAAGGGAAATGCGGGTGCGAACGGCGGTCCTGCGGGCGACCTGAAGATACGCATTTCCGTACGTCAGGACAGCGTGTTCGAGCGTGACGGCGACAATATTCTTGTTGAAGTACCGCTGACCTACACGCAGGCGGCTCTTGGCGCAGAGATTGACATTCCGACCATCGACGGTCCGATGAAGTACACTATTCCGGCAGGAACTCAGCCCGGAAAGGTGTTCACGATAAGGGGCAAGGGCGTTCAGCACTGCCAGCGCAACGGCAGAGGCGACCAGCTTATTCAGGTCGCAGTAGAAGTGCCTACCAATCTTAACAAGAAGCAGAAGGAAGCGCTTCAGGCGTTCGAGGACACTCTGGAGGACAATAATTATTCCAAGCGTTCAAGCTTTTTCAGTAAGTTAAGGGACGCATTTGGTAAATAAAGTGAAATGGGGTTGATTTACAGCCCCATTTTCTTTTTCTCCCGTATTCTCCGTCATTCGCTGATTTTCTGTCATTTTTCTGCAGATTACCCCTTGAAAATATAAGAGATTTGTGATAAAATATAATTTGAGTTATTATATACAGGTCATACTGAGTAATATGTATTATCTGGAAAGGACGCACCAAAGTGGTGTGCAGGGTGGAAATATATGGCTAAGACTAAGATCGCGGTTCTGTTTGGCGGCGCTTCCAGCGAGCACGAGGTGTCGCTTGTGTCGGCTTATTCCGTGCTGACGAATATTCCCAAGGACAAGTATGATGTGATGTGCATAGGCATCACGAAAAAAGGGCACTGGATGTATTACCCCGGCGAATACGAGGACATAAAGACCGGCGCATGGGAAAATAACCCCGACAACTGCACCGCAGTAATAAGCCCCGACACGGTCGGCAGGGGAGTCATCGTGATGGGCGAGGGCGACCAGTGCTAC
Source organism: uncultured Oscillospiraceae bacterium (assembly GCA_934446355.1). Lineage (GTDB taxonomy): Bacteria > Bacillota > Clostridia > Oscillospirales > Ruminococcaceae > CAG-115. The sequence continues at coordinate 207,319 of CAKSEC010000004.1, read as the reverse complement.
GTTCGCAAGGTGGACGCAGTATTTCCGGTGCTTCACGGCAAATTCGGCGAGGACGGCACGGTTCAGGCTCTGTGTGCGCTGGCGGGCATTCCCTGCGTTGGCTGCGACATGACCAGCAGCGCAAACTGTATGGATAAGACGATCACGCATACAATACTTGACGCAGCGGGAATACGCACTGCGCCCTATACTTACGTAAAGCGCAGCGCCCTGCATGATGTAGACCAGACCTGCGCTGAAATAGAAGCAAAACTCGGCAGCTACCCGATGTTCGTAAAGCCCGCCTGTGCAGGCTCGTCAGTCGGCGTCAGCCGTGCGGCTGATCGTGATTCACTGCGCAATGGGCTGAAAATAGCCTTTGCACACGGCGAAAAGGTCGTTATAGAAAAGGAGATAATCGGCAAGGAGGTAGAATGCGCCGTGCTTGGCAACGGCTGCGATCTTATAGCCTCTATCCCCGGTCAGATAACGCCCGCCGAGGAATTTTACGATTACGACGCAAAATATAAGCTTGGCACGTCCGTACTGGATATCCCTGCGAAGATATCGCCTGAGTTGACCGAGGAACTTCGTGAAACGGCTAAGGCTGCGTATATCGCTATGGGCTGCAGCGGCTTTTCAAGGGTGGACTTCTTCGTCACCGAGGACGGTCTTGTGCTCAACGAGATAAACACGATACCCGGCTTTACGCCGATAAGTATGTACCCGAAGCTGATGGATAACATGGGTATCCCATATCCTGAACTTCTCGACAGGCTTATTCAGCTTGCCATTGATAGAAATTCGGAAAATTAAGGCGGTGCCGCACTGCGGTATCGACCAAAAGCATGGAGTGATAAAAATTGCCAGATAACGCACACATCAAAATGACGGTAAAGCAGACCGCCGACGGCTCTACGGACAGTTCTGAACTGTTCACCAAGGGTGAATTTCGTGAGCATGAGGGAAGCTTTTTCATAGATTACGACGAAAGCGAAGCAACCGGATTTGAGGGCAGCCATGTCCAGCTGCGTATAGGCGGCGGGGACGAAACAGTCACTATGGTGAGGACGGGCAAAGCCTTTTCCAGCCTTATTTTTGAGAACGGAAAGCGGCACTTCTGCCACTATGGAACAGAATACGGCGACTGCATGATAGGTATATCGACCACCGATATGCGCAGGGATATCACCAGCGACGGCGGCGAGGTCTATGTTAAATACACGATAGACGTAAATTCGGGGCTTATGCTGACGAATGAAATAACCATACACGTCAGACCCCACACAGACGACAGAACATAAGAGGAGATAAACAGGAATGTATAACGCAGTAGAAGAAGCAAAGGCACAGGTCAAGGAAATAATCATGGGCGCGCTCGGCAGGCTCACCGCCGAGGGGAAGATCCCCGCTGAACCGCTGCCGCCCTTTCAGGTGACTATACCCGCAGATAACACGCACGGTGATTTCTCCGCAAACACGGCGCTTGTGTCAGCTAAGGCTCTTAAAACTAACCCTCGTGCGCTGGCTCAGCAGATAACGGAAGTTGCTGAACTTGCCGGCACTGATTTCGACAAGATTGAGGTCGCAGGTCCGGGCTTCCTGAATTTCTTCATCGGCGGAAGCTGGTTTGAGGGCGTTGTAAGGAATGCGGCGGCAATGGGTGACGATTACGGCAAGACCGACCTCGGAAAAGGCAAGAGAGTGCTGGTGGAGTTCGTGTCTGCGAACCCTACCGGTCCCATGCACATAGGTAACGCACGTGGCGGTGCGATAGGCGACAGTCTTTCTTCACTGCTGCAGGAGGCAGGCTATGAGGTCAGCCGTGAGTTCTACATCAACGACGCCGGAAATCAGGTGGCAAAGTTCGGCAAGTCGCTCGACCTGCGTTATCTGCAGCTTTGCAGCGAGGCAGGGCAGAAGGTCATTGCTGAATGCGGCTCTGACATGGAGAAGCTCACCAAGACCATCTACGACCAGACTTCAACGCCCGACGAGGACGGAAACATTCCCGACGAGCAGAAGTCGCTTCCGTTCACCATGCCGAACGACGTTTATCTCGGTATGGATATTATCGAGCACGCAAAGAATTACTACGACCTGCACGGCGGCAAGGCTCTTTCAGAGAAGCCTGAGGAGGAACGCCGCAAGGCTCTGGTGGACTACGCTCTTCCGCTCAACGAAAAGCGCCTTGAGGAGGATCTGCTCAAGTACCGCATTAAATATGACAACTGGTTCAAGGAGAGCACTCTGCACAACAACGGCGCAGTTGCCGCAGTTATCGAGAAGCTGAAGCAGGGCGGTCACACCTATGAGAAGGACGGCGCACTGTGGCTCAGGGCGACCGATTTCGGCGGAGATCAGGACTTCGTTCTGGTAAGGTCGAACGGCTTCCCGACTTATATCGTGCCGGATATCGCATATCACTATGACAAGCTTATCACCAGAGGCTACGACAAGGCGATAAACGTTCTCGGCGCAGACCATCACGGCTATGTTCAGAGAATGCGCATTGCGCTGTCCGCTCTCGGCATTGACGACAAGCGTCTTGATGTCGTGATAATGCAGATGGTCATGCTTATCCGTGACGGCAAGCCCTGCAAGCTGAGCAAGCGTTCAGGCAAGGCTATCACGCTCACAACGCTGCTTGACGAAGTACCGATCGACGCTGCGAGATTCGTGTTCAACCAGCGCAACGCCGACACTCATCTGGAGTTCGACCTTGACCTTGCAGTCGAGGAATCCAGCAAGAACCCGGTGTTCTATGTTCAGTACGCTCATGCGAGAATTTGCAGTGTGATTAGAAAGCAGCAGGAGGAGGGCGTTGAATACGCAGGCGGCGCAGTCGCTTATTCTGAGCTTGCCGAGTTTGCGCTCATCAGAAAGATTGCTGAAATGCCGGAGATGATAAACACTGCGGCAAAGGAATACGACCCGTCCGCACTGACGAGATATTCTTACGAACTTGCTCAGGCGTTCCATAAGTTCTATGACAGCTGCCCGATAAAGGGCGCAGAGGACGCAGTGAAGCTGTCAAGACTTGCGCTGTGCGGCGCTGCAAGAACTACGCTCAGAAACGTGCTTGCTCTGCTGAAAGTCGAAGCACCCGAAAGAATGTAAATACGGTGGAAAATGTTTAGACAGGAAAAGAAATACTATATCCGGGCGTTCACCTATGCTCTGATAATGGCTGTGGTTCTTCTGCTGCCGTTTGTCATCATTGACCGTGGGTATTTCATATACTACGGGGATTACAATGCGCAGCAGATACCATTCTACAAGACCTGCATAGAAGCGGTACAGGACGGGAATTTCGGCTGGAACTGGTCTACTGACCTCGGCGTGAATTTTGTCGGCTCATACAGCTTCTACACGCTGGGAAGTCCGTTTTTCTGGTTTGCCGCACTGTTTCCGGTGTCGATATCTCAGTACCTTATGGCGCCGCTTCTTGCGCTGAAGCTTGCGTTTTCGTCGTTCTTTGCGTTCGTGTATATACGCAGATTCGTGACAAAGCCGCAGAATGCGCTTATCGGCGGTCTGCTGTATGCGTTCTCTGGGTATTCGATGTATAACATCTTCTTCAATCACTTCCATGAAGCGATAGTGTTTTTCCCGCTGCTGCTTATCGGAGTGGAGGAAGCTGTAATAAATAAGCGGCGTGGCGCACTGGCTGTTGCCGTTGCGATAAACGCATTCGTGAACTATTTCTTCTTCATCGGCGAGTGCATATTCCTTGTTATATATTTCGTGATAAGGCTTATCGGCGACAAGCGGTTCAGGATAGGCTTCCGTGATTTCTTGTGCCTTGCGTTTGAATCTGTCTGCGGCGTGCTTATTGCGGGAATACTGTTCGTGCCGTCGATATTTCAGGTGCTTGACGTGCCGAGGTCCACTTCTTTGCTCAACGGTTGGGACTTCCTGTTCTATAACAAGAACCAGCGTTACGGGCTTATTCTCGAATCAATGTTCTTCCCCGGCGAAGTTCCTGCGAGAAATTCCATGTTCGAGAACGCCGAAGCAAAATGGAGCAGCGTTGCGCTGTATCTGCCGCTGTTCTCGCTGTCTGGAGTATTTGCGCTTGTCAAGGGTGCAGCGACTGACGCCGCACGGCGTATGCGCTGGCTCAGGCTGCTGCTTCCGGTATGCTTCGTTATCGTGATGGTGCCGGGACTTAATTCGTCGTTCGTAATGCTCAATTACAGCTTCTATACAAGATGGTTCTATATGCCGGAGCTTCTCTGCGCAATGGCGACCGTCTATGTTCTGGAGCATGAGGAATTTGACCTGAAATTCGGCGCAAAGCTGTGTACTGCGGCGGTAGTGCTTATATCGCTGCTGGCGCTGCTGTTCCCGATGAAGTCCGATTCAGTAAAGACGGCGAGCGGGGAAAAGCAGCTTCTGCCGAGGCTTCTGGTATCCATGTCGCCGGCGGTATACCTGAATATCGTTCTGGCGGTAGCAATGCTTATCGTGCTGTTCAATGTGCTGTACCTGAGGAAGAAGCTTTCCGCACCCGCATTCACACGCAGGGTCACTGCATTGACTGCGGCGTGCTGCATGATGCTGGGCTATTATTATGTGGGCTACGGCAGAATACTCGGACCGTATGTCGGCAGCTACAACGACAAGGTTTCGGCTCAGATACACATTGACGATCCGGAATTTTTCCGCATGGAATGCCTTGACAACATGAATAACATCAATATGCTGTGGGATATGAGTTCGCTCAAGAGTTTCACGAGCGTTATTCCAAGTTCGACTTTCGACCTGTATGATATGCTGGATATCGAGCGTTCGGTAAATTCCGCACCGGATACGGAGTACTATGCGCTGCGTTCGCTGACGCACGTGAAATACCTCATGATTCCGGACGATTACGGCGACGACAAGCGTGAAAAGGCTCTGAATAACCTGCGCACGTTTGAATACGTCGAAACTCAGGGCAAGTATGATATCTACGAGAATACCGCAGTGCTGCCGATGGGCTTCGCATACGACGGCTATGTCCTTGACACCGAGGTAAGGAAAAAGGCGCACCTTGACAATACCATGGTGGGAAGCGTCGTGCTGACCGCAGAACAGGCGGAGAAGTACTCCGATATTCTCGAAAAGAACACACGTGAGGAACTCACCGGCGACAGCCTGTACGAACAGTTCCTTGCCGACAGCAAGGACAGAAACTCGCTTGCCGCAAAGCAGTTCAGCGTGAACAGCAGCGGGTTCACAGCGGTCACTGATTACGACAGGGAGCGGCTCGTAGTGTTCACCGTACCGTACGACAACGGCTGGAGCGGCGCTGTGTCCGTTTCGGGCAATGAATATCAGCCGCTGGAACTTGAAAAGGTAAACGGCGGATTTATCGGCGTCAGAGTGCCCGCAGGCGTGTGCGAACTGAAATTCACCTATAATACGCCCGGCGGAAAGCTTGGTCTTATCTGCTCTGCAGCAGGCATAGTGCTGTTCGGCGGATATATTCTGCTGTGCTATGCGATACTAAGGCGCAGACCGGTGCGCTACGCTCATCTGTACCCGGTCGATCAGGTCGAGGGCGTAAAGGCGCACAGATCCTATATCAGCCAACTTTCAAAGCAGATATTTGATTCGCCGGAAAAGGGCGCAGTCAGAACGGAAGCCGAGCAGCTTTCGTGGCCGGACATCGAGGAAAGCTTCATGGACAGGGAACGCTACGACTTCAAGAGCCGTGAGCCAAAGCCGAGGACATCGCACATCACCGAGGACGACGAGGCGTACAATGTCATGAAGGAACTTGACGAGCAGAGAAACAGCGACGAGAACGATTATTGACACAACATCAAGGAGAACGTTATGGAACATCTTAAAGAAAAAAGAATATCCGGCGAGCAGAAGTTCGACGGAAAGATAGTGAAGCTGTTCGTTGACACAGTGCAGCTTGAAAACGGCAGGACTGCGACCCGCGAGGTGATAAAGCACCCCGGCGGAGTATGCGTGCTCCCGCTCAACGAGAAGAACGAGGTGCTGTTCGTAAGACAGTACCGCTATCCTCATCAGGCGGTGCTGCTTGAAATACCGGCGGGGAAGCTGGAATACGGCGAGAACCACCACGAATGCGGACTGCGTGAACTGAAAGAAGAAACCGGCTGCACCTGCGATGATTACACCTACCTCGGCAGCCTTATTCCTACGCCCGCTTATGACAGCGAGGTAATTCATATGTATCTTGCAAGGGGGCTTCATTCCGGCAGCCAGAAGCTTGACGAGGGCGAGTTCCTCGACGTTGAGCATATCCCGCTTGACGAGGCTGTTGCGATGGTAATGCGCAACGAGATCCAGGATTCCAAGACTCAGATAGCGCTGCTTAAAACTAAGCTGCTGCTTGAAAAATAAGACGACGGTGAGTTTGTCTAAAAAATCACCGCCGCAATATGATATTCACTGGATATATTCGTTATACGCTTGAAGTATCTGTTCCTCTATCTTTTCACGGACATTTGCTGAGATAGGGTGGATTATGTCACGGAACGTGCCGGAATCCTCACGGCGGCTGGGCATTGCAACGAACATACGTTCATCGCCCTGCACAAGCTTTATGTCGTGAATGGCTATGGCGTTGTCGATGGTTATTGATACCACCGCCCTGAGCCTGCCCTCGTGCATTGTTTTCCTGATTTTGATGTCGCTTATTTCCATAATGACCTCCGGTGTTAAGTTTGTTTGTGGTTATATTGTTGGAATTAATGCGGAAAATATTCATACAATTATTGTGTATCGTCATATGACTTTGCCGGAGTTGTGCAGATACTGCATTCCGGCAATACTCTGAAAGTAAGGAGTTTTTACTGTGGAGAATTTTCTGACAGGCAAAAAGCATATTCACTTTATCGGCATAGGCGGTTCGGGTATGTACCCGCTGGCTCAGATACTGCACTCGCAGGGGTATTACCTGACCGGCTCGGACAACAACGAAACAGCCACTCTGGACGCAGTGCGCAAAATGGGCATTCCCGTTCATCTGGGGCATTCGCCTGAGAATATCAAAGGCGCGGACCTCATCGTGCATACTGCGGCGATAATGGCTGATAACCCTGAACTTATCGCAGCAAAGCAGAGCGGAGTTCTCACCATCGAGCGCAGCGAGCTTCTCGGACTGGTCACAAGCTGGTACAGCAAGGCTTTCTGCGTGAGCGGTACTCATGGAAAGACCACCACGACATCTATGCTCACCCATATCCTTCTTGCCGCAGGAATAGACCTGTCCGCAGTTATCGGCGGAAAGCTGAAAGCCATCGGCGGCAGCGGCAGAGCGGGTAAAAGCGAATATATGGTATGCGAAGCGTGCGAGTTCGTTGATACGTTCCTTAAGCTGTTCCCGAATATTTCGATAGTTCTGAATATCGACCGTGACCATCTGGACTATTTCAAGACGATGGAGAATCTGAAACTCAGCTTCTCAAAATTCTGTAAAAAGACCACTGATATGGTCATAGCCAACGGAAGCGACGAAAACACCATGCAGGCGGTGCGTGACAGCGGTACTAAGGCGAAAGTCATCACATTCGGCAAGACCTCTGACTGCGACTTCTACCCTGAGAATATCCGCCATATCGCAGACTTTCAGACGGAATTTGACCTGATGAACAAGGGCGAACTTATATCGCACATCGTGATACGTGTTCCGGGTATCCATAACGTATACAATGCAGTCGCAGCGTGCGCGGCGGCTTATTCGGCTGGCATACCTGCGCAGGCTCTGCGTGAGGGACTTGACAAATTCGGCGGCGCAATGCGCAGATTCGAGCGCCTTGCTGAAATAAACGGCGTGACCATAGTAGACGACTACGCCCACCACCCCGCAGAGGTAGCGGCAACGCTCCGCACAGCAAAGGAAATGAGTTTCAAGAGAGTATGGGCGGTGCACCAGCCTTTCACCTATTCAAGGACTGCAATGCTGCTTGACGAGTTCGTGCAGGCTCTTTCAATAGCGGATAAGGTAGTGCTGACCGAGATAATGGGCAGCCGTGAAAAGAACACCTATAACATCTATTCAAAGGACCTTGCGGAGAAGATAGACGGCTGCGTATGGTTCACAGGAATGGAAGAGGTTGCGCAGTATGTCGCAGCAAACGTACAGCCGGGCGATCTAGTCATAACACTGGGCTGCGGCGATATTTACAAGGCAGCGGACAGAATAATAGAGATACTAAAGGATAAGGAGCAGCTTGATGTTTGAGCTTAAACGGACAGAGGGACGAGCAAGGCGGGGTGTATTCACTACCCCGCACGGGGCGATAGAAACGCCGTTTTTCATGAATGTGGGAACGGCAGCGGCGATAAAGGGCGGCATATCATCAGTCGACCTGAAAGGACTGAAAACGCAGGTGGAACTGTGCAACACCTACCACCTGCACCTGCGTCCGGGCGATGATGTGATATACAAGCTTGGCGGACTTCACAAGTTCATGAACTGGGACAAGCCTATCCTGACGGACAGCGGCGGATTTCAGGTGTTTTCGCTGTCGAAGCTGCGCAAGATAAAGGAGGAGGGCGTGTATTTCGCCAGCCATATCGACGGAAAGCGGCTTTTCATCGGTCCTGAGGAAAGTATGCAGATACAGTCGCATCTGGCTTCCACCATTGCGATGGCGTTCGACGAGTGTATCGAGAACCCCGCTCCGAGGGACTACGTTCAGCGTTCGGTGGAGCGCACCACACGCTGGCTGCAGCGCTGCAAGGACGAGATGGCAAGGCTCAATTCGCTGCCGGAAACCATCAACAAGCAGCAGCTTCTTTTCGGCATAAATCAGGGCGGTACTTACGACGATATCCGCATAGAGCACATGAAAACCATCGCCCAGATGGACATGGACGGCTACGCTGTGGGAGGTCTGGCAGTAGGCGAGCCAACCGAGGAGATGTACCATATCCTTGACATGGTGCTGCCTTATGCTCCGTCGGACAAGCCCAGATACCTGATGGGCGTGGGTACTCCGTCGAATATAATCGAGAGCGTGTACCGCGGAATAGATATGTTCGACTGCGTAATGCCGAGCCGCAACGCCCGCCACGCAACGATATTCACATGGGACGGCATAATGCACGCTACAAACAAGTGCTACGAACTGGACGAGCAGCCGCTCGACCCGCAGTGCGACTGTCCCACCTGCCGCAATTTCAGCCGTGCGTATATCAGACATCTGTTCAAGGCAGGCGAGCAGCTTGGCGGCAGGCTTGCGGTGCAGCATAACCTGTATTTCTACAACACGCTGATGGAGAGGATAAGGGCTGCGCTTGACGAGGGCAGCTTCGGCGAGTTCAGGGAGAAGTATTCCGCAAGGCTCGCAACGCTTGTGGACAAGGCATAGGAGGGCATATGAAGCTGATAAGCATAGGCTTCGGAAATTCCGTGAATGCGGACAGGATAGTTGCGGTGGTAAGTCCTGAGGCTGCGCCGGTCAAGCGCATAGTGCAGCTTGCAAAGGACAGCGGCACGGCTATCGACGCCACCTGCGGCAGGCGCACACGCTCCGTGATAATCTGCGACAGCGGTCATGTCGTGATGTCTGCGCAGACCCCTGAAACACTGTCCGGCAAAACTGACTGATTCATCAAAAGGAGAAATTGACCATGGATAAGGGCTTGCTTTTTGTCGTATCTGCGCCGGCTGGCTGCGGAAAGGACACGATACTTGAACAGCTGTTCAAGGTCACGGAAAATGTCGGATATTCAGTATCTGCGACCAGCCGTGCTCCACGTGAGGGCGAGGTGGACGGCGTGCACTACCACTTCCGCACACGTGAGCAGTTCGAGCAGATGATAAGCGGCGGCGAGGTGCTGGAATACACCGAGTACTGCGGCAATTACTACGGCACGCCCCGAAAGGCTGTCGAGGATATGCTGAACGCCGGCAAGGACGTGATACTCAAAATAGAGGTCGAGGGAGCAATGAACATTAAGCGTATGTTCCCTGAATGCTGTCTGGTGTTCATTCTGCCGCCGTCAATGCAGGAACTTGAACGCAGGCTCAGAAAGCGCGGCACGGAAACAGAGGAGAAGATAATCGAGCGCACCGCACAGGCGAGGGAGGAACTTCGCTTCGCTGAGAATTACGATTACCTCATAGTGAACGGCGAACTTTCCAAGGCAGTGGACGACCTGAAAGCCGTTATCGCAGCCGAGAAGCTGCGCAAGGTACGCCGTATGCCGCTGCTTGACGCTCTCAGAGCAGAATGATAGAATCCGTCCTTGCGGCAGTCGAGGGGACTGCGTACAGCTTTGATACATTGTTTACATACCTTGTGCCGGACAGGCTTTACGGTAAGATTTCCGCAGGAATGCGGGTCGTTGTCCCGTTTGGCAGAGGGAGCAAGAGCCGTGTTGCTCTTGTGTTTTCGGTACAGCCCGCCCCTGAGGACAGGCAGAAGCTGAAATACGTGAGCGACATTGCGGACACAGAGCCAGTTATTTCCACGGAAATGACAGCCTTATGTAAGTGGATAAGAGATAACACGTTCTGCACATATTTTGACGCATTCCGTGCGATACTCCCGCCGGGGCTGAGTTACACGCTGCAGACCCGCTACGAGCCGGTGAACGGCTTCAACGGAATGCTCGATATGCAGCAGCGGGAGCTTCTGGAGCGTATAAACGCCCTGCGTGAGCGGTTCAGCCCTCTGCCGGAGGACAAGCCGCTGCTGAAATCGCTGACCGATATCGGCGCAGTGCGTGAATCAGACCTGCTGAAACGCAGAGTCGGCGATGAAACCACGCTGATGGTGAAGCTTGCGGCACTCCCTGAGGGAGCGGAGCCGCAGAAGCTGACTCCCAAACAGAAGCAGGTCGTTCAGTTCCTTGAAGAGAACACAGCCGCCTCAGTCCACGAGGTGTGCTATGCGCTGAACATCACGGCGGCGGTAGTCAAACGTCTGGTGCAGAAAGGCATTCTGGAAGAATACGAATATCAGGTATTCCGTCTGGAAAAGGGCGAGCAGGCTTCCGAAAGCCCGAACGACATAGTATTCTCGCCGAAGCAGCAGCAGGTGTTTGACGGATTGCTTAGGCTGATGAACGAGGACAAGCCGAGATGTGCGCTGCTGCGTGGCATTACCGGCAGCGGCAAGACATCAGTATTCATTCGGCTGATATATGAAGCGGTGCAGCAGGGCAGGTCGGCAATAATGCTTGTACCTGAGATATCGCTCACGCCGCAGATGGTCGGCAAATTCAGGCGGCTGTTCGGCGACGAGGTGGCGATACTGCACAGCAGTCTGTCGCTTGGCGAGCGTGCGGACGAATACACCCGCATAAAGACGGGCAGAGCGCATATAGTCGTGGGAACGCGCAGCGCAGTTTTTGCGCCTGTCGAAAAGCTTGGGATAATCGTCATTGACGAGGAGGGCGAGGGCACCTACAAATCAGAGAGCGCACCGAGATATCACGCCCGTGACGTGGCGAAGCAGAGGTGCTTCTATCACGGGGCTTTCCTGCTGCTGGCGTCTGCAACGCCGTCGCTTGAAAGCTACTACAATGCAAAGCAGGGGCGGTACAGCCTGTTTGAACTTGACGAGCGGTACAACAACGCAGTGCTGCCTGAGGTGTATATCGTGGATATGCGGATAGAATCGCAGAACGGCAACCATTCGTCGTTCAGTATGCCGCTTATCGACGAGATACGCAAAAATCTGGAGCGTGGGGAGCAGTCGATATTGCTGCTCAACCGCAGAGGATATCACACGAGCGTGCGCTGCGCTTCCTGTGGAAAGGCTTCCGAGTGCCCGAACTGTGCGCTTCCGCTGACCTACCATAAAGCCAACGGAACATTAGTGTGCCACTACTGCGGCTATACAAGGGCTCTGGCTCATGTGTGCCCGTTCTGCGGCAGCAGATTCATTGCGATGAAAGGCACGGGCACGCAGCGTATCGAGGACGAGATATCCGAACTTTTCCCGACCGCCCGAATACTGCGCATGGACGCCGACACGACCGCCGCAAAGAACGCATTCGAGAGCAAATTCAAGGCGTTTGCCGACGGCGAATACGACATAATAGTCGGCACGCAGATGATAGCGAAGGGGCTTGATTTCCCGAACGTCACGCTGGTCGGCGTGCTGAGGACCGACAACAGCCTTTATGCGGGAGATTTCCGTGCGTATGAGAGGACGTTCTCGCTGATAACTCAGGTCGTCGGCAGAGGCGGTAGGGGCGGCAAGCGGGGCAGAGCGATGATTCAGACGTTCACGCCCGACCATTACGTGCTGAATCTCGCCGCACATCAGGATTACCCCGATTTCTACGAGGAGGAGATACAGCTGCGTGAAGCAATGCTGTACCCTCCGTTCTGCGATATTGTGGTCATAGGCTTTACCTCGCTGATAGACAGCGAATGCAGCCGTGCGGCGGCTTTGTTCAGGGATATGCTGGAGCAGCGGCGTCAGCAGGACTGCCCCGATATTCCGCTGCAGATACTTGGTCCCGCAAGGAACGTCATCAGCAAGGTAAACGGGAGATTCCGCTGGCGGCTGATACTGAAATGCCGCAATTCCAGTCAGCTGAGGCGGTTGGTCGAGCAGTCGCTGAAAGCGGCAGGCTCTGACGGTGCATTCAGAAATGTGTCATTCTTCGCCGACATGAACGGCGACCCATAATGAAAGGAAGAACAAAAGAAAATGGCATTAAGGCAGATAGTTAAATTCGGCGATGATATCCTGCGCAAAAAGAGCAGACCGGTGACCGCCTTTGACGAGCGGCTGTGGCAGCTTCTCGACGATATGGCGGAAACCATGCACAGCAAGGACGGCGCAGGTCTTGCCGCCGTGCAGGTGGGCGTGCTTCGCCGTGCCGTAGTCATAGACGTGCATGACGGAAACGGCGTTATCGAGCTGATAAATCCCGAAATAGTGTCCGCAGAGGGCACGCAGACAGGCGGCGAGGGCTGTCTGTCCGCTCCGAACGTCTGGGAGGAGGTCGAGCGGCCGAATATCGTCACCGTAAAGGCTCAGGACAGATTCGGCAACGAGTTCACACGCACCGGCAGCGCACTGCTTGCAAGGGCGTTCTGCCATGAGATAGACCATCTGGACGGCATACTTTTCATCGACCACGTAAAGGACGAGAATAACGGTCTGCCGCAGTCCGGACGCTGATTCGTGCTGCCTAAGGACTAAGGTCGATATTTTGTCGCCTGTACAGAAAAGAGGTTATAAAATGGCGGTTCTGGAAATACTTCAATTTGGCAATGATATTCTGCGGCAGAAATGCTCGGAGGTCACTGTCTTTGACGAGGAGTTGTGGGAACTTCTCGACGATATGGCGGAAACGATGTACGACGCCGGGGGAGTGGGTCTTGCCGCTCCGCAGGTGGGCGTACTCAAGCGTGTTGTGGTCATAGACGCAGACGAAAGGCACGGACTGCTAGAGCTTGTTGATCCGGTGATATCGGCGATAAAGGGCAAGCAGAGTGGATCTGAGGGCTGTCTGTCCTATCCCGGAAAGACCGGCATAGTCACACGCCCCGCAAAGGTCAGGGTGAAAGCCTATGACAGGTACGGCAAAAAGCACCTGTATTTTGGTTCAGGGCTTCTTGCAAGGGCATTCTGCCATGAGATAGACCACCTTAACGGCATACTTTACTCCGATAAGGTCGAGGAATGGGAGGAAGACGAATGAAGCTTGTGTTTATGGGTACTCCGGTGTTCTCGCTGTCCTGCCTTGAAGCGCTGATAAACGCCGGGCACGAGGTCGCAGCGGTATTCACTCAGCCTGATAAGCCGAAAAACCGCGGAAAGCAGATACAGATGACCCCAGTCAAGGAATGCGCACTCAGCCACGATATACCGGTATATCAGCCGCAGAGCCTGCGTAAGGGCGAGGACGCTGAAAATTCGCTGAAAGTGCTGCAGGAAATTGACCCCGACTGCATTATCGTGGTAGCCTACGGGCAGATCCTCCCCGAAAGCATTCTGAACCTGCCGAAATACGGCTGCATAAACGTGCACGCTTCGCTTTTGCCTATGTACAGAGGCGCTGCGCCGATACAGAGGTGCATTCAGTTTGGCGAGAAAACCACCGGCGTTACCACAATGTACATGGCAAAGGGGCTTGACACCGGCGACATGATTCTGAAGGACAGCATGGAGATACCTGAGGACATGACCGGCTCTGAACTCCACGACAAGCTGGCAGAAATGGGCGCAAGGCTCATCGTAAGCACTCTGCAGCAGGTGGAAAACGGCACTGCGCCGAGGATACCGCAGCAGGGCGACACCTGTTATGCTTCGATGATAAGCAAAGAGGAACTTCTGCTTGATTTCACAAAGTCCGCAGTTCAGGTGAGGGACTTCATCAGGGCAATGTCAGCCGTTCCCTGCGCATATACGATTCTTGACGGGAAGCGGCTTAAGGTGTACGGCGCAAGGCTCTCAGCCGGAAAGTACTCTGGTCAGCCCGGCGAGATAGTTGACCCAGACCGCTTTGCGGTGATGTGCGCAGACGGCGCAGTCGAGTTTACCGAGGTGCAGCCGGAGGGCGGAAAGCGCATGGATATCTCGGCTTATCTTCGTGGAAAAAAGCCGTCCGCAGGGACGAAATTAGGGTAAATCCCTGATATATGCGCATAATATCTTCGAGTAAGTCAGGCGTTTGTTTTTTAGGAGGCAAATATGGATATGGTACAGCTATTGATATCATTTGCGGGACGCACAGCCCGCACGAATTACTTCAGCGTGAACTACATGACGGCGTATTTCCTGTGTATCGCCGCATTCATCTTTGCGCTGATTTGCTCGATAAATGTCAGAACAACATTCAATAAATACAACAAGGTAAGCAGCCGCCGCGGCATAACCGCAAGCGAGGTCGCACGGCGTATCCTCGACAAGAACGGACTGTATAACGTTCAGGTGGTGCGCATAGGCGGAAGTCTTACCGACAATTTCGACCCCAGAACGAATATCGTGTCGCTTTCTGAGAGCGTATACGACAGCACGTCGCTTGCTGCCATCGGAGTTGCGGCGCATGAGTGCGGCCATGCGGTGCAGCATTCGACCGGCTATGTTCCGATAAAGGTGCGCTCGGCTATTTTCCCGCTGGCGCAGCTTGGCTCGACCGCTTATATCTTCGTGTTCATACTTGGCTTGATATTCAGCTTTGAGCCGCTCGTTGACGCAGGAATAATCCTGTTCCTGTTCGTTGTCGTGTTCCAGCTTGTGACGCTGCCTGTCGAGTTCAACGCAAGCCGCCGTGCAATGATGACGATAAGCAGCGAGGGCATACTTGAAAGCGACGAACTTTACGGTGCGAGAAGAACGCTCACAGCCGCTGCAATGACATATGTCGCAAGCCTGCTCGTGTCGTTTACTCAGCTGCTGAGACTGCTCAGTTACAGAAGCAGAAGATAAAACCTGCGAAAAAAGGAGGGCTGACCATGGCTGACCCACGGCTCACAGTGGTCAAAATGCTGCTGAAAATGGACAGCAGCGAAGCGTATTCCAATATACTGCTGGACAAGGTGTTTTCTGAAACCGACCTCAGCGACCGTGACAAGGCGTTTGCGGCTGCTCTGTTTTACGGAGTTCTCGAACGTCAGCTCACCCTTGACTATGTGATTGAGAAAAACTCAAAGATACCGTTTGAAAAGCTTGATACTGCGGCGGTCGCAGTGCTGAGAACGGGACTTTACCAGCTGCTGTATATGCCGTCAGTGCCGGAAAGCGCCGCAGTAAACGAGAGCGTGAAGCTGTGCAAGAAGCTTAAGCTATTCAGCGCACAGGGCTTCGTCAACGGAATGCTGAGAAGCTTTATCCGCAGCGGCAAGAAGATAAGCTACCTCGGAATGCCGCCCGAAAAGCGGCTGTCCGTCGAGTATTCCTGTCCGGAGTGGCTCACGCAGAAGCTTCTGACGGAATACGGCACGGAATTTGCGGTAAAGGCGCTGCGGGCGTCAGTCGGCAAGCCTCCGCTTTACGCAAGGGTGAATACCCTGAAAACCACGACCGACAAGCTGCTGACCGAGCTTTCAAAGCACAAGATAAAGGCAGAGGCCTTTCCGGGACTTGAAAACTGCATACGGCTGGAACTGGCGGGCGGCATAGAGAAATGCAAGCCGTTCCGTGACGGTCTGTTCCATATTCAGGATATTTCCTCGCAGCTTTGCTGCCTTACATTAAGACCGGTGGTCAACGAAACGGTGCTGGACGTCTGCGCCGCCCCCGGCGGTAAAAGCTTCACGCTGGCTGAACTTATGGGCAATAACGGAACGCTCGTCAGCATGGATATACATGATATGCGTGTGGGACTTATCGAGGACGGAGCGTCAAGGCTCGGTATCAGGATAATCAGCGCACGCCAGAACGACGCTTCCCGCTATGACCCGTCAATGCCGATGGCGGACAGGGTGCTGTGCGACGTACCCTGCTCAGGGCTTGGCGTTATACGCAGAAAGCCGGAAATAAAATACAAAAACCCCGACGAATTTAATGAACTTCCGGAACTGCAGTACAAAATACTGGAAACATCTTCAAGGTACGTGAAGCCGGGCGGTACGCTGGTGTATTCCACCTGCACGCTCTCACGTGCCGAAAACGATGATGTGGCGAACAGATTCGCGCAGGAGCACCCCGAATTTCTGCCGATAGTGCAGCACGTGCCATACCCCGCAGCAGCGGGAGAACCTATGCGCACATACTGTCCGGACGAAAACGGCGGCGACGGCTTCTTTACGGCGTCATTCCGCAAGAAAGGCTGAGTTGATTGGACGAACTGGAAAAAATAGATATTCTATCCCTGACACCTGACGAACTCAAAAACGAGATCGTCGGAATGGGAGAAAAGGCTTTCAGGGCAAAGCAGATTTACGAGTGGCTTCATGTCAAGAAAATCACTGAATTTGCTCAGATGAGTAATATTTCTGCACAATTCCGTGATGAACTATCAAAAAAATTTTGTATAAAACACCTAAATATCAAAAAAAAGCTTGTATCTAACATAGACAATACGGTAAAATATCTTTATGGGCTGCCCGACGGGGAAGCAGTCGAAACGGTACTTATGGAATACAAGCACGGCAACAGCCTGTGTATATCAACGCAGGTCGGCTGCCGCATGGGCTGCAGATTCTGCGCAAGCACGATAGCGGGCTTCGTCAGACATCTTCTGCCGAGCGAAATGCTTCTGCAGGTCTATGAAACGGAGCGTGACAGCGGCCGTCATGTGGACAGCATCGTGCTGATGGGTATCGGCGAGCCGCTTGACAACTACGACAACGTGCTGAAATTCCTGTCGCTGATAAACAGCGGCGGCGACGGCATGAGCCTCAGGCACATTTCTCTGTCAACCTGCGGCGTGGTCAACAGGATATACGACCTCGCAGAACTGAAAACCGGACTTACGCTGTCGATTTCGCTTCATGCGGCGACAAACGAACGCCGCAGCGAGATAATGCCGATAAACAAAAAGTTCCATCTGGAGGAACTTATGGAGGCGTGCCGGTACTACTTTGCCAAGACCGGCAGGCGTATCAGCTTTGAATATTCGCTTATCGAGGGCGTAAACGACACCGAACAGTCTGCGCAGGAGCTTATAGACCTGCTCGGCGGCATGAACTGTCACGTGAACCTGATACCGATAAACGAAATACGTGAGCGGGATTTCCGCAAGAGCCGCTCTGTGGAGCGATTCAGGAAGCGTCTGTGCGACGCAGGACTGAATGCGACCGTCCGCAGAACGCTCGGCTCAGACATAAACGCTGCCTGCGGGCAGCTCAGGAGGGACGGAGGAATGAACGGCTCTCCGGAGGAAAAGACAACAGGCGGTGAGTTATGAAAATATTCAGCAAAACAGATATAGGGCTTCTTCGCGAAGAAAATCAGGACTGCGTGTGGAGCGAACAGCTTCCCGACGGCTCCTGTGCTGCGGTACTGTGCGATGGAATGGGCGGCGAGGACCACGGCGGTCTTGCGAGCCAGATGGCGGCAGATGTCATTTCGCATAGAATAACCGAGAATTTCACCGGAATGATGAACCGCAATTCTATCAGAAACCTGCTGATAACCGCAGTTTCCGCTGCAAACAGCGCTGTTGTGGACGCGGCTGCAAGGCTTCCTCAAGGCACGGTTATGGGCACAACCTGCGTTGCGGCTATCGTATCCGGCAATATTGCATATATCGTGAATGTCGGCGACAGCCGTGCATATCACCTGTTTTCGTCAGAGGACAGCGAGTGTATCCAGCAGATAACCAAGGATCATTCCCATGTGCAGGACCTTGTAGACCGCGGCGAGATAACCGAGGAGCAGGCGAAAGTACACCCCGACCGCAACAAGATAACACGTGCCATCGGTGCGGAGTTTACTGTCACGCCGGACTACTTCGAGGTGGAACTTGAACAGGGCGATATGATCCTGATGTGCTCGGACGGGCTTTCTTCCTACGGCGATGATATGGATATTCTCGACATCTGTTTCGAGAATCAGCTGGGGGACACCTGCGCGGCATTAGTGGATTACGCTAATCAGAACGGCGGTCACGATAATATTTCGGTCGCCCTGATAGCTATTGAATAATTACAGTTTGATTACAATTTGTGCAATTCAGTTGACAGGAATGCCTGAAATATGGTATTATTATTCAGGCAGGTAATATGACTGGCATACCGTGCGCTGCCATACGGCGCACCGGACAGAATATATCATGTATGGAGAAATGGCGGAGCATTTATGGACAGTAATATCGGAAAGAAGCTGGACGGCAGATACGAGCTTCTGGAGCTTATCGGCGTCGGAGGCATGGCTGATATATACAAGGCCCGTGATATCGAAGAGGACAGGATAGTTGCCGTAAAGATACTCAAGACTGAGTTCGCAGGCAGCGATGAGTTCCTGCGCCGTTTCCGCAACGAATCCAAGGCAATTGCGCTGCTCTCTCACCCCAATATCGTGAAGATATACGACGTGGGATTCACGGACAAGGTGCAGTTCATTGTAATGGAATATGTTGACGGCATAACTCTGACGGACTACATCGAGCAGCAGGGCGTGCTGAAATGGCGTGACGCTGTTCACTTCACTATTCAGATACTTAAAGCGCTTCAGCACGCACACGACCGCGGGATAGTTCACCGCGACATCAAGTCGAGCAACGTCATGCTGCTGAGCGACGGCACGATAAAGGTCATGGACTTTGGTATTGCTCGCTTCAACCGTGAGAACAATAAGACCATGTCCGAAAAGACCATCGGTTCTGTGCATTACATCAGCCCTGAGCAGGCAAGGGGCGACATAACCGACGAGCGCAGCGACATCTATTCAGTGGGTGTGGCTCTTTATGAAATGCTCACGGGTAAGAAGCCGTTCGATGGCGATACTCCGGTGTCGATCGCTCTCATGCACATGCAGAGCACGCCCAAGAAGCCGTCTGAGATAAACAGCACGATCGCAGAGGGGCTTGAGCAGATAGTAATGCGTGCAATGCAGAAGGACCCCGCTCAGCGTTATCAGACCGCCGGCGAGATGATAAAGGACCTTGAGGAATTCAAGAAGAATCCGGGCATCATTTTCGAGTATAAGTACAATTCTACCGACGGCACGACCAAGTATTTCGACCGTCCTATCCCCGCAGCAGAGCAGGAAAGAAACCGCCGCCGTCAGGCAGTGCGCAGCGAGCCTGATGATGAGGACGAATACGACGATGATGATTACGAGGACGATGACGACGAATACGAGGAACGCCGTTCGCCGCTGATACCTATTCTGTTTGCGGTCGGTACTGCGTTCGTTATCGCAACGGTTTTCCTTGTGCTGATACTTGTGGTGAACAATATCGGCGGCGGTGACGAGGGCAAGCTGTCGAGCATTCTCGGCATATCGAATGATTCTGAGAATATCAGCGTCACCGACAGCAACGAGTTCCTCATGCCGAACCTTGTCGGAATGACATGGGACGAGGCAAAGGCCAAGTACTCGGCATATATGACGCTTGTTCCCGAACAGCAGTGGAGCGAGGTCACAAAGGATCAGATATTCGATCAGCAGTACCCTGAGGGACGTAAGATAAAGGCGGGCACCGAGGTCACTGTAAAGGTCAGCAAGGGTATCCGCAAGATAGAGATTCAGGATCTGTCCAACCTCAGCGCAGCTATTGCAAAGAGCAAGCTTGAAAAGGACGGCTTCAAGGTAAAGAACGTATATGACGAGGACGACGAGGTCGCAAAGGATTTCATTATCCGCACCGAGCCTGCCGCTCACGAGATGGCAGATCAGGGAAGCACGGTCGTGCTGTTCATCAGCAGCGGTCCGAAGTCTACTTCCGTATCAGTGCCGAAGTTCCTGACGCTTCCTTATTCCGTTGCGCTGGAGCGTGCCAACGAGTACCACCTGAACGCAAAAATCGAGTATGTTGACGACGAAGAGCACGAAAAGGATACCGTCGTTGAGCAGAGTATCGAGCCCGGTACGATGGTAGACCGTGACACGGAGATAACCCTGAAAATAAGTTCCGGCGAGATCGCTGTTAAGGAAAGAAGCCTGACATTCAGCCTGCCCAAGAAGGCTACCGGCGAGTTCGAGTTCAGATACTTCGTTGACGGCGTTCTTGACGAAGAGAACAGCGTAACGCTCGATGTGGGACTTGTTTCCAGCAAGACGATGAAGTATGTCGTAAAGGGCAAGCCGGGCGAAACCAAGAATGTCACCATCAAGGTAACGTCAAAGCAGACCGGAAAGACCGGCACATATATGGATATCGTGGTCGTATTCCCTGAGGACGGAAGCAAGGCTACTGCAGAGGATACAGTTTACAGCAAGATATTCGACGAGTTGAACAAGGCTGATGAAACAGAGCCGCCGCTCGATACCTCAGAGCCGGACACAGCAGACGCAACGATAGACACTCAGGAAGCTGACAACACAAGTTCAGAGCCTGAGCAGAACGAATCTTCGCAGCCGGATACTTCTTCTGAGCCGACAGAGTCCGGCGGACAGGGTATCGCAGTCGAGTGATGACAGGGGGTAATGTTATTTCAGCCGTGGATAACATCTATGGATTGATAACCAGAGCTGTCGGGGGCATCTATTATGTAGATGCCCTTTCGGGCTATGAGGAGGGCAAAACACCGACTCCAGAGGGCACGGAATACAAGTGCGCCGCAAGGGGCGTTTTCCGGCAGAATGGAATAAGCCCCAGCGCTGGAGATATCGTAAGGCTGGAACTTCAGGAGAATCACGAGCCGCTTATCGCCGAGATACTTCCGAGGAAGAACCACCTTGTCCGCCCGCCGCTTGCAAATCTTGACGGCATAGTGTTCGTGATAAGCTGCGCCGAGCCGTCGCCTAACTGCTTCATTCTCGACAAGCTTATCGCAATAGCGGACAGCAAGGGCGTTGAGCCGATGATAGCATTTACAAAGCCTGACCTCATGAATGCGGGCGAAATAGCCGCCGTGTACCGCAATATCGGCATAAGGGTATGCGAGGTGAACAACCTGACCGGCGAGGGCGCTCACAGCGTAAGAGAGTTTCTGAACGGCAGGTTGACTGCGTTTATCGGCAATTCCGGCGTGGGTAAATCTAGCCTGCTGAACACGCTGTTTCCGCAGCTTTCCCTTGAAACCGGCGTGATAAGCAAGAAGCTTGGCAGAGGTAAGCACACGACGCGTCAGGCGCAGCTTTACCGCCTGTGCGAACTTGATGGCTCGATGACAGGCTACGTCGCTGATACACCGGGATTTTCGACTGTCGATACTGAAAGATACTGCAGGATACCTGCGGGGGAACTCGACAACAGCTTCCGTGAGTTCGCAGGGTATGCGGAGAAATGCCGCTTCGCCGACTGCGCACACATCAAAGAAAAGGACTGCGCAGTACGCTTTGCCGCAGAAAACGGAGACATAGCGCAGTCACGCTATGCAAGCTACCTCAGAATGTACGACGAGGCAAGCAAAATAAACGACTGGGAGTGAATTATGGCTGGAATTTGTTCGATAATATGCGGTTCGCCGGAGTGCGTTATTCCTGAAAAGCCTGAGGGGCTGATAGTATGCGCCGACCATGGACTTGACCACGCAATTGCTGCGGGGATAACGCCCGATATAGTTGTGGGCGACCTTGACAGCGTGAAAAGCGAGTTGCCTGCCGGAGTAAAGGTGATACGCACGCCCGCCGAAAAGGACGACACGGACACGATTCTTGCGTGCAAAACCGCAATAGCCAACGGCTGCGATGAAATAAGGCTCTACTGTGCGCTTGGCGGCAGGGTAGATCATACGATAGCGAATATACAGACGCTTGAATTTCTGCGCCGCAAGGGCGTCAGGGGTATCATCATCAGCGAAAGTACCCGTATCCGTATTGCACGTGAATGCGATGTAGTTATACCTAAATTCAAGGGGTACGTGTCGGTTTTCGCTTATGGCGAGACCTGCACCGTGAGCGAATATGGAATGAAATACGGCTTGGTGAGATATCGCCTTGACAACGCCTACCCGCTCGGCGTCAGCAACGAAGTCAGCGACGACGAGGGCAGGATAATCGTGCACGGCGGTACTGCGCTGATAATCGAGCAAAGAGAGAATATCGGTCAGGGCTGATAAAATGAGAGGTGACCGTCATGACTGACATAAATAAGGGTCTCACTCAGGCTGAGGCGGACGAAAAGATACGCCGGGGCGAATCAAACGGCAGCTTTTCGGTGAAAACCAAGAGCGTCGGCAGGATATTCGCCGATAATATATTCACTCTGTTCAACCTTATAAACGTGATACTTGCGGTGTGCGTCGCACTTGTGGGTGCCTACCGCAACATGATGTTCATGGGAGTGATATTCTGCAACATCGCCATCGGCATAGTGCAGGAGATACGCTCAAAGCGCACGATAGACCGCCTTTCGCTGATATCCGCGCCTAAGGCGCACCTGCTGCGTGACGGCGGGGAAAGGGTCGTTCCGGTGGCGGATATCGTTCCGGGGGACATCATGCTGCTTTCTGCGGGACGTCAGCTATGTGCGGACGGCATTCTTGCAGAGGGTGAACTTGACGCAGACGAAAGCCTGCTGACCGGCGAAAGCGATACAGTCACGAAGCACCCCGGCGATACTCTGTATTCAGGCAGCTTCGTGGTTACGGGAAAGGGCAGGGCAGAGGTCACCGCAGTTGGCGCGGACGCCTGCGCAAACAAAATAGCAAGCGGCGCAAAGAAGCAGAAAAAGCGGCATTCCGAGATGATGAATGCCATAAACAAGATAATATCCACGATATCGCTGTGTATCCTGCCGTTTGCTCTGGTGCTGTTCACAAAGGCGCTGTTTGTAGCCGGTCAGGATATCAGATACAGCGTAACGAGCACCACCGCCGCAGTAATAGGCATGATACCTGAGGGACTTGTGCTCCTGACAAGTATCGCACTGGCGGTAAGTTCGATAAGACTGGGCAGGAAGCAGACGCTCTGTCAGGACCTCTACTGCGTGGAGAGCCTTGCACGTGTCGATGTCCTGTGTTTGGACAAGACCGGCACTATAACCACCGGAAGCATGAAGCTGAGCGAAGTCCGCCGTCTGGACAGCGCATTCAATGCCGAAAGCGCACTTTCCGCACTAGCCGCAGCCATGGGCGAGGAAAACCAGACGATGGCTGCGATATCAAAAGCGTTCCCGCAGAAGCCGGACGTAAAATGCGTGCGCACCGAGCCTTTTTCCTCGGCAAGAAAATGGAGCGGCGCACAGATAGACGGCTTCGGCACGCTTGTTCTGGGCGCACCCAGCTTTGTGCTGCCGCCTGAGGAATACGCTAAACTCAGCGGGATATGCTCTGAGTATTCCGAAAAGGGACAGCGTGTGCTGCTTCTCGCACAGAGCGGTGAAAGCCTGCCGGACAAGGCTCTGCCCGCAGGTCTTGAACCTAAGGCACTGGTCGTGCTTTCTGACGAGATACGTGAAAGTGCGCCGTCCACGCTCGCCTATTTCAGGGAGCAGGGCGTGACGCTGAAGGTGATTTCCGGCGACGACCCTGTGACGGTATCCAACGTAGCTGCAAAGGCGGGGCTTCCCGGTGCTGAAAACTTCGTCGACGCTTCCTTGCTTTCAGACGAGGAGCTTTCCGGCGCAGCTGAATCGGTCACAGTATTTGGCAGAGTGACCCCGCAGAGAAAGCTTGAACTAGTCCGTGCGCTGAGAGCGGCGGGTCACAAGGTCGCAATGACCGGCGACGGCGTGAACGATGTCCTTGCGCTCAGGGAGGCGGACTGCTCGGTCGCTATGCAGTCGGGAAGCGACGCCGCCCGGTGCGTATCACAGCTTGTGCTGCTCGATTCGGACTTCTCGTCAATGCCGCTCGCCGTTGAAGAGGGCAGGCGGTGTATCAACAATATTCAGCGTTCTGCGGCGCTGTTTCTTGTCAAGACTATATTCTCGTTCCTGCTTGCGATATTGTTCCTGTTCGTTCCGGCTGCCTATCCGTTCCAGCCGATACAGCTGACGCTGGTCAGCGCATTGTTTATCGGTGCGCCGTCGTTCCTGCTGGCACTTGAACCTAATCACAGCCTTGTAAAGGGCAGCTTCATAACGAACGTGCTGAAAAAGGCTCTGCCGGGCGGTCTGGCGGTCGTGCTTGGAATATCTGCGCTGCTGATACTGCAGAATATTTTCGCTATCCCGCACGAACGGCTTTCGGTGATGGCTGTATATTACACGGCAGCTGTGTGCTATTCCGTGCTGTACGGTGTATGCAGACCATTCAGAAAATGGCATATAGGTATGCTTATCGTGCTGCCTGCGGCGTTCTGCCTTGCTTCATGGGTATTGAGCGACCTGTTCTATATGGTGCAGCTTTCATGGCAGGAATGGCTGTGCATGGCGGTAATGATACCTGCTGCGGCGGGAGTGCTGATGGGACTTTCGGCAGTGCTCAGAAAGCTTCTGGGCAGGTGGTCGGGCGGTACTCCGGCAATGCCGAGGCTGAAAAGAGCGGTGTTCGCTGTCGTGCTCACGCTGTCCGCAATATATGCGGCTTGGCTTGGATTGGCTTTCACGGATTATCTTTCGCTGGCGGCGGGTAATGCTCCGGTATTTGCTCAGCAGTCCGACAGTGGGGGCTACACGGGGCTGATGTACAGCGTAAGCGGCGGCAAAATGCGCATTTTCGGGAGAACGACAGACCCCGCAGGCAATAATGAGTCGATATAAACGAAGCGGCTTCACAAAACGTACTGACAAAAGCCGGTGCGTGATGTGGAGCCTGCTTTGATTTCCGGCAATTTGCACAATTTTGTGATTTAGTTTTTTTCTTTGGCGGGAAAAAACTTTTACGTTTATCATAAAATTGTCACATATATGAGTTATAATTTATACCAGTAAGGCGGCGATAGGGTAAGGCGGTGATACGGTGGCATATGCGAATACATTCATGCGGCATGAAATAAAGTACCTGCTGACTGAACGGCAAAAGCAGTCGATTTTGGAGCGTATCTCAGGCATGATGACCGAGGACGCGTATTCCCGCCAGACTATCAGTTCGATTTATTGCGACAACAGCGATATCCTGATAAGAACGTCGCTCAGCAAGCCTATATACCGTGAGAAACTCAGGCTCAGGGCATACGGCGTGCCTGAGGACGACAGCACGGTGTTCCTAGAGATAAAGAAAAAGTTTCGTGGGACGGTCTATAAACGCCGTGCGGCTATGACTTATCTTCAGGCGTATAACTATATATGCGGCGGGGAAGCGCCGGAAATGCCGGATTACAACGGCAGACAGGTGATGTCCGAGATAGACTACACAACAAAGCGGCTGTCGCTCAGACCCGCCGCTGCGATATTCTACGACCGGCGGGCATTCCATGGAAACGACGACGGCGAACTTCGGCTGACGCTCGACAATAATGTCAGATATCGGCTCGATCAGACCGACCTGCGCTTCGGTACTGCAGGAAAGCTGCTGAAAGCACAGCCCGACTGCGTGATGGAGATAAAATCCGCCGCAGCCGTCCCGCTGTGGCTTGCCGACATACTTGCCGACCTTGAATTGACCCCCGGTTCTTTTTCAAAATACGGCTCAGTGTACAAGGAGAAAATCGCCGGTGAAGCCGGTTCAATTAACGACATACGGAGTGAATTTAATGTTTGATTCTATAATTCCTGCCGAGGGACTTTCGGCGGCGTCTGCGCTGATATGCACCGGCTCGTCAATAGCCTTTGGCATACTTGCGGCGGTGATCTACCGGCTGACGTCAAAACGCTCGTCGCAGAGCCTGCTTATCACGCTTATCGTGATGCCGGTGCTCGTTCAGGCGGTAATAATGCTGGTGAATGGCTCGGTCGGCGCAGGAATTGCGGTCATGGGCGCATTCAATCTTGTGAGATTCCGTTCTGCGCCGGGCAGCGCACGAGATATATGCTATATCTTCTATGCGATGAGCATAGGTCTTGCAACAGGCATGGGCTACATCGGGTTTGCTGCGCTTCTTGCGGTGGCTGCTGGCATTGTTCTGGCAGTGACCGGGTTCATTCCCGCACTCAGGACAGACCGCAGAAAGAAGCTGCTGCGTATCTCGATACCTGAAAATCTCGACTACAGCGGGGCGTTCGACGATATATTCGCAGAATACCTCAGCCATTGCGAACTTATTCAGGTCAAGACTACCGCAATGGGTACGCTGTTCGACCTGCGCTATGAGGTACTCGAAAAAGACCCGTCACGCCAGAAAGAAATGATAGACAAACTCCGCACACGCAACGGCAATCTGATGATATCCATCGGGCTTATGCCGGAAAACGAGGGCGCACTATAAAACCGATGGTTCAAACCATGATATATTAGGTCCATGGCATTTCAAGGGAGCGTTACAAATGAGATCACCACTAAGAACTATTGCTGCACTTTGCTCGATAGCACTGTCAGTAAACACAAGCACCGGCTGCAGCGGCACTCCGGTTTCATCGGGGGAGATAACTGCGGAATCAGGGGACGCTTCCGCAGCGCCGGTTGAGATTTCTCAGGCGGAGGAAGAAAAGGTGCAGTTTACAGTAAAGACTGCCACCGAAAAGGACATGACGCCGCAGGAAGTCTGCAGCAGCAAGGTGATTTTTTCTGATTCAGGTATTGTCTGCAATGGTTCGGGTGTTTCCGCGGCAGGGAATACCGCCACCATCACGAAAGCCGGAACATATGCGATATCCGGCAGCGGGATCGGACAGTTAGTTATCGACTGCAGCAGCGATGATAAGGTATATCTGGTGCTTGACGGGCTGGATCTTTCCTGCGAGGACGGTCCCGCAATATACTGCAAGAGCGCAGATAAGCTGACGATAACGCTTGCGGACGGAACAAGCAGCACGCTGTCCGACGGCACGGGCAATTCTGACGACACCGGTGCGGCGATATTCTCTGAGGACACTCTGGTGATAAACGGCGGCGGTTCGCTGTTCGTGAACGGTGTGTATAAAGACGGCATAAAGAGCAAGGACGGCTTGAAGCTGTGCGGCGGTACTATCAGCGTCACAGCGGCGGAGGACGGCATTATCGGAAAGGATTACGTGCTTGCGGCAGCGGGCAGCGTTACCTTGAACAGCGGCTGCGACGGCATAAAATCTACCTGCACGGACAATGCTGAAAAGGGCTACATCAGCATAACCGGCGGCGAATATCATTTGGTATGCGGCAACAACGGTTTTCAGGCTGAAACTGTGCTCTGCATGACGGACGGCGCTGTTGATATCGTGACAGGCGGCGGCAGCTCCACGGTGGAATATACAACGGATAACGGCGGCAGAATGGACAGATTCTTCGCCGATGGCTCAGACGGCTTTGATTTCAGCGAACTTAAAGCAGAGGACGGCACATCTGCCGAGAGCATGAAAGGCTTAAAGGCAGGCGGCGATATAACTATATCCGGCGGTACTATCACTGCAGACTGCGCAGACGACGCAGTGCATTCCAACGGCAGTATCACGATAGACGGGGGCATATTTACGCTGGCTTCCGGCGACGATGGAATACATTCAGACGTGCTTTTGACCATAACAGACGGCGAGATATTTATTACGCAGTCCTACGAGGGGCTTGAAGCAGTGGGAATAACTATAAGCGGCGGCACGATCAGCGTCAGGGCGGCAGACGACGGCGTGAATGCCTGCGGAAGCGCAGCAGAGGACGGATTTACGCCCTATATCGCAATTTCCGGAGGAAGTCTGACATCTAACGCAGACGGCGACGGAATAGACTCGAACGGTACTATATCCATGAGCGGCGGTACACTGGTGGTATTCGGACCTACAGACGGCGGAAACGGCGCACTGGATTACGACCAGTCGTTTGCGCTGAGCGGCGGTACTCTTATCGCACTTGGCTCGCGTGGAATGGCTCAGGCGCCCAGCACGTTATCACAGCCCTGCCTGTCGATCTACGGCAATGTTGAAGCGGACAGCACACTTGAGGTACGCAGCGGGGACGGCGACGTCATAATAAGCATAACGACGCCTAAGATGTGCGAATCGCTTATCTTCTCAACGCCCGACTTTGTAAGCGGGCAGGATTACTCGATATATTGCGGCGATGAACTGCTTTCCACTGTCACAGCCACTGACGGAGTAAGCGGCAACGGCGCGACCGGCAGCGGCTTCGGAGCATGGAGCCAGAACGGCGGCAGACCGTGGGGCGGCGATCATGGCGGCTTCCCTAATGCAAGAAGTATGTTCACGCAGGGAAGTGCGGCGTAAATAAAAGCAATGGGAGGGTCGATGCCCTCCCATATGCTTACATCTTATGTACCGCTGTAACGTAGTCTATATGCTCAAATGCAGTCATATTGCCGTACTGCTCCTCAAAGAACTGTCGCTGGATATCCTCCGGCGTGAGGTACTCGTAAATCAGAAAGCCATGCTCCTCCATCAGCTTTTCCAGCTGAAGATAGCTGAAACACGATCTCATAGGCTCGCCACCCGCCGCAGCCATGGCAGCCATGTTCTGCACTCGTTTTATGTCAGAGGTGAAAAGACCCTCGTCCGCACAGTCGAAAACCAGAGTGCTGCCCTCTGCAGAGATACCCGCAAGGCTGTCCAGCATTGAAGCTATCTGTTCCACCGTGAGGTAGTAGCTGACGCCGAGCCACGAGAAAAACGTCTTTTTCTTTGGGTCGAAGCCTGATTCCAGAAGCTTGCTGCTCAGGTCGTCGCATGAGAAATCGACCGGAACGTAATGAAGTTTTTCCGGCACGGATAATCCGGCGCGTGCGATACGTTCGCGCTTGTCCAACTGAGTGAGGAGGTGGTCCACCTCGAACACGTGGTATCTGGAAACATATTCAGGCTCTCTGAATGCGAAAGTATCCAAGCCTGCGCCAAGAATGACATACTGCTTTACGCCTGTCATTACAGCTGTTTTGAGAGAATCCTCGCAGAACCTTGCTCTTGCCGCCGGAGTAGGGGCAAGCTGCGTGCGGACGATATATTTAAGTATCTCGTCCCTGCTGTGGATCTCGTTTTTCTTTTCGGGAGCGAAAAAGTCGATACCGCTGCTGACATACTGTGATATCTGCTGATATTCTTCGGCGGTCATCAGCTTTTCAGCTATATCGTCCGTGAAGATAGGCCGCTGCTCACAGCGTGTGTGATAGGCTCTTGCAAACGCTGACATCAATGCGGTAATACTCGATCTGTCGTTCATTTTTTTCCTCCTGCATTCCGTTGTTCTTTCTAAGTATGAAGCACGTGTGACATCTAACTGGTATCACGTGAAAAAGATGGATTTTTATTATATCACATTCGTTATATTTTGTCAATAACGGGAAATAAAAAACTGATCTATAAAAAAGAAAAAAATTTTAGAAAAGTGCTTGACAAATTAATCACCGTGTGATATAATATACAAGTCGAGTGAAAACGACAAAAAATAATAGAGATATGGACAGGTGGCTGAGCTGGTCTAAGGCGCACGATTGGAAATCGTGTAACGATTAAACCCGTTCGAGGGTTCGAATCCCTCCCTGTCCGCCATAAATCCACCGCAGCGATGAACTGTGGTGGATTTTTTTATTTGTTTTGCGATCATGGACATATGGGCGGTATGGACAGATGACCGGTAGAGTAATACCGAGGGCGCAGATTTGAGTTCGGGAAGTATGCGGCAGGGCAGGGCGGGGAAAAGTGAAATGCCCCGGCATAAGGCACAGGGCATTTACTTTATTCAGCTTACTTGCTGAAAGGAGCCATCAGCTCGTTCATAGAGATATTGAGGTACTTTGCAATCGTTACAAGCTCAATGTCTGTGATGAAGCGCTGACCGGATTCCATACGCTGAACTGCGTTCTTATCAATGATAAGTCCGAGTTCATTGAGGTCGTCTGCGACCTGGCGCTGGGAAATACCTCTGGATTTGCGAACCTCCTGCATCTTTAAGCCTACGAGGTTCTTTCGTCCGTTTGCCTGGTTCTTGAACATAATTTTATCCTCCTGTCCATTTCCTACGGTACATTCATTATACTACAAAAGATATCAAAAATCAATCCCTTACAAGTCAATTTCGGTTACTTTGGATTATTATTGTTGAATAGTTCAATCACAGACACCTAAATACGGCTGAAATACAAGATATTCCAGTGAAGCTGGGTAAATATTTATATTAGAGCGTTCCTGTAAATGTCGATTTGAAAATCGCTCAAAAAAAACAAGAATGTCCATTGTCGATAAACACTGCAATCATGGACTTTTATTATGGAAGAGTAGTAATTCACGCTAATTATAAACTGAATAAATAGTGTTATTTCATACTTGTTTTGTGCCTGTTTTATATGGTATTTAGAACAGTGAAAATGACAGTGAACGCATTGTTTTACGATCTCGGTAGTAAAATAGCACTTGACAAATCTATTCCTTTATGCTATAATTAAATATAGTGTGATTGTCAATAGATCATTTTTCGGGGTGTAGCGCAGTTGGTAGCGCGCGACATTTGGGATGTTGAGGCCGCAGGTTCGAATCCTGTCACTCCGACCAGCAGCATGATGCTGCAATGTGCTTCGCCTCCAGTTAGTTCTGGGGGCGATTTTGTTCGATAATGCACAATTCGGTTTTGCCATGATCTCATGGCTGTTCTGTAAAGTTTCTGCGCTTTTTTGAAAAAAGTGCTTGACAAATTCTTTCCCCTGTGATATAATATATTAGTCAACAACGAGATGTGGCTCAGTTTGGTAGAGCGCTGCGTTCGGGACGCAGAGGTCGCAGGTTCGAATCCTGTCATCTCGACCATAATAGGACACCAATTTTAATACAATGCGTATCTTTATTGGTGTCCGTTTTCTTTATCCGAAAGTTCTTATTTAATGGGATTTGTCAGCACAATTTAACGAAAGAATGCTCTGCGGTGACTGAAAAACGGTCACAGCGGAGCATTTTCTATTTTTTGCCTTTATACTATTTAACGAAAGGTCGTAAGGGTGTGCATTTTCGGCAAGGGGGTGTGCACTTTTTAATTATTCCTAAAAATGACAAAACCACGCAGGACATTATCTCTAAGGGATAAACAGTTTTGCAGCCATGTTATCTTATTTTCCCACTCTGTGGTTCGGAACTGTAAAGTTTGAACACTAAGAATATCAGGCGGAATAACAATCGTCAATGCTAAAAAAAATAAGTTTAATGCAGAAATTTCAATCTTACACCAACTGAAAAGCCACTATACCCACGATGCAGATAATACTTCTCAGAAATATAGAACGGATTCTATGAAATTTGTAAATTAACTGCTGACATCAAAAGATAAAAAAAGGCATCACGTTTTAATACATGGTGCCTTTTTATCATATTTTTTGCATAAACCTGCCGGATATGATCAGTTGTTTTTACGTCCGGCCCTGTTCAGCAGCAGGAGCGATACCATAAGTATCAAGGGAAATGCACAGCCTGAAAGCATACCTTTCTGCATATCATTGCCTGCATTCTGGGTGATATTTCCTACAATAGCAGGACCGAGTGCTCCGCCGAGATCGCCTGCCATAGCGAGAAGTGCAAACATCGCAGTTCCGCCGGTGGGTATTTTGCCTGAGCAGATGCTTATAGAACCGGGCCACATAATACCTACCGAGAATCCGCACATTATGCAGCCGAGAAGTCCGATTACAGGTATTCCCGACAGGGAGGCAGTGATGTAACAGATCAGACACAGCAATGCCGAGCCTATCATGAATTTCATAAGATCGAGTTTTTCGCCGTACTTCCCGTAGAGTGTACGGCTTATGCCCATCGTCACCGCAAACATACACGGTCCTGCAATATCGCCGACTGATTTAGTCAGTCCGAGAGCGGATTCTGCAAACGCCGATGCCCACTGCGCCATTGAAAGCTCCGAGGCTCCCGCACATACCATAAGCAGTATCGCAAGCCAGAACAGCGGTACTCTGAGCAGGTCACGGATACGCATTCCCTTGCCGTTCTCGACAGGATGTTCAATGGGACATACTGAAAAATTGTAAACATTCACCAGTGGAATTATCGCCCAGATACAAGAGAGCCACTTCCAGTTTTCTATGCCGAAAACAGTAAAAAACAGTGTTGAAATGAGTATGACTCCGACCGAACCCCAGCAGTAGAATGAATGCAGCAGGCTCATTGCGGCTTCTTTGTGCTCAAACGGGCAGGCTTCAACTATCGGACTTACAAGTACCTCGGTCAGACCGCTTCCCATTGCATATATGACCGTGCTTATAATTATTCCTGAAAACGGGTCGGGAAGCAGTTCTGGCAGAAAAGCAAGCCCGATAAGTCCCAGCGCAGAAAACGCCTGCGAACCGATAACGCATTTCCGATAGCCGATCTTGTCGGCGAAACGTGCGCACAGCACATCTATGATAAGCTGAGTAACAAAAAATACCGACGAGATAAGGGCAATTTTCCCCAACGGAATACCATAGCCATTGTGAAATGTGAGAAATAGAAGCGGAGCGAAATTAGCCGCTATTGCCTGTGTGATAAATCCAAGATAGCAGGATATAAGTGTTTTTCTGTAATTCACAGCCATATTGACAAACTCCTTGACAAATGATATAATCAGATTATATAGTAAATATCATAACATTTCAATGCACAAAATCACATTTTTATTACACAATATCGCAAATCAGGTGAGAACATGGGTGATGAAATCAAAAAGGACAGGATCACAACGGACGAAACCTTACGTGAAACTGCAAGTCACGGCAGCGAAGAATATCCGTTCAGCTACTATTATGAGGACATCTGGGATTTCGACTTTCACTGTATCGACTGGCACTGGCACCCAGAGGTCGAATTTGTTTATGTACAGCATGGCAAGGCTGATTTTCTGGTGGGTGGAAACAGGTATGTTTTAAGCTCGGGCGATGGGATTTTTATAAATTCTCAGGTGATACACAGGTTTGAAGCCCAAGACAGCGCCATCATTCCGAACATTGTTTTTTCACCTGTTCTGCTTGCGCCGCAGGGCAGTCTGATATACACCAGATACATCAGACCGATAATTGAATCAACTACCGAATGTGTGATTTTTTCCGACGAAGAAACAGCGCACCACAGCATTATCGAAACAATGAGGTCGGTATTTGCTGTGCAGGGTTCAGGCACGGCTTCTGAAATGGAAACGGTAGAACTTCTGCTGAAACTATGGCGTCTGTTATATGAAAGCATACAGATAACAGACTGCGGCCCCGTGTCCGGGCATTCCGCACAGACGCAGGCTAAGCTTCAGATAATGATGCAGTATATTCATGATAATTACAGCGGTCAGATAACACTTGACGATATTGCAGGAACAGTTCTTATAAGCAAAAGCAGTGTTCTCAATATTTTCAGGACATACCTGCACACTTCGCCGATAAATTACGTTGTGGAATACAGACTGAAACGTGCGTCAAAACTGCTTGTTGATACCGAAAACAGCGTTTGCGCCATAGCGCAGGAAACGGGATTTGAGAACATCGGCTATTTCTGCCGCAAGTTCAAAAAGCTGTACGGCGTTACGCCGATAAATTACAGAAAACACTGTCGCAGTGCGGAGCGTAATTCAATGAGAAATATACATTCCGACACAAATGTCCTGTCGGGCTGATAATACATTGCCACATAAATCAAAAAAATTCACAGGCGACATAATAAAAAATAGTATACCTACTGTTTATTATTGGTAAAGTCAATATCAAGTCGCACTTCTATTTTAATTCCTCCACTCTAACCTTAGTACCATTGTAGAACACAAAGGTTATCTCTCCGTTCCTGTGGACGATTGCTTTCTCTACCATCACAGTCCACAAGGTGTCGTTCCACTCACTCAATACGATTGGCTGTTTTTTCAGAGTTCTTATGTAAAGCGCCATCGCCTTATCTTTCTGACTGCGGATAGAACGGAGATTTTGCAGGCGGTCCAGTTCCGCCACCGCTGTTTCATACCTTTGGGTAAGTGCCTCATACTTTTCCAAGTACGCTTCCTGCGATTGTGCGGTGACTGCATTATCCTTAACTGCAGCCTTGACAAGTTCGGCAACAATCTGCGTTTCCTCAAGGTGACGCTCAATATCGGCGTCCAGTGACTTGAAATCGGTCAGCTTTTTGCGCATCAGTTCGCAGTCCTCGATGATTTGTTTTCTGCATTCCATCATCTGGTTATAGGCTTTTATGAAGAGCTGCTGTACGGTTTCCGTATCCACAGTTGGCGTCAGACAGCGTTCACCGCCTTTGAATTTATTGTTGCACTGCCAAACAGTGCGACGGTAGCGATCTGTGGAATGCCAGACCTTTGAGCCGAAGAACCCGCCGCAGTCCTCGCAAACCAGTTTTGCAGAGAGTACACTCTTTCCGCTGTATGCATTTCCGAGTTCTTTTCGTCTGGCGAATTCAGCTTGAACATGATCCCACTCGTCCGGTTCAATAATGGCGGGGTGGCTGGGCTGCAACTACTGTCAGCAGAACAACGGGGTCTGCGTTCAAAAAGACGACATGATGGAAATTCGTGAAAAGATGACGGCGGCTGATGTGATAGTTCTTGTCTCGCCCATCTATTTTTATTCCATGACCGGTCAGATGAAAACAATGCTCGACCGTGCATATGCGTTCTTTACACAGCTTGCAGGAAAAACGTTCTATTATATCATTACCTGCGCAGCGCCTGAAGAATCGTTCACCGAAACTATGCTCTCCTCCCTGCGTGGGTTCACCTGCTGTGTGCCAGACTCCGTAGAGGGCGGCGTGGTGCTCGGACTGGGCGCAAAAGAATCCGGAGATATCTTTCTTTCTCCGGCAATGGAACAGGCCTACGAGATGGGCAGGCGTGTTCCTGAGAATGATACTTAACTAGTCAATGAACCTAGACCTGCCACAATAATCCGAAATACAAAGACCGCCGCAGTTTCCTGTGACGGTCTTTTCTGATATAGAAGCAGAAGCGAAATTGCTTCACTCCACTTTTTGAACAGCGGTTACATAGAACTCGTAGTTGTTGCGTTCTGTGTCAATTATACCCTGCGTCACGCATCGCCTTTAGCACCACCTGCGCCCTCTTTTCCGCGAGGTCGGGCGATACATCCGGCGAATAAACGCTGGGCGCCTGCGGAAGCCCCGCTAACACAGCGCACTGTTCATCAGTAAGCTGCAGGGGAGGGACGCCGTAGTATCCCGTTGCCGCCGCATATATCCCGTAGTAATTGCTGCCAAAGTAGATGGTGTTGACATATAACTCAAATATCTGCTCCTTGTCCAGCTTGTTTTCTATCTCGGAAGCGGTGAAAAGCTCAGCCGCCTTTCGTTCCAGCCGTTTGTCCTGCGTGTAATACAGATTCTTGGCGGTCTGCATTGTGATAGTGCTGCCGCCCTCCGCAAATTCCATTGCCATGATGTCGTGGAGCAGGGCGCGTATCAGCGCAGACGGATCTATGCCCTTATGTCCCCAGAAGTCCCTGTCCTCAACGGCGACGACTGCATTCACGTAAAATTCGGGAAGTTCGTCGAAATGCACGAAATGCTCGTCGGCGGAAAGCTCCGCATATATCTGCCTTACCGGCTTTTCACTGACCGCTTCTCTGTTCATATTCCAGCCGAGCAGGGCGAATACGCCGGCTGCTATCATCGCCAGTGATACAAGCGATACTATTATAAGAAGCACGACCCTGAAAACCCTGCGCCTTGTTGTCATTTGCTTACCGCCTTTCGTTCCTGCTCACTATTCTGTAATAGCTGCGTGAGGTTATCGCATACACGAGGATATATACTGCCGCAAACGCCCCGAAGCACGCAAGTGTGACTCCCGAAAGAAAAGGGGTGTCGGTCATCGCAAACAGCGCCAGAAGCTTTGACAGCATGGGGAATGCGAACGCCATGTGTATTCCTGCCGCAATGAGCGGGGCAAAGAACACTGTCAGCACCTGCGAGTTGACCGCACGGCGTATCTCACGGTCGTTCATGCCGACTTTGCGCAGAATATCGAAACGTGCGCTGTCGTCATATCCCTCGCTTACCTGCTTGTAGTACATTATAAGCACCGCAGCAAGAAGAAATACGCTGCCGAACACGATACCGAGGAAGAAAAGTCCGCCGTAGCTACCGAGGAAGTCCTCGATAGACGCAAGTTCCATGTTATATGACGCTCCGTCAGAAACTTCGGAAATGCTTTCGGTGATGTCCTGATATGCGTTGTATTTTTCCGTATATGTGCCGTCAATGTCGAATGCGTAATAATAGCAGATATTATCCGGAGAAAAGCTGTTCGCCCCGCTCATATCCTCCAGAACGCTGATGTCCTTTACGAAAAGATATATCGAATCATACACCGTTGCTGCGTCCTGTGAGTTCACTGTGAATTTGTCGATATGTTCGGTTATTTTCAGTTCTGCCGAACCGTTTATGGTTATGCTGCCGTACTCATAGCCGCCGCTTTTCAGATACATCGCAGCCTCGCCGTCGTTTACCGTGATTTCCGTGCCGCAGATAGATTCGGCGTCCTTTGCGGGTATCACATACACCGTGCGGACGTCGGATATCAGTGCGCCGGGGTCGTTGTTTACGTCTGAATAGGGGGTGAATGTGCTGCCGTCAAGTATGCCGTACATACTGACGTAGTGATACTTCAGGATATTGTCCGCAGTCTTTCCGTGCTCTTTGAGTATGTCGTCGATATTGCTCTGCATTTTCTGTATTTGCTGTTCGCTCATGCCGCTAGTGGATATCAGGATATCTCTTGGGTACCGCAGTCCGATCGTATGTTCCTCGCCCATATAAAGGCATATGGTAGAGGATAACGTCACCAGAAGCATGGTGCAGAGAATACAAATCGACGCCAGACCTGCTCCGCCCCGCTTCATTCTGTATGCCATCTGCGACACAGAAATGAAGTGCCGTGTGGTGTAGTAATACCGCTTGTTCCGCTGCAGCACTCTGCATAATGCCACTGAGCCTGCAATGAACAGAAGATATGTCGCAGCCACGACCATTATTACAGCCGCAAAGAATGTCAGCGCCGCCGTTATCGGCTGTTCTATTGCCACTGCCATGTAGTATGCTATGCCGAGCGTCACCGCACCGAGCACCGCGAGGAACCAGTTTGCACGGGGCGGCTTTTCGCCGGCGTTCTCAGAATGCAGCAGGTCGATAGCCTTTGAGAAGAACACCTGCCGCAGTACGTTCAGATATATCAGCAGGAAGATGCCTGCGAATACAGCTGCTGTCAAAACGATAGTCGAACCGCTGACTGTGAACTCGTAATGCGCGGTGCCCCTGAGTATCTTTATCGCAAGCAGTTCAGCAAGCTTTGAAAACAGTATTCCGGCGAGCAGTCCGAGGGTCACCGACAGAAGATATACCATCAGCGTTTCCCACGTCATAACACGGGCTATGCTGCGCTTTCCCATGCCGAGAATGCTGTAAAGACCGAATTCTTTTTTTCTGCGCTTTATCAGGAACGAGTTAGTATAGAACAAGAAAATGGCTGAGAATATCGCCATAATGTACACGCCAAGCCTAAGCAGTATTGCCATTGAATCGCCGCCACGCATTTGCTCCAGCATTGAGTTGGTTGCGAGGAAGCCAACGATATAGAACATCATCACCATGAGCGAGCAGGTGAGAATATACGGCACATAAAGCTTGCTGTTTCGGCGTATTCCTCCTGCGGCAAGTCTGATATACAGTTTCATCAGCGTTCGCCCTCCCTGCGTATGGAAGTAACGTCCTGCGAAGCGGAGGAAAGCAGCGTCAGTGCGTCGGTTATGCGGCGGTAAAATTCGTCGTCCGAAAGATTACCTCTATATAGCTGGTGGAATACCGCGCCGTCCCTGATGAAAAGCACACGTCCCGCACGGCTTGCCGCCTTTGCCGAGTGCGTGACCATCAGGATAGTCTGACCGCTGCGGTTGATGTCACGGAACAGTGCGAGAAGCTCGTCTGAACTTCGGCTGTCCAGTGCGCCGGTAGGCTCGTCTGCGAGCAGCAGCTTCGGGTCGGAGATGATGGCACGTGCGGCGGCTGTGCGCTGCTTCTGTCCGCCGGATATCTCGTAGGGGTATTTGTCCAGCAGGGGAGCGATACCGAGCATTGAAGCGGTCTTTTCAAGCTTCGGCTGCATTTGAGAGTATTTTTCTCCTGCAAGCACGAGCGGCAGAAGTACATTGTCACGCACCGTGAATGTATCCAGCAGGTTAAATTCCTGAAACACGAACCCCAGATTTTCACGCCGGAAGTCCGCAAGCTTCTTGTCGCTTATTCTGGAAAGGTCCATTCCGTCAAGGATAACGCTGCCGCCTGTGGGCTTATCAAGCGCTGCGAGGATATTCAGCAGGGTAGTCTTGCCTGAGCCGCTTTCGCCCATTATCGCAATGAACTCTCCGCGCTCTGCGGTGAAGCTAACGTTTCTGAGCGCCTCGACGCTGTTTCCGCCGAGCCGTGTGGTGTAGGTCTTTTTAAGACCGCTTATCTCTAATATAGGCATATCTGTCCTTCCTTTCTGACAGACCGGCGGCAAATTGAGGGGGAAGTGCGCCGCCGTCCTGTCTGTACTTAGTATACCAGAATGCCCGCAAAGCCGCAATCGAATCACCTTACATCAGCCTTACATTTTTGTCACATCATTAGTCCCGCAGGTCGGTGGTGCTGCGTGACAGACCTATATAAACACGTGTGCCGTCTCCGCCGCTCTGAATGCTTATGGTGTGACCCAGCGCAGTGCATATCCTTTTACAGAGATAAAGCCCTATACCGCTTGCTTTCATGTCTGTCCTGCCGTTGCAGCCGGTGAATCCACGCTCGAATACTCTCGGCAGATCCTCTGGGGCAATGCCTATGCCGGTGTCGGCTATGCAGAGCGTTTCGTTCTCAAACGATATCGTTATCCTGTCCTTTTCAGCGGAGTCCTGAGTGCTTTGCGGCGTTTCCCTTGTGTATTTCAGCGCATTCGACAGCACCTGCTCCACCACGAAAAGCAGCCACTTTTCATCGGTCAGCACGGTGTATTCGGTCGGCTGAAGATCGAGCGTCAGCTTCTTTCTGATGAACTGCCCTGAGAATCGGCGCACAGCCGCCCTGACTATCGAATCAAGGCTGCATTCACGAATCACGTAGTCGGTATCGCTGCTTTCCAGCCTGATATAGCACAGCACCATTTCGACATATTGCTCGATTCGCACGAGTTCCTCCGTGAGTTCACGGCTTTCTGGGGAGTCCTGCTCGGCAAGCGACAGCCTCATCGAGGAAATGGGCGTCTTTATCTGGTGCGCCCACATCGTGTAGTAGTCCGCCATTTCCGCAAGCTTTCTTTCTGAGTGCGCCTGCGTGTCGCCAAGGCTGCGGAACAATATCCCGATCAGTTCTGAGTAGCCATGCTCGATGGCGTTGTCAGGCTCAGGAAGATCGCTGCAGGAAATGGTTATCTGCTCACGCAGCTTTTCGAGCGTGCTGCGTTTCCGGTTGAATCGAATATAATCAACAATGCCCGCCGCAAGCGCAAGCGAGCCGCATATTGCACCGGCGTAACCGGTCGCCCCCAGCGGCACGCCGCCGAGAGTATAAACCACGGCGATGACCGCCGCAAATACAACAAATGCGGCAATGACCCGCCGCCGGGCTTTAAGATAAGCTGTCATTCTATGATATATCCCATTCCGACTTTTGTTTTTATGTAGCCCTCAAGACCTGCTGCGTCAAGCTTTTTGCGCAGTCTTGCGACATTGACGGTGAGCGTGTTTTCGTCGATGAAGCAGTCGGTTTCCCACAGGCGGTCCATCAGCTTTTCACGGCTGACTATCTTTCCCTTGCTTTCCATGAGCGTCTGCATTATGCGGTATTCGTTGCGTGTGAGGTCGATACGGCTTCCGCCCGCATACAGTGCGGCTTCTGAGGTGTTGAGCCTTGCGCCCTTGTGCTCCAGAATGCCGACCTGCTCGGTGAAGTCATAGCTTCTGCGCAGCAGCGCCTGCAGCTTCGCAACAAGCACCGGCATATCGAACGGCTTTGCGATAAAGTCGTCGCCGCCCATGTTCATTGCCATGATTATATTCATGTTGTCAGCCGCCGATGAAATGAAAACCACCGGTACGCGGCTGGTCTTTCTTATCTCAGAGCACCAGTAGAACCCATTGTTAAAGGGGAGCATTATGTCAAGCAGCACGAGGTGCGGCTTGAACTCGGCAATCTCGTCGGTTATTTTACGCAGGTCCTGCGCACACATGACGTCCAAGTCCCAGCCTGAAAGTCCCTTGCATATGGCTCGTGCTATTCCCTCGTCGTCCTCAGCAATATATACCCGATACATTTTTTCTCCATTCAAGTAAAACAATTTCGGGGCGTTCCGCCCTGAGAATAATTGTAGCATATTTTTCTAGTTTAGTCAAGAAAGACGGGTGGCGTATGGTAATTTCACATAATTTTCATCTGTCTCTGAATCGCCGTTATTCTGCGGCGGAGAGCCGTTTTATGTCCGGCTCGGCTCATTTTTGCGGTGAAAAATGCTTGACAATCTGCCGTAAATATGTTATAATCATAAGGTACTTGATATTAAGGTACTTTAGGACTGCGCACGTGAAGTGCTGTCCTGAAAACGCTTCATTGATATTCCGAACGGCGCAGGGCAGGGGCTTTGTGCCGGAAACTCAAAGAGTTTACGAGGTGCATTCATGCAGAATGAACAGGGCATTCAGGATATTGACGAACAGCTTACCGGGCTTATACGCAGCTGGTTTGCACGGCTGAGGGGACAGATCTCCGCCGGAAACAGCGAATTTCTGGGCGGCGACCATACCCTGCTTGAGCGTGAGAGAATATTGCTTACAGTCGGCAGGGGAGGGAGCGTTGCGCAGAAGCGGCTTGCAGATATGTTTTCTGTCAGTCCGCAGTCTATGTCGGAGTCGCTTTCCAAGCTGGAGAACGACGGCTATATCACACGCAGCCGCAGTCAGCGTGATAAGCGTGAAACGATAGTCGAACTTACCCCCGCAGGAGAAAAGCACTCTGCAGAACTGGCGCAGAAAATGCGCAGTCAGGCTCACAGGTTCCTTGAACCGCTCAGCGCCGAGGAAAAGCAGACGCTTTACTCCCTGCTGAAAAAGCTTACCCGTTACTGAGCCGGAATAAGCCCTAACCGACCCTCACCGCATAAAGCGGCGGCACTCTGAAAAGGAGGAAATGACCCATGGCATTTGAAAAGATAAACGAATACGCTGCTGAAAAGCAGAAACTCTGCACCGAGCACGACACTATCTCCGACGCACTATTCAAGGAATACGGCGTAAACAGGGGACTTCGTGACATCAATGGCAAGGGCGTGCTCACCGGACTTACCCGCATATCCAAGATAGTGTCCTTCAAGGACGAAAACGGTCAGCACACGCCCTGCGACGGCGAACTGTGGTACAGAGGCTATAACATCAACACGCTTATAAGCAAGCTTGACGGCTTCGGCTTTGAAAAGACCGCATATCTGCTGATATTCGGCGAACTTCCGAGCGACTCACAGCTTGCGGAATTTAACGATATTCTTACCGAATGCCGCACCCTTCCCTCTAATTTCACACGTGACGTTATCATGAAAGCCCCCACAAAGGACATCATGAACTCGATGACCAAGAGCATTCTGACTCTTTCCTCATATGACGAGAATTTGTCCTCGAACGACATCGACAACTGTATCCGTCAGTGTCTTATGCTCACTGCGGTATTCCCCATGCTGGCTGTTTACGGCTATCACGCATATAATCACTATGAGAATGACGAGAGTATGTATATCCACCGTCCGGCGGCTGGTCTGTCAACGGCTGAGAATTTCCTGAGAATGCTCCGTCCGAACACCGAGTACACGGAACTTGAAGCGAGGGTTCTCGACATTGTTCTCATGCTCCACATGGAACACGGCGGCGGCAATAACTCAACGTTTACTACCCGTGTAGTCACTTCGTCCGGCTCGGACACTTATTCCGCAATAGCCGCTGCGATGTCCTCGCTGAAGGGTCCCCGTCACGGCGGCGCAAATCTGAAGGTAATGCAGATGATGAACGATATCCGCACGCATCTGTCCGACCCGACAGACAAGGACGAGGTCCGCAGCTATCTCAGAAAGCTGCTTGACGGCGATGCGTTCGACCGCAAGGGGCTTATCTACGGCATGGGACACGCTGTGTATTCCATCTCAGACCCCAGAGAGCGTGTGCTGAAATCCTATGTGCAGAGGCTTGCAGAAGCAAAGGGAAAGACGCAGGACATGGCTCTGTATTCGGCTATCGAGGAGATCGCGCCGCAGCTTATCGCAGAGAAGCGCCGCATTTACAAGGGCGTCAGCCCGAACGTGGACTTTTACAGTGGTTTCGTTTACGATATGCTGGGTATCCCGCTGGAGCTTTACACACCGCTGTTCGCTATCGCAAGAGTAGTCGGCTGGTCGGCTCACCGTATTGAGGAACTGGTCGGCATGGGCAAGATAATACGTCCGGCATATAAGAGCGTTATGGAAGAAATCGAATGACAGACCGGCGATAAGCCCTCATCTTCGTCGTCAACGCCCTAACGACAGGCAATATGCCTAGTCGTTAGGGCGTTTCCTAGAATCTGAGGGCTTCTCGCCGGTCTGTTGTGCTTGAAATTTGGATATATGTATTCTCACTGCTCAGCCGCAGTCTGCTGAACCGGTTCGGGAACGTTCTTTTTTCTGAACCTTATACTCACCCTTTTGTAGCACCGGAAGAACAGTGGTATCAGGAACAGGTCTGCGAATATCCACGCCGCAGGGTTTGCGAAGCACACCGCATTGAATCCGAATACCGGAACAAGCGCCAGTGCAACAAAGCCTCTTGCAGCCATCTCAAATACGCCTGCGAAAATGGCTACCTTAGAGAAGCCCATTCCCTGTATCAGGAATCTGACTATATTCACGAATGCAAGCGGGATATAGAACGCGCCGTTAATCAATAGGAACTGCTGCGA
The DNA here is from genome assembly GCA_934446355.1 of uncultured Oscillospiraceae bacterium. GTDB lineage: Bacteria > Bacillota > Clostridia > Oscillospirales > Ruminococcaceae > CAG-115. The sequence goes on along the minus strand of CAKSEC010000004.1, from coordinate 163,969 downwards.
CAGCTTCAGAATTTCCTCTACGCTGCCGCCGTTTGTGTCGTTTATGAACATCATTGCAAGGCCTTCGCCGAAGAAAAGTATGATAAGGAAGCCTATCAGTGAGTAGCCTATGCCGAGCAGCGAGCAGTCCGCAAGTCCCTTTTTTATACGGTCGGGCTTGCCTGCGCCGATATTCTGACCGCCGTAGGTCGCCATCGTGCTTCCCATTGCGTCAAAAGGACAGCACAGAAGCTGGCTGACCTTGCTTCCGGCTGTTACTGCCGCAACATAAGCCGAGCCAAGTCCGTTGACCGCAGTCTGAATGAGTATCGAGCCTATCGCTGTTATCGAATACTGCAGACCCATCGGAATGCCGACACCAAGCAGCCGGCTGATGTAATACTTATCGAAACGCATATCCGCTTTTTTCAGCCGAAGTATATCAAACCGCTTTACCATATATGCAAGGCAAAGAAGCCCAGATACAAGCTGAGAAATAACCGTAGCCCAGCCTGCGCCCGCAACGCCCATTCCGAGCGCAACTATCATGAAGATATCAAGACCCACGTTCAGCAGGCTTGATATTATTAGGAAGTAAAGCGGGGTCTTTGAATCGCCGACAGACCGTATGATTCCCGACAGGATATTGTACAGGAACGTTACCGGTATGCCGATGAATATTGCGAAGATATAGTCATAAGCCTGCTGGAAGCAGTCCTCAGGGGTGTCCATCAGTCTGAGGATATCGCCGCAGAATACGCCGGTAAGCGTGGTGAGAACTACTGAGAAAATCAGGGCGAGCCACACGGTGTTGCCCACATACCTGCGCATTGCGTCGTAGTCCTTTGAGCCGAACATCTGCGCCACCGGAATCGCAAATCCGGTGCATACGCCCTGAACGAAGCCCAGTACAAGGAAGTTTATCGAGCCGGTCGAGCCAACGCCTGCAAGGGCGTCTATACCAAGATACTGACCGACAATCGCCGTATCGACCATATTATAGAACTGCTGAAAGAGCATTCCGAGAAAGAGCGGCAGCATAAAGCCTAGAATAAGCTTCATGGGTGAGCCGACCGTTAAATCTTTTACTGTATTTCTTGCCATAGCTGTTACCTCTGTGTAATGCTTGAATGAGTGGTCCGCTCTGTGTTTCGAGCAATAGTAATTATACAGTAACAAACGTACATATTCAAGTGGTGAAATGCCCAATTCTTATTCTTTTTACAGAGATATTATATAGAATAATGCACAAAAAACGCTGCTGGTATTTGTTGCATTTTTACAGATAAAAGTGATAAATTATCAAAGCACTAAAATAATATTAGCAAAAATGCTAATTTGAATAGTTTATATATTTACAAATCACCGAAAGTGTGCTATAATGTACCTATTCCAGCGGACATAGGAGGTTCATAATATGATTAGAGAACTTGAAGAACAGATGTGGAAAGCGGCTTGCGCCCGTGACAGCGCAGCATTCCTGAAACTGGTAGACAGTAATGCGGTGATGGTGTGCGGAGGATATCGCTGCACCGGCGCAGAATATGCGCAGATAATCAGTCAGTTCGACTGCAGCGCATACGAGATAACTGGCTTTGAAACGGTGGCGCAGACCGACAGTGTAGTTCAGGTGCATTACGTCATTAAGACAGAGGTCGGCAACGAGGAAAACCGTGACCTTGCCGGAAGCTTTCACATCACCTCAACATGGGAAAAGCGGGGCGATACATGGAAGCTGATATTCAACATGGATTCGAGGATTATCTCATAAGCGGGGCAGGGCAGTTTACAAAAAGGGGCTGAGTTCGTTCAGCCCCTTTTGCATTAAAATTCAGGAATAAGCCCCTTGCTGCGGACCGTTTCATAGTCCATCTTGCCGTCAGCCAGCGCCATCACGATATCGTAGCCCTGAGTGAGGAACTCGTATGCCACGGCGTAGGCGTCAAGTATCTCGCTCGCACGAAGTTCGCTGTCGTCTACCTCAGAAAGCGGCACTGCGTATTTGTAGTACACCTGACCGCCGTCGTATATCCCGTAGCTTCCTATTATAGTATAGAAATTCAGCGCAGGGAAAGCTTTTCTGAGTTCAGCCGCCGCGTTTTCGGTAAGGTCTGCGGTCAGCGTGAAGTAAATCTGAGCTACCTCCGTACCTGCTGCGGTGGTCAGCGCAGTAATATCCACAAGCGCAGAATCGGTTTCCCCGCAGGGTACCTGAGTGCGCATCATTTTACCATCAGGTGTGGTAATCATTTTGACATTAAGCCCTGCAGACTTTACCTGCTGCTCAACATGGTTCATTATTTCATCAAACTGTTTCTCTGTCATTCAGCACCTCATAGCTTTCTTTCCATTATTAATAAGTTGGGAACGGGTTTGCACGGTTGAGTATCCTGCGTTTTCTGGAATCCTCAAGCTGAGTTTCCCACGAGTCTGTGTCCTCCATACCCAGCTTTTCCGCAATGGCCTGCAGGCTGTAGCCCTGTGTGTCCTGACCGTTGAACTCGTAAGCGGCAGGCTTCAGACCGAGGTCCTCCATGAACTTCACTGCATCCTCGTCGCCGGAATCTGCCTTTTTCTTCAATGCAGCAGCCCTGTTGAGCACGATGTTGTTGAATACCTCTTTTCGTCTGCCCGACTGGTAACCCATCGACTTCAGAATAATTCGTTTCGCCATCTCTTGGTCGCAGTTATGCTCCTGAGCGTATTGCTGCGCCTTATTGTCGAGGTCAAGTTCCTGATTTACGAGGTCGGTGCGCATTTCCTTCTTCATCTCATCGGTAACGCAGGTTCCCACGAAGTTCACACCAGAACCTATACCGCTGACCGCAGTGCCTACCAGCGAGGTAACGCCGCCAAGCTTCAATGCTCCGCCTGCGGCTCTCAATGCGCCGGAAGCCATATCGAATTTGCCCTGAGTTTTGTTGATGTTCGCTTTGTTGCGTGCCATCATGCTTGCCTTATACATCGGGGAATCAGGATCCATGCCGCTTGCAAGCCTTTCGTTCATCGCATTTTCGGTGGATTTAGCCGAACCGTAGCCTACCGCACCTTTTGCGATTTTCAGCGCACCTGAAACCACGTCAACGCTCGGCATTATGCTGACGTCAGCCAGACCCACCTTGTCTGCCTTTCCTGCCGCATTTGAAGCAAAACGCATAGTGTGACCGAAAAAGTCCGAGGCGCTTTCGCCTGTTGCGAGGAGGTTTCTTGCGGCGTCGGCGTCGTTGCCGTTATCCATCTGCTTGCCTGCCTGTACAGTGTTGTTTACTACTCCCAGCAGGTCGCTCACAGATGCGATACCTGCAGAAGTTCCCTCCCATGCGTAGTCCTTTGTGCCAAGCGTAAGATTCTTTTCCTTTGCGTTCATGCCTGTGTTGCCGAATAGTCCCACCGGAATGGCTGCCAGACCGCCCACAGTACCGACTGTGCCCAGCTTGCCGCCTACGTTTACGGCTGTTGTCTGACCGCCGGGAGTTAATGCGCCTGCACCGTTAGTGTTGTCGAAATAATTCTTTTCGTCGAATGCCTTTGCGTCGTCGCTGTCGACTGAGAAAGTATTGTTTGCGGTTTCTTCATCAACGAGCTGCGCTTCAAGATTGCGTTTTTTCGTGCTTTCAGACTCTGCTCCTGCGAAAATTCGTGCAAGCGGGTGGGTGAATGTCCAGCAGAACCGATTCCACCGGCTCATTTTATCATAATCCTCACGGAAGTTATTGAGTTGGTCGACTGCTTCTACGTGTGAATCGATCAGGTTGAATGTGTCGAGGAACTTCTTGCCGAGATTGCGGACACCGTGGAGAACCGCTTTAGTGCCCCATTTTAATCCGCCCCAGAACTTTGAAGCCCCAGTCTTGAAAGAATCCCAGCCCCTTGCCCAGCGGGAACGCTGCGGCTGAGCGGCTTCTTCGGGAGCGGCCTGTTCTGAAGCTGCTTCCTGAACGGCTTCTGGTACTGCCTGTTCTGCGGCTGCTTCCTGAACGGCTTCTGGTACTGCCTGTTCTGCGGCTGCTTCCTGAGCAGCTTCCGGCACCGCCTGTTCTGCGGTTTCGGGAGCAGCCTGCTGTGCTGCTGGCTGTGCTGAGGACTGAGCGGCTGCGGGAGCGGGCGCAGCTTCCTGCGCTGCCTGCTGGACCGCCTGCTGTACTGCTTCGGGAGCAGGCTGTGCCGCCTGAGCAGGTGCTTCGGGAGCAGGCTGAGCCGCTTCTTGGACAGCTTCCTGAACTGGTTCGGGCTGAGATTCAGGTTCGGAATCGGATTCCGCTTCTGCAGCTGGCTCATCTGCTATTCTTCTGCGTGAAAACAGGCTTTTCAGCTTCTGCCATGGGTTCCAGCCCTGAATAGCGGAACTTTCGCCTGCGACAGGCATTGAGAATGAATCAGGAGCAGCAAAGCCGCCGTCCGCCTGAGCCTCCAGTGCGGCATTTTCGGTTATTCCGTGAGAATGCACCATGCTTGAGCCTTGCTGAACCACATGACCCGCTTCGTGCATGATGAGTTCCAGACCGGATCGCGTGTCCGGCGAGTATTCGCCCTTTGACAGGTGTATCTCATTGCCCTTTGCATAGGCTCGCTGCCCGAATCTTTCCTGCAGGCCGTCGTCCTCGAATATGCGCATACCCCGCATATCAACGCCGAATCTGCCTTTCAGGCTGTCGCTCAGGTTATCGGTCATCTGTCTTTCGTGGGAATGCAGTGACGAAAGAGCGCACTCTGCATAATTCCCAAACGACAGGTCAGAATTTATCCTGCTTTTCAGTCCCGATTCAAGGTCGCTGCTTATCGGTGATGACATATCTCCGGCATAAAATGAATTTGGTATATCTGCACCGGCAGTGCTGCCGGTATTTGCCTTGCTGATGATATTCTGTCCGTGCTTTTTTACGGCATACTTCTGCATGGCATTCACTCCGTTCGTTTATATACAGCGGCATTTGCGAACATCAAGCAATGCCGCCCTGCGATTTAAGCTATGTCACTATATATTTTATCATATTTTCGTGGATAATTCAAGTATTGTCGAGCGGATTTGTATAAAATTTTGCAGATGTTGTCCTGAATGATTTTTGGCAGAATGATAAATTAATATGATCCTGTTGATCCTGCCGTGACATATTGTTACTCTTGAACAAAAAAGCAAAATCTGCTATAATAGGCATAGAGCCTTTCAGGCTGTCGATCATAAGCGATATCAAACGGAGGCAGACAAATGAAACAATGTATGGACGCAGAAAACCTGCACCGCCGACTGAAAAAGATCATCGGACAAGTGCAGGCTATTGACAGAATGGTTGACGAGGACGTGCCCTGCGAGGACATACTGGCACAGCTGAACGCAGCCAAATCCGCACTGCACAGGTGCGGGCAGGTCGTGCTGGAGGGACATATCAGGCACTGCGTAAAGGACGGTATCGAGCACGGCAACGCTGACAAGACCATTGAGGACTTCACAAAGGCGGTCGAACGCTTTGCGAATATGGGCTAAGGCTACCTCAGCGTTGGTACCTTACCGACAAGTTCGCGTCGGTTGCTTATCCCAAGTGCGGAATAGGTGCGCTTCAGGCTGCTTTTAATGCTGTTTTCTGAAGCGTTCATTATCGCTGATATATCCTGATTAGAAGCGCCGGAAGCCGCCATTATCGCATAGGAGTAGGCTGTTTCGGTCAGCCCCAGCTTCATGCGGGTGTCCTTCGTGGAGGACAGCAGACGTTCAAGCGGGACAAGATAGTGCTGCGCAAGGCTGTCCGAGTTATTTCTGACAAGGTAGGTCAGTTCATAGGTGCGCACTACCTCAACTCCTCTGCGGAACGTATCGCCCAGACGCTGCGCCTCGGCGGCGGATTCGGTAAGGGCAGGGGAGATGTGCGGCATTATTTGAGTGAACAGTTCCGGACAAAATGCGCAGAATTCTGCGGCAATGGTGGGAATGCCGTTTTCCTGAGTCCGTTCCAATGCTTCGCAGGCAAGCTGGACCGCCTTTTCATATTCGCCGAGCGAAAGGAACGCCTGCGCCAAATACAGCCGCAGCGTTATTTCGGCTTCCTCATTGCCCGCCGCTGCGGCGCATTCAAGGTACTCAGTGCAGCGTGAGGCAAGCTCCTCGTATTCTCCGCTTCTGATGAGGTATGAAGCGGCGACCATTGCGTAATACGGCGCAGTGTAGCGGTTATAGATAAGGCCGGAGCTGTCGGTGCACAGTGCGTGCCACTGATCTTCGATTCCGCCGCCAAGTCTTGTACGGAGAAGCCCGATGATGAGCCTTGCGCAGTCGCTTTCCTCAGTGCCGGCAAGTCTGCGCTGCACTTCTCTGATGCTGCCGAAATATTTTACGAACCGTTCGTGGTCGCCAAGGTAAAGACAGCATTTGGCGCAGTTATACAGCGCCGCAAGCCTTGTGGCAGTGCGCTCGCTGGCCGTGCACAGCGCTGCCGCTTTCGACAGGATATCCAGTGCGCTGGAAAGTTCGCCCTGACAGTATTTCATCTCGCCGGTGAATACCAGTTCAGCATAGCGACCGTGGTTCAGCATTTCCGTGTACATATGCTGGTATCGGGTGAACTGCTGATTTTCAGTCTGCAGTGACTTTCCCCTGCGGTGCAGCAGGAAAAACACCGTCGGCGCATAGAGCGTCCACGGGAACATCGGTGCGTCATGCTCACGCTTGTCCCTGAACAGGTCGTAGGCGCGCTTTATGCTTATACCCATCTTGTCCATGTCATAGAAATCCTCGTTGGTGCGCAGTGCATAGGCGTAGCACAGCATTGAGCGGCGTTCAGCGGGGGAGTAATCAGGCGAGGAGTTTATGAAGCTTATTATCTCGGTGAACCTGTCCCGCAGTGCGGGATTCAGGTCGGTGTGCATGAGCAGCGCATTTATTCGCAGTACTCTTGGGAGCGCGGGCTTGCAGCCTAGCGGGCAGTCCCTGATAAATCCCTGCAGACGCTGGCGGCTTCTCATCAGCATATCGTAGGTTATCTGGTCGTGCGGGTGTATCTCTGAAGCAAGCTCAAACTCGCCGGCGAGGAAGTATTCACAGAAAGCGGAAAAGTCCTCGTTGAGCCGCTTATACTGCCTTGCAAAGCATATCCTCACATCATGGCGCACAGCCTCAGGCAGCCAGAAGAACAGCGTATAGACCGCACGGCTGAGCGACGGGTGAAAGCGGAAGCTGCGCCGCCTGCGGTCTGATTCCAGAAGCGGTATCCGGCTTTTTATCGCAGCAGTTTCGGTCATTATCGACTCGACAGTGAATGTTTCTGCGCCGAAGAAATCCTTTATCGACCTGAAAGAGGAAAGGTCGCTGCACAGTTCAGCGGATAGCACGGGGAACGCAGAAGCTGCGATAAGCGCACCGTGCGCCTTTACCGGCAGCTTTTCAAGCACCGCTTTCAGCAGCATTCCCTCGGTGGTGAGCCCTCTGTGCTCACCGCTTTGCTGTTCCAGCATGAAGCACAGCCTTGTTCCAAGGAACGAGCCGGAGCAGCTGTCGTATATCTTCTGAATGTCGGGGTCGTTCACTCTGGAAATCCTTGCATATTCTTCGGTTTCGTCAGGGGTCATGGCAAGCTGGCTGCGCTCTATCATGCCAAAGTGCATTTCTTTTGCCAGTATGCGGTGATAGGGCTTTAGCGTATTGCATACGAATACGGTTCTGGCGCACTCACAGTGCGCCAGAAGCTTTGCAGTTCGTACATTTCCGAGAAGGCATTCCGCTGTGTGAGGGCAGTCTGCGATTATCAGCAGCGGCTTTTCTGGGCGTGCGTTCGCAAATTCCGCGCTGAGCGAGTTATATTCACGTGTGCTTATCGGCTCGCTGTACGCCTTTCCGGTGATAAGTTCGGCTATCTGCGAAAACAGATCTCTTGCGCTGTTTGCAGAGGTTATGAACCGTATCGCTGCATTTTTCGGGCGGGTACGTGCTGTAAATTCACGCAGCAGGGTGGACTTTCCAGTGCCGTCCGGCGCAGAGATAACAGTCACCCTGTTCGTGTATATCGCACGCAGTTCACGCTTTATTCTTGCGGGAATAAATACCTCGTTCACGCCGGACTTCACCTCCTAGATTTTCGTTATGCGTTAGTCAACTTTAATAAAGTGAGCGATATAACTCTGGAAATCGCCCCAGAGAGAGGGAATATCAAAACCGCTGTTCATCAGCACCTCTGCGCTGTAGACCTTGCCGGTCTCTTCGTGACGGTAATAGCAGCCCTTTTCAAGCCCGACAAGACGTATGCGGTGCAGGAATACGCTCGGTTCCTTTAATACCTGAATATATTCCAGCAGAGCCTCGCTCTTGTCCTTGGCAACGAACTCCCATGCGTCGAAGCGGTCGTTTGAGAACGGGTCGCCTATGCGGTAGTGGTCGCCTGTGCGAACGAGCGGATTGTACTTGTTGAACTCCTCTATCTGCTTTCTTATGTCCCACTTGTCGTCGTCGGATATCTTGGTTATATCCAGTTCATAGCCGAACGTGCCGACCATTGCAACTCTGCCCCTCGTCTGGAACGGCGTTATCCTGCCGACGCAGTGATTCGGGCTGTCTGATACGTGCGCACCGAAGCATGAGCACGGGTAGCACATCGACGTGCCGTACTGTATCTTCAGCCGCTCGATGGCGTCAGTGTCGTCAGAGCACCAGATCTGAGGCGAGTAGTACAGCATACCTGCGTCGAAGCGAGAACCGCCGCCTGCGCAGTTTTCAAGCAGCAGGTCGGGGAAGTCGGTCAGCAGGCGCTCCTGTATCTCGTATACGCCGAGGACGTACCTGTGCCATATCTCACGCTGTCTTTCCGGCGGGAGTACCTCGTTTCCGACCTCGCAGAGCTGTCTGTTCATGTCCCACTTGACATATTCGATGTTGGCAGAAGAAAGGATCTTGTACATCTGGTCGTAGATGTAGTCCCTTACTTCCTTGCGTGAGAAGTCTATCACAAGCTGCGAACGGCAGGTCGTTCGGGGACGTCCGGGGATATGTATGCACCAGTCCGGGTGAGCCTTGTAGAGTTCGCTGTCAGGGCTTATCATTTCCGGCTCGAACCATATTCCGAATTTCAGACCAAGCTTGTTCACCTCGTCAACAAGGTGCTTCAGTCCGCCCTTTATCTTGTCCTCGTTCACGAACCAGTCGCCAAGGCTTGATTTGTCGTCGTTCCTGTGGCCGAACCAGCCGTCGTCCATGACGAGCATCTCAATGCCTGCTTTTGCAGATTCACGGGCGATGTCGAGCAGCTTATCGGTGTCGAAGTTGAAGTAGGTAGCTTCCCAGTTGTTGATAAGTATAGGACGGCGGATATCCTTCCACTTGCCGCGGGTGAGGTTATTGCGCATAACGTCGTGGAATGTGCGGCTCATCTGTCCGATACCCTGCGCAGAGAATACCATTATAACTTCGGGAGCCTGAAATTCCTCGCCGGTTTCAAGGTGCCATGAGAAGTCATACGGATTTATGCCGGAGAAAACACGGGTCTTTTCATACTGGTTGACCTCGCAGCCGGCAACGAAGCTTCCCGAATAGCACAGCGCGAAGCCGTAGCAGTCGCCGTAGTCCTCGGTCGCCTTATGATCGACTATCGCAATGAAGTTATTGTGCGCATGGCTGGTCGAACCTCTGCAGCTATCCACAAGCTGCTTGCCGAAATGCAGCGGATTGCGCTGTACATGACGCTCCCTTGCCCATGTGCCGTAAAGGGTGATCATGTCGTAGTCCTTGCTGTCAAGTTCAACGCAGGCGGAAAGCAGTCTGCGGAGTTCGATAGGCTCGCCGCCGTTGCGTACCTTGACTGAGCGTGTGATGACGTCAAGCTTCTCAAATACGCTGTACTGCAGGGTTATCTCCAGACCGTTGTGCGGGTCACGGCAGTATACTTCAAGACTGGTCACCTCGTCGTCGCTGTTGGCGTAGGTAGCGGGAAGTCCCTCCAGCTTTTTCTTGCCCTTGAATATTGCGTAGCTGTCGTAGTAGCACTCGCAGGCGCTCATTCCGTACTTGTCCATAAGCTGCATACACGGCTCACGGAAGTCTGCAACGCCGCTGGTCGGAAATTCGATAGCGGCACAGTCGAATGAATGCGGACCCATTCCGTCATGCGTTGCAGGCACGAACGGCTCGTCGTTAGGTATGCGAAGCATATGCGTGATGTCTGTTTCGGGAATATATGCCCCGTAATAAAGGTGCAGCAGATTCTTGGATTCTGTTACATGGAATGCGTAAGTGGTGTTAGGGGTGTCAAGCTTGAATACCCGCTTTTTTTCGTCGTAGATTATCGGCATAGGTTTACCTCTCGCATCTGATTTTCCGTAATTCACGGATATTTTAGATTATAACATATATCCTGTCAATTTTCAAGCAGTATTTACAGTGAAAAGCACAATATTGGTAACAGTAATTCGGTTTGCTGAAATGGTTGACTTTTTGTAACAAATGGTGTATAATGACAACACAACAAAAGAAAGAGGGTAGACCTTGTTAGTTAAAGAGAAAAAGAAAAAAGGGAAAATGGTGCTTATCATCTGCGGTTCGGTGGTAGTCGCTGCGGCTGCAGTATGCGGAGGATTGTACCTTTACGGCAGACATCAGATGGGTAAAATACCCGGACTATCATTTGATGAATGCGTTGATTACACGATATCCGGCGACAATAACGCAGTAATAACGGTAGGCGTGATCTCCGGCGGCGAAGCCTCGTGGGAGGTATACAGCCAAAACGCCGACATAACAAAGCAGCCGTACACCTATGAGATAGGCTCGGTTACCAAGACCGTCACCGCTGCGATGGTATGCCGCGCGGCAGAGGACGGGCTTATCGACCTTGACGCTCCGCTGAGCGATTACCTCGACCTGCCTGCAAAGGAGCATTACCCGACTGTGCGCTCGCTGCTGACTCACACTTCAGGCTACAGCAGCTATTACTATGAGTCGCCGATGATGGGAAATTTCTTCTCAGGAAAGAACAGCTTCTGCGGCATAGGCGACAGCATGGTTCTTGACCGGCTCGGCAATACCACGATATCCGACAGCGAGCATTCGTTCGATTACTCGAATTTCGGGTTTGCTGCCCTCGGTCTGATACTTGAAAAGACCTATCAGACCGAATTTACCATGCTGATGAATGATTTCCTCGCCAATCAGGGGTTAGAAAATACCCATATTTCAGACGGAAAAGGCGACCTCGGCAATATGTGGGACTGGGTTCCGGGTGATACATACCTGTCTGCCGGAGGTCTTGTCAGCAATATTGAGGATATGCTGAAATATGCGCAGCTTCAGCTTGACAGCGGCAATATCTTTGAAAAGTGTCACGAAAGTCAGTGCGCTGTGAATGCTTCAACTGACGATAACAAGATGATGGATATTAATATAGACGAAGTGGGTCTGGCGTGGATAATCGACGATAAAAACGGCTTTATCTGGCATAACGGCGGCACGGGGCACTACAACAGCTACATAGGTTTCTCACCTGAGAACGACTGCGCAGTCGTGGTGCTGAGCAATACTGCTCCGTCATACAGAATACCCGCTACCGTCATAGGCGTAAAGAAGCTTAAAGAACTGTGCGAGTGATCCGCAGCAATGGAGGAACAATAAATGAGAGCAAAAAAGAATATACTTAGCGCACTGCTTGCCGCTGTAATGCTGACAGGCTGCGCAAATACAACGATAGAGATGGAAAGCGAGCAGTCCTCTGAGCCTGCGTCAGAGGTGATTCAGCCTACCGCCGAGGTCACCGAGCCGGCGTCAGAACCTGAATCCGAGCCTGAACCAGAACCGCAGCCGGTGTCGATAACATTCACCGCAATAGGCGATAACCTGATACACGCACCTATCTACAGGCAGGCGGCGGCACGCTCGCAGGACGGTACATATGACTTCGCATATGCCTATGAGGGAGCGGCGGACCTTATCGGCGGCGCAGATATCACCGTGATGAATCAGGAAACGCTGATATGCGGCGACGAATATCAGCCGTCTACCTACCCGATGTTCAACAGCCCGACCCAGCTCGGAGAATATATGTCGCAGCTTGGCGTAGACGTATTCACCATCGCAAACAACCACTGCCTTGACAAGGGCGAGCAGGGTCTTTCGGACTGCCTTGACTGGTACGACGAGCACGGCTATACAAGAGTCGGCGCGTACAAGAACAGCGAGGACCGTGCGAATATCCGCACGATAGAAATAGACGGAGTCACCGTGTCGTTCCTGTGCTATACTGAATATCTGAACGGACTTTCGCTGCCTGCGGGAAGCAACCTTGAAATAGGCATGGCGTTCGAGTATGACACGATAAAGGAAGAAATACGCGCAGCTAAGGAAATATCGGACATCTGCGTGCTGTCGCTCCACTGGGGTACTGAAAACAGCTGGGTGACCGAGGACTACCAGCGGCAGCTTGCCGCAGAGTACGGCGAAGCGGGCGCAGATGTGATAATAGGCACGCACCCGCACGTACTGCGTGGAATAGAGATGATAGAGAACAGCGATAGAAGAAAGACGCTGTGCGCTTATTCGCTCGGCAACTTTATTTCAGCACAGGACGCATGGCATAACCTCATCGGTGGAACGCTTGATTTCACGGTTTCATTCATGCCGGGCGAAGATGGCATACCTGAAATATCAGACGTTGTGTTCAATCCTATAGTGACGCATTACGAGAGCAACTGGAGCGACGTAAGGCTGTACAAGCTGCAGGACTACACACCTGAGCTTGCGGCTGTGCACGGAACAAGGGCTTTCTCCAGCTTCAATATCGACATGATAAACGAGTTTCTGCACGATCAGGGTCTGGACGAATATATGCGCTGACAGCAGCGGGAGGGCGATACTATGAGGACGTTTGAATACACCATCACCGAGGAGGTCGGCATTCACGCCAGACCTGCAGGGCTGCTTTCAAAGAAGGCAGGCGAATATCAGAGCGTTATCACGATAGCGAAAGCTGACGGCAGGTCGGCAAAGGTGATCTCGCTGTTTAAGATGATGGCGCTTTGCATAAAATGCGGCGATACGGTCACCGTTACAATTGAGGGACCTGACGAGGATATCGCAGCGGCAGGCATGGAGGAGTATTTCAGGCAGAATCTGTAATAAAACGGCGCAGCATTGATGCGGTCAGTGCTGCGCTTTTTTATATATTAATTAGTGATTCTTATTTCCTGCTTCCAATAAACATCGCATCACCGAAAGAGAAGAACCTGTATTTCTCGCGGACTGCGGTCTGATATGCGCTGAGCGTGCGTTCTCTGCCGAGGAATGCGCTGACGAGCATTATCAGAGTACTTTCCGGCAGGTGGAAGTTCGTTATCAGTCCGTCGATAACACGGAAATCATAGCCGGGATAGATGAATATTCCTGTGTCCTGCGTGAGAATGGGACTTTCCGACCCGCTGAGCGGCGCGTTCTTATCCGCTTCAGTCGGCGTGAAAAGTTCCGGCTTTACGCCTGCAGCAGATTCAAGCGTGCGGCATGAGGTAGTGCCTACCGCGATCACACGTCCGCCGTTAGCCTTGCAGCGGCGTATTTTTTCTGCGGTTATTTCAGGCACCGAGTAATGCTCGACGTGCATTTTGTGGTCGAGAATATTGTCCTCCTTGACCGGACGGAATGTGCCCAGTCCCACATGAAGCGTCACATATGCGGTGTCGATACCCTTTTCGGCGAGCTTTGCGAACAGGTTTTCCGTGAAGTGCAGACCTGCAGTCGGAGCGGCGGCAGAGCCTGTTTCACGGCAATATATGGTATTGTACCTGTCCTTGTCCTTTAGCTTTTCGGTAATGTAGGGCGGCAGCGGCATCTGACCTATGCGGTCGAGAATGTCGAAGAAATCGCCCTCAAACGTGAACCGGACCAGTCTGTTGCCGTCGTTGATGGTGTCCAGTACCTCGGCGGAAAGACCTTCCGGAAAATCGACGACAGCGCCGGGCTTCAGCCGTCTGCCGGGTCTGACAAGCGTTTCCCATTCAGTTAGGCTCAGCCGCTTCAGCAGCAGAAATTCCACCGGAACGCCGGTGTCGTGCTTCGTGCCGTAGATACGTGCCGGAAACACCTTGCTATCGTTCATCACCAGCAGGTCACCCGGCGCAAGGTAGTCGCATATATTATAAAAGTGGTCGTGGGTGATCTCGCCAGTGCTCCGCTCAACGACCATCAGTCGGGAACTGTCCCGCGGCTCAGCGGGGGTCTGCGCGATAAGTTCTTCAGGAAGTTCGTAGTTAAAATCTGATTTAAGCATAGTCATATTTTCTTTTCCTTTGTCGTAATTATAAAATATCACCTTATATTTTACCATAAACTTCGCCGTAAATCAATTTTTCTGCATTGTTGATATTACACAAAATATTGCGCACGATTTGAGAATATTTATACGAATGGGGATTGACAAGAATGCGTTTATGTGATAAAATAAACTACAGCAGGGGAATATGACCCCTAAGCTGATAGAGGTGCGGGTACGATGAGTAGCACTGCCGTCACGGTCTGCGGAGACCGGCAGCGCGAAAGGCCGACCGCCGAAGAATACATGGTCCGCGCCGTGTATATCTGGCTGTACGCTGAACAGGCGTCCGGCTGTCATCGGTCTGATGGAGAGCTATCGCATACATAACTACGATACAGCCAAGACAGCCGATGATTTTACCTCATCGGTTTTTTTATTACACGACAGAAAGGTAACAAGGTCATGAAAGAAAAGTATAATGTAGGTATAATCGGCGCAACCGGTATGGTTGGTCAGCGTTTCGCAACGCTGCTGGAGAATCACCCGTGGTTCCATGTTGTGGCGCTCGCCGCTTCTCCCCGTTCCGCAGGCAAGACCTATGAGGAAGCCGTTGGAAGCCGTTGGCTGATGGATACCCCCATGCCCGAAAGCATGAAGAAGCTGGTAATCATGGACGCCGCAGCAGACGTAAAGAAGATAGCTTCTATGGTCGATTTCGTGTTCTGCGCAGTCGATATGAAGAAGGACGAGATAAAAGCGCTTGAGGAAGAATACGCAAAGGCTGAGTGCCCCGTAATGTCTAACAACTCCGCAAATCGCTTCACTCCCGACGTACCCATGATCATTCCTGAGGTCAACGCCGAGCACGCTGCCATCATCGACGCACAGAAGAAGCGCCTTGGCACTAAGAGAGGCTTTATCTCCGTAAAGTCCAACTGCTCTATCCAGAGCTATGTACCTGCGCTTTCTCCGCTGAGAAAGTTCGGCATAAGGAATATTCTCGCCTGCACATATCAGGCAATATCCGGCGCAGGCAAGACCTTTGAAACATGGCCTGAGATGGTCGATAACCTTATCCCGTACATCGGCGGTGAGGAAGAAAAGTCCGAGCAGGAGCCGCTGAAGGTATGGGGCAGCGTTGAGGGCAATGAGATAGTAAAGGCAAAGTCCCCGCTCATCACCACACAGTGCCTGAGAGTGCCTGTTTCCAACGGTCATTTCGCAGCAGTATTCGTTAATTTCGAGAATAAGCCCTCTATGGACGAGATAAAGAAGATCTGGGCTGAATATTCCGGCGAGCCGCAGAAGCTTGGTCTGCCCTCTGCGCCGAAGCAGTTCATTCACTACTTTGAGGAGGACAATATGCCGCAGGCTAAGCTGCACCGCAATCTTGAGGGCGGTATGGCTGTATCTGTCGGCAGACTGCGTCCTGACACGATGTTCGATTACAAGTTCGTATGCCTGTCCCACAACACCCTGAGAGGTGCTGCCGGCGGCGCAGTTGAGATGGCTGAGCTTCTCGCTGCAAAGGGCTATCTGGACTGATACCTGTCTGAAAGGAAACACCCATGAAGAATACGATTTTTACCGGCGTATGCACTGCTCTTGCTACGCCGATGAAGGCTGACGGCTCTGTTGATTTCGAGGAATTCGGAAAGCTGCTTGATTTTCAGGTGGACAACGGGGCTGACTCAGTGCTGGTGTGCGGCACCACCGGAGAAGCCTCCACAATGCCCGACGACGAGCACCTTGAGTGTATTCGCTTCACCGTGGAGAGGATCAACAAGCGCATTCCGGTCATTGCCGGCACAGGCAGCAACGATACCGCCCATGCGATAAGGCTTTCCCGCAGAGCGCAGGAACTTGGCGCAGACGCACTTCTGCAGGTCACACCGTATTACAATAAGACCTCGCAGAGAGGTCTGGTGAAGCATTTTACCGCTATCGCTGACAGCGTTGATATCCCGATAGTGCTGTATAATGTTCCCAGCCGCACCGGAGTGAATATCTCCATCGACACATACAAGGAACTTGCAAAGCACCCGAATATCGTTGCTACCAAGGAAGCCAGCGGTAATTTCTCCCTCATCGCCGAGATAGCCGCTTACACCGACCTTGATATATATTCGGGCAACGACGATCAGGTAATGCCGGTGCTGTCACTTGGCGGCAAGGGCGTTATCTCCGTAACGTCGAACCTCATGCCTAAGGAAAAGCACGACGAGGTAGAGCTGTTCTTTGCAGGAAAGCAGGCAGACGCTCTTGCTATCCAGCAGCGCATTCTTGCGTTTGAAAAGGCTCTGTTCATGGACGTGAACCCTATTCCCGTAAAGGAAGCGCTTAATATCATGGGCTTCAAGGCAGGCGAATGCAGACTGCCGCTTGCTTCAATGTCCGCAGAGCAGGTCGAGAAGCTGAGAAGCGCAATGGCTTCTCTTGGACTTGTCGGCGCAATTAAGTAATATTATCAGGGCGGGTAATTCCGCCCTGAGTTGTAATGCCAGTTCATGGCGTAAATGAAAGGATATCCAAAATATGACCAATATAGTGATAACCGGTGCCTGCGGAAAGATGGGCAGGGTCATCGCCGGTCTTGTCAGCGGCAGAAACGACTGCAGAGTGATCGCCGGAGTTGACCTGATAGGCACGCAATACAGCGATTTTCCGGTGTATAAAGAGGTATTTGACCTGCCGGAAAAGCCTGATGTTATCATTGATTTTTCGCACCCGTCCGCTCTGCCTGACCTGCTCAGCTACGGGAAGATGAACAATGTCCCGCTGGTGCTCGCAACCACCGGATATACCGACGAGGAGCGCAGCCAGATTACCGCCGCCGCTTCCCAGATACCGGTGTTTTTCACGTTCAATATGTCGCTCGGCATAAATCTGCTTGTGGAGCTTTCACGCAGGGCTGCGCAGATACTCGGCGGTCAGTTCGACGTTGAGATAGTCGAAAAGCATCACAACCTGAAAAAGGACGCCCCGTCCGGCACCGCAATTATGATAGCGGAAGCCATCAACGAGGAACTGGGCGGCAAGGACAGGTTCGTCTATGACCGTCACAGCGTCAGGAAGCCGAGAGATAAGGACGAGATAGGTATGCACTCCATCAGGGGTGGTACTATCGTCGGCGAACATGACGTAATTTTCGCAGGTCACGACGAAGTGATAACCCTGTCGCACTCCGCACAGTCCAAGGAGGTTTTCGCAGCGGGCGCAGTCAATGCCGCTGTTTTCCTTGCGGGAAAGCCTGCAGGTCTTTACGCAATGTCTGATTTGATCAAGGAGAGTTGATTATGAATATTACAGTTACTGAAAACGTATCAGCAGTGACATTCAACAATGTGCCGCTGTACAAGACCATAATGGAGGACACTCTGACCGCTGTTGCGGAAGCAGGAATCAATATCGACATGATATCCATGACCGCCCCCACCTCTGAGAGATTCGGGTTCGGCTTCACCGTCAGCGACGACGATATGCCGAAGCTGCTCGGCGTAGTAAAGGCGCTCAAAGAGAGCCACTCGATCACTCCGATGATAAACAGCTGCAACCGCAAGATAGTCATAAAGACTGACGAGATGGAAACGCAGGCGGGCTTTGCAGCAAAGGTGTTCAACCTGCTCAACCGCATTGACGCTATGATACTTCTGATAACCACGGGCGTTGACGAGATATCCGTGCTCATCAGGGAAAGCGACGGCGACGCTGCCGAAGCAGGACTCAGGGAGATGTTCAAGTGATAAAGCACCTTGTTCTAGCGGCAGGCACGTCCGCTGCGGAGCTTACAACGCACGAAGAAACGCTGAATGACGCAGTTCATGACCTTGTTGACCACCCAGAAGAAACTGTGTCAAAGATACAGATGTTCTTTCAGCAGCTTTGGAGCGGCATACTGAATGCGCTTCCCACGTTGATTTTCGCCGTGGTGATACTCGTTCTGGGGCTTATTATCAGCAAGGTGGTGCTGAAGCTTATCAGCAAGGGACTTGACCGCTCTAAGCTTGACCTGACGGTGAACAATTTCGTCAAGCAGTGCTGCAAAATAGTCCTTTATGTGGTACTTGTGACGATAGTTCTTTCCGCTCTGGGAATACCGGCTACCTCGATAGTAACGGTGATAGGTACGGCGGGAGTAGCGATAGGTCTTGCGCTTAAGGACAGCCTTTCCAACGTAGCAGGCGGCATTCTGCTGATGATAAACAAGCCGTTCAAGATAGGCGATTACATAGCCGTTTCAGGCGTCAGCGGTACTGTTCGCAGCATAACGATACTGTACACAAGGCTCGATTCCGACTCGAATCAGGCGATATTCATACCCAACGGTCAGGTGTCCGGCGCAACGGTCACAAACTTCAACGGCAACGACACACGCCGTGTCGATATGAAATTCTCCATCAGCTACGAGGACGATTACGAAACGGCACGAAAGGTCATTCTTTCCGTGCTGAGCAGCAACGAGAAGATATTCACTTCCCCTGCGCCCGTCGTTCGTATGCTGGAGCATGGGGCGAGCGCAATAGTTATCGCAGTGCGCCCGTGGTGCAAGTGTGCGGATTACTGGGAGGTTTATTTCAGCGTGACCGAGCAGATACGTGAGGCGTTCATAAAGTCGGGTATTTCGATACCGTTCGACCAGCTTGACGTCACGGTCAGGACCGCAGGCGGCTCTGGATCATAATTTAACGCTCCGGATAGGGTCAGGCTCTGTCCGGAGTTTTCTGTTTCTTGAAGCGTGCCCGTACAAAATACAGCGCAGGCGGGGTAAATCTTCAAAAACCCCTTGAACATAAATAAAAAATGTGGTATACTATAATAGATTTAATATGTTCAACTGTTTATCGGGAGGTAAATATGGAAAAGAAAAACAACAGACCGCTCGGAACGATAAAGGTATCCGACAGCGTGATAGTTAAGATGGCTGAACTTGCTGCGGCTGAAATAGACGGAGTATTCTGCAGGGGACAGGCACCCGCGCCGTCCAACGCAAGGTCGAAGATGCTTGGTCCGATAAGGGCAAGGCTCGGCTCGGAAACGGCGGAGATACACGCTGATATAATCGTGCTGGAGGGCTATAACGCCGTTAATGTTGCGGAAGAAGTCCAGAAGAGCATTAAGTCCGCAATACAGAGCATGACGAATTTCACTGTCACCAAGGTGGACGTGAATATCGCCGGCATAAAATTTAAGGAGAGCGCTGAATGAGCGCAGCAGGAGCAAAAATGGAAGAAAAACTCACCAGACGAGAAGTGCGTGAGGGCGCATTTATAATACTGTACCAGACCCTTTTCGGTCAGAACCCGCAGGAAATAGCCGAAGCGGACGAAGAAGCGTTCGGTCTTGTGAAGAACCACGAAACCGATTCCATCGTTCGTGGAGTCCTTTCGCATGACGAAGAAATAATCGGACTTATTGGAAAATACAGCACGACCCGCTCTGTCGCAAGAATATCGAAGGTCGTTCTTGTTATCATGAAAATTGCGGTGTACGAAATGCTTTACAATGATAAAGTACCCGGTGCGGCTGCAATAAACGAAGCTGTCGAGCTTGGCAAGAAATACGCCTACAAGCAGGATTGCGGATTCATCAACGGCGTGCTGAACTCTATCCTTGAGGAAACCGAAAATGCAAGGGACTAAGCCGCCCGTTGTTACTGTATCTCAGGTCAACAGAGTGGTCGGAATGCTTATCAAGGGCGACAAACGGCTTGCCGATGTGGCGGTGCGGGGCGAGATATCGAACTTCACCAGACACTACAAGACCGGTCACCTGTACTTCACGCTCAAAGACGAGCAGACCCAGCTGAAAGCGGTCATGTTCGCCGGAAACGCCGCAAAGCTCAGGTTCTCTCCGGAGGACGGAAGTAAGGTCGTGTGTTACGGCGCAATAACCGTATACGAGCCGTCGGGCGTGTACCAGATCAATTGTCTGGACATACAGCCGGATGGAGTGGGCGAGCAGGCGCAGGCACTAGAGGAACTGAAAAAGCGTCTTTACGATGAGGGGCTTTTCAGCCGCAAGCGGCCGCTGCCAGCATTGCCGAAGTGCGCCGCAGTCGTGACGTCTGCAGGCGGTGCGGCTCTGCAGGATATAATCAATATTATTTCACGCCGCTGTCCGGTGATGAAGCTTATCGTCATACCCGCAAAGGTACAGGGCGTTGGGGCGGATATCTCGGTGGCGTCCGCTATAGAAAGGGCGCAGGACTGCGGCGCGGACGTGCTGATATTCGGCAGGGGCGGCGGCTCGGCTGAGGATCTCGGCGCATTCAATTCAGAGATAGTTGCCCGTGCCGTATTCGCAAGCCGTATACCGACGATATCGGCGGTAGGTCATGAAACCGACCTGTCTATTGCGGATCTTGCCGCCGATATGAGGGCGCCTACGCCCTCTGCTGCGGCAGAACTTGCTGCGCCGGACATCTCCGTGATAATGCAGGCGATGAACGGCACGCTGGAGCGTATTCGGCTGGATATGCTTCGGCGGCTGAGCGAAAGCAGCCGTTCGCTTGAAGCAAGAATGGAACTTATCTCCGCGCTTTCGCCGAAAAGCAGGCTGAATAATGCGGAACAGCGGCTCGACGAACTTTCGCTGAGGATAAGGAACGCAGTCCGCTCACGTCTTGACAGTGCGGAGCGTTCTGTGAACGCCAGCGCAGAGGTCATCTCAGCGCTCGACCCTCTGGGAGTGCTGACACGTGGATATTCCATGACAAGCAGCGACAGAGGAGTTATTTCGTCGGCGGGACAGCTTTCAGTCGGCGAGAATATCACGGTGAGATTTGCGGACGGTTCTGCGAGGGCTTCTGTTACTGAGATATTGCCGTTATCGGGAAAATAGACAAGGGGTAGGTCAGATGGATTTTGAAAAGTCAATGAGCAGGCTTTCTGAGATATCCTCGAAAATGAGCAACGGGGAACTGTCGCTTGAGGATTCGATGAAGCTTTATTCCGAGGCTGTACAGCTTACAAAGCAGTGCAGGGAATATATAAAAAACGCACGGCTGCAGGTCGAAAAGCTGGAAGCGGCTGAGTGACCGGAGGAATGGATTTGGACATAGAAACGATAAAGGAACAGCTTCAGGAATATGCTGAAATGACGGAACGTGCGCTGCAGAAGTATATTCCGGAGGTGGAATGCCTGCAGAAGAATGTAATTCTTGCCGCAAGACACAGCCTTTTTGCCGGCGGCAAGCGGCTAAGACCCGCGCTTGTGATGGAATTTTGCAGGGTGTGCGGCGGAGAAAGCGTTTCTGCGCTTCCGGCGGCGTGTGCGATAGAGATGATGCACACGTTTTCGCTGATACATGACGACCTGCCGTGCATGGATAACGACGATATGCGCAGGGGCAGACCAAGCTGCCATAAGGCTTACGGCGAGGGAAATGCGCTGCTTGCAGGCGACGCTCTGGCGATACTGCCGTTTCAGGTCATTGCTCAGGCGGGACTGAAAGGCACGATACCGGCGGAAGCAGCGCTGAAAGTATCCGCACTGCTCGGCGAGATGGCGGGAATATTCGGAATGATAGGCGGTCAGGTGATTGACACTGAAAACGAGGGAGTGCAGCTTCCTGAAAACGTCATACTTGAGATGTACCGCATGAAAACAGGCGCGCTTCTGGAGTTTTGCTGCCGTGCAGGCGTTATCATTGCGGGCGGCGGCGCCGAATTGCAGCTTGCGGCGGGTACCTATGCGCAGAAGCTGGGGCTTGCTTTCCAGATAATCGACGACATACTCGACGTGACGGCTGACGAAAAGGCGCTCGGAAAGCCAGTCGGAAGCGACAGTGAAAGCGGAAAATACACATATGCGGCTCAGGTGGGGCTTGATAAGGCGAAAGAACAGGCGTCAAGGCTCACTGACGAGGCGATTCAGGCGCTGTCGGCGTTTGAGGACAGGGACTTCCTTGTCGGGCTGACAAAATATCTGCTTGAAAGAGATCATTGACAGACGGGAGAGTGCAGAATATGAATATTTTTATGGCGAATCCAACTATCTCTGTCGGGTTCATTTCGTTCCTTTCAGCGCAGATAATCAAGACTGTACTATATGCTATCAAGGAAAAGACGTTCAATCCCGAAAGAATAACCGGCGCAGGCGGTATGCCGTCCTCGCATTCGGCTCTGGTGGTATCTGTGGCGCTGTATCTGCTGCGTCTGGAGGGCTATCAGAGCACCACGTTTGCGCTTTCGATACTGATGCTCGGCATAGTTATTTACGACGCTCTGAGCGTTCGGTATAACGCAGGGCTGCACGGCAAGGAACTTAACCGCCTGCGCAGAGTCATTGACGAGATGGACGATGAGATATCGCAGTTAAGCGGCGAGGTGCGTGACGAGAAGCTTGACGAGATGTCCGACCGCAAGGAATTTAAGGAGTTCCTCGGACATAAGCCTATCGAGGTACTTGCCGGCGCACTGCTCGGTATAATTATCGGAATGCTGTTTCCGAAGCCCTGAGCGGTCGATTCAGGGTAATAACTATCATCTGCCGCCGTTTTATGCGGCGGTCGGAGGCAAAAATGATTCTTAACGATGAGATTGACCATGAGAAAATAGCGAACATGACGCTTCCGGAGTTAAAAGATCTGTGTCGGGAACTGCGCCGCTGTATCCTTAAAACGGTGAACAGCACAGGCGGACATCTCGCTTCAAATCTCGGTACGGTTGAACTTACCGCTGCGCTGCACTATGTTTTTGACGTAAAGTGCGATAGGATAGTGTGGGACGTGGGACATCAGGCGTATGCTCACAAGCTGCTCACGGGCAGATGGTCGCAGTTCCACACGCTGAGGACTTTCGGCGGTATTTCGGGCTTCACACGCCGCGAGGAATCTCCTGCGGACGCATTCATTTCTGGTCACAGCAGCACGTCTATTTCGGCGGCATTCGGTATTGCTTCGGCAATGCGGCTGCAGGGAAAGCGGGGGAGCGTTGCTGCAGTGATAGGCGACGGTGCGCTGACCGGCGGCATGGCATACGAGGGTCTTAATAATGCCGGAAAGAGCATGGCGCCGCTTGTGGTGATACTTAACGACAATGCAATGTCGATATCCAAGAGCACCGGCGCGCTGGCGCGGTATCTTGCCCATATCCGCTCGACCAGAAAGTACTATTGCGCAAAGGAGCACGTAAGGTCGGTGCTCAATGCAGTTCCGCTTGTCGGAAGCAAGCTGGAAAGCGCTGTGCGAACAGCCAAGGGGCTTATCAAGGACGCAATATACGACAGCAGCAATATGTTTGAGAACTTCGGCTTTCAGTATATCGGACCGGTGAACGGCCACGACCTTGAGGACCTTATCGAGGCGCTGTCAGTGGCGAAGATAATGCGCAGACCCTGCGTGGTACACGTATTTACGACCAAGGGTAAGGGTTGGCGGCCTGCGGAGGACAATCCCGGCGAATACCACGCGGTAACGGCTTCGGGGGCAGCGGGCGGCGAAACTTTCACCGATGTTTTCGGCAGGGAGATAGAACGCCTTGCAAAGACTGACAGCCGTATCTGCGGCATAACTGCGGCGATGAAGTACGCAACTGGAATGAACTACTTCAAGAGTAGCTGCGGCGAACGCTTCTTCGATGTCGGTATCGCCGAGCAGCACGCTGTGACATTTGCCGCAGGGCTTGCCACAGAAGGAATGCTACCGGTTTTTGCGGTGTATTCAACGTTCCTGCAGCGTGGCTTTGACCAGCTTGTGCATGACTGCGCCATTGAAAAGACGCACGTAACGCTCGCCATAGACCGTGCGGGCTTCACAGGCGAGGACGGCGAAACCCATCAGGGCATATTCGACGCCGCCATGCTCGCTTCGATTCCGAATACCACGGTGTATTCGCCTGCGTGCGCAGACGAACTCCGGCTGTGCCTTGGAAAGGCGATTTACGATACCGATGGTATCGCAGCTGTGCGTTACCCTAAGGGAAGCTGTCCCTCAGTGAGCGTACAGCCAGATACCTTGATGGAGTACTCCGGAAAACACGGTAATACCCTTGCAGTAAGCTACGGACGGCTTTCCGCAGAGATGACCGCCGCCGCACGTGACGCTTCACTGCGTGGTGCACCGGTGGACTGGCTCAGATTGGTGAGAATAACCCCGCTTCCGCAGCAGGCGGTTGAAGCAGCCCTGAAATACGACAGGGTGGTGTTCTTTGAGGAGGGCATAAAGCAGGGCGGCATTGGCGAAAGATTCGGTACAATGCTGCTTGAATATGGCTTCACTGGACATTATGAGGTCGCTGCAGTTGACGGAAGATTCGTGCCTGCGGGTACTGTGGCTCAGCAGCTTGAACTGTTCGGGCTTGACAGAACCTCTATGGCTGAAAGACTGAGGGGCTGACGGAGGATAAAATGCGCCTTGACGTTTATCTCACAGACAACAGGCTGTGCAAAAGCCGCACAGCGGCTCAGGCACTGATAAAGTCCGGCGGTGTTTCGCTGAACGGAAAGCCCTGCGCCAAGCCCTCGCAGGAGGTTGGCGAGGGTGACTCGGTGGAAATAACCGGCGAGCAGCTTCGCTATGTCGGCAGGGGCGGTCTGAAGCTTGAATATGCGCTGGAGCACTTTGGCATAAACCTGAAAGGCAGCCAGTGTATAGATATAGGCTCGTCCACGGGCGGCTTCACCGACTGTATGCTGCAGCACGGCGCTGCGTGCGTGTATGCGGTAGATGTCGGGAAAGACCAGCTTGACGCCTCACTGCGGCAGGACAGCCGTGTTATTTCGATGGAACAGACGGATATCCGCACGGCGCAGCTTCCGCAGGCTGACTTCATCGGCACTGACGTGTCGTTCATTTCGCTGAGGCTCGTTCTGCCGCATATATTCAGACTGCTGAAAAGCGGCGGCACTGCGGTGACGCTCATCAAGCCGCAGTTTGAAGCGGGCAGGCAGAATCTCAGCAAAAACGGTATAGTCCGTGACGAAAAGGTAAGACTGAGGATAAGGGACGATATGGCGCATTTCGCCGAGGAATGCGGATTCAGAGTGAGCGGGGTCTGTCCCTCGCCGATAACCGGCGGCGACGGAAACGTGGAGTATCTCATGTGCATAATAAAGCCGTGAGCACGGAGGGAATTATGAGCGGGAATGCGGAGAAAAAGGCGATAATATCCTACAACCGCATGGACGAAAATTCAGTCCACATTGCGCAGGAAATATGCCGTGAGCTGAGCGCTTCCGGCATTGAACCGCTGTCGCTGAAATATGACGACGGTGCTGACGGCAGGCTTATTGGCGTGCGTTCTGCGGATTCTGGCGTGGGCTGCGTGTGCATGATAACTGTCGGCGGCGATGGGTCGATAATCTCGCACGGAAAGCTTGCGGCGGTGTGGGGGATACCTCTTCTGGGAGTGAACACTGGCAGGCTTGGTTTTATGGCGAATCTCGAACCGTCTGATATCAAGCGTATTCCGGAGATAATCAGCGGGGATTTCCACGTCAGCCGCAGAATGATGATGTCTGTCGAGGTGAGATATTCAGACGGCAGGACTATTAAGCAGAATACGCTGAACGACGTTGTGGTTTCACGCGACAGCAAGTCAAAGCTGCCTGAATTTTGCGTGTACTGCGGGCAGACAGAGGTGTCAAGGCTGCGTGCGGACGGTGTTATATTCAGCACGCCGACCGGCTCGACCGCATATTCTCTGTCGGCGGGCGGTCCGATAATCGACCCGTCGCTGCACTGTATAGAATATACTGCGCTGTGTCCGCATTCGCTTTTTTCACGCCCGATGATATTTTCGGCGGAAAATGAGGTATCGCTGCGGGTCAATTCCTATCAGGACAGCCGCGTCACGATAAGCTTTGACGGCGACAGCGGCTACCCATTCGACGAGGGCGACGTGATGACCATGCGTATCGGCAGCCCTGATCTCATGCTTATTGAAACGGGAGATGGCTTCTTCGGCTCGGTCAACCGCAAGCTGATGCAGCCGCTGAAATAAAATGTACGAGCTTACAGAGTTATTTCGGCCGCTGACTGCTTCGCCTTTTCTGAATGCCGGCCACTATTGCGAGATACCGCCGTGCGCCCCGCTAAAGCCCTATATCCGCTGTTTCTGGGGGACTGCCTTTCCGGTGAACGGAAAGAACTTTGTCAGCCAGAGCACGCTGGTGATACCTGACGGCTGCATGGACGTGATATTTCGGGCAGACTATGACAAGGGAACCGTCAAAGCGGTATTCTGCGGACTTGACGAGGAAGGCTCGTTCGGCGGCAGCGCAGTGACCAGCGAGGGTCTGACGGCTACATTCGGCGTGAGGTTCTACCTGTGGGCGGCGTCAATGTTCACGCAGGAAAGCCTTGCGGGCACCTGCGGTGGTGCTGTTGCGGCTGAATGCCTGTTCCCGCAGCTGTTCCGTGATATTTCAGCGGTGCTGAGCAGGGGACATTCGCTTGCGGCGAATGCACAGGCTGCGGAGCAGATATTGCTGCGGCAGCTTACGAAAACACCTGACAGCGACCTGATGAATGCGCTGCACATAATGCTGAAAAACAGCGGCAGAATGTCCCTGACTGACCTTTCAATGCACACCGGCTGCACACGAAAGCGGATTGAGCGGCTGTTCCGTGAGAATACCGGCGCAGCTCCAAAGGCGGTGATGTCGGTGCTGAGGTATCAGCTATTATGGCAGGAACTGCTGTCTGCTTCCGGCATTAACGTACTGGACGCCGTGGAGAAATACGGTTACTACGACCAGCCGCACCTGCTGAATGATTTCAGGCGGCGGCACCTTATGACCCCGCAGGCTGCGCTGCGCCATGCGAGAAGCGCAGCCGTTGCGCACACGGCTGACGAGAAGTGACCATTTTTTACAATACAGCGGTATTATCCCCGTGATATAATGAGTCCGAGCGCATATTGCGCATCATTATTTTACGGAGGAAAAAACAATGGACATCAGACAAACAAAGGAATTTAAGGCTGCGGAACGCTTTATGCAGAGAAATGCACGTCCGCTCGATATGGCTATGTGGAATATGCGGTATCACGGCGGCAGCATTGAAAAGGTGCTGAATGCTCTTGCCGCATTCCAGAACGAGGACGGCGGTTTCGGCTGGGGGCTTGAATGCGACAGCCTGAATCCGGAATCTTCACCGATGCAGACGCTTACCGCCTGCGGAGTACTGCGTGAAGCAGGCTTTGAGGACGGCTCGCACCCCATCATTCAGGGAATACTGAGGTATCTTGCAAGCGGCAGGCATTTCGATGAGAATTGCGGTCAGTGGCTCAGTGCGATACCCAGCAACAACAACTACCCCCATGCCATCTGGTGGAGTTATGACCCGGCGATAACGCCCGATAAAAGCCCGCTGCCGTATAATCCCACCGCCGGACTTGCAGGCTTTATTCTGAGATTCGCAGACCGCAGCAGCGAACTCTGGCGTAAGGCAATGAAGATAGCCGATGAAGCGATAAGCGTGCTCAAATCAGGAAGGATACCGCCCGAAACACACGTCACCGGCTCGTTCGCAGTGCTTTATTACTATATGAAGCAGGCGGGCATTACCGACGAATACGGTCTGGGTGAACTTCTGCGAAGCCGTGCGGAAGCTGAAATTTGTCAGGACAGCAGCCGCTGGGCGACTGAATACGTGCCCAAGCCGTCCGACTACATAAACTCAAAGGACAGCGTATTCTACCCCGGTTTCGAGCAGCTTTGCCGTGAGGAATGCGAGTTAATACGCAGAGCGCAGCTTCCTGACGGGTCGTTCCCCATTACATGGCAGTGGTTCACGGATTATCAGGAATATGCGTTGTCGTCTAACTGGTGGCGGTCGAGATTCATTCTCATCAACATTCATTTTCTGGAGGTGTTTGGCGAATAATGGTACAGTGCTATGAGGATTTCTGCAGCGAACTCATGAAAGCGGGATTTTCTCTTGGCGGCGGCAGCGATAAGGGTATCTTTGCGATTGTTCCGTTCGACTGGACGGAGCAGCCGGAGGATACTCCGGTGCGCTGGCACACCGGAGAGCCTGACACCGACCCGTGGGAATGGCGCATGAGGGTACTGGAGGAACGCAGCGATATCGCATACGGAAAGGTGTTTTTCCGCAGCAGCGGTTTCATCACCGAGGAATGGTACCTGTACTTTCTGGCTGCAAGGCGGCAGGGAATGACATTTGAAGAAGCATGGCAGGCGGGCAGGATCTCCGATCTCGCACGCAGGATATATCAGGCGGTGTCAGAGAACGGACGTACCCCCATGCACGATATAAAGCGGCTTGCCGGACTTATCGGCGAAACGTCTGCACATATCGAAAAGGCTATGACTGACCTGCAGATGATGATGTATCTGACGATATGCGGCAGGCAGCAGAAGAAAAATATGTACGGCGAGCCATACGGCTGGAGCAGCACGGTGTTCTGCACGCCTGAGGAATTCTGGCACACCGACAGCTTTTCGCTTCCGTCCGAAGATGAAGCGGAGCAGCGGATAACCGCACGTGTGGCAGAACTAAATCCTGCGGCGCAGGCAAGAAAGATACGGAAATTCATTTACGGCTGATATTCGGCGTGGAGGTGCGTCATGGACAAGAAGCAGCGGCAGCGCATGATTCTCAGGCTGATATCCTCGCAGGAGGTCGCAACGCAGGAGCAGCTGGGCGAACTTCTTGCGGAGCAGGGGTGCGAAACTACGCAGGCGACCCTATCCAGAGATATGCGGGAACTGAAAATACGCAAGGGGCTGTCAGAAAGCGGCGTGAACTGCTATTATTCACCGGAATGCAGCAGCCCGCCGGAATACAGCAGCGTATTTGCGCAGGCGGTGCTGTCGATAGATTACGCCATGAACACCGTTGTGATAAAGTGCCGTGCAGGTCTTGCCAATGCGGCGTGCGTCGTGCTTGACGAGCAGCAGCTTGGTTTTGTCGTGGGTACTATCGCAGGCGATGATACGATTTTCGTGCTGACACGCACAGAAAATCATGCAGTACAGCTTATGGAACTGCTGAAAAAAATGATGACGAGATAAGGAGAATGTCGTTTGTTACGGGAGCTTTCAATTGAAAATCTTGCAGTCATCGAAAAAGCGTCGGTGGAGTTTGGCGGCAGCTTCAATGTGTTCACCGGCGAAACAGGCGCAGGAAAGAGCGTCATTATCGGCGGCATAAACGCTGTGCTGGGCGGCAGGACGAATAAGGATATAGTTCGCAGCGGCGCACCGAAAGCGGTGGTATCCGCACTGTTCGACGATATTTCCGCGCGCGTCAGGGACAAGCTGTCAGAACTTGGCTTCTCGGCTGAGGACGGCGAACTTGTCCTCATGCGAGAGGTCACTGCAGAGGGCAAGAGCAGCGCACGTATCAACGGCAGGGCGGCCACTGCGGCAATGCTCAGAGAGGTCGGCGAACTGCTGGTGGATATCCACGGTCAGCACGACAACCGCCTGCTGATGAATACCGACAATCAGCGGCAGATACTGGATAACTACGGCGGGCTTTCTCAGGCACTTGAAGAATATCGGGGCGAGTTCCGCCGGTTCTCACGCCTTTCCAGACGTCTGAAAGAACTTCAGGAGGAGAACCGCACACGTGAACTCCGCACGGCGCAGCTTACCGCCACGGTCGAGGAACTTTCGGAACTTGGGCTGGACTACGGCGAGGGCGACCGACTGGAACAGGAACTTGAACGCCTGCGCAGCACTGCGAAAATACAGGGCGCACTGTTCACGGCAAATACGCTGCTGAACGGCGAGGACGCTCCCGGTGCGATAGACTTGGTGCGGCAGTCG
Organism: uncultured Oscillospiraceae bacterium; assembly: GCA_934446355.1. Lineage (GTDB taxonomy): Bacteria > Bacillota > Clostridia > Oscillospirales > Ruminococcaceae > CAG-115. Next base: position 134,042 of record CAKSEC010000004.1, on the reverse strand, counting down.
ATGAACTCGTTTGCGACTGCTGGTGCGCTGCTTCCCGAAGCTGACGAGCTTTTCCGCAGATTAGAGGAGCTTCTCCCCGAACTGGAGGACATCAGCAGCGAAGCGGCTTCTCTTGCATTCAGCACCGACGACAGCGAGGAGCGTGAAGCCGATCTGGAGGACAGGGTGTCCGCAATGAAGCACGCCTGCCGAAAATACAACATGGACGCAGACCAGCTTGTGGACTATCTGGAAGAATGCCGCACCGAACTGTCGCAGCTTTCCGGTTTAGACGGCGAGATCGAGCGTCTTTCTGAGGAAAAGCACGAACTCGCAGGAAAGGTCAAGCGCCTTGCGGAGGATATCAGCGAAAAGCGCCGCCAGACTTCTGAAAAGCTGTCTGAGGAAATATGCGGCGTGCTGAGGTTCCTCAATATGCCGAATGTCAGACTTGTTTTCTCGGTCAAGCCGGACAAAATAACGATAAACGGCATGGACGAGGTGGAGATACTCATTTCTGCAAATGCGGGAGAGGAGCCGAAACCGCTCAATAAAACTGCAAGCGGCGGCGAACTTTCACGTGTAATGCTTGCGATAAAGAGCGTAATGGCTGAGGGCGACGATATTCCCACGATGATTTTCGACGAGGTAGACGCAGGAATAAGCGGGCGCACTGCGGCGAAGGTCGGCATAAAGCTTGCGCAGACGGCGCAGAAACGGCAGGTGCTGTGCATTACTCACTTGGCACAGATAGCGGCGCTGGCGCAGACGCATATCCTTATCGAGAAGCAGAGCGAGGGCGACCGCACCTACACACGAATAAAGCCACTTGATTTCGACGGAAGAAAGCAGGAACTTGCGAGAATAATGGACGGCGGTCTGACCGAAAGCGGATTAAAGGCGGCAGAGGAAATGCTTCATGCGGCTGACGGAGGTAACAATGAAACTTAGATTCTACAATGCGAAAATACTCACGATGGAAAGCGACAAAATCATCAGCGGCGAACTTCACACTGACGGCGGCAGAATAACCTACGTCGGAAGCGAAAAGACTGCTGCTGAGAGTTTCGACCGTGAGATAGACCTTTCGGGTAAGCTGATAATCCCCGGCTTCAAGAATGCGCACACACATTCCGCAATGACATTTCTCCGCAGCTACGCAGATGACCTTCCGCTGAAAGAATGGCTCTATGACAAGGTTTTTCCGCATGAGGCAAAGCTTACTGACGAGGCTGTGTATGTGTTCACTCAGCTTGCGATAATGGAATATCTCACCAGCGGCATTACATCGTCCTTTGATATGTATATGCGGCTGGACAGCTACGCAAAGGCGAATACGGACATGGGATTCAGGACTGTGCTGTGCGGCTCTATCAACGACTTTGGCGGTACTGTCGAGGGTATGGCTGAGGAATACGAGAAATTCAACAGCCTTGACCCGCTGATAAGCTATCAGCTTGGATTCCATGCCGAATATACTACCAAAAGAGAGATTCTGGAGGGCATGGCGGGGCTTTCGCAGAAATACAAAGCGCCGGTTTACGCCCACAACAGCGAAACAAAGTCCGAAACGGACGGCTGCCGTGAGCGTTACGGAATGTCGCCGACTCAGCTTTTCGACAAGCTTGGAATGCTTGAATATGGCGGCGGCGGATTCCACTGCGTGTGGTTTGACGAAGAAGATATGCGAATAGCACGTGAGAAAGGTCTGTGGATCGTCACGAACCCTTCGTCGAATCTGAAACTTGCAAGCGGAATCGCTCCGCTGTGCGAGATGAAGCGGCATGGAATAGACAACATGGCGATAGGAACGGACGGCGCAGCAAGCAATAACTGTCTTGATATGTTCCGTGAGATGTTCCTCGTCACTGCGCTGCAGAAGTACCGTGAGGAGGACGCAGCCGCATTTCCGGCGTTCGACGTGCTGAAAATGGCGTGCAGCGGCGGTGCTCTTGCGATGGGTCTAACTGACTGCGATGTGCTTTCAGCAGGGAAGAAAGCAGATCTTGCGGTGATCGACCTGATGCAGCCGAATATGCAGCCTGAGCACAATATCGCAAAGAATCTCGTGTATTCCGGTTCCAAGCAGAATGTATATATGACAGTCGTTGACGGCAAGGTACTTTATGAGAACGGCAAATTCACGACAGTTGACAGCCGTGAAATATACGAAAGAGCGAAGCGTATCGCCGCTGAATTATGCGGCTGACTAGCTAAAAAAGCGGTTTTCAAAGAAAATTCGGAAAAATTATTGCAAACCCCTTGACAAGGGCGTTGGTTTATGGTATAATTATCGTGCCGCTTGTGTAGGGTGAGTTGTGTCCGGAGTTATCCGGCAGCTCGTAAGGCAGAAATGCAGCCCTGACGCAGCGAGTCTGAATATAAAGAGGTAATACAAATGTACGCAGTAATCGAAACAGGCGGAAAGCAGTATCAGGTAAAAGAAGGCGACATCGTTTTCATCGAGAAGCTTGACGCAGAGGGCGAGATCACATTCGACAAGGTTATCATGGTAGGCAAGGACGACGGCGTTAAGGTCGGCGCACCTTATGTTGACGGAGCAAGCGTAAAGGCTACTCTGCTCAAGAACGGCAAGGCTAAGAAGATCACCGTTTTCACCTACAAGCCCAAGAAGAGCAGCAAGAGAAAGATGGGCCACAGACAGCCGTACAGCCAGGTAAGAATTGAAGCGATCAACGCATAATCTGCGAATCGTTTTTGCAAGGCGCAGCGGTGCATTGAACGGCACAAGTTCATCAAGTAGCGGTGCTTTATACGGGTTTGTGGTGACCGGTCATGCGGGCTACGGCGAAGCGGGCGAGGATATCGTCTGCGCAGCGGTAAGTTCTGCGGTAATGCTGGTCTGCAACACCGTGACCGATTTCTTCAAGGCTGACGCAGATGTGGCAGTCGGAGAGAATCGAATAGAGTTGCGTCTGAACAGTTCTGACGCCCCAAGCGAGAACCTGCTCGAAGCGTTCCGTGATCACATGGAGGATATTGCACGCAGGTATCCGGGGGTAAAGGTTGAATCGAGGGAAGCTTGACTTCCGATATGATAACAGGAGGATAATAACAATGATTAGAATTGATCTTCAGTATTTCGCTCATAAAAAAGGTATGGGTTCTACCAAGAACGGCCGTGATTCCGAGTCCAAGAGACTTGGCACAAAGCGTGCTGATATGCAGAAGGTAAGTGCCGGAAGCATTCTGGTAAGACAGAGAGGTACACATATCCATGCCGGCAACAATGTTGGCAAGGGTTCTGACGACACACTGTTCGCCCTCATCGACGGCACAGTAAAGTTTGAAAGACTCGGCAGAGACAAGAAGCAGGTAAGCGTATACGCTGACTGATATCTGCAATCTCAGAACAAATAAGCCGGATTGCATATCCGGCTTAATTTTGTATAAGCTGAATTTTTCGTTAAGTGTGTGGGAAAATACGAGCGAGGGTCTGTTGCGCTATGCACAGCGCACCCTGAGAAAGCGAGGCGGCAGAGATGTTTGTTGATAAGGTGGAAATTTCCATCAAGGCAGGAAACGGCGGCAACGGAGCGGTAAGCTTCCACCGAGAGAAATATGTGAATGCTGGCGGTCCTGACGGCGGTGACGGCGGAAAGGGCAGCGACATCGTTTTTGTCGCTGACGACAATCTTTCCACGCTGATAGATTTCCGCTACAAGAAAAAATATATTGCACCGGACGGCGAACCGGGCGGTGCGAAACGCTGCTCCGGTAAGTCAATGGAGCCTACAGTGATACGTGTCCCCAGAGGTACGATAATAAAGGACGCTCACACGGGCAGAATAATGGCTGATATATCGGACGACGAGCCGGTCGTTGTCGCAAAAGGCGGCAGAGGCGGCAAGGGTAACTCCAATTTCGCAACGCCAACACGCCAGATACCGAGATTCGCTAAGCCGGGCTTTCCGGGCGAAGCATTCGATGTGGTTCTGGAACTGAAGCTGCTTGCCGATGTCGGACTGGTGGGCTTCCCGAATGTAGGCAAATCCACGCTGATAAGCGTTGTCAGCGCAGCTAAGCCAAAGATAGCGAATTATCACTTCACCACGCTGACACCAGTTCTCGGAGTAGTCAAGCGGGGTGAGCAGTCGTTCGTTATGGCTGACATTCCCGGTCTTATTGAGGGCGCAAGCGAGGGCGTAGGTCTTGGTCATGCGTTCCTGCGCCATGTGGAGCGCTGCCGTCTGATCGTTCACGTTCTGGACGTGTCAGGAGTTGAGGGCAGAGACCCGCGCGAGGACTTCGACAAGATAAATCAGGAACTTGCCAACTTCTCAGAGGAACTTGCTCAGCGTCCACAGATAGTTGCTGCGAACAAAGCCGACATGGCTTCTGAGGAACAGATAGCGCAGCTTCGCAGCTTTATCGAGGAAAAGGGGCTGCCGTTCTTCGTTATTTCAGCAGCCACAACGCAGGGCACAGACGCACTGATGGACTGCGTAGCGGAGGAACTTTCAAAGCTTCCGCCGCCCAAGAGGTTCGAGGTTCAGCCGCTGACTCTCGCAGAACTGCAGCAGATAGAAAGCGAAAAGCACAGCTTCACCGTCCAGAAGGTGGACGGCGTATACGTGGTCGACGCACCTTTCATGGCTCCTATTCTTTCCACCTGCAACATGGAGGATTATGAGAGCCTGCAATACTTCCAGCGTGTTCTTCGTTCAAGCGGAATCATTGACGAACTTGAAGCGCAGGGCATTCAGGAGGACGACCTCGTGTCCATCTATGATTTTGAGTTCAATTACGTGAGATAATTTTGTATAGGAAACCGACATGATTTCGGGGTAAAAACATGAATCTTATAAGCGTATTGCTCCATGACCTCGACCGTTCCTCTCCGGGCAGTACAGATACCGCAAAGCAGGTAATATCCATGCTTGGCGGCAGCTGCACCGGTAAGGCGCTGTTCGTGGGCGATGAAATATCCACTCCCCAGCTTATTGCGAGCATGGGCTGTTCAGTCACAGCGGCGTTCACTGACGAATACCGAACAGAACAGGGAACTGCTGCGGGGCTGGAATCGCAGTTCGTTCAGCTATTTGAACTGCCGGGCGAGGACCATTCCTTTGACCTCGTCTGGTACAACGGCATAGTGGAATTTGACGGCTGCTCACAGCGATTAGAGCAGCTAAGGCGGAAGCTTGCCAAGGGCGGAATGCTTGTTTATCGAGCGGTAAGCTGGCTCACTGAGCCGTCGCCCGATACGAAGGTATTCTGTCAGCGTCGATTCGGGCATATACTGCCGCTTGACAAGGTGCTTGTTCTTGCCAAGGAACAGGGCTGGCGTGTGCAGGATTTCTTCATTGCGCCTAAGTCAGACTGGCAGGCAGGCTATTATGTACCGCTTATCGCTGCTGCGGAGAAATACGCAGGTATCCACAAGGAGGACAGCACGGTGTCGCTCGGCATGAGCGAACTCAGAAAGGAATCCGGCATATTTGAAATGCACTGCGAGGAATACAGCTGCGTTTATTACATACTGAAAGGTTGATGAGATGGCATTACCTGTATTGACTGAGCATGAAGCTGCGGCGTACAGCCCGAATGTACTGGCGTTCTACGGCGACTGCGTATATGAACTGCTGGTGCGCAGGGAAGTGGTGCTGCGGGGCAATACCAGTGCGGGACGGCTGCATGACCTTGCGGTGGAGCAGGTTCGCGCCTCCTATCAGTCAAAGGCTGTTGAGGTGATAGAGCCGCTTCTCACCGAGCGTGAGGCAGATATATTGCGCCGTGGCAGGAATGCGGGCGGGATATCGGTGCCGAAAAGCGCAAAGCCCTCTGAATACCGCAGAGCGACCGCACTTGAGGCGTTGTTCGGGTATCTCAGCCTGTCAGGTCAGGACGAGCGGACGGAGGAACTGTTTTCGGCTATCTGCAGTTCGCTTCCGGTATAATGGGAGGTGTCAGTTTGACAGGCAAGGAAAAAACAGAGCGTATCGCTGCAATTCGCAGGTGGGTCATTGACATCATTCTGATAATTGCCGGCTCAGGCGTTTATGCGCTCGGCGTGCACTGCTTCACTGCGCCGAACAATATTGCTCCGGGCGGCGTTACTGGTATTGCGACGATAATCAGCTATGTTACCGGCTGGAATGTCGGTACGCTTATCGCTCTGATAAATATTCCGCTGGTGATAGCCGGATTTGTTCTACTGAATAAGCGGACAATGGTCAGAACGATGATCTCCGTTGCGGCACTTTCGCTCATGACTGACGTGCTGTTCAGGAATGTACCGGTATACAACGCCGACAACGGCAACGGTATTCTTGCGGCGATATTCGGCGGGCTGCTTATGGGCGCAGGAATAGGTCTCGTGTACGTCCGTGAGGGAACGACCGGCGGCACGGATATCGTAAATAAGATAATCAACAGATTCAAGCCAGAGATAAAGCTTGGACAGATATCGTTCCTTGTGAACGCACTTGTTGCGGGTCTTGGAATGCTGGTTTACCGTGACCTGAATGTCGTATTGTTCGCACTTGTTGCTATCTTCGTTCAGGCAAAGGTGATAGATTCGCTTGTTTACGGCGGACTTGAGGGCAAGTTCCTCATGATATTCTCAGAGAAGCCGCACGACATTGCGGAACGGCTGCTCAAACAGAAGCGGGGCGTTACGCTGCTCAGCGGCGAGGGCGCATACAGCGGCGAACAGCGTCAGGTGGTGTGCATTGCAGTGCACAAGAACGAATACGTAAAGGTCAAGCGCATAGTGAAGCAGGTCGATCCGGAAGCATTCGTGATAATCACCGGCGCAAGCGAGGTTCTGGGAAAAGGATTCCAGAAGCTGGATTAGTATAATATTATAATTAAGGAGATTTGGTTTATGTCAGGACATTCAAAATGGAGCACCATCAAGCGCAAGAAGGGCGAAAAGGACGGCGCAAGGGCTAAGGTATTCACGAAAATAAGCCGTGAGATACTTGTTTGCATTAAGGAAACCGGAAATGCAGACCCTGCTAATAATTCGAGATTATACACACTTGTACAGAAAGCAAAGAGCAACAATATCCCGAACGACAACATCGACAGACTGCTCAAAAAGGCTGCCGGCGGCGCAGAAAAGAACGACTATGAGGACTGCGTATACGAGGGCTACGGTCCTAACGGCGTTGCGGTAATAGTTGAGTGCCTTACCGATAACAGAAACCGTACAGCGGGCGAGATCCGTCACTATTTCGACAAGTTCGGCGGTAACATGGGTGCGACCGGCTGCGTTGACTTCCTGTTCTCATTAAAGGGAGTTATCGTGCTTGACAACGAGGACGGCGACATCGACGAGGACAAGGCAATGGAGGATATCCTTGAAGCGGGCGGCGATGATTTCAGCTTCGAGGACGGCGTTGTCGAGATAACCACTGACCCCTCAAATGTGGCAGAAGTGTCCGAAGCACTTTCCGCAAAGGGCTATAAGGTTATATCCGCAGAGGCTGAGCAGGTGCCCTCTACATACACCACCCTCACTGACGAGGACCACATCAAGAAGATGGGACTTCTTCTCGAAGCCCTCGATGACAACGACGATGTGCAGAACGTATGGCACAACTGGGACGGCGCAGGCGACGACAGCGAGGACTGATCACCCCGAAAGCAATAACTACAACACCCCTTGACGAGCAAATCAAGGGGTGTCAGATTCTCGAAAGAAGCATTGCGCAGCCGCAGCTACTGTAAAAAACAAAGTTGGAGCATTAACAATGAGCATTAAACTAGAGCCTTGCCGCAGTGAGCACCTCGCTAAAGCAAGAGCGTTATATTACAGCGCATTCCCAAGTGAAGAGCGTGCGCCGTGGTGGGTACTGAAACGGCGTGCAAAACAGGGCAGGGCGGAACTGCTCGCCGCAGTGGGCGCAGGTCAGTTCGCCGGACTGGCGTATGTCGTGACCCTGAACGACATGGTATACCTGTTCTACCTTGCAGTTGAGGAGAATCGGCGGGGCAGGGGAACAGGCAGCGAGATCCTCACCGAATTGAAAAAGAAATACAGCGGGAAACGGCTGTACCTATCACGTGAGCAGCTCGACAGCAATGCCGAGAACTACCCTCAGCGTGAAAGCCGATATAGGTTCTACCTGTCCAACGGCTTTACCGATATGGGCTGCTGCATAAAGGAATCCACCGTGACCTATGACGTAATGGGAGTAGGCGGCAGCGTAACGCCTGAGGAATACGCACAGCTGATGAAAAGCTGGTCGGGCAGATTCGTGGGTCTGTTCTTCAAGGCAAGACTGTTCTACAAATAAAATTGTACCCCGCCGGTCGTGCAGACTGACGGGGTGTTTGTTATGAACAGCGTGTGCCGTAAGAGCGGAACCTGCAGGTATCCTTTGCGTTGCAGTCCTCGCAGCTGCGGCGTTTCTTGTCAAGTTCGCCGCGGTAAAGACCAACAATGCCGATTATCGTCTTGCGAGGAGTGAGCATATGCGTTGCAGTACAGCAAACGCCTATTTTCCTCACTGCGTCTACCGAAGCGATGAGCAGCGGTGCGCATTCAATAGGGAAATCGCCGTAGCCTGCGCCGTAGCACCATGTCGTTGAGTACCCCGGCATATTGCTGAGTATGTTCTGACGGGCTTCCTCGTTCACCTGTTCGACCATCGCATTTGCAAGGGCGTCAGTGATCAGCGCTTTCATTGAATCGGACACGTCAAGCCTTTTGAGGTATCTGTCAGTGTCCGAGGACAGCGTGGAGCAGAGAACGGCTGCCTTGTCGCAGCCTCTGAGGTGCTCTGCAATGTCCTTGCCCTCCAGCGCAAAATCGCAGTCGGACAGGGAAAGTTCTCTTTCGGTGCGCACAATATTGAATACACGCCATACGAACTGCGGACGTGCTTCTTTGAGCAGTTCGCTTTCGCATTCGTCTATTGCTGCGCTTATCCTTTCGTCAGGCTGGTCGGTGTAGCCCATGTAGCGGAGCGCTTCTGCTCGGTCGATGCGGGTTATTTCACTTGTCACGTCGTATCACCTTTTCTATGCTTTCGCTGATTTTTCTGGCTATATATGGATTATTCATCGTGTAAAGATGTATTCCGTCAACACCCTGTGCAACAAGGTCGATTATCTGGTCAATAGCATAGGCAATTCCGGCTTCCTGCATTGCCTCAGGGTCGTCGCCGTAACGGCTTATCATCTTAGTGAATTTCGGCGGCAGACTTGCGCCGCACATGGTCACCATTCTCTGTATCTGCTTTGCATTGACGCATGGCATTATTCCCGCCTCTATCGGGACGTTTATGCCGGCGATCCTTGCCTTTTCAAGGAAGCTGATGAATGAATCATTATCGAAGAACAGCTGAGAAATAAGGTGCGAAGCTCCGGCGTCCACCTTTTTCTTCAGGTTTATTATATCATCAACGATATTCGCTGCCTCAGGGTGTCCCTCAGGGTAGCAGCCGCCTGAAAACGACAGATCAGAGCGCGGCTTCATGTATTCGATAAGGTCGCTTGCGTGCAGAAATTCATTCTTCGGCGGTATTTCCGGGTTGATATCGCCCCTCAGTGCAAGCACGTTTTCAATGCCGTTTGCTTCAAATTCCTTTATCTTCTCGTCAATGTCGCTGTGTGTGGAGTTCACGCAGGTGAGGTGCGCAATGGATTCGGTGTGGCAGTGTTCCTTTATCCTGCGCACAAGTTCGATGGTGGAAGCGCCTGCGGCACTGCCGCCCGCTCCATAGGTCACGCTGATGAAGTCGGGGTGCAGGTCGCCAAGCTGCTCCAGTGTGTCGTATATTACGGATACGCCGCTGTCCTTTTTCGGTGGAAAGACCTCGAAAGAGAACACAGTACGTCCGTTCTTGAACAGTTCAGGTATTTTCATCTGTTTCTCCGTCAGTTGTTTTCAGAAAGGTATTTTTTGAGCGCCTCGGCTATCTGGGCAGGGCAGGACGACGGCTTACTGCCGCAGGTTATGCCCTCCAAACGGGAAATGACTTCCTCCGGCTTCATTCCAATTAACAGTGACGAAATACCTTTGAGGTTGCCGTTGCAGCCGCCTATGACCTCAAGCGACTTGATAACGCCGTCCTCAACATCAAATATCATTTTTCTGGAGCATACGCCCTTAGGAGTATATTCAAATTTCATTTTTATTCACCGCCTGTGATCATTTACCGCTTTTCAGCCATTCCTCAGCAACTGCGTCAGCGACCGCCTGAGCGACTGACTTATCGAGCGCGCTGGGGATTATATATTCCTGCGACAGCTTGTCGTCGGTCACAAGACCTGCTATTGCATACGCCGCCGCCAGCTTCATTTCCTCTGTAATAGCCTTTGCACGTACTTTCAGCGCACCCTTGAACACGCCGGGGAAAACAAGCACGTTGTTTATCTGGTTGGGGTAGTCGCTGCGGCCCGTGCCGACAATGAACGCACCGCTCTGCTTAGCGAGGTCGTAGGTTATTTCAGGCTCAGGGTTTGCCATCGGGAACAGAATAGGCTTCTCAGCCATCGACTTCACCATATCGGGCGTAACGAGATTCGGCTTAGATACGCCGACAAATACGTCAGCGCCCTTCAGTGCGTCGGCGAGATCGCCCTTTCTGTTGGTCTTATTGGTGAGTTTTGCCATCTCGGCGTGTGCAGGGTTCGTGTATTCAGTGTCGTGGTCGAGGATACCGCACAGATCAACCATTCTGAGGTCGCCAACGCCGAGTTTCAGCAGGAATTTGCCTATTGCAATGCCGGCTGAGCCTGCGCCGTTTATCACGGCTGTGACTTCGGAAAGCTTCTTTCCGGCAAGCTTTACAGCGTTTATCATTGCTGCGCCAACGACTATTGCAGTACCGTGCTGGTCGTCGTGGAATACGGGGATATCAAGCTTTTCTTTAAGCTTTGCCTCTATTTCAAAGCAGCGGGGTGCGGATATATCCTCCAGATTGATACCGCCGAAGCTGTCGGAGATAAGTTCGATGGTGCGCACTATCTCGTCGGGATCCTTGCTCTTTACGCAGAGAGGGAATGCGTCAACGCCGCCGAATTCCTTGAACAGGCAGCATTTTCCCTCCATAACCGGCATACCGGCAAGACCGCCGATGTCGCCGAGTCCCAGAACAGCAGTGCCGTCGGTTATTACTGCGACAAGATTGCTGCGGCGGGTCAGCTTATAGGAAAGCTCAGGGTCCTTTGCTATTTCAAGGCAGGGCTGAGCCACGCCCGGCGTATAAGCAAGCGAAAGGTCCTCTCTGGTCTCTATCTTTGCGCGGGAAACGACCTCAAGCTTTCCGCCCCATTCGTAATGCTTCTGCAGTGCTTTTTCTTTGATGTCCATTTCTTTTCGTTCCTCTTTAATTTAGAATATTATGCTTTCCCTTTGTGGGACAGTATCTTGTTAAGCTGCTCGTCCGGCGTGAGATTCGAGCCGATCTGTATCGCATAGTGGTTGTAGAATCCGTGGAAATCCGAGCCGCCCGTCACGAGAAGTCCGTGCGCCTGTGCGATGTCCTGAAGCTGCTTTCTTTCGCTTTCGCCTGCGCTCTGATGCCATACCTCAACGCCGTCTATCTCGCCTGAGGAAGCAAGTTCCTCCAGCAGGTCGAAGCTGTCGTATACCTTGGGGTGAGCCATAACGGAAATTCCGCCGCTTGCCCGTATAAGCGTAGTCACGAAGTGCACGTCCGGATAGAAGTCAGCCTCTGAAGCGACCTCTTCAGCGCATATACCGTCCTTTACGTCGAATATCGAATCATACACATCGCCGTAAAGCTCTGTGGTATAGCCGTAGTCCATCAATGCGTGCATGATGTGGCACTTGTATATTGCCTTGCTTCCTGCGGAATAGCGCAGAATGCTTTCCAGCGTTATCGGGTACTTATCGAGCACCTTGACTGCCATGCGCTTTCCAAGTTCCATTCTGCCGGTAGATGTGCGCAGACACAGCCCCTCCAGTCGGTCGGGCTTTGCGGGCATATAGCAGAGGATATGTACCTTTTTCTTCCTTGCGCCGTCAAAAGCGGAAAATTCCACTGCGGGAATGACGGTAACGTTATACCGCTTTCCGAGTACCGCAGAGCGTGAGAGCGACGCCAGACTGTCGTGGTCGGTTATCGCAAGACAGCGTACATCGTTTCTGTCCGCCTGACGGATAACGTCGGAAATACCGAGCGAGCCGTCAGAAATGGTTGTGTGGCAATGCAGATCAGCTTTCATTTAGTCACCTCGTGTTGATGGTCGTGAGATTTTATATTATAATTCATGATTTACACAAGCAATAGAGTTTCTGCGAGTGCACATACGTTAATATATATTATATCACTTATCGGGTTTTAATGCAAGCGGTTTTTTGCACAATTTAGCGAATTATCATGTAAAAGCGCGGATTTTTTTGCTCCGAAAAATAACCATGTGAGAAAAAATACAGCACACTGAGTCACAGACAGTGTGCTGTATTATATGTGGACACAAAATAGTGCACCGCGTACCTTATGCTTTATCCGGGCTGTCGTCCGCTCTTTCAAAATAGCGGCATTGAGAATCTGTCGAAACTGTAGGGCGGGTCAGGTCGCATAAAGTACACTGACCATCGCTCTGCCAGCGGCAGTTCTCCTTGCAGGATACGATATTCATGCTAAGCCTCCGGAATGGGATTTGTGCTGTTATTATGCTCAGGCAGCGGGGGATTATTCAGTCATGACATAGCCCGCAGGTATGCTGTCCAACTGCCGCAGTGTTTCCTTGTAGCCAAGATCTATCCTGACAGCGGCGTTTGCTCCGTCAAAATCAAGCGTTCCGGGCTGTATCAGCCGCTTCTCCGATTTACCGAGGAATAATTCGTCAGACGGAAACAATTCCAGAAATTCAGCGTCAGGAAACGCCGAAAGCGGTGCACCCTCGCTGCCAAGATATGAGATGATGAACCGCCGGATACCTATGTCGTAAAGCGGCTTCACCGGCGTATTATCGGATAAGCCGCCGTCACGGTAGATCTCCCCGCCGATGTTCTCCGAAGGAAAGACGCCCGGAATCGCAGACGATGCCGTTAGGTACTCCACCGCCTGTTCCGGCGTACAGGCGCGCAGGTCGAAATATTCCGGTATTCCTCGTGTGCTGTTGTGACAGCATACGAAGCAGGGCATATCACCGCCGCAAACGCAGCTGTTCACGCCATTTTTCTCTATAAGCGAGATAAGCCCACTGCGGGAAAATATGCCAGAATGCGACAGCTTTTCGGTGTCTGGCAGGTAGATGTGCTTATCCTCCGAGCCAAGATATTCCAGCGCACGCAGTATCACTCTGCCGGCGGTTTCTGCGAGGTCTGTGATATCACGGCGGCGCAGCGAGGTCCATATCCTTTCTGCAATACCTATGTCGCCGCAGGCGAACAGTGCAGCGTTGAGTGCGCCGACCGATGTTCCTGAAACTGCGGTAATATTCCGGTCAAGCCCTTTTTCACGCAGTGCCTGCCACGTTCCGACCTGATATGCGCCCCGACCTCCGCCGCCGCAGAGCACAAGTCCTATATCTGGCTTTGTTTTTGGCATAGTCACACCTCCGCTATACTATTTATAGTATGATATGCCCTATTTCTTCTTTTTGACCCTCTCAGGCAGGAACACAAATACTGCGCACGCAGCCAAAGCTACCGCAATATAAACGAACCTCACGGGGCTTGCGCAGAAATAAGCGCCGACAGACGCCAGACGTTCGATATCCCAGAACAGCACAAAGCCTATCATCACCGCAAATATTGCAGATACCAGAACAGCGCCAGCGGCACAGTCCTTGCTGCGGCGGATAGCCTCGTCCTTTTCAGCGCAGACCTTGTCGCAGAGCCTTTCAATAGATGTATTGAACAGTTCAGCGGAAAGAACTACCGCGAATGTCAGCATAAGCACCGCCCATTCCGCACGGGACAGGTCGTAGAATTTCGCTGCAAGCCAGCTTACAAGACAAACGGCGCAGATATGAAAGCGAAAATTCCTTTCGGTGAAGCCGTACGCAACACCTGCGGCGGCGTATGCGAAGCCTTTCAGGAACTTTTTCATGACTGCCGCGTAATGCCCAGCTTATCCAGAACCTTGTCCTGCTTGCCGAACATTTCCTTTTCTTCCTCCTCGCTGTTCACGTGGTCGTAGCCAAGCAGATGGAACAGCGAATGCGTTATCAGGAACGCCACCTCGCGGCGGTAGGAGTGCCCGTATTCCTCCGCCTGCTGAGCGGCACGCTCAAGGCTTATCACAATATCGCCGAGCATTATTGCGTCGTTGTCCGGGTCTATTTCATAGCCGTTGTCATCGCCGAGCGGGAAAGACAGAACGTCCGTTTCACGGTCTATGCCGCGGTGCTCGTTGTTAAGTTCACGTATTCCAGCGTTGTCAGTGAATGTCACAGAAACCTCTGCGGTGTCGTCAATGCCTTCTTCTTCAAGGGCTGCTGCGGTGCAGTCCTCAATGAGTTTTTCTATGTTTTCGGGCGGGTCGAGTTTATCCTGCTCATTGCTGAGAAAAATCACAATTTTCATACGTTCCTCCTGCGGTAGGGCGGTTTCGGGGACTGCTCAGGCTTGTTTGCCTGATTCCATGCGTCATAAGCACGCACTATGTCCTGAACCAGCCTGTGTCTTACTACGTCCTTTTCGGTAAAGCGATTCTGGGCGATGTCGTCAATATTTTTCAACACACGCAGCGCTTCGACAAGACCTGATTTGGAAGCTTCCGGAAGGTCTATCTGCGTGATGTCGCCGGTAATTACCATCTTGCTGTTAAATCCAAGGCGTGTCAGGAACATTTTCATCTGTTCCCGTGTGGTATTCTGCGCCTCGTCGAGAATGATAAAGCTGTCGTCCAGAGTGCGGCCTCTCATATAGGCAAGAGGTGCGACCTCGATAACGCCGCGTTCATGCAGCTTAGCGAAGCTTTCCTGCCCGAACATCTCGAAAAGGGCGTCGTAAAGCGGTCTGAGGTAGGGGTCGACCTTGTTTTGCAGGTCGCCCGGCAGAAAGCCGAGCTTTTCGCCCGCTTCAACTGCGGGTCGGGTGAGGATTATCCTCTGGACCTCGTGCGCCTTGAATGCGCTGACTGCAAGCGCAACGGCGAGGTAGGTCTTGCCCGTTCCTGCTGGTCCTACGCCGAATGTGATGGTATTCTTACGTATCATCTCGCAGTATTTCTTCTGACCGAGCGTTTTCGGGCGCACCGGCTTTCCGGCGTAGGTCACGCATACGCAGTCGGACGAAATGGAATCCGCCTGCGAATCAGTGCCGTCGTTCACCATCGAAATGACATACCGGACATTCTGCTCGTTTATCGGGTCGCCCTTGAAGTACATCTTCGAGAGCGCTTCAAGGCAGCGTTCGGCGCGCTCGGCAGCACCGTCTTCGCCGCCGGTTATCTTTACGTCGCTGCCGCGGCTGAATATCGTAACCCCGAAAGCTTTCTGTATAAGGTTGATATTGCTGTCAAGGTCACCGAACAGCGCATGAAGCTGTTCAAGGTTTTCCATTGTAAGTGAGATTTCTGACATATTGCGCCTTTCTTTATAACAACTAACTGGGTATTATCATTATACACCCTGAGGAATAGCTTGTCAATCAATTTTATTCATGCAGATCTTCCCCAAGAAGCCGCAGCGCATTCCGGTATAGGATATCCTGCCGTTCCTCGTCGGATAAAGGCAGCCTTCGGAAGCGTTCAAGCTCCTCGGCTGCGCTCCACATGGGGTAGTCAGTGCCGAACATGACGCGCTTCGTGCCTATTTCACGGATAAGCTTTGTGGCGTGTTCGGGCGTCATTGCGTAAAGGCTGCTCGACAGGTCGGTGTAAATGCCGCTGCCTGAGAAAAGATCTGCTGCTTCGTCCCATTTTGTCCAGCCGGCAAGGTGAGCGCCGATGATCGTGAGCCGTGGGAACCGCTTCATTATATTATACAGCCTTTTCGGCGAGGAATAGTCGTATCTGTTGTCGCCGACATGGAACAGTATCGGAAGTCTGCCCTCGGCGGCTTCGTAAATTGCGTACGCTTTCGGGTCGTCGATATTGAACTTCTGGAAGTCCGAATGCAGCTTTATGCCTTTCAGACCGAGCGAGATTATCCGCTCAGTTTCCTGCGCTATTTCGGGGAAATCAGGGTGCAGCGCACCGAATCCAGTGAGTTTGTCCGGGTGAAGCTTTACCTGCTCAGCGATGAAATTATTTATATTATGCACCTGCTCCGACACTGTGGCGACTGACTGCACGATGGCACGGTCTATTCCGGCTCTCTCGTTTTCGGCGAGTAGCGAGCCGACAGTCCCGTCGAAGCGCACTTTCATATTATAGAAGCTGCTTATTCCGTCAGCGGCTCTTGCGGCTATCTTGTCCGGAAATATATGGGCGTGGGCGTCGATTATCATGAGTATCTCCTCCTTTTACACATAAGGTATTATACCACCGAAGCGGCAAAATGTCCAGCGGCATATTGACAAACCGTGAAAAAAGTGGTATATTAAATAGTGACAAGACCCGACCTGAAGCAGCGGTTCGCTCCTGACGGAAGGACTAACGTTATTTATTTCTGCTGCCGAAACCCTTTCAGGCTTGAGGCAAAAGGCAATAATATCCCGCAGAGAGCGGGGAAGTGCGCCTTTTTCCATGCAGAGGAAAAAGGTCTTTTTTGTTGTAGGAGGTGCTGATATGCAGGAGCAGACGCGTGTTGCAGTCATTTCGATGATAGTTGATAACGACAGCAGCGCAGAAGCCATAAATTCGCTGCTGCATGAATGCAGGCAGTACATTGTCGGAAGAATGGGCATTCCCTACAGGCAGAAAGGGCTGAATGTGATAAACGTTGTCCTTGACGCACCGATGGACGTAGTTTCAGGGCTTTCGGGCAGACTGGGCAGACTTGACGGAGTCACCGCAAAGGCGGTGTATTCCAAAACGCCTGTCCCGAAAGAAACTGACGTAACGAAAGGACAACAGAAAGAATGAGTATTGCAGGAAAATTCAAACGTGCATTCGCCGCACTTCTTTGCGTGGGAATGCTTGCAGGCTGCTCCGCCGCACCGGAGAGCAGCCGCACTCCTGAGAGCGCAGCCAAGACCGCAGAGGAAAGCACTCCGCAGGAAGAAAGCACCGACAAGGAGAGCGTATCTGAGCAACCCGAAAGCACGGCTTCCGAGGTGTCAGAACCTGATGTATCCGAGCCGGAAACCGCTTCTCCCGACATGATAAGAGTATCTGCGCTGAAAGGTCCCACCGCAATGGGCATGATAAAGCTGATGGACGATGAGAGCGAAAACGAGAGCTTTCAGTTCACGATAGCAGGCGCAGCAGATGAAATCACCCCTGCGATCGTTCAGGGAAACACCGACATCGCCTGCGTACCCGCAAACCTCGCTTCCGTGCTCTACAACAAGACCGAGGGCGGCGTTAAGGTGCTTGCAGTGAATACGCTTGGCGTACTGTACATATGCGAGAACGGCGAGCCTACGATATCTTCGGCGGCTGACCTTAAAGGAAAGACCATCTATTCCAGCGGAAAGGGCGCAACTCCTGAATATGCGCTGAGATATATCCTTGCCCAGAACGGCATTGACCCTGATAACGACGTTACTATTGAGTGGAAGAGCGAGCATTCCGAGTGCCTTGCGGCTCTGGTTTCCGACGAGGGCTCAGCCGCAATGCTGCCGCAGCCGTTTGTTACAACTGCGCAGACCAAGAATGAGAACGTAAACGTGGTACTCGACCTGAACGCAGAATGGGCAGCCCTGAATAACGGCAGCGCACTGGTGACAGGCGTGGTCATCGCACGCACAGAGTTCGCCGAGCAGTACCCCGAAGCAGTGGACAGCTTCCTGCAGGAGTACAGCAGTTCTGTTGAATACGTCAATGCGAACACAGCGGAAGCGGCTCAGCTTATCGGAAAGTTCGATATCGTGCCCGCAGCGGTTGCTGAAAAGGCGCTTCCCAAGTGCAATATCGTGTTCATTTCAGGCTCTGAGATGAAAGAGAAGCTTTCCGGCTACCTCGGAGTGCTTTTCGATAATGCGCCCGCTTCCGTGGGAGGCGCTCTGCCGAATGACGATTTCTACTACGGAGCGTAAAACAGCGATTTGATCTAAATAAACAAGCCGGAGGTGTCAGCAGAATGAAGAAAAAACTGATAACCGCCGGCTGTGTTTTATTCTGGCTCATACTCTGGCAGGTCGGAGCAATGCTGCTTGATCAGCAGATACTTCTTGTATCTCCGGTGCAGGCGGCGGTGCGCTTGTTTGAACTTCTGCCGACCGAGGACTTCCGCAGGAGCGTGCTGTTTTCCTCAGGCAGGATACTTTCCGGCTTTGCTATCGGACTTGTCGGGGGTACTGCGCTTGCGATTCTGGCGGGGAAGCTGAGGTTCGTGAAAACGCTTTTATCTCCGCTTGTTTCAGCGGTGAAGGCTGTGCCGGTGGCAAGCATTACAGTGCTTGCGCTGATTTGGGTCAGTTCGAAGAATCTGTCGATTCTGGTTTCAGTCATGATAGCCCTGCCGATAGTCTATTCAAATATGCTGGAGGGCATAGAGAGCCTTGACCCGAAGCTGAACGAGATGGCGCAGCTTTTTGAAGTGCCTGCATGGCGCAGATTTACGGGCGTGTATCTTTCGCAGCTTCTGCCGTATTTCCGCTCAGCTGCGAAGCTTGCTATCGGGCTTAGCTGGAAAAGCGGCGCAGCGGCGGAGATCATCGGCATTCCGTCTGGCTCTATCGGCGAAAAGCTTTATGAGGCTAAGATCTACCTTGAAACAGCGGACCTGTTTGCGTGGACGGCGGCGGTAGTGCTTCTCAGCTGGCTCAGCGAAAAGGCATTCATGCTGCTCGTGAATATCGCAGCCGGAGCGGCTTCGGGCAGCGGCAGGCATATTACTAAGGCTTCGGCGGGCGGTACTGAACAGCGTTCAGCGGCTGTCAGCGCAAAGAATATCTGCAAAAGCTACGGCGGAATACCGGTTTTATCCGACCTGAGCCTTGAAATCGCAGCAGGCAGCGTCACGGCGGTGATGGGCGCTTCGGGCTGCGGAAAGACTACGCTTATTTCGGTTCTAGCGGGACTTGTTCAGCCAGACAGCGGCGTGGTCCGCATCGAGCCTGACACGAAGCTGTCGGCGATTTTTCAGGAGGACAGACTTTGCGGGAATCTCACAGTGCTTGCTAATATCCGACTCGTGACCGGCAGTACACGCACTGACAAAGAGATACTCTCCGCGCTGGAATCGGTCGGGCTTTCCGGCTGCGCTGACCGAAAAGCCAGCGAACTTTCCGGCGGAATGAAGCGGCGTGTGACTCTTGTCAGAGCGTTACTTGCGGAAAGCGGCGTTGTGTTTCTCGACGAGCCGTTCAAGGGGCTTGACGTGCAGACAAGGGCAGCGGTCACCGAGTACTGTCGGAGAATGCTCGGCGGCAGGACTGCGGTTCTGGTCACGCACGACAGAACAGACTGCGAAGCGCTCGGTGCGTCGCAGATAATCGAACTGTCAGACGAACGGCAGACAATATCATGACATATAATGCAGGAGAAAATACTCTCCTGCATTTTTGCATTTTCGTGGAAAATAATTTTCATTCGGGTATTGAAGTTTTAATGCGAATATGCTATAATGATATCAGTGTAGTATAAAGTGGCGCAGTATGCGCAGACAGAAATAATCAGAACGGCGGTGATCATATGGCGTTTGACCCTCAATATGCCGATAAAGTAAAAAATGCTCTGGAGGAATACCGCCAGAATGAAGCGGAAATGCGCAGGAACGCGCAGGGCAGTCAGGCGGAGCAAAGCGGCGCACAGAATGCTAAAACTGAGGACAAGAAGCCTGCAGTTCCTGTTGACGGATTTGTCGAGATAATACATGACCCTGAGGGAAACACAGCCAACATGGTCATGCACAAGCCCCTGAACGGCGGCAGACCTGTGACCACACAAATGGTTATGGCTGAACTTGCCAAAAAAGGCATTAATACCGGAATAGACGAACTTGACATCAAGGATATGGTGGCAGGTAAGGTATACGATACGCCGATATGCGTTGCAAGGGCTATCCCGCCCAAGCGCGGCACTAACGGCTCAGTGAGGTTTCTGTACGAAAAGAAACGTGTCCCCAAGCCGAAATATGACGAGTTCGGCGTGGCTGATTTCAGGGAACTGAACCTTATCGTTCCCATCAGAAAGGGCGAGGTCATCGCAGAGATTGACCCTCCGACCCCCGGCGAGCCGGGTATCAACATCTTCGGAAAGGCAATAATGCCCGAAGCAGGAAAGATGCCGAACGTCACAGTCGGCAAAAATACGCTGATGACTGCGGACGGAAAGAGCATAGTTTCTGCCTGCAACGGACATCTGATATACGGCACAGGCTGCTTCAATGTCGAGGATACAGTCACGGTGAAGTCTGACCTTGACCTGTCCGTCGGCAATATCAGCTTTTTCGGGGACGTGCTCATCAAGGGCAACGTCATGGAGGGCTTTTCAGTCAGAGCCGGCAGAAATATACGCATTGAGGGCACGGTGTTCAGCGGCGAACTTTCAGCAGGCGGCAATATCGTCATAAACGGCGGCGCGATAAACACCACTATCGACTGCGAGGGCGATGTTTCGATAGGATTCTGCGAAAACTCCACCATCAAGGCAAAGGGCAGGGTAGAGTCAACGCAGTTCGCATTCTGCGACGTGTTCTGCTACGGCGAACTTACTGCCAAGGGCAAGACAGGCGTTATCTCCGGCGGTAACATAACCTGCATGAAGAACGTGAACGCCGGAGTTATCGGCTCAGAAAAATACACCGCCACCGAAATAAATATCGGCGACGGCTCCGTCACCTGCGCCAGAAAGCGTGAAGCGGAGGCTGAACTAGAAGCCGCTTCCACAGCCTTTGAGCAGGCGGCAAAGAACGTTGACTTCCTGTTAATGCGCAAAAAACGTCAGGGCTGTCTGACAGACGTTCAGAGCAAGCAAATGAAAGCCGAAACGCAGAACAAGGTGTTCTATTCAGTGCGCTGCAAGGAGCTTACCGAGCAGATAAAGCAGCTTGAATCTGACCTGAAGCACCGTGACGATCTGTGTGCTGTCGTTACCGGCACTATCTTTCCGGGAAGCAAATTCTGCATAAACTATCTGTCGTTTGACGCGACCGAGGTATACAATCGTTCAAGGGTATGTATAATCAATGACGAGATACAGGTCATTCCTATTTGATCGGAGAACCCGAAAATGACTGACAAAAGGCTTATACGAACCTACAGCGGAATATTCTTTTCGCCGCTAGACCCACACCCGCAGGATATCGCTCCTGCGGATATAGCACATTCACTGTCGCTTATGGTCAGGGCGAACGGGCATTTCCGCTGTTTTTATTCAGTAGGACAGCACTGCCTTGCGTGCGAGGAGGAAGCAGCCGCAGAGGGCGCTTCAAACCGCATTCGGCTTGCCTGCCTGCTTCATGACGCCAGCGAGGCGTATATTTCAGACATAACACGTCCGGTAAAGCTGGGGCTTCCAGAATATCGGACGATAGAAAAACGGCTTCAGGATACCATCTACCGCAGATTCGGCATAGATCCCGACGACGAGGAGATCATGCAGTGCGTCAGCAGGATAGACGACGCTATGCTGTATTATGAGTTCCTTGCGCTGAGCGGGCACGCCCTGTTCGACGAACCGCCGAAGAAGCTTACTCAGCCGGACTTCTCATTCAGACCGTTTGAGGAGACCGAGCGTTTGTATCTGGAAAAGCTGGAATATCTAAGAGAGGATAAATCATGACATCAAAAAATATACTGTTTAACGACGGCTGGAGTTTGACGTTGTGCGCTCCGAAAACGAAGCTTTCAGAACTTCCTGAGAAAAAATGGTACAATGTTGAACTGCCGCACGACTGGCTGGTCGGCGACACGACAAGGCTGTACGAAACCGGCGAGGGCTGGTACCGCCGCACGCTCAGCTGCAGCGAGGAAATGCTTTCGGGGCGTGTTCTGCTGAATTTTGACGGCGTATATTTCAACTCGACCGTTTTTGTCAACGGAAAGGAAGCCGGAAGCTGGACCTACGGCTATTCGGCGTTCGAGATAGACATTACCGACCATCTGCACGAGGGCGATAACGAAATTCTTGTCAGAGTGCTTCACGAAAGCCCGAACACAAGGTGGTATTCCGGCGCTGGTATCTATCGTGACGTAATGCTGAAGCTGCGCCCTCTGACCTATATCCGCACAAACGGCGTGTATATCCACTCCGAGCCCATGACTAACGGACCGTGGAAAACAGAGGTAGAAGCAGATATCGTCGGAGAATCCGCGGATATACGCATGACGCTAGAGGTGTTCGACCCGTTCGGCGTCAGCACATCAGGCTGCAGTCTGGAAGCGCACTTCGACGGCGGGCTTGAAACGTTTTCGACAAGCTTCGTCAATACCCACCCCGAACTGTGGAATACTCAGGACCCCATGCTTTACACGCTGGTCATCTGCCTGTACAGGGGCGACGAGCTTCTCGACTGCCTGAGCGAAACTTTCGGCTACCGCAAGACTGATTTCCTTCCTGATAAGGGCTTCCTGCTCAACGGCGAGCCGCTAAAAATGCACGGTGTATGTATGCACCACGACCTCGGTGCGCTCGGCTCTGCAATGAATATAGCTGCGCTTAGCCGTCAGCTTCGCATTATGAAGGAAATGGGCGTGAATGCGATAAGAACCTCGCACAATATGCCGGCAAGACAGCTTCTGCAGCTTTGCGATGAAATGGGTCTGCTTGTCGACTGCGAAGCGTTCGATATGTGGGAAAAGCCCAAGACCGAATTTGACAATCACCGCTTTTTTGTCGAGCACGCAGAACGCGACGTCCGCAGCTGGATAGAGCGTGACCGAAACCACCCGTGCGTCATTATGTGGAGCATAGGCAACGAGATAAACGACACCATCGACCCGCACGGTCTTGATATCACAAAGCGGCTGTACGATTACGTGCTGAAATACGACCCTAAGGGCAACGCTCCCGCAACAATAGGTTCAAACTACATGGGCGACCAGAATGCGCAGAAGTGCTCGGATATAGTAAAGCTTGCGGGTTATAATTATTCTGAATACCTGTACGACGAGCACCGCCAGAAGTACCCCGACTGGTTCATCTATGGCAGCGAAACGTCCTCTGCAGTGCGTTCAAGGGGTATTTATCATTTTCCGGCTGACCTGCCGCTGCTGACAAGCGTTGATTATCAGTGCTCGTCGCTGGATAACAGCGTTGTTGGCTGGGGTTCGTCGGCGAAAAAGTCATGGCGGCTCGACAGGGACTGCAGCTTCTGCGGCGGACAGTACATCTGGACAGGCTTCGACTATATCGGCGAGCCGACGCCGTACAATACCAAGAACAGCTATTTCGGCATTGTCGATACTGCAGGCTTCCCCAAGGATATCTATTACTTCTATCAGAGCGTGTGGGTAGAGCCCGCCAAGAAAAAAGTGCTGCACATCGTGCCGTCCTACTGGGACTTCATGCCCGGCGAGCAGATTGACGTGCTCATCTACAGCAACGCCCACCATGTAGAATTACAGCTGAACGGCAAGACTATCGGCACGCACGTGATGAATCTTGATTCTGATGCCGAAATGAGGGCGCATTTCATAGTACCGTTCGAGCCGGGCGTGCTGGCAGCTTTCGGCTATGACGAGGACGGTCTTATGGTATCTCAGGAGTATCTGGCAACGCCGTCAGACCCGACTGATATAGATATGTCAGCGGACAGGGACACCATTATGGCAGACGGCAGAGATATCGCATTCGTAGAGATATCCGTCAGCGACGCTACGGGCAAGCCGGTCGGCAACGCCCGCAACAGAATACGCGTCGAGGTAAGCGGAGCGGCTCGCCTTGTGGGTCTTGACAACGGCGATTCCACCGACTACGACAGCTATAAGGGCGACAACAGACGTCTTTTCTCAGGAAAGCTGCTTGCGATGGTTCAGTCAACGCTTGAACCGGGCGAGATAGTCGTTAAAGCATATTCCGAGGGACTGGAACCGGCAGAGATCAGGCTTTCCTCTGAAAGCTGCGGTCAGCCGCAGGGCGTTAGCGTGGTGACGTCTGACCCGTTCCCGGTACTGAAAACCGAATACACGAACGAAATTCCTGCAAGAATGCTGATACCCGAAATAGACGGCGGAAACAAACTTTCTCCCGACCGCACAAGTGCGCAGATACGTGTGAAGCTGCTGCCAGAAAACTGCACCTACAGCGACATCGAGTGGAAGGTGATTCGCAGAAACGGCGTGGAAACACCTCTTGCAAGTGTTGATTGGGACGGCAGTACTGCGACCGTGACCGCCAAGGGCGACGGCGAACTGTGGGTACGTGCGATGGTATACAACGGCGCAGAGCACCCGCAGATAGTTGCGGATATCCCGTTCGTTGCCGAGGGTCTGGGCGCAGCAGTAAGGGACGCTTACAGCTTCATTTCCGCAGGTACTCTTGACGGCTCGAACGTTCCTACCAACATGATAGAGGACGGCGCACTGTCCAACTTTGACGGTCGGACGGTAATGACCTACAACGATATTGATTTCGGCAAGACCGGAAGTCAGACGATAACACTCAGCATAGGTGCGTGCCTTGACCTGCCCGTTGAAATATGGGACGGCACGCCTGACGAGGGCAGACTTCTTGCCACTGTAAACTTTGCGAACAACGGTCACTGGTGCGGCTTTGCGGCTCAGGATTTCCCTCTTGGCGAGAGATTGACGGGCGTGCATAAGATAAGCGTTGTGCTCGACCAGAGAATAATATTCGGCGGCTTCAGCTTCATTCCGATAGAGCGTGCATACGACACCAACTGGGCTGGCGAGGCAGACAGCGTATACGGCGACGAATACAAGATAACCGACAGGAGCGTCACGAATATCGGCAACAACGTTATCATCACCTGCGAGGGTCTGGACTTCGGCAGCACGGGCGCTTCGACCGTGACTATCTGCGGCGCAACAGCTAACCCGATGAACCAGATACAGCTTAGATACACCCCTGAGGGCGGTTCGCAGAAGACAGTCCTGCTTGAGTTTGTTCAGGACGGCGGCAGGGAACAGATGTTCGATATCCCTGAGATAAAGGGCGTAAATGATATCAGCTTCGTATTCATGCCCGGCTCTAAATTCGATTTCGACTGGTTCAGGTTCGCCTGATAGCCCCAGAATAAATTTCACCAAAGTGCTTGACAAATCGTCGAAGCGGGTGTATAATCTAAATGTACGGAGCATATCCGTACCTCAATAAATCAAACAAATGCGTTGATGAGTGCGTTTATCGCCGTATCCGGATACGATCTTTTCAGAGAGCTGCCGTCAGGTGCAAGGCAGTAAGGCGTTCGTGTACGATCCGCTCGTAGCAGACAGTCTGAACACGGGTTTCCCCGTCATTAGGTCTGTACGGATTTCCACCGTTAGAGGGAAGTGCATTGATGGATGTACAGAGGTTGATTTTGGCTTAATACTATGCCCTCTCATCACCCGATAAGAGGGCATTTTTTACAGCTTGCTCCTCTGCACCCGTATTTTTACCGGCGGCACACCGGAGAAATCAAAGCCGAAACACGGCAGGAGGAGTATTTTATGCTAACACTGGACAAGGTTTACAAAGCGTCGCACGTTCTGAAAGAGGTCATCAGAGAAACCGACCTGATCAAAGCCCCGAAGATAAACAAGGACGCTGACGTTTACCTCAAGACCGAAAATCTTCAGGTAACAGGTTCTTTCAAGGTAAGAGGCGCGTATTTCAAGATATCTCAGCTAAGCGACGAGGAGCGTGCCAAGGGCGTTATCGCCTGCTCTGCAGGAAATCACGCGCAGGGCGTTGCGCTGGCTGCTTCCCGTGCAGGAATAAAGTCGCTTATCTGCCTGCCTGACGGAGCACCTATTTCCAAGGTCGAGGCAACCAAAAGCTACGGGGCGGATGTCTGCCTTGTCGAGGGAGTTTATGACGACGCATACGCAAAGGCTCTGCAGCTTCGTGACGAAAAGGGATACACGTTTATCCACCCGTTCGACGATGAGGACGTTATCGCAGGTCAGGGAACTATCGGTCTTGAGCTTCTGGAACAGCTTCCCGACGTTGACGCTGTAGTAGTTCCCGTTGGCGGCGGCGGACTGGTTTCCGGCGTTGCTTTCACGATAAAGCAGCTTAACCCCAAGATAAAGGTTTACGGCGTGCAGGCTGCCGGCGCTCCCAGCATGGTCAATTCCGTTCGTGACGGCAAAATTGAAAGACTGAGCAGCGTTGCGACGATAGCCGACGGTATCGCAGTCAAAGAGCCGGGACAGCACACATTCGACATCTGCAGCCAGTATGTTGACGAGGTAGTCACAGTAACAGACGATGAGATAGCCGCAGCAATACTTGCTCTGATCGAGCAGCAGAAGCTGATCTCCGAGGGAGCAGGCGCAGTTTCGGTTGCTGCAGTGATGTTCAATAAGGTACCCGTTCAGGGCAAAAAGGTCGTTTGCCTTGTTTCCGGCGGTAATATTGACGTTACTATTCTGTCACGTGTCATTCACCGTGGTCTTGTCAAGTCCGGACGTACTGCGCTGCTCAATATTGAGCTTGTTGACAAGCCCGGTCAGCTTGTTGGCGTATCAAAGATAATCGCACAGCTTGGCGGCAATGTTATCGGAGTACACCACGAACACGTTGGCAACGCCGACATAAACGGCTGCTTCCTGCGTATCGAGATGGAAACACGTAACTTTGAGCACCTCAATCAGATAAGACAGGCGCTCACTGACGCTGGCTTCAAAATTGTAGATTAAAGGAGAACGAACATGAAAGACGTATTTACAGCAAACGCACCCGCAGCGATCGGTCCGTACACTCAGGCAAAGGTAGTCGGCAATATGGTGTATACCTCCGGTCAGATAGCAATTGTACCGGCGACCGGTGAACTTGCTCAGGGCGGGGTAGAGGCTCAGGCAAAGCAGGTCTGCGAGAACCTGAAAGCAGTCCTCACTGAAGCCGGCTCTGATCTTTCCAAGGTAGTCAAGACCACCTGCTTCCTCAAGGACATCAACGACTTCGCCGCATTTAATGCGGTATATGGCGAGTACTTCACCGGAAAGCCCGCACGCTCCTGCGTTGGAGGTCTGGCGCTTCCCAAGGGCGCGCTGGTCGAGGTCGAGGTAATAGCTGAACTTTAATAACTAAAACAGGAGGGGCGAGAACCCCTCCTGAAAATTATTCATAGAATTTACAGCGGGGGAATGACGATAGTCTTTTTCCCGCATTTTGCTGCGTAGTCTACTGTGTGCTTCGTACCGCCCGGCTTTCCGTCGAATACGGCAATGAGCAGGTCGCAGAGTTCGACTAGCGCACGGTTGCGCTTCATCATGCAGTCGCTTGTGTAGGTTTCCGAAATGCAGATAACCTTGTCGCATTTACTAAGTACATCATGATAGCGAGTCTGGTCTGCGCTGTTCCACTTGCTTTCCTGTCCACGGCATGGAATCACTGCGGTAAGCTTTATATCGGGGTATTCGCTTTTCAGGGAAAGCACGATTTCAGCGCACCAGATATCGACGCCCAGAGCCATTCCGCTGAAAAACTCGCTTGCGCCGCTTTCAATAAGCTTCTTTATCTGACGGGTAAGCCTGTCCTTTAATTCTATACACAATGGGTCGTCCTCACTGAAAAACGGAAGCTTCTGCGGACGATATCCCGTAAATGAAACCCTGTACATATTGCCGCTCCTTTATGAATGATACATTTATTGTATCACATATCAATAAAAAAATCAAGCCTTTTTCGATATCTTTTTTGGTGGAAGAATAATTCTTTCAAGACAGCAAACAATAGTAAAAAATGCAAAGGAGGATATCATGGAACTTAAAGGAACAAAGACGGAAGCAAACTTGAAATCAGCGTTTGCGGGGGAAACACAGGCACGCAGCAAATATGAATATTTCGCAAGGGCAGCGGAGAACGAGGGCTTCATGCAGATAGCCGCAATATTCCGTGAAACTGCGGACAACGAGCTTGCTCATGCGTTCATGTGGTTCTGCGAACTGAACGCATTGTCTAACACTGCAATGAACCTTGAAAACGCACGTTCAAGCGAGAACTTTGAATGGGCTGAGATGTACGAGGACTTCGCCAAGACCGCCGATGAGGAGGGCTTCACCGAAATAGCGAAGAAATTCCGCAAGGTAGCCGCAGTCGAGAAAGCGCATGAGGAAAGGTTCATTCGTCTGCTGAATACCGTTCAGATGAAGCAGGTGTTTGAAAAGACCGAGGAAATAATGTGGCAGTGCAGGAACTGCGGACACGTGGAGTTCGGCAAAAAAGCCCCCGACCGCTGTCCGGTGTGCGGCTATCCTAAGTCGTATTTCCAGAAGAAAGCGGAAAATTACTGATAGAAATAGACCGTCGATAAACCCTCATCTTCGTCGTCACCCGCCTAACGACAGGCACAAAGCCTAGTCGTTAGGCGGGTTCCTAGAATCTGAGGGCTTCTCGACGGTCTGGGTGTTGAGTTTGTATTTTATCCGTCCGCCTTAGGCTTCTCAGGCTCGGCTTTTTCAGCGGGTTCTTGACCCTCAGGCAATTCGTAGCCATCAAGGAACAGCGACGTGTCCCCGATGTATTCTCCTGTTTTTTCCGGCATATTCTTTTTCTTGAGCCGCCCTGCAAC
The DNA here is from genome assembly GCA_934446355.1 of uncultured Oscillospiraceae bacterium. Taxonomy (GTDB): domain Bacteria; phylum Bacillota; class Clostridia; order Oscillospirales; family Ruminococcaceae; genus CAG-115. The sequence goes on along the minus strand of CAKSEC010000004.1, from coordinate 105,434 downwards.
AAGTTCCGCAAAAAGCAGGTAGAACACAGCGAACACCGGCGCACCGATAAGCATTCCCGGAATGCCGAACAGACCGCCGCCGATGGTGATGGAAACCAGTACCCAGATCGCGGGAAGTCCCATTGTTTCACCAAAGAGGTGCGGCTTGATGACGTTGCCGTCCATCTGCTGCAGTACAAGCACGAAAAGCCCGAACCAAATCACCTTTACCGGATCAACAAGCAGTATCAGCAGTCCGCAGGGAATAGCGCCAATAAACGGTCCGAAGAACGGTATAAGGTTTGTGACGCCGCACACTACCGCAAGAAGCATGGGGTAGGGCATACCCATTATCAGCATACCGACCGCCATAGCAGCGAAGATGATAAGTGCGTCGATAAGGTTGGATATTACGTATTTTTTGAATATATCGTTGCTCTTGCCTGCAACGTAGAAAATGCGCTGACATTTGCTGTTTTTCAGGAACGCAAAGAGTATCTTCTTGCACTGGCCAAGCAGACGCTCCTTGCTGAACAGCAGGTAGATCGCAATGATAAGTCCGATAACAACGTTTTTCAGACCGGTGAGCAGACCTGCCGCAAACTGCAGCACGCCGTTAGATACGCTGCTGAAAATATCGCCAGCCATCGGCGACATCATATCCGACAGCTTCTTTACCACCGAACCTATCTCAACAAAGCCGTCTGAAATAAGCTTTGCCATTTCAGGGTTATTTGCGAAGAAATCCTGAACAAATGCGTCCAGCTTGTTGATGTATCCGGGCATCTGGTCGCCGAGATCCACAATGCTCTTAGCGACGCTGGGAACAACGGCGATACATATTCCCACAACAGCGGCTATCACAATTATATAGGATATCGTAACGGACAGCGCACGCGCTGCTATGCGGCGCCTGCGAAGCTTCTTTTCATGTGCGGCGGGGGTAGCTGCGTGCTTTTCTATCGAACGAACGACCGCAGTCGAGCCTACCTTTGAATCGGCAAGCTTCTGCATGACTATTCCTTTTTCCGGCGGCTCTGAGTTAGCAAGCTTGCGGAAGAATGTCTTTTCTATCCACATCATCAGCGGATTGATAATGTATGCGATAACGATACCGCAGATAAGCGGCGCAGCCACTGCGCCTATCCATGAGAAACCCTTGGCGAACGAATCGAACCTGAAAACGAACACCACGAAAAGCACTGCAAGAATGATCACTATCAGTGAATAGGTCGCAACGGTGGTGTACTTTTTATTCCATTTTATCTTCAAGAAATATCCTCCCTTATATTAAAATACTTACTTATTTTATCATATTTCAATACCCTCTGTCAACAGTATTGCCTAATTTTTCGTATGTAAAAAAATTTTTATGAATATTTTATATTATACGCTTAATAATAACATCACAAAAAAGACAATTCCCTTTAAGGCTGTCAGTAATTCATAGATGATGTAATAAAATGTAAGCAACCTGATACTTTTTTTATTTTGTAGTCCGTTAGGTGTCATACGGTAATTTATAATCTGATATAATAAAATATATAAATGTATCGACTGAATAAATCAGTACGACCTGAACACACTTTCAGATTGATCACACAACTTTAATAATTTGGATTTTTCAAATTTACAGGAGGAGCGTTACCATGTTTAACAACCGTACAAAGGGCGGAAGAAATAATCTTTGCGGTATAAAGGTCGCAAAGATCCGCAAGTCCCTGAAGATCTCTCAGCGTGAGCTTGCAGACAGACTACAGGTCATTGATCTTGATATCGACAAGAACGCCGTTCAGCGCATTGAGTCCGGACAGCGTTTCGTTACAGACATTGAGATCATCTCGATTTCCAGAGTTCTTTCGGTCACCCCTGAGGAGCTTTTGACGGTGGATTGATTTTCCGCTGGCGTTTTCTATAAGTCAATAATTCAGCCCTGATCTCATAACGATATCAGGGCTTAGGGCATTTATGAGGAAAAATAGCTGGATTTACTGTTTCCCACCCCATGCAGACTGAACGAAATCACGAGCCATGCAAGTTTTCCGCTCTGCTCTTTCATAAATATGGCTAATCGTTATTTCCTTGATATTCCATACTGTTGTGATTCTTTCTTAAAAATGCACAAATACTAAAGCAAAAAATGTGATATTTCATAAAAATCACTCACAATCGGACGATTTGGATAATAATTTGTTGACAGCATAATAAATATGTGGTATTCTTTATTTAATGATTGGTCAAAAGCCATTAGATAACATTTATTAACAAGGAGAAACTTACAATGAAAAAAATCGCATCAGTTCTTGCAGTTTCTGCAATGATACTCACCGCAACCGCCTGCTCATCAGGCAATTCCTCGACAGGAAGTTCCGACAGTTCGTCTGACGCTTCTTCTTCCGCAGCATCTGATACCGCTTCCGACAGCGGCTTCAAGATCGAAAAGCTGTCTGTTGGCGCAGATATCGCTTATCCTCCCTTTGAGTATTTCGACACCGACGGCGTGACCCCCATCGGCGTTGACGTTGAACTCGCATATGCCCTCGGTGAAAAGATGGGCTGCGAGGTAGAGATGGTGAACACCGGCTGGGACGGCATTTTCGCAGGTCTTGCAAAGGGCGACTATGATGTTGTTATTTCCGCAGTGACCATCACGCCTGACCGTCTGCTGGAATTCGACTTCTCCGACCCGTACATTGAGAACTATCAGTCGATCAACGTGCTTGCTGACGGCTCTATAAAGCCTGCTTCCCCCGCTGATCTCGCAGGTCTGAGAGTTGGCTATCAGGAGGACACCACCTCTGATATCTACCTGACCGACTACATCGCAAAGAACGGCATTACCGTTGATACATATGAGTATGCAACAGTAATGAACGCTTGGGACGACCTTGCCGCAGGCAGACTTGACGCAGTTATCTGCGACAGCACCGTTGCAACAAAGTACCTTGCAGACGCAAAGTTCACTCAGTCATGGAATCAGAATACCGAGGCTGACGCAGAGCCTGAGCAGTTCGCAGTTTGTATGCCTAAGGGCAGCACAGAGCTTCAGGCGGCAATAAATAAGGCTCTTGAAGAGATAAAGGCTGACGGCACTCTCGACAAGATATTCAACACCTATTTCTGATAGAATGACTCACTGTCCCAGCAGCGTTGAGGGGCTATCCCTCTGCCTGCCGGGATAGTTTCGTAAAAAAGACAACATCAAGGAGAGGAAGCACAGAAAATGAGCGATGAAAACGTGACCGCCACCCCAAAGACCCCGAAAAGGATATCCAAGAAACTCATGATACTGCTGATAGTGCTTGCGGTCATCATCGCAGCACTTATCCCGCTGTGCCTTACTGCACCCTCTGAGGAGGACTGCCGTGCCGCACTGCCTGAGGACTTCATCAGCATGGAGTTCCGCAAGGAAAGCTATTCATATAATACGATAGGCTTTATGTCGTCTTTCAAGGCGCAGAAGCAGGTGTCCGCAGCCGAGGTCGTTCAGGTCACGATCCTTGGTATTGCAGGACAGACGATAGACACCACCGGTGAAATGGTGCCGACATTCTTCGTGAATTTCGTTGGCTGGCTTCCGTCGCTGGGCGAGGGCGCATGGATAACCATTGCGCTGACCGTATCTTCTGTTGCGGCTGGCGTTCTGCTGTCCGTATTCATTGCGCTGGGCAAGATGTCGAAGATAAAGCCTATTTCATGGTTCTGCAGGGCGTATATTTTCTTCTTCAGAGGTACGCCACTTCTCATGCAGCTGTACTTCCTGTGGTTCGGACTTCCGCTGCTGTTCCCTGCGCTTACGATATCCGACAGATTCCTTGCGGCGTTCATTGCGTTCACGCTCAATTCCGGTGCTTACTGCGCCGAGAATATCCGCGCAGCTATCGAGTCGATAGACAAGGGACAGTTTGAGGCGGCAAAGGCACTGGGTCTTACCTACGGTCAGACGATGCGCAAGATAATTATTCCGCAGACCTACCGCAGACTTATCCCGCCGATAGCGAACGAGTTCATCATGGTGCTGAAGGACGCTTCTCTGACCTCCATCATCGCACTGCAGGATCTGTCCAAGGTCACAAACTCGATACTCACTTCTTCAGGAGATGTTTCGGTTTACCTTGTGTCAATGGTGATATACCTCGTAATAACCGCCGTATTCTCAAAGGTGTTCGGCGTTCTGGAGAAGAAATTCTCCGTGTATGATTAAGGGGAGGTGAGCATTATGTCAATGATAAGAACTGAAAATCTCTGTAAAGATTTCGGCGAACTGAAAGTACTCAAAGACTGCTCGCTCACCGTTGAGCAGGGAGAGGTAGTCTGCCTCATAGGACCGTCCGGCGCGGGTAAGTCAACCTATCTGCGCTCGCTCAACCATCTCGAAACCATCACCAGCGGTAAGCTGTGGGTGGAGGACAAGCTTCTTGACGACCGTGAGAACGGCGTGAATAAGATAAAAATAACCCCGCAGGAGCGTCAGGCAGCCCTGCTTGAAATGGGAATGGTGTTCCAGAGATTCAACCTGTTCCCTCATCTGACCGTTCTTGAAAACATCATGCTCGCACCGATAACGGTAAGAAAGCGTGACAAGAACGAAACCGAAGCACTTGCAAGGGAGCTTCTTGCAAAGGTCGGACTGTCGCAGAAAGCCGACGCATATCCGACAAAGCTTTCCGGCGGTCAGCAGCAGCGTGTTGCTATAGCACGTGCGCTGTGTATGCAGCCCAAGATGATGTTGTTCGACGAGCCTACCTCTGCGCTCGACCCTGAGCTTGTCGGCGAGGTGCTTCAGGTAATGAAGAACCTTGCAGCAGACGGAATGACGATGATAGTCGTGACGCATGAAATGGGCTTTGCAAAAGAGGTGTCCGACCGCGTGGTATTCATGTACGAGGGCGCAATACTTGAGGTAGACACGCCCGATAAGCTGTTTACTAATCCCTCTAACGAGAGGACACAGAACTTCCTGAGGTCGGTGCTGAATCTATGACAAACACGCAGAAGCTGCGAAATGCGCTGCTTCTTCTGATAACTGCGGTGATATGGGGCTCGTCTTTCGTGTCACAGCAGACTGGTATGGACTACATGGGTCCGCTTACCTTTACCGGCGCAAGAAGTATAATCGGCGGCGTAATGCTGATACCTGTGATTTTGTTCCTGCGTAAACGAAAGCCCTCGTCAGAGCGCAAAAAGCTTCCCGTCATAACAACGATAGTCGGCGGAATATGCTGCGGTCTGGCGCTGACTGTAGCTTCACTGCTGCAGCAATATGGACTGACTATGACCACAGTCGGCAAGGGCGGCTTTATTACTACGCTGTACATCATCATAACGCCTGTGCTTGGAATATTTATCGGCAGAAAAGCCCCGAAAATAGTCTGGGTGAGCGCAGTTATGGCGGTATTCGGAATGTACCTGCTGTGCGCCGGCGGCGAAAGCTTTTCGATATCGACCGGCGATCTGCTGGTAATGGGCTGCGCAGTCGCATTCTCGGTACATATTCTGGTAATAGACCATTTTTCACCGCTGACTGACGGCGTGATACTTTCCTGCATTCAGTTCTTCGTGTGCGGTGTTCTCAGCACTGTTGGAGCATTCATTTTCGAGCAGCCCTCGTGGGAGCAGCTTGTAAACGGCGCAGTTCCGGTGCTGTATGCGGGCGTTCTGTCCAGCGGAGTAGGCTACACGCTGCAGATAGTCGGTCAGAAAGGGCTCGACCCGACTGCCGCAGCACTCATTCTTTCACTGGAATCAGTCGTGGCGGCGATTTCGGGATATGTCGCCTATCAGGTGGGCTTCCTGAAAACCGACCAGACGATGGATATGCGGCAGATAGCCGGCTGTGCGGTGGTATTTGCGGCGGTTATTCTGGTTCAGCTTCCGTGGGAAAAGATAAAGGCTAAGACACATTCGGCAAGTAAATAAAAAAATCGGGAGTGGTTTTCGCACTCCCGATTTTTTTATGCAATTCAGTTAACGATAAGTTCTAACAGCACCTGCTTATCCACATCGACCAACCCCAGCGTAGTCAGCTTCAGATGCGGGATAACCGGCAGGCTCACAAACGCCATGTTCATGAACGGCTCAATATCGAGCGGAGCGTTAAGGCTGTGAACGCTCTTTCTGACCTGCTCGTTGAGTTCTGCGGCGGTATGCGGGTCGGCGTCAGTCATAAGCCCACCATAGGGGAGAGCCATCTCTGCCTTTATCTCGCCGCCGCAAACAGTTATCAGACCGCCGCCTATTTCACGCAGCCTGTTTGCCGCCAGAGCCATGTCCTCCTCGTTCGTGCCGATTACTATGAGATTGTGCGAGTCATGCGACACCGAGGAAGCTATCGCACCCTGCTTGATACCGATTCCGCTGATATAGCCTATACCGATGTGCCCCGTGTTATTGTGACGCTCGATTACTGCGATTTTCAGTATATCGCGTTCAGTGTCGATGCCGTTATTGCGGTCAAAATCAATCTCCGTGTGTACCTCGTCAGTGATAAGCTGACCGCTCAGCACGCCTATAACACGGCAGGTATGCTTTCCGGAAGCGTTAATTTTCAGTGATTCAGCGCTGACTTCCGGCATATTGAACGAGCGGCGCACCCTGCTTTCAAGTTCCTGCGGAATCTGTGGCTTCTCAAACGGGAAGCATTCTCCGTTTTCTGCGACCTTCACACCGTGCTTATAAACAGCCTGAACCTTTACCGTATCAAGGTCGTCCAGTATAAGAATATCTGCGTCATAGCCGGGAGCGACTGCGCCCTTGTTCCTCAGCCCGAAATATTCAGCCGCCTGTATCGTCGCCATTCTGATTCCGGTTATTGCACTCTTACCGAACTTCACCGCCTGACGGATTATATCGTCGATATGACCATTGGAAATGAGGTCTGCGGGGTGCTTATCGTCAGTGACTAGCATACAGCGGTGAGCGTAAGGCTCGTCAAACAGCGAGATAAGACCGGCGAGATTACGTGCCGCAGTACCCTGCCTTATCATAATGCGCTGACCCTTGCGAATGCGCTCGATCGCTTCGTCAGCTGAGGAGCACTCGTGGTCGTCCGTTATGCCTGCGGATATGTACTTATCAAGCGCAGCCCCCGACAGCAGCGGCGCATGGCCGTTGATGAGCATTCCGTGCGAAAGAGTGCGGCGCAGCTTCTCGATAGTGTCGTGGTCATCGTAGATAACGCCGGGGTAGTTCATCATCTCTGCAAGACCAAGGACCCTGTCCCTGCCGAAAAAGCTTTCGATATCGTCTGCGCCGAGCACTGCGCCGGATTCGTCAAAGCGGGTCGCAGGCACGCAGGACGGCACCATGATATATACGGTCAGCGGCAGTCCCTCGCTTGCACGCAGCATGAACTCTATGCCGTCCTTCCCGCATACGTTTGCTATCTCGTGCGGGTCGGCAACTACCGCAGTAGTCCCGTGGGGTACGGCGGCTTCGGCGAATTTCTCAGGCAGAAGCATTGTGCTTTCGATGTGTATATGTCCGTCGATAAAACCGGGGCAGACATACTTTCCCTGCACGTCCTCCACGATGTCGGCTTCAGTATTATAGCTTCCCACGCTGATTATCCTGCCGTCCTCAATGAGGACGTTGGTTTTTTCTGTTTCTCCTGTGAATACATTCACGACATTGCCGTTTTTTAGCAGTAGCTTCATTTCGCTGCACTCCTTTGTATCTCCTGAGGAATTTTCCCGCATTCATTCTATAATATAGTATATCTCCGGCGGGACGATTTGTCAACTATTCTGTCATATTTTACAGCGGCAGAATAACAGTGATTGACAATAACCGCTCTTTGTGGTAAACTATATTCGTATCCGCCCAAAGCGGCGGTATTATTCAAATATATAGGAGTGGTTCTCATGTCAGTAGAAAAAGTGAAGCAGTATTTTGAAGGCTTTGGTATAGCAGACCGAATAAAGGAGTTCGATGTATCAAGCGCAACAGTTGAACTTGCGGCTCAGGCGATAGGCTGCGAACCGCAGAGAATAGCCAAATCGCTGACATTCATGGTCGGCGATGAGCCTATAATGATAGTTGCAGCCGGCGACGCTAGGATAGATAACCCGAAATATAAGGCACAGTTCGGCGCAAAGGCAAAAATGCTTACTCCTGAGCAGGCTGTGGAACTTATCGGCCACGCAGTCGGCGGAGTATGCCCGTTTGCGGTGAACGAGGGCGTGACCATTTATCTTGACGAATCCCTCAAGCGGTTCGACACGGTATTTCCCGCCTGCGGAAGCAGCAACAGCGCAATAGAACTGACCATAGCCGAACTTGAAAAGTACTCCGGCTTCAAATCGTGGGTCGATGTCTGCAAAGACTGGGCGTGACCGCTGAACGGAGGAAACAGTAATGCACCGCAGCATATATCCTGTTTTAGCGGCTCAGACAAAGCTGCCGTTTTATGTGTCCGGTGCGGGCATATCCGATCCGGAGTATCACGTGCGCCGTGAGAACGGGCTGACCTCGTTCCAGATACTGTATACCAGAAGCGGGGCAGGGGTGCTTCTGGTTGACGGAAAGGAACTTCAGCAGTCAACGGGCAGCATATTCTTCCTGTCGCCGGGCGTACCGCATGAGTATATGCCGACTAACGGCACGTGGGAAACCGCTTGGGTGGTATTCAGGGGGCAGCACCTTGCGGACGTCATGAAAGAACTTGGCTTCGGAAGCTGGCACTACCGTGAAAATGCCGATCTGTCGGCGTGCGAGAGCATATTCCGCAGGATTCTTTCGGCTGTCGGCGACCCGCTTTCCGGCGGTGAACGCTGCTCGCTTCTGGCGTATGAATATATTCTGGAAGTGCGTTCCCTGCTCGTTGCTGGAAGAAGTTCCGGCGGCGGTGCGGTGGGCGGCGCACTTGAATACATGGACGCAAATTTCAGCCGTGACCTGACGCTTGAAGAACTTGCGTGTCTGACCGGAGTTTCGCTGCAGCACTTCTGCAGAGTGTTCCGTGCTCAGACGGGAATGCGCCCGATGGAGTACCTCGCACGCCGCAGAATAGCCGAAGCCAAGCGGCTGCTCAGTTCCACGGAGTTGTCTGTCGGTGAGATATCAGAACTGTGCGGCTACAGTAACCCTACGTATTTCGGGACGGTGTTCCGCAGGCTGGAGGGCACTTCGCCCACTGAATACCGCAGAATGAGGATACTGTAATATCCTTTCGCATAATATAAGCCGTTCGGGGTGCACCAAAATGTTCATATTGTGAGGATAGGGCAATTATTTGAGATTGCAAATCAGCTGTATCTGCGCTATAATAAAAACAACAAGATACCTGAAAGGAGCGTTTTCAATGAGAGCCAAAAAGGTAGCTGCCGCAGTATGTGCCGCAGCGCTCATGAACGCCTGCGCAATAAGTGCGCAGGCAGAGAACACGGAGGGACAGTCCTTGGAAAACATAGTTATCAGCGGAAATAACGCCAACACCATTGAAGCAATGCTTTACCGCGGAGTAGGCATGGTGAGCGGCAATAATTCATCTCGCTTAATGCTGGATTATAAGGCGGAGAACCCCGACAAATACTGGGAGATAATGAATTACATCTTCGGCAAAAAGGGGCTGAATACCGCACATCTGAAGCTTGAGATGGGCTCGGATATCAACTCATCGTCAGGCACTGAGCCGTCCGTCATGCGCACGGCAGACGAAGAAGCAGACGTGACAAGGGGCGCAGGCTATCAGCTTGCAGCAGACGCCAAGACGATAAATCCCGACCTCACGCTCGATATGCTTTGGTGGAGCGAGCCGAAATGGGTATCCGACGCCGAGGACGTTTATGCAGCACGCTACAAGTGGTACAAGGGTACTCTTGACGCTGCATACAGCACATACGGTCTGAAATTCGACTATGTGTCGGCGACCCAGAACGAGCGTGCCCGTGACAACGAGTGGGTGAAGTACCTTTCACAGCACCTGAAGTCAGAAACTGCCGCCCCCTACGACTATTCCAAGATAAAGGTTGTCGCAGGCGAGGAAGTTACTTCATGGGCTGCGGCAGGCGAACTTCTCAAGGCGATAAAAGAGGGTGACACCGACCTTGCAGACGCAATCGACGTGGTAGGCAGCCACTACACCAGCAGTTCGACCGCACAGGCGCAGGAACTTGCCCGCAGCTACGGCAGGGAACTGTGGTTCAGCGAGGGCAGTTCTCCGATGGCTTATTCAGAGGGCACATGGCGTTTTGACGAGGGCAATTCGGGACTTACCGGCATAAACGGCGCACTGGATATCGCAAACCGCTATATCGCAATGTATCCTCAGGGCGGAATGACGCTGTGTCAGTTCCAGCCGGTCGTTGCGGCTTATTATGACGGCGTGAACTACTGCCACAAGCAGTTCATCAACGCAAGCGACCCTTGGAGCGGCTACTACACGCTTGACAGCGGATTCTACACAATGCTGCATTTCACGCAGTTCATGGACAAGGGCTGGAACTTCATTGACGGAGCGTGCTATTCCGACGGCGTTCCGGGCGGCGACGGCCATGCGATAGTTGACGCAGTGTACAGCTACATGACCGTATGCAGCCCCGAAAAGGACGAATACACAACAGTCATCACCAACACCACAGCCGAGCCGATGACCTACAATATCACGGTATCTGACATGGAATGCGCTGGAAAGGACCTTTCTCTCTGGGAAACCAGAGGCCCTGACGGCGGCGCATACAACGAGCATTATTTCCAGAACATCGGCAGCGTGACGCCCGCAGAAAACGGCGGCAAATACGAGTATTCAGTGACCGTAAAGCCGTATTCGATACTCACGGTGTCCACAGTCGAACTTCCTGAATATGAGTACAAGAATGCGGACAAATCCGAGCGCACTATTCTGGAACTTCCTTACACTGATGATTTCGAGTACTCTGACTATGCCGAAGATTACCTTGCTTCAAGAGGAAATGCGCCCCGCTACATGACGGACGAGGGCGGCGCATTCGAGGTGAACGGCGGCGTTCTCACTCAGCAGATAACCCCTGAGTTAAAGGCTAAGGAATGGGGTGGAACTCCCGACCCGACCACGAATTTCGGCGACGACCGCTGGTACAATTACAGCGTCAGCGCTGACGTGATCTTCGACCCGTCCAACGACAAGTTGTCGAACTATGCAGGCGTGGGTCTGCGCTATAATCTGGGCTGTCAGGGCGCAAGCGGCTGGTGGCTCAGGCTTACCGAAAGCGGCGAGTGGAGCCTGTGGGTGAACAGCTCAACGATACTTTCCGGCACGACCGAAGCTGATACTTCAGCGCCTGTACGGCTGAAAATAGAGGCGTTAGACAACACCGTAAAGGGCTACATAAACGGCGAGCAGGTGTTCGACTACACCGCAGATAATCCTTTCCCGTCAGCGGGCAGGGCGGCTCTTTATTCCTCCTACAACCGCAACAGCTTCGATAATCTGGAAGTAGCGCCCATAGAGAACGCCGACCCATACATCACACGTATAGATAATACAGACCTTGCGTTTGAATACACCGGCGACTGGGAGCACGAAACGATGTCCAGCTTCCGTAACTACAAGCGTACTCTTGCGACAGGTACTGCAGGCTGCTCGTTTACCGTAGATTTCGACGGCACAGGTATTGCGCTTCTCGGCGGCGGCAAGGGTGCAACGCTCAGCTGGTCGGTTGACGGCTCTGAGCCGCAGGAATACACGTTCGGAAAATCCGCGCTCCGCAAGGCTCATTTCATAGTGAACGCCCTTGAAAGCGGAAGCCACAAGCTTAGCGTTACGGTGGTTGACGGCAGCTATAATGTCGATTCTGCACAGGTGACCGGCGGCACGGTATACACCGCAAAGCAGCTTGTTCATACCGCCGCAGAGCCTGAAAACCCGCAGAACACTGCTGAAAGCAGTGCAGCAGAGCAGGGAACGAGCGGCGCACCGTCCGCTCCCGAATCAGAAGCTGAGGACAGCAATAACACGCCGTCTGACAGCGATAAGGGCGGATTCCCCGTTGCTGCAGGCGTAGGCATAGGTGCGGCAGTAGCAGCGGTTGCAGTTGTCGCAGGCGTTGTGATACACAAGAAAAAGAAATAAGGCGAAGTAAATAGCTGAAAGGGACTGCGAGAAAACAGTCCCTTTCTCTTTTGTGAAAATTATCTGAAAAAAATAGTTTATCTCTTGACTTTGAGTAAACTCAAAGTGCTATACTATCTACAGATAAACGCTGCGGCGTTTAAGAAACAGTAAATAAAACGGAGGAAACAGAAATGTATCTTGAAAAAATCAATTCGCCTGAGGACGTGAAGAAGCTTGATATCGGTCAGCTAAACGAACTTGCCGCAGAGATACGCTCTGCGCTAATGAACAGACTGAGCCATCACGGCGGGCATTTCGGGCCGAATTTCGGTATCGTGGAAGCTACCATCGCACTGCACTATGTTTTTGATTCTCCTAAGGACAAGATAGTTTTTGACGTATCGCACCAGACCTATCCGCACAAAATGCTGACCGGACGCAAGGACGGCTACCTATACGAGGATAAGTTCGACAGCGTGACCGGCTATAGCAGCCCTGAGGAAAGCGAGCACGACCACTTCACCATTGGTCACACCTCTACCTCGATAAGCCTTGCCAGCGGACTTGCAAAGGGCAGGGACCTTGCTGGCGAAAGCGGCAACGTCATCGCCGTAATAGGCGACGGTTCGCTCAGCGGCGGCGAGGCTCTGGAGGGTCTTGACTTTGCCGGCGAGATGAACACGAATTTCATTATCGTGGTGAACGACAACGATATGTCTATCGCCGAGAACCACGGCGGTATGTACAAGAACCTGAAAGAGCTGCGTGAAACAGACGGTAAGGCAGAATGCAACCTGTTCCGTGCCATGGGTCTTGACTATGTATACGTTGGGGACGGAAACGACGTCAGCGCACTTATCGCCGCATTCAGGGCGGTAAAGGACAGCACCAGACCCGTGGTAGTTCATATCGTGACGGAAAAGGGCAGGGGCTACGCTCCGGCTGAAAAGGATAAGGAAAGCTGGCACTGGCATATGCCGTTCGACCCCAAGACCGGAGAATCGCTGTTCCATGGCTCAGGCGAAACCTACGGCGGCCTGACCGGAGAATATCTGCTGAAAAAGATGGCAGCAGACAAGCGGGTATGTGCTATAACCTCCGCAACACCGGCGGTGTTCGGCTTTACCGCTGACGTCCGCAAAAAGGCAGGCGGTCAGTTCGTTGACGTGGGAATAGCCGAGGAGCAGGCAGCGGCGATGGCTTCGGGAATCGCAAAGGCAGGCGGAAAGCCTTTCTACGGCGTATACAGCACATTTATTCAGCGCACCTACGACCAGATCTCGCAGGATATCTGCATAAACAGCAGCCCTGTGGCTATCGCAGTATTCGAGGGCTCTGTCTATGGAATGAACGACGTCACACATCTGGGGCTATACGATATAGCAATGCTCGGCAATATCCCGAACCTTGTGTACCTTGCGCCCTCGACAAAGGAAGAATATTTCGCTATGCTTGACTACGCGATAGAGCAAAACGAACGTCCTGTCGCTGTAAGAGTACCCTCAGGCGGCGTCGTTTCGGGAACGCCATGCAAAATAGACTTTTCCAAGCTTAACAAGTATGAGGCAACTCAGAACGGAAGCAGTATAGCCATCATCGGTCTGGGGTCTTTCTGGCAGCTTGCGCAGAAAGCGGCTGATATTATCGAGCAAAAGACGGGCATCAAGCCGACAGTGATAAACCCGCATTTCATCACAGGCGTTGACGAGCAGCTTCTTGACAGCCTGAAAGAGAACCACACAGTCGTTGCGACGCTTGAGGACGGCATTCTTGACGGCGGCTTCGGCGAAAAGATAGCACGGTTCTATGGCGACAGCGATATTAAGGTCAAGTGCTTCGGACTGAAAAAGGAGTTCCTCGACAGATACGACGTAAACGAGGTACTGCAGAAAAACCACCTTACCCCCGAACAGATCGCAGAGGACTGCATAAAGCTGTCCAAGTAATATACCCACAAAAAAGCCGAGACACCTGAAAAGGTGCCTCGGTACTTTTTTGCGGTAAACATCGCCGCTTGGCTGTCCGGAATATGTAATCAGCTGAGCTTGCTAAGTTCAGCAAGACACTCGGAGCAGATGTTCTTGCCCTTGAAGATAGTAATACCGCTTGCGTTGGAGCAGAATGCGCACGCAGGGGTGTACTTCTTCAGAATGATCTGATCGTCCTCAACGTAGATCTCAAGGCTGTCCTTGATACCAATGTCGAGAGTTCTTCTCAGTTCGATCGGGATAACGATCCTACCGAGTTCGTCCACTTTTCTTACGATTCCTGTTGACTTTACCATTTTAACTTCCTCCTGTCCCTTGTCCGTGTCGGCATAAATTGGCCGTGAATGCCGGCACATTGTGTCCCTTGGTGTGTTTTTACCAGCGTTTTGCTGATTTCCTGCATATTATAACATGATTTTGGGGGATTGTCAATTGCTGTTATTTATATTTTGTGTCGCTCTATACCCCAAAAGTACAATAAAACATATGCAAAAGTGTCATTTGTAATACAAAACATCTGTTTTACAATGCGGTAAAGCGTTGTATACAGCCACACTGCGGCATACCAGAAATAAACCAGACCAACTGGAAGATTGTAAGAGATATAGGAATAAAATATGGTATACTGGAAAAAAATCGCTCATACCATTGAAATATATCCAGACTGTCGATAAACCCTCATCTTCGTCGTCACAAACCCTACGGCAGGCACAAAGCCTAGCCGTAGGGCTTGTTCCTAGAATCTGAGGGCTTCTCGCCAGTCTGACCGTTGACTTTTCAACACGCTGTTATATTATTTAATGAATCAGGAGGAAGTTTCCCATGAAGATAATTCTTGCTGTTATCCCTGCAGCAGCAATAATATGCGGCATATTTACCGGCAGGCTTCCAGATGTTTCGTCGGCTGTGCTGGACAGAGCATCGGACGCAGTGACGCTCGCAATAACACTGTGCGGTATTATGTGCCTGTGGAGCGGTCTTATGCGCGTCGCAGAGGAAGCGGGAGCGGTGAAGCTGCTTTCCTCTGCGCTGTCGCCGGTCGTGTCGCTTCTGTTCAAGGGACTGGAAAAGGGCGGCAGAGCGGCTCAGATGATATCCATGAATCTGTCTGCAAATATCCTCGGTCTTGGAAATGCGACGACTCCGCTCGGAATACGCGCAATGGAAGCTATCCAGCAGGAGGAGGGCAGCCCGCAGGACGGCACAGCAAGCGACAACATGATAATGCTGACGGTACTGAATACCGCAAGCCTGCAGATAATTCCAGCCACAGCGGCAGCACTCAGGACGGCAAAGGGAGCGGCTCGCCCGATGGAAATACTTCCGTGCGTTTGGATAGTGTCGGCTTATTCGCTTGCGGCTGCGGTCGGGGCGGCGAAGCTTCTTGCACGGCTTTCCGGCAGGAGGAGCAGAAATGCAGCTGACTGACTTCATCATACCGGTCATTTTCGCCGGAATACTCATCTGCGGCTTCGTCAGAAAGGTCGATGTATTCAGCGTATTCTGCAGCGGCGCTTCCGAGGGACTAAAGACCACCGCCGACATACTGCCGGCTCTTATACTTCTTCTTATCAGCGTTGGAATGCTGCAGGCAAGCGGTGCGGTGGAACTTCTGACCGATCTCCTGACACCGCTGTGCAGTGCCGTGGGATTCCCGCCGGAATGTATGCAGATGGTGCTGCTCAGACCCTTTTCCGGAAGCGGCGCAATTGCAGTCTACGACAGCATTGCGGGTCAATATGGCGTGGACAGCTTCGCGGGCAGGACTGCGGCAGTGCTCCTAGGCTCGTCAGAAACCACGTTCTATACTATTGCGGTGTACTTCTCAGCCGTTAAGGTACGAAAGACGAGATACGCCGTGCCCGCCGCCCTTGCCGCCGATTGTACGGCGTGGATAGTCTGTGGGATAACGGTGATGCTTATCTTGGGCGGGTGAGGTGCAGATACTTGATTTTTTGCGAAGAATGATATATAATATTGATATATAGTTTTTTGCAGAGGTGATATAATGATTATTCTGCCGGAGCAGGTCACAAAAGCGATAGATGTGCTTGAAAGGTCGGGATATGACGCATATATAGTCGGGGAGTGCGTAAGGGAACTTTTGCTTGGCAATAATCCTCAGGATTATGATATCGTGACGAACGCCGGAATCAACGACATACTTTTCGCATTCCGTGATTATAGAATATCCGACGAGGGAATGAAGCGGGGCGAGGTACTCGTCACCGTTGTCGGAATGATAATTCAGGTTTCGCCCTACCGCAGGGAAGTAGTCGGGAATCGTGTGATTTACGCCGAGGATCTTGAAACCGACCTGTTCAGGCGTGGCTTCACCATGAACGCAATGGCGTATTCCCCACGAAGCGGTCTTATCGACCCATTCGGCGGCAGAGCGTCGCTGCGTCCCGACCCCGCAGCACTTGCCGAGGAGGAATGTGAGGAGGAGCGTGAGGGACTGACGCCCGATCCGGAAGAAGAATCCAGAATAAACCGCCGCACAGGCGTTACCCGACTTCCTGCGAGAGTTATCGCCATCGGCGAAACACAGTCACGCACCTCAAAGGACGGCGGAAAATCGGTCACTGAAAGCTGGTACGATATGTCACGCTGCTTCACGTCCGACCCGTCAAGGCTTCTTGAAGCTATCCGCTACTGCTCCGAAGGCGAGTTCGTTATTGAGGAGCAGACCCGCAACACAATGCGTGCGAACGTAAGCTGTTTCGAGTATGCGGAAAAGGACAAGCTTTTCAATGAACTTTCCCGCATAGTTATGGGAAAGTACGCCGCACGTGTATTAGAGCAGTATTCCGACATATTGAAGTTCCTGCTTCCTGAGATAGAACCGTGCATTGATTTCGACCAGCACAGCGTTCATCACGATTTCACCGTGTGGGCGCATATCTGCCGTTCTGTGGGATACTCAGTGCCCGAACCGGCGGTAAGGTTCGCAATGCTTTTTCATGACCTCGGCAAACCCGACTGCTGTGCGATAGATTCCCACGGTAACGGTCACTTTAAGGGTCACGGCGAGCGTGGCAGGCTTCTTGCAGAGCGAATAATGCGGCGTCTGGAGTTTCCCGCTTCGCTTTCCGGCGAGATAAGCTGGCTGGTCTACTATCACGACAAGGACATTCCGGAGGAGCGTGCAGACCTGAAACGCCTGCTTGACGCACTCGGTGCAGAGGACCTGAGGAAGCTCATTCAGTGCGAAATTGCTGACGCACGTGCGAAAAAAGTCGATTCGGAAGCAGGCGACGTACCAAGGCTCAGGACAGCGGCAGCGGCTCTCAGGGAGATAATCGAAACAGGGGAGTGCTATAATATCAGGCAGCTTGCCATCACCTCTCGTGAGCTTCTGGAACGCCGTCTGGTGGATTCTGAGCAGGAAGCCGACCAGCTTCTGTCAGCATTGTTCGATATCGTACTGGACAAGCCCAGCTTCAACAATAAACTAATGCTTCTTGACCTTGCGGAAAAGAGCAAGCAGCGTCTTAATGAGATAATGGCAGAGCGTGAGCGAGCCGCAGCGGAAAAGCGTGCCGCACAGGCGCTGAAGCACCGCCGCCGTGACAGCGACCCTGCTTCACGTCCGCTGTATTCCCGCAAAAAAACAAGCCAGAAATAAATAAATATCCCGCCGCTGATTTTGTTCAGACGGCGGGATTATTTTGTCATATTATAGAAGCATCAGCAGCGTACCCGCTGTGAGAAGCGCGAGTCCTATCGCTGACTTAACTGTAAGCTTTTCGTGGAACACTATGTAGGAGAAAAGCACCGAAACCAGAATGCTCAGCTTGTCTATCGGACCGACAATGCTGACCTGACCGTCCTGCAGCGCCTTGTAATAGCACAGCCATGAAGCGCCGGTCGCAAGTCCTGACAGCCCTATGAACAGCAGTTCCTTGCGTGGAATGCCATGCAGCTTGTCGGTCTTGCGGGTGACTACTACCATAAGCCACGCCATGACCAGCACGACCGCAGTCCTTATCGCAGTGCCGAGGTTCGATTCAACGCCGTCAATACCGACCTTTCCGAGAATAGAGGTGAGTGCCGCGAATACAGCGGACAGAATAGCATACAGCAGCCAGAGGTTGCTGCCCTTTTCCGGCTTGCTTTCCGGCTTCTTCTCTATCATCAGAAACGTGCCGCAGGCTATTGCGGCAAGACAGCCGAATTTCAGCAGCGAAACCTCCTCATGCAGGAAGATGAACGCCAGCAGAATCGTCAGCACAACGCTTGATTTATCGACCGGTACCACCTTGTTGACGTCGCCAAGCTGCAGCGCCCTGAAATAGCACAGCCACGAAGCGCCCGTCGCAAGTCCCGAAAGGACAAGGAATAACCACGTTTTCCCGCTGATCTGCGTTATCTGCTCTGCCGAGCCCGCAACAAGCACCATAACTATCGACATTATCAGCACCACGATAGTGCGAATAGCCGTCGCAACAGTCGAATCGGTCTTGCGTATTCCGCATTTTGCCAGAATAGAGGTGACGCCGGCAAAGAACGCCGAACCGACCGCAAACAATACCCACATATCAAAGCCACCTTTTAACTTCTGTTATTCCGCACCAAGCCCCGCAGCAAGTACTGCGGGGCTTAGTATCATTATCAAGATTTGATCTCAGTTCCGGGAGGAAGCATATCATAGCGTGCAAATTCCGAGGTGAACTCGCCCAGACCCTGAGTTATCTGGCGGAGCGTCAGAGCAAAGTCGGAAAGTTCGGCTTCGGGGGCTTCTGCGATAAGCTCGGTCATTCCGTTTCCTGTCGCATTCATTCCCAAAACAGAACCTCTGCGCTTTGACAGCACGCTCATAACGTCGCCCTGCTTGTCGTCCGGTACGAGTATTTTCAGGCTGTCCACTGGCTCCAGAAGATAGGGCTGAGCCTCTTTCATGCAGTCCTTGAACGCCATTGAAGCTGCAGTCTTGAACGCCATTTCAGAACTGTCCACGGGGTGGTAGCTGCCGTCGATGAGCGTCGCTTTCAGCCTTACCACAGGGAAGCCACCGATAGAGCCGTGCTCTGCAGCCTCCTGCAGTCCCTTTTCTACAGCGGGGAAGAAGTTCTTGGGTACGCTGCCGCCGAATATCTTTTCCTCGAACAGCACCGGGTCGCCGTCATACGGCTCGAACTCTATCTTGACATGACCGTACTGACCATGACCGCCGGACTGCTTCTTATACTTGCTTTCGATTGTGACCTTTTTGCGAATAGCTTCACGGTATGCTATCTTCGGCTCATCAAGCTTTACGTCCATGCCGAACTTGGTTTTCAGCTTCACAGCCGCAACGTCAAGGTGCTGGTCGCCCATGCCGCCGATTATGCGCTGATGCGTTTCGTGATTATGTATATATTTGAGAGTCAGATCTTCTTCAAGCAGCCTGCGTATCGCAGAGGACAGCTTGCCCTCGTCGCCGTTTCCTGCAAGGGTGACTGCACGGAAATAGCAAGCCTGCGGGAATGCGGTGGGCTCAAGCGCAGCAACTGCTTCGGGCGCACACAGAGTGTCGTTCGTTGCTGCTTCAAGCTTGGTCACTGCAACGATATCGCCTGCGTAGGCCTCGCCGATGTCCTCCTGCTTCTTTCCGACAAGCTTCATCAGCTTACCGAAGCGCACGGTTTCGCCGTTGGTCGCATTGACTGCCGAGCAGCCGGAAGTCAGCTTGCCCTGAACCACCTTTATTACGCTTATCTTGCCAACAAACGGGTCGGCAACAGTCTTGAAAACAAACGCTTTAAGCGGCTTGTTCTCGTCGTAGTCGAGAAGCTCGCCGTTGCAGTATTCAAGCTTTCTTTCGTTGGGGGAGGGGAGCATGGAAACTACAGCGTCCAGCAGCATATCTACGCCGGACAGAGTGTCGTTTGCGCAGCATACCAGCGGAGTTATCGCACCGCTTGCCACGCCGTCGTGGATACCCTTGACAAGCTCCTCATGAGTGAATTCCTCGCCGGAGAAAAACTTCTCCATGAACTCCTCGTTGGTTTCTGCGACAGCCTCAGCCATTGAAGCGCGCAGACCTGCGATACGGTTCTCAGAAGCGGGCATGGGGACTTCGCTCGGAACGCCCTTGTTATCGTACTTATACGCTTTCATCGTAAGAAGATTTATGTAAGCCTCGACAGGACCGTTCTTGTCATATGGAACGACTATCGGGCACACTGACGGACCGAATACAGTCTTTAGCTGCGTATGTACCTTATAGAAATCGGAGTTTTCCACCTCCATGCAGGTTACTGCAAGCATTCTTGCCTTATTCTGACCGGCGGCAAGATTGTATGCCTTTATCGTTCCGGGGCAAACTCCGTCCTTTCCGTTTACGGTGATAATAACGGATTCAGCCGCACGCAGACCCTCGTACATACCGCCCACGAAGTCGAACTGACCGGGTGCGTCGATGATATTTATGCGAGTGCCAAGCCATTCAGTTGAAGCAAGCGAGGAATTGATGGATATTTTTCTGCGAATTTCCTCAGGGTCGTAGTCGGATACGGTGCTTCCCTCGTTGGTGCTGCCCATGCGTTCGGTCATGCCCGATTTGAACAGCATGGCTTCTGCGAGTGCTGTCTTTCCGCTTCCGCCGTGGCCGGCAAGTAATATGTTTCTGATTTTGTCAGCAGTGAATGCTTTCATTTGGTAGACCTCCGGAATTTGATTTGAAGCAGGCTGTAACGTCCAAACTCCATATGTCTATTATATAGTAAACTTGTATAAAAATCAACCTGTTTTAAGAAGTTTTTTGATATTCAATGTACAAATTCCATTTAATGTTTTGTGCAATACTAACAAAGCACCGCCGAAAAACGCCCTTGAATATGTGAAGTGTTTAGTATATAATATAAAATAATATCTTTCCTAAGGAGCGAAAAATGAACGAACACGAACAACTGCCGGTGACCTGTCCGGTATGCGCAGAAAAGACCCATGAGCCGCCGCTGCTAACGCAAAGCGGAAATTCCCTGCGCTGCCCAAAGGGGCACTGCTTTGACGTATCCTCAAAAGGGTATGTGAATCTCCTGCTTTCGCAGCACAAGAACGTCAAAGACCCCGGCGACAGCAAAGAGATGATAGCCGCCCGCAGGCTGTTCCTCGACAGCGGTGCTTACGCCGGACTGCGGGACGCAGTATGTTCGGCAGTCAAAGAATGCACAGCAGGGGTTCCAAGTCCCACGCTCATTGACTGCGGCTGCGGCGAGGGCTACTACACCGTTGGAATGCACGACGCAGTACCCGAAATGCGTGTGTTCGGCGTGGATATCTCAAAAAATGCGCTTTCTGCGGCGCATTCACGCATATGCTCCGGCGGTATCAGGCGGGATATATTCTGCGCTGCAGCGAGCGCATTCAGACTTCCTTTCAGCGATGGCTGTGCGGATATCGCAGCCGTGATATTTGCGCCGTTCTGCCGTGAGGAACTTCTGAGGGTGGTAAAGTCTGGCGGGTATATCATCACCGCAATACCCGGCGAACGTCACCTTTACGCCCTGAAGTCACTGATATACGACAAACCCCGACTGAACGAGGTCAAGCCCTATGATATTGCAGGCATGGAACTAACGAAAAAGACCGAGGTCCACGGCGAGATAACCATCACATCTCAGGAACTGCTGAATGCGCTGTTCACAATGACGCCATACTATTACAAGACCTCTCCGCATGACAGCAGCCGTCTTTACAGCTATTTCGGAACGTCCGACAGCTTCACCACCGAGATAGATTTTCAGGTGCTGTGCTATAGAGTGCTGTCAGAATAACGGCGTTTTATTGTGATTTTCCACAAAAAAGAAGTATCTGAATAGGCTATTGTGATTAAAACAACGTTTTTTTGTCAGATATCTTGTAGAGCGGGGAAAAAAGTTGTATAATAAAGAACGGTGCAAAAAACTGTATTATAATATAAAGGAACGTGAAAGAATTGGTCAGAAGTGATTTAAGGAACATTGCAATAATCGCCCACGTTGACCACGGCAAAACAACGCTGGTCGATGAAATGCTCAAGCAGGGCGGCGCATTCCGTGAGAATCAGGTCGTGAACGACCGTGTAATGGACAGCAATGCGCTCGAACGTGAAAGAGGAATCACAATACTCGCAAAGAACACCTCGTGTATGTACGACGGCGTAAAGATCAACATTGTCGATACCCCCGGACACGCTGATTTCTCCGGCGAGGTAGAGCGTATACTCAAGATGGTGAACGGCGTGCTTCTGCTCGTTGACTCATTCGAGGGAACTATGCCGCAGACAAGATTCGTGCTGCAGAAAGCGCTGGAACTTGGCCACAAGATAATCGTAGTAGTCAACAAGACCGACCGTCCCGACGCCCGCAATAAAGAGGTCGTTGACGAGGTACTGGAGCTTCTGCTCGACCTTGACGCTTCCGAAGAGCAGATAGACAGTCCGGTCATTTTCTGCTCAGGCAGACTGGGTCTTTCTTCCTATGACCCCGACCAGATGGGCACCGACTTCAAGCCGCTGTTCAACAAGATAATCGAGCATATTCCCGCTCCTGAAGGCGACCCTGACGGCGAACTGCAGGTGCTGGTATCTTCCATCGACTATAACGAATATGTCGGAAGAATAGCTATCGGACGTATCGAGAGAGGCAGAATGCGCAAGAATCAGGAGGTCATAGTATGCGACCACCACAACCGCACTGCCCCTTTCAAGAGCAAGATTGTTTCCCTCTATCAGTTTGAGGGACTCAACAGGGTAGAGGTCGATGAAGCTATGGTCGGCGATATCGTGTGCTTCTCAGGTATCGAGGGCGTTACCATCGGACAGACTATATGCTCCGTGAATGCGCCTGAGCCGCTGCCGTTCGTGAAGATATCCGAGCCGACAGTCGAAATGACGTTCTCCGTTAACACAAGCCCTTTTGCAGGCAAGGAGGGCAAGTATGTCACCTCACGCCAGATCCGTGAAAGACTGATGAAGGAAACGCTGAAGGACGTGTCCCTGCGTGTTACCGACAGCGATACCCTTGACGCATTCAATGTTGCCGGCAGAGGTGAAATGCACCTGTCTATCCTCATTGAAACAATGCGCCGTGAGGGCTATGAGCTTTCCGTCAGCACGCCCCGTGTACTGACCAAGGAGATAGACGGCGTTCTGTGCGAGCCGGTCGAGCGTCTGGTAATTGACGTTCCGGAAGCTTCCGTTGGCTCTGTAATGCAGAGCATGGGCGTTCGCAAGGGCGAGATGATATCCATGCACCCGGTAGGAAACCGCACACGCCTTGAATTCCTCGTTCCGTCAAGAGGTCTGTTCGGCTATCGTGGTGAGTTCATGACAGATACCAAGGGCGAGGGTATCATGAACTCAGTATTCGACAGCTACAAGCCCTATTTCGGCGATATTCCGAGAAGGACCGTAGGTTCTCTGGTAGCGTGGGAAACTGGCCCGTCTATCACATACGGACTGTTCAACGCTCAGGAGCGCGGCACGCTGTTCATCGGTGCGGGCGTTCCTGTATACGAGGGCATGATCGTCGGCGTATCTCCCAAGGCGGGGGATATAGTCATCAATGTCTGCAAGAAGAAGCACCTCACAAATACACGTGCTTCCGGCTCGGACGACGCACTGCACCTTATCCCGCCCAAGCAGATGAGCCTTGAAGAGTGCCTTGACTTCATTCAGGACGATGAACTTGTCGAGGTCACACCCAAGAGCATACGCATGAGAAAGGTCATTCTCGAACGTGACCTCAGACTTAAGGCGGAAGCCAAGAAGAAGTAACTAATACAAAAGCTGACAGGGCGGAGATTTCCGCCCTGTTTTTTTATCAATAACGGTAAAAGCGTACCGGCGTTTGTCATTTCTCAGCACTTTATCTTGCTTTGATAGTGATTCAGCAGTTCGCCGAATCGCTGGAAGTGAACGACCTCACGCTCTCTCAGGAAACGTATGACCTCGTTTACGTCAGGGTCATCAGACAGCCGCAGTATATTATCGTAGGTGGCTCTGGCTTTCTGCTCCGCAGCCATATCCTCGACTATGTCGGCGATGGGGTCTGCCTTTACCTGAAAATATGCGGCGGTGAACGGCACGCCTGAAGCGTTCGCAGCATATACGCCGTTGCCGTGGTCTACGTAATAATCCGCCTTGCCGTATTTATCAAAGCTGCGTGCGCCCTCGCCGTCGGTAAGCTGTCCGACTATGCTGCCGATTATTTCAAGGTGCGCAAGTTCCTCGGTACCTATGTCCGTCAGAAGCGCCTTGCCCATGTTGTCGGGCATGGTGAATCTCTGGGAGAGGTAGCGCAGGGACGCGGTGAGTTCGCCGTCGGGTCCGCCGTACTGGCTCAGTATTATCCCCGCCAGCTTAGGATTCTTGTTCTTGATGCAGACAGGTATCTGTGTTCTTTTCTCAAAAATGAACATTGTAAGTCACCTCGATTCAATTAAACGGCGGCCAGACGCCCTCCGGCCAGTCCCAGCAGCCGTCTTTTCCCGCACTGCAGGCTGTCAGCGGGTAGTAGCTGTCCTCAAAAGCCGCCTTGCACGCCTTGGACTGACGGCAGGCGTCAACGAACATCTCGACTGCACGTGTATCGTCGGGGTGCGTGTCGAGGTAAAGCTTGAGGTCCTGCGCAAAGAAATCAGCCTCGGCTATCGCACGGAGAAGTTCCTCGCAGCCTGCCGCTGGTCTTTGCGGAGCAGGGGAGGGTCTTGTCTGGCGCTGTGGAGGCGCAGGACGGCGGTACATCTGATTACTTCCCATTGAAAAGCCCCCTTTCATACTCGTCGAGTGTGATGTTCAGCTCAGGGAATATCGTGCCCGCCTGAAGCGCCTTGTTCGGCGAGTAGACTTTTTCCATGCGCTGAAACGGTACATAGGCGTAACCCGGCTTTTTTAGCAGGTCAGGCTTATTTCCGCTTATCATAAATGAATCCCCCTTTTCTGTTTTTTGCGATATCTTCGCTGTTTAATTCTATGATTTTCACAGCCATCTTGACACTGTGCACACTTTGTAAGTAATAATCTTGTCCTTTCACAAATAAACATTATTACGGACTTGTCTTATAAGGAGTGCTTTACATATGAAAAACAGCAGATACCTCAGAAACACTGCTATCCTGTTCGTTTCCATGACTATCACCAAAATAGTCGGAGCGGTGTTCAAAATACCGCTTGCGAATATTCTCGGCGGAACAGGTATGGGATATTTCTCCACGGCATACGGGCTGTATTCGCCGGTTTTCGCCCTGACCGCCGCGGGAATACCCACGGTAATGATGAGAATTACTGCGCAGAATCTCGCCGCAGGACGTCCCGAAAATGCGTTAAAGACACGCCGCACAGCCATGCTGCTGTTTTCCGCCGCAGGACTTGCCGGAACGCTTGTCGTGGCTCTGTTTGCGCCGTTCTTTGCGCAGCATATCGCCTGTTCGCCTGAAAGCACGCTCGCTGTCACGGTAATTTCTCCGGCGGTCATGCTGTGCTGTATCGCTTCGGTAATAAGGGGGTATCACGAGGGAAAGGCGAACGTAGTGCCCTCCGCAGCCGCCGCAGTCGCAGAAGCTGTGTCAAGAGCAGTGTTCGGACTTGCTCTGGCTTATGGCGTGGTATTCTGGACAAAATACAGGTTCGAGCACGGACTTGACGTATTCGGGCAGTACTATACGACATACGAAAGCGCATACTCAGCTTCGCTGCCCTATGCCGCCGCAGGCGCAGTGCTCGCAGTATCGCTCAGCGAACTTGTCGGACTGCTTTCGCTGCTTTTCTCAGACAGAAAGACCCGCCGCCAGACCTTTCACGACGATATCCCGACAGAACGCCGGCGCAGCATTGCAGTGAAGCTTATCAGGGAAATAGCCCCAGTCGCTGCTTCCGCACTGGTGATGAACTGTGTTTCATTTATAGACCTGCTCACTGTGACCCGCACACTAGGCAATACAGCACTGCAGAACAGCGAGTTTTTCATGCGTGAATTTTCCGGCGTGCTTCAGGCTAGCGGCGGTTTGGAGGGACTAGCGAATTTCATGTACGGAAGCTACACCGGCGTTGCAATGACGGTATTCATGCTGATACCCTCGTTCGCGGGAATGACCGAAAAGACCGCTATTCCTGAGATAGCCGCAGCGTGGGAGAAAAAGGACATCTCAGCCGCCGCAGAGGGCTGCTGTACCTTATTCAGAGCCTCTGCAACTATAGGTTTCCCTGCGTGCGCTGGTGCAGCAGTGCTTGGCGGAGATATTCTGTCAATGCTCTACAGAAGCCGAATGGCGGAGGTCAGCGTATGCACCGGCGCATTCGTGATACTGTGCGTTGGCGGTTTGTTCATGATAGTCGCTTCCTCCATGTTCGGTATGTTTCAGGCAATAGGAAAGGCATACATACCGCTGGTGCTGATGGCTTGCTCGGTCGTGCTGAAAGCTTTGCTGAATCCGCTGCTCATGTCAATACCGCAGCTTAATATTGCTGGCGCGGCGATTTCGACAGCCGCAGGATATATGCTTATGGCGGTCGCAGGTTCGATGATACTGCGCCGACAGCTTTCGCAGGAAATACGTGTCAGTGCCTGCATTCGTGCTCCGCTTATCGCTTCGGTACTTTGCGGAGCGGCGGCGTTTTTGGTTTCAAATCTGATGCCACAAAGCTGCGGCAGGATACTCAGCGTGGCTGTACCGGTCATTTCAGGGGCTTTTGTTTATGGAATTTCACTAATTATCAACTCGATTTTTCGTAAAAAACGACAATTCATAATTTGTGCCAAAAAAATTTCACAAAAACACTTGAAAAATTCGAGAAAATAGGGTAATATATATAAGGCGTCGCCCGCAAACGGCATAACAAAAAGGGTTGGTGAAATGTATGGTCAGCTTTGACTTTAAGGATAGGTATAATATCGACGACCTAAGACATATCATCGAGATCCTTCGTTCCGAGAACGGTTGTCCGTGGGATAAGGTGCAGACGCATGAAAGCATTCGCACAGACCTTATTGAGGAAACATACGAGGTCTGCGAGGGTATTGACAAGAATAGTCCTGAGATACTTCGGGAAGAACTGGGCGACCTGCTTTTGCAGATAGTGTTCCATGCGCAGATCGAGCGCGAAAACAAGACGTTCGATTTCGACGATGTGTGCAACGATATCTGTCAGAAGCTTGTATACCGTCACCCGCACGTTTTCGGCGAAGTCAAGGCGGATAACTGCGACGAAGTGCTCAAAAACTGGGACGCATTGAAGCGGCAGTCAAAGCATCAGGACAATTTTACAGATACTCTTGAAAGCGTACCAAAAACATTCCCCGCATTGCTCAGGGGCGAGAAGATATGCAAGCGTGCTTCCAGAGCGGGGCTTCCGATGGACGACCCTGCAGAATGCGTAAAGCGTATCCGTGCGGCTCTTGATAAGCTGGAGAGTTCAGGTTTTGACACGTCAGACGAGCAGAATCAGCAGATCGCAGGCGATATGCTGCTCGATTTTTGCAATTTGAACAGAATTTTGAAGCTTGACGGCGAAAAAGCCTTGACATATTCGACAAATAGGTTTATAATTAATTTCAGTCTTGCTGAAAAAAAGGCGCAGCAGTCAGGAAAGAAGCTTGACGAGATGTCCGAGGACGAACTTCGCGATATCATGAACGAGGTACTCAACGGGTAATGTACAAGCGGGTATGACTGCAGGCGTAAATCGTGTCTGTCAACGGTCGCTGACCGTTAGATTATATATTATTTTTGGAGGTTCAAAACATGACAAAGGCAGAATTAGTAACATCTATGGCTGAGAAGTCCGGTCTTACAAAGAAGGATTCCGAGAAGGCTCTCGCTGCATTTATCGAAACTGTAACTGACACTCTCGCAAAGAGCGAACCCATTCAGCTCGTTGGCTTCGGTACATTCGAGGTACGTGAGCGTGCTGCTAGAGAGGGTATCAACCCCCGCACAAAGGAAAAGATCGAGATCGCAGCTACCAAGGTTCCTGCATTCAAGGCTGGCAGAGCTCTCAAGGACGCTGTAAGCAAGTAATTCTGTTTAGGCAGTTCATACGATCGGCGGCGGGCTTTTGCCTGCCGCAATTGTATTTTTGAAAGGGAAGAATATGAGATTAGACAAATATCTGAAAGTATCACGCCTGATAAAGCGCAGAACAGTCGCCAACGAAGCCTGCGACGCTGAAAAGGTATCCGTCAATGGAAAACCCGCACGTGCTTCATATGACGTAAAAACAGGCGATATAATCGAAATAAACATCGGTGCAAAGCCGCTGAAGGTGCGTGTTCTTGACGTAAAGGAGTTCACCAAGAAGGAAGAAGCCGCAGCACTTTACGAAGTGGTGCAGTAATAATGAATATCCCCGCAGGCGTCCGAATATACTTTATCAAAACGGACAACTGGGAGGGATAGCCATGAACAAGCAGGAGCGTCTGCCGCACAACGTGATAATGGAGGACCGCAGCACCCTGAGGATATCAGGCGTAAAGGATATCGACAGCTTCACCGAAAGCCGTATCGTGCTGAGCACCGTAATGGGGGAACTGGTCATAAAAGGGGAAGATCTCCACGTCAATGTGCTTGAATCGGAAACAGGGGATTTTTCCATGACCGGCAAGATACGCAGCCTTGTGTATAACAATTTCAGCAGTTCGGATAACGTATTCGGCAGACTGTTTCGGTGACCGCCATGAACTATTCGATAACGGATTGCTTCATGACGGCTTATTTCACCGGTCTGGCGTTTGCTCTGCTTTACGAGGTGCTCAGGCTCCTCAGGCTGCTTGTTCCGGTGCGTGCGGTCACTTTCGTGTGCGATATTCTGTTCTTCCTTGCGGCGGCTGAGGTGGTCACGCTGCTTTCGCTGACGCTCGGAAACTACATCAGGGGATTCACTGTGCTGGGATTCGGGGCAGGGGTGTTTACCTATCTCACCACTGTCGGCAGGATTCTGAACCGGCTTGAAAATGCAGTCGTTGGCGCGATGAGGGCTGCTCTTTCGGCTTTATTCGGCGGGATAGCCAAGGTTTTTCGCAGGTGTTTTGGAGCAATTGCACATATGTTGTCCGGATTATTTGGGAGAATCCACGATTTTTCAGTAAATACTAGAAAAAAGCTTTGCAAGCCCTTGAAAAAGAGGGTCAAAATGGTGTATAATAAAGAAAGTCGCACAGATGATAATGGGGGAAGTGAATCAGGTCATGTCATTAAAGCTAAGGTCAGACGAAGCACAAACGCCTAAAAAGCGCAGCGGTATCGTTCGCATTGCGGCATTTGCAGCGTGCATACTGATGGCTGGTTATGTGGTATTTTCGGTGGTGTCCACCAACATCACGATAAACGAATACGAGCAGAAATATAACGAGCTTGTCGAGCAGACTGACGCAGTAAAAGACCAGAACGACGAACTCAGACGTTATCTCGACGACGACGCAGACCTTGATGAATACATTGAGAATATGGCGCGCAGCAAGCTTGATTTTGCACGTCCTGACGAAAGGGTATACTACATCGTTCCGGACGCAGGCAACAAGTGATAACGGAGCGCATTTACGACATATCATAAGCGGCAGAGATCTACTGCCGCCTTTTATTTTCCCTATTTTGCCGCTGCACTTGACAAAATCTATCAAAAAGGATAAAATAATATTCGGACCCTATGATCGTCTTTTTATAGATAGGAGAACTTTATGCACTTCCTGACCAAGCTGCTGAAAAAGGTGTTCAACCGAACTGTCGTCTGCATTATCGGCATACTTTTTCAGCTTTCATATCTGGTGCTGATATTCCTTACGTTCGGCACTTTATATACTTATTCGTACTTCGTGTTTGTGGGAATAGGCATTGCGATCTCACTGTATATCTACAACATGGATATCAACCCCAGCTATAAGATAGCGTGGATATTCGCAATATTGTCGTTTCCGATATTCGGCGTCATGTTTTACATCTTTTTCGGAAACAACCATTCCGGCGACCGACTGAGAAAGCGCATGATGCAGTACAACGACGAGGCAAGGCTGCTGCTTCCCCAGAATGACGAACTTATGACGGTGCTGCACCGCGACAATACCGCTGCGGAAAAGCAGGCGAAATACCTTTACGATTACGGCGGATATCCGGTGTACACAAACACCAAAACGACCTATTTCCCTATAGGCGAAGCGAAATTTGCCGCAATGGTTGAGGAACTCGAAAAAGCCAAGCGGTTCATTTTCCTCGAATATTTCATTATCGCAGAGGGCAAAATGTGGGGGACTATCCTCGATATTCTGGAGCGCAAGGTCAAGGAGGGCGTAGACGTCCGGCTGATATACGACGATATCGGCTGCCTGCTGACGCTTCCCTATAAGTACAACGAGGAGATGGAAAAGCGGGGCATCAAGTGCAGGGTGTTCAATCAGTTCAAACCGATATGGTCGGCAAAGATGAACAACCGTGACCACCGTAAGATACTGGTCATTGACGGTCACACCGCATTCACCGGCGGAATAAACCTTGCTGATGAATACATCAACGAATACGAAAAATACGGTCACTGGAAAGACAGCGCCGTAATGATAAAGGGCGAGGGCGTGTGGAGCTTCACGATGATGTTCCTTTCGATGTGGAACTTTCTGAATCACAACAAGCCCGATGAATACAGCCGATATATGCCGCAGGCTGACGAAATAAAAGACTGCTGGGGCGATGGACTTGTCGTGCCCTACACAGACAGCCCGCTTGACGATGAGCCTGTGGGCGAGAATGTTTACCTCAACATCATCAACAGCGCAGAGGATTACGTGTACATCACGACGCCGTACCTCGTCATAGACAACGAAATGCAGACCGCGCTCGTGCTTGCCGCAAAGAGCGGGGTTGACGTGCGTATAATCACGCCGCATATACCGGACAAGTGGTTCGTCCATGCTGTCACAAGGGCGCATTACAGGAAGCTTGTCAAATACGGCGTGAAGATATACGAATACACGCCGGGATTCATTCACGCAAAGAACTTCGTATCGGACGACAAGGCGGCTGTGGTCGGCACGATAAACCTTGATTTCCGCAGCCTGTACCTGCATTTTGAATGCGCAGTATGGATGTACAAATGCGACTGCATTCCGGACGTGAAGCGTGATTACCTTGAAACGCTCAAGGTATGCCAAGAGGTCACCTACTCAGACTGCCTGCATATCAATATATTCCGCAGGCTGGGCAGGTCGATATTGCGCTTATTCTCGCCTATGATGTGATTCAGGATATAAAAATGGGGACAAGCGAACGCCTGTCCCCATTAGTTATTTAACTTTCCGAAGCCTTAGCGTCTGTGAACACCTTTGCAACATCTTCATAGTTCATCTGGCAGGTACTGCGGTTGTAAACCTCGCCGATATCCCACAGAACAGGGCAGTAGCCCATCTCCTCGCTCAGAGCCAGAACGCTTGCGTAGAAGTCGGCTGCGCCGGGCTTCAGGACGGTCACATAATTCTGCTTGATGGTGCATACGCCGTATTCGCCGATGATAACGCCAACGCCCTCGTCAGTGAATCTCTGCAGCTTCGAGAAGTAGCTGCGCATTTCTTCCTTGTCCTCGTCAGTGCCCCAGTCCTCACGGTAGCCCCACGAATTGTACTTGTTGTTTGCTATGCAGTAAGTAGAGGGCGTGTAGTAATGAACCGATACTATAAGCTTGTTCTCTGCACTGTCCTGAGGCACGAGGTACTTCGCATTCACGGTCTTGTCGATGTCGGTGTTGAAGCCGGCAAGCAGCAGGAATCTGTCTGCATTCTTGCCGCCTGTAGAGCGAACCAGCGTGACGAACTCCTGATTCACCTCGTTCACCTTGTCATATGCTCCGGCAAGTCCAAGTGCTGTCTTGAAGCTGTCGCCAAGTTCCTCGTTTGCGCTTTCGAGGATAAGCTTGTAACTCCAGTCCTTGTAGTGCTCGGCTATCTGCGTCCACATTGCCTTGAAACGCTTCATTGTTTCATTGCGGACTGCCTCGTCAGCGTCGCCAAGACCTGTCCACCAGTCGCCGTCCCAGTGGATATTGACTATTGCGTACATATCGTTATTGAAAGCGTAGTTGATTATCTCGTCCACACGTGTGAAATACTGCGGGTCAATGGTGTAGTTCCCGTCGTCGGACATCATATTCGACCATGCCACGGGAATGCGCAGTGTGTCGAAGCCCGCAGCCTTTAGACCGTCCACCATTTCCTGAGTGGTTATCGGCGCACCCCAGCCGGTTTCAAAATTGTATACGTTGTATTCGGTATCGACCGGCACGGTAATTACCGCTTCCATCGTGTTGCCGAGATTCGTGCCGTTTTTCATATCCTTGACCACTTCAAGCGATGTCATTGCGGATATTCTGGCTTCTTCGGCTTCAAATTCAGCCTGCTTTGCTTCCTCCTCTGCCTGCGCCGCTGCTGCGGATTCTGCCGCAGGGTCTGACTTTGAGCAGCCGGAAAGCAGTATAGACGCTGAAAGAAATGATGATAATAACGCTCTTTTTATGTTCATAATGTACCTCACTTCATGAATACAAAGCTGTCAAGCATGAAAAGCTGCCTGTCCTTCATGCTGTCCGCAAACCAGCCCTCATAACCGCTTTCTGCGATAAGGAATACCGAATGACGGCCGGTGACCGCTTTAACTCTGCCGCCCACAACGCCGCTGTCCTCTGAGAAATCGACTGTGCCTATTTCTTCTCCGTCCTCGCCGTCAATGAGTATGCGAATCCTGCCGTGAGTGCCCATTCCTCTCAGCTTCAGGCGTACCTGCATTGTCTTTGAGGAGAAGTCCTCGCCGAAGTCGAAGTATTTCCATCCCATCACGCAGCCGGTAGTTATTCCGGCGACAGGACGATCAAACACGCTTGTTTCAGTTATGAAGCAGCCGCCTTTGAGCACGCAGGCTGTTTCTGCGGGAGTCACCATATACGGGTCAAGGCTCTCTTCAAAGCCGAGAGATGTCATTTCCACCTGCGGAATGCTGCCGTCGGAAAGTATCTCGATACGCTCGACGCAGCCCCTGCGTGACATTATCGTGCCGTTAGTCATTCGGTGGTAGAAGATATACCACTGACCATTGATGCAGCACACAGAACCGTGATTATTGCCGCCGGGGTAGTCGATACCGTTATCGACTATCGTGCCCCGATAGGTGAAAGGTCCGGTCGGGCTGTCAGATGTCGCATAGTCCAGACAGCTTCCGCGCTGTGGCGAGTAGATGAGGTAATAGGTATCGCCTATTTTTCTGGGGGAGCAGGCTTCAAAGAACTTGTGCGGCTCTGCGGTGGGGATTATATCCAGCTTGTAGCTGCCGGGTACGACCTCGTACATATTGCTTTTAAGTTCGCACATATAGCTGCCCTGATACCCGCAGTAGATATACACCCTGCCGTCGTCGTCCACCAGCACGCCGGGGTCTATGAAAGTGCCGTTGTCATAGTGGTTCGGGATATCGTATACGTATTTCGACAGAAGCTTGAACGGACCCTCCGGTCGGTCAGCGACTGCGACGCAGCCTTTTGCATTCACCAAGTATGCGTAAAGGTAGTATTTCCCGCCGTTTTCTACAACGTCCGGGGCAAACAGAAGCTGGTCTGTCCAGTCCACGTCGGAGGGGTGGTCGTTTCCGTCACGCGAACGGAAAATATCGCCGTGGCAGACCCATTTGTTCGGGTCGCTGAGCGGAGCGGACCACACTTTAAGCTTGCAGTCGCAGAAGTCTATCGAGTCCTTGCGGTCATGCGAGCCGTAAACATATATTCTGTCGCCGAAAACTCTCGGTTCGCCGTCTGGAACGTATTCCCATGAGGGAAGATAAGGATTAGCCATGTCAGCACCTCTTTAATAGCATTTTATTTCATAAAGCCAAATTGCTTTGTATCTCTATTATAACAGTATTTGCTGTGTACTGCAATGAATTAACAGACATTGAGCAGCACAAATTTGCCATAATACGCGACAAGAAAAACGAGCGGAAAACCTTTGGCTTCCCGCTCGTCTTAATATTTAACCTGCGATCCTCGAAACAATATTGAATCCCATTACTACAGCGCCCAGTACCACAAGCACGATTCCTGTCGCCCGATTGAGCGTTTTCGGCTCGGCTTTATTGGCGAATGCTGCGGCTATTCTCGCCCATATCAGCGTGAAAAGAATACACAGCAACATTACCGTCATATCGGGTATTTCGCCGATAGCAATATGCGATATCGAGCCGGTAAGAGCCGTGAACGTCATGATGAACACGCTCGTCCCGACTGCGGTTTTCAGCTCATAGCCCAGCAGGGAAGTAAGGATAAGAAGCATCATCATTCCTCCGCCTGCTCCCACAAAGCCACAGATGAAGCCTATCGCAACGCCTGCAATAATTGAGCGTATTATCTGCTTTTTCGGTTCGACCGCCTGCATATCCTCCTTGGTGGTCATGACAGGCTTTACGATGAACTTGATACCGAGAATAAACGTCATGAATACCGAGAAACCGCCCATCGCCGCGGACGGGAGCAGGCTTGACACAAAGCTGCCTACCACAGTAAACACAAGCACGCTCGCCATCATCACAAGTCCGTTTTTGATGTCGATATTCTTGTTTCGCCAGTAGGTATAGGCGGACACTGCGCTTGCCAGTACGTCGGAAGCAAGCGCAATGCCGACCGCCGTGTACGGCTCTATTCCAAGGAATGTGGTGAGCATAGGCGTTATTACGGCGGCTGCGCTCATTCCGGCAAAGCCTGTACCAAGTCCCGCTCCCATTCCCGCAAAGAATGTGACTATTATAGTGATAAGCAGTTCCATGTGGTTCTCACTTTCTGCATAACGATTTTTTTACATTATACAGTATTCATGCACATTTGTCAATTATTATTTCTGCATAAGGAGGGATAATGCACGCACTGGTATTCATTCGGGAAAAATAAAAGGGGAACGCATTGAAGCATTCCCCTCAGATTTACTCGCCGCAGTGTTCGCAGTCATGTGTCTCCTTGAAAAGTTCGGGGTCGTATGAGATACCGTTCTTGTCGTAGTAATCCTTGACCGCAGCCTTTACTGCTTCCTCAGCAAGCACTGAACAGTGTATCTTGTGTGCGGGAAGTCCGTCAAGAGCCTCGACAACTGCCTTGTTTGTAAGTTCCAGAGCCTCGCTGACCGGCTTGCCCTTTATCATCTCAGTAGCCATTGAGCTGCTTGCTATCGCAGAACCGCAGCCGAAAGTGCTGAACTTGACATCATCAATAATACCGTCCTTGCTTATCTTAAGGAATATCTTCATGATGTCGCCGCATTTTGCATTGCCGACTTCTCCAACGCCGTCAGCGTTCTCGATAGTACCCACGTTGCGTGGGTTGGTGAAGTGATCCATTACCTTTTCACTGTATAACATAAGTCCTCTTTCCCTCCTGCAGATCCTGCCATACTGGTGATATCCTGCGGAGATAGTCAACTACCTCCGGAACAGCCTTGATTATTGCTTCGACTTCTTCTTCCGTATTGCTTTCGCACAGCGTCAGTCTGAGCGAGCCGTGAGCCACGTCATGTATCCTGCCTATCGCAAGAAGCACATGGCTGGGGTCGAGCGAGCCAGACGTACACGCCGAGCCGGACGAAGCGCATATGCCTTTCTGGTCGAGCAGCAGCAGAAGCGATTCGCCCTCGATACCCTCAAAGCACATATTGACATTGCCGGGAAGTCTGCCGTATCTTGCGCCGTTCAGTATCGAATGCGAGATCGTTGACAGACCCTCGATAAGGCGGTCGCGAAGTGCGGCGATCTTTTTCATGTTTTCGTCAAGACCTGCGCACGCTTCCTTTAGTGCGGCTGCCATGCCGACTATGCCGGGGATATTTTCAGTACCCGCACGCTTTCCACGCTCCTGCGCTCCGCCCTCGATAAGGGTAGATACGAGAAGCCCGCGTCTTGCGTACAGTGCGCCAACGCCCTTGGGGCCGTGGAACTTATGACCTGCAAGCGAAAGCATATCGCAGCCTATATCCTTAACGTTCACCGGAATATGTCCGACCGCCTGAACTGCGTCAGTGTGGAACAGGACGCCCTTTTCATGGCATATTGCGGCTATCTCCTTTACCGGCTCGATAGTGCCTATCTCGTTATTCGCCATCATTATTGTAACAAGAGCAGTGTCGGGGCGTATCGCATTTCTGACCTGCTCAGGGTCGACTCTGCCCTCGCCGTCAACGGGCAGCAGCGTTATTTCAAAGCCCTGCTTCTCCAGTCTTTTCAGCGAATGAAGAACTGCGTGGTGCTCAATGGTATCGGAAATTATGTGCTTTTTGCCTTTTCTTGCGCCTATCTCAGCGCCTGTGAG
The DNA here is from genome assembly GCA_934446355.1 of uncultured Oscillospiraceae bacterium. Classification (GTDB taxonomy): domain Bacteria; phylum Bacillota; class Clostridia; order Oscillospirales; family Ruminococcaceae; genus CAG-115. Next base: position 69,163 of record CAKSEC010000004.1, on the reverse strand, counting down.
AAGCGCCTGATTATCCGCTTCGCTTCCGCCGCCCGTGAATATGATCTCCTTAGGGTCGCAGCCAAGGCACTCTGCAATCGTTTTTCTTGCATTGAACAGAGACTCGGCGGCAAGCTGACCGACAGTGTGCAGCGATGATGGGTTGCCATACTGCTCGGTGAGATACGGCATCATTGCGTCAAATGCTGTGGGGCTGAGCTTTGTGGTCGCAGCGTTGTCAGCATATATCGTTGTCATAATGTCACCATTCTTTCTATAATAGATATTGCACGTCCGTGAAATAGATTGTTTACCTTTCCTATCGGACAAGTAGGATTATATCATATAATCTGCTTTTTGTCAAGAGAATTTCTGAATTATTATGACTTTTTAAGGTAACATATATTCAGTAAGTGTGCAATAACTGATTCAGAGCACTGAAATTGCGTTTTCCTGAATATTCGTATTGACAAAATGCGTGTAATATGATAAAATGATAATAGTTATTATTATGGACAAAACAGAGGGCAGGAAAGCGAATGAATTTTTCAAGACAAAGAGAAATAATATATGAGCAGGTACGGCGTCACCCGATACACCCGACTGCTGAAGAGGTCTACACTGCGCTGAAGTCAGAGAACCCGAATCTCAGCCTTGGCACTGTCTACAGGAATCTGAACCAGCTAAGCGAAGCGGGAATGCTGCTGAAAATACCGATAGCAGACGGAAGCGACCGTTTCGACGGCAGGACAGACCGCCACTATCATATGATATGCGAAAAATGCGGAAAGGTTTTCGACGTTGAACTCGACTGCCTTGACGGAATACCGCATTCAGTAATGTCGTCTGAGGGGCACAGAATAACAAAGGTCACGCTGAATTTGAAAGGCGTATGCTCAGGGTGTTTGAGTTCGGCAGATGATAACGAATCTGCGCAACAATAATTTCAAATCATTTGTGAAACAATTTCCTTTAATAAAAGCACCGTCAGTGAAAATAATATAACTGCAAGGGCGAAGTAAAAAAGCTTCCGCTCCTGCATAGAAGGTAACGGAGCGGAAGCTGCGTACTTTCAAAGATCATTTTCATGTATTAAAGGAGATTATTATTATGGCATCCAATAAGCAGACTAAGAGCGCACTCAACAGCATCAAGATGCAGGCAGCAAGCGAAGTAGGCGTAGCACTCAACAACGGCTACAACGGCGACCTGACCGCAAGACAGGCAGGTTCTATCGGCGGCCAGATGGTCAAGGATATGATCGCAAGCTACACTCAGAAGAACGCTCAGTAATCACTCTTAAGCAAAAAATCCCCCTTGCAATAGTGAGGGGGATATCTTTTTATTTGTCGAAATAGCTTTCAAGATACTGCCGGAAGTTTTCCGGACTGCGCTGAATGCGTCTTTTGATGAAATCCGCTTCCTCCTTGTCGGCGGTGGATATCGTGAGGTAATATTTCTGCCTGCCGGTCTTTTCAGATTTTATCGTAACGCCGATGGTACACGTGCCGTTTTCGTGCTCCGCATAACGCACGGCGACGAGCGAGTCTTTCTTTATCTCGTCACGGGTGTAGACCCTGACAGCTTCCTCGAACATCTTCTCCCTAACCGACTGGGGCAGATCGCTTCCAAATTCACGTGCCGCCGCGTCGCCGAGAGGAGTGTTTGAATAGACCGGAACGCCGTTTATCTCCTGACAGACGCACAGACGTTCCTGAATGCCGTCAAGCGCCTGCATAAGGTCGAAGTAGTTCACTGCCTGTTCCAGTGAGGTTATTTCTATCAGCTGATCACGGTTAAGTGGGCAGCCTATGCTGTAAATAAGATGGCAGACGAGTATGCGTATCTTGTTTATGTCGTCTACCCTTATTCTTGGCATTTCTTTCATTGAATCACCAGCTTAAATAGTTATGAGGTTCAGAGCTTTCCCTCAGCGGAAAGCGCAGATACCAGAGCGATATTGAGCGCCGCTTCAACGCACGGCACGGCACGGGGAACTACACACGGATCGTGTCTGCCCTTTATTACAAGTTCCTGCTCGGTCATGTCCTTGAAATCAACGCTTTTCTGCGGGCGTGAGATAGATGGCGTGGGCTTGAACGCAGTGCGGAAGATTATGGGCATTCCGGAACTTATGCCGCCGAGAATACCTCCGTGTGCGTTGGTCAGGGTCACCACCTTGCCGCTGCGTATCGCAAATTCGTCGTTGTTTTCGCTGCCGAAAAGTTCAGTACAGCCGAAGCCGTTGCCAAACTCGATACCCTTTACTGCAGGTATCGCAAATATCAGTCGAGATATGATATTCTCCAGTCCCTCCATCATCGGCGAGCCTACTCCTGCAGGCATTCCGACTGCTGCGCATTCTATCACGCCGCCCACGCTGTCGAGCGAATCCCTCGCGGAGAGGATAACGCTGCGCATTTGTTCCTCTGCGCCGTCTGTAATGACCGGAAAACTGCGGGATTTGACAGCTTCAAGCTGCTCAGCCGATACATTCACCGGATCAAAGCTTTCGTCCCTGACGTTCTTTATCGAAAGTATATGCGCACCTGTGGTTATACCTCTGCGCTCAAGTATTTGTGCGCATACCGCACCGGCGAAAACCAGCGGGGCAGTGAGTCTGCCGGAAAAATGCCCGCCGCCTCTGGGGTCGTTTGCGCCGTTATACCTGAGGTAGCCTGTGTAGTCAGCGTGCGCAGGTCTTGCTATATGGGATATATTGCCGTAATCACCGGAATGCTGGTCGCCGTTGAATATCACGGCGGCAAGCGGCGTGCCGGTCGTTTTGCCCTCATAGAATCCGGAAAGTATCTCCGGCAGGTCCTTTTCAAGGCGCAGCGTGCTGGTGCCGTCCTTTTTGGCGGCACGTCTTGCCATGAATGCAGCTATTTTGTCAAAGTCGAGCGGCTCGCCTGCGGGCAGGTCGTCAAGCACGACACCTATTCCCTTGCCGTGGCTCTCGCCGAAGATGGATACGGAAATACCGCCCTTAAACAATGACGACATCGTACTCACCTCCAAGCGAACGGAAATCCTCAAAGAATGTGGGATAACTCTTTGCGACGCACTCTGCGCCGGTTATCGTGAGCGGGGAAGTGCACTTCTGCGAAGCAATCGCAAGCGACATAGCTATGCGGTGGTCATTGCAGCTTGAGCATACTCCGCCGGTAAGTTCTTTCACGCCTGTTATTGCAAGTTCGTCATTCTCGATAGTGACATTTGCCCCAAGCGAATTCAGCGCCGTGGAAATAGACACAAGGCGGTCGCTTTCCTTTATTCTGAGCCGTTCGCAGCCCCTGATGCGGGATTCACCCTCAGCGAATGCGGCAAGCACTGTAAGTATCGGCACAAGGTCGGGGATATCGGAAGCGTCAACATCAAAGCCCGAATAGCTGCCGTTTATTTTTATCATATCGTCGATTATATCGAACACCGCACGGTCGCCCTGAACGCTGTTCCGGTTCACTCCGGCAAGCTCGATATTGCTTCCGAGTTCGTTTGCAACAGCGAAGAACGCCGCCTGAGAGCAGTCGCCCTCAACGGTGAACGCAGTCGGTTTGTACTTCTGTACGCCCTTGATATTGTAGTTGCCGTTAAATTCAAGCGTTTCAATGCCGAACGAGCGCATTACGTTCACGGTAATATCAGCATACGGCTTAGACTGCAGAGGAGAGGTCAGCATTATTGTGCTTGCGCCGTCAAGAAGCGGCATTGCGAACATCAGCCCCGTGATGAACTGAGATGAAATGCTGCCTGTAACCGGAAATACGCCCGCTGTAAGCTTTCCCTTTATGTGGTAGGGGAATACGTCAGAAACAAAATTAACGCCGTGCTTGGGGAACTCCTCAATGTATGGAGTTATCGGTCTTGTCGGAAGCTGACCGCTTCCTGTGAACACGGCTTCTACGCCCAGCGCAGCGCATACCGGAATAAGGAATCTCAGCGTTGAGCCGGATTCTCTGCAGTTTATTTCAGCGTACTTGGGAGCTTTCTCAATGCCCTTTACATATGTCACGCCGTTTTCCGTGCGTATTTCTGCGCCAAGCGCAGTCAGTGCGTCGGTGGTGGCGTCGGTGTCCTCACACTGGAGAACGCCGGTAATGCGGCTCTCGCCCTGCGACAGCGCAGCGCATATCAGCGCACGGTGCGAAATACTCTTTGACGGCGGAATGACCACACGTCCGGATAGTGTTTTCGGTTGTATAACTATATTCATGCAAACTCCTCAGCTGTTAAGAAATTGTTTGTACTCGTCTATCGTCATGGGATAGCCGCCGCTTATGCCTATCTCAGGGCACAGAACTATCGTGATACCTGAGCTGTCACGCTTCTTGTCGCCCAGCGAATACTTATAGAGCGTGTCGAGCGGCGCTTCTGTGGTGAGTGGCAGGCTGCACTTTTTCAGTAGGGCGTCCAGCTTTTCTGCGACGCCGTTTTCGCACATTCCGCAGCGTTCGGCTATGTGGGTGAACACGCTCATGCCTATTGCGACTGCGTGGCCGTGCGTAATTCCCGTGTAATTATAGTATTTCTCGATGGCGTGACCGAGCGTATGCCCGAAATTCAGCACCATTCTTTCTCCTGTGTCACGCTCGTCGTTTTCCACGACCTGAGCCTTGATTTCTACGCAGCGTGTGATTATTTCCTGCAGATTCTCGTGAATATCCTTTTCGCAGAGCAGGTCGAACAATTCGTGCGACTTTATCATGCCGTATTTTACGACCTCAGCCATGCCGTCCGCAAAAAACTCAGGCGTTAGCGTTGAAAGCGTGTCGGTGTCGCATAATACAAGCTGCGGCTGATAGAATGCGCCGACAAGATTCTTTCCTCCGGCGATATCGACTGCGGTCTTTCCGCCGACGGAGCTGTCGGTCTGCGCAAGCACTGTCGTGGGTATCTGCACGAAGCCTATTCCACGCATATATGTAGCGGCTGCAAAGCCAGTGAGGTCGCCCGTTACGCCGCCGCCAAGCGCAATGAGTGCGTCGGAGCGGGTGAAGCTTTTTTCCGCAAGGAAGTCGTACAGCCCGATAAGCGTGCTGTGGCACTTGGAAGCTTCTCCGTGCGGGAACACGTATTTCTCGGCGGTGAAGCCCGAATCTGACAGCGACTTTATAAGCTTATAGGAATACAGTCCGTCAACGTTGTCGTCAGTCACAACGCACACATGGCGTGACTTTATTGCCCCGGAAATATATTCGCCGGCTTTATCAAGAAGCCCGCCGCCGATAAGTATATCGTAGCTGCGGCTGGCATTCACATGAACTTTTCTCATAGGTCATTACCCTTTCTTTATTTGCATACTGATTTATTATACAGCATTTTCGGGAAAATGTCAACCGCTGATAAAGGAATGCTCCCGCCATGTCTGACGGGAGCGAATAACTCATCTCTTGTAATAACGAAGCTGCGGAAATTCCTTTCCTTGAACGAATATGTAGTATTTCCGCAGAGCGTTCTGCATGGGGTTATGCAAAGGGTCTTCGTGCGGCTGCAGTTTCCTGAGGGAATCATACATCATGTCGTCTGTGGAAACCGCCGTGTCCAGCGAGTAACCGAGCGTTTCCTCGGCACGTCTGCCTCTGGCGAGCCTTGAAGCTACAGCCTTATCGGTGATACCATTGTTCTCAAGGAATCTTCTGAATTCTGCTTCTTTCATGTTAGTCCTCCTAAAAAATGTCTCAGGAAATATCCCACAAGTCTATTATAGCACATTGAATCATTTCAATCAGCTCATTTTTGTTCAAATACCGAATAACATTGTTGGCGGTACTAATGTTATTCGTTTACCGGTTTCAAACGGTCAATAACGCTTACTGCATTCAAATGTTATTCAACACTTGAAGCGTATCGTCAATGTTTTTGTAAAAAGCCCTTTACAGAAATCGAAAAAAGTGATATAATAAGATGTAAATGCTTTATTAAAGCTGCAATGTACATTAATATTCAGGAGGAAATACAGTATGGGTATGACGATGACACAGAAAATACTTGCAAAGCACGCAGGTCTTGACAGTGTTGTTGAGGGACAGCTCATCAGGGCAAAGCTGGATATGGTGCTCGGAAACGACATCACCAGCCCTGTCGCAATAAATGAGTTCCAGAAAAACGGCTTCAGCAGCGTTTTCGACAGAACAAAGATCTCCCTTGTAATGGATCACTTTACACCGAACAAGGATATCAAGGCGGCCAAGCAATGTCAGCAGTGCCGCAATTTTGCCGACAAATACGACATTGTGAATTACTATGACGTAGGCACGGTCGGCATTGAGCACGCCCTGCTCCCCGAAAAAGGACTTGTCGTGCCCTCTGACTGCGTTATCGGCGCAGACAGCCACACCTGTACATACGGCGCACTGGGCGCATTCTCTACCGGCGTTGGCTCAACGGACATGGCTGCGGGCATGGCTACCGGCGAAGCATGGTTCAAGGTGCCGTCCGCAATAAAGTTCAACCTTACCGGAAAGCTCGGCAAGTGGGTGTCCGGCAAGGACGTTATACTCCACATCATCGGAATGATAGGCGTTGACGGCGCACTCTACCAGTCGATGGAGTTCACCGGCGAGGGTCTGAAGAACCTCTCGATGGACGACAGACTGTGCATGGCTAATATGGCAATAGAAGCCGGCGCAAAGAACGGCATTTTCGAGGTAGACGAGGTTACCCTCGACTACGTAAAGGGCAGGACTGACCGCAAATTCGAGGTGTTCAGCGCAGACCCCGACGCTCATTACAGCAGAGTTATCGACATCGACCTGTCTTCGATACGTCCGACAGTCGCATTCCCACACCTCCCCGAAAACACAAAGACCATCGACGAAGTGGGCGAAATAAAGATAGATCAGGTAGTTATCGGCTCATGTACCAACGGAAGATATTCCGACCTTGAAGCCGCCGCAAAGGTGGTCAAGGGCAAAAAGGTCGCAAAGGGCGTTCGTGCAATAGTTATTCCCGCCACACAGCAGATATACCTTGACGCACTGCGCAACGGTCTGCTTGAAATATTTGTTGAAGCCGGCATGGTGGTTTCCGCACCGACCTGCGGTCCCTGCCTTGGCGGACATATGGGCATACTTGCCCCCGGCGAGCGGGCAGTGTCCACGACAAACCGCAACTTTGTCGGAAGAATGGGCGATGTGACCTCCGAGGTATACCTTGCAAGTCCGGCGATAGCTGCGGCAAGCGCACTGACCGGGTATATCTCCGATGTTCAGGAATAAGCGGCAGCAAGGAGGATATGTAAATGAAAGCACACGGTATCGTACACAAGTACGGCGATAATGTCGATACGGACGTTATCATTCCGGCTCGTTACCTTAATACAGCCGACCACAAGGAACTTGCCTCCCACTGTATGGAGGATATCGACAAGGACTTCGTGAACAAGGTGAAGCCCGGCGACATCATGGTCGCAAACATGAATTTCGGCTGCGGAAGCTCCAGAGAGCACGCACCTATCGCAATAAAGGAAAGCGGTATCGCCTGTGTTATCGCTTCCACCTTTGCAAGAATATTCTACCGCAACTCCATCAATATCGGTCTGCCGATACTTGAATGCGATGAAGCTGCGAAGGACATCAATGACGGCAATGAGGTGGATATAGATTTCGACACAGGCATTATCACAAATGTCACAAAGGGTCACAAATATCAGGCTCAGCCTTTCCCTGAGTTCATCAAGGAGATAATAAACAAGGGCGGTCTGCTTAATTCCCTCAAAAGCTGACGCTTTGCAGGATTACAGTGCGCCGGCAGCTTTGCGTGAATACGGCTGCTAAAGGAGTACGGCTGCGCCAGAATCGGCGTTCAGCTGGGTCTAAGGGGGCGGTCATGTGATCATCAATATTCAGAATGTTCGGTCGTCAGAGGATTTCAGCGCAGTAAGATTTTCTGAGATAGCTGCTCAGAGCAGATTTACGGCAAGGTTCGACAACTCGTATTTTGTGTACTGCATGAAGCACGCTCTGCTTACTTCTATTGTCACCTGTGACAGGGAAGCGGAGGGGGTCTGCGTGTGCGTAAGTTCCAAAATACCCGACAGCTGCGAGGTCGAGATGATAGCGATATCCTCCGGCCGCCGCCGTATAATGCTCGGCAAAAAGCTGCTCTCTCATTCTCTGAGGAATATGCGCAGCATGAAGCAGCGCACAGCCTTTGCGTGGGTGAACGAAAATAACTCAGAAGCAATGGCTTTCTTCAGGGATTTCGGGTTTGAGCCGGACGGCAGGCGCAGGTCTGCACGTAACAGAACGGACGGCGAAGATATACGTCTGAAGATCGACATCTATTAAGAAAGGAATCTTTTTCATGGAAAAGAATATCGCAGTCATCAAGGGTGACGGGATAGGTCCTGAAATTGTCACCGAGGCTATGAAGGTACTGGACAAGGTCGCAGAGAAGTTCGGTCATAAGTTCAATTATGAGCAGCTTCTGATGGGCGGCTGCTCCATCGACGCAAACGGCGTCCCGCTCACCGATGAAACTATCGAACGCTGCAAGGCATCAGACGCTGTGCTGATGGGGTCTATCGGCGGTGATACCACAAAGTCACCGTGGTATAAGCTTCCGGCAAATCTGCGCCCTGAGGCAGGACTTCTGAAGATACGCAAGTCGCTGGGACTTTTTGCAAATCTCCGTCCCTGCCTGCTGTTCAGCGAACTTTCCTCAGCGTGCCCGCTAAAGACGGAAATCAGCGAAAAGGGCTTTGATATGCTGATAATGCGTGAACTGACCGGTGGTCTGTACTTCGGAGAACGCCGCACAGAGAGCGTTGACGGCGTAATGACTGCGGTCGATACGCTGAAATATGATGAAAAAGAGATACGCAGGATAGCAATAAAGGCGTTTGACGTAGCAATGAAGCGCCGCAAAAAGGTCACAAGCGTTGACAAGGCAAACGTGCTCGACAGTTCCAGACTCTGGAGAAAGGTAGTCGAGGAGGTAGCCAAGGATTACCCTGAGGTTAAGCTTGAGCATATGCTGGTGGATAATTCAGCAATGCAGCTTGTCAAGGACCCGGCGCAGTTTGACGTCATGGTGACCGAAAATATGTTCGGCGATATTCTTTCCGATGAAGCTTCAATGATAACCGGTTCTATCGGAATGCTTCCGTCCGCAAGCATGAACGAAACAAAATTCGGACTGTACGAGCCGAGCGGCGGCTCTGCGCCTGATATCGCAGGACAGAACAAGGCTAATCCTATCGCAACGATACTTTCCGCTGCAATGATGCTGCGCTATTCGTTCGACATGAACGAGGAAGCCGACGCAGTTGAGAATGCAGTAAGGCAGACGATAAAGGACGGCTACAGAACGGGAGATATAATGTCAGAGGGCATGAAGCTGCTTTCCTGCACCGAAATGGGCAGCAAGATAGCTGAATACATCTGATACGGCATAAAAACACGGTAACTGAAAGGAGTATATCAAAATGTACAACGACATAGTGGATACCATTGGATTTCTGGGCAATTACGACAGCGAAGTAGCTGACGCAATGGGTCTGGAACTGAAGCGTCAGAAGCGCAATCTGGAACTTATCGCAAGCGAAAACATCGTATCGCCTGCAGTTATGGCGGCAATGGGCAGCGTTCTCACCAACAAGTACGCTGAGGGCTACCCCGGCAAGCGTTATTACGGCGGCTGCGAGGACGTAGATATCGTAGAGAATATCGCTATCGAGCGTGCAAAGAAACTGTTCGACGCAAAGTACGCAAACGTTCAGGCTCACTCAGGCGCACAGGCTAACACTGCAGTATATCTGGCACTGCTGCAGCCCGGCGATACCGTTATGGGAATGAGCCTTGCACACGGCGGTCACCTGACCCACGGTTCACCCGTAAATATCTCCGGCAAGATATACAACTTCGTGTCATACGGCACTAACGACGACGGATTCATTGATTACGAGGAGCTTTACAAGCAGGCAAACAAGTGCAAGCCCAAGCTTATCGTGGCTGGCGCTTCCGCATACCCCAGAGCAATCGACTTTGAGAAGCTGTCCTCTATCGCAAGAGCAGTCGGCGCATATCTCATGGTAGATATGGCTCACATTGCCGGACTGGTCGCAGCAGGTCAGCACGCAAGCCCTGTTCCTTACGCCGACGTGGTATCCACCACTACGCACAAGACCCTGAGAGGCCCCAGAGGCGGTCTTATCCTCACAAATAACGAGTATATCGCAAAGAAGATAAACTCCGCAATATTCCCCGGCATTCAGGGCGGTCCCCTTATGCACGTTATTGCAGCAAAGGCTGTTTGCTTCGGCGAAGCGCTCAAGCCTGAGTTCAAGACATACGGCGAGCAGATTGTCAAGAATGCCAAGGTGCTGGCTGACACGCTGCTTGAAAAGGGCTTCAAGCTTGTATCCGGCGGTACTGACAACCACCTTATGCTTGTTGACCTTCGTCCGTTCGACATCACGGGCAAAGAACTTGAAACGCACCTTGACGAGTGCTACATCACCGTCAACAAGAACGCTATCCCGAACGACCCGCAGAAGCCTGCGTTCACGTCCGGCGTTCGTATCGGTACTCCCGCAGTGACCACAAGAGGTCTTAAGGAGGACGATATGCGAATTATCGGCGAGTGCATCTACCTCACCGCAAAGGACTTTAACGCAAATAAGGACAAGGTTCGCAGCATGGTCAACGAGATCTGCGCAAGATATCCGCTGTACGAATAATATTATTGCTCCCTTGTCCGCAGGGCAGGGGAGCATTACCCGTTGCTGAACAATGATGAAGAAGGAAGAAAAACACATGACAACTGTTAAGAACACAGAGGTATTATACCAGAACTACCATGCCGTAGCCCCCCTCGGACTTATCTGCATGAACGGTACGCGGGAACTTGGCGCAAAGATAAACAGCTACCTTGAAAGATGGGCTGACAGAAACGGAATGCCCCACGACGATTATATGATCGAGTGCCAGTGCCCCAGATTCCAGTCCGGCGACGCAAAGGGTCTGATAAAGAGCACCGTTCGCGGAAAGGATCTTTATATTCTGGTCGATGTCGGAAACTATAGCTGCAAGTACAAGCTTTTCGATCAGGAAAACAGTATGTCCCCTGACGACCATTATATGGACCTGATGAGGATAATTCAGGCAGCCAGCGGTAAGCCGCACCGCATCAATGTGATCATGCCGCTTCTTTACGGCGGCAGACAGCACAGAAGAAGCTACCGTGAATCGCTCGACTGCGCGGTAGCACTGCAGGAACTGCAGAGAATGGGCGTTGAGAACCTCGTGACCGTTGACGCTCACGACCCCAGAGTTTGCAATTCAGTACCGCTGATGGGTTTTGACAACGTTATGCCGTCATATCAGGTGCTGAAGGCTATGTTCCAGGATTTCCCTGACCTTGTTATCGACAAGAATCGCTTCATGGTAGTAAGCCCGGACGAAGGCGCTCTGCAGCGCAATATGTTCTATGCTTCCGTTATGGGCGTGGATATGGGTATGTTCTACAAGCGCCGTGATTATTCAGTCGTTGTTGACGGCAGAAATCCTATCGTTGCGCATGAATACCTCGGTTCTTCCGTTGAGGGCAAGGACGTGTTCGTTGCCGACGATATCATTTCTTCCGGCGAATCAATGCTCGATATCGCAAAGGAACTCAAGGCTCGCAAAGCAAAGAGAATGTTCGCATATGCAACATATCCGATATTCACAAAGGGTCTTGAAAAGTTCGATGAGGCATACGAAAAGGGACTTATCCACGGCGTATTCGGCACGAATCTCACCTACCGCACGCCTGAACTGCTCGCTCGCCCGTGGTTCAAGGAAGTCGATGTTTCCAAGTATCTCGCTTACTTCATCGCTTCGATAAACCACGACACTTCAATCAGCAACGTTATTGACCCTCATGAGAAGATAAAAGCACTCCTCAGGGAGCACAGAGGTCTGTAATATGCCCTTAGCTGACAAGATACGCCCCACTTCATTGACTGATGTTGTGGGGCAGTCACATCTGATAGGAAAAAACCGCCCGCTTTCACGGATAATAGAAAGCGGACGTATCCCGAATATGATATTTTACGGTCCGTCTGGAGTAGGCAAGACCACAGTCGCCCGAATCATTGCAGAATCAGCAAATATGCGGCTGCATAAGCTAAACGGCACTTCGGCGTCTACCGGAGATATCAAGAGCGTTGTGTCGGAAATAGACACGTTCCTCGGCTCGAACGGCATTCTTTTGTATCTTGACGAGATACAGTACCTCAACAAAAAGCAGCAGCAAAGCCTGCTTGAATACATTGAGGACGGCAGTATCACGCTGATTGCCTCGACCACCGAGAACCCGTATTTCTACGTATACAATGCGATATTGTCACGCAGCACTGTCTTTGAATTTCGTCCGGTTCAGCCGGAGGAACTTGAAAAGGCGGTACGGCGCGGATTTGAGAGCATGACGCAGGAAACTGGTATAGACTACCAGCTTGACGACGAAGCAATAAAATACATCTGTCGTGGCTGCGGGGGAGATGTGCGTAAATCCCTCAACACAGTGGAACTCTGCGCCCTGACCTCGGTTGACGGCAGGATAACTCCGGAACTTGCGCAGGAACTGACTCAGCGCAGCAATATGCGCTATGACAGGGACGGCGACCAGCACTACGACCTGCTTTCTGCGCTGCAGAAGTCTATCCGCGGTTCGGACGAAAACGCTGCGCTGCATTATGCGGCAAGGCTCATCAGCGCAGGCGACATCATTTCTCTGTCAAGGCGTCTGCTTGTTATCGCAAGCGAGGACATAGGTCTTGCATATCCTCAGGCGGTGCCTATCGTAAAGGCGTGCGTTGACAGCGCCATGCAGCTTGGGCTTCCCGAAGCGAAAATACCTCTGGCGGAAGCCGTGATATTGCTTGCAACTGCGCCGAAATCGAACAGCGCATACAGTGCGATAGCCGCTGCGCTCGCAGATGTTGAATCGGGCGGACCTTTTGAGTTCCCACGGCAGCTGCAGAATGTTCACTGCGACGGAGAGGGTGCAGCGGTAAAGGGTCAGCACTATCTGTACCCGCACGACTATCCCGACCATTGGGTAAAGCAGCAGTATCTTCCAGATGTCATAAAGGATCGTGTTTACTATCAGTACGGCGACAACAAGCTGGAAATGAAAGCCAAGGAATACTGGAGCAAGATCAAAAAATAGTCTGAATGACCTTAGATGAGTTTTCTCCGGAATAAAGCCACTTGTCGATATGCCCGCTTGTACGAAAATATTTCAACTCATTACCGCAGTATGCGTTTTCGGACGAACTGACGATGATGAGTTTTATTTTCATCTTATCAGGGATAATCGCCTTTATGTACACGCTCGCGCAGCTGTTGACCGCAACACCCTCCTTGCTTTCGGCAAGACCGGCGAGGTTCGGTGACAGTTCAACGAATATCCCGTATTCCTCGATGGAACGGACAATGCCGGTGACGGTTTCGCCGACCTCGAACAGGGAAGCGTTCTCCTCCCACGTGCCGAGAAGTTCCTTGTGCGACAGGCATATCCGTCCGGCGTCAAGCGACTTCACCACGGCATAGATGTCCTGACCTACCCGGAATCTGTCCTGCGGGTGAGATATTCTCGACACCGATATCATGTCTATTGGGATAAGCGAGGGTATACCGCAGCCGATGTCAACGAAGCAGCCGAACTGTTCCAGATGAGTGACCCGTGCCGGAATTACATCACCGGGACGCAAGTTGCTGAGATATTCGCGCATACACTTTTCCTGTGCAGCCCTGCGGGAAAGCACAGCGAACAGTTCTCCCGACTCGTTGCGGCAGAAGTCAGTCACGATGAAGCACACCGGCTTATTGACCCGTGATATCAGCGCAATGTCCTTGGTCGTTCCCTCTGAAATGCCGATTGCACCCTCCTCGCGAGGTATCACGCCGCGCATACAGCCAAGGTCGATTATCAGGTCGTGACGGCTGTTGCAGATTATGCAGGGTGCTTCGATTATCCTGCCGCAGGACATACACTCGCTCAGTGCGAAATAGGACTGCAGGCAGGCACGGTTATCCGTTGTTCCGATAAGAAAGCCCTCAGGCAGATACTCTGTCATTTTGTACCTCCAAAATAATTTTTTCTGTACATATTATGTTGACAGAGCCTTGAATATGATTCCGAGATGAAGATTACGTAATGCGAAAAAATATGGGTCGCAGATTAGATTCTGCGACCCATAAGTGTGTTGAAAAAGTCTGATCACTTCTCGTTTGCCATCAGGCGTACCATAACTGCCTTCTGTGCGTGGAGCCTGTTTTCAGCCTCGTCAAATATCTCGTTTGCGTGCTGCTCAAATACCTTGCCGGTGATCTCTTCCTCACGGTGTGCGGGCAGGCAGTGCATTACCATTGCGTCAGACTTTGCAGAAGCCATAACGGCGTCGTTTATCTGATATCCCTTGAATATCTCCCTGCGCTGTGCTGCTTCCTGCTCCTGACCCATGGAAGCCCATACGTCGGTGTACAGCACGTCAGCGTCAGCAGCCGCTTCAACAGGGTCGTTCACTATCTGGAACTTTCCGGGATACTGCTTAGCGAAGTCCTGAACGGTCTGGTCGGGGTAGTAGCCCTCAGGGCAGGCGAGTGATACGCTCATGCCAACTTTAAGTGCGCCGACAGTCAGCGAGTTCGCCATGTTGTTACCGTCGCCGATGTAGCAGAACTTCAGTCCGTCAAGCTTGTTCTTATATTCACGAACGGTCTGCAGATCGGCAAGCACCTGACAGGGGTGGCAGTAGTCGGTCAGACCGTTGATTATCGGGATAGAACCGTATGCGGCAAGATCCTCGACCTCGGACTGCTCGAATGTGCGTATCATAATACCGTTAAGGTAGCGTGAAAGCACCCTTGCGGTATCCTGAACCGGCTCGCCTCTGCCTATCTGCAGTTCCTTTGAGGACAGGAACAGAGCCTGGCCGCCAAGCTGGTACATACCGGTTTCAAAAGAAACACGTGTTCTGGTAGAGGACTTCTGGAATATCATGCCAAGGGTCATACCCTTGAGGATATTGTGCGGAATGCCGTGCTTCTGCTCATATTTGAGCTGGTCGGCAAGGTTCAGAATGTCGATTATTTCCTCAGTCGAGAGGTCAAGCAGCTTTAATAAATGCTTCATTGTAATTCTCCTTTGTCAGCGGGTCAGCCGTTAAGCAACCCTGTCAGTATTTCCAGACCCTTGTCTATTTCCTCATAAGTTATGGTAAGCGGCGGCAGCAGACGAACCTTAGTCTTTGCCGTCAGCAGCAGAAGTCCCTTGTCAAGGGCAGCCTTTACGACATCTCCTGCTTTCTTTGTTTTGAGTTCTATACCTATCATCAGACCCATGCCGGACACCGAAGCTACCTCAGGGATTTCACGCAGCTTGCTGCTGATATACTCGCCCTTTGCAGCGACCTCGCCGAGGAAGCCCGGCTGATTCACCTTTGAAAGCACAGCAAGACCGCCTGCGCAGGAAATAGGATTTCCGCCGAATGTCGAGCCGTGAGTGCCGGGGGTGAGCACGCCTGCGCATTTCTCACCGGCAAGGCATACGCCGATAGGCACGCCGCCTGCAAGTCCCTTGGCGAGAGTGGTGAGGTCAGCTTTTTTGCCGAAATTGTCGCCGGCAAGGAATTTGCCCGTCCTGCCGACGCCGGTCTGAACCTCGTCAGCAATGGTCAGTACGTCTTTTTCAGCGCAAAGGCGGAATATCTCGTCAACGAAGTCCTGCTGCAGGGGCATTACGCCGCCCTCGCCCTGAATGTACTCAAACATCACTGCGCAGACGGTATCGTCAAGCTTTGCACGCAGGTCGGCGATGTTGTTCGCTTCGACGTTCACGAATCCCTCCACGAACGGGAAGAAATAGTTGTGAAATACGTCCTGACCGGTTGCGGAAAGAGTGCAGAGCGTCCTTCCATGGAAGCTGTTCACCAGAGTGATTATATTGTGCCTGCCCTTGCCGTACTTGTCAAAGCTGTACTTGCGGGCTATCTTGATGGCACATTCATTCGCTTCCGCACCTGAATTTCCGAAGAACATATCCTTATAGCCTGCGGTTTCGCAGAGCGCCTTTGCGAAATCAGCCTGAACCTTTGTATAATAGTAGTTAGAGGTATGCTGGATCGCATGAGCCTGAGCGCATACCGCATTAACCCAGTCCTCGTTGCAGTAGCCGAGCGAGTTTGTGCCGATACCACTGCCGAAATCAATGTATTCCTTGCCGTTTTCATCAACAGCCTGTCTGCCCTGACCCTTCTCAAGAACAAGGTCGTATCTACCATAGGAGGGCATAACATACTTGTTGAACTGTTCAATAGTGCTCATTTTGACCCTCCTTACGCTGTTATCATAGTGCCTGCGCCGACGTCCGTCAGAAGTTCAAGCAGTATAGAATGCGGGATACGCCCGTCGATTATTGTTGTCTGCTTTACGCCGCGGCGAACCGCCTCAACGCAGCAGTCTATCTTCGGTATCATGCCGCCGGAAATAACGCCCTGTTTTTTGAGGTAGGGCACCTCGCTTACTCCGACCGCACGTATCAGCGTGTTTTCATCGTCCTTGTCCTCAAGCAGCCCCTTGATGTCAGTAAGCAGGATAAGATTTACTGCTTTCATTTCTGCAGCTATCCTTGCGGCTGCAGTGTCTGCGTTTATATTGTATACCTCACCGTTCTTGCCGGCTGCAACGGTGGAAATCACCGGAATATAGCCGTTATTCAGTGCGGTGTTGACTGCTTCGGGGTCAATTTTCGTTATTTCGCCGACATAGCCGAGATCGGGGTTGAGCTGCTCAGCCTGAATAAGGTTTCCGTCCAGACCGCAAAGACCCATTGCCTTACCGCCTGCCTGCTGGAGAAGCTGGACAAGGTCCTTGTTCACCTTTCCTGCAAGCACCATCTGAACGATGTCGATAGTTTCCTCGTCCGTGTAGCGAAGCCCGTTGACGAACTCGCTCGGCTTGTTTATCTTTTTGAGCATTGCGTTTATTTCAGGGCCGCCGCCGTGTACCAGTACTACCTTGATACCCACGAGCGACAGCAGAACGATATCCTGCATGACCGCCTGCTTCAGCGTTTCGTTGGTCATGGCGTTACCGCCGTATTTCACAACGACCACCTTGTCGTTGTATTCCTGAAGATAGGGGAGTGCTTCGACAAGAGCATTCGCCCGTATGTCATAATCTATCTGCATTCTGTCCAGCTCCTTATGTGCGGTATTCCGCATTTATCTTTACATACTCGAAAGTGAGGTCGCAGCCCCATGCGATGGCTTCGCCGCCGCCGCAGTGCAGGTCAACGAGTATCTTTATTTCCTCCTCGGAAAGAATCTCCTTTGCGGCTTCCTCAGAGAAGCTTATTCCTGCGCCGTTGGTGCATACGGTTATCTTGCCCTTTTCGCTTGCAAGTTCCACGGATACCTTGGAGATGTCGAAATCAGTATCGGAGTATCCTATTGCGCAGAGGATACGTCCCCAGTTTGCGTCAGCCGCAAACATCGCAGCCTTAACAAGGCTTGAAGAAATGACCGACTTAGCGACCTTCTTCGCAGTATCCTCGTCCGGTGCGCCCTTGACTATACATTCAAGAAGCTTTGTCGCGCCCTCGCCGTCACGTGCGGTTTCACGTGCAAGGTTCATCATTACGGCATAAAGCGCATTCTCGAATTTCTCGTAATTCGTGTCCTCGGAGGTTATTTCGGGGTTCTTTGCAAGGCCGCTGCTCATGAGTATCAGCGTGTCGTTGGTGGAGGTGTCGCCGTCAACGCTCACCATGCTGTAGGTCAGGGCGTTGACCTTGCGCAGTGCCTTTTCAAGAAGTTCACGGCATATTGCAACGTCAGTCGTGATGAATGCAAGCATTGTCGCCATATTCGGGGCTATCATTCCGCTTCCCTTGGAGATACCTCCGACGTGGCACTTTCTGCCGTCTATCTCAAATTCAACTGCGATCTCTTTCTTGCGTGTATCGGTGGTCATTATCGCTTCGCAGGCTTCGCTGCTCTTTTTGGGCGAAAGCTCCTTTGCGAGAGTGGGAATGCGCGCCTTTATCGGCTTTATCGAAAGCGGCTGACCGATAACGCCGGTCGAACCAACAAGCACATCGTCTGCGTCGATATCAAGCGCTTCAGCGGTGAGTTCGCACATCTGCTCGGCAATTTCAATGCCGTTTTCGTTGCAGGTGTTCGCATTGCCTGAGTTCACGATAACAGCCTGAGCGTAGCCGTCCTGCAGGTGCTTTTTGGTGACGTATATCGGCGCGCCCTTGACCTTGTTTGTCGTATACAGCGCAGCCGTTTTGCAGCGTTCTGCGCAGAATATCATCGCAAGGTCGCGCTTGGTGGTATTGCCCGCCTTGATACCTGCGATAATACCGCTGGCTGCGAAGCCCTCGGCTGCACAAACGCCGCCGTCCACAAATTCATATCCTTCAAATTTGACCATGATAGTTCACCTTACAGCAGACCGGTGGTTTCGTCAATGCCCATCATGATATTCAGGCACTGCACAGCCGCACCGCTTGCACCCTTTCCGAGATTGTCAAGTCTTGAGCAGAGAATAAGCCGCTCGTCGTTTCCGTTCACAAATAGCTGCATCATGTTTGTTCCGCTGAGGTCGCTCGCACCGATGAAGCCGTCCTGCGGTTCGCCCTCGGGCATGACCTTGACGAAGTTTGCACCTGCGTAGTACTCAGACAGAGCCTTGCGCACGTCGTCTGCGGAATACTTCTTTGTCAGCAGCCTTGTGTGCAGCGGGAGGGATACCACCATTCCGCTGAAATAATCGCATACGAGCGGGTTGAATGCCGGCGCATATTCCAGACCGCATATCTTCTGCATTTCAGGAAGATGCTTATGCTGCTGAGTCAGCGCATACTGTCTGGGGCTGTCGAAATCAGCGGGGCGGTCTGCGCTCTCATATACTGCGATAGCCTTTTTTCCTGCGCCGCTGTAGCCAGACACTGCATGAACGCTGACCGGATAATCAGCGGGCATTATGCCAAGCTTCACCAGAGGATAAACCATCGAAGCGAACCCGCTTGCATAGCAGCCGGGAACGGCGGTGCGGTCTGATTTTTCTATCTTAGCACGGAAATCTGCGCCAAGTTCGGGAAAACCGTAAGCCCAGCTGGGGGCGGTACGGTGTGCGGTCGAGGCGTCAATTATGCGTGTATTACTGCCCTCTGCAAGGGCTACTGCTTCCTTTGCGGCGGCGTCCGGCAGGCACAGGAACGTGAAATCTGCGCTGTGTATAAGCTTTCTGCGCTCGTCGTTGTCCTTGCGCTTGTCCTCGTCAATTCTGAGGAGTTCTATGTCGGTGCGGTTCTTGAAGCGTTCAAGTATTTTAAGACCGGTCGTGCCTTCCTGACCGTCGATGTAAACCTTAACCATTGCAAAGTTCCTCCAGTTTCTTTCTGGTAAGCTGTATCTGCGTTTTAACGCATTCGGGAGCAGGTCCGCCGAACGACTTCCTTTCACGGACGCAGGTGTCAAGGCTTATCGCCTCGTAAACGTCCTCGGCAAAGAGGTCGCTCTGCTTCTGATAGTCGGCGAGCGGAAGCTCCTCAAGCGTAGTGTTGAGTTCTATACAGTGCGCAACAAGACCGCCGGTGATCTTGTATGCGGTGCGGAACGGCATACCTTTCTTAACTAGGTAGTCTGCGCAGTCGGTGGCATTGATGAAGCCCTTTGCAGCAGCACGGCGCATATTGTCCTTATACAGCGTCATTGTTTCAAGCATGGGAATGAATGTGGTCAGGCACAGCTTCAGGTTATCCACTGCGTCGAATATCGCTTCCTTATCCTCCTGCATATCCTTGTTGTAGGCGAGGGGAAGCCCTTTCATCATTGTGAGCAGGGTAACATTATCGCCGATAACGCGTGCTGTCTTGCCCCTGATAAGTTCGGTGACGTCCGGATTTTTCTTCTGCGGCATTATGCTGGAGCCCGTGGAGAAGCGGTCTGAAAGTTCGATAAACTTGAACTCCCAGCTGCACCACATGATTATTTCCTCAGAGAAGCGTGAAAGGTGCATCATGCAGATAGAAATCGCGCTTGCAAGTTCAATGCAGAAATCACGGTCGGAAACGCCGTCAAGCGAATTTACCATAGGTGCGCTCATTCCGAGAAGTCCGGCGGTGCGCTCACGGTCTATCTTGTAGGTAGTTCCGGCAAGTGCGCAGCTTCCGAGCGGGGATACGTTCATTCTTCGCAGGGTATCGTCGAAGCGTTCGATATCACGCAGCAGCATTTGCGCATAAGCCATCATATGGTGACCGAAAGTGATGGGCTGTGCACGCTGCAGATGTGTGTAGCCCGGCATGATGGTTTCGGTATTCTCGTCTGCGATGCTGCAAAGCACCTTGACAAGCGATACGACCAACTCACGCAGAGCCTTTATTTCATCACGCAGGTACAGTCTGATATCAAGAGCGACCTGATCGTTTCTTGAACGGGAGGTATGCAGACGCTTGCCCACATCGCCAAGGCGCTTGGTAAGTTCCGCCTCGATGAACATATGGATATCTTCTGCTGTCATATCGAACTGCAGCTTTCCGCTTTCGATATCTGCGAGTATCTCTTTAAGACCGCCGATAAGTTCCAGACTGTCGCTCATGCTGATTATGCCCTGTTCGCCGAGCATGGTCGCATGGGCAATGCTGCCCTCGATATCCTGCCGATACATTCTTCCGTCAAACGCTATTGAAGAATTAAACGCATTCACTCTGCTGTCAACGCCCTGCGATGAACGTCCAGCCCACATCATTTCTGCCATATTTCTACCTCAATTAAAAAGTTTTAAGAAAAGATTTAAGAGCGGAAAGCCGAGCCTTCCGCTCTTAAAGGTCACAAAAATCTTACTTATTTCTCTCAGCGTCCAGAAGTGCCTTAACGTGGATAGGCAGACCGAACAGGTTGATGAAGCCTGCAGAATCCTTCTGGTCGTAAACATCGTCCTCGTCAAAGGAAGCGAAGTCCTTGCTGTAGAGGGTGTACGGAGAGGTTACGCCGGCGTTGATGATGTTGCCCTTATAGAGCTTCAGCTTAACGTCGCCGGTAACGGTTTCCTGAGTCTTGTCAACGAATGCGTCCATTGCCTCACGCAGGGGAGTATACCACTGACCGTTGTATACGATATCGGCATACTTCTGAGCAAGCCCAGCCTTGTAGTGCTGTGTTTCCTTGTCGAGACAGATGGTTTCGAGAACCTCATGTGCGTGATAGAGGATCGTTCCGCCGGGGGTCTCGTATACGCCTCTGGACTTCATGCCGACCAGACGGTTCTCAACCACGTCGTAAAGGCCGATACCGTTCTCGCCGCCAAGCTTGTTGAGGGTCTTTATCAGCTTTACGCCGTCCATCTTCTCGCCGTTGAGCGCGGTGGGGATACCCTTTTCAAAGTGGATAGTAACATATGTGGGCTTGTCGGGAGCCTGCTCAGGAGATACGCCGAGTTCAAGGAAGCCGGGCTTGTTGTACTGCGGTTCGTTTGCAGGATCTTCAAGGTCAAGACCTTCGTGTGACAGGTGCCACAGGTTCATATCCTTGGAATAGTTGGTCTCACGGGTGATCTTTATCGGAACATTGTGAGCCTCTGCATACTCGATCTCCTGCTCACGGGACTTGATGTTCCAGATTCTCCACGGAGCGATTATCTGCATTTCGGGAGCGAGAGCCTTGATGGTCAGCTCAAAACGAACCTGATCGTTGCCCTTACCGGTGCAGCCGTGGCAGATAGCGTCTGCGCCCTCTTTGCGGGCGATCTCAACGATGCGCTTTGCGATAGGGGGACGTGCGAAAGAAGTACCGAGCAGATAGCCCTCGTACTTTGCGCCAGCCTTGAGGGTGGGGAAGATGAAGTCGTTGACGAACTCGTCCTGAATATCCTCAATGTAAAGCTTGGAAGCGCCGGTCTTCTTTGCTCTTTCTTCCAGACCTACGATCTCGGAATCCTGACCTACGTTACCTGCAACGCAGATAACCTCGCAGCCGGGGTAATTTTCATGCAGCCACGGAATGATTATAGAAGTATCCAGACCGCCGGAATATGCCAGAACAATTTTTTTGATCTCTTTAGCCATGATGTTTTATCTCCTTTTCAAGGCTTTGTGCCTTTAGTTTTTACATACTTAATTATACTCCATTTATGCGATTTGTCAAGGGGTAAAATACCACCTTGTGAATATTATGCAGATTTTTTCAATTATTTTTTGAATATTTTTTCAGAGAATCGTTATAACAATTATACCAAGAAATATTTTTGTTCAAAAAAGAATACACAATAATGTATAATATTCATCATGCGGGAGAAAAAATAAAATGCCCGACCTCTTGACAAAACAAGTGTTCATGTTTATAATATTAGTATGAACGCAGTGTTTGCAGCAAAATGCAGTGCTGTATTACGGAGGTATATGATATGAAGATGAACGAGAAGATTGAAATAATGCTCAACAGAAAGCGGATACGCAAGACCGATTTTGCGCACAGCGTTGGCGTGACCTATCGTGCATTTGCAAATTATATGAACGGCACAAGAAAGCCGCGTGCGGACACCCTCGGAAAGATAGCCGAGCAGCTTGACCTGACGCCGGAGTTTCTTCGGGACGACGATCAGGAATTAGAACTGACGATAGAGGAGCGTTTCATTAAAAGAGTATGCGCAAGCGAAGCGGACAAGGCTCAGGCGGCGCAGTTCCTTGCGCAGTCAAGGGGTCTTTTTGCGGGAAACGCACTCAATCCCGACGACAAAGAGGCGCTGTTCCGCTGCCTGTGGGATATCTACGAGGATTCGAGGAAGCACCCCTCTGACGAGAACAAATGAATATAATTGCCGAAACCGCCGAAATGGTGCTTCGTGAATACGCCGGCAGGGACATTTTTGAAACCGCTGAGAACGCAGGCGCTATCGTATGGCGCAGGGATCTTGGCTCGCTGAAGGGCTTCTACCTGTGCGAAAATGGCAGGCGATACATTATAGTAAACAGCGGACTTGACAGGATAGTCAGCCGCACCGTCTGCGCCCACGAGTTAGGGCACGATATGCTTCACAGGGAGCTTTCGGCGGGCGGTATGCGGGAAAACACGCTGTTCCTTGCAAGCAACAAGACAGAACGTGAGGCGAATCTGTTCGCAGCCGAGGTGCTGCTGACCGACGACGAGGTGCTGTCGGTCATGGAATATTCACGCACGCTTGAACAGGCAGCCTATGAACTGTCCGCAATGCCGGAGATCGTGGCGTACAAGCTGGAAATGATGAACAGTCGGGGCTATGACTTCCGCTTGGACGGAGTGTCAAGTGATTTTTTAAGATAGAGCGAAAGGGTAGAAATATGGATATAAAAGAAACGCTGCGTCGGCTCACCGGCTGCGTTGGAGTGTCGGGCTGCGAGGGTTCGGCGGCGGAATGTGCGCTTGAACTTCTCAGGGAATACGCGCCGGACGCAGCAATAGACGCTATGGGTAACGTCACCGCCGTGATAAGCAGCGGCGTTCAGGGCGCAAAGAAGCTTATGCTGGACGCACACATCGATCAGATAGGGCTTATCGTGACGTATATCGGCAGCGATGGCTTCCTGAAAGTCGGCGCCTGCGGCGGCCCTGATATGCGGATAATGCTTGCGCAGAGCGTTACAGTACACGGGAAAAAGGACGTCAGGGGAGTGATATCGACCCTGCCGCCGCACGTTTCGTCAGACCACAGCAAGGTCGCAGAAGCGGGCGAACTTTCCGTAGATATCGGAATGACCAAAGAGCAGGCAGAAGCGGTCATTTCGCCGGGCGACCGTATCACGATAGACCAGCCGTTCAGGGAACTTTCGGGAGATGTCGTTTCTGCTCCCGCAATAGACGACAGAAGCGGCATATGTGCGATACTGCTTGCGCTTGATATGCTGAAAGGCAAAAAGCTGAAATACGACCTTGAAATAAGCTTCTCCGCTCAGGAGGAAACAGGCGAGCGGGGCGTAAAGCCCGCAGCATTCCGCCTTACTCCGGACGAAGCAATTGCAGTGGACGTGTCGTTCGGAAGAACACCTGACAGCGTACCTCACGAAACCGCTGAAATGGGCAGCGGCGTGATGATTGGCTATTCAGCGGCGCTTGACCGTGGATTGTCCGACAGGCTGAAAAAAGCGGCTCAAGACGCCAAAATACCGTATACTATAGAGGTCATGCCATCCTCGACCGGAACGAACGCCGACAGTATCGGAGTGAGCCGCAGCGGTGTGAAATGCTGTACGCTGTCTATACCGATTCGGTATATGCACACCCCGATAGAAGCCGTAAAGCTGTGCGACATTGAGAATACCGCAAGACTTATCTGTGAATATGCAGGAGGTGAGCGCAATGACTGACAGACTGCTTGAACTGTGCGCACTTGACGGAACTTCCGGTGACGAGGGAACGGTGCGTGAATATATCCGGCAGCGGATAAACGCTGATAAAATAACTGTAGACCCGCTCGGAAATCTTCTGGTTTTCAAAAAGGGCAGGAAAACGCCTAAAAACAAGCTTATGTTCGCCGCACACATGGACGAAGTAGGCTTCATGGTCACCGACATTACAGACGAGGGCTTTCTGAGATTCGGCGCAGTGGGCGGAATCGACCCACGTGTGCTTCTTGGCAGAGGAGTGCGCTTTGCAGGCGGCGTAAAGGGCGTAGTCGGAACTAAGGCAGTTCATCAGCAATCGGCTGACGAGCGCAAAAAAGCGCCTGCATTCGATGATATGCTTATTGATATAGGCGCTTCCACGAAAGAACAGGCGGAAAAGCTCATTGAAAGGGGCAGCTGCGCAGTATTCGACAGCGACGCATTCTGCTTCGGCGACGGGTATATAAAAAGCAAGGCGATAGACGACCGTGCTGGCTGCCTGATAATGATGGACATGATAAACGGCGAGCCTGAATACGACGCATGGTACGCATTCACGGTACAGGAGGAAATAGGAACAAGGGGCGCAAAAGCGGCTGCGTTCACGATCGCTCCTGACATTGCGGTAGTGTTGGAAACGACCACAGCCTGCGACATAGCGGGAGTTTCCGGCGACAAGCGGGTTTGCGAACTTGGCGGCGGCTGCGTGGTGTCGTTCATGGACCGCTCGACCATCTATGACAAAGAATTGTACCATCTCGCACGGCAGACAGCCGACCGCCTTGGCATACCGAACCAGACTAAAACGCTTATCGCAGGCGGCAACGACAGCGGCTCGATCCATGTCAGCGGCGGCGGAGTGCGCACCTGTGCGCTTTCAGTGCCGTGCAGATATCTGCATTCACCGGCGTGCGTTATTAAGGAAAGCGACCTTGACGCAACGGCACGTCTGGCTTCTGCAGTAATGACGGAGTTTGCAGTATTGTGACGGAGCGTATATATTCGGTGGCGCTTTCCGGACTGCCTGAAATCGGCGTGGAAGCCCAGAAAATCAGGGCGCTGCTCAATGCATATGGCACTGAGTATGATTTTTGCAGGTTCTTTCGGCATGACGGCGGATATCTTGCCGCACTTGACGGCTCGTTCGTGATATATGCGGACGATCGCACTGATGTGACTGAACTGGCTGAGTTCCTGAAAATACATGGCTGGAGCGATATTTTCTGCTCGGAGGATATCGCAAAAGCGCTGTGCAGCCGTATCTCAGGGACATACACGCCGGTATATCGCATGAACTACTCCGGCTGCTTTGGTACCGGAACGCTTCCGCAGGAATGCTCGCCGTCAGAAGTGTGGGATATTATCGGCAGCCGATTCGCCATCGAATTTGAGCCGTGGTATCTGGATATGTCGCATCGTGTCAGGCATGGAGTATCTCGCTGTTATAGAAACGGCGATTCTGCGCTTGTCGTGCAGCATGAAATAGGCGGCGAGGCTCTTATTTCACAGGTGTGCACACGTCAGGGCTGCGAGGGCAGGGGAAGCGCTTCGGGGCTGCTGCGAGAGGTGTGCGGAGGTCTATCGGCAAGAGCGTATGTGCTTTGCGAGCATTCGCTGTGTGGATTCTACGAGAAATGCGGCTTTGAATCAGCGGCGCAGAAGTACGCTGCGATAACAAAATAACGATTTGGGTGAGTTTATAATGCTCGCCCAATTTTTTTGAAAAAACCCCTTGACAAATCAGGTCTATTGTGATAGACTAAATATATCAGAAGGTCTACACAAATAGACCAGAAAGGAGAAAGCAATGGACAACTCAAAAAATATGCCCGAAAGCGAAATGAAACTGATGGAGCTGATATGGGAAAACCAACCGATAAGGTCAGGGGAACTTGTGACACGCAGCTTGGAAGCCTATGGTTGGAAGAAATCCACAGTATACACCATACTGAAAAAGCTTGTCACAAGGGGCGCAGCAAGAAACGAGGACTCGGTGATAACGGCGGTCTATCCGAGGGAAACGGTAATGTCAGAGCGCTCGGAGGACGTAATAGAACGCAGCTACGGCGGGTCGCTGCCTATGTTCCTGACAGCGTTCCTCAGCCGCGAGAAAATATCCCGCAGCGAAGCCGAGGAACTGAAGCGGCTTATTGACAGCTACACAAAGGAGGGGTGAGCATGAACGAATTCCTTGCAGGTCTGCTGAACATGAGCATAACCGGCTCGTTTATCGCAGCAGTAATTATTCTGATGAGAGTGCCGCTGAAAAAAGCGCCCAGAAAGTATTCATATATGCTGTGGAGCATTCTCGGCATAAGGCTTCTGTGCCCGTTCTCCTTTTCAAGCGCAGTCAGTCTGTTCAACGCAATGAATGTTGATTCAAGTGAGGGAATGATGGGCTACCAAATAACCGGCAGGTTGACAGGCTCGCTGGCTAATGCGAATGCAGCCGCTCCCGCCTACAGTCCGGCGGCGGAAATCTCCGGAAATATCCTGCCGCAGGTGCTTTTTGCAGTATGGTGCGCAGGCGCAGCGGCAATGTTCGTGTATAGCTGCGTGTCATACATAAGGCTGAAAAGGCGCATTTCCGGTGCAGTAATGCTTGAAAAGGGCGTGTATGAATGCAGCGATATCCCAACTGCGTTCGTACTTGGTATATTCAAGCCGAGAATATATATCCCGACAGGACTGAGCGACATGGACAGGCAGTTCATAATCGCACACGAAAGAACGCACATACGCCGCCTTGACCACATTATCAAGCCAATTGCCCTTATTGCACTAAGCCTGCACTGGTTCAACCCGCTGGTATGGCTGTCGTTCATGCTTATGGTCAGGGATATGGAGATATCCTGCGATGAAAAAGCGGTCAGCCTCTTTTCTGAGGACATCAGAAAGGACTACGCAAATGCGCTGCTGAATTTATCTGTAAAGCAGAACAATCTTTCGTTCGGCGGTGTTCTGGCATTCGGGGAAAGCAGCATAGGTCAGCGTATTAAGAATGTACTCAGTCCCAAAAAGCCGACCCTGTGGATAACGATAGCAGCGATAGCGGGTTTAGTCATAGCGGCTGTGTGCCTGCTGACAAATCCCTCAAAACCACAGCCGGAAACCTCTGATCAGCAGCCGACCCAACCGACAGTTGAGGAAAACTCCGAGCCGGAAAATGCGTCCTCTGTAAGCGAAGTATCAACGCCGGACGTAAGCGAAGTGACGAACTCTGAACCTGCTCAGGAGTCCGAGGAATCACAGACGGATACCGCTGAACAGCCTCCCGCACTCACCGAGGACAGCGCTAAACAGACAGTCAACGCTATACTGAATTCGTTAGTGCTGACATCTGACGATAGCGGCAATATCAAGCTGAGTTTCACTCTGCCGCAGGAAATACCGGAAGATACGCAGACACAGACAAAGCTTACCATCTCCTGCGGTGCGGACTACAAGATGGGCGGCGGAGTGTACCAGCACGACCGCATACTCGACTGGGAAACCGGACTGCAGGCAGGCGAGGTGTTCACCGCTGATTTAGGAAGCCTGCTTGCAAGCGACAAGGCACTTATGTCGGTAATGCTGCGTGCTGCCTTCATGACCCAGACCGAGCCGGACGTATACAGGACATACTACGCAGATTACGTTGAACTGGCTGAGCCGTTCACATTCGGCGAACCTAAGGAGAATATAAAGAATGTGGATATCACCGAGGGCGGGAATGGCGAATACAGGCTGAACTACACCATATACGACCAGACCTTTTCTGCAAGCATAACGCTTCCAGACGGTTTCACCCTCAGCAGAGCAGACGGAAGCGCCGAACTTGATATAGACGTAGTAAACGGCGGAAAGACCGTCGGCGTACTCAGCCTGTGGTCATTCGGAACACCCGACAGAGAAGCGCTCGCCGAGGTAGACCCAGCCGGCAGCAATATACCCATGCAGATATATTCACCGGTCGCACTGTCGAATATGGTGGACTACGGCGGCAGCTATAGAGTTATTACCTCGACTGACACAGGAAGCAGCGCTGTGTGCCTGCCTGAATCACGGGACGGAATAGCAGGGCAGTGTGCAATGACATTCGATATCAGTAAGACTAATTACTTCCTCATGCTCTCGCTTGAGCCAAACACAGTGACTATCGAGCAGCTTGAGAATATAGCTTCCAGCATGCAGTTCAACTGATGTAAAGAACACAAAAAGAGCGGAATGAAAGTTCCGCTCTTTACCTATTCTAAGTTGCAGGTTAAACCTGAGGGAAGTCTAACTTGTCTATCGTTCCCGACATCTCAGCTGCGTTTCTTACGCAGAGGTCAACCATTACGCTGGCAACCTTTGCAGCCGTTTCTATCGACACCGCCTTGCCCGATTTGTTCCATTCAAGGAACAGGTTCAGGAAACCGCCGTTGATAAACGAGGACAGAAGCATAACGTATTTTTCGTTAGTTGTGATGGTGAACCTGCCAAGTATCTTATCTGCCGAAGCCTTCAGCACACCTTTCATTCTTGAAACCAGAACGCCCCTGAGGTCACTCTTCATAAGCTGGAAGTAAAAGCCGTATTCATCGGTGACTATTCTGTTGAGTTCGATAAACAGCGTGTATGTACTGTCGATAAGGCTTGTTTCGTCGAAGCGCGAGATCACTTCGCCAAGCTTCTCGATTATTTCGGATTCGGTTTCGTCAAGTATATCTGTAAGATTGCTGTAATGCGTGTAGAACGTCCTGCGGTTGACATTCGCCAACGCAGTAAGCTCGCTTATAGTTATCGCCGTGATATCCTTTGTTTCCATTATCTTGAAAAGGGCGGTGCGTATGGCTTTTTTGGTGCGTATTACTCTCTTGTCGGTCGTGCTGCGTATTGAAGCTGACATAATTGTCTCCCTTTCGCAAAACTAATTTGTATTTCACATATGACCATTATATATTTTTTCTGTTGCTTTGTCAACATAAATTACGTATTTGTCGATAAATTTACCATTCAATTATTAAATAGCAGTAAACACTTTTTTGATATAAATAGAACAAAACTCAAACGATTTATTCGTCATAAACCCCTTGACAAATCGGAGGATTTGTATTAAACTAAAATAAGTAAAAACGTTTACATATCCATCGGCTGAGGAAGCAGAACAGCGGAACAGGGACGTTTTACACAATATTGATGTTTAAGGAGAACACAGCTATGGCTTATATTTTGGGCGTTGACATCGGCACTTCCGGCACAAAGACGGTGCTTTTCTCAGAGGACGGAACTCCGGTATCCTCTGCAACATATGAATATCCCCTCTACACCCCGCAGAACGGCTATGCGGAGCAGGACCCGCTGGACTGGTGGCACGCTTCCGTGAACGGAATCAAGGACGTTATCGCAGAAAGCAGAGTAAACCCTGATGACATAAAGGGAATAGGTCTTTCCGGTCAGATGCACGGACTAGTTATGCTTGACGCCGAGAATCAGCCTATACGCAGGTCCATAATCTGGTGCGACCAGAGAACCGCAAAGGAAGTTGTCGAGATAACCGACAAGGTCGGCGCAGACAGAATGATCGAGATAACCGCGAATCCTGCGATAACCGGCTTCACTGCAGCAAAGATAATGTGGGTAAAGAACAACGAGCCGCAGAACTACGAACGCTGCCGCCACATTCTCCTCCCCAAGGATTACATAAGATTCATGCTCACCGGCGAGTATGCGACAGAGGTATCCGACGCAAGCGGAATGCAGCTGCTCGATATCCCGAACCGCTGCTGGTCCGATGAGGTACTGGGCAAGCTTGGCATCGACAAAGCGCTGCTTGCAAAGGTATACGAATCCCCTGAGATAACAGGTACTGTAACAGCGAAAGCGGCAGAACTCACCGGACTGAAGGTCGGCACTCCCGTTGTCGGCGGTGCAGGCGATAATGCGGCGGCTGCAGTCGGAACAGGCGTTGTCGAGGACGGCAAGGCGTTCACAACGATAGGTTCGTCCGGCGTTGTATTTGCGCATACATCTGATATTTCAATTGACAAGCAGGGAAGAGTGCACACATTCTGCTGCGCAGTCCCCGGCTGCTGGCACGTGATGGGCGTTACTCAGTCCGCAGGACTTTCGCTGAAATGGTTCAGGGACAATTTCGCATGGGCTGAGATGGAAACCGCTCTGTCGATGGGCGTTGACCCGTACTATCTGATGGACAAGGAAGCGGGAAGCGTTCCGATAGGCGCAAACAGGCTGCTTTATTTGCCCTACCTCAACGGCGAAAGAACTCCGCACCTTGATCCGAACGCAAGAGGCGTGTTCTTCGGACTTTCGACCATGCACAAGAAAAAGGAAATGCTCCGTGCAGTGATGGAGGGCGTGTCCTACTCACTGCGTGACTGCATTGAAGTAATGCGTGAGATGAACATTAACGTCAGCGACATGATGGCGTGCGGCGGCGGCGGAACTTCTCCGCTGTGGCGTCAGATGCTCGCCGACCTGTACGGCTGTCCGGTAAAGACGACGCTGAACAAGGAGGGTCCCGCACTCGGTGTGGCTCTGCTTGCGGCAGTTGGCGCAGGTATTTACAAGAGCGTACCTGAAGCCTGCCGTGCAGTCATCAAGCCTGAAAAGATCCAGGAACCTGTCGCAGAGAATACCGCTGAGTATGAAAAGGTCTATGCTATGTACAGAAAGCTTTATCCGGCTATGAAGCAGTGCTTCGATGAGCTTTCGCAGCTTTGATAGAAACAACACACAGATAAAATAACGCTTCCGCTGAGAGCATCAGTGGAAGCGTTATTTGTTATTATTGAGCAGGGAAACCGCACGTTCATACACCTGACCCTGCTCAAACTCGCTCATGCTTCTGAACATTTCAAGCAGTTCACGTTCCTTTCCCGATAGCCGCACACCCGATATTGCTTTTTCTGACGTAAGTCCTGCAAGGTAATCCAACGAAACGTTGTAGTACTTTGCCAGTTCAATGGCAACACCAAATGGTATTTCACGGTCGCCTCTTTCATATCTGCCGTATTGAGTGACCTGCATAGAAAGCGCTTCTGCGATTTCCGCCTGATTGCTGTCGTTATCCTCACGCAAGTCCCTTAACCTCTGATAACAGCCCATTTTCAACACCTCCGTTCTTCGCTTTTGTGATAATTATTATTTTGTTTTATTATATCAAGATTTTGTCGAAATATATTGACAAACTCACCATATGGTGCTATAATCATTATACAATGCACCATTTGGTAACATGAATGTGAGGTAATTAATATGTTTTGTTCAAATTGCGGGAATAAGCTGCCGGACAATGCTAAATTTTGCGATTGGTGCGGAGAGAAAATCGACAAAGGACTTAACATTTCACAGGCAGTCGGTACGCAAACTATCCAAGCGGCAAAAACGCCCTATGAAACTGAGAAAAACCGCAAAATTCTCGCAATAGCTTTATTCTGCATAACAGCAGCAGTTGAACTTATATTCCTGTGGTTGCTTTGCATTACACATCTTTCAAGTGCAAAAATATTTTTCACATATGACACAGGTGCAGAGATCAGCTACAGTTCAAATATATGGAGCAGCAGTTCAATGGCTCATCTGGCTGATGGCTTTATGCAGATGCTTTATTTATCCGTCAGCGGTAAAATATGGAGCGAATATTATGTGTGGTTTTACTCTGTTACAATTGCTTTAACAGTCATATACCTCTTAATGGGATACAGCCTTTATTACAAAGGCTATAGAACTAGAATGTTTTATGCAAGTTATAGCGGAATGCCGCTATTTTTAAGCATTGTACGCACATTAGCATATCTGACTATATACTTCCTTCTCTCTTATACAATACACAATATTGAATATTGCGAATATATCAACTGCTCCGGATTGCTGGCATTTATAATATTAACAGGCGCTGCAAACATAGCGTCCGGTGTGCTTTATCGTAAAGCAGCGGTTTTGGAGTATAACAACAAGTACTGGGAATGGCAGTATTCACTTCAAACCAGCCAAACAAATTCCTAGAAACTGCACAAAACCTACCCCCGCCACCCAGCGGGGGATTTTCCATACCCACTTGTATTTCCACCAAAACCGTGTTATACTCTATAATATAACCATAACACAGAAATCGGAGGAACGACAATGTACACACCTAATGAACACCGCTATGAAAAAATGATCTACAACCGCTGCGGAAAGAGCGGACTTTATCTGCCCGCAGTGTCGCTTGGTATCTGGCAGAACTTCGGTCATGCAGACTGCTTCGCCAATATGGAGGAGATGGTGCACACCGCCTTTGACCTCGGTATAACCTATATCGACGCAGCCAACAACTACGGCAGTCCCTATAACGGCTCTGCAGAAGAGAATCTCGGCAGAATACTCGACCGTGGAATGCGGCAGTATCGTGACGAACTGGTCATTTCCACAAAGGCAGGCTACGAAATGTGGGACGGTCCATACGGTAACCGGAACGGCTCACGCAAATACCTCACAGCCTCGCTGGACCAGTCGCTCAGGCGCATGAAGCTGGACTATGTGGATATATACTACCACCACGTGTTCGACCCTTACACACCCTTGGAGGAAACCGCCCTCGCTCTAGATAACGCAGTAAAGCAGGGCAAAGCGCTGTATGTCGGGATATCGAACTACAACAAGCAGCAGACCGCAGAAATAGCTGAGATATTTCGGGAACTGCACACGCCGTTCATCGTCAATCAGCCGAATTATTCAATGCTCGACCGCTGGATAGAGCGGGACGGCCTGCGTGATTCTGCACAGGAGCAGGGAATAGGTCTGGCGGTATTCTCGCCGCTTTGTCAGGGACTGCTCACCGACCGCTATCTGAACGGCATTCCCGCTGATTCACGGATCGCAAAGGGCAGAACATGGCTTACCGAGGACACGGTAGAAAAGCGGCTGTCGCAGTTGAGAAGCCTGAACGAAATAGCGCAGTCACGTGGTCAGAAGCTGTCGCAGATGGCCTTGTCGTGGGTATTGCGTGAGGGAAAGGTCACAACTGTGCTCATCGGCGCTTCACGGCCAGAGCAGATAAAGGAAAATGTGGAAGCGGTCCACAAGACCGAGTTTACGCCCGACGAGATTCAGCGCATTGAAAGCGTGCTTTCAGAATAAATTTACAAGCCGGAAAAAAACTACTTGCAAATCGGCAGTTATTGTGATATAATATATAAGATAATAATTCAGTCAGGATCATTCGCAGAAAGCTTCGCCGCACGGAAGCCCGTCAGGCTGGCGTTTACACCAGAATGACCTGACAACAAAATAAAATAGAGCTGAGTTTCGGTCACTGTGGACTGCGGTCTTTTTCGCCGGAGCTATCGGCTCGTACGGTGCTGCACCGTATCACGAAAGGAAGTAGATTATGGCTAAGATTGCGGTTCTGGGTTACGGCGTTGTCGGCTCAGGTACGGTCGAGGTTTTCTATAAAAATAAGGAAAGCCTTGAAAAGAAAGCTGGACAGGAACTTGATATCAAGTATATCCTTGATATCCGTGATTTCAGCGACAGCCCCTACAAGGACAAATTCGTCAAGGATTTCAATATTATCCTCAATGACCCTGAAGTAACGGTCGTTGCCGAGGTCATCGGCGGTCTGAAGCCGTCTTACGATTTCGTGAGAAGTTCGCTTGAAGCGGGCAAGAGCGTTGTTACCTCAAACAAGGAACTTGTTGCCGCCAAGGGCGCAGAGTTGCTCGCCATCGCCAAGGAAAAGAACGTAAACTTCTTCTTTGAAGCAAGCGTTGGCGGCGGCATTCCGATAATCAAGCCGCTTCATGCCTGCCTTTCCGCAAACGAGATAGACGAGATCGCCGGCATTCTTAACGGCACCACAAACTTTATCCTCACAAAGATGATACGTGACGGCATGGACTTTGAAAAGGCGCTCAAAATAGCGCAGGAACTTGGCTATGCTGAAAGGAATCCCTCTGCTGACGTTGACGGTCACGACGCCTGCCGCAAGATCTGCATTCTTGCTTCTCTTGCATTCGGCAAGCACGTTTATCCCGAAAGCGTTCACACCGAGGGAATCACGAAGATAACTCTTGAAGATGTCGAATACTGCGACAGTTCCGACTGCAAAATAAAGCTTATCGGCTGCGCAAAGCGTGAGGACGGCGGAAAGATATCCATAGGCGTATTTCCGGCAGTCATCAGGGACGAAAGCCAGCTTGCAGGCGTAAACGACGTATTTAACGCTATCCTTGTAAGGGGTGACGCTACCGGCGACGTTGTATTCTACGGCAAGGGCGCAGGTAAGCTGCCTACGGCAAGCGCAGTGGTCGCAGATATCGTTTCTGCGGTAAAGCACGCAAATACAAGTATCTCGCTCACATGGGCAGACAGCACGCAGGATTTCATCAAGGATTTCTCGGACTTCTCCTGCGCAAATTACATCAGACTTCTGTCCAAGAACACAGAAGTCACCAAGGCGCTTATCAAGGCGCTTTTCGGCGAGGTAACATATCTCTCCAGAAAGAATCAGCCTGAGAACGAACTTGCATTCACGACCGGCGTAATGCCCGAAAAGGATACGCTGAGCGCTATAGAAAAGGTATCCGACGGCGCTGAACTGCTCGGCAGGATACGTGTGCTGGATTATTGATAACGCTCCGGCGAACAGTACTATGACCGGGGCTTCAGCAGTGTTCGGCGGGGCTTCCGGAATGTGTGAATATTTGGAGGAAACATAATGGAAGCAGATACTCCTAAGTATAAGCGTGTGCTGCTGAAACTCAGCGGCGAAGCACTTTCGGGAGATAAGGGAAGCGGTCTGGATATTCCGACCATCGAGAATATCTGCCGCAGCATAAAAAAGTGCGCTGATGCAGGCGCACAGATAGGCATTGTTGTCGGCGGAGGCAATTTCTGGAGGGGCAGAAGTTCCGAGGGAATGGAC
The DNA here is from genome assembly GCA_934446355.1 of uncultured Oscillospiraceae bacterium. Taxonomy (GTDB): domain Bacteria; phylum Bacillota; class Clostridia; order Oscillospirales; family Ruminococcaceae; genus CAG-115. The sequence goes on along the minus strand of CAKSEC010000004.1, from coordinate 33,933 downwards.
CGTGCAAGAGCCGACCATATCGGTATGCTAGCGACTGCAATGAATGCGCTTGCTGTCGCTGATGTACTCGAAAAAATGGGCTGTACTGTAAGAGTGCAGACCGCAATAACCATGCAGCAGGTAGCCGAGCCGTTCATTCTTGGCAAGGCAATAAGACATCTTGAAAAGGGCAGAGTCGTGATATTCGGCTGCGGAACGGGCAACCCGTTCTTCTCGACAGACAGTGCCGCTTCGCTGCGTGCTGCGGAACTTTCCGCAGACATTCTGCTCAAGGCGACCATGGTAGACGGTATCTACGACAAGGACCCGAAGAAGTTCCCCGACGCAGTGAAGTACGATGTTATCACACATCACGACATACTTGTGAAGAAGCTGCAGGTAATGGACAGCGCAGCAGCTGCCATCTGCACTGAAAACAATATCCCCATAATCGTATTCGACCTGAGCCGTCCCGATAATATTTACGACGCAGTAATGGGCAAGACCATCGGAACGCTCGTAACAAAGCACAAGCCACAGTAACACATTGAAAGAGGTGCCATTATGAAAGAAATACTCGACACAACCAAGGAAAAAATGGGCAAGTGCATAAATGCGCTTGAAAGCGAACTTGCTACTATCCGTGCAGGCCGTGCTAATCCTGCGGTACTTGACAAGATAACCGTTGACTACTATGGTGCGCCTACGCCCGTAAATCAGATGGCTTCCATCTCAGTATCGGAAGCGAGAATACTGGTCGTACAGCCGTTTGACAGTTCTACCCTGAAATCCATCGAAAAGGCTATTCAGGCAAGCGACTTGGGTATCAACCCCACAAACGACGGCAGAGTTCTGCGTATCGCATTCCCGCAGCTTACTGAGGACCGCAGAAAGGAACTCTGCAAGCAGGTCAGCAAGATATGCGAGGAAAGCAAGGTCGCTGTACGTAATGTACGCCGTGACGCTCTCGACAAGCTGAAAGCAAAAAAGAAGAATAGCGAAATAACCGAGGACGACCTCAAGGAAGCTGAAAAGAAAGTCCAGAAGTTCACCGATAAGGCAATAGAGGATATCGACGCAGTGGGCGCAGATAAGGACAAGGAGATAATGGCTATCTGATGTCAGGATCATCTGTACCCCAGCATATCGGCATAATCATGGACGGCAACGGCAGATGGGCGAAAAAGCGTGGTCTGCCGAGAAGCTTCGGGCACAAGCAGGGCGCTGCTGTGTTCAAAAAGACCATTCACTGGGCTGAGGAGCTTGGTATAAAGTGCGTGACTTTCTACGCCTTTTCCACCGAGAACTGGAAACGTCCGGCTGAAGAAGTCAACGGCATAATGAACCTGCTTCGCCAGTATATTAAAGAGATACGTGCTTCTGCAAGGGAGAACATGAGGTTCATTTTCATCGGTGACATTGACGGGCTTCCCGCCGATATCGCTGAAGAACTTCATGATATCCAGCGTTCCACGGAAGAGAATACCGGAATAATCGTCGGCGTTGCGCTCAATTACGGCGGCAGGGCTGAGATAGTCCACGCCGCAAAGGAACTAGCCCGCCGTGCGGTACGTTCGGAGATAGATCCGGAAGCTATTTCGGAGGATTCTGTCGAGCAGCTTCTTTACACTGCTGAAATGCCGCCGCTGGATCTTATCGTTCGTCCGAGCGGTGAGCAGCGCTTGTCAAACTTCTTGATTTGGCAGGCTGCTTATGCTGAATTTGTGTTCATGGACGTGCTTTGGCCAGATTTTAATAAAAAACATCTTGAATATGCGGTCAGGGCTTACTCAGACCGTGACAGACGCTTTGGCGGCGTCTGATTATTCCTGAGGAAGGGTTTGCTTATGGCTGTTAGGCTGTTATCCGCTCTTGTTGGTTGTATTATCGGTATCACGATACTGGTACTTGACAATCTGTATGTTTACACGGCGATGATAATGTTCCTGTCTGCAGTGGGAGTATGGGAGATAATCCATGCAATAAAATGCGACGGACACAAGGCTATGTGCTGGGTATCAGTGGTTTTCGCAGCCATTTTTCCTGCATCTATCATTATCGGTCAGCAGTACCCGTTTGTGAGGGTGTTCACCTTACCGCTTGCAATGGGTTATGTGCTTATAATGGCTCTGCTAATGCTCAGAGATCACAAGAATGTGAAATTCGAGCAGGTGCTTTCGTGCGGTGCGGCCGGCGGACTTCTACCCACGGCGCTCAGCTGTATTATACTGCTGAGGTTCTCTGAATGCGGCAAGCCTCTTGGGATATTCATGATACTGTTTGTGCTGTTCAGCGCATGGTTCGGGGATTCGGGCGCATTTTTCGTGGGAACGTTCCTCGGAAAGCATAAGCTGTGCCCGACCATCAGCCCGAAAAAGACTGTCGAGGGTCTTGTCGGCGGAATTGTCACTGTCGGCGTAGTAATGGCGATAACGCTTGTTGTATACAACGTGGTCGGGCTGACTGAGCACCAGCTGAATTACGCAGTGCTTATCCCGCTGTCGATGTTTGCTTCCCTCGTTGGAGTTGTCGGCGATCTCTCGGCGTCAGTGATAAAGCGTGAGCACAATGTCAAGGATTTCGGCAACATCATGCCGGGACACGGCGGCGTTATAGACAGATTTGACAGCGTTATCTTCGTCGCACCGTTCCTGTATGTTGCGCTGACATATCTGGGTAACTATATTTATTTATAAACTATCTGCCGCCCGTTCACAAACAGGGCACTTCTAAGAAACGGAACATTTTAGAGGTGACCTGTAGTGAATGGGTGGTTTTATTAAGGGGAATAACGGGGCATAATGAAGAATATCGTAGTTCTTGGATCGACCGGTTCGATCGGCACGCAGACATTAGACGTCTGCAGGCTGCATAATATCAAAGTAAAGGCTTTGGCTGCACTGAACAGCACGAAGGTTCTTGAACAGCAGGCAAGAGAGTTCATGCCGGACGCAGTCTGCATATTCAGCGAGAATGCCTATTCAGACATGAAAAGCAGGCTTGCGGACACACATATCAAGGTACTGACCGGAATGGACGGACTGTGCGAACTTGCACGAATGGAGTGCGACACGGTCGTAAACTCAGTCGTTGGAATGGTGGGGCTCCTGCCAACGCTTGAAGCAGCAAAGGCGCATAACGACATCGCTCTTGCAAACAAGGAAACGCTGGTCGCAGGCGGCACTCTGGTGACTGAGTGCGTGAAGCGCAACGGCGTGAAGCTTCTGCCCATCGACAGCGAGCACTCAGCGATATTTCAGTGCCTGATAGGCGCAGGCGACAACCGTCCCGAAAAAATACTGCTGACGGCGTCCGGCGGTCCGTTTTACGGCATGACTACCGAACAGCTGCGAAATGTTACAGTCGAGCAGGCGTTAAATCACCCGAACTGGAGCATGGGCGCAAAAATCACGATAGACAGCGCCACGCTGATGAATAAGGGGCTGGAGCTTATCGAAGCAGTCCGGCTTTTCGACGTACTGCCTGAGCAGGTAGAGGTAGTCGTCCATCGCCAGAGTATCATTCATTCAGCGGTGGAGTTTGCAGACGGCGCTGTGATAGCGCAGCTTGGAACTGCTGATATGAGGATACCCATTCAGCTTGCCCTGACCTACCCGCAGCGGCTTCCGTCGCCTGCAAAGCGGCTGTCGCTGTTCGATGTGGGACAGCTGACGTTCGGCAGAGCCGACGAGGATACGTTCATCTGCCTTGCCGCAGCGAAAAAGGCTATCTCAATAGGCGGGAACGCACCGTGCATAGTCAATTCTGCGAACGAGGCTGCGGTCGCTCTGTTCCTCAGCAGGAAGATAGGATTCCTTGACATCGGGGAAGCGGTAAACGCTGCGCTTGAAAGCGTTAAAAATATTCACGAGCCATCTCTTTCGGATATTCTCGACACACAGAAAGCTGCAGAGGAATTTGTCAGACTGAGATTCGGCGGTTGATTTGGAGGAAATATGCAGATAGTAATTGCAATACTCGCATTCTGCGTCATTATAATAATTCATGAACTGGGACATTTTACCGCCGCAAAGCTGTGCGGTATTCAGGTAAACGAATTTGCGCTCGGCATGGGTCCGGTAATACTCCGCAAAAAGGGTAAGGAAACGAATTACGTCATTCGACTTCTGCCCATAGGCGGCTCAGTATCCATGGAGGGCGAGTCCGATGAAAGCGATAATCCCAGAGCGTTCAACCGCAGACCGGTATGGCAAAGAATGATAACCATTCTTGCAGGTCCTATAATGAACCTGATCCTTGGCTTTATCGTGGTAGTCATCTCGATCTGCATTTCAAGATCCTACGGCACTACAACGATAAGCTCGTTTGCAGACACTTCGTTCAGCAGTCAGCAGCTTCAAGTGAACGACGAAATTCTCTCTATCGACAACACGCCGATATGGACAGCTTCAGACATCGTATACAAGCTGACAAACAGCGGAACACGTGTCAATCAGGACGGCAACCTGCTGTTTGATTTCAAGGTACGCAGAAACGGCGAGGTCATCACGCTGAAAGACGTGGAGTTTTACGCCGAAAAAGACGAAAACGGAAACGGAAGCATAGCGTATGATTTCTACGTTTACCCGCTTGAAAGGAATGTCGGCAGCGTGCTGAATTACGGTCTGCGTGAATCCGCTTCGACCGGAAGAATGATACTGATAACGCTTGCCGACCTGTTCAAGGGCAAATACGGACTGAAAGACCTGTCGGGTCCAGTCGGCACTGTCACAGTCGTTTCAAAGAGCATGAGTTACGGCTGGTCAAACTTCCTGAGCATATTCTCGTTCATCACGATAAATGTCGGCGTATTCAACCTGCTGCCTATTCCCGCTCTGGACGGCTGCAGATTCCTGTTTCTGGTCATCGAAGCGATACGCCGTAAGCCGCTCAAACCTGAGATAGAGGGCATAGTCCATCTTGTTGGCTTCGGTCTGCTGATGGTTCTTATGCTGGTTGTGACATTCGGCGATATTTCCAAGCTTATCAGCGGAGGTTTCCAGTGAGTAAGAAAAAAGTAAAAGTCGGCGGTCTGACGCTCGGCGACGGAAAAATCTATATACAGTCAATGCTGAATATTCCCGCAGAATTGACTGAAAAAAGCGTTGAGCAGGCAATTCAGCTTGAAAAAGCGGGCTGCGAGATAGTGCGTGCCGCAATACCGACGATAGAAGCGGTGCGGCTTATTCCGGCAATAAAGGAAAAGGTAAGCATTCCGCTTGTGGCTGACATTCATTTTGATTACAGAATAGCTATAGCGGCGGTCGAAGCGGGCGTTGACAAGGTTAGAATAAACCCCGGAAATATCGGCGGCGCAGACAGGGTACGTATGGTCGCAGACGTTTGCCGCAAGCACAGCGTCCCGATAAGGATAGGCGTAAATTCCGGCTCGCTGGAGCGTGAACTTCTGAAAAAATACGGCAGCCCCACGCCCGAAGCCCTTGTTGAAAGCGCAATGGCTCATGTGAAGCTGCTGAACGACTGCGATTTCGACGATATAGTTATCAGCATAAAATCCTCAGATGTGAAGCTGATGATAGCCGCTTACAGACTTCTGGCGCAGCAGGTGGACTACCCGCTGCATCTGGGCGTCACGGAAGCGGGCACTGAAAGAATGGGGCTCGTTAAGTCAGCCGTCGGTATAGGCTCGCTTTTGTGCGACGGAATAGGTGACACTATTCGGGTGTCGCTGACTGCCGACCCGATAAAGGAGATATACGCCGCAAAGGATATTCTTTCCGCCTGCGGAATGGGCGGGGGAGTGCAGATAGTGTCCTGTCCCACCTGCGGCAGGACGAAAATTGACCTTATCACGCTCGCCAGTCAGGTGGAAGCACTGTGCAGGGACATCGACAAGCCGCTGAAAATCGCAGTCATGGGCTGCGTTGTAAACGGTCCGGGCGAAGCACGTGAAGCCGACCTCGGCATTGCCGGAGGAAACGGCGAGGGTATCATATTCAAAAAAGGTCAGATACTGCGGAAAGTACCTGAGGACAAGCTGCTTTATGAACTGAAAAGGGAAATAGACCTGCTGTAATACGGAAAGGAAGTATTAAATGTCTGCAAAATTAAGTGAACTGTTCGAGGGACTGAACCTGCCGCAGACCGTTTCTGCGGGAACAGTACTTAAAATCAAATACACCGAGGGGAAGAATCAGCTTCTTTTCAAAATCGGCATGGACAAGCTGTGCGCCGCTTCAGAGATACTCACTGCAGAAAAGCAGATGTCCTCAGTTCTGGGCGGGGCAGACGTCAAGATTTACCCCAACTATGACGCCTCGCTGTACACTCCCGACTATATCTCTGAGATAATTGCGATACTGAAAGAGCGTCACGGCGCAGTGAACGGCTACCTTGACAATGCCGTTATAACGGAAAACGACGGCACCTGCTCCATCTCGCTCAGTTCAGGCGGAAGGGATATTCTGCTTAAAATGGGCATAGACAGCAAGATTCAGGAGCACATAAAAGGCTTCTTCGGAAAAGCTGTCAGCGTAGAATTTACCGGCAACTCCGAACTTGACATGGAGGAGTACCTGAAAGCGGAGCAGAGCGCACCGCTGCCTAAAATCACACTGACCCCAGCCGCACCGCCCCCCTCTGAGAACAGATTTCAGGGCGGCGGCGGAGGAAAAGGCGGCAGACGTGGTTCGTCAGTGCTGAAAGAAGCAAAGGAGATAAAGCTGCCGTTTGAATCGGAAAAGCTGGAAAGCAATGCGACCCTGTTCTACGGCAGGGGTATCAGCGAAGCGCCGCTGCAAATGGCTGAAACTTTCGGAGAGGGTGACGAGGTTACCCTGTGGGGCGAGGTATTCAAAACCGATGAAAAGACCTCACGTGACGGCAATACTTTCATCTACACCGCCTATTTCTCAGACAGAACTTCCTCCGAGATACTAAAGGTGATAACTCCCACCGAAAACAGCGATATAATCAAAAGCAACATAAAGCCCGGAAAGGCGATAATCGTTACCGGCAAGTTCGAGTTCGATACATTCGCAAAATGCCTTAATATTCGTCCTTACTCCATAGCTTCCGTCAAGACGAAAAAGCGCATGGACGAAGCCGCAGAGAAGCGTGTTGAACTGCACCTGCATACGAATATGTCGGATATGGACGCCATAACGCCGCCCGCAGAACTTGTCAAGCAGGCATACTCATGGGGGCACAAGGCAATAGCCATAACCGACCACGGCAACGTGCAGGCTTATCCCGAAGCCATGAACACGGTCGAAAAGATACGCAAGGACGGCGGCGAGTTCAAAATAATCTACGGCATGGAAGCGTACTTCGTGAACGACTCCGGCGCACTTGTGTCGGGCTGCAATGAATGCTCCCTGAACGACGACGTGATAGTGTTCGATATTGAAACCACGGGACTCAATCGTGACACCGACCGCATTACCGAAATAGGCGCAGTCAAGCTGCGTAATCTTGAGGTCGTTGACCGATTCCAGACCTTTGTGAATCCGGAGATGGAAATTCCGGCAAATATCACGGAACTGACCGGAATCACCGATTCGATGGTTGAGGACGCACCGCTTGAAAAGGAAGCAGTCGAGAATTTCATCAAGTTCGCCGGAAAGGGCGTGCTTGTGGCGCACAATGCGGACTTTGATACCTCGTTCATAAAGAAAGTCTGCGAGCGGCACGACATCAAATACGATATACGCTACGCAGATACGCTGAAGCTTGCGAGAGCCGCTCTGCCCAATCTTAAGAATCACAAGCTTGACACCGTTGCAAAGGAATACAAGCTGGGTAACTTCAACCACCACCGTGCAATAGACGACGCAGAAATGCTATCGAAGATCTTCATTGCGCTTGTTACAGTATCGTGCAAGGGCCATTCGGTCGAGAAATTCGGCGACTTCAATACGGTGCTCGGCACAGTTGACGTGAAAAAGCTGCCGACCTATCACATGATAATCATTGCAAAGAATCAGGTCGGACTGAAAAACCTGTACAAGCTGGTGTCGTATTCAAACCTGAATTACTTCTACAGAAAGCCACGTGTGCCGCTCTCCGAACTGCAGAAGCACCGCGAGGGACTTATCGTCGGCAGCGCCTGCGAGGCGGGCGAGCTTTTCCGTGCGATACTCGATGATAAGCCGCAGAGCGAAATAGAGAAAATTGCGTCGATTTACGACTATCTGGAAATACAGCCCATTGCGAACAACGAGTTCCTTGTCAGAGAGGGCAGAGTGTCCGACGACGAGGGTCTGCGCAAGCTGAATATGCGGATAGTGAAGCTTGGCGAAAAGCTCGGAAAGCCGGTAGTTGCGACCTGCGACGTGCACTTCATGAACAAAGAGGACGGCATATTCCGCAAGATACTGCAGGCAGGACAGGGCTTCAAGGACGCCGACAATCAGGCTCCGCTGTACCTGCGCACAACTGACGAAATGCTTGAGGAGTTCAGCTATCTCGGCACAGAAAAGGCGAAAGAGGTAGTCATCACCAACTCGAATGCGATAGCAGACATGGTCGAGGATATTCGACCCATACCAAAGGGCACGTATACGCCGTCCATCGAGGGTGCGGAGCAGGAGCTTCAGGACCTTTGCTGGACAAGGGCGATGAACTGGTACGGCTATGAGGACAAGATTCCTGAGATAGTTTCCGCAAGGCTTCAGAAGGAACTTGACGCTATCATCAAGTACGGCTTCTCGGTGCTTTACATGATAGCCCAGAAGCTGGTTAAATACTCCGAGGACAACGGCTATCTGGTAGGTTCGAGAGGCTCGGTCGGCTCGTCTTTCGTTGCGATTATGTCGGGTATTTCAGAGGTAAACCCGCTTGCGCCGCATTACCGCTGCCCCAAGTGCAGATACAACGAGTTCGTGACCGACGGCTCGGTAGGCTCAGGCTTTGACCTGCCGCAGAAGAACTGCCCCCACTGCGGGATAGACATGATACGTGACGGACACGACATTCCTTTTGAAACGTTCCTCGGCTTCAAGGGCGACAAAGCGCCTGATATCGACCTTAACTTCTCAGGCGAGGTTCAGGGCAAGGTGCACCGCTACACAGAAGAACTGTTCGGTAAGGACCACGTGTTCAAGGCGGGTACTATCTCGGCAGTGCAGGACAAGACCGCATACGGCTTTGTCAAGAAATACTGCGAGGAACGTGGGATCGAATACAACAACGCCGAGATGGAGCGGCTTGCAATAGGCTGCACAGGCGTAAAGCGCACTACATCGCAGCACCCCGGCGGAATGGTCGTTGTGCCGAACGACTATGAGGTATACGACTTCACGCCTGTTCAGCACCCGGCGGATAAAACGGAAAGCGACATGATAACCACGCATTTCGACTTCCACGCACTGCATGATACCATACTAAAGCTTGACGAACTGGGACACGATGTGCCGACGCTCTACAAGCACCTTGAAGATATGACGGGAATGAAGATCGCCGACGTACCAACGACCGACCGTGCGATATACGACCTGTTCGTATCCACCGAGCCGCTCGGAGTAACGCCCGACGATATTTTCGCTTCCTGCGGAACATTCGGTATTCCGGAGTTCGGCACGCCGTTTGCAATGCAGATGCTTCAGGACGCCCAGCCGAAGAACTTCTCCGACCTGCTGCAGATATCCGGTCTGTCGCACGGCACGGACGTTTGGCTCGGCAACGCTCAGGAGCTTATCAAGAACGGCACGTGCACCATTTCAGAGGTTATAGGAACACGTGACAATATCATGGTGTACCTTATGCACAAGGGCGTAGAACCGGGTCTTGCGTTCAAGATAATGGAGATAACACGTAAGGGTAACGCATTGAAGCTGTTCGACGACACGATTTATCAGGCATTCAAGGACAACAACGTCCCCGACTGGTATGTCGAAAGCTGCAAGAAGATAAAGTATATGTTCCCTAAAGCGCACGCAGCGGCTTATGTAACGGCTGCAGTTAAGCTGTGCTGGTTCAAGATAAACAAGCCGTGCGAGTTTTATGCGGCAACGCTCACAAAGCACACAGAAAATCTTGAAGCTGATGTAGTGCTGCGGGGCAAGGACGCTGTAAAGGCTAGGATAAAGGAACTTCAGGCGCTTCCGAGCATAGGCGTCAAGGAAAAGGGCATTCTGGACGCACTCCTGCTTATCAACGAGATGATGTGCAGGGGAATAGGCGTGCTTCCCGTGGACGCCAAGAAGTCCGGCGCAGCGACCTATCATATTGAAGACGGCAAGCTAAGGCTTCCTTACCTTGCGATAAACGGCTGCGGATCAAATGCGGCATTCAAGCTGAAAGAGGTCGTTGACGCCGGCACATATATGTGTATCGACGACATTCAGCAGCAGAGCGGGCTTAACAGCACCGTCATCGACAAAATGCGTGAGATGGGAGTATTCGGGGATATTCCGGAATCTGCGCAGATGTCATTGTTCGATATGTAAACTGCGGAGCGGCATTGTTGAATATGGCTGTGCAAATCTGCCAAATTCACTTCTCGTTATTGACAATGCCGCTTTTGTGTGGTATTATAGTATAGTAATATGATAGCATGGTAGCGTGCTACTACACTAAAGCGGAGGCTTAGACAGATGAAAAGATACGACTTGCTCACTCCTGAGGGAACAAGGGACCTGCTTTTTGACGAATGTATTGCAAAGCGCAGCATTCAGGAGAAGCTTAGAAAAATATTCACGGCATACGGCTATTCAGAGGTGCTGACGCCCGGACTGGAATTTTATGACGTATTCAACGGAAAGGTGCGTTATTTCCCGCAGGAAACGATGTACAAGCTGATAGACGGCAAGAACAGACTTATGGTGCTCCGTCCGGACAACACCATGCCTATTGCAAGGCTTGCCGCGACAAGACTGCGCGCAGAAAGCCTGCCGCTTAAGCTTTACTACAACCAGAGCATATTCATGGTGAACCCCAAGAACAGCGGCAGGGACGACGAGTTCACCCAGAGCGGCATTGAGATACTCGGCGGCGAAAAGACCGCTGCGGATTACGAAGCGCTGTCGCTGGCGGCGCAGGCTCTTAATGCGTGCGATGAGGATTTCAGGCTGGAGATAGGCGAAAGCGGTATTTTCCGCACTGCAGTTGATGATCTGAACCTTTCCGAGGAGCAGTCGGAGTTGATTCATTCGCTTATCGAGGGCAAAAATCACCCCGCTCTTGCAGAAGCGCTGAGCGGCATATCCGGCGAAGCTGCGGAATTATGCAGGGCTTTGCCGTCGTTATTCGGCGAAGCAGAGGTATTCGACGCAGCCGAGAAGCTTATGTACAAGCCTGAACTCAGGGAAAAGCTTGCTTACCTGCGCAGCATTTACGAGGGGCTGTGCTCCATGGGCTATGAGGGCAGGATAAGAGTAGACTTGGGTCTTGCGCATAAGAAGAACTACTATACCGGAATACTGTTCCGCGGCTATGTTGAGGGCTATGGACTGCCGGTGCTTTCCGGCGGCAGATACGACACGCTGCTTGGTGATTTCGGCAGAAACGCCGCCGCAGTCGGCTTCGCAGTGAATGTTGAAGCAGCTGCAAAGGTATTCCTCAAAGCAGCCGCACAGCCGCTCACCAAACCGGTCGATGTTCTGGTCTACAGCGAAAAGGGAGCGGAAACCTCGGCTCTTATTCACTGCCAGAAGCTTATTGGTTCAGGAAAGAGCGTGTTCAACTCGCTGTGCGACACTATTCAGGCGGCAGAGGAATACGCAGCAAAGCATGATATCCACAGGATAGACGTAGTCAGCGCAGACGGCTCCGTCACCGAAAAGGAGGTCTGAGCATGAAGAACAAGACGATAAGAATAGCGCTCACCAAGGGCAGACTTGAAAACAAGACCGTTGACCTGCTCGACAAAATAGGCTATGACGTTTCAGAACTCCGTGACAAGGGCAGGCGGCTTATTCTTTCGATCCCCGGCGAGGATATAGAAGTGGTGCTCGCTAAGGCGGCAGACGTAATTACATATGTGGAGCACGGCGTGTGCGACATCGGCGTTGTCGGCAAGGACACCATCATGGAGCACGGCGGTAAATTCTTTGAAATAAGCGACCTCGGCTTCGGCAGGTGCAAATTCGCCCTTGCTGGAAAGAAAGGCGACGATTTCTACAAGGGCTACGGAGTAAAGACGGTTGCAACGAAATATCCTGAGGTGACCCGCAGCTTCTTTGAGAACAAGGGCATGGACGTCGATATCGTAAAAATCGAGGGCTCAGTGGAACTCGCACCGCTGGTAGGGCTTGCAGATGGTATCGTGGACATAGTGGAAACCGGCACGACATTAAAGGAAAACGGTCTGGAGGTCTGGGAGGACGTTGCTCCCATCTCCGCAAGACTTATCGTGAATACAGTCAGCATGAAGCTGAAGCAGCAGCGTATCGCTGAAATAGTTAAGCAGATAGAGGAGAATTTGTGATGATAAGGATAATCAAGGCAGACGGCGAAGAAAAGCAGTTTCTTGCAGAGGTAGAAAAGCGCGCCGGCGAGGTAAATGCGGACGTAGAAAAGACAGTCCGTGCGATACTTGCGGACGTCAAGGAAAACGGCGACAGCGCAGTAAAGAGCTATACGGCAAGGTTCGACTGCCCGAATGCGCAGTATTACAGAGTACCCGACGAGGCTATTCAGGACGCACTGACCGAAGCGAACGAGAAAAGCCCCGACTTTGTTGAAGCTATGCTGAACGCAGTCGAGAACATCACGGCTTTCCACACCAGACAGAAGCGTGAGGGCTTCTGTGTGACCGAGGAAAACGGCGTTATCATGGGTCAGCGTGTAAGAGGTCTTGACCGTGTGGGACTGTACGTGCCCGGCGGCACAGCGGCGTATCCGTCCTCTGTGCTGATGAACGCCATTCCTGCGAAAATCGCCGGCGTAAAGGAGATCATCATGGTAACTCCGCCGCTGAAAGACGGCACCGCTAATAAGGATATCCTCGTTGCGGCTGCGCTGTGCGGCGTGGATAAGATATTCCTCGCAGGCGGTGCACAGGCAGTCGCAGCACTGGCTTACGGCACTGATGAGATTCCGAGAGTGTCGAAGATAGTCGGCCCCGGCAACATCTTCGTTGCCACCGCAAAAAAGCTGCTTTACGGTACTGTAGACATTGATATGTTCGCAGGTCCGAGTGAGATACTTGTATTTGCCGACGAAACAGCAAATCCCACCTATCTTGCGGCAGACCTTATGTCGCAGGCAGAGCACGACAAGCTTGCCAGCGCAATAATGATAACCACCAGCATGGATATCGCAGAAAAGACACGTGCGGAAATTGAGCGGCAGTCCGCATACCTGTCCAGAAAGGACATTATCGACTACTCCATGACAAATTATGGCGCAATAATCGTCAGCGAGGACAAGGACTATGCGATAGAGCTTGCAAACAAGCTTGCTCCTGAGCACATGGAGGTCGTTGCGGAGAACCCCACCGAGTACATCGGAAAGATAGACAACGTTGGCTCGCTGTTCTTGGGTCAGTATTCACCTGAGCCGCTCGGCGATTATTACGCAGGACCGAACCACGTTCTTCCCACGAGCGGCACTGCGAGATTCTTCTCACCGCTCGGCGTAGAAAGCTTCCTCAAGCGTTCAAGCTACATCTGCTACACAAAGGACGCCCTGCTTGAAGCTGCTGACGACATTATCCTCATTGCAGAGCGTGAAAAGCTGACTGCGCACGCTAATTCCATCAGAGTACGCAAAGAGGGCTGAAAAATATTTGAGGTGAACTGAAATGAACAGGACTGCAGAGATAACCAGAAAAACCAAAGAAACCGACATAACCGCAAAGCTTGACTTGGACGGCGGCGCGCACGCAGATATTTCCACGGGAATAGGCTTCCTTGACCATATGCTGACTGCGCTTGCGGTTCACGGCGGATTCAGCCTTACGCTCGGCGCAAAGGGCGATTTATACGTGGACGGACATCACACAGCCGAGGACGTCGGAATAGTGCTTGGCATGGCTTTCAGGGAAGCGCTGGGCGACCGTTCGGGAATAATGCGGTTTGGCAGCGCTTTTATCCCGATGGACGAATCGCTGGCGTTCTGCTCGCTTGATATCAGCGGACGGCCGTTTCTGGTATTCAATGCGCAGTTCACCAACGAAAGGGTAGGGGAGTTCGACACCTGCCTTACCGAGGAATTCATGCGTGCGTTTGCGTTTAATGCGGGTATTACTCTGCACCTGCGCTGCGAGTATGGCAGCAACGACCACCACAAGATAGAAGCCCTGTTCAAATCCATGGCATACGCATTAAAGGCGGCTGTCAGAAGAAACACGGACGGCTCGGTCGTTTCCACCAAAGGCGTGCTGTAATGCAGGGCTATAACCTTATCGCCGTGTTTTCCCCCGACGGGCAGAAAATGCTGATGTGCCGCCGTATCAAAGAGCCATACAAAGGGCTGATGAACTTTGTTGGCGGGAAGATAGAGCCGGACGAGGACAGCGAAGCGGCGGCCTACCGTGAGCTATTCGAGGAAACTGGGATTTGCCGGCAGGACATTGAACTTGTTCACCTGATGGATTTCAGCTACCCGCTCGACCCGTGTTATGTCGAGGTATTCGCGGGGCAGCTAAAGCGTGAGGTATCGGTGAGCGGCGAGGAAAATCCGCTGTTCTGGAGCGGGCTTGACTGCGACTTCTTCGATATGAGCAAGTACGCAGGCGAGGGTAATATCGGGCATATCATGGAGCACATCAAGCTTAATCATGACAGAATATTCCTGACGAAAGGAACATGAATATGATAGCAATAATCGACTACGGCGCAGGTAATTTATTCAGCGTAAAGAATGCGCTTGACTTTCTCGGACTGGATAGCCGCATAACAAAGGAAGCAGCCGACCTGCGAAACGCCGACAGACTTATCCTGCCGGGCGTCGGCGCATTTCCTGACGCAATGAGAATGCTCAACGCTTCCGGTCTTGTGGGGGTTATTCGTGAAGAAGTACAGAAAAAGCCGCTGCTTGGAATATGCCTTGGTATGCAGATGCTTTTTGAAAAGGGCTATGAGTTCGGCGAAACAGACGGACTGGGGCTGATACCCGGAAACGTTCGCCTTATGCACCCGCAGGGCGACCTGCCAGTTCCGCAGATAGGGTGGAACTCGCTTGAAAAAAATGTACCCTGCAGGCTGCTTGACCGCTGCAATGACGGGGAATACGTCTACTTCGTGCACAGCTATGCCGCTGAATGCGACAGCAAATATGTCGCCGCATACTGCGACTACGGCATGAAAGTGCCTGCGCTGGTCTTTTCTGGTAATGTATACGGTGCGCAGTTCCACCCGGAGAAAAGCGGCGACACGGGGCTGAATATCCTGCGCTGCTTTGCAGAACTATGATAATTTTTACGGTCTGAAGCAGAAAATACAGACGAATTGCGTAAAAGTTTTCTTTTGCGCAATAGAATGCAATAAGGAGAATACACGATGATAATTCTTCCGGCAATAGATATCAAGGACGGAAACTGCGTGCGCCTTTTCAAGGGCGATTATAGCACAGTCCAGAAAGTAGCCGAAAACTACATGGACACGGCGAGAAGCTTTGAAGCAGCCGGCGCCAAGTGGATACATATGGTCGACTTAGACGGAGCAAAGGACGCTTCGCAGCAGAACAAGGATATATTCCTAGATGTTGCAAAGAACACCGGACTTCTGGTCGAGGTAGGCGGCGGTATACGCAGCCTTGATACTGTCGAAATGTACCTTTCCGGCGGTATTTCAAGAGTGATAATCGGCTCGGCTGCCGTAAAGGACCCGCAGCTTGTAAAGGACGCAGTAAAGGAATACGGCGGCAGGGTAGCGGTCGGCATCGACGCAAAGAACGGCTACGTAGCCACCGAGGGCTGGCTTGAAACATCAAACGTGTACTTCACCGACCTTGCCAAGGCTATGGCAGACGTTGGCGTAGAATACATCATATTCACCGACATCTCAAAGGACGGAACGCTTTCCGGCGTGAACGCACAGCAGCTTGACGAGATAAACCGCTGCTGCTCCTGCAACATCATCGCAAGCGGGGGAGTTCATACCATCGACGACATCACCGCCTGCCGCAAGCTTGGACTGTACGGCACGATATGCGGAAAGTCCATCTACAGCGGCACGCTCGACTTAAAACAGGCTATTGCGGAGGCAGGTATTGAATAACCGGAATATCGGTCGAATTTAGGTAGCCATTATCGGCGTATTTAAGCAGCAATAAATGCCAAGGAATGATCTATGATATATTTATTTCTCTTATTCTTTCTCATACTTTTTTCCCCGTTTATAACGCCTGCGGTTCTTCTGGTCGTTGGTGCAGTAAAGCGCAGAAAAAATCTGGTCATAAGCTGTTCTGCTATTATTGTGGTGGAAATTCTGCTCATCATTGCCTTCAATATAATATTTCCGACAAGCTATCCGTATGTCGACCGTTGGATAATTGGTAAAACAGAAGATGAGATCATCGCTGTGTATGGCGAGCCTGATGTAACGCATGGATACCGTATCGGTTATGAATCATATAAAAGTTTACTGCTCAGGTCCGGAATACTACTACATTCATTTTGATAAAAACGGCATTGCCAATTTGGTCGAGAAAAGCGGCCCGATAGGCGGCTGAGATAATAAGGCAGGCTGATTTGCGTTCAGCCTGTCAGCAGCGAAAGGATAATATATTATGCTTGCAAAAAGAATAATCCCCTGTCTGGACGTCCGCAGCGGAAAAGTCGTAAAGGGCGTGAATTTCGAGGGAATAAAAGAAGTCGGCGACCCTGTCGAACTTGCTATTGAATACAACAGGCAGGGTGCTGACGAACTTGTGTTCTACGATATAACAGCTTCCTACGAGGGCAGGGGAGTAATGCTTGACGTTGTTAAGCGTACTGCTCAGCAGGTATTCGTGCCGCTGTGCGTTGGCGGAGGAATAGGCTCAGTGCAGGATTTCAGGGATACCCTGAGAGCCGGTGCGGACAAGGTGTCAGTCAACTCGCAGGCAGTCAAGGAGCCGAAACTCATCAGCGACGCAGCAGAGATATTCGGCAGCCAGTGCGTTGTGGTCGGTATCGACGCAAAGCGCAACGGCAAGGGCGGCTATAACGTATTCATCAACGGCGGCAGAGTTGACATGAACCTCGACCTCGGCGACTGGGTCAGGGAAATAGAGGAACGAGGCGCAGGCGAGATATGCCTGAACTCTATCGACACAGACGGCGTGCGCGGCGGCTTCGACATAGAAATGCTGAACTTCGTCTGCAGCCGTGTGAAGATACCCGTTATCGCAAGCGGCGGCTGCGGCTCAATTAACCACTTCTCCGAAGTATTCGAGAAAACCGCAAGTTCGGCGGCTCTTGCAGCGTCGCTGTTCCATTTCAAGGAACTTACAGTGGACGATGTCAAGGCTCACCTCAGGGAGCACGGTATTCCTGTCCGGACATCGGGAGGTAACTGAAATGGGACTGTTTTCAGCCGCTCCAAGCGAAAACGCTCGAAAAATAATGCAGTACCTTGACTGCCCCTGCGACTACTACCCAGCGGGCAAGTCCATGGACAAGATACGCTCGGCTTACGAGGAAGCCCTTGCGATGAGCGAGATGAAAGGCTATACGCCGGTCATAGTGGTGGCGGACAGTGTTCTTGCGGAGTGGTTAGAGATAACCATGAGCGATCTTGCCAAGGGAGAAACTCCCGCAGCGCACCGTAAAAAGCTTCTTGCCGATATGCTGCCAGACGCACAGAAATGGTTCACTGAGTGCCTTAGCGAAATGAAGAGTAATTACGGGGACTACTGGGAGCAGATAACCGCCGACAGCGAAGGAAGCGGGGCAAAAATCGACAACCTTTCCGGCTTCAGAAGATTCTCTGACGGAAAATCAGAGGAGGTCATTATTGCAAAGATACCCACCGACAAGCCGTGGGAGGTGTTTGCGTGGCTTCCGTTCGGCGGCTGGAATGAATGCCCGACCGCAGAGGTAATGCTCGCAGCCGGTAAGTACTGGTTTGAGAAATACGGCGCAGTTCCGGCAGTAATTTCGCATGACGTTCTGGAATTAGCGGCACGGCCTGTGAAAGACCGCAGCGCAGCAGTCGGACTTGCTCTGGAGCAGTTCGCATTCTGCAGCGATATCATCGACCAGAGCGGTATGACGATAAGTTCGCTTGCTTCAACGCTCATGCTTTCGACCGTCTGGAGTTTCTGGTGGGATTAAGCCAGCTTGCTCTTGCTTTTTCCCTGACAATGTGATATACTAATATTGCATGGTATTCATATCACATAAAATATAGACTGCGTAAGACGGAGAAACTCACGCAGCCGGAACGGTGGAATTATGGAAATACATTTTATGGACGACTGCAGCGAGGAACAGGTAAACAATGTCGTGAGGGTAAGCTGGGTCACGCTCGTGGCGGTGCGCAATGGGAAATTTGTCTTTGTAAAACGGCGCAGCACCGGAACTCTGGAACTGCCAAGGCTCGGCTCTGAGGATAACGAAAAGCCCTCCAAGACTGTGCGCAGACTCCTCGGCGACGTTCTCGGTGCAGTGTCATACAGCGTGAAGTTTTCTGGGGTCTACTCTGTGACCAGCGACACTGATGTTGATTACGGGATATTGTATTTCGCAGATATTGAGAGCATGGGACCATTCCCACGTTCGGACGAATACAGCGGCTGCTATTTTCTCAGCGACCCGCCGGAAGACAGCGACAAGTGGAGTTTTTTCGTCACCGACAAGCCGCTGTTTGAAAAAGCATTCAACGATAACAAACATATGCTGACAAGGGAAGAATGATATGGACGTAAAAAAATACTTCAAGAAATCCGGTCTGATACCTGCAATTGTCACTGACGCTGAAAACGGCGAGGTGCTCATGCTGGCATACATGAACGAAGAAAGCCTGCAGAAAACTCTGGAAACCGGATATACATGGTTCTGGAGCCGCTCGCGTCAGGAACTGTGGAACAAAGGCGCGACCTCAGGTCACGTTCAGAAGGTCGTAGAAATATACAGCGACTGCGATGACGACACGCTGCTGGTCAAGGTCATACAGACCGGCGCAGCCTGCCACACCGGACACAGAAGCTGCTTTTTCACAAGAATCAAGTGATGGGTATTACACTGCTTTACGGCACAGGAAATCCCGCAAAGCTTGCCAGCATGAGGGAATACCTCAAAACTACGGGCGTAACTCTGCTTGGGCTGAAAGATATGCCGAGCGAGCCGCCTGAGGTATGCGAAAGCGGAAATTCACCGCTCGACAATGCGAGAATAAAGGCACTGGCGTATTTCAGGCATTATGGTATCCCGACATTTTCCTGCGACAGCGGGCTGTATATCAGGCAGCTTCCCGACGAACTTCAGCCGGGCGTCTGCGTCAGAAATATAGGCGGAAAGCGTCTTACCGACGACGAGATGACTGAATATTACAGCGGTCTTGCAAAAAAATACGGCAGGCTTACCGCCAGATATCATAATGCGATCTGCCTTGTCCTGTCTGAAACGGAAATTTACGAGCAGATGGGCGGGAAAATATCGGGGAACAGCTTTTATATCACCGACAGACCGCACCCGAAAAAAATCGAGGGCTACCCGCTGGACAGAATATCGCTTGATACCAGAACGGGGAAGTACTTTTATGATATGACGCCTGAGGATTTTCTGCTTGAAGAAAGCTCAGGAAGCGGCTTCAGGGATTTTATTACATACGCACTAAATATAAAGGAGAATCTACAATGATGGACGCATTCAAGGATATGTACGACGTGGTAGTTGACCGCAGAGCAAACCCGCAGGAGGGTTCCTACACCTGCTATCTTTTCGATAAAGGTATTGACAAGATACTGAAAAAGTGCGGCGAGGAATGCACGGAAATGGTCATTGCAGCCAAGAACAAGGACAATGATGAACTTGCCAACGAGATAAACGACCTGCTCTATCATATGATAGTCATGATGGCAGAGCGCGGCGTTACAGTCGAGGATATCGAGAAGATAATGGTCGAGCGCAGCAAGAAGATAGGCAACCTTAAGCAGTTCCACGTAAGCGACCACAACACCTGATATGGAACTGACACGATTCATCGATGAACTGGGCGACGACGTATTCGCCCTTGCTCTTATAACCACCAAAAGCTTTGACGCCGCAAAGGAGATATTCGTGCGCGTCTGCGGCGAATACGAAAGCTTTTCAGACAGTGCGGATATATCAGACGTCATTAAAATGGCGTACCCGCTGTGCAGGGAGGCAGATTCCAACGATTACGCAGTAACCCTGACAGGCGTAGAACTTGACGCCAAAAAGCAGGCGCTGCTTGAAACGGTACTGCAAAAGCCGTTTATAATGCGCACGATAATCCATTTGCACTGGGAAAACGACCTTGAACCTGAGCAGATATCACAGGTAACAGGGGAGAGCCTTAAAACAGTAAATTCCATGCTTTCAGAACTGTCAGAGAATCTGACTGCTGCACTTGATAAAAGCTACAAGGATCTTTGCTTCAAGATAAATGCCGAGGACAAGCTGAAAGCGTATGTTATCCGCAGCCTGACCTCAGGAAAGAAGCGTCAGTTTGAGGTAGGGAAAGACGCTGTTCCTGTCCACAAGTGGACAAAGAGGCAAAAAACGATCATTATAATTGCGGCGGCTATCATCGCTGTTGCAGTTTGTATTGTGATACCCATAATTGACAGCTACTATCAAATGCGACGTGAAGAAAACTTTGAATCTTTCGAGGATATCCACACGGACGAAATTTTCAGGTACACAACCGAAGCAGACGAAATTCCGCAGTAACACATAAATGCTGTGTTCCGAGAAAAAAATCTGAAAATATATTGCTTTTTTCAGAAAAATGCGTTATAATAAACTAAGCGGATATTTATCCAATTAATAATCAAAGGAGATCAAAATAATGTTAGTTTCTGCAAAAGAAATGCTGAACAAGGCACGTGACGGCAAGTATGCTGTTGGTCAGTTCAACATCAACAACCTTGAGTGGACAAAGGCTATCCTTCTCACTGCTGAGGAGTGCAAGTCACCTGTTATCCTTGGTGTATCCGAGGGCGCAGGCAAGTATATGTGCGGCTATTCCACTATCGTTGGCATGGTAAAGGGCATGATCGAGAATCTGCACATCACTGTTCCGGTTGCTCTTCACCTTGACCACGGTACATTTGAGGGCGCAAAGGCTTGTATCAATGCAGGCTTCTCCTCCATCATGTTCGACGGTTCTCACTATCCGATCGAGGAAAACATCGCAAAGACCACCGCTCTGGTAAACACCTGCGATATCCTCGGCATCTCCCTCGAAGCTGAGGTTGGTTCTATCGGCGGCGAAGAGGACGGCGTAATCGGCATGGGTGAGTGCGCAGACCCCAAGGAGTGCAAGATGGTCGCTGATCTGGGCGTTACAATGCTCGCAGCAGGTATCGGTAATATTCACGGCAAGTATCCCGCAAACTGGCCCGGTCTTTCTTTCGACACCCTCGAAAAGATCAAGGCAGAAGTTGGCGATATGCCTCTGGTTCTCCACGGCGGTACAGGTATTCCTGATGACATGATCAAGAAGGCTATCTCGCTTGGCGTTGCTAAGATCAACGTTAATACAGAGTGCCAGCTCGTATTCCAGGAAGCAACCAGAAAGTACATCGAAGAGGGCAAGGATCTTCAGGGCAAGGGCTTCGACCCCAGAAAGCTTCTCGCACCCGGCTTTGAGGCTATCAAGGCTAAGGTCAAGGAGAAGATGGAACTGTTCGGTTCTGTTGGCAAGGCTTGATTTCCTGTATAAGGTCAATTCGTATAAGGAGAGGTTTTCCTCTCCTTATATTTTTAGGCAGCATATTATTTAGTCATGACTTTTACTGCAACTCGCAACGAACTGTATATATGATCACATGACACGTACTAAAGCCTTGCGATATTGCCTCATTATTTTTTTATACCATACTGGACAAATCGAATTTAATGTGATATAATATAATTGCTCAGGAAATAATGGGTTCTGAGCTCCTACGGTTAAGACGGACGGTGTTATGGACCACTGTCCGTCGATTTTTGTTGAATGCTGTGGTATGATGTATTATATCAGTCGGCTTTTTTGATTGATGTTGATGAGAATCGTAGGGTAAGCAGCAGAGTAATGATATGCAATTCTTATACAGCCAATTGCGTAAAAGAGAAATTTTACGCAATAAAAAGAGGGGTAAACATGAGTAAAATGCAAAACAACAAATATGATGACGCACCGCAGCTTTTACGGGATTATATCGTCTATCTGCAGCTTGTCAAGAATCGCTCCGAATTGACCGTGCTGAATTACTATACAGACCTGCGTTCCTTCTTCAGGTACTATAAAATGCGCTGTGGCAGAGCGTCTGACGATCCTGAGGAGTTTAGCAATATCACGATCTCGGACATCACTGAATCGGATATTAAATCGGTCGACCTGATGATGGTACAGGACTTCCTGATTTTCACCAAAAATGAAAAGGACAATCACCCCAAGGCACGATATCGCAAAGGCGTCGCACTTCGTCAATTCTTCAAGTACCTTACGAACAACAAGGGACTGTTCGCCGTAAATCCATTGTCTAATCTTGAACTGCCCACGCCGAAATCGTCGCTGCCTAAGTACCTGACGCTTGAAGAATCAGTCGAAATGCTGACGAACGTCAATACACCGGCGCAGAAACGCGATTACTGCATAATCACGTTCTTCCTGAACTGCGGTATGCGTCTTAGTGAACTGGTCGGGATAAACATAAATGACATTCGCAAGACCCGCGACAGTTCAGGACATGAGATATACACACTAAAGGTTCTGGGAAAAGGCAGCAAGGAGCGCATAATCTACCTGAACGAAGCCTGCGTGAACGCATTCAACGACTATATGCAGCTGTCAGAAACAGACAACGAGAAACGTGCAGAATTAGGCTGCAGAGATATGACAGCCAAGACCGACGCACTGTTCCTCAGCCGCAGAAACACACGTATCTCAAACCGGCGTGTACAGCAGATAGTCGAAGAAACTCTCAAAAGCTGCGGACTGGATAACCGTGGACTGTCAGTACATAAGCTGCGGCATACTGCGGCGACACTGATGTATCAGAACGGCGTAGATGTCAGAGTACTAAAAGAGGTGCTCGGTCACGAGAACCTGAACACCACGCAGATCTATACGCATATCTCAAACGAGCAGATGGAGAATGCAATGAACCGAAACCCGCTTGCGGACATCACGCCGAAAAAAGACAAATAATAATGGGAGGACAAAACCCTCCCATTATTATGTAACAACAGCAGGAGGGAATCGCTCCCCTCCTGTTTCATATTACTGATTCAAGTTATTCGCCGCAAAGTTCCTTGTAAAGCCCGATATACAGCTTTGCAGACTGCGCCCAGCTGAAGTCTGCCTTCATTGCGCGTGTAACCAGCTTGCCCCAAGCCATGCGATTATCGTATGCCGACTTAGCACGCTGTACTGCGCCGAGCATATCATGCGCATTGTAACTCTGGAACGTGAAGCCGATACCGTTGTCGCCGTAATCCACGATACTGTCCTTAAGTCCGCCGGTAGCCCTGACTATCGGAATAGTGCCGTAACGTGCAGCTATCATCTGGGCAAGACCGCACGGCTCGCTCTTTGACGGCATAAGGAACATATCCGCACCTGCATACATTCTTGTTGCAAGTCCGCTGTTGAAGCCTCTGTAGAAGCCAACCTTATCCGGATAACGCCAGTGCATATTCTGGAAGAACTCCTCATACTGGCTTTCGCCTGAACCGAGTATCATTACCTGCAGGTCAGTTGCGATAATATCATCAAATACCGCTCTTACAAGGTCGAAGCCCTTGTGGTCGGCAAATCTGGATATCATTACAAGCAGCGGTATCTTGTATTCCGGCATTCCGAACTCCTCGAAAAGCGCACTCTTGCAGGCAGCCTTGCCCTTGTGGTCCTTTGCGCTGAAGTTAGCCGCAATGGACTTATCGTGCTCAGGGTCATAAAGCTGCGTGTCGATTCCGTTAAGGAAGCCGCAGGTCTTGTACTGCTTGCTGACAAGTATCCTGTCAAGCCCGTGAGAGAACCACGGGTCAAGTATCTCCTTGGCATATGTCGGAGAAACAGTTGTCACCTTGTCTGCGGTTTCGATTGCGCCCTTCATGAAGTTGATGTCGCCGTCATACTCAATGATATTGACATTATGCGGAGGAACACCAACGATATCACGCACCAGATCAAGACCATACTGACCCTGATAGCCGATATTATGGATCGTGAAAACGTGTTTGATATTGTCGTAGCAACCGCCTGCGTTCCTGTAAAACAGATCATAGTACACAGGTATCAGCGCACACTGCCAGTCGTTTGAATTGATGACCTGCGGGCGGAACTGAATATACTTAAGCATTTCAAGCACTGCACGGCTGAAAAATACGTATCTTTCAGCGTCGTCGAAATAGCCGTAAAGACCATTGTCACGCTTGAAGTAAAATTCATTATCAATAAAGAAATAGGTCACGCCGTCGACCTGCTGTGAAAACAGACCGCAATACTGACTTCTCCAGCCAACTGGAACAGTGAAATTGGTTATGTAATTCATCTTTTCCTTCTGCTCAGGCTTGAATGAATTGACATAATACGGCATTACCACGCAAGCTTCCTGACCAGCGGCGCAAAGTGCCTTGGGCAGGGAGCCGGCAACATCGGCAAGACCGCCTGAAGCGGCAAAAGGACGTGCTTCACTTGCAGCATAAAGAATTCTCATTATTGTATTCCTCCGATAATGATGTTGCATATTATATGTCACACGGCACGGGCTTGACCTCAGGCAATGACCATAAAGCGGACCTATGCTGCTGAACTATTATTGCATACTTATACTATACCACAAACCTTACAGAAATTCAAGTAGGTTTTGTGATTTTTTTATAGAAACTAACAAAATCCCTTACTGCTCCCCTGCCCTGCTCATGGCTGTAATTACGGTCCGCATTGCGTCAAGCGGCTTTTCATTCTTGGCAAGAGTTACCTTGATATGCTCCCTGCCAGTAGGCTCAAGCCGCATTCTGTCACCGCATACTTCTGATAAAGCAGCTATCTTCTTCATGTCGAACTTCGACACATAGAATATCAGATCGTTCTTCATCTGGCTTATCTCTACTATATTAGAAGCGCTTGCCATATTCCTGAGCCTTGCGACCTCAATAAGACCCATGACCGACTTTGGCGGGTCACCGTATCTGTCGATAAGTTCGTCGGTGACATCTGTGACGTCCTCCTCGGTCTGTATCTTGGCTATCTTACGGTAGCAGTCAACACGCTGCGCCTGATTTGATATATAATCCTCCGGAATAAATGCGTCTATCCTGATATCCACAAGGCATTCCTCCTTGTGGACGTCCTTTTCGCCGCGTTCTTCCCTTACCGCCTCGTCAAGAAGCTGCAAGTACATATCATACCCGACATTGGCAAGGTGTCCAGACTGACTTGCGCCGAGAATGCTTCCCGCACCCCTTATTTCAAGGTCACGCAAAGCTATCCTGAATCCGCTTCCGAATTGAGTAAATTCCCTTATTGCGTCAAGCCGCTTCTGCGATATTTCAGACAGCACCTTTCCCCGCTGGAACGTGAAATAGGCATAGGCACGCTTGTTTGTCCTGCCAACTCTGCCCCTTAACTGGTGCAGCTGCGCAAGTCCCATATAGTCTGAGTTTTCAATGATAAGCGTATTCACGTTCGGTACATCGACGCCAGTTTCGATTATCGTGGTGCACACCAGTACGTCAAGCACGCCGTCAAGAAGTTGCCGCCATACCTCAAGTATCTGCTCCTCAGTCATTTTGCCGTGAGCAACGCCGACACGTGCTTCAGGTATAAGTGAGCGTATCTTCTCAGCGCAGCCATAGATAGATTCAATGCGGTTGTGGATATAGTACACCTGTCCGCTGCGGCGCATTTCTTTTTGGATCGCCTGCATCACAACGCCCCAGTCGTGCTCCATGACGTAGGTGGTAATGGGCTGGCGGTCCTGCGGCGGCTCGTCAATTACGCTCATATCACGTATGCCGCTCATCGCCATATTGAGCGTTCTCGGAATAGGCGTAGCGGAAAGCGTCAGGATATCGACGCCGGCGAACATCTCTTTGAATTTCTCCTTATGAGCGACGCCGAAACGCTGTTCCTCGTCGATTATGACAAGACCAAGGTCCTTAAACTTGATATCGTCCTGAATAATGCGGTGAGTGCCGATAATGATGTCAATGCTGCCAGATTTCAGCCGCCTGAGTATCTCACGCTGCTCTGAGGGCGACTTGTGCCTTGAAAGCAGCGCAATATTTATCGGAAAGCCCTCCATTCTGTTGCAGCAGGTCTGGAAGTGCTGCCATGCAAGTACGGTCGTCGGAACGAGTATCGCGCACTGCTTTCCGTTTTCGGCGCACTTGAATGCGGCACGCAATGCGACCTCGGTCTTACCGAAGCCCACATCGCCGCAAAGCAGTCTTTCCATTGGCACCGGCTTCATCATATCAGCCTTTATCTCGTCAATGCAGCGAAGCTGTGAGTTCGTTTCGATATAATTGAAATGCGCCTCGAAGTCGTCCTGAAGCTGGTCGTCCGGAGGGAACTCGAAGCCCTTGCTCTTCATTCGCCGTGAATAAAGTTCGATAAGTTCGCTTGCCATCTCTTTTGCGGCAGCCTTTGCCTTTGCCTTTGACTTCTGCCACTGGTCGGAATTAAGCTTATTCAGCTTCACCGTACTGCTGTCGCCCGACCCGATATAGCGTGACACAAGGTCAAGCTGAGTTACCGGAATATGCAGCACGTCCGCTCCGGCGTAGCGTATCCTGATGTAGTCCTTCGCAACGCCGTCCGTTTCTATCTTGTGAACGCCGTCGAATATGCCTATTCCGTGCGAATAGTGCACGACAAGGTCGCCGATAGAGATATCTGCAAGCGAACGTATCTCCTCGCCCTTTGTTCTCTTGGGCGGACGCTGCTTTCTGTCTGCGTGTACCGAGGTGTGCGTGAATATCGCAAGCTTTGAGCCGGCGTATTCAATGCCTGCGCTCAG
The DNA here is from genome assembly GCA_934446355.1 of uncultured Oscillospiraceae bacterium. GTDB lineage: Bacteria > Bacillota > Clostridia > Oscillospirales > Ruminococcaceae > CAG-115. The sequence goes on along the minus strand of CAKSEC010000004.1, from coordinate 6,927 downwards.
CGTGCCGGGCGTGACTATGACCCTGCCTGTCAGCGGCTTTTCGGGGGTTAAGGAAAACTCCGCCTTATACCCATCGTCGATAAGATCATCAGCCAGAGTCTTTGCGCCCTTTTCAGTACCGCCAAAAATCAGGCAGGAATATCCCATAGTGAAATAGCTGTCAAGTTCCGACCGCAGCACGGAAAATTCACCGCTCCACGGCGACGTCTGGACTGCCGCCTGAATGTCAAGCATTATGCCAAGCTGCATTCCGCCGCCTCTGATAAACGTATCGAAATATACTCTCGTGCGGCTGTCAAGTTCGGAATACAGTTCATTTTTGGTGAGCATATACCGGTCAAGACCCTTGCAGAGTTTCTTTTCCTCGGTGAGTATCTTCAGATCCTCAGTGTGCTGCAGCGATACGGCACGGAAATACTCCCTTACCGATGTATTTTCGCAGACGAACACCGCCCCTGCGTAATCAAACACAGTGGCTTCCCTGTCATAGCAAAGCGGGAAATACCTGTCGGGAGTGCTGAGCCTTATCCCGCTGCGAAGCTTTTGGATATCATTATTCAGGCGTTCACGCACCGCGTCAGCGTTCTTTCCCCGCAGTTTTTTGGCAAGTGCCTCTATTCTGTCGCTGAGGATATCAGAGGAATCAAACAGCACCTCCTCTGCCGGAGAAATGCGTATTTCTTCGATAGGGTCGGTACGCCGCTGAGATTCAATATCAAAATAGGACAGGCTGTCTATAGTATCGCCCCAGAGTTCTATTCTGCAGGGCTGCGGGCTGCTCGGCGGGTAGATATCCACGATACCGCCCCTTACTGAAAACTGACCTGCGCCCTCTATCATGTCGCAGCGTGAATAACCCGCTGCAAGCAGCTTCGCCACAAGCTGCTCCTGCGAAATGTCCATGTCTGAGGAAAGCGTAATGGTGCGCTTGGAAAGCTCCTCAGGCGGAAGCGTGAACTGTGCGGCAGCCTCCGGCGAGCAAACAGCCATTCTGCAGCTTCCGTTCAGCATTGCGGACAAGGCAAATATCCTCTTGTGCTCATATTCACGGGAAGCCGCTTCGTAGTCTCCCAGAAGAAGTTCCTTAGCCGGATAAAGAAGCGCAGTACCGCTGCCGTACATTGCATTTATGTCCGTAGTCAAACGCTGCGCCTCGCCCTCAGATTCAGCAATTACCAGAATTGGCAGCAGTTCAGACCGCTGCGCAAGCGCTCCTATCAGGTGCGCCTTGTGAATATGCGAAACGCCTGTCACAAGGGCAGGCAGGGTATTATTCTTGTCAAGATAGCCGCTGAGCTTTTTGTATTCCGGTATAAGTCCAGCCGCAGTAGTAAAGAAATCCATGACTATTTCCTCAGGAATTGAACTTGTTCATTGCTTCGTTGATATTGCCTGCCACCATAAGTTCCAGCGCAGCGACCGCATTATCCATGCCGCTTTCCAGAACCTCTGCCTGCTCCTTTTTGAAGTGACCCAACACCCAGTCCGCAAGGCTGTAGTCAGGGTGCGGCTTTGCGCCCACGCCCATCTTTATTCTTGGGAACTGGTCGGAGCCAGACAGGTAGATTATGCTCTTGATACCGTTATGACCGCCGTCGCTGCCCTTTCTGCGTATACGCAGTTTCCCCGGTTCGAGCGAAATATCGTCGAACACTATAATAGTACGCTCAGGCGGTACTTTATAGAAACCCATGGCTTCCGTGACCGCTTCGCCGCTGTTGTTCATGTAGGTTGTCGGCTTCATGATAAGGCAGCGTTTACCGGATATCACGGCGTCACAGGTGAGCGACTTGAATTTAAGGCGCTTGCAGTCAAGCTTATATTTCTCGCAGAGGGTGTCTATCGTCATGAAACCTATGTTATGACGTGTGCCCTCGTACTGCGTTCCGGGATTGCCAAGACCGCAGATTATATACTCCACTGCGCCCTGCGGCTCAGGTTTCTTTTCTGATTCTAGCTTTTTGAATATATCAAATACAGACATATATTTTATCCTTTCGGATCATAAATTAACGCACAAAGACCACTCGCAGGAAATCTGCGAGTGGCTGATTTGTGAATGACAGGTCGAATATAATTATACTATGTCGTTTGCGTCAAACGGATCTCCGCATTCCGGACAGAACTTAGGCGGGTTTGTGGGATCCTCAGGCTGCCAGCCACACTTGTCGCACTTATAAAGAGGTGCGCCAGCGGGCTTGGGCTTACCGCAATTCTGGCAGAACTTGCCCTTGTTTACTGCGCCGCAGGAGCAGGTCCAGCCCTCAGGCTGTGCCGGCTGGGGCTTGCCGCAGTTCTGGCAGAACTTGCCGGTATTCTGAGCGCCGCACTCGCACTTCCAGCCTGCTGCAGGAGCTGCGTTCTGAGCCGGAGCAGGCTGCTGTGCCTGCTGCTGAGCGCCCATCTGATAAAGCGACTGAGCATTGAAGCCGCCCTGCTGCTGAGCCATGTTCATTCCCATGAAGCCCATCATTGCGCCGCCCTGATTGCCTGCAGCGGTCTTCATTGCATTAGCCTGAGCGTCAACAAGAGTTGCTGCCGCCATGTTAGGATTGCGCATTACTGCGGTACGCTGGAGATTTGTTATCATCTCCTGATCTTCCTTAGGCAGCGTGGGAGGATTCATAGCGAACGAAGCTACAACGATACCTCTTGCTTCGCCCCACTTCTTTGAAAGGACCTCGTTGAGTGCGTCTGATATCTCCATAGCATGGCTGGGGAGCATACTCGGACGAACGCCCTGCTCAGAGATCTTACCGAGGGCGGGCTGAAGCGCAGTGAGTATCTCTGCCTTGAGCATACTGTCAAGACCGGAGCGGTTAAAGGTCTCACCGAAGTTACCGCATACATTAGTATAGAACAGAATGGGGTTGGTTATACGGTAGGAATATTCACCGTTGCAGCGCAGGGATACGTCTACATCAAGACCGATGTTATTATCCACTACACGGAACGGAATAGGATTCACAGTACCATAGCGGTTGCCCATGATCTCTTTCAGGTTTATGTAATACACACGCTGGTCGTGGCCTGCCTGACCGCCGTAGGTGATACGTGAACCGATATCCTTGAGTGTATTCATAAGGCTCTCGCCTAGATTACCCGAAAAAACGGATGGCGAAACAGCCGACTTAAATTCAAACACGCCGGCTTCCGCAGCAACTTCAGACACCTTGCCGTCGACAACGATAAGTCCGCACTGGCCCTCGTTTACCACGATCGCAGATCCGTCGGTGATAATATTATCATCGCCCTTATTGGTGCCCTTGGAGCCCACGCGCTTATGTCCTTTGGCAGCAAGTATATCATTCGATAATGATTCGCAATAGATGTATTCCTTATACTGATCCGCAAGATTTCCTGTAACCGCATTAATGGCAGCCTTGATTAATCCCATAGTATTACTCCTTTCATTACAGAAGCATTCCTAACCTCTGTGCTAATTACTATTTTACCGCATTTTATGTAAATTGTCAAGTAATGATGTGTTTTTTTTGAATTAATCGTCATCATGCACGAAAATGTTGCAAATATTTATACTACATATTTTTTTGTGATTATTTCAAAAAACTGTTGCTTTTTTTGAGATTCTATGATATAATATTAAAGTTGATATGCGCCTGTAGCTCAGCTGGATAGAGCAATAGCCTCCGACGCTATGTGTCGTGCGTTCGAATCGCATCAGGCGTACCAGAACATTTATCCCCGCCAGACGGCTTTACTAGCCGGTTGGCGGGATTATTTCTTTAGCATTATCAAACGTAAAACGCTGCATTTTTCGCATCTTTTCGCAAGTTTGGATGTCAGTATGGGTGTCAAGTTTGCCAGTTAAACAATTTTCGTAAAGTCGAGCGTGGTAAATCAAATGGCAAAAACCGAAAGGGCTTTTTGTGAAAAATAACGAAATCCCCGATTTTCTTCTGGTACTGGTCGAGCAGCTTCGGAGTTTCAGCGGTCCTGCACTCCACCGGAACGACAATAGTTCTCGGCGATAGCCTGCAGGATACTGTTTTCTGGCCGTCCAAACCGACAGGCGTGTACGCTATAGCGTTTGAAGCGACGCTGCTCCCGTCGAATCCGGACAGCTTCAGGTGCATTGTCGGGCTATCCGAGGAAAACTCAACGGACAGCCCGTTCACAAGATTCGTGTATGTGATTTTGCGCATTTTGCCCTCCTTTCTCGCATAAGAAAAAGCACCTACAAATGTAAGTGCTTTTTTAATATTCAACTGTTCAAATTACGATAGGTAGCGGCGGGTGTGTTCGGTCTGCTCAAAAACAAGCTTGCCGTTTTCTTTTCTGATGTACAGAACGAGCGGCATAGGAGTTTCGTCAAGCAGCCCAAGTCCCTTTTTTACAGATTCGCAGTCTGGGTCGAAATATTGCAAAAAAAGGTCGTTCTTGCCCCAGCATTTAGAAAGCTTCTTTGCTTTTTCAAAGCTGTATCCATTGCTTTCGCAAAATGCTTTGATTTCCTGCGACCATTCGTCAAACCTTTTGCACATATTCTCACTCCTTTTCAAATGTGCGGAAATTACCTTTTGAATCATATATTACGCTTATGTCTTGCGGGAAACACTTCAATATTTCTTTGTCACCTGACGAGGGGATCATAACATTGATATCTACACCTGGGTGCGTATGACCGCTCCATCTGTATCCCTGCTCAGCTAAACGCTTTGCCTCGTCAACGTTTATATTTACCTTTGTGCTGTTGCCACGGACAACCAAACGTTCGCCGCCCTGGGTGAACATTGCAAATTCATCGCCGGTCTTTGCGGTAAGGGCAGACAGGTCAGCCATATTCACGCTCTCACGTGATACTGTCACTCTGCTGTCGTACTCAGGAAGGCTGTCCAGGAGTGCCTGCTGTCGGTTGTTTAGCGGAACGTCAAATGTTAGTACAGCGTTCGGATTGCCTTTGCCAGTGTGTTGCTGCTCAATGGGCTTGTCAATGCTCGAAATAGTCACCTCATCACTTCCTGATTTAATTATACCACTTCCACCCGATTTGTCAAGTCCCTTTCCTCCAGAACCTCCGCTGCTCGCACCGTCCGAATAACTCCCAGTAAAGTAACCGTGCGCACCCTTTGTCCAGTGGCGGGCACGTTCCTCAATAATGCTGTGCGGCTCAGAAGCATTCGCTCCCTCTGACGTTTCCTGCACGATTCCCGTATTCGGCGTAATGATCCTCCCAGTTTTCGGGTCATACAGCACATCAGCAAGCCCCAGCCGCATGAAGTTGAATCCCAGCGGCGGGAGCTCCTCACGGTAACCGTGCGTATCGCCACCATGTATTCGTCAGTCGTGCTTCTGCCGGAAACCACAGCCTCAGACAACCCGAAGCACTGCGCTATCATCTCGGCGTCGGGAGTTGCGAGCAGATACCGCCTGCCTTCGTTGGGGACGTTAGCCTTTGAAAGCTGCGTGCGCAGGTCTACCACCGTCGAGTAGACGGAAGCCGGCGACACAGTGCCTACGCCCACCTTAGTGCCCTCTGCGAGCAGGCAAGTCGCACCGTCGCTGTCGATAGTGCAGGCGCAGGAATACCCCGCACTGTCGAGCCTGTCCGCAACGAGATTATCGGGAACGGAAGCGGCGTCATAGCCGTCTATAAGCTCGTTTACAAACTTGTCCTTGTTGATGGTGAGCGTTTCGTAGGTGGTAACGCCCTGCGAAAGGTCGCCGCCCTTCACCGTGTCATAGTCGCCGACCTTGACCTCCGTGTCACGCTTGGGGATCTTGACTGCGCCCGACTTGGGGTCGCCCTCATAGTCGTTGTTGAATACTACGCCGTCCTTGAGGATATTGTCCTGACGAAGCTTCGCCATAACAAGGGCGGAGTAGCGTTCCTGATGTTCGTGCATAAATTAAATCTCCTTTCATATTTTGATTCCGGGGTTCTTCGCAAGGAAAGCGGCTTCTACGCCTGAGCGGGAAGCACCGCCGTTCCCTGCGGGAACTCCGGTCGTTGCCGATACTGTCGTACCCGTAAATAACGGATACTTTTTCAGCACCTCGTCGATAGCCTTTTCAAGCGGCATATCGTCGCTGACTTTGAGTGAAGCCAGAGCCACAACGTCGTCCGCTGCGTCGGGCTTTACGCCTTTTGAGGTCGCAAGCAGCTTCGCTTCAAGGGCTGCGGCTTTCTTCTCGGCGGCGTCCGCACGGTCAGACTGCGCCTTGATGGCTTCCGCGGACTTCTGCTCTGCGGATTTCTGGTCGTCCTGCCACTTGTAGAACGCTTCCAGTTCGTCCTTGCTGGGAAGCCCCTTGCGCTCGCGCTGAACGCGAGCCTTTATGAGGTCGTTCACCTCGTCCTGCGTGAATTTCTTTTCCGCCCCCTGCGCAGATTCGGGCGTAGATACGTTGGGATCACCTCCGGCGCTTAAAGCAGCGCCCTGCTCCTGTGTTGCCTGAGTGGTCTGTGTTTCGTCTGCCATTGTAATATTACCTCCTTGTTGGGGATTCTGATGGTTTGCGAAGCAAATCGCCGCCACGCTTTACGGCGGCGAAACCAGAATCCTCTCCGTCGAACGTTAGTTCGACTGAGCCTCCGTTTATAGCCTGTCGGCTTATTCCATGCGCAGTTTAACGCCATGAGCGTGTTTCGGGCGAGTGTCGCCTGCAGGGCAATAAAAAAACGCCGTGCTTATCGCATAGCGCTTGATTATTTCTTATCGTTTGTCTTATCCAGCCCGGTCAGTACCTTAACGGCAAGTTCAACCGAAGCCAGCACCCATGCCGCTATAAAGCAGCCCTGTGGTATTGTTCCTGCGCTGTTCAGGGCGTAGAGAAGTATTAGTGTGGATATCACGCGGGTTTCCTCCTTTCCGGTATGAAAATAGCGTTTATCCTGTTAATCTGATTTGCTGTTGTGCCTCTTCAATGCGTTTTTGCGCAATTTCAAAGTAGCCGGAATCCTTT
>CAKSEC010000003.1 GCA_934446355.1 uncultured Oscillospiraceae bacterium | reverse complement strand
GCTTTGTGCAGGTTGCCCTTAGTTGCCCGACATCGTGTCGGGCTTTTGGGGCAACGGCGCAAACATCGTGTTTGTGCAGGTTGCCCTTAGTTGCCCGACATCGTGTCGGGCTTTTGGGGCAACGGCGCAAACATCGTGTTTGTGCCTGCCGTTAGCCGCTCGTGACACGACGTCACGAGCGAAAACCCCAAGCGCAGCAGGACGCTGCGCATCAAAGGTTTTCGCCTTACGACGAAGATTAGGGCTTATCGCCGGTCTGATTACTTATTCATTTCCCAGTGCGCCAATGTAATAGTTTCAAATCCCTTTGGAGAAAGGATAGGTCTTGCGATACGCTTCTTGGTTTCATCGGACAGCGCACGGTGTTCTGCGAACTCTGCGCCCGCCTTTGTTATCTCTGCGAGGTAGCCCTCGCGCTGGCGCTTTGCCTTTTCCGCAATGAAAAGCTCTCCCTCAGGACATAGAATAGCTGTGTAATGCCCATCACCCGCAATAAGGTCAAGCTGCTTGAGCAAAGCGGGGTACATGGGATTTGCGTCTACATAGCCGCAGGTGGTTATCACGACCAGACGCTTCTCGTGCATGGACTCGTCACGCAGTTCATGGAAGCTTGCGTTCTTGTCCTCGACCAGATTGCCCATATACGGCAGCATGAACGGCAGACAGCGGTCGGTCATTGCCTTCATCTGCGAGGGCATTCCGAAGAAATACAGCGGAAAGCTTTCTATAACGATATCCGCAGCCTTTATCTTTTCATAGATATCCTGCATATCGTCCTTTATCACGCAGCTTCCCGGAGTCCTGCTCCAGCAGGAAAAGCAGCCGCAGCAGGGCTTTATGTCCTTTTTGTAGAGGTTTACCTGCTCGACCTCGGTGTCCTGCGGAAATCCCTTCAGAAACGCTTTTGTGATGTTAAGGGTATTGCTGCGCTCTGCCTTGGGGCTTCCGTTCAATACTAATACTCTCATTTATTCTCCTTGATCCGCCTCGTCCGGCAGACTTATACTATAGTAATAACGGCTGCCGCAGGCCGTCACCAGACCGGTGATGAACCTGCCCTGAGCCGACGCACGTTCAGGACTGCCGTTCAGCCCGTGATAGCTTCCGGTGCGCTTGAACAGTGCCTCTCTGCGGGTCCACGCCGTGTAGAAATACTCGGTGCGCTCAGTGCTGGACAGGAAGCCTGTAAGCTCCGCCTCGTCCATGAACGACCTCGCAAGCTGCTCCATATGCTCGTTCGTGTAATTACGCACCCGCTGGATATCCGCGCCTATCTCTGCGTCCTTTCCGACTGCGACGCACGCAAGCGCCGCTCCCTCGGAATGCGAAATGCTGAAATCGACGTCGCTGCGGTTTATCACACAGGGTCTGCCCTCGGCGTTCCTTGAAATTGCGAGCCGCTGGCGGTCTACGCCCTGCTTTTTCAGCAGTTCGTCAAGCAGCAGGAATGCACAGGCGCTCTGCGGAAACGCCTTTCCGGGCTTCCCGTATTTCGCAAGGATATTCTCGAAATATTCCCTGCACAGTCCGGAATAATCCGCCTGCGCTCTCTCAACACGCTCCCTCAGTTCCACACCGCCGGACACGATGCAGCAGGAGAGATCAAACGTCAGTTCAGCCATATACTGCGCTCTTATCCATCGACGTGAACAGCATACTTCCCTTTGCCTTGACTGCTCCGTCTGCCGATATCACTGCCGAAAACTCATATGCGCCTGCGCCCGCCATGGTAGCCTTTACCTCTATTTCAAGCCTGTCGCCGGGTATCACCGGTCTGAGGAACTTGAAATCCTTGACCTTAAGCAGCACATACAGCTTGTTTTCGTCGTCCGCTGCATTCTCAGGCGCTATCACAAGGCTGCAAAGCTGGGCTGCGCTCTCTATGAGCAGTACGCCCGGCATTATCGGTGCGTCAGGGAAATGACCCATGAAATACGGCTCGTTCACCGAAACGCACTTTATGCCCTTTGCCGACACATTCGGCACAAGTTCCGTCACCCGCTCTATCATCTGAAACGGGGGACGCTGTTTGATACGTTCGTTTATCTCCAGCAGATTCATAAGCTAAGACCTCCGTCAAGCACGATGACCTGCCCCGTGACATATGAGAATGCGTCAGAGCAAAGCTGTGCAACTACGTCTGCCACCTCTTTCGCAGTACCCAGTCTGTTCATGGGTATCGCCTTGAGGTATTCCGCCTTTTTGTCCTCCGGGATAGCGTCCAGCATTTCCGTTTCGATAAATCCGGGAGCGACTGCGTTCACCCTTATCCCTCTCGGAGCAAGTTCCTTTGCGAGCGTTGCGGTCATTGAGTTCACCGCGCCCTTTGTTGCGCTGTAAACTCCCTGTCCCTCGACTGCAAGAACGGAGCTTACCGAAGAAACGTTGATGATAACGCCCTGCTTCTTGCTCATCATTTTAAGAGCCGCCTGCTGTGCGCAGTGGAAATATCCCTTGATATTTATGTCAAGGCTTCTCGACAGAGAATCCTCGTTTATCATCAGCAGATATGCGTCGTCAACGACGCCGGCGTTGTTTACCAGTACGTCAAGTCTGCCGAACAGCTTATGCGCCTCACGGAACATATTCTGCACTTCCTTGAGGTCTGCGGTATTAGCCTTTATCGCAGCGGCCCTCTGACCCATTGCCTCTATCGCAGAAACTACCTCCTGCGCCAGCGCTTCGTTTGAATTGTAATTGACGACTACATCATAGCCGCACTCTGCCAGCCGCAGAGCGCAAGCCTTTCCTATGCCGCGGGAAGCCCCCGTAACAAGTGCGACTTTCTCCATTTGTCCTCCAACTAAAATAAGGTCCCGCAAAGCAGGCATTCATAACCAGTATACTCCGGCTCAGCAGGACCCTATAAAATCAAATCTTCTTCAGGACTGCAGCGGAATAAGACCCGCCTGCGCCCCATGCTGCACAAAGAATGTACTTATATCCGGAAGCGTCAACGTCTGCGGGCTTTCCGCCGATATAAGCCTTTACTGCTCCATCAGCCTTTCCGGCAAGCAGCTTTGCTGCATACGCTGCCTGCATTGTGCCTGCAGCCGCTCTCGCTTCACCGATATTCTCCCTTACTGCGAATACCGGAATATCCTTGCCGAATACCTGCTTATACGCCGACAGCTCAAGTTCGTCGATCGCCTTGTGACCGTCTGCGAAGCCGCTCACTGCGTCTATCTCTGCGGGGGTAATGCCTGCGTCTGCGCAAGCCTGCTCTATAGCCTTGACAAGAGCGTCCTGCGAACCTTCCACCGTGCCGAAATCCACTGCATGGTGAGTCATTGCGCAGCCTGCCAGTTCGGCGTATTTCTGCGCGCCCCTCTTTTCAGCGGAACTTGCTTTCTCGATTATGAGAGAAACCGAACCCTCGCCGAGCACGAATCCCGACTTGTCTGCGGAATAGGGCTTGGTATCTGCAAGCAGTCCAAGCTTTCCGTAAAGTTCTGCGTCAACGTCGGTGTTTTCATCAGTGCCGCTTGCCACCATGATGTTTTCAGTGCCGTTGTGCAGTACGTCCGCAGCGTAGCATATGCTCTGGATACCCGCCTGCACGCTGTTAGCAACAGTCACATTGTAGCCCTTTATTCCCGCAAATATGCTGAAATAACCGCCTGCAGCATTGTAAACCGTGTTCGGGAAAGAGAACGCACTGCCGTTCGCCGTGCCGCCCTCGACTACCGCTTTCTGGAAGCCCACGATCTCAGTCATAGGACCGTCTGCAGTACCGATAATGATGCCAACGTCATTTTCGTTGCTCTCATCTATTGTGACGCCGCCGTCCTTGAGCGCTCTCATGCCGCTGATAAGCTGCAGCTGGCTGAATCTGTCAAGCTTGCGGTAGAACGCCATCTTGATACCGTGCTCCTTGTAATCGTCAGAACTGATGGAAGCACGTATGCCCTTTCCGTCCTCCGCAGTATCGCCGACCAGTTCGCCGATACCAGTGATGTAAAGCTTCTCACGGTTGGTATTGTCAGGGATATCATGCGGCTTCTTTGCAAACACGATACTTGCGTTGTTTCCGCCGAATGCAAACGAGTTAGACACCGCATAGTTCACGGTCTTTTCTCTCTTTGCGTTGGGAACGAAGTCGATATCGCCAGCCTTTTCTTCCAGCGTTTCAAGGTCCTCCTGAGTGTAGCCGATGGTCGGAGGTACGGTATCCTCGCACACCGACTTTACAGTCAGCACAGCCTCGATAGAGCCTGCCGCACCAAGGCAGTGACCAGTCATTGATTTCGTCGAACTTACCGACAGATGGTCGTTGCCGTCGAACAGTGTATGCAGAGAAAGGAACTCAGCTTCGTCGTTCTTTGCAGTACCTGTGCCGTGTGCGTTTATGTAGTCGATATCGGTGAAATCAAGCCCTGAGTTCGTCACAGCCCTGCGGATAGCACTCATCTGACCCTGACCGTCAGGACGGGGCGCAGTGATGTGGTGTGCGTCAGAGCTTACGCCCGAACCGAGCACCTCGCAGTATATCTTCGCACCTCTTGCCGCAGCGTGCTCGTAACTCTCGATAACGAGTATACCCGCACCCTCGCCAAGCGTGATACCGTTGCTCTTGTTGAACGGCGAGCAGGCGTCTGCAGCCAGAGCGTGCAGCGCATGGAATCCTGCAAACGCAAGCGAAGAAAAGCTGTCCGAGCCGCCCGCAACAAATGCGTCAGCCTTGCCCGCGCGTATAAGGTCGCAGGCATACGAAAGGCTCATCGTACCTGCGGCGCACGCATTCACGATGTTTGCGGTCGCACCGTTCAGTCCGAAATGCCTTGCAACGTTGTTCGCAATAGCGGAAGCCGGCATTTTGAGGATATCCGAAGCCTTTGCCGAGCCGCCCTTGAATTCGTCTGTGTAATATTTGTCGATACTTGCCGCACCGCCGACGCAGTTGCCCACGATAACGCCTATCCTGTCGGAATTTTCGGCGGTAACTGTGTATCCTGCGTCCGCAAGAGCCTCGCCCGCCGCCTTGATGCAAAGCAGCGAACTGCGGTCGTAGTCCTCCGAGGAAAGCTGCTCAGAGGCTTCTGCGACCTCTGCGCCCTTGTTGGCATAGCAGCCCTCTGTGCTGACCGACTTCACCTCACGGATACCGGTGACGCCGTTCACTGCTGCGCTCCAGCACCTGTCAGTGCCATCGCCGAGCGCACAGATAAGACCCAGACCCGTGACAACACATCTTGTATCTTTTCCCATGAATTATTCTCCCATATGCTCCTCAACGTACTTTGTGAGGGTCTCGATGGTCTGGAAGTTCTCTCTTGCAGCGCCGGTCATCTGAACGCCGAACAGGTTGTCGATACCTGCGATTATCTCGATAGAGTCGATGGAATCCAGACCGATGTCGTCGCCGAACAGTTCGCTGGTGTATTCCAGTTCGTCAGCGGGGATACGGAGATTCTCCACCAGCATATTCTTGATCTTCTCTGCGATTTCTGTGTTCATAGTAAATACCTCTCAAAAATTAATTTTCTGCGGTCTGTGCCGCTTGTTCACTGTTTTGAGCATAGCTTTCGGTATATGTGCCGATATTGCCATACTTCTGCTCCAGAATGCCATAAAGCCGCTTGGTTTCGTCCTCAGCCTGCTTCATCAGCTGCTTTGCGTACTGAGAATGGCGCATATTCTCCGGACAATTGCTCTCAATAGGCTTTCCGACCAGCAGCCTTTGCCGCCTGCCGAATACCATATGATAGCCGCCGTATATCGCCATCGGCACTACGCACGCACCGGTCGAAGCACATACCAGCGCTGCGCCCGGCTTGAATTTCTCTATCCTGCCCTGCCTTGCGATACCGCCCTCAGGGAAGATGATGAGCGAGCCATTGCGGCGGATCAGTTCCTCTGCAGTGGTATACCACCCTGCGTCCGCTCCGTCAAGGTCTATCGGGAAGCACCTGCACCAGCTTATCATAGTGCCCACCGCCTTTTTCTCGAACCAGCTTTTCTTCACAAGGACATAGGGCTTGTATCTGCCCAGCACCGCCCCCGTGAATGCGCCGTCGAAATGATGCGTGTGGTTGAAAACGAACACCGCCGGCTTGCCTTTAAGCTGCTTTTTCACCGACTTATCCACCCATTCCACCTTGGGTCTGAACAGAAAGTACACAATGCAGGTGATTATACACTGATAGAATTTTCCCCACAAGGACTGCTTCAAGGGGCTTTTCTTGTCTTTTTCCATTGCCACGCTCCCTCCCGGTGCAGTCTGTTCTGCAGTCAGCACCTGTCAGGAATACGCCGAACATAGCGATATGTTCGGAATACCCACTTGATATTATACCTGCCCCCGATTTTTTTTGCAATGGACAATCTGCGCCACCTCGTCCTATATGGGACAGTTTGTTGCATTACTGTTGCACAAATGACCTTCCGCGAAGATTTTCTGCGAATTACACAAAAACGCCCGAATAGCTGAGCCGGTTTTGGTGATTTTTCAGGAGTTCCGCCATGTTGCATAAAAAAAGCCCAGACTGTCGAGAAGCCCTCAGATTCTAGGAAAAAGCCCTACGGCTAGGCTTTGTGCCTGCCGTAGGGCTTTTGACGACGAAGATGAGGGTTTATCGACAGTCTGAAGCCCCGACAGCTTCAGCGAACCGTCGGGGACTTTCTATTAAGTTTCAGGTCATTCAACAGGCATTTCCTGACCTATGACAGACATAGGATCGATCCACTTTCCGCCCTGCTTAACGCCGAGGTGGAGGTGCGGCTCCTGCACTATTTCTATCTGGCAGGTGTCAGAGGTCTTACCGATTATCTCGCCCTCCTTTATCTCCTGTCCGGTCTTTATTTTCAGTTCCTTGGCAAGTCCGCAGTATTCCACGGTCAGACCGTTGTTCTGCTCGACCACCACGCATATTCCCCACAGGGGGTCTTCCCTTATCTCAGTCACCACGCCTGCGGACATGGACTTCACGTCAGTGTCCAGCGGACAGAGTATGTCGCAGCCGTCGTGGGTTTTCCACACGCCCAGCGTTTCAGACTTCACCAGTTCGCCGTTGCTGAACGGGTGGGATACCTCGCCCTCCACAGGCATGATGTTACGTGCGGTGGACTGCACGGGCTTGTTTACCTCCTCGGCTTCCTCTGTCTGAAGTGCTCCGGCTTCCTGCGCCTGAGCCTCAGCGGAGCTTTCCTGCTTCTCCTCGCGCTCTACGCCGGACTGCTCGGCATTCACCGGAGTGCTTTCAGGGGAACTGAACACCCAAGTGCTGCTTGTGTTGTCCTTTGACGCAGGCGTCAGCTTGTCCAGCGTTCTGTTGTATGCGGCGATGGAAGCTGCCGCTATCGCTGCAACGCCAAGCACCGCGGCGGCTGTGAACGCTTTTCCGTTGATCAGCTTCTTATTTTTTTCTTTTCTCATATTCTTTTCCTTTCTTTAGCAAGGCTGCTGCCTGATGTGGTTTGAACTCAACCATAGTTTAGCCGGAATATTTCCATTTATTCCGCTCAAAGAAAGAATAATACAGAAACTGCCTGAACCTCACGTTTTTGTCTATATTAATGTATACCTGCCCCGCAGCAGGGTGATACTATTGACACGTAATAAAATAATTATTAAATTTACGTAAAATTTTCGACAAACCTCTGTACATTTATCAAATAATCATGTATAATTATGATGTATGGGAAAAAAACATATTAAATCTGAGGCAATAAAGAAAGATTGCTGAACAAACAGGAGAAACATCTATGGGAATCACAAACGTATTGACTCTTATCGGAGGGCTTGCCCTGTTCCTTTTCGGAATGCACACGCTGTCCGCTTCGCTCGAAAAGCTTGCCGGCGGTAACCTCGAAAAGTGGCTGGAAAAGCTGACCAAAAAACCCATCATGGGCGTACTGCTCGGCGTGGGAGTTACCGCACTGATACAGTCCTCGTCAGCCACCACGGTCATGCTTGTCGGCTTCGTAAACTCCGGCATCATGAAGCTGTCGCAGGCTATCGGCGTTATCATGGGCGCAAATATCGGAACGACCGCCACAAGCTGGCTGCTCAGCCTTACCGCAGTCGAGGGCGGCGGTATACTGCAGGCGTTCAAGCCGGAGAATTTCTCGCCGGTGCTCGCTCTTATCGGAATAATCCTGCTGATGTTCTGCAAATCCGATAAAAAACACAGCACAGGTCTTATCCTGCTGGGATTTGCAACGCTGATGTTCGGCATGGAAATGATGTCCGGCGCAGTTAAGCCTCTTGCCGATATCCCTGAATTCG
Source organism: uncultured Oscillospiraceae bacterium (assembly GCA_934446355.1). Classification (GTDB taxonomy): domain Bacteria; phylum Bacillota; class Clostridia; order Oscillospirales; family Ruminococcaceae; genus CAG-115. The sequence goes on along the minus strand of CAKSEC010000003.1, from coordinate 213,316 downwards.
GTCAGATAATGACAATGTTCTCGAACCCCGTGCTCGGCGTACTGATGGGCGCGGTCATGACTGCCGTTATCCAGTCCTCGTCAGCTTCCGTGGGTATCCTGCAGGCAGTGTCGCAGTCTACCGGCGGCATAACCTATTCCTCTGCCCTGCCGATAATACTCGGTCAGAATATAGGCACCTGCGTGACCGCCCTGATCGCTTCTGTGGGCGCAAGCAAATCTGCAAAAAGAGTTGCTATAGTTCACCTTTACTTTAACTGTATAGGCACGGTGCTGTTCCTTTGCCTGTTCTATCTGCTCAATGCGTTCATTGATTTCAGCTTCATGGAAGTGGCTATTGATTCCACCGGTATCGCAATTATTCACTCTTGCTTCAATGTGCTCGCAACTCTGGTGTTCCTGCCGTTCACGAAGCAGCTTGAAAAGCTCGCCTGCCTTACTGTTCGGGACAAGCCCGGCGAGAAGAAGCAGGAAGCCCCCATGCTCGACGAGCGTCTGCTCAAGACCCCCTCTGTCGCTATCGAGCAGTGCCGCAACGTCTGCATAAGAATGGCGCTCCTCACGCAGGAAACGCTGAAAACCTCGCTTGAAGCCGTAATGCAGTTCGACCCCAAGAAGTGCACCGAGGTCATTGAAAACGAAAACGCCATAGATATCTACGAGGACAAAATCGGCTCGTATATCCTCAAAATAAGTTCCAAGGACCTTTCCGAAAACGACAGCAAGAACGTGTCCAGTATGCTGCACACGATAGGCGACCTTGAACGTATCTCAGACCATGCGGTGAACATCATTGAAGCCGCAGAGGAAATGCACTCCAAGAAGATAAAGTTCTCTGAGCAGGCGCTCAAGGAACTTACCGTCATGATAAACGCCGTAAAGGAAATTCTGGATATGTCCATCAATTCCTTTATCAAGTCGGACGTTGCGCTCGCAAAATGCGTCGAGCCGCTTGAGGACGTTATCGACCAGCTTCGCAGCGACCTCAAGACCCGCCATATCGAGCGTCTGCGCAGCGGAAAGTGCACCATCGAACTTGGCTTTATCCTGCAGGACCTGCTGACTAACTTCGAGCGTGTTTCCGACCACTGTTCGAACATCGCCGTATATCTTATCCAGATAAGCGACAACAGCATGGATACTCACGAATACATGAACGAACTCAAAAAACTTGACCGTTCAGAGTTTATGGACGAATTCAACGACTACCAGAAGAAATATATTCTTCCGGACTGAGGAGGCTTATAGTATGAAGCTTGCTTCTGCGCTTTCAGAACGCTCAGATATCCAGCGAAGACTATCCCAGCTTACCGAAAGGCTGAAAAACAATGCAAAGGTTCAGGAGGGCGAAGTCCCGTCAGAGGACCCGCAGGTCCTGCTGAAAGAACTGAACGAGTGCCTTGCCCGCCTCGAAGATCTGATGTACCGCATAAACCTGACCAACAGTTCAGTAAGCTATGAGGGCGAAACGCTCACACAGCTTCTCGCCCGCCGCGACCGCCTGAAGCTTGAAACGTCGATAATGCGGACTTTCCTAGATCAGGCAAGCAGCAAGGTGGACAGATATTCACGCGCCGAAATAAGGATACAGAGCACAGTGGACGTGGCTTCCCTGCAAAAGCAGGTCGATTCACTTTCAAAGGAACTTCGTCAGACGGACGAACTTATCCAGCAGCTAAACTGGACGACAGAACTTATTGAACCTTGAAAAGACGGTAGTCCGGCGGCAGTGGACGTGATCTCCAGTGGCTGAGAATGAGCCGCAGCTATGGCGTATGTCGGGCGCATACGGGGTTCGAATCCCCTTTTACAAATCACGCCCCGCAATGTTACATCTGCATTTTTACCTTGTATCGTTACTACCGTATCGTCAGGCAGCCGGACGAGGGAGCGGAATGGGGAAGCTTTTCAAAATACGTATAATATGGCTCAGTGAATAGCGCTGAGCCTGTTTTATACACAAAAAGCGCATAACAGCCGGACTTACTCCGACTATTATGCGCTTAATTATTTCAATTATCGCTTTTTACTTGCTGAGAAGTACCTCAACGCTTGCAAGCTTTACGCAAACGCAGAATATCTCCATTGCCTGACGAAGTTCGTCAACTGACGGGAATGTCGGTGCGATACGGATATTGCTGTCCTTGGGGTCCTTGCCATACGGGAATGTAGCGCCTGCGCCGGTCATTACCACGCCTGCTTCCTTTGCGAGGGATACAATGCGCTTTGCGCAGCCGGGCAGTGCGTCGAAAGATATGAAGTAACCGCCGTTGGGCTTGTTCCACTTGCCGATCCCAAGCGGCTCTATCTCCTTATCCAGCATATACAGCACAACGTCGAACTTCGGGCGGATTATTGCCGCATGGTGCTTCATGTGCTCGCTGATACTCTCGAAATTCTTGAAATACTTCGCATGACGAAGCTGGTTGAGCTTATCGAAGCCTATCGTCTGATATGTCATCTGGCTCTTGATGAAGTCGATGTTCTCCTTGCTTGCAGCGACTACTGCCAGACCGCCGCCGGGGAACGATATCTTAGAGGTAGACGTGAATTCAAGCACCATGTTGGGATTGCCAGCCTTCTTGCACTCCTCGATGATGTTCAGCAGGTGGTCGTGCTCCTCCGACAGGTGATGTACGCAGTATGCGTTATCCCAGAATATGCGGAAATCCTTTGCCTTGGGCTTCAGGTTTGCGAAGCGTCTTACTACCTCGTCGGAATATGTGATACCTGTGGGGTTCGAGTACATCGGAACACACCAGATACCCTTGATCTCCTCGTCCTCAGCGACAAGCTTCTCGACCGTGTCCATATCGGGGCCGTCCTCGCAGTAGTCAACGTTTATCATCTCAATGCCAAGCGCCTGACAGATAGCGAAATGCCTGTCATATCCGGGAGCAGGGCAGAGGAATTTCACGTGATCGTACTTGCACCACGGCTTCTCGCTGCCGAGCACGCCAAGCTGCATTGCACGGATTATCGTATCATACATCATCTGCAGGCTGGAGTTACCGCCGACGATAACTTCGTCAGAGGAAACGCCGAGCATTTCCTGAAACAGAGCCTTTGCCTCAGGGATACCGTCGAGCACGCCGTAGTTGCGGCAGTCGATACCGTTGCTGGACTTGTAATCTCCGTCAAGGCAGTGCAGCAGCATATCCAGCGAAAGATTAAGCTGCTCAGGAGCCGGCTTACCTCTGGACATATCCAGCTTTAAGCCCTTTGCCTTGTAATCTGCATACTGCTGTTCAAGCGCTGTCTTTTCAGCCTGAAGCTGTTCCTTGCTCATCTGTGAATAGTTCATGTTAGCGACCTCTCTTTATTATTGTCTATAGTAAAAATGCGTCTTTTTCGAGGGCTTCTGCCAAAAACTGACCGTCCCCGCTTTCCCGCTGTTATCTTCATTATACCATAGCATTATATTTTTTGCAAGCCCTTTTTGATAATCTTGCAAAAAATATTGAGGGAGCAAGCCCCCTCAATATAATTATGTACCTACAATACAGCAGAAATCATCAGACTGATGCGCCCTTGGTAATGAATACCGGATAATCAGCCGAGCCGGTGATGGTGCGGTTCTTTGTGAGGGTAACGTCCTTGTCGGAAATGCCGTTGATGAACGCAGCCTTTTCCTCAATGACTGTTCCCTGCATAACGATGCTGTTCTTTATCACAGCGCCCTTGCCTACCGTAACGCCCCTGAACAGCACGGAATTCTCAACAGTGCCGTCGATAATGCAGCCGTCTGCAATGAGCGAGCCCTTGACATTTGCGTCGATTCCGTACTTAGCGGGAGCGACATCTCTTACCTTTGTATAGATAGGCTTGTCAAGCGAGAACAGGTTGCGGCGCACGTCACGGCCCATCATCTCCTGATTTGCCTTGTAGTAGGTCTTCATGCCGTCGATTATCTCATAATAGCCCTCGTACTTATAGCCGTAAACCTTGAAGTCATGCAGCTTGTGCTGGAGGATATCCGTTTCAAAGCTGTAAAGGCTGCGGCACTCTGACTCACGGATTATGTTCTCAAGGAAATCACGCCTTGTCACATAAATGTTCAGAGCGGGCTTCACCTCGCCGCTTATCGAGGGTCTTGACAGCACGTCGTTTACAACGTCGTTCTCGTCAACGCACAGCACGGTGAACTTTGACGTTCTGTCCGCCTCATATACGCCGCTTCCATATACGCAGGTGATGTCTGCGCCCTTCTTCTCGTGGAACTCGATTATCGGCTTGAAGTCGATATTCGCAACGACATTGCTGTCCGACATGATAACATATTCAGCGCCGGATTCGTGAATGAACTCTGCTGCACCTGCGAGCGCTTCAAGTCTGCCCCTGTATACGCCGTTATCGCTTCTGCCATAGGGCGGCAGGATATGCAGACCGCCTGTCTTTCTTGCCAGATCCCACTCACTGCCCATTCCGAGGTGGTCCATCAGTGAATAGTACTTAGCCTGTGTGATTATGCCCACCTGTGTTATGCCGGAATTGACCATGCTTGACAGCGGGAAATCCACAAGGCGGTATCTTGCGCCGAACGGAACGCTCGCCATTGCTCTTGCCTTAGTCAGCTCAGGGAGGTTCTCTTCGTGCATATTAGCAAAAATAAGTCCTAAAACATTGCCCATACTTGCCATATCAAAAACTTCCTTTCCTATCTCATATGTCCTTAGAAATCATTGCCTTTGGCGGTGCAACTGCCTTGTCGGATACATTGACGTTGTGTCCGATAACGGCAACGCCCCACTGGGACTTGTCCTCGATAAGTTCCGGACGTTCTCCGATATGTGCGCCCTCGCCGATCACGCAATTCTCGCCGACGATGGAATATTCGATGACTGCACCCTTCTTGATGACGGTGTTAGGCATGATGATACTGTCGCGAACTATCGCACCCTCTTCAATGACAACGCCTGCAAACAGCACGGCGAAGTCCACCATACCGTTTATCTCGCAGCCCTCTGCCACCATAGAGTTCTGTATCTGGCTGTTCGGGCCTGCGTAATGCGGAGGCATTACCGGGTTTCTGGAGTATATCTTCCAGCTGTCGTCAAGCAGGTCGAGCGGTACCTTGGGGTCGAGCACGTCCATGTTTGCTTCCCACAGCGAGTCGATGGTTCCAACGTCCTTCCAGTAGCCGTCGAAGTGGTATGCCACCATCTTTTCCTTGTTGTCGAGCATTGCAGGGATAATGTTCTTGCCGAAGTCCTTGGTCGCACCCTCGTCGTTTTCGTTCTCGATGAGGTACTTGCGAAGCTTTGCCCATGTGAATACATAAATACCCATTGAAGCAAGGTTCGACTTAGGCTCCTTGGGCTTCTCTGCGAACTCGTAGATAGTGCCGTCGGGATTTGCGCTCATTATGCCGAAGCGGGGAGCTTCCTCCCACGGAACTTCAAGCACTGCGATAGTGGCGTCAGCTTCATGCTGCTTGTGGAAGTCCACCATCTTGGAGTAATCCATCTTATAGATATGGTCGCCGGACAGGATAACAACATATTCCGGACTGTAGCGGTCAATGAAGCCGATATTCTGGTAGATAGCGTTAGCTGTACCGGAATACCACGCCTTGCCTGCCGCCGTTTCATACGGGGGGAGTACGTGCACTCCGCCGTGCGCTCTGTCAAGACCCCACGGCTGACCGTTGCCTATGTATTCGTTGAGCACCAGCGGCTGATACTGAGTCAGTACGCCGACCGTGTCGATACCTGAATTTACGCAGTTCGACAGCGGGAAGTCGATTATCCTGTACTTACCTCCATAGGGTACAGCGGGCTTCGCCATCTCCTGCGTCAGCGCATAAAGGCGGCTTCCCTGACCACCGGCAAGCAGCATCGCAACGCACTCTTTTTTAATGTGATTCATATATTTCCTCCTGTCCCGACCTTTTGAGCCGTGATTTCCTTATGATCATCGCCTTTTTCGGCGGTTTTGGCTTTCTGCTCCGCAGCCTTTGCCGGAACGGCGGCTGCAGTCTTTTCATGCTGTGGCTTTTCCTTTTCGGGGAGTTTTTCCACCGGCTCTCCCGCAGTCTTTGCGGGCACTTCAGGTGCGACCGGAGCGTCCAGTGCGACCTGTGCGGCTGTTGCCGGCTTAGCAGGATTTTCTTCCTCGACCTGCTTTTCTCCGGAAAGGCGCTTCTGCTCCTCCGCAAGTTCCTCCTCAGTCATCTGGCTGGGCGGCTTGCGCTTGTTCTTGATCTTGAAGAACAGCACTGCCATAGGCGGCAGGTCTATCGACATACGGTACTGCTCGCCGTGCATAGGCTCTTCCTTTGCGGTCACCGTGCCGTTGAACACGCCCGTTCCGCCGTATTTTGCAGCGTCAGAGGTGAAAACTTCCTCATAGTCCGCATAGTACGGAACGCCTATCTCGTATATCTCATGCCTTACCGGCTGGAAATTGCATACGCATATCAGTTCGTCCTTGTTTCTCGCTATCCTGCGGAAAGCGATAACGGAGTTTGCGCTGTCCTCGCTGGATATCCAGTGGAAGCCCTCCCAACTCGTGTCGCACTCCCACAGCGGCGCATTGTCGGTGTAGAACTTGTTCAGGTCGCGCACATATTCAAACAGCTTGCGGTGAGGCTCGAACTCCAGCACCTCCCAGTCAAGCTGGGTCTGGAAGTTCCATTCCTTGTACTGCGCAAATTCCTGACCCATGAACATCAGCTTCTTGCCGGGGTGCGCCGTCATATAGCCGAGGAACGTCCTCATCGAGTTGAATCGGAACTCTCTCGGTCCGCCCATCTTGTCGAGCATTGAGCACTTGCCGTATACCACCTCGTCATGCGATATCGGAAGAATGTAGTTCTCCGAGAAAGCATAATAGAACGAGAATGTCACCAGATTGTGATTATACGGTCTGGAAAGCGGGTCCATCGACATATAGCGGAGCATATCGTTCATCCAGCCCATGTTCCACTTGAAGTTGAATCCCAGACCTCCGATATCCGCCGGCTTTGTGACCATCGGCCACGCAGTGGATTCCTCAGCGACCATCATAATGTTGGGATGCTCGCGGAACAGCGCCGCATTCAGCTTCTGCAGGAATGCCACGGCTTCAAGGTTCTCATGCCCGCCGTAAGCATTCGGACGCCACTCGCCGCCCTGCCTGTCATAGTCAAGGTAAAGCATTGAAGCGACAGCGTCAACACGAAGCCCGTCGATGTGGTACTTTTCTATCCAGTAGTTCGCATTCGACACCAAGAAGCTTTGTACTTCGGGCTTGCCCCAGTCGAAAATATGCGTGCCCCAGTTCTTGTGCTCCCGCTTGAGCGGGTCGGAATATTCATAGCAGCTTGTGCCGTCAAATTCGTAAAGACCAGCGGCGTCCTTCGGGAAATGCGCAGGCACCCAGTCCATGATAACGCCTATTCCCTCGGCATGGCAGCGGTCAACGAACTCCATAAAATCATGCGGCGTGCCGAAACGCGACGTGGGGGCGAAGTAGCCTATCTGCTGATAGCCCCAGCTTCCGTCATAGGGATATTCGCCTATCGGCATAAGTTCGATGTGGGTGTAGCCCATTTCCTTGACATACGGGATAAGCTTGTCAGCAAGCTGGCGGTAGCTGAGGTAATTCTCCCCGTCCTTGCGCCATGAGCCTGCGTTCACCTCGTAGATATTCGCTGCGCTGTCGTATATGTTCTTCTTGTGAAGCTGGTCGAGATACTTCTCGTCAGTCCACTTGAAGCCGTCAAGGTCATAGAATTTCGTGGCTGTATTCGGGCGAAGCTCCATATGGCAGCCGTATGGGTCTGCTTTCAGCTTTATCAGCCCGTCCTGACTCTCGACGCTGTACTTATAGTTATCGCATTGCTTAATTCCGGGAACGAAAAGTTCCCAGATACCGCCGTCGCTTATCTTGTTCATCGGGTGACAGCCTCTGTCCCAGTGGTCGAAGTCGCCAACGACGCTCACGCTGCGTGCGTTGGGCGCCCATACTCTAAAGACTGCGCCGTTTTTTCCGCCCTGAGTATCCCTGTGCGAACCAAAGAACTCATACGCATGAGAATTTTCCCCCTGATGGAAAAGGTACAGCGGGACAGTGTATTTTTCGGGAACTATGATAGCCATTCAAAAGACCTCCTGTCTTTATTCTATGGTGTTGAAATACAATGCAGTAATACCGCCGCTCAAAAAATAAACAAAAATCCCGTCTGCGGCGAATCAATCCTTGTACTTATTGTACCACAACGCCTATTTTTTTTCAATAGTTTTGTTGGTTTTTCATGTTTTTAGCTATTTTCTCAGGCACCGATTTGTGCACTATTCACATAGGTTTTTCAACAGTATGTAAACGATACATCATGAGCAGATCAAATCCTGTATGTTCCAGTAAAACGATTCCACAAACCCATTATCTGACAGCAAAAAGGGGCTGCATATCATATACAGCCCCCTCAGCTTGATGAAAGTCGGTCACCTCCCAATACTCACCGCGATTATCGTGATATCGTCCTCCCTTCCGTTTTCGGCGGTGCGTGCGGCATATGCTATCCGCTCAGAAAGTTCCTGCGGAGTGCTGTGACCGGAAAGTTCCCTTGTGAGCCACTCTTCGTCGAGCGCCGCGCCGTCAGTCGTCATGATTATCATATCCCCCGCAGACACAAGGAATTTCTGCGCAGGAACAGTCACCTTACCCCCTGAACCGGCAGGCGGCGAGGACAGCGAAGCCCTGACCAGCCTGTCCGAGCACCTTATGTAGCTTGCCGCAGCGCCCGCCTTGTATATTACGCATTCGCCGGTGTTGAGGTCTATTCTGCAGATGTCGAGCGTGGCGTAGCTCTCGTCTGCGGATTTCACCATCAGCGAGGTGTTCACGGTTTCCAGCGCAGCCGGAAGCGATATCCCGCTTTTCAGCAGCCTTGACATCATGCTGCACGCAAGCGCGGAATCTATCCTCGCCCTGCTGCCGCTGCCCATTCCGTCCGACAGTATCATATACAATGCGCCGGAGGGGTCGGTGAAGCTGTCGAAGCAGTCGCCGCAGACCCGATTTTTCCCCCTGCAAAGCTGGCACGAGCCTATCTCTGCGGAAAAGACCGCCCTCTGAGCCGCAGTGACGCGCACTCTCCCCCCGCATACGCTGACCTCAGGCAGGTCAAGTTCCCTGCCCAGCGCACGTATCAGCAGTTCTCCGAGGTATTCACGGTCTGCGTTAAGTTCGCCGCCGCCATAAGCTTCGAGCCGCATTCTGCCGCCCTTTCCGAACGTCACGAATGCCGACGGGCGGTCAAGTCCGCATTCCGAGAGTACCTTTTCCGCCCTGCGCTCTGCAGTGCGGCTGCCCTGACGTATCCTGCCCGCTGCGCTCCCCATATCGCTGAGTATCTCGCTGAAGCATTCAAGCTGACCCGTGTATATCCTGCGCAGTTCCTTTATCCGCTGCTGTCCTCCCGCCGACATCAGGTACTGCTCATATGCACGGCGTATCCCCCGCACCACTCCCGCACGGTCGATACACTCAGCCGCCGCCTGCGGGGACATTGACTGCTCTGAAAGTTCTCCGCCGCTGCGAAGCTGCTTTACCAGCCGGTTGAATTCGCCGTGGAACAGTTCGTATTTCTGTCCCCAGCACACCATATTATTAGGGCAGTTCCTGCAGACCTTATCCGCAGCCTTATCCGCCACCTGCGCAAGATTTGCGGAATACCGCCTGTCAAGCGTATCAGCCGTGGCTTCCAGTCCCGAATTTACTCCGGAAAGCGCATTTGCGGCAAAGCACAGCCGCTCCCTGACCATCTTTGCGGCATTAGAGCCGCTGACGTCCTCCGGCTGACCTGCGCCCAGTTTGTTCAGCGGAATGAATACATAAGCCGCACCTGCAGCCGCAAGTTCCGCAAATACCCGCCACGAATCAGACGTTACGCCGCCTGCGAGCATTCCGCAGCAGCCGAAGAACAAGAATCCGACCGCACGCGTTATCCTGCCGTATCTGCCAAGCAGGCAGCTCATCAGCGCCGCAATACATATCGCCGCTGCGCCCGCAGGGTCAGCCGCCCCCGATACGCACAGACCGAACACCGCCGGAATGCCCAGCACCGCTCCCCCCGCAGTCCCGCGGCGTTCAGTCGCAGCAAGCAGCAGGAAGCCCGCAAGCAGTCTGCCGATATTGCACGGCGGGTAATCAAGCCTGCCGAGCGTCATAAAAGCGATACCCGCCGCTGCCGCCGCAAGGGCGCAGTCGCCGCCGTCCGCCGGGTCGAAGCCCCTCACCGTCAGCCTGTCCTGAAGAAGCATAACGCAGGCGGCAAACGCTCCCGCAGTGACCGCAGATATCATTCCCGAAAGCAGCAGCGACGGGCTGCCATATTCCGAGCAGGCAGGGAAAAACGCCGCTGCCGCCGCAATAAAGCCCTGCACTATACATCGGACTCGCAGGCTCTTTACGCTCGGTATCAGCTTTCCCGCAAGCACCACAGCCAGCGACCCAAGCCCCCTGAATCCGTCCGGAAAGCCGTGCAGCAGTGCGCCGACCGCTCCGCCCGCATACACCCATAAGCTGCCGCTGCCGCTTACTCCTGCCGCCAGCGCAGACGAGCCAACGCACGCCGTCCCCGCCCCAAGTTCCATCAGCAGTCCGGCGGAAGCCCACAGCGCAGCCGCCGTGATATTCACGCTTTTTGTTCTTGCTGTCCTTTGCTGCAATACAGCAGCCCTCTCTGACATATTCAACTTCCTTTCTATTTCAGACCCCGCCGAACAGGCTTTGCAGATACAGTACACACAGTATACGTGCTTTACATATCTTTTTCCTTAATTCTTAAGGTCAGCTTATTCATTAAGTACATTTTCAAGATTTAAGTAAGTGTCCAGACCGGCTAGAAGTCCTCAGATTCTAGGAACCAAACCAACGACTAGGCTTTGTGCAGGCTGCCCTTAGTTGCCCGACATCGTGTCGGGCTTTGGGGACAGCGGCACAAACATCGTGTTTGTGCCTGTCGTTGGTTTGGTGACGACGAAGATGAGGACTTATAGCCGGTCTGGCAGCGGAACGCTGAGCCTTCTTATGCAAGATGAAGCAGTACCTTCACAGGAACGACCCGGCGTTTTCCGCTGCAGGTATATATTACCATAAAAAGGAAGTGAATACTGTCACACTCAGGCAGAAAGATTTGTATTGTTTTATTTTTATAGGTATTTTTTGCTCATAATAAAAAAGGTTTTGACAAATCACTGCGTTTATGATACAATAGAAGCAGAATATTTTTATTTGAAAGGTGGATAACCATGAATATTGAATTTGAAGCTGCGCTGAGATATATCGACATGGGCAGCTATGACAAGGCGGTCAAGCACCTGATGAACGCCATCGAAAAGGAAGAGGGCAACGCTGAGGAGTTTCAGTATCGCTGCGTGCTGGGCGAGCTTTACGCCAATATAGGCAAGCATGACGAAGCACGCGAGGAATTCAACAAGGTACTCGACTACTGCGACGAAACCAACAGCCTTGATAAACAGCGCCATATCTCCCAGACCTACCTTGACGCACTCGACGGAAAGCTGCCGGAAATGCCTGAGCAGCCCGCCCGTGCAGCAAAGCGCCCCGGAGATGTTCCGTTAGTACCGAAGCCCCAGCAGAACAAGGGCTTCATCGCCAGACAGTCCAGAAAGAACCACAGATGACACGAAGCTTGAAAGGCGGCCGACATGGAAAGACGTGACAAGATCAATTACTATCTCGACATCTCCCAGACTGTCGCTGAAAGAGGGACCTGCCTGAGGCGCAATTTCGGCGCAATAATCGTCAAGAACGACGAGATAATCGCCACCGGCTACAACGGCGCGCCGAGGGGCAGGAAAAACTGCTCGGACATCGGCGAATGTATGCGGGAACGTCTGAACGTCCCCAAGGGGCAGCGCTATGAACTGTGCCGCTCGGTCCACGCTGAAGCCAACTGTATAATAAGCGCGTCCCGCCACGATATGATAGGCTCGGAGCTTTACCTTGCCTGCCTTGACGCAAAGACCGGTCAGCTTTACGGCGACGTCGAGCCGTGCTCCATGTGCAAGCGGCAGATAATCAACGCCGGAATAGAGCGCGTGTATATCCGAACGGGTCAGTCCGAATACCGCATGATATCTGTCAGCGAATGGGTGGACAACGACGAGAGCCTGAACGGCAGCGAGGGATATTGATGGAACTTACCAATATCGGAGTTATAAAAGAACTGTTTGAACGCCACGGCTTTTCTTTCACAAAATCGCTCGGTCAGAACTTTCTGGTCAACCCGTCCGTATGTCCCCGCATTGCGGAAATGGGCGGCGCACGCTCCGGCGTATGCGCGCTTGAAATAGGCACGGGCGTGGGCGTTCTCACAAAGGAACTTGCCGAACGCTGCAGCAAGGTCGTTGCCGTGGAGATAGACACCTCCCTGAAGCCGATCCTTGAGGAAACGCTCGCAGACTATGACAACGTTGAAATAGTGTTCGCAGACGTGATGGAAACCGACCTCGCCGCCCTCCTAGCCGAAAAAGCGGCAGGAATGGAGGTCGTGGTGTGCGCAAATCTGCCGTATTACATCACCTCCCCTGTAATAATGAGGGTGCTTGAAAGCCGGCTGCCGGTGTCCGCAATGACCGTCATGGTGCAGAAGGAAGCCGCCGACCGCATATGCGCAAGACCCGGCACCCGCGACTGCGGAGCTATCTCCTGCGCCGTATCATACTACAGCAAACCCGAACTGCTGTTCAAGGTCGGCAGAGGAAGCTTCATGCCGTCGCCGAACGTTGACAGCGCAGTCATAAGGCTCGACATAAAGCCGCATTCCGGCAGGTCAGAGCAATGGGAACGGCTGATGTTCCGAATTATACGCTCGGCATTCTCGCAGCGCAGAAAGCAGATAGCAAACCCCCTTTCAGGCGAACTCGGCATACCAAAGCAGGAACTTTCCGCAATGATGGAAGCCTGCGGAATAAAGCCCACCGCAAGAGCGGAGGAGCTCACTCTGGAGCAGTTCGCACTTCTGACGGACAAAGCAATAGCAAGATAAAACGCACCCTATCCGGAATGCCTGACAAGCGTTCCGGATATTTTTTTGCATAAAAGCAGTTAGCAGAAGCAAATATTACTTGCAAAATACTCACGAAAGTGATACAATAAGATAAACGTTTTTGACGAATAATATCAAGAGGAGAATTTCTGAAATGAAATTAGGCATGGTAGGTCTGCCGAATGTCGGCAAAAGTACTCTTTTCAACGCACTGACTAATGCGGGGGCGGAATCCGCCAACTACCCGTTCTGCACGATAGAGCCGAATGTGGGCATTGTATCCGTTCCGGACGAGCGTCTGGACGAACTTGCCAAAATGTATGACCCTGAAAAGTTCACGCCCGCAACGCTTGAATTTGTGGATATCGCAGGTCTTGTTAAGGGAGCGTCAAAGGGCGAGGGTCTTGGCAACAAGTTCCTGTCCAATATCCGCGAGGTGGACGCCATCGTTCACGTTGTACGCTGCTTTCAGGACGACAACATCATTCACGTGGACGGCAGTATCGGCGCAGCAAGGGATATCGAAACCATCAATCTGGAACTGATATTCTCTGATATCGAGATACTTGAGCGCCGCATAGACCGCACAAAGAAACTCATGAAAGGCGACAAGAGCCTGCAAGGCGAGGTCGAGTTCCTTGAAGCGCTGCACGAGCACCTGATGAACGGCAAGTCCGCAAGAAGCTATCCGTTCACCGACGACGAGCGTGCAATGATAAAGGACACCCCCCTGCTGTCCAACAAGCCCGTAATATACGCCGCAAACCTGTCAGAATCAGACTTCACCGGCGATATTAACAGCAACCCCGAATATCAGGCGGTATGCGCAATAGCCAAGGAAGAAAACGCCGAGGTGCTGCCGATTTGTGCGCAGATAGAGGCGGAAATTTCCGGCATGAGCGATGAGGACAAAGCACTGTTCCTTGAAGATATGCACCTTGAAAGCTCCGGCCTTGCCAGAATAATCAAGACCGGCTATCGTCTGCTGGGACTTATCTCCTACCTCACCGCAGGTCCTCAGGAAGTCAGGGCATGGACCATAACCAAGGGCACAAAGGCTCCGCAGGCTGCCGGAAAGATACACACCGACTTTGAAAAGGGCTTTATCCGTGCTGAGATAGTCGCATTCAGCGACCTCATGGCTGCCGGAAGCATGGCTGCTGCAAAGGAAAAGGGTCTTGTTCGTCTTGAGGGCAAGGACTACGTAATGCAGGACGGCGACGTCACGCTGTTCCGGTTCAATGTATGATGCGACGCTGACCAACGCTGCGAGGTACCGATGAACAAGATAATCCGTGGAAAGAATGTCAACACCAAAAAGGTCAAGGGACTGTTCATTGCACAGGTAGTCATGGGCGTGATGCCGGTGCTGCTGCTAATATTCTTCGTCTGGCAGAAGCTTTACCAGACCCCGATCGTTGCGGCAGTATTCATCATTCTGATATTCCTGTGCAACGTTGCCTATGCCTTTCTGGCGAGATGGTACGGCGTTCTCAACTCCGGCGTAAAGGGCGAGCGGCACTTGTTCCGCACAGTAAAAAAGCTGCACGGGACAAATATAGTCTTTCACAATCTTCCCGTCAGGTACAAGCGTGGGCGCTCGGAACTGGATATGCTGATAATCAACCACTCCGGCGTAATAATCATTGAGGTCAAGAACCACTCCGGAACGATAAGCGGAAGCTGGAACGACGAGAAGTGGACCCAGCGCAAGCACTACCGTGACGGCAAGGTGACAGAAACGCAGATGGACAACCCCGTCAAGCAAATGCGCCGTCAGCGTGACATAGTAAAGAGCATTCTGACCGCAGCCGGCGAGAACGTGTGGATAGACTCCGTACTGTATTTCTCGTCGCCGAACGCCCGCCTGAAGCTTTCGCTCAGGGAGAACGACTACGTATGCAGCGACAGTGCAGAGCTGCTGGAATACCTCAGGGAATACGATCGGGGCGAAACTCTGTCGAAAAGCCGAATGGAGCATATCGCCGCTATCCTCCGTGACGCAGCGGGACTGAACAGGCATAAAAAATAACACAAGAGCCACTGACCATTTATCGGACAGTGGCTCTATTTTATAATTCCGGAAACTCCGTCAGCGAACGGATAAACACATCTGAAAACTGGCTGACGTCGCCCCTCGGCGCAGTATTCTCGTCGTACACTCCCACAACGTAAAACCCGGCATTGTGCGCCGTTTCAGCGCAGTATGCGGAATCCTCCACCACCACGCATTCCGAGGGAGCAGCGCCCAGCCGCTCCGCCGCCTGCAGGTAGATATCCGGCTTTTCCTTGTGTGCGCCCGCTTCGGTGCAGTCAAGATAGAACCTGAAAAACCTGTCCAGACCGAATTTCTTCATCAGCGGCTCGGATACCCAGCGGTCGGTCGCGCTTGCGATACACATTTGTGCACCCTGCTCATACAGCTTTTCCAGAAGTTCCACAGCGCCCGGCTTCAATGTAATGATGTCTGCGTATTTTTCCTTCATGCTCCGGCGCACAGCGTCCATGCGCTGCTCGTCCGAGCATTCCTCAACGGTAAAGCTGCCGTACCACCAGCCCATGCTGTCCGCAAGCGTTCCGTCAAGGTCGAATATGTAATACTTTTTCATGTCGTTCCCCTTACTTTATTATTCCAAAGCTGATTTTCATTTCAAGTATCCGCAGCACCGAGCTGTCAAGCCGCTGCTGCGTTATTTTGCCGGAATCCACCGCTTCACGCAGCGCACCGACTGCGCTCGTCATATCCGTGCAGCAGATAAGGTCCGCACCCGCAAGGAACGCCGTGACTGCCGCTTCGTTTTCCCCGCAGTATTCACCGATGGCGTCCATTGAAAGGTCGTCCGTCATTATCACGCCGTCAAAGCCGATGTCGTCACGCAGCAGGCTGTACATCTCCGGCGCAAGCGAGCCGGGAAGTTCGCTGTTCACGCATTTCACGATATTGTGGGACACCATGACCACCGGCGCGCCCGCAGCTATCCCCGACCGGAATGGCTGCAGGTCAAGCTGCTCCAACTCGGTCAGCGGCCGCTCGTCTATCGAGATACCGGTGTGGGTATCCAGATTATCGCCGTATCCCGGAAAATGCTTCAGCGTACTTACTACGCCGCACTCGACATACTGCGATACTGCGGCGCTGACAGCGGCGGACACCTCGTCCACGTCAGTACCATACGCCCTGTTGTAGATGTAATCCTGCTCCGTCCTCGGCAGGTCGCACACCGGCGCAAGTATCATATTGAAGCCAAGCAAACCAAGCAGCTCCGACTTCTCCTTTGCGTCCGAGCGCACCCCGTCCAGTCCGCCCGAAGAAAGCACCTCCGACTGAGCCGGAAACCTTTCCTCCCGATACTGGCTGAACTTGGATATCCTGACCACGCTTCCGCCCTCTTCGTCCACTGCGAAAAGCAGCGGGATATCGGAGCCGCCGTTTATGTCCGCAAGTTCCTGAGCAAGCTGCGAAGGCGTTTTATCCTGAGTATCCTCCGCAAAAAGCATGAATCCACCCGGGCAATACTGCGAAACTGCGTTTGCCGCTTCGTCCGTGCCGGGATATCTGGCAAGAACAAGCTGCCCCGCCTTTTCCTCGGCAGTCATTTCTGCAAGTATCGCCGCCGCCCGCTCTGCAATGCCGCCCTCAGGCTCGGAGGACTGCTGCGGGACGCTTTCCTCCGCAGTGCTCTCCTGCGATGGGTCGGGCAGTACCTGCGCAGTATGTACCGGAATGGTGATATCTGTGCTTGCACAGCCTGTCAGTAATAGCGCCGTAATAGCTGCGGCAAGCCTGAAAAGCTTCATACGCTCCCTCCGTTCATGGGTCACACTCATGCCACCTCTATATTGTAATCCACCGGCGGCAAATTGTCAAGCGGCGGGGAGAAAGGAAAAATGCGCCCTAAAAATAATGGGAAATGCTGATTTTTGCTCAGAATTGTTGCAATAAAGCTTAATGTGTGATATAATAAACGCAGTGCGTTTATTATAGATCAAAAGTCCTCGCACATACGCAAATCAAAGATTTGCTCCGTGCGTATCGGACGATTATACCATAACCATGCGGTTATGGTATAATAAGAATATATGTCTGCATCACCCCAGCATTAGAAAGATAACACAGGCAAATGTAAAGGTAAAAGATGATAAAAGAAAATCAAAAGCTGTTCAACCGTCTGAACGTGATAACGGACGCAGCGGCGGCTTTTCTGGCGATAACTGCGGCATTCCTGCTGGTGTTCAGCCTGCTTGATTTTGACAGGAACTACCCGATCTCGGATTATTTCAAGCTGCTGCTGATATTCGTCCCGCTGCAGCTGATAACATACGGCTGCATGGGGCTTTACGACTCGTTCCGCAGCAAGCGGTTCTCCACTGAGCTCGGCAGGCTGACCGCCGCATTGGTGCTTGACGGACTTGCGCTGACTGCGCTGCTGTACGTTGTGAGGATCATAAACTTCTCACGATGGGCGCTGGCGATATTCCTGCTGCTGGACTTCCTGCTCGTCACCATCAAGCGGTATATCCTGCGGAAAACGCTGAGAAAATTCCGGGAAAGCGGCTACAACAGGAAATATGTGCTGATAGTCGGCAGCGGTCAGGCGGCGCAGGATTATCTCAGCACGATAAAGCGCGAACGCTGGCTCGGTCTGGAATGCGCAGGCTTTGTCGCAGAAAAGCCGCTCCCCCATGCAAAGTGCATGGGCGGCTACGGCCAACTGCTGAGCGTGCTGGAAGAACGCAGCTACGACGAGGTGGTATGCGCACTCAACGCCGATGAATCAGAGCTGCTCGGCAGCGTGGTCGAGGCGTGCGAACTGACCGGCACCAAAATATCTGTGATACCCATTATCTACCGATATATGTCGGCTTCGCCGGCGATAGACATGGTGGGCGATATCCCGCTGATGAACATACGGCGCATTCCGCTTGACAACATGGGCAACGCCGCCCTCAAACGTGCGGTTGATATACTCGGTTCGCTGGTGCTGCTGATGCTCACCTCGCCGATAATGCTGGTCAGCATGGCGGTGATAAAGCTGACCATGGGTGGAAACGTGATATTCAAGCAAAAACGAGTCGGGCTGAACAAAAAGGTGTTCACGATGTACAAGCTGAAATCCATGCGTGACAGCAAGGAAAGCGACACCGCATGGAGCACAGATACCGACCCGCGCCGCACCCGCTTCGGCGCATTCATAAGAAAGTTCTCGATAGACGAACTTCCGCAGCTTATCAATGTGCTTAAAGGAGAAATGAGCCTTGTCGGTCCCCGTCCTGAAATACCGTTCTATGTCAACGACTTCAAGGACAAGATACCCATGTACATGATAAAGCATCAAGTTAAGCCCGGAATGACCGGACTGGCGCAGATAAACGGCTGTCGGGGCGATACCTCGATAGAAAAGCGGATACAGTTCGATGTGCAGTACATAGAAAACTGGTCGTTCTTCCTCGATATTTCGATACTGCTGCGCACTGCGCTAAGCGGCTTCATGAACAAGGAAAAGCTGAACAGAAAGAAAAAAACATACAAACCGGAGAATCACAGAATGAACAACAAAGCAAAAACTGATATCACCGCACTGGCGATGTTCCTGCCGTCGGTGATAGCACTCGCAATAATCCCCATCGTGCTGAGGATAACAAACGTCTTTACCACGCTGAGGGAAACCTATATGTACAACGGCGGCACTGAGGTGACGACTGATTCCGGCACAGGCTGGAATCTACTGGACGTCTATTCTCAGGGCAAGGCAATGGTCGTCGTCGTGCTGGCAATAGTCATGCTCGCCATGTCGCTGCTGTGCTGCCTGTCGCTTTTCAGGCGGGTGGAGAAGCGGTCGCTGGTATACGTGGGCTGCTCCGTGGTATACGTGATAATGGCGCTGGCGTCCGCCGCAATGTCGGAATACAGCTCAGTGGCTTTCAGCGGAGAATACGACCGTGCGGAGGGCTTCTGGACGACTGCGTGCTACTTCGTGCTGTTCCTTTTCACGATGTACGCATTCCGCACCACCGGCAATTTCAAATTCGTGGCGATAGCCCTTTTCGTATGCGTGGGCGTGAACTTCGTCCTCGGATTATCTCAGGTGACCGGCCATAATATTCTTGAACAGAACTGGTTCATGAACATCATCGCAGACAGCGAGCTCAGAGGACACCTTGAAACAGCTTCGTACTACACCGCCCAGAAGCTTGCAAACGGCGCACTGTATCACAGCAACTACATGGGCAGCTTCACCGGTCTTGTCATTCCGCTGCTGACCGTAATGGCGATGTACGAGCAGAGCAAGCTGTTCCGTGTGCTGTTCATCGTGTTTGACGCAATGGCTGTGTTCCTGATGGTAGGTTCCGGTGCAAGAAGCGGACTTGTCGCAGTCGCTGCGGCTCTGGTGGTAGGAATCATCGTGTTCGCCCGCCAGATAGCGAAGCACTGGAAGCGCTGCGCTGCGCTCGTCGCAGCCGCCGCTATAGTACTGACCGGCGCTAATTTCGTGATGGGAAATAAGCTGTTCACCCGTATCCCCTCGCTGTTCAGCGACGCCGCAGGGATATTCCTGCCTGCAGCCGAAGAGGACAAGGACCTCTACTCCAAGCTGCCGCTCCGTGAGATATCCACCCCGTCTGACGGCACGCTCGTGCTGACGGGTCAGAACGACGTGATGACCATAGCTTTCGACAAGGAACAGAGCCGCTACACCTATACCTCGGCTTCAGGCGAACCGGTGCATATGGTGTCCATCATCACGTTCGACCAGACAGAATATTCCGGACTTAGGCTGGAAGCCGACCTTGCAGCCCGCACAGTGACGGCTGCCGCAGGCGGATTTTCCGCAGTCATAGATATTGCGGAGGACGGAAGTATGACCGTTCGTGACTGTCCCGAAAACGGAGTGCTGACCAACGGTGCGGTCACGTTCAGCAATATATCGCTCGGCGCAGTGGATATGGCATTTGACGGCACTTCACTCGCCGTGGAATACGACACTGAGTACGGTATGCTGTTTTTCACCGATGAAAACGGCGCAGATGTAAGCTACATCGACACCGCAAGCTTCCCCGACACCGATTTCAAGGACGTTTACCTCAGAATGGAAGCGTCCGAAGAAAGCTCGCTGGTTCGTGACGTTATCGCCCTGAATTTCTGGGGCAGGAGCAACAACTCGCTGTTCTTTGACCTTGTGAACGAAAAGCGCATCGAGATGATACACTTCCGCACCGCGGACGAATTTGTGCCCGTGAATGCCGATCATATCGGCTTTGAGGGCAAGGAAAAGCTTGGTTCTTCAAGAGGATACATCTGGTCAAGAACGCTTCCGCTGCTGAAAAACTGTATGCTGACCGGCTACGGAGCGGATACGTTCACCTATGTGTTCCCGCA
Source organism: uncultured Oscillospiraceae bacterium (assembly GCA_934446355.1). GTDB lineage: Bacteria > Bacillota > Clostridia > Oscillospirales > Ruminococcaceae > CAG-115. The sequence continues at coordinate 192,939 of CAKSEC010000003.1, read as the reverse complement.
GAGCGACGTGCTGGCTAAATACTACTCTTATGCCGACTACGATCAGGGCTTCTACATCACGGTGGATAAGCCGCATAACCTCTACCTGCAGATTTTCGTTTCAAACGGACTTATCGCACTCATCGCTTTCCTTGGAATAATGCTGTTCTATCTGGTGGACTGCTTCAGGCTGTACGCCCTGAAAAAGGAGTATCGCCCCAGTCAGATAATGGGGGCGGCTGTCATGCTCGGAATCGTTGGTTATCTTGCGGCAGGTATGTTCAACGACTCCGTGGTATCAGTTGCGCCGGTATTCTGGGTGCTTCTGGGCGTAGGCGCTGCACTCAACACGATAAACCGCCGCGCCGACAGGAACGTCGCGCTCGACGAGGACTATGCACCGGTAAAGACAGCCGGCAAAAAGGTCACCGCCGCACAGCAGGAAAAGGACAAACGCCTGCAGGAGCAGGCAGAGGCTCTTGTAAAGCAAATGCAGCAGGAAGCCGAGGAAAAGCGCAGGCAGAACGAACTCGACCTGCTCGAACGGCTCTCGCAGCGTGAGCGTGAGGAGCAGGAGCGCCGCAGCGCAGCCGCCGCACACCGTCCCTCAAAGGAAGATATCAGCAGCCTGCTGGAATCAGTCATGGCGCTGACTGACGATCAGGACAAGAAAGCCCCCGAAAACAAAGAGGACAGCAGCAATGATAACGACTGACCAGCACACTCACACATCTTTTTCCACCGACAGCGAGGAGGACATGGAAGCCGCCGTGCTCTCCATGATGGAAAAGGGCATTAAAACGGTGTGCTTCACCGAGCACATGGACATGGACTACCCCGGCGGCGAATTTCTGCTCGACACTGCAGCTTACCGTGAACGGCTGACGTCGCTGAAAGAAAAATACGGCGGCAGGATAGAGCTGCTTTTCGGCGTGGAGCTTGGTCTGATGGACTACCTCGCGCCAAGGCTCAGGGAATACGTCAGCGGGTGGGACTTCGACTTCGTGATAGGCTCGTCCCATCTGGTGGACGGAATAGACCCCTACGAGCCGGAATATTTCAGCAAACTGGGCGACTACAACGGCATTCTGCGCTACTTTGAGAGCATTCTCGCAAACATCAGGGCGTTCGATGATTTTGATGTGTACGGTCATCTCGACTATGTCGTCAGATACAGCAGCGCCAAATGCTACCGCCCCGCCGACTACGCAGAACTTCTTGACGAGATACTAAAAACGCTGATATCCATGGGCAAGGGTATTGAACTGAATACGGCGGGTCTGAAATACGGCCTTGGCTGGGCGCACCCTCACCCCGAACTTCTGCGCAGATACCGCCAGCTTGGCGGCGAACTGATAACCGTGGGCTCCGACGGGCATAAGGCGGAGCACTATGCGTGGGAATTTGACCGTGCCGGAGATATACTCAGTCAGGCAGGCTTTGAATACTACACAGTTTTTCGCAAAAGAAAGCCGGAAATGATAAGGCTTTGACGGAAAGCGCTGCGCTGAAAATTTGCGGTTCGCTATTGACTTTTGGCGAAAATGTTGTATAATAAATATGTATGTGTTTTCCTATTCAAGGAAGCTATTTAATCTAACAAAACGAGGACGAAAAATATGAAATGGACTGGACTTAACGACCTGCGTGAAAGCTATCTGAAATTCTTCGAGAGCAAGGGTCATCTGCGCATGAACAGCTTTCCGCTCGTTCCGCAGGGCGATAATTCGATACTGCTCATCAATGCAGGCATGACGCCCCTGAAAAAGTACTTTCAGGGCATTGAGGAGCCGCCCCGCCACAGGGTGACCACCTGCCAGAAGTGCATTCGCACCCCCGATATCGAGAATGTCGGAAAGACCGCGCGTCACGGTACTTACTTTGAAATGCTCGGCAACTTCTCATTCGGCGATTACTTCAAGCACGAAGCCACCGCATGGGCTTGGGAGTACCTGACAAAGGTGCTCGAAATACCGCCGGAGCGCCTGTGGGTGACCATCTACGAGCAGGACGACGAAGCCGGAGATATCTGGGCTAACGAGGTGGGCATTCCCCGTGACCGCATTATCAAGCTTGGCAAGGCAGACAACTTCTGGGAGCACGGAAGCGGTCCCTGCGGCCCCTGCTCTGAGATACACTTCGACAGAGGCGAGAAGTACGGCCACTTCGACCACATCGGTCAGGACAATTTCGAGGAGGTCGGCGACTGCGACCGTATCATCGAGATATGGAACCTTGTATTCACCCAGTTCGACAACGACGGCAAGGGCAACTACACCCAGCTTGCCACAAAGAACATCGACACCGGCATGGGTCTGGAGCGTCTTGCCTGCGTAATGCAGGACGTTGACAACCTGTTCGAGGTCGATACCGTTCAGAATATACTTAAGAAGATTAGTTCCATAGTCGGCGTTGACTACAAGGCTGACCCCGTTAAGGACGTTTCCCTGCGTGTTATCACCGACCACATCAGGAGCACGACATTCATGGTCGGCGACGGAGTTCTCCCCTCAAACGAGGGCAGAGGCTACGTACTGCGCAGGCTGCTGCGCCGCGCTGCAAGACACGGCAGGCTTCTCGGCTGCACAAAGCCGTTCCTGCATGACGTATGCGACACCGTTATCAACGAAAATCTCTCCGCTTACCCTGAACTGGACGAGAAGCGCGCTTACATCAAGAAGGTGATCCAGACCGAGGAAGAAAGCTTCGCAAAGACCATCGACAAGGGTACTGAGATACTCGGCGAGATGATAGCAGCGCTTCAGAACTCCGGCAAGACTACCCTGCCCGGCGCAGACGTATTCAAGCTGCACGACACCTACGGCTTCCCGCTCGACCTCACCAAGGAGATACTCGAAGAAAAGGGTCTTTCCGCTGACGAGGAGGGCTTCCGTGCGCTCATGCAGGAGCAGAAGGACACCGCCCGCAAGAACAAGAAGCTTGGCGGCGGCTGGGACAACGCCAAAAACTCCGCGCTCGACGCTTACAAGACCACGTTCGTTGGCTACACCGAACTTGAAAAGCAGACAAAGCTGCTGGCAATTGTGAAGAACGGCGAACTTTCCGAACTTTGCGAGGAGGGCGACGATGTATCCGTAGTTCTTGAGGAAACGCCTTTCTATGCAGAAATGGGCGGTCAGGTCGGCGACTGCGGCACTATCACAAGCGGCGACAACGTTATCGAAATATCCGATACCCAGAAGCTGGGCGGCGGTCAGTTCATCTCCAACGGTAAGGTGGTTAGCGGCGGATTCGCTGCCGGCGAAACAGTCACCGCAAAGGTGGACGCTGAAAAGCGTGCCGCTACCGAGCGCAATCACACCTGCGCACATATCCTGCAGGCAGCGCTCAGAAGCGTGCTCGGCGACCATGTTCATCAGTCAGGCTCCTATGTTGACCCGTATCAGTGCCGCTTCGACTTCAGCCACTTCAGCGCAATGACCCCCGACGAGATACAGCAGGTCGAGAATTACGTGAACAGCGTCATCATGGCTGCCGTTCCCGTTACGACCGAGATACTCCCCATCGAGGAAGCAAAGAAGAAAGGCGCAATGGCGCTCTTTGGCGAGAAGTACGGCGACGTGGTAAGAGTTGTGTCTGTCGGCGATTATTCCACAGAATTCTGCGGCGGTACTCACCTGACCAACTCCTCTCAGGCAGGACTGTTCAAAATAGTGTTTGAAACGTCTGTCGCAAGCGGCGTAAGACGTATTCAGGCAGTTACAGGAATGGCTGTAATGTCCATGCTTTACGATTACAAGAATACTCTCGAAAAGACCTGCGCCGCACTGAAGGCTCCCACATTTGACGAACTTCCCCGCCGTGCTGAAAGCGTAATGGCTGAACTCCACGAAAAGGACAAGAAGATCGAGAGCATGGAGCAGGCTTCCGCAAACGCACAGCTTGACAATATCCTGAACAACGTTCCCGAAGTGAACGGCGTCAAACTCATCACTGCAGACCTTGCAGGAATGGGCGCAGACGGCCTGAGAAAGCTCGGCGACAGCCTTGCGGACAAGTTCGACTGCTTCGTTGCAGTGCTTGCCGGAACAGCCGACGGAAAGAGCAGCATTCTCTGCAAGTGCTCCAAGGCAGCCGTTGCAAAGGGCGCAAACGCAGGCACTCTCGTCCGTGAAATAGCCGCTGTCGCAGGCGGTAAGGGTGGCGGAAAGCCCGATCAGGCAATGGCAGGCGTTCCCGATTCAGCAAAGATAAAGGACGCACTTGCCGCCGCTGCGGACATCGCCGCTAAATATATCAAGTAAACACAGCGATACTCTACATGAAATGTCGTTTTCCTATTTATAACAGGAGAACGACATTTTAGATAAATGGAGATTTGTTAAATCTATGTAAAGCTCACTTATGGAGGTAAACAATGGATAACTGCTTATTCTGCAAAATAATCGCCGGAGAGATACCCTCGACCAAGGTGTTTGAGGACGACCAGATACTCGCTTTCCGCGACATCAGCCCGAAAGCCCCGACCCATATCCTCGTTATACCCAAGCAGCATATCGGCGGCGTGGACGAGATAACCCCCGAAAACAGCGCAATAGTGTCCCACATCTTTGAGATGATAGCTGTCATCGCCAAGGAGGAGGGACTGACCGGCGGCTACCGCGTCGTCAGCAATATCGGTGAGGACGGCGGTCAGACTGTCAGACATCTGCATTTCCACATTCTCGGCGGAAGAAAGCTGTCTGAGGATATGGCATAATGGCAGCGGGAGCGGCTGCAATAAAGCTGCTGCCTGAGCCGACGCTGAAAAACGAACTGAAAAGCGGCGTGCTGCGCAGGGTGTATTACCTCTACGGCGAGGAGGACTTCCTCATCAGGCTTTATGCGGACAAAATCGCCCAGACAGCCGGCGCAGACGGCTCTGACGGCATGAACTTCCTGAAGCTGAGGGGCGTGCCGGATATAGATTCGCTGTCGGACTTCACAGAAAGCCTGCCGTTTTTTGCGGAATACAAATGCGTGCTGATAACCGATCTTGACGCAGAGGAAATGGACAACGAGCAGTCAAAGCAGCTTATCTCGCTGATAGAGCAGCTTCCCGACACAGCCGTGCTCATTATCTCGCAGACCGGCATTGAGATAGACGACAAGAAGCCCAAGGCAAAAACCAAGAAGCTGATGAAAACCGCCGAGGAGCACGGCGCAGTCTGCAAGCTGTCGTATATGACGCTTGAAAGGACAGCCGCAATGGCTGCCAAAAAGGCGGAGCGCAGCGGCTGCACGCTGTCGCAGCAGAATGCAATGCACCTGTCTGAACTGTGCGGGCGCAGTCTTACGCTCATTCAGAACGAGGTCGAGAAGCTGTGCAGCTACCGCAGCAGCGGAGAAATAACGCTGCAGGACATAGACTCGCTCACGCCCAGAATGCTGGACGCCGGCGCATACGACCTGTCGGAATGTATCATGTCCGGAAAGACAGCGCAGGCGCTCAGAATGCTTGACGACCTCTATCAGCAGCGCGTCGAGCCTATTCTGATAATGGCGGCAGTTTCCGGCGCATTCGTGGACAGCTACCGTGCAAAGCTGGCACAGTCGGCGGGAAAGAACCAGCAGCAGGCGGCGGCAGAACTTGGCTATTACGGCGGCAGGGCTTACTATTTCGGCAAGACCTTTACCTCGGTAAGGCGCATCCCCGAAAAATATCTGAAAGAATGCACCGCGGTGCTGTATCAGACAAACCTGCTGTTAAATTCCTCAAAAGCGGACAGCCGTATTCTTCTGGAAAAGGCTGTTATCTGCATTTCGTCGCTGCCGAAGTGACTTTTTCGTTAAATCAAGGTATGATAAGAATAAAACAAGCAATAATAGTTGAGGGAAGATACGATAAAATACGGCTCTCAAATATCGTTGACGCCGTGATAATATGCACGGACGGCTTCTCTATCTTCAAGGATACCGAAAAGCAGGAGCTGATAAAGTCGCTTGCCGCAAAGACCGGCATAATCATTCTCACCGACAGCGACAGCGCCGGCTTCAAGATTCGCAGCTTTATCCGCAATATCGTGAAGCAGGGCGAGGTGCTGAACGCCGTCACCCCCGACATTTACGGCAAGGAGCGCCGCAAGCTGCAGCCCTCAAAGCAAGGCAAGCTTGGCGTTGAGGGTATACCCGACGATATCCTTATAGGATCGCTCGAACGCTGCGGCGCAGTCACCGACGCCGGAAACGAAGCCCCCTGCGGGGACCCGCTCACACGTGCGGACCTCATGGAACTTGGGCTTATCGGCGGGGACAATTCCTCTGACCGGAGGCGGGAACTTCAAAGGTCGCTCGGACTGCCGGAGCTTCTTTCAGTGAAGCTGCTGCTTGAGGTGGTCAACAAGATGTATACACGCAGCGAAGTAATAAAAGCTGCAGAAAAAATTCAGAAATAATAGGTGGATTTATGGTCTTTTCCAGTTTAACGTTTTTGTTTGCGTTTTTGCCGCTGACGCTGCTGGTCTACTACCTTGTGCCGAAAAAGGCAAAGAACGTAGTCATACTCGTCAGCGGACTCGTGTTCTACGCATGGGGCGAGCCGATATATGTGCTGGTGATGATACTGTCAACATTTATCGACTACACCGCCGGCAGACTGATACACAAATACGACAGTTCGCCAAAGGTGCGGACAGCCTGCCTTATTGTGTCGCTGCTGATGAATATAGGGCTTCTGGGTACGTTCAAGTATCTGGGCTTCATCATCGAGTCGCTGAACTCGGCGTTCGGGCTGGGCATTCCGAATCCACATCTTCCGCTGCCCATCGGTATCAGCTTCTTCACGTTCCAGTCGATGAGCTATACCATAGACCTTTACCGCCGACAGATAAAGGTGCAGAAAAGTCCGGTAAGCTTTATGGCGTTCGTGACGCTGTTCCCGCAGATAGTCGCAGGACCTATCGTGCGCTATGAGGATATCCAGAACGAAATAGACGAGCGCACCATCACCGAAAAGATGGTCGGCGACGGCATTTCCCGCTTTATCGTGGGACTTGGCAAAAAGGTGCTCATCGCAAACAATATAGGGCTTCTATGGTCTGAGATAAAGGCGATGGAATACGGCAGCCTGTCCGCTGCGACCGCATGGATGGGTATTCTGGCGTTCACGTTCCAGATATACTTCGATTTCAGCGGATATTCAGATATGGCGATAGGCCTCGGAAAGATGATGGGCTTCAACTTCCCTGAGAACTTCAACTACCCCTATATGAGCCACAGCGTTTCGGAATTCTGGCGCAGATGGCACATCACGCTCGGCGACTGGTTTAAGAGCTACATCTATTTCCCGCTGGGCGGCAGCCGTAAGGGACTTCCCCGAACGATATTCAACCTGCTCGTCGTATGGACGGTCACCGGCATATGGCACGGCGCAAGCTGGAACTTCATGATGTGGGGCGCATATTTCGGCGTACTCATCGTGCTTGAGCGGCTGTTCCTCGGAAAGGTTCTGGAGAAGATACCGGCATTTTTCAGCTGGCTTTACACCTTTGTTATGGTGGTATTCGGCTGGGTGCTGTTCGACGCAGTTGCGCCGGGCACGGTGGGCTTTGCAAGTATGTTCAATCAGGTGGGAACGTATATTGCGGCAATGTTCGGCGGAAACGGCGTGTTTATGGACAACATGGCGATAAACTACATTGTGAACTACGGACTTATCTTCGCAGTATGTATGTTCGGCAGCTCGGACGTGATGAAGTCTATCGCAGGATTTATCAGGAAAAAAGCGCCTGTCTGGGTGCAGTATGGCTTCCCGATAGTCAACACCGTGGTCATGCTGGCGTCGATCGCGTATCTGTCCACATCGACCTACAACCCGTTCCTGTATTTCAACTTCTGATGAAAGGAGAACGCTATGTCTGACAAAAAGAAGTTCGTCATGACCCCCGCAAAGCTGATGATAGCGCTGTTTACAGTGATAACGCTTGCAATACCCGTTGCGACCGCCGTTCTCCCCAAGCAGGAGCGCAGCGAGAACGAAAACCGCACGCTGGAAAAGTTCCCCGACCTCATCAATCACGCAAAGATGGACAAGGCGGAGAACCTCGGCGATATGCTGGCGGCTGTCCGCTGGGACTTCATCACCACCCGTGACGAGGATAGCTGGATGGATAAGCTGGAACTGTATTTCTCCGACCACCTCGTCGGCAGAGAGGAATGGGTAAGGGTCAGAAACGAAATGGAGACCCTTGCCGGAAAGAAAGAAATAAACGGCGTATACACCCTTGACAACCAGATGATTCAGGTGTTCAAGGAAACCGACTCCGAAGCGGTGCAGAAGTCCATCACGGCAATGAACGCATTCGCCGCCAACCACCCGGATATGCAGTGCAGCCTGATGTTGGCGCCCACTGCGCAGGAACTATTCAGTTCAAAGATACCGTCCTATGCAGGATACCTGAGCGAGAAATCATTCATCGACGATGTGTATAAACAGATGTCTGGGGTATCCACGGTCGACTGCCTGAGTTTCCTTTCGGGTCATGAGTCTGACTACGTATTCTACCGCACCGACCACCACTGGACGAGCCTTGGCGCATATTACGCATACTGCGCTGCAGCAAAGACGCTCGGCTACAGCAGCTACGGTCTGGACAGCTTCAACATCGAAACTGCAAGCAGCAGCTTCCGGGGTACGCTGTATTCAAAAACGCTCGACAACTCCATCACGCCCGACAGCATTGACTACTACCATCTTGCTTCAGGCGAGCCGAAAATAAAGATGACCATAAACGACGGCAGGAAAGTGACCGAGTACGACAGCCTTTACGTGCGCAGCTACCTTGACGTAAAGGACAAATATTCAAGCTTCACCGGCAGCAATTCCCCGATAGTCACCATTGAAACGGATATCGACAACGGAAAGAACCTGCTTCTGGTAAAGGACAGCTATGCGCACAGCCTTGTGCCGTTCCTGTCGAAGCATTACAGCAAGATAACCATGGTGGATATGCGCTATATCAACACCGACCTGAACGCATTCATCGACGTCAGCGAGTATCAGCAGACGCTGTTTATGTTCAACGTTGTGTCGTTCAGCACTGACTTGCATCTGAAAAAGATTCAGGCTACGAAGTAATTCAGGCTGTCGATAAAGGCACATCTGCGTCGTCAGCGCCATTTCGGCAGGCACAAAGCCTAGCCGAAATGGCGCTTCCTAGCATCTGCACCTTTCTCAACAGCCTGGGATAGATACTTTTTCGCCAGTCTTACCCTGTTCGCTGAGTTCCGAATCTGATATAGTTATACTCTTTAGAAACTGCGTCCCATGTGGGCGCACCGACTACGCCGGATACCGGAAGCCCAAAAAGCTCCTGAAATACCCTCACCGCATTTTCGGTCTGCGTTCCGAAATAGCCTGTCACCGGTATCTCCGGAATATCACGGTAGGTTCTCCCGACAAGGTTAAGATACGTCTGGAACGCACGGACGTCATTGTTGCTCATTCCCGGAGTCAGCACATAGCCGGGATACAGCGCCGCAGTATTGCCTGCGTAGCCCTCAGGCAGCCTGTTGAAGATATCCGTGTATATCCTCTGTATCAGCGTCCATGTCGGGAAATCGACAACGCCGTCCGGATTCAAGCCGTAGAACCGCTGGAACGCCCTGACCTGTTCCTCTGTCGCAGAGCCGAACACGCCGTTCTGCGGTCCTGAGGGCACCTCAGGATTGAAGTATGCGATAACGTTCAGGTAATACTGCAGATAGGACACGAACAGTCCATAGTCGCCGTTGCGCAGTTCGTTCGGGAACTCGCTCTGCACCTCCGACGGGCGCAGCCCCTCCGAAGTCAGTTCTGCGAGATTCTTCACCGCAACATAGATGTATTTTATCTGATACCACGTCGCCTTGTTCACAACGCCCGTCTGCGGCAGCCCGAATATTCCCTGAAATACACGCACTGCTTCGGCGGTGTCCTCACGGTAAAAGCCGTTTGTAGGGGATATCTTTGGTATCGCAGGATAGTTGTCTGCAATGCGGTTCAGTTCCACCTGAATGGTGCGCACTTCGTTGCCTGAACTGCCAAAGCCAAACGGCGTTCCCGGATAGCTGCCGATGAACGGCTCGACCGGTGCGTTGCGGATAATGCGTATATCGTTGCCGTAATAGTATTGCAGCATTTCAAACGGCGTGTATCCACGGTTGGCAAGGTCCACAGTGCCCCACTGCGAAAGTCCCTGACAGGTCACCGAAGTACCGTTGCAGAACTGCGTGAAAAGCGGCTCCACGCTGCCCTCCCGCACAACGTAATTATTGAATATCTCATCGACTATCTGACTTATGTTGTTGAAAATATCCCTGCCATATACAAACGCCTGATCATATTGCGTAGAATTTGTGATGTCGAAATCATACCCTCTGCTGCGGTACCATTCAGTGAACACACGGTTCAGCGCGAAAGTCACCTGCGCATATATATTAGCCCGAATAGCCGCCTCCGGCCATGTGGGATATATCTCGCTGCTTGCGACATTCTTTATATAATCCGGAAAGGAGAGCGTGACATTCTCCGCCGGCGAATTTGGCGGGCCGAGATGTACGGTTATTGTTTCCGGCACAGTGGGTGCGGCTAATTCAGGCATCGGACACCTCCGTCAGGTCAGGCTCTTTTTCGGTGATAACTTCCCCGCTGCTTCTTTCTGGCGCCGGAATAAGCGCGGCACGCTGAACGGACAATATCCCCTCAAATATAGGCAGATTGCGTATAGAAACCGGATCGTAGCCCCTTGCTGTGATATCTGCGTCATACAGCGAATAGGGCTGTACGGAGCAGTCAGGCGTCTGAGAAAGCGAACTTGGCGGCGCAGGAAGCGAAACTTCCTTGGTCTGACCGCTCATATCTGTGGTCAGGTCGTAGAACGTGTGCCGCTCCCCGCCGATGACCTTGGTGACGGTCACTCTGGCGTCCGGTACAGGCAGCGCATTCCTTGCCGTATAGGTGCGGAATCTCAGGAAGCCCTGCCGTATATTTGCTTTCAGGAACTCGTCGAGGTCGGCGTATTCAGGCTCTGCGGGGTATTTCGGGAAATCGTCGTTTTCGCTCTGCACAAGCGGCTTTATGTCGTCACGGGAATTGACGGGCGTCTGGCGGTTCTCGAAGCTGCGCCTGCCAAGCTGCTCGTCTGGCGACTGCCCGCTTTCGGGGATAGCGCCGATATTCTCGATAGTACCCGGCTCGGCTGTGGTGTTCTCGCCGCTTCGTGGGAACTGGGACGGCTGCTCCGGCTCGGTGGCGTCGGTTATGACGTTGTTTTCCGGCGATACTGCCGAATTTGTGAAATCGTACTGCGGAGCCTCCTCAGTGAACTGCGGCGGAAGTTCGTTAAATGCGGGGCGTTCAGTTTCCGGTTCTTCCGGCTGAGTATCGCCCTTCGCCGGAGCGCCCATATCCGAGAAATACTTTTCAAGCGCATTCATTGCGCTCTGGTCGTCTGAGTAACCCACTATACGGGGGGCTTTTTTCGGCTGAGAAAACCCATCGGGCTGCGATATCTCAATGGGCTTAGACGGCTCGGTGGGGAGCGTTACCGGCGTGCATTCCGGCTCGCCGCATTCCTCTGAGTCCTGCTGCGGTGCGGGCGGCTTTGGGGGCTGCGGCACAGGCTCGGCTTCGTCCGGCAGCATTTCCGGAAAGCTGAGTTTCTCCGGCGCAGGCGCAGCCTTGCTGTATTCCATAAGTTCACGCTTGTATTTTTCAACAAGCTTCTTCATATCGTCCATTATGTACCTCCTGATATTGTTTTTGGTTGATTATATGCGGGAGGAATGCAGATAATGAATAAGGGGGAGAAAATCTCCCCCCACAGACTGTCGATAAACCCTCAGTCTATGTTCAGACTGGCGAGAAGCCCTCAGATTCTAGGAACCCGCACTGCGACTAGGCTTTGTGCCTGTAGCAGTGCGGAGTGACGACGAAGATGAGTTAATACTCTGATGGAAAAGAAAATCCCCCGCATTATTTATTAAACTCACCGTTGTAAGTCGGCACGTCCTCAATATATTCAGGCTTCACCGCCGGCACATAGAATGCGCCGAAGGTGTCCGTGTCAACATCGTCCATTGCGCCAATAACGTCGGTCACATTCACATAGAACCTATAGTACGGCATATAGTACTTCTCCGTTGAACGGGTGCGGTAGATAAGTTCCACACGGTCATAGGAATCAGGCGCATATCCCTCGCCGACAGGTACGGAAGAACCATAATTGCCCGCCTTTAGCTGCTCGGCTGCTTCCTCTACAGTCAGCAGCGGATAGTTGCCGACAAGTTCTTTAGCCATATCACGGCAGGTCACGTGTATGCCGTTCAGACCGTTTTCGTCACCGTAGAAATTCACATCGTACAGACTATAGTTCAGCAATGATTCCTCAGGCGTGCTGCCTGCGTTATAGAACGATATTCTGTACGGTGAACGCTCACCGGTGAAAAAGTAGTCGCCGCCCTCTATCTTCGCCACAGGCTCGGTAACGCCGACTGCGGTCAGCAGTTCTGAGTACTCAGACTTAAGGTATTCCACCGCCTGCTGCGCTTTGTCCAGATCGGTGATATCCATTGTGCAGTCGGTGGGCACTGTGCTGTTGAACCACACCGTCGTGCTGAGGTCGGTATATGTGTATATGGAAGCTTCGTCAGTTTTTGCTTCCACATTATGAGGCTGAAACATACTTTCAGGCACCTCAGACAGTTGATCCTCAGACACGCCGTCAAGCATTTTCTGCTTTGCCTCCTCGGACATTGCGTCGTTTGATATCTGATCGTCGGATAATGCAATGCCGATGGCGTTTGCGACCAGCTTTTCACGCTGCGTCATCAGTTCCAGAAGTTCATCGCTCGCCATGCTGGGAACGCCCGACATCTTGTCACGCTGCATTGTATTCAGGTAAACGGGCAGTACGGTGATGTTCTGCTCCTCCCGCCACGGATTAGAAGACGCAAGGTCTGAAATGTCATAAAGCTGATATCCCTCAAACCCCATTGCGTCCACTGAATATTCCGGAGTTATCTTCGGCAGATTCTCGTCAGCCACAAGCGTGCCTGTCTGCGTTCTTTTCGTCAGCATGAACGCCGCAGTCGCCCCGCCCGCAATGACTGCGCAAGCTGCGGCTGCCGCCGTCCACCGTGCCCAAACGGGGAAGCGGGAACGCTTCGCCTGCTTCGGCTCAGACGAAAGTATCATCTCGTCCGGCGCGTTTTCAAGCGTATCAAGTATTCTTTCAGCCCCTATGCGGCTGTTGTTCGTGTTGTCTTTCATATCTGGATATCCTCCTTTTCAAGAAAGCTTCTTAGTTCGCTGCGTGTGCGGAAAAGCATGGACTTCACTGCGCTTTCGGTCTTTCCGGTCTGCTCTGCTATAGCCTTCAGCGGAACAAGATACCAGTAGCGCAGCATGAATACCCTGCGCTTTTCCTCCGGCAGCCCTGCAAGAAATCTGTTCAGTGCCTTTGAAAGCACGCTTCTGTCGTATTCCGATTCCACCGTGCTTCTGTCGGGCACGCATTCTTCAAGTTCCGACAGTGCGAGCGGCAGTTCCCCGCTGCCCCGCTTCTGCGCATGGAGCTGCTTCCAGCGGTTCAGCGAAAGATTGCGCACTATTCTCGCAATGAACGCCGGCAGCCTTTCCGGCTGATGGGGCGGAATGCTGTTCCACGTCTTTAAGTAAGCGTCGTTCACGCATTCGTCGGCGTCCGGGTCGGACCGCAGTATATTCAGGCTTATCCGGCGAAAAAACGTGCCATATTTCGACGAAGTTTCGGTTATTGCGGATTCGCTGCGGGATAAATACAGCTTGATTATTTGTTCGTCCTCCATGACTGTCCTCCTTTTTTATGTCTGAGAGCCTTTCAGCCCCCGAAGAAATGCACCTCTTACCCCTTATGACACAAAATCTGCCGCTAGGTTTCTCCTCCGGCAGAAAAATCTCTGAAAAGAAAAAAAGACCGCAGACAAGGGGGTGTCTGCGGCAAAATGAAAATCAATCCGCCGAACGCTTGGGGAAAAGCGTGTTTACTCGGCTGAAATAATTGGGGAAAATATATTAAGAAGTATGTCAGCCAAAAAGCTTACAATACTGTCTTGCACATATTTATTACAAGTAATATTATATCATCATTTCGTCTATTTTGCAATTTCTATTTAGCACAAATTTTGCGGGCGAATTATGGTTATTTTGTACAACAAGGATCACATAAGCACAATATTTCGTACAGTTTTCAAGAAAAAAGACTTGATTTTTTCTGAAAAAGGTGTATAATAGATTTAGCACTCGGAAAAGAGGAGTGCTAAAAAGTCAGAATACGGCATTTACCGTGATATACAAGGAGATGTTTATAATGTCAGAAACAAAAGAATTTAAGGCGGAATCCAAACGGCTGCTGGAGATGATGATAAACTCCATCTACACCCATAAGGAAATATTCCTCAGAGAACTTATATCGAATGCCAGCGACGCAATGGACAAGCTGTATTTCAAGTCCATGAGCGAAAACACCGGCATAACCCGTTCAGACATGGCGATAACCCTTGAAGCCGACAAGGACGCCAGAAAGCTTATCATCACCGATAACGGCATAGGCATGACCAAGGACGAACTTGAAAACAACCTCGGCACTATCGCAAAATCAGGCTCGCTGGCTTTCAAGAACGAGAACGAAAAGGCTGAGGACGTCAACATCATCGGTCAGTTCGGCGTTGGCTTCTATTCTGCGTTCATGGTCGCAAAAAAGGTCACCGTCATTTCCCGTGCATACGGCAGCGACACCGCTTATATGTGGGAAAGCGAGGGCGTGGACGGATACACTATCTCAGAAGCGCAGAAAGACAGCCACGGCACGCAGATAATCCTCGATATAAAGGACAACGCCGAGGAGGAAAACTACGACGAGTTCCTCACGCCGTATAAGCTCAAGCAGCTTGTCAAGAAGTATTCCGACTATATCCGCTACCCCATCAAGATGGACGTTGAGCACGAAAAGCTTAAAGAGGGCAGCAAGGACGAATACGAAAAGGAGATCGTTACCGAGACCCTCAACAGCATGACGCCTGTATGGAAGAAGTCCAAGAGCGAACTGACAGACGAGGACTACAACCGGTTCTACAAGGAGAAGTTCTACGACTTTGAGGACCCGCTGCTGCATATCCACACCTCAACCGAGGGCACAGCGACCTACACTGCGCTGCTGTATATCCCCGCAAAAGCCCCCTACGACTACTATTCCAAGAACTTTGAAAAGGGACTGCAGCTTTACTCCAGCGGCGTTATGATAATGGACAAGTGCGCAGACCTGCTGCCCGACCATTTCAGCTTTGTAAGAGGTCTTGTGGACAGCGAGGATCTTTCGCTGAACATATCCCGTGAAATGCTGCAGCACGACAGACAGCTTAAGCTTATCGCCAAGAGCCTTGAAAAATCCATCAGGAACGAGCTTAAAAAGCTGCAGAAAAACGACCGTGAGAAGTACGAGAAATTCTTCGACGCATTCGGCACTCAGCTTAAATATGGCATATACGAAAGCTTCGGCGCAAACAAGGATGACCTGCAGGGACTTCTGCTTTTCAAGAGCAGCTTCGGCGGCTATGTAACGCTTGAAGAATACGTATCCAGAATGAAGGACGAGCAGAAGTTCATCTACTTCGCAAGCGGCAGCAGCATTGCCCGCATCGAGGCTCTGCCGCAGACCGAGATGGTTCGTGAAAAGGGCTATGAGATACTGTATTTCACCGACCACGTTGACGAATTCACCATTCAGATGATGCACGATTTCAACGGCAAGGAGTTCAAGTCGGTATCCGCAGACGACCTCGGTCTTGAAACGGAAGCCGAAAAGGAAGAAATAAAGAAAGAGGAAGAGGACAACAAGGAGCTGTTCGACTTCATGACTGAGAAGCTTGGCGGCAAGGTCAAGGCTGTAAAGCTTTCACAGCGCCTTAAAACTCACCCCGTGTGCATCACAAGCGAGGGTATGCTTTCCGTCGAGATGGAAAAGGTGCTTTCTGCAATGCCTGACGAGCAGGCACGCAATGCCAAGGCTGAAAAGATACTCGAACTCAACGCATCTCACCCCATCTTCGGCAAGATAAAGCAGCTTTACGCAGACGGCAATAAGGACAAGGTGGCTGATTACGCCGATATCCTTTATTCGCAGGCGCTGCTTATCGAGGGTATGCCGATAGACGACCCTGTGGGCTTCACCAACAAGATGTGCGGGATAATGGCTGAGAACTAATTGCAAATTAAAAGGGGCTTTATTCAGCCCCTTTTTTGTCGCTATTCTCCGCTCAAAAACTTATACCCCACCGAGCGCACAGAAACGATATTCTCAGAATACTCGCCTATCGCCTTTTTGATATTGCTGACATATGCGTTTATCGTCCTGCCGTTCATGCTGCCGCCAAGCCTGCGTGATATCTCCTCACGGCTGAACACCGTGTCCATGCTGCTCATCAGCAGATACAGCAGGGCGGATTCCCTTGGCGAAAGCCCCAGCGGCTCTCCGTCAAGCGTCACCCGATAGGCAGTTATGTCTGCGGTAAGTTCGCCGAAACTCAAAGCCGGCCTGTGCTCAGACGGCACGCTGAGGGTAGTGCGCCCCTGCGCCGAGCGTATCCGTGCGGTGAGTTCCGCCAGATCAAGCGGACGGCTCATCACATCTGAAGCCCCGAACTCAAGCGCAGTCAGCCTGCCCGCCGAGTCATTCTCAGACGTCAGCACTATCAGCGGTATTCCGGCGCGGTTAAGTTTTCCGGCGGTCTGCTGCAGCATATCTCCTGCCGTGTCAATATCCATCAGCACCAGATGTGCTTCCGAGATACGCTCGTCAGTAAGCCTCTCAGGCGAGCGCAGCGTCCTGACGTCGTAGCCCGAAGCGGTGAGATAGCTGCTTATCAGCGTATTCATTGCCGCAAACCTGTCCACAATGATTATCACACCCCGAAACACAGCCGCTCACCCCTTTTCCTCACGCCGTATCACTCGCTTCTGGCGAATGATACGGTCTTTGCTTTCATTGATATTTTCCCGACCTGCCAGCCGAAACCCGTAAGTTCCTTTTTGTACGTCAGGAATGAATGATCGAGCGGTACGCCCGCTATCTCAGCCACCTCGTCAAAGGTAAGCGTCAAGGGTGACTGCTCCTGCGCTGCAATATATTCCCACAGCTTTTCGTATTTGCTCATTGCCCTGCTTTCTCCAAGTCTATCGTTAATGCCCTCAGCTTGCCGCCGTCCTCAAAGCTTATGCCAAGGTCGGTGTCGCTCAGCCATTCTATTGTGTACCTTTCATCGCCGTCTGCGTATTCGGTGATGACCGTTCGGGCGAGCACTTTCACGCTGCCGTCCTCCTGAGCCATCATGAATGCGGCAGAACCAAGCCCGAACCACGGCTCAGTTTCTGCGACTATCAGGCGGTGATTTTCGTCGGTGTACCTGTAGTATCGTTCAGCACGTATCGGCGCACCAACCGCCATATATGCGGAACCGCCCAGCATCGCAAGCGACACTATCAGCAGCCCGACTGCAGCAAGAAGCTGCGCCGCCTTGTTCTTCCTCTGGAGCGCACCCGCAGCGATGAATGCGATGAGCACGCAGTTTATGCCAAGCACCACCGCCGCAGTCACGCCGAAGAACGTCATGGGGTCGCTTCTTACGATATTGTCCCCGCTGACAAGATATTCAGGCTGGGGACGGTTTGCGGACAGTGCCAGTCCGGCTATCAGCATTGCGATATCCAGCCCGAACACTATCCCCGCAAAAAGCTGCGGCTTTCTCATTATCCTCTGCATTACAGAGGGCTGCGAGGCTGCCTTTCCTTTAGTGGTATTGCTGCGTTTCCTGCCCACTTACGTCCCCTCCTTTCGTTATTATGTGTAGTATTGCGCCTGTGCGGCGAACATTTCTGCGTAGATACCGTTTTCCTTGTGCACAAGTTCGTCATGCGT
The DNA here is from genome assembly GCA_934446355.1 of uncultured Oscillospiraceae bacterium. Taxonomy (GTDB): domain Bacteria; phylum Bacillota; class Clostridia; order Oscillospirales; family Ruminococcaceae; genus CAG-115. The sequence continues at coordinate 175,030 of CAKSEC010000003.1, read as the reverse complement.
GCCGAGTTCCTTTATCGTGCAGTCGGAGAACACGGCTATCCTGTCGCAGAATTTGCAGCTTGAAAGCCTGTGCGAGATATACACGGCGGTCTTTCCGCCCACAAGTTCATTGAACCTGCAGTATATCTCATATTCTGCAACCGGATCGAGCGCCGCCGTCGGCTCGTCGAGAATGACCACGGGAGCGTCCTTATACAGCGCCCTTGCAATGGCAAGCTTCTGCTGCTCGCCGCCTGAAAGCTGCACTCCGTCACGGTCAAACTGCCTGAACATCAGCGTATCCCGACCATGCGGCAGAGTATTCACCTTGTCCAGCAGACCGACCTTTTCAAGCACGGCGTCCACGTTTTCCGGCGTATCCTCCCTGCCAAGCGTGATGTTATCCTGAACCGAGAAAGCCAGCAGCTGGAAGTCCTGAAATACCACGGAAAACAGCTTCATGTATTCGTCGTAGTCATAATCCTTGATATTCACGCCGTCCAGCAATATTTCGCCCTCGTCTGCGTCGTAAAGCCGGCAGAGCAGCTTTATGAACGTCGTTTTTCCTGCGCCGTTCAGTCCGACCACGGAAAGACGCTCGCCTGCCCTTATCTTTATCGACACGTTTTTCAGCACCTGCACTCCCGTGTTCGGGTAGGAGAAGCTGACGTTCCGGAACTCTATCTCGTGCGGGCTGCCGAGGTTTTCCACCTGCCTGCTGCCCTTTTGCAGGCTTGGCGGGTATTCCATCAGCTTCACCGTTTCATAGGCGTAATTGCACCGCTGCATTATCGTCTGAAGGCTGATGATTATGCCCAGAACAGAACCGTTGAAGGTACCGCCCGCCGAGCAAAGCTGCGAGAACTGTCCCACTGTGATGATGTTCAGTATCGCCAGAATGCCGAGATACAAGTAAGTGCCGAAGTCCCTCAGCGCACCTATCACAACATCAAGCACGTCCAGCGGGTAACGCTCGTCCGCTTTCCTGCGGTCGAACTCCATTATCCGTTTCAGCTGCTGGGTAGATTTTGCAATGAGCGTGCCCGCTGCGCCGTAGATACGTATATCCTTGCCGAAGCGTATGTTTTCCTGCTCATAGGTCACGTAATCGTATATGCGGTCCACCTTTGAAAGCTCAGCGAACCACTTTATCTCGATACGGTTTTTCTTCGCATTCAGCAGCGAGGAAAGCCCAAGCAGCACACATATGATAAGCAGCAGCCACGGAGCGTACACCGCAATGATGGCAACTATACCGGCTATCTTTACGATATTCGATATGATACCGAAGAAGTCCACGCATATCCCGTGAATACCGCCCGACCAGTCTATACCGTCGTTCGCCTTTTGTATCTGGTCAAGCGCTTCCTTGTTTTCGGTCAGGGCGAAGTCTATCTCCATGCACAGCTTTGCGACCTGTTCCCTTGCGTAGTTCAGGAACTTGTCCTCGAACCGTTCAAGGTATATGGTCAGCTGGCTGCCGATAACCCCGACAACTGCGTCAAGCCCCACCATAAGTCCCGCATACGTGAGTATCAGCGGAACGTCCCTGACCGGCTGGCATAGTGCGTCCACCAGAAGCGGCAGGAATAATATATCAACGAACGGAAGCGCTGCCTGTGCGATAACGTTCAGCACCGATACCACAAAGTACCGCTTGCTGTATCTCCACGCCACCGGCAGGTAATATTTCAGCGTCTTGAATACGACGCCGCCTTTCTTTTCGGCGTTTTTCTTACTCACAGACAACACCTCCCTCCTCAGTGGAGACAGGCTCTGCGCCGTCCTCGACGTAATACTGCGCCTGCACGCGGAACATCTCTGCGTATGCGCCGCCGCGCTCCAGAAGCTCGTCGTGCGTGCCGTATTCCACCATCTCGCCGCCCTTGAACATCGCAATGATATCGCAGAAGCGGGTCGATGACAGCCTGTGAGATATGTATACAGCGGAACGCTTTCCAATCATTCCGTCAAAACTCTGATACAGCTTGTATTCAGCCAGTGCGTCAAGCGCCGCAGTCGGCTCGTCAAGTACCACCACCGGCGCATTCTTGTACAGCGCCCTTGCCAGCGCAAGCTTCTGCTTTTCGCCGCCTGAAAGGTCAACGCCGTCGTCATAGAGCACTTTCAGCATTTCGGTGTCCATGCCCTTGGGCAGCTTGTCCAGCTTTTCGCCCATGCCCGCCTGCCGCAGATATTCCTCAGCCTTTGCCTTGTCGGTGTCCTCGGTAAGCCTCATCGAGATATTCTCGCACAGCGGGAAAGCAAACAGCTCGACCTCCTGAAATGCGGGTGAGAACAGCCTGAAATACTCGGTGCGGTCGAACTCCCTGATATCTATGCCGTTGCAGAGTATCCTGCCCTCAGTCACGTCGTACAGCCGCAGAAGCAGCTTGATGAACGTGGTCTTTCCTGCACCGTTCAGCCCGACTACCGCCAGACGCTGACCTGCCCTGAACGTGAGGTTCAGGTTTTTGAGCGCATAAGTTTCCTGTCCGCTGTATTTGAAAGAAACATTCTCAAACGTGAACGTATAGCAGTCCGCCTTTGGCACCGGGGTATGCTCCCCTGCAGCCTCGTCCGCCGTCTTTATGTCCATATAGCTGCGCAGGTCGTCCACCTTTGCGGAATGCTCCCTCAGCCCTCCAAGCGACTGCAGGAACTGGTTTATGTTTGCGGAAAGGGTCATTGCGCTTCCCGTGTACAGCGTGAAATCGCCGATGGAAAGCCCGTTGAACAGCATATCATAGATGAGCCAGCCGTAAACCGCAGCATTCCTTATCAGCGAAATGCCAAATGCGAACCAGCTGTTGAAGCCCCAGTATCTTCTTGACTGTATCCAGTGGTCAAGTTCGATGTCGTTTACACTCTTATATCTGCCCAGCAGCCACTTTTTCATGCCGTAAAGCCTTATATCCTTGGCATAGATGAAGTTCGTGGATACCTCGCACATATAATGCAGCTTGCGCCAGTGCGGCGCCATGGCGTCCCACATGACTTCCTTGTCCTTTATGCGGATATAGTCGAAGTATTCAAACTGTATCAGCGACAGCACAATGATTATCAGCACCAGCCACAGATTAAGCGTGCAGATAATGCCCACAGCTGCGAATATCGCAGTGAACTGCACCAGCATCGACCACATACTGTTCATAAGTGCGCCCACGCCGTTCCAGTTGTTGTTTACCGCGCGTTCTGCCTTTTCCAGTCTGTCAAGCATATCCGGATTTTCAAGCTGCTCGTATTCCATGCTCATGGTCTTTGCGATACGCTCCCTGACGAGCATGAAGCGTGTGTACTGGAATCCAAGCTGTATATGCTTGCTTGCCGTGGTGCTCAGCCACATCATAACAAGCTCCACCGCCGTCGTGCCTATGACCAGCCAGACCAGCGGGGTAATATCTTTGTCCGCATTGCCGGACTGCAGGGTTATCATATCAATGACAAGCTTTGATATTATCGTCCAGATATAGGACATGGAGGCGCCTGCAATACCCCCTATCAGCAGGAACGCTATCATGCTTTTTCTGTATCGCAGAAACGCCCTGATGATGTAGACGCAGTTGCTTATCACGCCATAGTCATGGTGCAGTGCGTCCGTCTGTTCTTTCTTTTTTTGTCTGTAGATGAACATGATTTGTTTTCTCCACAGGAAAAACGGAGATCAAACTTCCGAAAATAAAGGCTTTTCGGAAGTCTGGGGAGAAGCTAACAATTCATCAGGCTGACCAGCTTACACCTCTACGTCAGCCTCGTAATCCACTCCGTCTATCCCGAAACCAAACAGCTCATAGAAATCCTTCCAGTAGCCGTCAATATCGGTGTATTGCTTGAAATTGTCGGCGCTGAGGATATTCCAGAGCTTCGTTACCTCGTCTTGTATCTCCGGCTTCATTTCCAGATCGTCAAGACGTATTCTTCCCTCTCCGTCAGCTGCGCCGTCTGCGGGCTTTCCGTCTGCGCCGAGTTTTTCGGCGAACAGGCGGTACATCTGCTCGATGCAGCCCTCATGCACGCCTTTCTCCTTCATCACCTTGTAAAGAATGGAGATATACAGCGGTACTATCGGTATTGCCGCACTGGATTGCGTCACCAGTGCCTTGTTGACGGAGATGTACGCTTTTATGCCATCTGCGGAATATTTCTCGGTGATGTCCTTCGAGGTCTGGAACAGGTGCGCTTTAGCCCTGCCGATAGAGCCCTCAAAGTACATGGGGTGGGTCAGTTCCGGCCCGATATATGAGTAGGCAACGGTAACGGCGTTGTCCTCAATTGCGTCTGCTGCTTTCAGTGCGTCGATCCACGCCGCCCAGTCCTCGCCGCCCATTACCTTGACGGTGGCGGTTATTTCTTCCTCGGTGGCAGGCTCGATGGTGACCTCGGATACGGTGTTGTTTCTAAGGTCGATAGTTTTGTTGGTGTATGCTTCGCCGGTGGTCTTGAGTACGGAGGAATAGGTCACATCTCCCACGGTCCTTCTCGGTGCGGCAAGACTGTATATAACTGCGTCCACCTTGCCGAGGTCGGACTTGATGATGTCGATGACCTCTTTCTTGCATTCGTCTGAATATGCGTCGCCGTTGACTGTCTTTGCATACATTCCGTCGGCGTGTGCGAATTTCTCAAACGCCTTGGTGTTATACCAGCCGGAAGTACCTGTCTTGTTTCCGCTTGCGGGACGGTCGAACATCACGCCGAGCGTCGCTGCTCCTGCCGAATAAGCCAGTGCAATACGGCTAGCCAGTCCATAGCCCATGGAACTGCCGATAACGAGCACCTTTTTCGGCTTGAATCCGTTATCCTCCGCCGCCTTTGACTTAACATACCCTATCTCAGCTTTAACTGCTGCCTCGCAGCCCACCGGATGGGCTGTGGTGCATATAAAACCTCTTACCTTAGGCTTAACTATCATGATTTAGAACTCCTTTCCCGCAGCAAGTCCCGCACAAGACACGTGTGTGCATTTCCGGCTGCGCTTGAAAAAACTGAAAGCTGCTTACGCTTCGCAGTGCGTACATATCTATTTTACCATATTTACGGGCATTTTACAAGGGGGAATATCAAATAAAACCGCCAAAAAACCACAATATTACCTCTTGCAATAATTGCCGAAAAGTAGTATAATAAATCAAGACAGCGATTTCTTTGAGAAAGGAATGAAGATATTATGAATATTTGGCACGACATAGACCCGGCAAGAATCACGCCGAATGATTTTATTGCAGTCATCGAGATAGAAAAGGGCAGCAAGAAAAAATACGAACTCGACAAGCAGACCGGTCTGATAATACTTGACAGGATACTGTATACCTCGACCCACTATCCCGCTAACTACGGCTTTATCCCCCGCACACTGGCAGACGACGGCGACCCGCTCGACGTACTGGTGCTGTGCAACGAGCCTATCGACCCGTTGGTACTGGTGCAGTGCTACCCTATCGGCGTAATAACTATGCTGGATAACGGCAAGAACGACGAAAAAATAATCGCTATCCCGTTCGAGGACCCGACATATAATGCCTACAGAGGTATCGAGGCTCTGCCGAGCCACATCTTCGAGGAAATGCGCCACTTCTTCTCAGTCTACAAGCAGCTTGAGGGCAAGGCTACCGCAGTCAACGAGGTAATGGGACAGAAGCAGGCTGTAGAGGTCATAAGCCAGTGCATTAAAAACTACAACGAGATATACGCGCCGCAGCACCCCTATTCCCCTGAGCACAAGACGAAGGGCAAAAAGTGATGGTGCTTGCAAGTCAGTCGCCCCGCCGCCGAGAACTTCTGGGGCTGATAAGCAGCGACTTTGAGATAGTGCCCGCCCAAGGCGACGAGCTTCTCCCCGACGGGATATCTCCCGATAAGGCGGTGCTGCTGCTCTCCTCTCAAAAGGCAGCCGAGGTAAGGCGGCGGCTCTACCCCGACAGCGAGATAGTACCTGATACGATAATCGCAGCGGACACAGTGGTGTCCATCGACGGCGAGATCCTCGGAAAGCCGCACAGCGCAGAGAATGCGACGGAAATGCTGCACAGGCTCTCCGGCAGGAAGCACAGCGTGTTCACCGGCGTTACCATAATATCCGGCAGCAATACAGAAAGCTTCGCCGAGCGCACCGAGGTGGAATTTTTCCCGCTGACAGACGAGGAAATAGCCGCCTATGTAGAAAGCGGCGACCCGATGGACAAAGCCGGCGCATACGGCATTCAGGGACATGGCGCTCTGCTGGTAAAGCGCATAGAGGGCGATTATTACAACGTTATGGGGCTTCCTGTAGGGGAGCTTTTCCGCAGGCTCAGGGCGATGGACGCAGTCTGAGCGGCGGTATGGTTTGGTTCATTCGGGCTTTCCGATGAATATAGTTTGGCAAATATTATATGGAGGTGATTATTAGTGAAAAAGGCTGCGGTAATGGCTATTCTGGTCATTTCTCTGATGGCAATGCTGCTGACAGGCTGCTCCGGCTCAAGCGTAGTTGGCAAGTGGTCTGCTGACGGTCAGACCATCGAGTTCAAGGATAACGGCACCTGCGTAATGGTAGGGCTTGACCTTGGCGAAATGGTACAGTGGAAACAGAGCGGAAACGACATCGTCATTTTTGTGAGAAATCCGCTGACAAACGAGGAAACCGAGGCAGCTAGAATGGAGAATGTCAGCGTAAGCGGCAACACCATGCAGGCTGACCTTGACGGCGTTCGTACAACTCTGACAAGAAGCTGATACGATTAACAGCACAACAAAAGAGGGGCAAAATGCCCCTCTTTTCCTATTGAAAAACTTCCCCGCTGCGGTCACAGCGGGGGGTTCTTGTATCATTGATCAGCTGATACCGTGCTTTCGTCTGCGGCATTTCCGCCCTGAGTATCATCAGCGCTCTGCTGAACCTCGTCCGTTACCGAAGCTTCCTGCTGAGGTGCGGCGGGTGCGGTTTCTGCGCTTACATTCGCCTGTTCTGCGCTAGCAGGTTCGGCAGAGTGCTCCGGCTTGTCTGAGTGCATATTGTGCTCGGCGGCGTCAAGACGCTTCTGCTGCTGAGCCGCTGCCTGTTCACGCTTCTGGCGTGCCTTTTCCAGATCGTCGAACCACAGCTTTTCAAAATCGGGTATAGGCATGGGTTTTGCGAAGTAGTATCCCTGAACCATTGCGCAGTGTATCTCCGTCAGGAACTCCACCTGCTCACGTGTTTCAACGCCCTCGGAAATAACGTCCATGTCAAGGTTCTTGGCAAGGTCAACAACAGTGGTAATGACTGCGCGTCCCTTGCTGGTGTTCATCGTGTCGCTGAAAAACTCCTTGTCTATCTTAACAACGTCTACCGGCATATCTTTCAGCATATTCAGCGAGGAATAACCCGAACCGAAATCGTCCAGCGACAGCTTGAAGCCTATCTCGTGAAGCTTGTGCATTATCTTGAGCAGCTTTTCCGCATTCTCTGTGAATACGCTCTCGGTAAGTTCCAGTTCGATATATTCATACGGAATGTCGTATTTATCCACTATCTCACGCAGGCGCCAGATATAGTCGTCGTAATTCAGATGCAGCCTTGACTGGTTGACCGACACCACGACCGGCTTCTTGCCCTGATCTATCCAGCGGCGCATCGTGCGGCAGACTTCCTCCAGAATGAAGAAATCAAGTTCGACCACGAAGCCATTCTTTTCAGAGATCGGAATAAAGTCGCCGGGAGAAATGAAGCCGAAATCAGGACTGTTCCAGCGGATAAGCGCCTCTGCGCCCTCGATGCTGCGCGTGCGCAGTCCGTATTTGGGCTGCAGGTAGCACTGGAACTCACGGTTCTTGAGCGCTGCGGGCATTATGTTTTCATAGTCCTTTTCACGCAGCGCACGGTCGCGTATCTTTCCGTCATAGAATGCAATAGATGAATAGTGCGTGCCCTTTAATGTGCTCTTTGCTATCTTGCAGCGGTCAAGGGCGGTGTTTACGTCGATCTCGCCGTGCTTGCTTTCGCTTACGCACTGGTTCATTCTGCATACGCCTGCGCTGAATATCACGGGGTATTTCACAAACAGCGCATTGCGGCGGTCAAACTCTGCAAATATGTTGCTTATGCGGGAATTGAGTTCGTTGTCCGACGCATTCTTTATCATCATGGCGAAGTTATCGTCAGAAAGACGGGCGAATACCTCGTCACGCTCGATGTGGTCGGATACGGTCTTGTGCAGCCGCTCAAGCATACGGTTGCCCTCTTCATAGCCCAGACGGTCGTTCACATACTTGAACTTGTCGATATCGAAAAGCACCACCGCCCAGTCCTCTGCGCTGGTCTTTTTGAGGATCTTCTTGGCGTCGTCAAAGAACCTGCGCTTGCTTCTGCCGCCGGTCAGCTGGTCGATATCATTGACCCTGTGAGTCCTGAATGCAGATATGCAGATTATCACGAAAAGCGCAGCCAATATAAGCAGAATGCCGACGATTATCCACACAAGATACTGTTCAAGGAACTGGTTCGCAGAAGCTGCAGCGTTGTTTGCCGCGTCTACTGAAAGATAGTTCCTTATCTGCGGGCGGATGGAATTAAGACAAGCGAGCGATTTGCCGATGATATAGGCAAGGTCGCCGTCCTTCTTGTTTATTGCCAGACACTCAGAATGGAACGAGGTGCGCACGTCTATTATCGCAAGCGAAGTGTAATTCTCACGCAGTATGGTCATCATCTCATATATGCCGCCGAAAACCACGTCCGCTTCGCCCTTGTCCACCGCGTTGAAGCACTGCCTTTCGCTTTCATAGTGCAGTATCTGCGCACCGGGGTAAACGTCGGTGATGTATGCCGTGATATCGTCGCAGCCCGCCGGAATAGCTATTCTGGAGCGTGAGCCGACAGTGCTGTCGGGCTTTCCTGCCGCTGCGATGGGTATACGTGAATAGGGGGCGGTGATGGTGAGTTCGGTATGTCCCGCCAGACTGTAGGCATTCACGCCGCCGCATATCGCCTGCACCTTTCCCTCGCTCATTGCGTCAAGGCATTCAGAGAGCGTATCATATGGGAAAAGCTTTATTTCAAGCCCGCTCACCTCGCTCAACTCCTGCATAGCAGAAGAATTGCCGCCCATAAGCTGACCTGTGCTGCTGTCCACACGCTCGGTCATGCTTGACTCCATATTGTATGCGATGTTCAGCACGGGGTTCTTTTCGATATAGTGCTTCTCGGATTCGCTCAGCGCATAGCGGGGCGAACCGTATTTGGATATGTACTTTTTGTAGAGGTCGGACGAAAAGCTGCTGTCGATCATTACGACGCTGCCCACCGCTTGGTCTAACTCGTTGAGCATAGAAGCGTTTTCCGCTGACGCCAGAAAGTAGCAGTCCTCAGTCGCAAGCTGATATACGATAAGTTCGTCCGGCCATGTGCGGAAGCAGTCCTTCACAACTGCGTCCAGCTTTCCGGATTCAAGGTCGCTGCGCATCTGCGTTTCGGTGGCGTATTCAACGAAGTCCGCTCCGCGAAGTTCGGTGGCAATGAATGCGCCGCCGGGGAAATACTTGCTGCTGTCCTCGGTGAGGTAGCCTATCCTGCTTTCCTTCAGGGCGTTTACATCATAATAATCAATGTCGGAATCATCACGCACGTATATTGCGGAATACTTTATCACCAGCGAATGGCCGCTCAGTTCAAGGGCGTCCTTTCCGGACATCTCTTTCCACGCGGATAGTTCCCATTCGCTGACGCAGGGAACAATATCTACCTCGCCTGAGGCAAGCTTTTCTGCAAGTTCAGGTGCGGTACCGCTGACAAAGGTGTAATTCCTGCTGGTTCGCTTTTGCATCTCACGCAGATAGTCGAACGCAAGGCCGGAATTTGTCCCGCCGACCGAAGATATACCGTAGTCGGGATTTACGCCCACAACAACAGGCTCACCGTCCTCAACAGCAAAAGCATATATCGGCAGGACCGACAGTGCCAGTGCTGCCGCAGCGGCAAGCGCAATAATTTTGTCAATACACTTCTTTATCATGAAGTACCTCCGAGGTCTTTCTATATTATATCTGCCAGCAGAATGCGGCTGATGTAATTATTTGCACATAAAAGTGTCCAAAGCACACCACGATATTATTATAACAATTTGTGAAAAAAATTTCAAGAGGATTGTAAATGTTTTTTATACATCGGCAATTTTACTTATACATATTTGTGAATTGTGCACAATAATCTTGACACAGTATGACAAATGTGATATACTTAATATGTGATCTGTTAAGATTTATTCTATGCTGCGCCGTATTTTTGGCAGGGCATAAATCATCATCAAGGAGAAGCATGACATGAATTGGTTTGAAAATGCAGTATTTTATCACATTTACCCTATAGGATATTTCGGATGTCCCCGACAGAATGATATGACGTCCGAGCCTACCCACAAAATACTCAGGGTGATAGATGATATACCTCATATAAAGGAACTCGGCTGCAACGCCGTATATTTCGGGCCGGTATTTGAAAGTTCCGCACACGGCTACGATACCGCAGACTACACTAGGATAGACCGCAGGCTCGGCACTAACGAGGACTTCAAAAAGGTGTGCGACGCCCTGCACGAAAACGGTATAAGGGTCGTTCTCGACGGCGTATTCAACCACGTTGGCAGAGATTTCTGGGCGTTCAAAGACGTGCGTGAGCATAAGCTCGGCAGCGCAAAGAAGGACTGGTTCCATGTCCGCGAGGGCAACGACGGCTACAACGACGGCTTCTGGTACGAGGGCTGGGAGGGTCATTACGAACTTGTCAAGCTGAACCTCTACAACCCCGAAGTCAAGCAGTATATCAAGGACTGCATAACCGGCTGGAAAAACGAGTTCGGCATTGACGGACTGCGCCTTGACGTGGCATACTGCCTCGACCTGAACTTCTTAAAGGAACTTCACGGTCACTGCAAGTGGCTCGCTGAGGACTTCTTCTTACTCGGCGAAACTCTGCACGGCGACTACAACAAGTGGATGAATCCCGAAATGCTGGACAGCGTGACGAATTACGAATGCTATAAGGGACTGTTCTCCAGCTTCAACGAGATGAATATGTTCGAGATAGCGCATTCCATCAACCGCCAGTTCGGCAGCGAAAACTGGTGCCTTTACAGAGGAAAGCACCTCTATACATTCGTGGACAACCATGACGTGAACCGCATTGCGACCATGCTCAGAACAAAGGAGCACCTCCCGCTCATCTATACGCTGATGTTCATGATGCCGGGCATTCCGTCGGTATATTACGGAAGCGAGTTCGGCGTTCTGGGCGACAAGGGTCAGGGCGGCGATGATATGCTCAGACCTGAGTTCGACCTTGAAAAGATGAAGAGCGAGGGTATCCGTGACCTGACAGCGCATATCTGCGCTCTGGCGGATATCCAGAAGAACCACCCCGCTGCTTCCATGGGCGATTACAAGCAGGTACAGCTTACCAACAGGCAGTACGCCTTTTCAAGAAGCGCAGACGGCGAAACCCTGCTCACCGTCATCAATGCGGACGCAAATCCTTTCACATTCAACCTCAATATGGGCGGCGAAAAGGAAGATCTCCTGTCCGGCAGCACTATGGAACTTGGCGGGCTTTCCCTCCCCGGCTTCACCAGCGCTGTTTTCAAACTCTGATACGTCAGGCTGAAAAATAAGTACAAGGAGTATTGATACTATGAGCAGATCTCCCGTTGAAGTGTGGCTCTGGCTGCTGCTCGTGATGAATCCCCACAACACAAAGACCACGAAGCTGCTGGAGGAATACGGCTCTGCGGAGAGCCTTGCACGTGCGATACGCGACGGCGAATGCCGGAAGCTGAGCGACGCCGAGAAGCAGCGAGCCGCCAACACCCGCAACCGTGAGGTTCGCCAGATAATCGATGAATGCGCCGAAAACGCTATCCGCATTATTCCGCTTGACGACCCCGAATATCCCGCACTGCTCAGAAATATCTTCTCACCGCCGATAGTGCTTTTTGTGCGGGGAACTCTGACCTGCATGGACGGAGAAGTGCCGCTTGCAGTAGTCGGTCCGCGCAGACCGTCGGAATATGCGGTCAGGGCTGCAAGAAAGCTCTGCGGCGACCTTGCCGAAATAGGCACCGTGATAGTCAGCGGTCTTGCGGTAGGTATCGACGCAGTGGCGCACGGCTGTGCAGTCCGTGCAGGAGTGCCGACCATCGGCGTGCTTGCCTGCGGTCATCTGGTGAACTACCCAGCAGAAAGCGAAGAGTTGAAAAAGCAGATAGTCGAGGGCGGCGGTGCGATAATCTCTGAACTGCTTCCTCACGCCGGCGTAGAAGCGCGCTACTTCCACGACAGAAACCGGATAATCTCCGGTCTTGGCATGGGCACTCTGGTGATAGAGGCTTCCACACGAAGCGGCTGCCTGCTGACCGCCAACCATGCGATAGAACAGAGCCGCGACCTGTTCTGCGTTCCGCCGGGAGATATCACTCAGGAATACTGCGCAGGCGTCGTGCCGTATCTGCGTGACGGAGCGATACCGGTGTTCGATTATCTGGATATAGTGCACGAATATATGTACCATTATTTCAACCGGATAAACCCCGACGCATTCAGCGATAAGTTCCGGCGGCAGGCAGTATCGGCACAGAAGAAGCCCGCTGCCGCCAACACCGTAAAACCCCGCCCCGCAGAGGAAAAAGCCCCTGCCGCTCCTATTGCTCCCGCCGAGCAGAAAAAGACGATAAGCGACGAGGTATATTCACAGCTGAACGAGGAGCAGGCGAAGCTGCTGCGCCTTGCGGCAGAAAAGCCGCTGACCGCAGACGATTTGATAGAACTCACCGGAATGCAGTACGCAAAGGTCGCCGAGGCTCTGACCGAACTTGAAATCGCCGGACATATTCAGCTTCTTCCCGATGGGAAGTATGGTATCAGTTAATATTCATTACAATAATACCGCACAGTTCTTTTTGGCTGTGCGGTATTCTCTTTATTCCACGTCAAGATCCTCCAGCAAACGGCTGACCTCGCTCATTCCTCTCAGGCGTATGCCGCTTCTCAGCAGCGCTGCGTCGGCTGAATTTATCTCACTCATGGGCGTCGAATACACCGCAAGCGGCTCGGCTTCGCCCTCCTTGAACAGTGCGATGCTGCCGTTATATTCCTTTACGATATAGCAGGAAAGTTCCTCCGCAGCCAGCTGCAGCGAATCCTTTATTTCACCCGCCGCCGAAGCCGCAAATGCGCTTCCGCCCGCAATGAGCGCAAGCGCCATGACCGTTCCTGTCAGTCTGCCATATATAGTCATTCTAATGCCTCCTCTCGGCTATATTTGTCTTTTCAGCCTTAATATTCCCGATAAAGTGCCGTTCAATACGTTTTTTTCAAAAAATCAGCCCAAACACTTGTATTTTCACTAAAAAAATGGTACAATGTTAATTGTATAGCTGCGGTCAGCGGAACGCCCGATGGCATTCCCAGCACACCGCTTTTCTCGGCGCAGGAGGCATGGCAATGAACGAGCATATAGACTATCTCCGTGACAAGGCGAACCGTCTGTCGCTCAGTCCCGGAGTCTATCTCATGAAAGACAAAACGGGAAAGATAATCTATGTCGGCAAGGCAAAGGCGCTCAAAAACCGTGTCACCTCTTATTTCCGGCACGACTCCAACCACAACGCCAAAACGCTGAAGCTTATCGACAATATCGCAGATTTCGACTTCATCGTCTGCCCCAGCGAGCTTGACGCACTGGTGCTGGAATGCAGCCTTATCAAGCTGCATAAGCCGAAATACAACATTCTGCTGAAAGACGATAAGGGCTATAATTACATCAAGATAACCAAGGGAGCATTTCCCCGAATTTCCTATGCGCTGAATACCAACGACCCCAACGCCGATTACCTCGGACCGTTCACCAGCGGCTTCACGGTCAAGCAGGCGGTGGAGGAAGCGAACACCATTTTCATGCTTCCGACCTGCAATAGGCGTTTCCCGATGGATTTCGGCAAGGAGCGTCCCTGCCTTAATATGCACATCAAAAAGTGCATGGGCGTGTGCAGGGGCAAAATTTCCTCCGAGGAATACCGAAAGATAATCGACGAGGCTCTGGAGTACCTCAAAACAGGCAGCCAGCGGTCTGTCGAGCAGCTGACCGAGGAAATGGAACAGGCGGCGGAGAACCTTGAATTTGAAAAGGCTGCAAAGCTGCGTGACCGCATTCAGGCTATAGCAAGGCTGAAAAACTCCCAGAAGATATTCGACTACAAGACGGACGACTACGACATCGTGGCACTCGCCCAGAGCGTCAGCCTTGCAAGCGTGGCAGTCGTGAAATATCGCGGCGGCAGGCTGGTGGATAAGGAAAATTTCTTCATCGGCGACGAATACGACCCTGCAGCAATGCGCAGGGATTTCCTGCTGAGTTACTACCCCGACCGTGAAGATATCCCAAAGGAAATTTTCATCGACGAGGAATGCGAGGACATGGAACTGGTATCGCAGCTTCTGCGGGATAAAGCCGGTCATGCGGTGAAATTCGTGGTTCCGCAGCGGGGAAACGGTCTGTCACAGATAGTCCTTGCGAAGAACAATGCCAGCGAATATCTTGCGCTCAGAGTCGGCAGAACGGCAAAGGAGATAAACTCGCTGGAGGATCTGCGCGACCTGCTGGGGCTTGACAAAATACCGCTTATTATAGAAAGCTACGATATGTCGAACTTCGGCGAGACCGGACGCGTCGGCGGCATGATAGTCTACCGCAACGGACGGCCGTTCAAGCCGGGCTACAGGCGGTTCAACATCAAGGACGTCGTGGGAATAAACGACTATGCGAGTATGCAGGAGGTCCTGCGCCGCAGAATGCAGAGATATCTTGACGGCGACGAGGGCTTTTCCCCGCTCCCCGACCTGATACTGCTGGACGGCGGTCAGGGTCATGTGGCTGCAGTCGCTCAGGTTCTGGAAGAAATGAAGATAGACGTCCCGCTTTTCGGTCTGGTCAAGGACAGCAAGCACCGCACCCGTGCGGTAGCAAAGCAGGGCGGCGAGATATCGGTCAGTGCGAACAAATCGCTGTTCAAGCTGCTGACCAACATTCAGGACGAGGTGCACCGATATTCGATAGGCTTCCAGCGCGTCAAGCACAAGCAAAAGACCTACGAACTGGAACTGACCGAAGTCCCGGGCATAGGCACGGCAAAGGCGCAGGCGCTCATGAAAGAGTTCAAGACCAAGCAGGAAATGAAAAAAGCCACCCCCGAACAACTCAGGGCGGCTGCAAAGATAAGCATTGAAAAGGCTCAGGAACTGCACAGCTTCATTCAGGAGAGGTTCTGAGCGTTTACAGGAGAGATTATGAGAGTTATCACAGGAACGGCACGCGGCAGAAAGCTTATCACCGTCGAGGGCACCGAGGTAGTCCGCCCGACCACAGACGGCGTAAAGGAAGCAATATTCAGTGCCATTCAGTTTGAGATAGAGGGCAGAACCGTGCTCGACCTGTTTGCAGGCAGCGGTCAGCTCGGAATAGAGGCACTCAGCCGGGGCGCACGTGAGGCGTATTTCGTTGACAGCGCAGCGGTGTCCATAAAGGCGGTCAGGGAGAATCTGAAAAGCACCGGACTTGAGCAGAATGCGAGGGTGGTCAATATGCCGTTCTCCGCATTCCTGAAAAGCACAAGAGCGGTGTTCGATATTGCGATACTCGACCCGCCGTACAATTACAAGATAATACAAAAGGCTCTGCCGATACTTGTGGAGAAGATGTCGGAAAACGGCGTCATCATCTGCGAGCATGAAAAGGAATGCGTTCTTCCAAAGGAAATAGGCAGGTTTGAAGCAGTCAAGCTGCTGCGCCACTCACGCACTTCTGTGACTATCTACCGTCCCAAGGAAACGGACGAGGACGAGGACGGCGCTTCGGCGGGAAAGGAGCAGCCGGAATGAAAACCGCAATTTATCCGGGAAGCTTCGACCCGGTGACCAACGGACATCTGGATATAATCCAGCGTGCTTCCAAGATGTTCGATAAGCTTATCGTGGTGGTGCTGATAAACCCGCTTAAAAGCTACAGCTTTTCAATACCTCAGCGGCGGCAGTTCCTGATGGAATCCACAAAGGATATACCCAATGTCGAGATAGACAGCTTTGACGGGCTTCTGGCGGATTATTTCAACCAGCGCAGCGACGTGGACGTGATAGTAAAGGGGCTGCGTGCTACCTCAGATTTTGAATATGAATTTCAGATGGCTCACACGAACAAGGATCTGAATCCCCGTGCGGAAACGGTGTTCATACCTGCGAGCCTGAAAACCACGTTCGTATCGTCGAGCATGGTGAAGCAGGTGGCTATGTTCAACGGCGACCTGAGCAAGTACGTTCCGGCGTGCATTCACGAGCAGATACGCTCGAAGCTGACGCAGGATTTTGACGCCGCCCGCACGATAGCAAGGAACAATATCCACGACATATGAATCAATAAGAAAGGACGTAAATATCATGGAATACAGCCTGTTAGACCTTATATCAATGCTTGACGAGGTAGTCAGAAAGGCAGCCCCGTTCCCCTTAGGCAAAAAGAGCCTTGTGGACGTCACCGAAATAGATGAGATAGCGACCGAAATGCGCCTTGTTCTCCCGCGTGAGATACAGCAGGCGCAGAATATCGTCGCAGACAAGAACCGCATAATCAGCGACGCCAAAAAGGAAGCCGAGGACATAATCCGCCGTGCCGAGCAGCAGCGCAAGGAGCTTATCGAGGAGAACTCCATTCTGCAGGAAGCCCGCCGCCGTGCAACTGAGGAAATAAGCGCAGCGCAGCAGCGTTCCAGCCTTATCCGCAATTCCACGCAGGACTTCACCGATAAAATGCTGGCACGTGTCGAGGAACTGATGGTAAAGGACGTGAACGAACTGCGCATACTCAGAAAGACCCTCGCCAGCGGCTCGGACCTGCAGCAGAAGCAGCCGCAGCAGGCGCAGGTGCAGGCGCAGCCGCAGCAGAAAAAGTAAATAAACAAAAGGGGCTTGTTTCAGCCCCTTTTAGTATGTCTTAAAACACGACCGGATGGAAAAACCGTCCGGTCTTTTCATATTATCTCTTAATCCAGCTTGAAATACTCCCAAGTCTTGACCTTTTCAGGAATGTCATGCTTTCCGAAGCTGAATTCGGGAAGCTTTCCGTGCGTCACGAACAGGTCGCTGCCGAAGTATTCCTGCAGCATTTCGTTGGTCATGCGCGCAGTGTTGGGGTAGGGCGTGCCGCTGAGGTTCACACGTGCGTTTCCGGCTGCGTCTGTCTCATATACGAAGTCACCGTACCATATCATATAGAACAGCCACATCGTGTTGGTGTCTGCGCAGTTCTGCGGGTCGGGCGTGTAGCCGCACTCAGTCAGTGCGAGCATTTTGCCGGTGGTTTCAAGTCCTGCAAGCGCAGCGCACTGCTCATCGTAGTTCACAAGTTCGCCGTATATACGGGTATTGTAAGCCGCAAGGCTCTCACGGGTGGGTTCGGCGGAATCATAATATCTGTCTATGCCTGCGATATCATAGCTGTTGGGGTGTACTGCAAGGCGTGAGCTCTGTCCGTTCCATACCCAGATAATGTTGGTCAGCTTGTGGTAGTTCTCCAGACGGTCGTATATCATGTACCACAGTTTCTGGAACACCTCGTTCTCAACGGTGGATTTGCCCATCATTCCCCACCAGAACCATGAACCGCTTGCCTCGTGAAGCGGACGGAACAGCACCGTTACGCCCTCGCTTTCAAGCCTCTGAAGCTTTGTGGCGATAAGGTCAATATCGTGGATAACGACTTCATATTCCTTTGTTCCGGGCGTAACTGCGTTTATCTGGTCGAAGTTGGTTATCTCAGAGGTATAGAACGCATAGGTGTTGCAATTGGGGTCGCTTATGTCAGTAGGAACGTTCCAGTGCCATGTGAAATTGACCAGACCGCCGGATTCCTTCGACCACTTGATAGCTTCGTCTATCATATAGTCAGTGGTATAGCTGCCGGTGCTGAATATGAAGTCATAGCCCTTCATTGCAGGAAGGTCGCCGGTCGCATTGTAATATACCAGATCCTCGTAGCACTTGTCGCTCATCATTTCCTGACAGGTCATGATCTGCTTGCCGTAAATGCTGCGCAGGTAGTTCCAGACCTCCATGGTCTTTTCGTTGCTGCGTGCATTCTCGGAAACGGGCTGCGTGGGGTCTACCTCTTTCGCTTCAAAGGAAGCCTTGACAGCATCTACATCAGTCTGGTATGCAAGAGCGACGTCCATGTCGATGTCGCCGTCCGCAGTCAGTGCGATGGGGTTGGAAAGCAGTTCCTTTTCCGGCTCAGCGTCAGACTGTTCATCAGCCGTGCTTTCGGCTGCAGTGCTTTCAGCTGCAGAACTTTCCGGAGTGCTGTCGGCTGAACCTGACGCGTCAGCCTGTGAACTGTTCCGCTCAGAGGTCTGAGAACTGTTTCCCGCGGGAGCGGAACTTTCAGAACCTGTGCAGGCGGTCAGCGATAAAGCTATCGCCGCCGCAAGCATGATCGAAATAAACTTTTTCATGTGATTTCTTCCTCATTATCATTTTCAGCGGAAAAGCGTGCATTTCCCGCTTTTTCTGTAATAGTCTATGTACTGCTGAATGACCTGCCTTGTCGTCTTGTAGTACTCTGCAAGGCAGTCTATGCAGAAAAATTCCGTGTCATTGCGTGACACCAGCTTCTGATGTATGGCAATGTCGTCGGAGCCAAGCTTGGCGCCGCATTTCCTGCAGGTGGCATAGTTGCTCATCAGAGCTTTACTACCTTAGCACGGAGGACTATGCAGCCGTGCGGCTCGACAGTGGTCGAGTAGCGTTCGGTGAATACGCCGAGTTCCTCGTGCTTCCAGCAATCATAAATAGAAAGACCTCTGCCAGAAGCCGCAGACAGACCGATATCCCAGAACTGCAGGCTCATTTCTCCGGCACGGTCGCCGAAATTGAACATACCTATAGCATAATCGCCGTTTGCAAGCGGCTTTACCAGCGAGAATACGTTATCGGGATTGTTCCACTGCTTTATGCAGTAGGGGCCTCTGCACTCGATATCCTGATTAATTGCGATAACGTCCTTGTTGGTGAGTATCTCCTTTGTGGCGGGGGTCATTTTTCTGATATCGCAGCCTATCATCAGCGGCGAATTCATGATAGCCCAAAGGCTGAAATGCGTGCGGTATTCCTCGTCAGTGCAGCCGCCAAGCTTCGGCAGGGCCTCGCCGCTGTCTGCGATAACGTTCACGCCCTCCTCAGAGGAGTTTATCCACTCGTTGTTGCTGCCGCCGTGCATACCAACGACCAGCATATCAATGTCGTTGTGGCAGAAGTTACCGCCGTAGCACTCGTTGCCTATCTGCGAAAGCGCAAGACGCTTGATGGATTCCCAGTTGTCCTGAATATCGCCGGTGGAACGGAACAGATGTGCGCCTGATTCTCTTATCCACTTGTATACGTTATCGTTGCCCCAGTTGCAGGCGGAGAACATGATGTCCCTGCCGCAGTTGCGCAGAGCGGTGCTCATTCTCTTATAAAGCACCTCGCCGGGGATATGGTCAGGCTTGTAGCAGTAGTCGTACTTGAGGTAGTCCACGCCCCACTCTGCAAAGGTCTCAGCGTCGTCAAATTCATGTTCGAAGCTGCCGGGGTGACCGCCGCAGGTGTGAGTTCCTGCGCAGGAATACATACCGAATTTCAGTCCCTTGCTGTGGACATAGTCTGCGACCGGCTTTATGCCGTCCGGAAACTTCCAGTGGTCGGGAACAAGCCTTCCGTTGCTGTCACGCTTCTTCTCGCTCCAGCAGTCGTCAATGACTATGTACTCATAGCCGGCGTCCTTTAATTCAGCCGCCATAGCGTCTGCCGCTTCACGGATAAGCTTGTCGCTTATCTCCCACGTGAATGTGTTCCATGAATTCCAGCCCATGGGCGGGGTCAGTCCGAGATATTTGTTTTCCATTAGACTTCTCCTTGTTTTAGGTCAGTAAGTGTTTTAGCTAATATCAATAGGTGATTTAGCTTATCCGAAGTTATTTCATTGCCATTATAGCATAACTGACGAAAAAATTCAACAGGATATTTTGATATTTTGTGCGAAATAAGAAAAAGGGAAGGCAAACGCCCTCCCTTTTTTCTTAACGATCTATCAGGAAATAGTGATACCCGAAATATAGAACGCCGAAGCCTTGCCCTCTTCACCGCGGGGCACGATCTTTATGGTGTGCTTGTCGGTGGTGAGGAACGTCTTTATCTCAGCGAACTCAACATAGTTGCCCCAGCCGCCTGTGAAATCAGCGTCCAGAGTCATCACAAAAGTATCGTCAACATAGATGTCTGCAACGCCTGCGACCTTTGTCAGCTTGCCGTAAAGCAGACCGATGTTCTGAGCCTCTACCTCAAGGACAAGCGCGCTGTCCTCAGGATATGTGCCGTCGCTTGTTCTGCACATCCACGGATTTGCAAAGCCGCCGAACGTCATTTCCTTCATGCTGAATGCGCCGGTGGATATAGGCTGAGCGTCGTCGGTGGTGATAAGCTGAGCCTTTTCAAACTTAGCGCCTGTAGTGCCGGGCGCAGGAAGCTCAGGGTCGGTGTCGCTGATGGAATCAAGATTATCCGTCACATACTGCAGATATGTGGTCAGCATTGCGCTGAGGATAGCATGACCGGGCTTGTTCGGGTGGATATTGTCGCCGGAGATGTCAGACCACTGAACTCCGTCGGTGGTATTGAGGAAGTTCAGCATTGCGTCATGGTAGGACACGAACGGAACGCTGTACTTCTCGGTGACCTCGCCGTGGCAGGTCTGTACGCTGGTGCCGTCCTCCTGAGTCATTGCAATGCAAATGATGCCGGGAGCGGTGTCGTACTGCCATATCTTGCGGATAAGTCCCTCGTAAGTCTCCTTGTTGAGCGTGTTGCGGTCAGCGGTGTCGTTTACCGAAAAGTCGATAAACACGAGGTCGGGGTTATAGCTGAGCACCTGAGTATCGCAGCGGTGAACGCCGATATATGAACCTGTCGCACCTATTCCGGCGTTTACATAGTTCACCTTGGCGTCGGGGTACTGCTCCTGTATCCACTTTGCAGTCAGCGCTGCATAGCAGTTGTCGTTGTCTGCGCCAGTGCCCTGAGTGATAGAGCCACCGAGGAATGCCACGGTGACTTCCTCGCCTGCCTGAAGCTTCTTTATCACCTTTGCTATCCTTGTGGGGTTGCCCTCGGTGTACATCAGCAGCGGGAGCATTTCCTCAGCTGCCTTTGTCGAAGTCGCCTCGTCAAGAGAAAGCTGTGCGGAAATAGCAGCGGAAAGCAGGTCAGCCTTCATCGGCTCTGCCATTACTGCGGGAGCGATCGGGTCGGCTTCGGAGGACTCAGCAGCAGAAATTTCCTCTGTCTGTCCTGCAGCGGAGTTTTCAGGCTCGGAACTTTCAGATGCTGTGCTTTCAGCCACAGAACTTTCCTCAGCGACAGAACTGTCCTGAGATGAACTTTCAGCAGCGGAACTGCCCTCAGATGATGTTCCGCCGGAGCAGCCTGCCATAGCAAGCACCATTGCACCGGCAAGAAGAAGTGCTAAGAACTTTTTCATTTTGATTTCTCCTTACAACTATTTAGGTTATTCACCTAAATTATTCTGTAGTAAATTAAGTAAAACCACACGTACACTAGCATTATACTCTAATTTTCCCTGCTTGTCAAGGGATTTTCGGGAAATTCCGCCGTTGAAAAAAGCGCAGAAAAATGGGCAGACTGTTATCGCCTGCCCATAAAGTATTAATCCTGAAAAGCATATTCCTGAAAATCAGGAAGTTCGTCCAGCGTAATACACAGAACGCTGTTATAAGTATCATGCAGCGACTTCCAGCTGTTGTATTTCTCGGACAGTTCGCCGTCGGTGCTGATTATGGTATTTCCGCTTGCGATCGAGAACCACAGCCACATGGCGTTATCACGCCGCATATTATCCGGCGAGGGTATCTTGTCGCACGAAGTGACCGCCAGAGCCTTTGGCACTTCTCCCGCAATGCCGGAAAGCGCTGAGAATCTGCCTGCAAACGAGGAAGAACTGTTCTCAAAGAAGCTTTGCCCGATGATGTCGCAGTATTCCGCGCCGGGGAAGAAATCTGCGCTGCTGCCGTTCCATACCCAGATAAGGTTATTCAGGGAATGATACCTGTCCATACGCTCAAATATCAGCTTCCACAGCCACTTGTAGTTCTTCGGGCTGCCGCTCCACCAGTAGAGCGAGCCGTCACCGTCGGGTATCGGCTGGAACAGCACCGGTATTGATTCCGCACGGAACTGCTTGAGTACCTCAGCCACAGCGTCGATATCGTTCAGCAGCGCCACAGTGTCCTCAGTGATGAGCCCCTCGTCAAGCAGCGCATTCAGTTCGTCCGTGTCGGACATTGATATATCACGGTCGGTCACCAGTTCGCCGAGGATTATGTCAGTCGAATCCGCATAGATGGAGGACTTGCCGACCGGTGCGCTCCAGTGCCAGTTCATGGACACTATGCCGCCGCTGCGTCCCCATTCAAGGGCAAGCTCCGTTTCCTTGTCGGCGGTCGAACGGTTCTGCTCATACATAGAGGGCGTGCTGTACATCAGGTCGCCTGTCCTTATCGCAGGAGAACGCCCTGTTTCTGTTGAAACTGCGTCTATCTCGGCGTTCGTGCCGGGGGTAACGCACTGACCCGACAGCACTGTCTTTCCGTAGTTGTCAGCGAGATATTTCATCAGACCCAGCGCAGACACCGATGTACTGCTGCCTGCGCAGGAATAGGACACGTAGTAGCAGGAACGCTCCGCCTGCGTGGAGTTCTCCACGATGATGTAATCTATCGCAGCGCTGCCCGCAGTCGCCTCGAACGACAGTATATTTGCTCCCGCCGGGAGATACACGCTGTCCACGGCATACAGTGAAAACTCTGTCGAATCCGACTTCGGGACATAGAATGCGCCCACAGTTTCGTTCATGGCACGCAGCTTCACCGCACAGCCGGTGTAGGAATGCGCTGCAATGGTTATGCGATAGTGCTGAGAGGATTCCACATTGACGATATGCGACAGCTTCGAGCCGTTGTCGAGCACGATATAGCCGCTGCCGTCAAATTCGCCGTCAGTGCGCACCCTGCCCTCGAACACTCCGCCCTCTGCGTTGAGTTTCGCTGAGAAGTCCGTGTTTTCAAGTTCATAGCGTTTAGCCGGTATATCCACAAACGACTCAGCTTCCTCGGTCGTGCCCGCCTGCGAGGTCGCTTCGGCGGTGGACTGAGCCGACATATCCCTGTCGGGCACTGCGGCGCACCCGACCAGCATTGCCGAGGACAGCAGCAGCGCAGTGAATGCGGCAGAGCCTTTGCGTACATTCCCTGTTTTATTCAATAATGATCTCATCTCCACTATGTATCACCTCATCAAGGCGTGCGAGCTTTCCGTTTATCGTCACGTTCGGCGAGTTGGCAAGCAATGTCGTCGGGTCGTCTGAGAACGCCGCAAGGATATCAAGGAATATCGGCTGCTGCCCAGGCTTTGTCGGGAATACAGCGGGCATTCCGTTGAACGTTATCGGCACTCCGTCCTCGCCCTTGGCGGGACTTTCCGCTTCCTCCGCTGCGTCCTCAGGCTGTATCACAGCAATGCTGTCGCCGTCAGATAGAACTGCGTCCGGACCTGCGGCGCTGCCGTTGAGCAGCACGCTTTCCGGTGAGATACCCTCCTGCGCAAGGAAGCTGCCCAGAGTGTCCGTTTTCTTATGCTCGATCACCCAGCCGTTTTCGATATCTGCGTCCGCTGTCGTCACAGCGCCGTTCACCAGCAGGTATTCTCCGGCGGTCATACGCCTTTCGTCAAGGCTTACTGTAACGACGTGCATTGCCCACATATCGTAATGGTCTGACAGCAGCGAAGCTGCGTCCTCGCCCGGCTGCGCAGGTACCACATTCACCTCGTCGCCCTTTTTCACAAGGGAGTTCAAAGAGCAGCCCTTTCCGTTGAGTGATATCATCGCCGGCGTACTTGGAGTACCCCTCAGCGTCACACGCTCGCCGTCCAGCGTGAACGACAGATTCTGACCGGAACGTGCCATCAGCCTTTCCGACTTGATACCGCCAAGACCGCATAACTCGAACACAGTCAGCCGCCGTGTATCCAGCGCACGTATCTTTTTCCCGTTCAGCGTGATGGTGGTGAAGTCATATTTCACGCCCTCAGAAGCCGTCACTGCAATACCGAGCGGCGTTGCGTGCTCCGTGCCTATTGCGATAGAATCCGGCGCAGTTATGCCCCTTATCATCGCACGTGAGCCTACTGCGACCCTAGTGGGGTCGATCCCCAGACCCTGTGCGACAAGCTGCGGAAGCCCTTTCAGCTTGCTGCCGCCGCCCACCAGAAATACCGCCTGCGGAGCGCCGCCGTTTGCACGCAGTATCTCGCTGCACACAGTGCGGGAAAGCTCTATCGCCGCCGGTCTGAGCAGCCTTGCCACCTCGTCCGAGGTTATCGTGTGGTGCATGAGCAATATATCGTCGTATTCCGTTTCGGGGTCGGTGCTGGTCTTTATCCGCTCCGCCGTGGGGAAGTCCACCAGAAGCTGCTTCATCAGCGATTCGGTCATTTCGTCGCCCGCAATGGTCGCCATTCCGTAAGCCACAATGCTGCCGTCGCGTGATGCCGCCACGTCCGAAGTACCTGCGCCGATATCGCACATAACAACGTTTATCAGACGCAGTTCCTTTGGCACTACTGCGTTTATCGCTGCGATAGGCTCAAGGGTGAGTCCCGACGTTTCCAGACCCGCATTGTCCACCGCTGCGCAAAGGCTCTCCACCACATACGCCGGCAGGAATGCCGCTATCACCTCGGTCGTCAGGGTATTGCCCCGATGTCCCTCAGGCTTGCTGACCTTGTATCCGTCAAGTTCCAGCGAAATAACGCTGTGACCCACGCAGTAGAACGAACTTTCCCCGTTTTCGCCGGTGAATGCGTCCTCAGCCGAGCGCACAGCTTCAAGTTCTGCAGCCCTGATATCCTCGGCGGTTATCGTGCGCTTTGCGGAAACGTCGCTGCTGCAGGAATGGCGCAGCGTCTTTAACGCTCTGCCGGCTGCTGCGATATTCACCCTTGCAAGCTTCACTGACTGCCGCCGCTCCAGTGCAGCCTTGACAGACTTCACCACTGCAGACACTGCGTCTATATCCTCTATCTGACCGTCCGTCATGGAGCGGCTCTCATGCGCCGCCGTCTGCATATCCACAACACGATAGCCGTCGGGCGTCTTTTCCGCCAGAACTCCGACGACAGTGCGTGTGCCGATGTCCAGAGCGAATATAAGGTCGCCCTGCTGCTTTTTCGTGCGGCGGGCCGAGGTTTTCTTCGGGGCGTCGGATTTCTTTGCCGCCGTCTTTTTGGCAGCAGTTCCGGTGCGTGGTTTTTTCTGTTCCATAATCCTGTCCTTGTCACGCTGTCAGCGTATCTGAACGCCGAAATAGTCAGTCCTTTATCTTCAGAGCCTTTCTGAGTTCCCGCTCGCCCGTTCCAAGCGTCACCACCAGCAGGATATCTCCGCTGTGCAGCTTAGTCTGTCCTCTTGGGATTATCGTTCTGCCCTCACGGTTAATGCAAACGATATTGCAGGTCTGCGGCAGCGCTATATCCATAAGCGTATCGCCTGCAAGGCTGTAGTTTTCCGGCAGGGTTATCTCAAGCAGCGATGCCTCGCCGTCGTTCAGCGGGATAAGTTCGCGGATAGCCGAAATGTCTACCTCTCTTTCGAGATACTGAATGATGTAGTCCGTTGCAGACACCGCCGTATCAACACCCAGCGAGCGCAGTGCGCCGACGTTGTTGGGGTTGTTCACCTTTGCGATGGTCTTTTTTACGCCAAAGATCTTCTTTGCGGTCTGGCAGCACACAAGATTGCTCTCGTCATGCCCCATGACTGCCACGACTACGTCCGCTTCGTCTGCGCCTGCAGCCCTCAGCGTGTCAGTTGCAGTGCCGTCGCCCGAACATACCGCCACGTCAAGCAGATTCGCGCATATCCCGCAGCGTTCCTTGTCCTGCTCGATTATCGTGGCGTCGTGTCCCTCTGCCTGCAGCGTCTTGGCAAGGTAGAAGCCCACCTTGCCGCCGCCAACGATGATTATTTTCATGATATCTCCCGTATGCCATGCGCTCAGGTGCGGCTTATCTCCCATATACGGCGTTTCAGGTCGTCCCTGCGCATTTCCAGCCACTTTGCCACGGTGCGTGTGGTCTGTCCGTTTTCTGCCATTTCCTCCAGCCGGTCAAAGCTGACCCACTTTGCTGCGCAAACCTCCGAGGACTGCAGCACTAGCTGATCAAGTCCCACGTCCTTGTGCACCATATAGAAGTCCCGCAGCATACTGTCGGTGGTGAGCGTCCATTCAAGGCTTATCTCCGAGGGGACGGCACGAATGCCGGTCTCCTCGAAAAGCTCCCTCACTGCAGCTTCACGGCTGGTTTCGCCACTTATGGCGCAGCCGCCGCTGCATTCCCACCTGCCGCCGCTGGTTTTCTGCGGCACCCTTTGGGTAAGCAATATCTCGCCCTTGCTGTTCACGGACATTATCTGCACCACGATATGATATTCGCCGTGCGGAACAGGCACGCCGCGCTGGATCTTTCTTCCCAGCTTCCGGCGGTCAGCCGTGTACAGATCAAAGTATTCTGTCATGCTTTGCGTTCTCCGGAGAGATTCTTGGTGATAAGTTCACATCTCTGCTTTACGCAGTCAGCGGAGCGCAGCGGGTCTGACGGAGTATTGAATGTGTAGTCCATAAGCTGCTCAATGGTCGTGGAAGCAACGTGCAGCCTTGTGTCAGAGGAAGCGTAATAGATGTATACGCTGCCGTCCTCACGCACTATCGCGCCGTTTGTGAATGCGACGTTGGATACATCGCCGACTCTTTCAATGCCGTGCGGTGCGATAAACAGACCGGAAGGGCTTGCGATAAGCTTCGAGGGATCGTTGAGGTCGGTCGCGAATACGTATATTACATAGCGCAGACCTGCCGCAGTATTACGCACGCCGTGAGCGATGTGTATCCAGCCCTTGGGGGTCTTTATCGGCACTGCGCCTGCGCCGTTCTTCACTTCGGTGATGGTGTGGTATACTCTCGGCGAAATGACTACCTCGTCCGTGCACAGAACAGGGTTCGTGATATCCTTGCACAGTGCGAAGCAAACGCCGCCGCCTGAGCCGGTCGAGATGAAATCGTCCTGCGGGCGGGTGTAGAATGCGTACATTCCGTTGACGAACTCAGGGTGAAGCACGACATTCCTCTGCTGCGGTGACTTAGAGATGAGGTTAGGCAGACGCTCCCACTTTACAAGGTCCTTAGTGCGGACGATACCCGCCTGCGCCGTTGCAGCGGAAAGGTCGGGATTCGACTTGTCCTTGCTTTCTGAGCAGAAAACGCCGTATATCCAGCCGTCCTCGTGCTGAGTAAGGCGCATATCGTATACATTCGTTTCCTCAGGGCAGGTGTCGGGGAGTATCACGGGGTAATCACGGAATCTGAAGCCCTCGGTAGGCTTGTCGCTTTCAGCCACGGCGAAAAACGATTTTCTGTCAGAGCCCTCAACTCTTGCAACAAGGCAGTATTTGCCGTTCAGATATACTGCGCCGGAGTTCATCACAGCGTTCACGCCCAGACGCTCCATAAGATTGGGGTTGTCGCTGTAGGAGAGGTCGTATCTCCAGATAATGGGTGCGTGTGCTGCGGTCAGCACCGGATTCTGATAACGGGTATAAACACCATTGTAGAAGTCAGACTCAGGGTTGGGGCGGCTGATAAGCTCCTCCTGCTTCTTTTCAAGCTCTGCGAGCCTTGCATTGAACTGTTCTTTTGTCAGCATAATTTTTCCTTTCCTCCGGCGAATAATACATATTTACCGGCAATAAAATCAACATACTTTTTTATTATAGCATACTTTCTCAGTTTTTTCAAGGTTGACAGACCACAAAATTCGTAATATAATAAATATAAATGTAAATCAGCTTGTCGAAAATATCCCTAGACTGGCGAGAAGCCCTCAGATTCTAGGAACAAGCTAACGACTAGGCTTTGTGCAGGTTGCCCTTAGTTGCCCGACATCGTGTCGGGCTTTTGGGGCAACGGCACAAACATCGTGTTTGTGCAGGTTGCACTTTGTTGCCCGACATCGTGTCGGGCTTTGGGGGCAACGTCGCAAACGTCGTGTTTGCGCCTGTCGTTAGGCTTGTCGTGACACGATGTCACAAGCGAAAACCCCAAGCGCAGCAGGACGCTGCGCATTAAAGGTTTTCGCCTTACGACGAAGATGAGGGCTTATCGACAGTCTTGTATGTTGATATTTATGGAGGAAACGCTCTTGGATAATAAATTGATCTCTGAAATAGAACAGCTTGCCCGCAGCGGCGGTGCACCCGGAAACGGCATAGCCGAGGTATTCTCCCGTGTATACTGCGCCGTGCAGAAAACGCTTGGGATAACGCCATTTTCCGAGCAGCTCGGTGCGGCGATCGCGCTTTCGGGTCACAATATGGTGCAAATGCAGACCGGCGAGGGCAAAACTCTTGCCGCAGTATTCTCAGCATGCCACGAAGCCATAAACGGCGGCAGCGTAATGGTGCTGACCTTTAACGACTACCTTGCAAAGCGTGACCACGACCTGATGAAGCCCGTCTACGACGAGATGGGCGTATCTCTGGGCTGCGTCACCGCCGACACGCCGAGAGAGCAGCGCAGGGAGCAATACGGCAGGCAGGTGGTCTATCTCACCGCAAAGGAAGCCGGATTCGACTACCTGCGGGATTTCGTGTGCTTTGAGCCGGACAAGATGGCTTTCCCCGAAAAGCTGAATTTCGCAATAGTTGATGAAGCCGACAGCATAATGATCGACGAAGCCGGAATACCGCTCGTCATCGCCGGAGATATAGCGGCGCAGGACGACGGCAGCACCGCCGGGGTTTATGAAAAGGTCAGCGGCTTCACCGATTCCGACTACGGTATCGACGAGGACAGCCGAAACGTCTACCTCACCGACGACGGCGCAGATAAGGCTGAGGAGATATTCTCCTGCGACATCTATTCCGAGGAGAGCGGCGGGCTTCTGGCGAAAATTTGCGCCTGCCTGAAAGCGCGCGTCATGCTCAAGGAGGACAAGGACTACATTATCAAGGACGGCGCAGTGCTGCTGGTGGACGAGTTTACCGGCAGAGCCGCTCCCGGTCGTGTTTTCCCCGGAGAACTGCAGCCTGCAGTCGAAGCGAAGCACGGTCTGAAAATAACCTCACGCGGGCGCATTATGGGCAATATCGCCCTGCAGTATTTCCTGCGGCTGTTCCCGAAGCTTGCCGGAATGACTGGCACGGCGATACAGTCAAGGGAGGAGTTCGACACGATTTACGGGCTTCCCACCGAGGCGATACCCACAAGGCTGCCCTGTCAGCGTATCGACCACCCGCTTGAAATGTACTATGACAAAGCCGAGAAACGCCGTGCAGTGGTGTCCGCAGTAAAGCAGGCGCACGATATCCACCGCCCCGTGCTTGTCGGCACCGAAAGCATAGAGGATTCCGAAACTCTTGCGCAGGAGCTTTCTGCGGCAGGCATTGAATGCACCGTGCTTAACGCCAAAAACGACGAAGCCGAGGCCGACATAATCTCACGTGCCGGCGAGCCGGACGCCGTGACCATCTCCACCAACATGGCGGGACGTGGCGTAGACATAAAGCTTGGCGGCGCAGACAATCACGCCAAGGCGCAGGTCGAAAGCGCAGGCGGACTGCTTGTGATAGCCACGGCTATGCGCTCCTCATCAAGAATGACTCAGCAGCTGAGGGGCAGGGCGGGACGTCAGGGCGATGTTGGCGAAAGCCGATTCTTTGCCGCCCTTGATGATGAGATAATGACCCGCAACGACCTGCGTTCGCTGGTGTCCGGCAGACACTACCCCACGCAGCCGGTCAGCGGAGCGATAGACGACCGTGCGCTGCTGAAAGAAGCGGAGCGTGTGCAGCGCATTTCCGAGGGCGACGCATTCGACGAGCGGGTCAAGCTGATGAAATACACCATGATAGGCGAAAAGCACCGCAGCATGACCTTTGAAAAGCGCACCGCCCTGCTTGAGGGCAGATACAGCAGCGACCTCTGGCAAAAGCACTGCCCTGAACTTCTGGCGCAGGCGGAAAAACGCTTCGGCAGCCAGCCGCTCCAGCAAAAGCAGAACGAGATTCTCGCCGCACTGCTGAACGAATTCTGGTGCGATTATCTGGACTACACCGCATACCTCAGGGAGGGCATACACCTGACGCAGGTCGCAGGAAGAAACCCCGCCGAGGAGTACAACATCGCCTGCGAGGAATACTACGACAGCGCAGCGGATAGCCTGCCTGAGCGCATGGAAGAAAAGCTGAAGGAGCTGATGGAATGCAGTTCGCTTGAGGAATACGTGCCGCTCATGCCGAGCCGCACCTACACCTATCTTCTCAACGACACCGGCGAGGAATTCAAGCGCAAGCCTATCCTGCTGAACGTGTTCTCAGACAGCGACGAGCAGGGTGCAAAGCCAAAGGCTCAGGAGCAATCCCCGATACCGGAGAAAACGGCTGAACAGCCCGATGATCCCGAACAGGCGCCGCAGAAAAAGGGCTTTTTTGCGAAGCTGTTCAGAAAGTGACGGGTAAAATTAGGAGTAATAATGTCAACAGTATGTGCAATTGCAACGCCGCCTGCAGTGGGCGGTATCTCGGTAATAAGGATATCCGGCGAGAACGCCGCAGAGGTCGCCGCAAAGGTATTCAAGCCGCTTTCCGGCAAAAGCGCCGCAGAACTTGAGGGCTACAGGGCGGCATACGGCAACATATACGATGGCGAGGAAAAGCTGGATGACGGAGTGCTGCTCATGTTCCGTGCCCCGCACAGCTACACCGGCGAGGACACCGCCGAGATATCCTGCCACGGCGGTATTTACGTCACACGGCGGGTGCTTTCAGCCTGCGTAAAGGCGGGTGCGCAGCCGGCAGGCCCCGGCGAA
The DNA here is from genome assembly GCA_934446355.1 of uncultured Oscillospiraceae bacterium. Lineage (GTDB taxonomy): Bacteria > Bacillota > Clostridia > Oscillospirales > Ruminococcaceae > CAG-115. Next base: position 144,028 of record CAKSEC010000003.1, on the reverse strand, counting down.
TTTACCAAGCGTGCGCTGCTCAACGGCAAGCTGTCGCTCACTCAGGCGGAAGCAGTCGCCGATATAATCAGCGCGCAGGGCGGGCAGCTTCTCAGCTGTGCGAACGGTCAGCGTGAGGGCGCACTATACCGCCGCATGGAACTCTGCGCCGAAAGGATAATGGAGATATCCGCCCAGATATCCGCATGGATAGACTACCCCGACGACGATACCCCTGTGGTAACTCAGGAATGGCTGACCGAAAAGCTGACAGCGATAAACCAGATGTTTAAGGAGCTGCTTGACGGATACGATACCGGCAGAATGCTCCGTGAGGGCATAGCCTGCGCCATAGTCGGCAAGCCTAACGCCGGAAAATCCACGCTGATGAACAGCCTTGCAGGACAGCAGCGCAGCATTGTGTCCGATATTGAGGGGACTACCCGTGATATCGTCGAGGAAACGGTGTCGCTCGGCGATATCGTGCTGCGGGTAGCCGACTGCGCCGGAATACGTGAAACGGACGACCCTATCGAGAAGATAGGCGTTGACATAATGCTGAAGCGGCTGGAAAACTCCGACATCGTGCTTGCGGTATTCGACGGTTCGAGAGAACTTTCAGACGAGGACAGGCGGCTGCTCAGGCTGCTTTCCGGCAAGAATACGGTGGCAGTGGTGAATAAATCAGACCTGCCGCAGAAGCTTGACTGCACCGAAATAGAAAATACGCTCGGCGGCGTGATAAAGCTGTCTGCAAAGCAGGACAACGCCGCTGCAATGCTTGAACACGCCGTTGCCGACCGGCTCGACCTTAACAGGCTCGACCCGGACGCCGGATTCATCGCAAACGAGCGTCAGCGTGACTGCGTGATACGTGCTTCTCAGGCGGTGGAGCAGGCATTACTTGGAGCGCAGTGCGGCGTTACCCCTGACGCAGTGGGAGTTATGCTTGAGCAGGCGCTTGACGCAGTGTATGAGCTTTCCGGAAAGCGTGCGGGCGACGAGGTCATAGACGAGGTTTTCAAGCGGTTCTGCGTGGGTAAATAATGTGAGGTGGCAGGATTATGAATATTCTGATAATAGGGTGCGGCAGGGTCGGCAGCGAACTTGCGGCGCTTCTGGATAAGCGGGGACATGATGTTTCAGTGATCGACCGCAGCGAGGAGAACTTCGAGCGGCTGCCGGCTGATTTCAGCGGCTTCACGACAACAGGCGTCCCGATAGATCAGGAGATACTCAAAAAAGCGGGTATCGAAAGCTGCGACGCAGTGTGCGCAGTCACTCAGGACGACGACCTGAATATCATGGCGGCACAGCTTGCAGAGGGCATATTCAAAGTGCCCAGAGTTTTTGCGAGAATATCCGACGTTGACAAGGCAGAGGTGTTCCGTGGCTTCGGCATACACACGGTGTGCCCCACAAGCCTTACGGTAGAAGCCGCCTGCGCCGCTGTCGAGGACGTGAGCGAGCAGACCGAGGTGTTCATTCACCGCAATTCAGTGAAATTCACGACAATGGATATGCCGGAGGAATTTGTGGGAAAGCTGCCTGCCGACATTCAGCTTGAGGAGGACGAAAGCCTGTTCGCCATCATTCGTGAGAACGGAACGTTCCTGCTTTACACCGGACAGGTGATAACGCTGGGGGCTTCCGATAAGCTGGTTTTCGCCAAAAAAGTATGAAAGGGATAGACAATGTATAAGCTAGTTATTTTTGACCTTGACGGAACGCTTCTCGATACGATAGGCGACCTTGCCGCTGCGGGTAATCACACGCTGTCGCTGCTTGGAAAGCCACAGCACCCGGAGGACAGCTATCGGCATTTTGTCGGCAACGGTATTCCGAAGCTGATCGAAAGAATGCTCCCTGCCGGACACGACAAATCGGAAGAACAGACCGCATACGACCTGTTCATGCAGTATTACTCGCAGCACAAATGCGACCACACCAAGCCCTATTCCGGCGTGCCTGAACTTATAAAAACGCTGCGGCAAAACGGCGTGATATGCGGGGCGAACTCCAACAAGGCGCATGAATTTTCGCAGGAACTGATACGCCTTAACTTCGGCGGCGAAATAACCGAGGTCATAGGCTTCGGCGCAGGCTTCCAGCCCAAACCCGACCCCGGCGCTGCGCTTGAAATGATACGCCGCACGGGTATTCCGCCAGAGCAGGCGCTTTATGTCGGCGACAGCGACGTTGACATAATGACCGGACACAACGCCGGAATTGCGGTGTGCTCGGTGCTGTGGGGCTTCCGCAGCTATGATGAACTTGCGCCGCTATCGCCGGAGTATTTTGCGCATGACGCAAATGAACTTGAAAAAATAATACTTAGCTAGCAGTGACATTTGCGAATGAGTTTGGTGAATAATATCAAATAAGCCGCCCTTTAGTAGTAATATTGCACAAATTTCGTTCATATTATTGAAAAGCTTTGTGAAAAACACTGGACAAATCCAAAATTATATGCTATACTATAGTCACAAAGATCACCGCAGGGTGACATATCAAACGGACGGAGGCGGTACATCATGGCAAAGCGCATAATTACCATCACTAGACAATACGGCAGCGGCGGCAGGGAGATCGGCGAAAAGCTTGCAAAACGGCTGGGTATTGAGTTCTATGACAACAAGCTGCTTGATATCGCAGCAAAGGACAGCGGCATTCACAAGACCCATTTTGAGGAAAACGACGAGCGCCGCACAAACAGCTTCCTGTACCTGCTTTCCACGACATATGGTCAGGGCGGTGTGCCGTTCGACGACGCACTTTTCTTCGCACAGCTGAATGCGATACAGAAGATCGCCACAAAGGAATCCTGCCTTATCATCGGCCGCTGTGCGGACTATGCCCTGCGTGACTTTAACAACGTGGTCAACATCTACATCACTGCTCCTGTCGAGGACAGAATAAAGCGTGCCATCAGTACCTATGGCATCGCTGAAAAGCACGCAGCAGAATACGTTAAGCGCATGGATAAGCAGCGTATCTCCTACTACAACTATTATACCGACAAACGCTGGGGCACTCCTGAGAATTTCGAGATGTGCCTTGACAGTTCGGCTCTTGGTATTGATGGGTCGGTCGATCTGCTGGAAAGCTTTATTGATCAGTACTACAAGTAATTTATTCATAGACGCACAGTCGGGAGGGCTTACGCCCTCCCGATTCCTATTTATTTCCCTATCCAAGCGACCCTATCCTCTAGGACGGTTCCGTCCGGATAGAACGCTTTCACGCTGACCTGATTTTCCTGTCCTGCAGTAAGCTGAACGTCCCGCCAGACGAAAACCGTGTTCAGAACTTCATTCGGGTGCGTTCCCATGCCCTGAGATTCTCCGTTCACGAAAAGTTCAGCCCTCAGCGCATTTGCATAGACCTTGACCCTCGGAACTGCCGCACTGCGCTCATTAAATCTGCGCTCTGCGATACGGCAGGTTTTCATGCTGCTCCACACCGAGCGATAGAACCAGAACGCGTCCTTGGGTACTCTGTCACGTGTGCACAGCCCTTTGTCGTTTATTCCGGAGGTGTCGCCCTCTTTTCTGCCCGCTGACGGGAAGTCGAACATACACCACACAAACTTCCCCCAGAGGTACTCACGACTGCCTATCTGCGCCCATGTGTCCTCGTGAAGCTGCGCCTGATAGTTTTCGTAGTGCCGCTCGCCCCTTGGGTCGATGTCCGTGTGCCAGTCTATATTGTCCCTGTGCTGCGATAATGCGCCGCCACCGCCGTATTCTGAAATACAAAGCGGCCGCTTTTCAGTATTCTGATGGGCTTTATCGAACCATTCCCCGAATAACGAAGCTTCACCCGCTTCCTTATACCAGCCGAAATATCTGTTATAGCCCACAACGTCTGCCGGAAGTTCGGTGAATCTGCCCCAGAACTGTGCGTCAGCAAATGTCACCGCACGTCCTCCGCTGAGCTGCTTTGCCAGCGAATACAGGCTTCTGTACATATCAAATACACTGTCAGACATCTGGTACAGTTCATTCGACAGCCCGATAAGTATTACAGACGGCCTGTTGTAGGTCTGGCAGATAAGTTCGGTAAGCTGCTGCGTAATATTGCTCAGCATTGCTTCGGATACCTGCGGTTCAGCCGTTTCCTCAGCGCATACTCTAAGTATCAGACCTATCTCTGTCCACACGCACAGCCCAAGCCTGTCGCACAGCGCATATTCCTCTGCTGCGTGCTGATAGTGCGCCAGCCTGACCGCATTACAGCCCATATCCCGCATTATTGCATAGTCACGCTCACGCTGCCTGCCGGTCATCGCCCAGCCGCTGTCGGGGGCGTCCTGATGATAATTCACGCCGTGAAGTTCAGTGTGTACGCCGTTCAGGAAAAAGCCCTTTTCGCTGTCGAACGAGAAGCTTCGTACGCCGAACTGCTCCGTGATGCCGTCGCAAAGCTGCCCGCCGCTGAATACGCCGATCCTCATCGTGTACAGAAACGGCGACTCCACCCCGCACCAGAGTTTCGGGTCACTGAGCACCTGCGAGATCTCGACCTCGGCAGTGGCTCTGCGAGGTATGATAACAGCGGCTTCCTGCTGCGCCACGACCTCCGTTCCGTCAAGTATGCTGACCCTGACAACACACTCCGTTCCTGCGGTGCCGTCGTTTGTCAGCCGTATTCTTGTGTGAATATCCGCCGTGCCATCGTGAGGCTGCGGCGTAATGTATACTCCGCACGACCCGTTATCCATCAGGTCGATGTGAAGCTTGGGCACTGAGATAAGCCGCACCGAACGGTAAATCCCGCCCATTTTCGTGAAATCGCCAGTATCGCCGACCGGTACTATGCAGTCCGACGGCGCATTGCTAACGTATACCGCCAGAATGTTCTCCGTGCCGACCTTGACCAGCCGTGTTATATCAAACCGGAATCCGGCATATCCGCCCTCGTGGCTGCCTGCCTTTTTTCCGTTGACATAAAGCACTGCGACCGTGTTTGCCCCCGCAAACTCAATGAATATCTGCCTGCCGTGGTACTGCTCATGCGGCAGATACACACGTTTGCGGTAGCAGCCCGCTCCCCTGTAATACCCCTCTGAGTATTCACGGGAAGTCACGGTCGTTCCGGTGCAGTCGGCTGCGTTCCATGTGTGCGGCAGTTCTATGCTTTCCCAATCCGAATCATCTGAATATGGTGCTGTCAGTTTTGACATTGCAGATATATCCGGTATTTCCTTGAATCGCCAGTCGTTGTTGATATATTCGCAGATTCTCCCGTCCATTTTTCCCACCACTTTTGAAAACACGGCACTGCAAAACAGTGCCGTGTTAAAGTCTTGATTCTACTTGATAAGTCCCGCTGCGTCGATACGGTTGAGCGCACGCTTCAGCTTTGCTTCAGCGAGAAGTATTTCATTATCGCTTGCGGCGGCCTTGATTCGTTCCTCAGCCACCTGCTTTGCGTGCTCCGCACGGGCAACGTCGATATCCTCCGCCCATTCACAGGACTGCACAAGGATAACTGTTTTCTCCTTGGATACCTTGATGATACCGCCGGAGGTCGCAGCACGGCGAAAATCGCCGTCTATCATTATGCGCATTTGTCCTATGCCGAGCGCAGCGCAGTAAGGCTCATGCCCGTTGAGTATGCCCACATCACCGACAGTGGTGCGGACTATCACCTGCTCCGTTTCTCCATCGAAGAAGGTCTTTTCGGGCGTGATTATCTCTAACCTGAACGGCGTCATATTCTACCTCCGTAAGTCATATCAGCCCTTTTTTGCCTTTTCGATAACATCGTCGATCGTTCCGGCAAACAGGAATGCGGATTCAGGGAGGTCGTCATGCTTGCCCTCGATGATCTCCTTGAAGCCCCTGATGGTTTCCTTCAGCGGTACATACTTGCCCTCCATGCCGGTGTACGCCTCTGCAACAGAGAACGGCTGCGACAGGAATCTCTGGATCTTTCTTGCACGTGATACGGTCAGCTTGTCCTCGTCGGAAAGCTCGTCCATACCAAGTATCGCAATGATATCCTGCAGTTCGTTGTAACGCTGCAGAATGGACTGTACCTCTCTTGCGACCTCGTAGTGCTCCTTGCCGACTATCTCCGGCGTGAGTATGCGGGAGGTGGATTCCAGCGGGTCAACTGCCGGATAGATACCCATTGAGGATATCGCTCTGGAAAGAACCGTCGTAGCGTCAAGGTGTGCGAAGGTCGTTGCCGGAGCAGGGTCAGTCAGGTCGTCCGCAGGCACATATACTGCCTGAACGGAGGTGATAGAGCCCTTCTTTGTCGATGTGATACGCTCCTGCAGCGCGCCCATCTCGGTCGCAAGGGTCGGCTGATAGCCAACGGCGGACGGCATACGTCCCAGCAGAGCGGATACCTCAGAGCCTGCCTGTGTGAAACGGAATATATTGTCGATGAACAGAAGCACGTCCTGTCCCTCTTTATCACGGAAATATTCCGCCATAGTCAGACCGGACAGCGCAACTCTCATTCTTGCTCCCGGCGGCTCGTTCATCTGACCGTATACCAGTGCGGTCTTGCTTATAACTCCGGATTCGGTCATCTCGTTGTACAGGTCGTTACCCTCACGGGTACGCTCGCCAACGCCGGTGAATACCGAAATACCGCCGTGCTGCTTTGCTATATTGTTGATAAGTTCCATGATAAGGACTGTCTTGCCGACGCCTGCGCCGCCGAACAGACCTATCTTACCGCCCTTCAGGTACGGAGCGATAAGGTCAACGACCTTGATACCGGTCTCAAGCACCTGACTGGAGGTCTCCTGCTCCTCAAACTTGGGAGCGGGACGGTGTATCTCCCACTTTTCCTCTGTTTCGGGCTGCGGCTTGTTGTCTACCGCCTCGCCCAGCAGATTGAAGATACGGCCCAGAGTTTCCTTACCGACAGGCACCTTGATGGAAGCGCCTGTGTCAACAGCCTGCATTCCTCTAACAAGTCCGTCGGTGGAACCCATTGCGATACAACGTACAACATCATCGCCGATGTGCTGAGCAACCTCGACCACCAGCTTCTTTCCGTTGTTGTCGATCTCAATGGCATTAAGCAGATTCGGCAGATGATCGGGGCTGAACCTGATATCAAGCACCGCACCGATGACCGTGACGATCGTGCCAATGTTCTGATTTGTCATATTGTGATTTTTCCTTTCCATTTGATGTGGTGGAAACCTCTGGCATAACGCTGCCGCGCCATGTCAAATCCGTTCTCCGACATTCGGTGAACAGATAAATATTATTCCAGTGCGTTTGCGCCGGATACGATCTCGGTGATCTCCTGCGTGATGCTTGCCTGTCTTGCCCTGTTGTACAGAAGAGAAAGGCTCTCCGTCATTGCGTCGGCGTTGTCCGTTGCGGACTCCATCGCCGTTCGGCGTGCGCCCTGCTCCGAGGCAAAAGCCTCTACTACAGCGCACTGAACAAGGCTTGCCGTGAATTTCGGCACGATCCTGTCGAATACCGCCTCTGGCGAGGGGTCGTAATCCATCACGCCGTAATTATCCAGCTTCTGCGTCGTCATAGGCAGCACAGCCATCTGCTGAGCCTCCTGCGTCAGCTGGGACACGAACATCGTGAAGAATATCTGCACGTCGTCCACCTCGCCCCTGCGGAACAGCTCGACCGCTGTGTCGGCGATCTCCTGAGCCTGCGCAGGCTTGATGTTTTCAGCGATGTTGGGATAGCTTCCCACGATATCGTAATCACGCTTTGAGAAATACTCTATTGCTTTCTTTCCCACTGCGATTATCTTGGGCTTTTCAGCGTCACCGGAATGCGCTGAGGAAGCAAGCTTCAGTATATTCGAGTTATACCCGCCCGCAAGACCTCTGTCGCCTGCAACGACAATGAACAGCCGATGCTTCACTTCACGCTTTACCGTGAACACAGTGGAGAAATCCGTATTTGCCGAGGCTATTTCGCACATGGACTTATACAGCTCGTTAAAATAAGGACGAGCCTGCTCCGCTCTCTGCTTTGCCTTGCGAAGCTTGCTAGAGGACACCAGCTCCATCGCCTTGGTTATCTGGCGGGTCGAGCCGACGGACTTTATTCGCCGCTTTATGTCCTTCATATTTCCTGCTGCTATAATATCACCCCCGGAATTGATTTCCGACGCAGGACGCCCTGCCCTGCGTCAGATGGTGAAAAGGTCACTGAACGTTGTCGTCAGTTGTGATGTATCTGACCTTCTTTTCGATATAAAGCCATGCTACGCCTAAAAATGCGAGCAATGAAAGAGTCGTGCCGATGATTCCAAGTACAAAAGCAGCCTGCTTCATACTAATGCTCCTTTCGTCAATGCCTTATGCCGCATAGCCCTTTGCAAATTCAGCAAGGACAGCCTTCAGCTGTTCTTCGATTTCAGGCTTCATCACCTTTTCTTCCCTTATGCTCTTAAGGATTTCGGGGTGTGTGCTCTCGATGTGGTCGAGCAGGTCTGCCTGATACTGCTTTATCTTATCAACAGGGATATCAGCAAGGAAGTTGTTGATTACCGCATAGATGATGACTACCTGCTCCTCGACCTCAAGCGGGGAGTTCTGATCCTGCTTGAGCACCTCAACGATACGCTCGCCCTTTGCAAGACGGTCCTTCGTATCCTTATCGAGGTCAGAGCCGAACTGTGCGAAGCTCTGCAGCTCTCTGTACTGCGAGTAGTCCAGCTTCAGCGTACCTGCGACCTTCTTCATTGCCTTGATCTGCGCATTACCGCCGACACGGGATACCGAGATACCGGGGTTTACCGCCGGACGAACGCCCGCATTGAACAGTTCGCTCTCAAGGTAGATCTGACCGTCGGTGATGGAAATAACGTTTGTCGGGATATATGCCGATACGTCGCCCGCCTGAGTTTCAATGATAGGCAGTGCGGTCAGCGAACCGCCGCCGTAGTTCTCGTTAAGACGTGCGGCACGCTCAAGAAGTCTTGAATGCAGATAGAATACATCGCCGGGGTATGCCTCACGTCCTGGCGGTCTTTTCAGCAGCAGGGAGAGGGTACGGTAAGCGACTGCGTGCTTTGACAGGTCGTCGTATACGACCAGCACGTCCTTGCCCTTTTCCATGAAGTATTCGCCCATGGTGCAGCCGGAATACGGTGCGATGTACTGCAGCGGTGCAAGCTCTGCAGCGGTGGAGGATACCACGATGGTATAATCCATTGCGCCGCCAGCCCTTAGCTGCTCAACAACGCCTGCAACAGTTGAGTTCTTCTGTCCAATTGCGACATAGATACAAATAACGTCCTTACCCTTCTGGTTGATTATTGTATCTATTGCGATAGCGGTTTTACCGGTCTGGCGGTCGCCGATGATAAGCTCACGCTGACCTCTGCCTATGGGTATCATGCTGTCGATAGCCTTGATACCTGTCTGAAGCGGCACGGTTACCGGCTTTCTTGTGATGATACCGGAGGCTATCTTTTCGATGGGGCGTGTTTCCTTTGAAAGGATAGCACCCTTGCCATCAATGGGCTGTCCCAGTGAATTTACTACACGGCCCAGAAGTTCCTCGCCGACGGGCACGGACACGATGCTGCCCGTTCTCTTTACGGAGGAACCTTCCTTGATATCCTCGTCCGAACCGAGCATAACTGCGCCGACGAAGTCCTGTTCAAGGTTCATCGCCATGCACTGTACGCCGTTCTCAAATTCGAGAAGCTCGTTGAGCATACACTTTTCCAGACCGTGGATACGCACGATTCCATCGCCGACGGTGACAACTGTGCCAACGTCGCCGAGCTGGATCTTTGCGTTGTAATTCTTTATGCGGGACTTTATAAGACCCGTTATTTCATCGGGGCGTAGATCCATTAAATACATCCCTTTCTTTGTAGTTATACCGTATCAGGCGATAACGCCGCCAAGCTCCCTTTTCAGCTCGGAAAGCCTTGTGCGGACGCTGCCGTCGTAGCGGGTGCTGCCGTAGTCGATAACGATACCGCCGATGATCGAGGGATCGACCTTTTCCCTGATGGAAACAGTCTTACCGGTGATCTGCGACATCTTTGCCGTTACCTTTTCACGAACCTGCTCCGACAGCGGAGCACTGGACGTGACTGTTATCTCAGCAATTCTGAAATATTCGTTGCAGGACGCACGGAAGTTCTTCACAATACCGCTGAAACAGCCCATTCTGCCGGCTTCCGTCAATACGCACAGCAGGCTTCCGGTGGATTCCGAGATGCCTCCTGCGGAAATGATGTCCTTTATCATCTCCAGCTTTTCATTGATGGGGACGGTGGGCGTGCCCAGCAGCTTGATGAAATCCGGGTCCTGCCCGAAAATGCCGTCGAGTGTGCTGAGTTCTCCGAGGGCGTCTGTGAGCCTTTCGGGGCTTTCTTCCTTACACAGCTCAAAGAACGCTTCGGCGTATACCTTTTCAGCCTTGTCGTTCATTCAAGTATCCTTTCCATGTATCCGCACTTACTTCGCAGTGCCGACATTTTCAAGGAACTCCGCAATAAGCGCCTCGTTGTCCTTTGCGGATATCTCCTTTTCGACGACCCTTGTTGCAGCCATGATGACGATATCGGATATTTCGTCCTTTATCTCGTTGACTGCACGCTGTCTGTCACGCTCGATATTCTCCTCAGCTCTTGCCCTGATCTCAGCGGCCTTCTGGTTTGCGTCGCTGACTATCTCCTCTTCACGCTTCTGCGCACGCAGAGTCGCCTGCTTCATTATCTCAGCAGCCTCCTCCTTGGCGTTGGCGAGCCTTTCGAGATATTCCTGCTCGGTCTTTGCCGCAGATTCCTTTGCACGCTGTGCTTCGGATATCTCTGCCGCAGCCATTTCGTTTCGCTTGTCGAGTATTTTGCCGACCGGCTTGAACAGGAATATCCTGAACAGAATGAATATAATGAGAGTATTTATGAGGGTGAACACTATCGTACCGGGGTCGATCGTAACAAGAGGCAGATTGACCTGCCCTGCGCTTTCACTGATAAGTGTCAGCATTTAGTTCAACTCCTCCCTTATGCTGAATTTCCTGTATTACTTGTTGAACAGGTTTGTAAGGCTGCTGAACAGCGGGTTAGCATAAAGGAGCAGGAGTGCGATTACCAGTGCGTAAAGACCTGTTGTTTCTGCAAGTGCGTCACCGATGATCATTGTTCTTGTGACTGCGCCGGAAGCCTCAGGCTGTCTGCCGATAGCTTCTACTGCCTTACTTGCACAGATACCTTCACCGATACCGGGACCAAGACCTGCGATCATTGCTGTGCCTGCGCCTAATGCAGACGCACCGAGTACAATTGCGCTTGATAAAAGCTGCATATCTTCTGTCATTTTGAGTTCCTCCGTTTGCTTTGATTAATTCTATCCCCGAAAGGGAATATAGCCTTTGGTTAGTTGGATCATTCGCATTCTGCGCCGGATACATATGCCATCGTCAGCGTTGTGAAGATGTATGCCTGTATCACAGCAGAGAAGATGTCGAAATACAGCGAGGTCACTGCGGGGATCAGTATCGCAAAGTTGCCAAGTGCGAAGTAGATAAGACCGCCTATGACCGTACCTGCCACCATGTTGCCGAATATACGCAGTGCCTGTGACAGAGGGTTTGCGACCTCTCCGATGATGTTGAACGGGAGCATGAAAGGCATAGGCTCGATGAAAGCGTGGAAATAGCCCTTGACCTTTCCCGTCTTGGCACGGTTATACTGCGTCATGGCAAATGTTATAAGGGCGATCGCACCCGTCACCGATATATCGGAGGTAGGGTTCTTCAGCCCGAAAAGACTCATCAGGTTGTTCAGCAGCAGGAAACAGAGCAGCGAACCGATATATGCGGTATATGCACGATATTTCGGACCCATTGTCGTTTCCACCATGTTGCGGACGAATGTCACGAGCCATTCAGCCGCCGCCTGACGTCTTGTTTTGGGGATCACCTCCATCTTATGCGTAAGAATGAGAATGACCACCAGCAGGACAAGCATGACTATCCACTGAATTATTATGGATTCAGTCAGATTCCACGTTATCCCAAATAGGTCGAAACTTGTGACGACGTGCGGTCCATTGACCGTAAAGCCGCCCTCTGATGCCAAAAGCAAAGCCGCTGGCATTTCTTATCAGTCCTCCTTTTCCCATTATGACCTGCATCTGCAGGTGTAATTTGTCAGCAGCACCGACCAAAACTGACCGTTTATGCGCCGCCGACCTTGGGATAATACAAGCATAAGACGCCGCCTGCGCTCATATTTCTCCTTTATCTCTGCTGCGTGGCGTCCTTGTTTCCCAGAGAGTTTTCAGTGTGATGATGACTTTCGGGAAAAACAGCGGAACGACCGCAGTTAAAAGATCAACAAATGGTGCGATACCCGCTGCGGTCATGGCTGCAAACAGCCCCAGATACCGCAGACAGTACATGGTGTTCATGTATTTCTGTGCCGATTTGGCATTCTTGTATCTCAATGCTTTTTCTGCCGACCTGCCCATCAGCCAGAAGTTCGCGACGCACACTGCATCGCCCCAGACTCCGCCGACAAGCAGGGAGAAATTATATCCGCCCACGAAGAAAAGCACCAGCAGCAGTGCGAAATACACTGCGTTCACTGCGATGAACCAAGGCAGCATTTTGCGCATTTCCTGTGCGGTTATGTCGTTCCTGACTGCCATGCCCTACCTCACTGCTTATTTCTTGTGGTAATATTCGTCGCCGTAGTCGTTGTCGTGCGGGTCGCTGTAGTACCTACGATACTTCGACTTATCGTCCTTCGCAAACAGCTTGATTATCTTCATCAGGTGCGATATCGCCCCGCTTATCATGAACAATATGCCGAGAATGATACATACCACCATCACCCAGTCGGGCAGGTCGTAGTATTCCACCGCATAATGTCCGCCCACGATGAACACCAGAAGCGGCGCAAGTATCACGAATGCAAGCTGACTTGCCACCACATATGCCGCAAGCGGACGCTTGTTTTCGCTCATTGCTCAGCCCTTGTCACGAACTCTGCGAGCCGCCAGCCGCTGTCCTGCTTTACCATCGTCATTTTCAGCACTGAAACGCCGTCTGCTTCCACAGTGCCATCAGCCTGCTCAGCGCCGTCGAGGTATACGGTCAGACCGCATTTACCCTCTTCAATGTAGTCTATCGTAATGGCGCAGCTGCTCCAGCTTTTGGCTTCCTGCGGCTTGAAATCTGCGCTTATGCCGAGCACCTCTATCGTGTCGTACTGCGTTGTGGAATCAGCCGTAGCTTCTGCAGTGCCGCTGGTTTCGACCTTGACAAGCTGCTTACGGTTGGCATAGACTACAAGCCCGTTCCCGTCAACATTCGTCATTATCTGATCGGCAGCCTCGTCGGTATAGACCGAACGCACCAGTTCCTCTATCTGGTCAAGCGTCGTGTAGTCCGTGCTGTTGACCGTATAATAGCCGTCCTCCGGAAGATTTCCGTAAGGCTCGTCGTCGTGGAAAAGCCCCTCGGTGACGAACAGCCTGAGTATCTCGTGGCTGGAATTGAGCAGGTCATGCGCAGCATATCCGCACTCGTCACGGTATTCCTGCGTGAGATACTTCGTATCCTTTACGACAGACGAAACCTGAGAACTGTTCTCGCCGTTGTTGCTGCCGCCCTTGCTCACCAGTATGATGATTATTGCCGCCACAGCGAGGACTGTCGCCGCCGCTGCCACAGCTATCGTGGCAACTATCGGGATATTGTTGGATTTCTTATTGCTGCTCATTCAGTTACTGCCTTTCTGGGAAAAATCATGCTTTTTCTGCGCCGTTCTTGCTGTCGAACGAGATAGCCTCCGGGAATACGCTGCGGCTGTCCTCCTTAGACAGGAACGTCGTGTTGACGTAGCCCTGTATGATAGCGCCGTCAGTTACTGCGATAGTCGAAGCGTTGATATCGCCGAACACTATTGCGTCACGCTTGAGCTCTGCCTTGCCGCCTATCTCAAGCTTGCCCCTGATACGTCCGTTCACGTCAGCGTACTGAGAGGTCAGGTCGCCGATAAGGATAGTGTCCCTGTCCATGCGTATCTTTCCCTTTAGGCTCATATTGCCCTGCATTGCCGCAGAGTTCATGTTTGCATTGTTGCAGGTGATATCGCCGACCACCTTGCCGGACATCTCGATATCACGTGTGGTTTCGACATTGCCCTTGATATTGCCGTCGACCTGCATATTCGCAAGGCTGCGCACATTGCCGTCGATTATGGTGTTGCGGGATATTACAGTTACCTCGTCCGTGTCGCTAGGTGCGTCCATTGACTTGCCCGATGCTGCAGGAGGTACATACCCGCCATTTCCGCCGGCACCGCCGTTACCGCCTGTCGGTGTGTTCGGCATACCTGCGTTGGGATAGCCGCCCATTCCGCCGGAAGCCTGCTCCGGAGCGGACGCAGCGCCTGTGAAGCCCTGAGCCTGCTGTGTTGGCTGCGGCTGGGGGTTCTGCGGACGGTAATATGGAGTTTCAAGCGGCACGCCCGAGGAATTAGCCTGCTGGGGCTGCGCTCCCTGCTGGGGTGCGCCGTTGAACTGGTATCCGTTCATATCGGTCTGGGCAGGAGCGGGCTGCGCTTCCTGCGCAGGCATTACCGGCTGCTGAGGTGCGGGCTGCACAGGCTCAGCGTTCTGTCCTGCGAGATATCTGTCAAGCTCAGTGGGCTGTGCGCCCTTTTCGGTCTTGTTTTCCCCATTTTCATCAAGACCGTCTTTCTTCCACAGTTCTTTTACTGCCTGTGAAAAGTTGTCCTTGATTCCCATTTTATTATCCTTTCTTTTTTGAGCGCATATATACCATGGCTGTCAGCCGTTTCACGCATACGGTCCGGTGAACTGCACCGGCCTTGTATCATCGTGTATTTTATCGAACTTGTACCCCTCGTTCACGAGCACCTGCAGCACATCTCCCAGAACGAGCACCGTGTTGGGCGTTGACGCTGAATCGTGCATAAGCACCACGGAACGATAATTCTCTGCAATATCTGCAGGAATGGAATTATACATCTGCGTCCAGTTTGCGCCGCCTGCGTCCCTGCTGTCAACGTTCCAGTCGAAGTAGCGGAAGCCTCTGCGGGTCATCTCCTCGATTATCGCATCTCTGGTATCCCCGTTGAAATCGTTTATGCTGCCGCCGGGGAAGCGGAATATCTGCGTCCTGACGCCTGTTGCGTCGTAGATTATATCCCACGCTTCGTGGAAATCCTCCAGATAAGCGTCAACGGAAGCATAGATGTCGTTGTATACGTGCGAAGCGCTGTGAACGCCTATCGAATGTCCTGCGTCCACGATCGCCTTCAGCCTTGAATAGCAGGTCTGCGTGCGTGAGGGAACGACGAAGAACGTCGCCTTAATTCCGTACTGCTCAAGATAGCCCAGAATGCTGTATGTATGGTCAGACGGGCCGTCGTCGAATGTGAGGTACACCGTGCCCTCCTCACGGACAAACTCATCGTCCGCCGGAGTTTCCACCATCATTTCGGGGTAGATATCGGCGTATGGGCTTTCCGGCTCAGGCTCTGAAACTTCCGAACTTTGCGGAGCGCTCTCCGGCTCGGACGAAACGGTCGGCTCGCTTGCCTGCTCCTGCTTTTCCGGCTCAGAGGACGTTGTGCTCTCAGGCTCGGACGACTCGGTGGTCTTTATGTTGTCCGCCGGAACGCTGTCCTTTCCGCGCAGGATATACTCGATAAGTTCCTCGTCTGAAAGTCCGCTGCGGGCGTAAACATCATAGAACCCGCTGACGGTAGGTTCGCGCTCTCCGCTGAGTATAGCGGCGTAGTATTCAAGACGCTCGTTATCCTGCTTCAGCTCGTTGGCTTCTGCGCCCTTGTTCCACAGCAGCACTGCGAAAACCACGCAAAGCACCAGCGGCACGAAGAAAAATATGCAGAGAACGATTTTTATCAGCATTTTGAAGAATGCCACACTGCCAAACTGCATTTTCTGACCTCTTTATTTTCATATTCAAGTGCACCCGCAAACACGGAATGCACGGCATGATCACGATAAACAGACAGGGCTATCCCTAGTCAGTATCCCTATTATCTAATGATACTATAAAACGCCGGTTTTGTCAATAGCACAAGCGAGGAAAAAGTCAATTAATACCCGGAATATGGACAAAATATGCTTTATATTCATGGGCTATTTAGTAATATTGCACAATTATTAGCACAAAAAAACTACGGCTGCACACCCGTATCTGATGTCTCCATCAGAACGGGAGTACAGCCGCAGTCAAGTCACATACAAAACCAGAAACTGGCTTTACACAACTTTGCGCTTATTCCTCGATATAAACTCGCTTCATCTTGCAGTCGTTCAGGGGTCTGTCGCTGAAATCGGTCTTTACGCCTGCTATCTCGTCAACTGCGTCCATTCCCTCGACAACTCTGCCGAATGCCGCATACTGTCCGTCGAGGAAAAGCGAGTCCTTGTGCACGATAAAGAACTGCGAACTTGCAGAATTAGGGTTCTGCGCTCTTGCCATTGAGATAACGCCGCGCTCGTGCTTAATGTCGTTGGGAACGCCGTTCATCAGGAATTCGCCCTTTATCTTGTCCTTTGCGCCGCCCATTCCGGTGCCCTGAGGGTCGCCGCCCTGAATCATGAAATCCTTGATAACACGGTGGAATATCAGCCCGTCGTAAAATCCGTCCTTAACAAGCTTCAGAAAATTCTCCACTGTGATGGGCGCCTTTTCCGGATAAAGTTCCAGCTTTATCTTCTTGCCGTTTTCCATTTCGATAACTACCATGATGATCCTCCATTTATTCTGAATAGTTTCCGTTGTATATTCCGGTCACCATCAGCGACAGGAACCGGAAATCGTTTGCCATGTCTATTTCCTCGCCGGCGCCTGCGCCGTGTATCCTGACGACAGGTCTGAGGACGTTCGTGTTATGCTTTACGACAACGCCGTGCCTGCCGTCGGACAGCAACACCATCGTGCCGACAGGATAGGGGTTGAACGACCGCAGGAACGCCGCGACCACGTCATAGTCGAAGTGAATGCCGCAGCCGCCTAGCATATATTCCTCCGTTTCCGCCACCGACCACGGACTGCGGTAGGGACGGTTGGAGGTCAGCGCGTCGAACACGTCAGCCACCGTGAGTATCCTTGCGATAAGAGGTATCTTCTTTCCCGCAAGCCCCGTGGGATAGCCAGTGCCGTCGTATTTTTCCTGATGGAACAGCACGCCCGCAAGGATATTCGCACTGTAGCAGCCCGTCTTTTTCAGGATATTGTATCCTATCAGCGGGTGCTGCTTTATCGCTTCAAACTCCTCCTCGGTGAGCTTTCCCGGCTTCACGATTATCTCGTGATCTATGTTAGATTTGCCAATATCGTGCAGAAGCGCCGAGATTATGACCTCTTTGATGTCCTCGGTCTTCATGCTGAGTTCGTTAGCAATGCTCGTTGAAAGCATCGCCACACGCAGGCAGTGCTTGTAGGTATAATCGTCGTAATTCTGCAGGGCGATCATCTGGTTGCCGAGATAGGAAGAATCGTTTCCTATGTCCACCAGAATATCGTCGGCAATGCTGTCCACCTGCTCTATCGCCTTATGCGACAGTTCCTTTATCTCGCCGTTGTGCTCGAATATCGTGCTCAGTTCGTCAAGCGCCTTTCCGATGTGCTGGTTCTTGATGAGTTCCTCCTCTTCCTTGGTTTTCGGAACAGGAGGCGGCGGGGGCGTGGCTGTTTCCTCACCCCTGATGGTGACATTCTTTATACCCTTGCTTTTCAGCAGGGATATCATGTCCTCGGTGATGAAAGTGCCTTTCATCAGCAGGGTCTTATAATCCCTCGCAGATGTTGAAGCAACGTCCTTGGCAAGCACCATTCCCGGTGTGACGTTTTGTATCGGTACGATTATCATACTGACTGCTCCTGATGATAGATTTTCAGTCCCACAGCGGACAGGGGTAAACTCCCGCCTCAACGCTCTGTTTGAGCGTAGCACGCGCTGCGTCTGCGTCCGCTTCATAGGTTATGCCGAACCAGCGGCTTTCTGTGGCGATATCCCTTACACGCAGCCCGAAGCCGTGTATCTCTGCGTCCACTGCATCGGCTATGGTGAGTTCTGCTGTCGGCTCGTCAGGCTGCAGCCTGTCAAGGAACGCCGCTAGCTGTCTTTCCAGACGGGGCAGGAAATCTGCGCCAAAGCCCCACATACTCATCGAAACTGTGTCGTTCTCCGACAGTATGCGCTCTTCTCCGCAGTAATATCCGGCTATAACGCCATCTGCGCCCTTAGCTATCTTCTTGGTTTCCTCAACGCTTGTGAGCAGGCCATCTGCGCCAGATTTGCAAACGCCCCTGTTCACCGTGCCGTATTCGGAAAGCGTATTTTTCAGCAGGAATCCCACCGAGCAGGCGTCCGCACTGAAGCTGCGCAGAAACTCGCCAAGCCTGATGAATGCGTCCTGACCATAGAAGTCGTCCGCATTGACTATCGCAAACGGACCGTCCAGAACCTCTCTGCAGCACCACAGCGCCTGCGCAGTGCCCCACGGCTTTTTTCTGTTGGGGAAATCCCCGCTGCGGCAGGGAAGCTGGTCCGCCGACTGGAACACATACTCCGTCGGGATACGCTTTTCCACACGCTTGCCGATGGTCGATTTGAAAAGCTCCTCGATATCACGCCTGATGATGAACACTACCCGGTCGAATCCGGCTTTTACTGCGTCGTATACCGAATAGTCTATCAGCAGCTCGCCGTCCGGTCCAAGCGGCTCAAGCTGCTTTATCCTGTCCCCGAATCGGGTACCCATTCCCGCCGCAAGTACGACAAGAGTCATTTTTGACATAAATCCTCCGTAATTCTGACCTCGCAAAAGCATAGGTCGGTCTGCAGTCTATATCACATACCTGACTTCAGTGACCTGAACGTTCCCTATCGGGCACTGAATAGTATCGCCGCTGGCAGAGAAGCCGTATCTCTCATACAGCCTGCGGGCGGGGATATTGCCCTCAAGCGCCCATAGGTATATTCTGTCAAAACCCTTCCCTTTCAGCCATTGAACGGAATTGTCCAGCAGCGCAGTGCCGAAGCCCCTGCGCCAGTATTCGGGGAGGACATACAGCGTATGCACCTCTCCCCAGCCGGGCATTTTCGGGTCGGCAGCCGGACGTGCATTAGAGTGTCCGGCGATAACTCCGCCCTCTGTCAGCACAAAGCTGCCGGACTGCCCTGAAAAGGCTATCTGCCAGCGTTCGCACGACAGGCTGTCAAGGTAATCATGCGGGAGCAGCCCCTTATATCCCGCCTGCCAGCTGCGCACATACAGCCGGGACACCTCGTCAACGTCATCCGCCGTCATAGGGCGTATCTCCATTATTTCAGACCCTCGATGGATTCGTTTATCTTTGCAAGCTTTTCCTCAGCCTTTGCAAGCTTTGCACGCTCGTTTTCTATCTGCTGTGCGGGCGCTTTCGCAAGGAAGCCGGGGTTATTGAGTTTCTTAGAAAGGAACTCTATATCCTTTTCCGCAGCCTTCTTCTCCTTGTCGAGCCTTGCGAGTTCCTTATCCTTGTCAACAAGTTCGCCCATAGGAATGAACACACGTGCGCTGTCGGTAACTACCGTCATCATGCCCTCGGCTGCCTCTGCCTTTTCAGTGACATTGAACTCGCCTGCGCCCGCAAGCTTCTCAAAGAACCTGCGGCAGTCGGAGAACAGACCGGTGTACTGCGTTTCAACGGTCATAGTTACTTTCTTTGACGGAGGAACATTCAGTTCGTTGCGCTGTACTCTTATCGCCTTGATAGCGTTCACAACACGTGTGAACTCCTCAGCCGCCTCGCCGAAATGCAGCCTCTCGTCATATTCGCACCACTTTGCCACCATTATGCTCTCGCTCTCGGTGCCCGGCATCGACTGCCATATCTCCTCGGTGATGAACGGCATGAACGGGTGCAGCAGCTTCAGTATGCCCTGCATGATGTAAACCAGAACATTCTGAGCCGCAAGCGCAGAGCTTCCGCCCTCAGCTATTCTCGGCTTTGTCAGCTCGATGTACCAGTCGCAGTAAACGTCCCAGATGAAGTCGGTGAGGTTCTGCGCCGCAACGCCAAGCTCGAATGCGTCAAGATTCGAGGTGACGTTCTTCACGGTATCGTTGAACAGGCTGAGCACCCACTTGTCCTCAATGGGCAGGTCAGCGGGAAGCACAGGTGCGCCAAAATCATCGGGCAGGTTCATCAGAATATATCTGGAAGCGTTCCACAGCTTATTTGCAAAGTTTCTGGAGTTCATGACCTTTGTTTCAGTCCAGCGCATATCGTTTCCGGGAGCGTTGCCTGTTACAAGCGTAAGGCGCAGTGCGTCCGCACCGTATTTGTCGATTATCTCCAGCGGGTCAACGCCGTTGCCGAGAGATTTGGACATCTTGCGTCCCTGCTCATCTCTTACCAGTCCATGGATAAGCACGTCCTTAAACGGCTTCACACCTGTGTGCTCAAGACCTGAGAATATCATTCTGGCTACCCAGAAAGGAATGATGTCGTAGCCGGTAACGAGCGTTGAAGTGGGATAGAAATAATCCATCTCCGGCGTCTTATCAGGCCAGCCGAGCGTGGAGAAAGGCCACAGCGCAGAACTGAACCATGTGTCCAGAGTATCCTCGTCCTGCTTTACGGGTGCACCGCACTTGGGGCACTTGTCCAGCGGGTCAAGGGAGATCGCAGTGTGGTTACACTCAGGGTTCTGGCAATAATATGCGGGTATTCTGTGACCCCACCAAAGCTGTCTTGATATGCACCAGTCACGGATATTCTCCATCCAGTAGAGGTAGCCGTTCTCAAAACGCTTGGGGATAAAGCGCAGTTCGCCGCTCTTTACCACGTCAATTGCAGGCTTTGCAAGTTCCTTCATTGATACGAACCACTGCAGGGAAGCCCTCGGCTCAACGGTGGTGCCGCACCTCTGGCAGCAGCCTACGTTGTGCTTGTGCGGCTCTACCTTAACGAGCAGCCCCTGCGCTTCGAGGTCAGCGACCATCTGCTTTCTTGCCTCGTATCTGTCCATGCCTGCGTATTTTCCGCCGACTTCTGCGCTTATCGTTGCGTCGTCGTTCATCATTGATATTACAGGCAGGTTGTGGCGCTGACCCACCATAAAGTCGTTGGGGTCGTGCGCCGGGGTTATCTTAACTACGCCCGTACCAAATTCCACGTCAACATATTCGTCGGCGATAACGGGTATCTCACGGTCGGTAAGCGGAAGCTTGACCATCTTGCCGACGATATCCTTATAACGCTCGTCGCTCGGATTAACTGCCAGCGCAGAGTCGCCCAGAAGCGTTTCAGGACGTGTAGTTGCTATCTCGACAGAGCCGCTGCCGTCTGCCAGCGGGTAGTTGATGTGCCAGAAGAAGCCGTCCTGCTCCTCATATTCGCACTCGATATCGGAAATGGAGGTCTTGCAGTTAGGACACCAGTTTATCATTCTGACGCCGTGATAGATGAGCCCCTTGTTGTAGAGGTCCATGAACACCTTCTGCACCGCTCTGGAGCAGCCCTCGTCCAGTGTGAAGCGCTCACGCTGCCAGTCGCAGGAACTGCCTATCTTCTTAAGCTGCTCGACTATCCTGCCGCCGTAAACTCTCTTCCATTCCCATGCACGCTCAAGGAAGCCATCTCTGCCAAGCTGCTCCTTGGTCAGACCCTCTTCTTTCATCTTGCCGACTATCTTCGCCTCTGTCGCAATGGAAGCGTGGTCGGTGCCGGGGAGCCACAGTGCGGAATAGCCCTGCATTCTTCTCCAGCGGATAAGAATATCCTGCAGGGTGTTGTCAAACGCATGGCCCATGTGAAGCTGTCCGGTGATGTTTGGCGGGGGAATAACGATAGTGTAGGGCTTCTTCTTGGGGTCTATCTCAGCGTGGAAATAGCCCTTCTCCTCCCAGCTATGATAGATACGGTCCTCGAATTCTTTCGGGGCGTATGTCTTTGCAAGTTCCTTCTTCATTGCAATGATGTCCTTTCTTTTCGGGTATTGTGTATGGGCTCTTAGCCCTTATTATTTTCTTTCAGCGACTGCACAAGCTGCTCGTCCGGTGTGACGTACAGCGTGCGGTTGTTGGTGAATATCACCATACCGGGCTTTGCTCCGGCGGGCTTCTTCACGAATTTCACCGGCACATAGTCCACCGGCACGCCTGAGCCGCTTCTTCCCTTTGAGTGATATGCGGCAAGCTGCGCCGCTTCAAATATGGTCTGCTCGCCGGGCTGTCTGCCCTCGGTGCGTATCACCACGTGCGAACCGGCTATTCCCTGCGTATGCAGCCATATGTCGCTTGCCTTTGCGGTTTTCAGCGTAAGCTGGTCGTTCTGGCGGTTGTTCCTGCCGACAAGTATCTCGAATCCCTCTCCGGAACGGAAATGCAGCGGCTCGGAGGTCTTTTTGACCTTTTCGTCAGCACGCACGCCGCCTTTAAGATAGCCCTGCTCACGCAGCTCCCTGCGTATCTCGGCAAGGTCGGATTCGCTGTCGGTGCGGCTCGCTGCGTCAAACACGCTGTCGATATATGCGAGTTCCTGCCCGCCCTTTGCGATAAGTTCGGTCAGCTTCTTTTCCGCCGTGTCCAGCTTGCGGTATTCGTTGTAGTATTTCTGGGCGTTCTGCGCCGGTGTCAACCTTGGGTCAAGCTTTATTTCACGCACCTCTCCGGTGTAGAAATCTTCAAGCTTTGCGACATTCTGCCCCTTTTCCAGACGCCAGATATTCGCATTTATCAGGTCGCCGCAGACTCGGAAAACCTCCCGCTCCGAGCATTCCGCAAGTTCCTTTTTCTGAAGTTCCAGCTTTCTGGAAACTCTCTCATAGCTGTTCATGAGCAGCTTCAGCAGGTCGTGCGCCCTCTGCCGTGTGCGCTCCGAGCGGTCCTGAGAAGCGAAATAGCTGTCCAGAAGCCCGTTCGCCGTATCGCAGTGAGTCACCACCATCGACGTGGAATACTGCTCGATATTTATGAAGCAGAAGTCCTTTTTCCTGCCGCCCGGCTCTGACACCACAGTAAAGCAGCATTCGCCGCCGTCAAGCGAGGACTTTATCCTGCCGAGCATGAACCTCAGCCTGTCCTTTGCGCTGTCTGTAAGACCTGCGCAAACTGCGTCGACGTCCTTTGCGCAGTACCACGCAAGTTCTCTGGTAAGAATAGGCGACACGCCCTCCAGCACTGAGGACAGCTTTTTGCACAGCCGCTCCGGACTGCCGTCAACGGCGTCAAGCACCTGCTGCGGCTGAATATCCGTAAGGCACAGCCTGTCCTGCCTTGGCGGCGCTTCATACTGTATCCCCGGCAGCACCCGCCTTACCGACGAAATATCGTCCGTGATACGCTTTATGCTGTCGATAACTCTGCCGTCACGCACAAGAATGATATTGCTGTGTCTGCCCATTATCTCGGCGATGAGCGTATTCGTCACTATATCGCCTATTTCGTTGGTGCACTCAAAATCAAGCTGCACTATCCGCTCCAGACCGTCCTGCCGTATCGCAAGCAGCTTGCCGCCGCCAAGGTGCTTTCTCAAAAGCATACAGAACATGGGCGGCTGCTGTGGATTCTCGAATGCGGCTTCGGTAAGGTTTATGCGTGCGCTCACGCTGTTTGCGGAGAGCACCAGCTTTTTCGCTCCGTCACGGAACGTGCGCAGCGAAACGACTATTTCCTCACGGGAGGGCTGATATACCTTGTCCACCCGTGCGCCGACAAGCGGCTGTAATTCATTTGTGACAATGTGCAGGAATGCACCGTCAAGCGACAAGGCACTTCATCTCCTCTCGTGAATGATTATCCCATATTACGCCTGCTGCAGCATTGCAGACATCTTCTCCACCATATCGTTTATTGCAGCAGCCTGTGCAGCGGCTGCGGCGGTGTCGTTAGCGTTGCTCTCAGCCATCGAGTTGATATCGTTGAACTGCTCGTTTTCGCTGCGTATGCTTTCCGCGATATCCTGATTTATCTCCACTGTCCTGTTGATAACGTCCGTCTGGTTGCCGTGAGCGTTGCTCATCGCTTCAACTGCGCTGACTGACGAACCCAGAAGCTCGGTCATTTCCTGCAGGAACTCAAATACCTCGCCGAAGTACTTGTTCTGCGTGTCCAGCTTCTCGGAGTTCTCCTCGATATGCGCAGTTATCTCGTCAACATTCTGCTGAATGCAGGTCGCACGACAGCGACTGAACGCCGGAAAGCACGCTTTTCACCTGATCAATGTTGCGCGCCAGCTCGTCCTTCTTTGCGTTGACCAGAAATTTGCTGATGAATATCGTGAACAGAACGATAGACAAAAGCGACAGGAAAAGGCATACCACTCTGTCGGTCATGTTTATCGCAAAATGCTCGTCACGTGCGGGGAGGTGGATATCACCATGCACGAACCACGCCACCACGATAGAGCCGCCGACTTCCACCGACGCAATGGCAACGACTTTCCAGTCAAGGAAGAACGCCGTCAGGGTAACGAAGGAGAAAGCGTAAGCCCGGAAATCCGTCGCCGGTATCATGTAGACGATAAAGTTGAACTGTATCAGCATCAGCGCAATAAGAAACAGCTTTCCGGCAAGCAGACTCTTCGGCTTTATCATGCCGTCCTTTTTGCTTGTTTTGATAAGCAGGATACCTATGCCAAGATAGATAAGGCAGGTTATGCCGAAGATGATGAGCGCCGTCCAGCTGACTTCCGGTATCCAGTTTATGACCTTGGCAAAGGTGTAGCACAGATCGGCGCATTAGCACGCACCGGGCACAAGAAGCAATATCAGCTTATACACCCTGTTTATGTAATTGCGGTAAGATTATGATTCGTCTTTTCAGCCATAGTTATCCTCCCTTGAAGTAAAAAGAATATTGAAACGTCCAGAAGTGTCTTATTATCTCTGATCCCCGAAGCTGCGGAAATTTATACCGTCTTACCGAGCCGCCCTGCGCCTGTTGCCTTAAATAATGCTGCACGGCTCCTTTTCGCAGTCCGGCGTGAACACCGGTATCTCAGGGAATGCACGGCTGACCAGCGCAGCGATACGGTGGCTTGCGCACTTTTCAGTGCCGTAGTGTCCGGCGTCGATAAGCGCCATGCCGCAGTTGTTGGCCTCCACCCAGACGGAATGCTTCACATCTCCCGTGATAAGAGCCTGACAGCCCAGAGCCGCAGCCCTGTGCAGCAGGTCGCCGCCTGAACCGGAGCACACTGCGACCCGTGTTATCGCCTGCGTATCGCCGTCGCAATATTTCACCCAATCAAGGTACAGCGACTTCTTGCAGTGCTCCGCAAGCGCCTTTGCGGTGAAGCCCAGCGGCAGATCGACCACTGCGCCTATACCAAGACCGTTGGGGTGTACCTGCTCCAGCACGCCTGAACTTTCCCAGCCGAGAAGCTCCAGCAGGGCGTCGTTCACGCCCGCCTCGCACATATCGAAATTCGTATGTATGGCAATGGAACTGATATCATTGCGGACAAGGCTGTAAACCGGATCACCGGCGAGAATGCTCTTTTTCGGGTGGAATATCACCGGGTGATGTGAAATGACAAGGTTCGCATTCTTCGCCAGCGTTTCGTTCACTATATCCTCAGTGATATCAAGGCAGGCTGCGATCCCCGTCACCGCTGCTGATGAACTTCCGGTGAGAAGTCCCACGTTATCATAGCTTTCCGCTGTATTCATCGGCGCTATCGTTCCAAGAAACTCCAGCACCTGACCCACTGTTACCGCCATGTCATACCTCCCATTTATGTAAGCCCTTCGGCGTATCTGTCTATTTGCTCCGCAAGGCTGCGCAGCTTCTGCGCCTGCTCAGGCAGCGCGTCAGACCTGTCCATTCCTGCGGCGTTCTTTCTGAGTTTTGCTGAAATGCTTCTCAGCATATCAGGATCGGTTATCTTTCCGCACATACAGAAAAGCTCGTCCGGTTCGGTCTTTACGCCGGTGTATTTCACCAGCATGACCGTATAACGGCGCACGCCCTCTTTAGCGGTGCGCTCCTTGATTATCTCAAAGCCGCTGCGGCAAAGTTCCCGCCTGAGCGTATCCGCCTTTGTCATTGGCTGCAGAATGAACCGTGTATCCTCTGACAGAAAGCGGCAGCCGGCTATTATGCGAGCAATAAGTTCGCCGCCCATGCCGGCTATCACCACATCGTCCGCATAGTCTATCTTGTCAAGACCGTCCGACAGCACTGCGGTGACATTATCGACGCCCTGCTGCATAATGGTGCGCCTTGCAGCTTCAAGAGGTCCCTCGCGCACATCTGACGCAATGACGCTCTTTGCTCCGGTCTGGGCAAGATAGCAGGCGAGAAGCGCATGGTCGGTCCCCACGTCGCAGACAGTTACTCCCCTGCGGCAGAGGTCGGCTGCAGCTTTCAGCCTGCTGTCAAGTGATATCATCAGCCGCCCATTGCCTCGTTGAGCTGCTCAACTATCTCGTTCACGTCAACGCCGTGCACCATGCACGCCTGCTCAACAGACTCGCCTCTTGAAGCGGGGCAGCCAAGGCAGTGCATACCCATTCCGAAGAAGATGGGAGCGGCAGCCTCTGCATTCACGTCGAGAATATCACCGATTATCGTATCCTTTGTTACTTTCATTGCTTTATTTTCCTTTCATTTGCAGTTGCTCACCCGGCATATGCCGAATGGTGATAAATATACAGTTTATATTATAGCACAGCT
The DNA here is from genome assembly GCA_934446355.1 of uncultured Oscillospiraceae bacterium. Taxonomy (GTDB): domain Bacteria; phylum Bacillota; class Clostridia; order Oscillospirales; family Ruminococcaceae; genus CAG-115. The sequence continues at coordinate 117,396 of CAKSEC010000003.1, read as the reverse complement.
TTCTTATTTTGTCCAGTATAATTTCAATTATTATTGCACCCCGACCATACAGGAATGCGGGAGCGGGAAATTTCCGTCACTCAAATCCCCGCGCCGGCATATTATGGTATTGAATCGGAAAGGCATTCTATATTTTACGGAGGTGCGGCATGGAGGATATACTGTTTCTCGGCGGCGACCAGAGAATTGTTTATGCGGCAAAGCTTATTTCACAAAGCGGCAGCATTTGCGCAAAGGGTATCGGCGACGAATTTCCCGAACCATCAGGCAAATACGAAAGAATAGTGCTCCCGCTGCCCTTTTCAAAGGACGGCGTGAACATCAATGCGCCGCTGTCCGGCGAGCCGCTCCCGCTTGAGATGATCGCAGAATACGCCCTGCCCGGTGCGCTGATACTTTCCGGCGGCACTTCCGACAGACTTCAGCAGCTATGCGAAGAAAACGGGCTGAAGCTGGAAAACTACTTCGCCGGCGAGGAACTCACCCTGAAAAACGCACTGCTGACCGCCGAGGGCGCAGTATCGCTGCTGATATCCTCGTCCGAGCAGTCGCTGTTCAATTCAAGCGCAGTGATAACCGGCTATGGCAGGATAGCCGCATATCTTGCACGGCTGCTCCGTGAATTCCGCTGTCGGGTCACCATTGCGGCACGAAATCCCGTCCAGCGGGAAAAGGCGCTGCTTGACGGCTTCTGTACGCTTCCCGCTGAATTAGCTGGTCTTGCCGTTGCAAGCGCCGATTTCATCATAAATACCGTCCCCGCAGAACTGTTCACTGAGGAATGCTTCGCCAGAATGCCCGCCGGTGCAGTATATATGGAACTTGCGACCCGCACCTCGACCCCTGAGCGGGAATATGCGCAGGCTGTCGGGGTGAAGCATATCATGGCGTCGGGGCTGCCGGGAAGATTCTCCCCAAAGACCGCCGGCGAAGCGATAGCGCAGGCAGTTATCGCAGCCTGTCAGAGATAATGCCATGCGCAGCACATACATGAAAGGAGGACTCCGCACTGGGGCGCACAGCCTCATGCGGTATTATATATGACCGACATTTCTAAGCTGTCCGGACTGAGGATAGGTGCGGCGATGTGCGGCTCATTCTGTACGTTTTCCCGTGTTTTTCGGGTATTATCGGAACTTGCGGCGATGGGCTGCGACCTCACGCCGATAATGTCAGAATGCGCCTACAGCACCGACACCCGCTTCGGCAGGGCGCAGGAACACGCAGCAAAGCTGTTCGACATCACCGGAAAGACAGTTCTGCACGAGATAACCACCACCGAGCCTATCGGACCCAAAAAGATGTTCGACGTTCTGCTTGTCGCACCCTGCACCGGAAACACTCTTGCGAAGCTTGCTGCGGGGATAGTGGATACACCCGTCTGCATGGCGGTAAAAAGCCACCTGCGCAGCCAGCGTCCCGTGGTGATCGCGGTATCCACGAACGACGCTCTCGCCGGTGCTTCAAAGAACATCGGCATTCTTAGGAATTACCGGAACTTCTACTTTGTGCCGGTATTCCAGGACGACCCGACCGGAAAGCCATTCTCCATGATATCCGATTTCAGCCGCATTCCTCAGACCATTGAAGCGGCAATGCAGGGCGTCCAGCTTCAGCCGATGATAACCACAATATAACACAAAGGGGCTGCGTGTTCGCCGCAGCCTCTCAGTTTATTGAAATATTCTACTTCCGGGCTGTCGAGAAGCCCTCAGATTCTAGGAACAAACCCTACGGCTAGGCTTTGTGCCTGCCGTAGGGCTTGTGACGACGAAGATGAGGGTTTATCGACAGCCCCTCATTTTATTGCTTTTTCAGCTTTGCTTTCTTAATAACCTTTTGCCGTGAGAACTCCTCACGCTCCTTTTCCTCAAGGGCGTTTGAGATGTAGTGTACATATCCCCTGAATCTCGGTATCATAATGTTCTTCAGCGCATTCGCACGCTTCTGTGTGCGCTTTATCGCCACTGCAAGGCGGTAAATGCTGTTCTCTATTTCAGCAAGGCGCACCGTGATATCCTTGGCTTTGTTGAAGCATATATATGCCCTGTCAAAGCTTGAATCAGTCCTCATCATCGAATACGGGATATCAGTATCGCTGCGGCTGTCTGCGCTGAGCCTCGGAAGTTCTACGCCCATAACGCTGCGTATGCTCATCTGCAGGGAATCGTCCACCGGTATGCCCCTTGCAACGTCCTTTACCATACCCATTGATATATTGGCGCGCTGCAGTGCGCTGTACGCCTCGGCATAGGTCTGGTCGATGGTGCTGCGCAGTTCTTTTGCCTCGTTGGTCAGGCTGACCATCTCACGGATAAGGATATTGCGCTTTCTGTCCATCAGTTCATAGCCAAGCTGCGCCTGCCTGAGCGAACGCTTCATCTTTATGAGGTTGCCCTTGGTCGGGAACACCTGTTCAGCCATAGCTGCGTCACCTCCGGGTGGAATTCACGGTCATTCCGCTGCGAATGCTGCGGCACGCTGCGGGTCGTATTTCTCGTCCAGCAGCTTGCTGTCGATACGGTCAAGTTCTGATTTCGGCAGGGTACATAAAAGATCCCAGCCAAGGTCGAGCGTCTGCTCCATTGAGCGGTTCTCGTCGAAGCCCTGATTCAGGAAATGCTCCTCAAACAGCCTGCCGAAGCGCATATAGGCACGGTCGGCGTCCGACAGTTCGTCCTCGCCTATTACCGAAGCAAGCGAACGTGCGTCCTGAACCTTTGCGTATGCCGCAAAAAGCTGATTCGCCACCGCCGAGTGGTCAGAGCGTGTGCAGCCCTCGCCTATGCCGTCCTTCATAAGTCTTGAAAGCGACAGAAGCACCGACAGCGCAGGATATATGCCCCTTTGTTCAAGTTCACGGTCGAACACTATCTGACCCTCTGTGATGTATGCAGTAAGGTCGGGTATCGGGTGGGTGATATCATCGTTGGGCATGGTGAGAATAGGTATCTGCGTCACAGAACCCGTGCTGCCCTCGATAACTCCCGCACGCTCATAAAGCGAAGCAAGATTCGAGTAAAGGTAGCCGGGATAGCCCTTTCTTCCGGGTATCTCTCCCTTTGAGGAGGAGAACTCACGCAGCGCCTCGGCATATGAGGTCATATCCGTCATGATAACGAGTATGTGCATATTCTTCTCATACGCCAGATATTCCGCAGTGGTCAGCGCACAAAGCGGCGTCAGCAGTCGTTCGATTATCGGGTCGCTGGACAGGTTAAGGAACATCGCCACACGTGATATCGCACCCGTTTCCTCAAAGCTTCTGCGGAAATAGTCGGCAACGTCGTTCTGCACGCCCATCGCCGCAAATACCACCGCAAAATCCGCCCCTGCGTCATCGGCTATCTTCGCCTGCTTTACTATCTGCACGGCAAGCTTGTTGTGCGAAAGACCTGAGCCTGAGAATATCGGCAGCTTCTGCCCGCGGATAAGGGTCATAAGTGCGTCTATCGAAGAAATACCCGTGTGGATATAGTTCCTCGGATACTGCCGTGCATACGGATTCAGCGGCTGACCGTTGACGTCTGCGGTCTTTTCCGGAAACACCGGACCAAGCCCGTCGATAGGCTTTCCCGCACCGCTGAACACACGTCCGAGCATTTCCGGCGCAAGCGGCATTTCAAGCGGTCTGCCGGAAAAGATGGTGCGGGTGTTCTTCAGCGAGATACCCTTTGTTCCCTCAAAGACCTGCAGAATGACCTTGTCGCCCTCCATCTGCACGACTCTGCCGGTGCGCACCGTGCCGTCCTCAAGCCTGATAGACGCTATCTCGTCATAGGACACGTCCTTTACGCCCTCAAGTGCTATCAGCGGGCCGTTTATGTCGTTCAGCCCAAGGTATTGAATGCTCATCTCATAAACTCCTTATACTACAGGGCGGCAAACGCCTCGTCCAGTTCCCTGAAATAATCGTCGAACATGGACAGCCTGTCATTCGGTATCTCGAATTTTATCTTGGAAACACGCTCAAAGAAGCCCAGCTTCACCACTGCCGAAACCGGAACGCCTCTCTTCACTGCGTCAAGCGAGCGGTGATACAGTTCCGTGATGGCTTTCATCATCAGCTTCTGCTTTTCAAGCGGCACGAACGTGTCGTCCTTGTGGTAGGCGTTCTGCTGCAGGAATCCCACACGGACAGCACGTGCAGTTTCTATGACCAGCTTCTGGTCGTCCGGCAGCACGTCTGCGCCGATGAGCTTCACTATCTCCATCAGCTTGTTTTCTTCGGCGAGTATTGCGCATATCTCCTGACGAAGCCGCAGGAAATCCGCTCCGCAGTTCTCGTTGTAAAACTCCGTCAGGTCGTCGATATATTCGCTGTAGCTGCTGTTCCAGTCGATTGCCGGATAATGCCTTGCATACGCCAGCGACTTGTCCAGCGCCCAGAAGCAGCGCACAAATCTCTTTGTATTCTGCGTGACAGGCTCTGAAAAGTCCGAGCCCTGCGGGGACACCGCACCGATTATCGTCACGCTGCCGGTGCTGCCGGAAAGCGTTTCGCAGCAGCCCGCACGCTCATAGAACTCTGATAATCTCGACGGCAGGTAAGCCGGAAAGCCCTCCTCCGCCGGCATTTCCTCCAGACGTCCGGATATCTCACGCAGCGCCTCAGCCCAGCGTGAGGTGGAATCCGCCATTATCGCTATGTCATAGCCCATGTCACGGTAGTACTCCGCAAGCGTGATACCCGTGTATATGGAAGCCTCACGTGCCGCCACCGGCATATTCGAGGTGTTTGCTATAAGCACCGTCCTGTCCGTCAGCGGTCTGCCGGATTTCGGGTCGATAAGCTCCGAAAACTCCTCCAGTACCTGCGTCATTTCGTTTCCGCGCTCGCCGCAGCCTATATACACTATGATATCTGCGTCGCACCACTTTGCAAGCTGATGCTGCGTCATGGTCTTGCCCGTGCCGAATCCTCCCGGTATTGCGGCGGTGCCGCCCTTTGCTATCGGGATAACGGTGTCTATCACTCGCTGACCGGTTATCAGCGGGCGGGTGATGGGGAGCCTTTTCCTTACCGGACGGGGCGTCTTTATCGGCCACTTCTGCACCATGGTGAACTCACGCTCGCCGCCGTCAGGCGTCTTTATCCTGATGATAGGGTCGTTCACGCAGTGACTGCCGTTTTCCGCAGTCCACACTACCTCGCCCGAAACGTCTGGCGGGAGCATACATTTATGCGTGATGAGCGGGGTCTCAGGGCAGGTGCAGTATATCGCACCGGCTTCAAGCTTATCCCCGGTCTTTACGGTAACGGTCACATCAAATCCACGCTTTTCGTCGAGCGACGGCAGCGCACTGCCCTGCGCAACGAATGCGCCGGATATCTTCGGCATATCCCTCAGCGGTCTTTCAATGCCGTCGAATATGTTGGAAATTATACCCGGACCAAGCGAAGCGCACACCGGTGCGCCCGACGGCACGACCGGCTCGCCTATTTTAAGCCCTGAGGTATTTTCGTACACCTGAATTATGGTGCTGCTGCCGCTGACGCCTATTACCTCTCCGATAAGGCGGCTGTTTCCGACATACACCATTTCCAGCATGGAAAAATCCTTTGTATCGGCGACCCTTACGACAGGGCCGTTTATTGCGTGTATTACGTTCAAGCTTGTTCAGTCCTTTCAGAGAGTCACAGCCGAAGTTCGGCTTTATCGGCGAATGCAGCCTTTTCCTGCAGGAATCTGCTGTCTAGAGTGAGGTCCGTGAATAATCCGCTCTGCGGGTCGCCCGCATTTATCCCGCCTATCTCTATCGAGCCGTCCTGCTCCACCGAAAGTTCCGTGAGCCGCTTCACTTCGTCTATATCGGCGGGTCTTGCGTATATCACCGCATTGCCGCCCAGTGTGTCCTCCGCCGTTTTTATCGCAGACTTCAGGTATAACGTATATTCCGGCGAAGCGGTAAACTCCGCCAGCTTTTTGCGGATATCGCCGAAAAATTCCTCGATAAGTTCGCAGCGGCGGGTCAGCAGCGCCTTCTTCATATCAAAATCGCAGCGTGCCATTTCTTTCTTGAAGTATGCGGTGGTGCGAAGCTGCTCAGCACGTATCCCGGCAAGCGCCTCGTTAAGGGAGCGTTCGCTTTTTTCCTTGGCGAGCGCAGCAAGCTTTTCCTCAGTCTGACCGGTTATCTCAGCCGCTTCTGCGTCCGCCTGAGAGTTTATCGCCTGCCGGAAGAGTTCCAGACGGGCAGTATTATTATCCATGTGGCTGCTCCTTTACATTTTGATTCCGACAGCCTCGTTGACATAGTGGCTGATGGCTTCTGACACGCCCGAATTTCCGTGGCGGTCAGGTATCTCGATGATGAGCGGACGGCTGCGGCTCAGCTTCAGGCTGTACACCTTGTCGTGGCACAGACCGACCAGCTTTTCGGTCATCAGCACCACGGCGGTGTCCTCGTCCGCAAAGGCTGCGTCAAGTGCGTCGCATACTTCCTGCTCGGTATGGGCGACCACTCCGGTTATTCCGGCGAGCCTCATGCCCATCTGTGTGTCGATATTGTCGCTTATAAGGGAGAATTTCATGGCTCATCAACCGAACAGTATCAGGATAGAGATAAGCAGACCATAGATCGCAACGCCCTCGCCGAGCGCAACGAATATCAGTGCCTTGGTGAACGCCTTGTCGTTCTCGCTGACTGCGCCGATAGCCGCAGGAGCAGCGCCGCCGACTGCGATACCTGTTCCTATAGTCGCAAGACCTGTCGAAAGCGCAGCGCCAAGGTACTTCATTCCGTTGGTGAAGCTGTCTACAGCCGCAGGATCGGCTGCTGCAGGGGCGCTTTCAGCGAATGCGCCGGTAAGCGGCATGATCGTCATCAGCGCCATAACTCCGATGAAAGAAGCCGCATTCGTGATTATAGCACGCTTCCTGTTGGTGGGCTTGTGCTGCTTCATCTTTCTAAGGCTTACGATAAGGGGCAGTATTATAGCCGCAACAACGACCAGCGGCATTGCAAAAAGCATGATGTATTCCATAGTGATTATCCTCCAAATCAATTATCTGCGCCGAAGCTTATTTCAATAGGGTCAAAGCCCTTTCCGCTGCCGTCATAGAAGCGGTTGAATATCTCGTAGAACTCCAGACGGAGCACCTGAATGCCCACCAGAAGTCCCTCTATGCCCATTACGACAAGGTTGCCTATGATATAGACTATCACCGTGCCGACCGTCACCTCAGCATTCGGCGTATTCGTGCCGGCAAGCTGGGCGACTACCAGCATCATTCCCGCATGGCTGAGCACGAAGCCGCCGATACGCAGGTAGGACATCGTGTTCGACAGGAAGCTTAGCGCAGCCTCGAACAGTTCGATGAAATTCTCAATGATGAAGTTGCCGACAGATACCTTTTCGCCTGTGCCCGTTCCCATAACGAGGTCAGACAGCGGGTGCTTAAAGAATATCAGCACCAGCGGCAGCACGATAAGGCAGATTATATACGGTGCGGTGAACAGGTCAACGCCGAACATGAACATTCCCGCAGCCGCTGCCACCAGCGAAACATAGAACACCAGACCGGCTATTCCGTTCACGCTGAAAAGAGCTTCTCCGAAATTCCGTTTTCGGAAGTTCAGCACCGTGTTGAACAGCATTGACAGCATTATCAGCACAATGCCTATCATCAGTGCGGCGATAAGCAGCGTCGTCGCCACTTGGAATATGTTTTCAGGCTGCTCGCTGTAGCCCAAGAACCGCCATACGTTCTCCCGGTGGAAGAACGGGGTTATCAGCGTTTCTATGCCGAACACCGAGCCGTAAAGCACGCCGAATGCGGCTGAGAAAAGCCCTATCCTCATCATTATCGGGGCAAGCCCGTTTTTCGTCAGCTTGCTGAGGATAAGCCCCAGAAGCGACACCACAAGTCCCTGTCCCACATCTCCGAACATTATGCCGAACATCAGGCAGTAGGTCACTGCGACATACGGCGTGGGGTCGAAGCTGCCGTATACCGGAAGCCCGTACATCTTAACGAACATCTCGAACGGCCTGAAAAACGCATTGTTGCGAAGCTTCACCGGTACGTCCGGCATGGTGTTTCCCGGCTTTATCGGTATGTCCACCGTCTGGACGCTTTCAAGCGCAGACAGCGACGAGCAGAGAGCCTTCGACTGCTTCTGCGGGCAATATCCGGAGAACGAGAACCTGCCTGCGGATATAAGCGCCAGCTTTCTCAGTTCAAAGCAGTCGCAGCTTGATTTAAGCCGGCTGAGTATCGTCAATATCTCATCGCAGTATTTGTCACGGTATTCGCCCAGCTGCTTTTCCAGCTGTTCTTCAAGCTGCTCCTCGTCGGTGATGATGTGTTCCAGCATTTCATCGGCGGTCTTGGCGTCCTCGTCGAGGTATTCCGGCAGACGAACACGCTCAAAATACAGCGAATCCATCAGCGAATCTGCAAATTCAGAGGTGTCCGCCGGCGTGAGGTATATTCCCCATACAAAGTCACGCTTTTTTTCAAACGGCACAAAATGTATGCAGCGGTTGCTGTAGTAATCAAGCTTCTGCAGATTTTCCGCAGGCAGCTTGCCTACCCTCAGCTTTACGTATTTCAGCTCGAACAGATCCTTGAAGCTGACGTCAAGCCCCAGCAGGTGCTTCACGCAGGCGTCCGTCTGGCGCAGTTCCTCGATGGAAGCCGCCATCTCGTCATGCTCCCTGCGTATCTTTTCTACGCCGGTACATATTTCATGCACACGCTGAGCAAGCTGCTCCGGCGTGTCGAGCCCGCTGCCGCTAAAGCTGCGGAACTGCGGAGTTATCCCCAGTGCCTGCGCAGTGCTGCGAAGCCTTTCGTACAAGCTGGTGTATGGGTTCTGCGCCGAAGATACCGCGCCGTTCTTTCGGGAAACATCTATCATCTGAAAGGCTCCGCTTTCACAGCACAGCATAAGCGCTCTGTCAAGCTGCCCGATATCTCCCTCGGCGGATATCAGCGACATTTTTTCAATACCCATTCATTACCACCGCCTTTCTTGATTTATAATAATAGTCGTCATATCACTAACATCTGGTATATCTCATTACCCGCCAGACCATATCGAATACCCTCGATTATCGTCTTGACGTTGCGAAGTTCTATTTCAAGGCATTCTATCAGGCAGTAATATACAGCTGCGGCATTCTGGGATATCCTCATCGTCCTGCGCAGGTAGTCAAGGCTTATCCGCTCGGTCAGCTGCTCGATGGTGCTGAACTGCGCCTCGCCGTTCGTGCGGTAGCCTATCTCGGCAAGCCTTGCTTCTATTCGGGATATATCGCTCTGCTGCATCAGCTGCTCCGTGACCTCACGGCTCAGCCTTGAACGGAACGGGATAAGCTGCTGCTGCGCCGCCCCTGCGTCAAAGCCGAACGCCCGCATTCTGCAGCAGGTGACTACGTTCTTCATGTCAATGCTTTTGAGGAACGCCCTTTTGAGTTCCGTGCGTTTTGAGCCGCGGCAGCTTTTCTCAACGTTCTTCATGCACGACAGGTAGTATTTCGTGAACAGCCTGCGTTCGCATTCCCTGATATTCAGCCTGCCGCCGTCGGGCGGTGTGCTGATAAGCGGCTGCAGTATCCTGCCATATTCCGTCCCCGCAAGCTGCGAGCCTATATCCTCAAAACTGCGTGCCCTGCCCAGCGCAAGCAGGTCGATATGCGACCTCTGTATCAGGAACGGCGGCAGCGCAGTGATATAGCTGTCCGTCGAGCCGTTGGCCACGCCCTGCAGCGCAATGAGTATCTGCTCTATTTCAAGGCGGGTCACTATCTCACGGAAAAACCACTGGCTCTCAGTGAAATCGAACCTGCGAAAGCTGTCGAATATATCGAACACCGATTCCGCAAGGCGCGTTTCAAGCTGTCCCCTGTGGATAGTCTGCGGGTCGATACCCGAAAGCGCCGCAGAGAATCTCGGTGTGTTTTTCAGGTAAGCGGCAGCCTCAGCCACGTTCTTCTTATCGCATAGCTGCGAATAATCCTGCGCTGTCAGCGACCTGCCGAAAACTGCACGGCATTTGGCGGTGACTGCATTTGAAGAAAACGACATATCACACACCCGTTACCTTTTTCATTATCTCAGAGGACCATTCGCTGCGGTTAGCCGCAAAGATGTCCTCCAGCCGCTTTGTCTGTGCCGCAAGTACCTCGCCGGCGCTGTTCTTTTTCTCGGAAAGCGTCTTTTCCTGCTCGGCACGCTGCTTGTCCAGCTTCTGCTGTTCAGACGAGATGAGCAGACTGTTCGCCTGCGCCGCAGCCTTTCCGGATTCGCTCAGCCTGCGCTCGGATTCCTCACGCAGCGCCTGCACTCTGGCGGCGGCCGCCTTGTCCGCTTCGATTATCTGCTGCAGAATATCCATTTCATCACCCCTCTGTTTTGACCGCTGCCGCATGATTTGCAGTACCGGTCCAACGAAAACTTTACTATATATTTTATACCCATTTGCTTATTTATTTCAATAGTGATACTCTACAAAGATTCATATTATAATATGTAGATTTTGCCCAATTGATACTCCCCCGTCGCATTATAAAGCCGTCAATATGTACAAATATTATATTTTTACATAGATAAATCATGAATAAACATAGAGCCTTGATGTCAGATTTGCTACCCACACTATGTCAGAATACCTCAAATACTGTCATTCTTTCCCGCCGGACAGTTTTTCGCCGATTCTGGTTGACAAATCGTCTGAAATGTAGTATAATTATATTTGCTTTTATCAGCGAATAAAGGCGCATACGATACACTAGCCGGTATGTTGGAATTGGCAGACGAGGCGGACTCAAAATCCGCTGCCAGCAATGGCGTGTGGGTTCGACCCCCACTACCGGCACCAAAAGGACTGCAGCTGACAGTCCTTTTAATTTTTGTCACTTTACTGTTCAAGCGAGGGCTGTATGAATTATAAAATCAGGGAAATAAGGGCGTCAGAATACGCTATACTAAGCGACTTCCTATACGAAGCCATCTTCATACCCGACGGCGTTCAGGCACCCCAAAAGAGCATAATCAAACAGCCCGAACTGCAGGTCTACATAAAAGATTTCGGCAAGCGCAGGGACGACCACTGTCTTGTCGCAGAGTATGACGGCAAAATTATCGGCGCTGTATGGGTGCGCATTATGGACGATTATGGTCATATCGATGATAACACACCGTCGTTTGCGATATCTCTGTATCCGAATTACAGGAATCAGGGTATCGGTACGGCACTGATGACTGAAATGCTCAGCCTGCTGAGATCCAAGAACTATAAACAGGCGTCGCTTGCAGTACAAAAGGCAAACTATGCAGTTAAAATGTACCGAAAAGTTGGCTTTGAAGCAGTCGGCGAAAACGACGAAGAATATATCATGCTGTGTAAGTTCCGCTGACAGTCAGGCTCTCAATAAACAGCGTACAGAATGTTAATTTTCCGTTAAGGATTTATTATCCTATTGACAAATCATCAGCGCCGCAATATAATAAACTAAGGAAACGCTGAATAAAACAAAATCGTCACGTTCAAACGAGCGCACTCACGTGCCTGATTTTGTTACGCTTCGCTTTATTCAGCGTGTCCTTAAGACCTGCCGCTTCCTCGCAGGTCGGCTGATTTCACATCGCTCCGGTCCTTTTCCGGAGCGATGTCATTTTTTGAGTATCAAAGAAAAGCCCTCGGACACGGTGTCTGAGGGCGTGTATCTATTCGCCAAAAGCAATTTGCCCCTACGCATAAATGCGTAGAGGCACTCGACTGTCCGTGTAAAGAAACGTCTATTCCAGCGCAGGAGAAAACTCTGAAATACAAAAGCGCCTCGACGTGCGTAATGCGTGTCGAGGCACTCGACTGTCCGTGTAAAGAAAGCGGCTATTCCAGCGCAGGAAAAAACTCTGAAATACAAAAGCGCCTCGACGTGCGTAATGCGTGTCGAGGCACTCGACTGTCCGTGTAAAGAAACGTCTTTTTCAGCGCAGGAGAAAACTCTAAAAAAGCAAAGCGCCTCGACGTGCGTAATGCCCGTCAAGGCACTTGACTGGTTGGGATAGTGCGATTTGAACGCACGCATGAGGGAGTCAAAGTCCCTTGCCTTACCGCTTGGCTATATCCCAGTTATTAAAAAAGGCACAGGACGAACCTATGCCTTTTTGCTATCTGGGGTGGGTAGTGGGAATCGAACCCACGGTCTTCGGGACCACAATCCGACGCTTTAACCAACTAAGCCATACCCACCATACATGGCACGCCATGAAGGATTCGAACCTTCGACCTACCGCTTAGAAGGCGGTTGCTCTATCCAGCTGAGCTAATGGCGCATATCCTATGCGAACAAAGATCCGTTGAAAACGGATTGGAGCGGGTGATGGGAATCGAACCCACGCGACCAGCTTGGAAGGCTGGGATTCTACCATTGAACTACACCCGCAAAAATGCGCACATAACATCAACGCTTATTTATTATATCACTTCCCGCCATATTTGTCAAGGGGTTTTAATAATTTTTTTGCGTTATGCCGTGAGGTCATGTGCGCGGCTCTTTTTCAGAGTATTATTTCCATCTGAGTTTCCTTCACGAACATTCCCTTCTTTTCATAGAATGCCCGTGCGCTGTCGTTGCCCTCCCAGACATTGAGGGTCACGTCATAGCAGCCCCTAGCCTTCGCGTATTCCTTAACATAGTCGAACAGCAGAGTACCCACACGCTGACCCCTGCAGTTCTCGTCCACGCACAGGTCATCTATGAACAGCGTGCTGAAGCTTTTCATGTTCGTGCTGAACGGCTGCTGCTTCATAATGCAGAATGCGTATCCCTGAACCACGTCCTCATCGTCCACCGCAACAAATATAGGCGTATCATCGCTGCTTATTATCTCCGCCAGCTCCGAATGCGCATACTTGGTCGTGCCCGAAATGAATATATCAGGTCTGATCTTAGCGTGCAGTTCCAGCACCTCGCTGAGAAGCTGCATTATCCTTTCCGAATCCCCCTGTTCTGCTCTTCTTACTGTGATTGCCATGTCGTTGCCTTTCTTTCGCTTATGTATCTATGCGCCGTATCTCCGTCAGCGCCTTGTTGCGGTATACCAGATCAGTGCGGCGTGTAAAGCCCGCATTCTCCCAGAAGTCGTTGCCGGTCTGGTTGCGGTCGAATACCACCAGCGCAGTCTTGTTTATCCCGCATTCTTTCAAAGCCCGCAGCGCATTGTCCACCAGCGCCGTTGCTATACCCCTGCGGCGATACTCAGGGTCCACCGCCGTGTGGTAGATATATCCCCGCCTGCCGTCGTTTCCGGCGATTATCACACCAGCCGCCCTGCCGCTGTCGTCCGCAACAAAGCAGGTCGTGGGGTTCCTGTCAAGAAAACGCTGTATGCCCTCGCGTGAATCGTCAAGGTCGTTCAGACCCATTCCCTTGCAGGACAGCCACAGCGCATACACTGCGTCATAATCGTCTATCGTCATCGTCCTGATATCCATTATTCTTCCTTTCCGCTGCGGCAACGATATCGCCTGCGTCCGTCACATAGTCCGGTATGACCTCGCCGTTTTCTATCAGCACATCTCCGGTATATTCCATCGCAGCCGAGTTTATCCTGTCGTATTCCGTTTCCGGCATCACTCCGCGGCTGCGGCAGTATTCCTCCGCACCGCCGCTCAGAAGCGCCCTCAGCAGGGCTATATCATCATCAGAAAGCTGACAGGCGAACTCACGCCAGCCGTCGGCAAGCCCGTCGAACCTGCTCCCCGCAGAAATATTACTCTCTGCATACTCGGCGGCTGGCTCTTTATACTCTGAGTATTCCTCCGCATACTGCGCCGTCTGCTCCTCAAAGCTGTCCCGCTCTATATCGAGGGTCTTTTCAGTTATCTGACTGCTGTCGGGCGCGTCTGTTTCTTCAATTATCAGCTTGCTTGCGGTGATGTCGGATTCCTCACGGATCTTCGCAAGTTTGCTGACGTCTATCTCAAGCGGCTTTTTCGGAGCGGAAGCTTCCTCCGGCAGTTCGTCGTAGTTATATCCCCTGCGCTTCTTCTCCTTTTTCGGCGGGAATATGCCGTGCTCGTCGCACCACTTCCCCACAGTATCGGGAATGATATCCGCAAAATCGGCCGCAGACGCTATGCCGGACAGCTTTTCACGATTCGCAAAGTCCTCCAGCACCGGCGTGATGTTCACCGTCAGGCTGTACCTGAAACCGGTGCGCTTGCGAAGCACGCATTCCACGCTTTTGAGCACCCAGCCCACAAAGCTGCGGTATGGCGCAGGCTCATACACCTCAAGGCAGGGCTGTCCCCGTTTTAAGCTGTATTGCTCCAGCGCGCTTATTTTCAGGCTGTGAAAGCCGTCCATTCTTTCAAGGTCAACATATGCGCCCCTGAACTGCGACCACGAATGATCCTTTCCGAGCCTGCCGCACAGCAGCCCGAACATAGATACGCCCTTCTCTGAAAAACGCTTGTCCAGTGCAGTCAGTGCAGCCTCCAGAGCGCCGTCAAGAAGCGGCTTGGTTTCCTCAGAATAGAATATGCTGCCCCGCAGGTTATAGGACGAGCAGTCCATCAGCGGCTCCAGCTTTCCCGAAAAACGGTGCTGCAATATATCCTCCTGCCACTGCGGCAGGTCGCTGCCCGACGAACAGCATTCCGAGTCCGGTATGTTATTGAACGCCCTGAAATCGCTGAGCCACCTCGAAATGTCCTTTTCAAGCGAGGGACAAAAGCCAACGCAGTTATCACGCACTGCGCACAGCTTATTGTATGCGTCAGCCGAGGACATCACGCCTATCTTGTTCAGCAGCTCCATGCAGTATAGCGCAACATAGGGCTTGTCCGTTTCCGGATAAACGCCCCTGCGTGCCTGAGTGCGCCACGTGAAATAGGTGCGAAGCTGGTCCGTGGACATCGAACCGTAAATCGGGCGCTCTATCCCGCAGAAACATCTTCTGGGGTAGTCGTCGGTGACGTCCTTCATGTATTCGCCCTGCTTCACGAATGTTTCCTCAGCACAGCGGCGCAGCATATATCCGTTATAAAATGTATTGCCGAGCTTCCTCATCTCGGCTATTTTCATTCTTATCGCAAGGCTTTCCTGATCGTCGTCTGCAGGCTCCGGCGGATACGCCAATTCGTCCGCTTCAATGGTGAACTGTCCGCTCCCCGCATAATCCACGTTGTTCCGCTGAGGTCTGGGCGGTATCTTTTCACCGTAGCTTTTCTCACCTGAGATATCCTCCTGTGCCTGCTTTATCGCATTCCTGACTATGGTGCTTATCTTGTCCTGAGCCGCTTTCTTTATCGCACGCATAACAAGGTCCTTTTCGGCCTTGGTGAGCGGCAGCGGTCCGGCAGGGGCTTGCTTCTTCTGAGATTCTCTCTTTTTCAGTTCCATCAGGCGATTCAACTCGTCTGTGATCTGCTTTCTGGTCTTTGCGCTGGAGTCGATTATCAGTTTGAATTTATTCTCCATATAAGCCCCCTCCTTTCCAGCGGTCAGACGTCAGTGAACGCTATCATAGTTTCCCAGCCCTCAGGGAATCCGAGGTCTGACAGGCGAAGCACGTCAGAATTCTTGCTTATCAGACGGGTTACCGGCTTCACGACTCGCTCGTTCCAGCTTGCATGGTCGTGCGCAAGCTGCTTCATCACGATTATGTAGCCGAAAACGTCCGGCTTCAGTTCATATTCCATGTCCTTGGGCGTTCTCGGCTCGACTGGAAAAGTATTTCCGTAAAGCCTGTTGTAATGCGCACAGTAGTTGCGCAGTTCGTTCAGGCAGAAAAGCCAGTTGTCAAGTTCGCTGCTTGAACAGCCGTAATACTTGTCGGCAAGTTCCTTTTTGTCCGCAGACTGCATATCCTTGTAAAAGAAAGCCAGCGTGCCGAAGCTGAAAAGTTCCATAACGACCCACAGCGGAAATGCGCCGCAGTACTTCGAGTTATAGTGCCGCACGAATTCACGGTCGTCGTTCACCTCGATAAGGTGCCTGACCTTATTCATGAACTGCTGGTGATTATGCCGGAAATCGAACGTCGAAGCGTTGAGGTAGCCCAGTGCGCCGTATTTCAGCGCATGGTAATTCGACACTGCCGCCCGCATGGCTATCTCGGTTTCCTCAAGGCTCGCAAGCAGAATGCTGCGCAGCTTCCTGTCCGCTTCATAGACACGCAGGATATTTTCAAAGGTCGTGCCGTCCTCATACCTGCCCTTGCAGACGGTGAACGGCGCAAAATAGTCCGAAAAGCGGAAATAGTTGATGTATTTCAGCGTCCGCTCCGCAAGCTCCTGATCCTTAACGATACAGCCCCGCTGCTTCAGCTTTGCGACCTGTTCCTTTATGGTCGATGGTATCTTTTGATTCATATGACCTCTCAGTCTGTCCAGAACACCTCTCGCTCATGCTTGCTCTTGCGTGACATAAGTGCAGAAATGCTCTTCTTAGGGTCCTCGTCCTCATAGCACACCTTGACTATCTGCTCGATTATCGGCGTGTCTATTCCATGGTCCTGCGCCAGCTTATAGGCTATGCGGCTGCTGGTGTAGCCCTCTACCGTGCCCACCTGTGCCACTGCCTCAGCCGCCGGCGTGCCCTTTCCGATTAGATTTCCCGCACGGAAGTTTCGTGAATGAAGCGAGGTGCAGGTCACGATAAGGTCGCCTATGCCCGCCATGCCGGTAAAGGTTTTCCAGTTTGCACCAAGCGCAACGCCGAGCCGTGTTATCTCGGTCATTCCCCTTGTCATCAGCGCAGCCACGGTGTTGTCGCCAAGACCCATGCCACGGGCTATTCCGCAGCCGAGCGCAATGGGGTTTTTCAGCACTCCGCCAAGTTCGCAGCCTGCAACGTCGTCGTTCGTGTAAATGCGGTATTTCTCGTTCGACAGCGTGCGCTGTATATACTCCGCAATGCCGTCCTGATAGCTGGCGCAGACCTCCGTCGTGGGCACCAGCCGCGCTATCTCCTCCGCATGGCAGGGTCCTGTGATCACCCCGACCGGATTTTCGGGCAGTTCGTCTGTGATTATCTGCGACAGTCTGTTGCCTGTGCCGGCTTCAAGTCCCTTGCTGACGTTTATCACAACGGTGCTCTTATCTACATAAGGTCTGACCGAATGCACCGCCTCGCGGAAAAACGGCGACGGTATCGCCACAAGAATTATATCAGCCCCGCTGACGCATTTTATGTCGGTGGTAACGCCGAGGTTCTCTGGAAGCTTTACGCCGGGCAGAAGCCGCTTGTGCTCACGCTCTGTCCGCAGAAGCTGCGCTTCCTGCTCGAATTTTGTCCATGTCACCACCTCATGACCGTAGGTGCTGAATAATACGCCGAGCGCCGTGCCGTAGCCGCAGCCGAGTATTGTTATCTTAGCCATGATATGCCTCCGAAATCACTTTGCTTTTTCACCGAGTTTCTTCTCGGTATGCGTCACCAGACGATGGATATTGCTGCGGTGCATGAATATAACCAGCGCAGCGGTGAAGAATGCAATAAACGTGCAGGCGATACCCGCAGGGTCGCTGTCTATGAAATACACGAAAACAAGCGTAGAAAAGCCATACAGCGACGAAGCGATACAGCTTCCCAGCGAAACATATCTGGTGATACCCACCAGCAGCAGGAACACCACCATCAGCACCAGTCCCGTGCGCCAGTCAAGCGTGAATATCGCAGAAACCGCAGACAGCACGCCCTTGCCGCCCCTGAATCCGTAGTACAGCGGGAAAACGTGCCCCACGACCACCATCAGCGCCGCCATATAGCCGACCCAGTTCATGCCCAAAAGCGGGTTCGTGGTATCTATCCCGCCGATAAACAGGAACGACAGCCGAACAGCCCACACCGATATAACAGCCTTTGCGACGTCGCCAAGCAGCACTATGCCTGCGACCGCCTTTCCCTGAGTGCGCAGCGTGTTCGTAAGTCCGGCGTTTCCGCTGCCCATCGTGCGGATATCCTTACCGGTGCGCAGCTTGGTCACGATTATTGATGTATTTATGCCGCCCAGAAGATAGGGGACGGCAAGCATGATAATATAGCAAAGCCATACCATGATTTTCTATGTCCTTTCAAGAGTTCTGTTTTTCTGCTTCCTCAGTTTCTTCACGCAGCACCCTGAGGTCGGGGTTTCTCGAATGAAGCACCGCATACAGTATTGCGGCGTTTTCGCCCCTTTTCACCGGCATTACGATCTCTCCGGCAGGAGTGCCCAGCTTCAGTCCGTCAAGATCTGCGGAAATGGTCTGTATGTCGCTGTAATGCAGGATATACGCCTTTCGCCCCGAATAGAACAGTATGTGTCGGGGCAAAAACCATCTTTCTCCCAGCGTTTTCGCCTTGGGGTATTCCGCCAGCACCTCGTCACGCTCCTCTTTCGGGAGGGCTTCTATCTGTGCGGCAAGCTTTTTCGGCGCAATGACGAGTATCTCTATGAACGCCTTTATCAGTAGCACCAGACACCCGACAGACACCACCGAAGCCCCTGCGAGCCAGAAATATCTCAGCAGACTAGCCCACCCCTCCGAGAAGCACAGCGGAATCCACGCCGCAGCCGGAAGCGCCAGAGCGATGACCGTGCAGCTTATCAGCATACCGACCCTGTGCCGCCGGAAATCAGACAGGATACTCTGCAAGTTATTCCCCTCTTTCCCTTATCGTCAGCTTTATCGGGGTAGCTTCAAGACCGAACGTTTCACGAAGCTGGTTCTCCAGATACCTCTGATAGGAGTAATGGAAAAGTTCCCTGCTGTTGCAGAATACCACGAAATTCGGCGGGCATACCGAAGCCTGCGTCATGTAGTATATCTTCAGGCGCTTTCCCTTGTCGGACGGCGGCTGCACCCTTGACGTCGCATAGTTCAGCATATCGTTGAGCACGCCGGTGGAGATTCGCATACAATGCTGCTCACGGACATACTTTATCAGCTCGAACAGCTTGTCGATACGCTGTCCGGTCTTTGCTGAAATGAACACGAACGGCGCATAGGACATGAACGAGAAATCCACCTCCAGCTTCTTGCGGAAGTCGTCCATCGTCCTGCCGGTCTTGTCCTCAACTGCGTCCCACTTGTTGACTGCGATAACGCACGCCTTGCCCTTGTCGTGGGCGTAGCCTGCGACCTTGCTGTCCTGCTCTGTAAAGCCGACTGTGGCGTCTATCACGATAACGCATACGTCCGCCCTGTCAACTGCCATCAGCGCACGCAGCACGCTGAAATGCTCTATATTCTCGGTGACTTTTGCCTTGCGGCGCATTCCGGCGGTGTCGATGAAGATGAACTTATCGTCCCCCCGCACTATCTCGGTGTCTATTGCGTCACGTGTAGTGCCGGCGATATCCGACACTATCGAGCGTTCCTCGCCCGCTATCTGGTTTATCAGCGATGATTTGCCGACATTCGGCTTTCCTATGACAGCGACCTTTATTGCGTATGCGTCATATTCGTCAGGCTCTTCCTCCGGCAGACCGCTGAATACTGCCTCCAGCAGGTCGCCCGTTCCGTGGCCGTGCACCGAGGACACAGGTATCGGGTCGCCCAGTCCCAGATTATAGAACTCGTATATCTCAGGCGGCGGCGCGCCTATTCCGTCCACCTTGTTCACCGCCAGAACGACCGGCTTGCCGCTCTTTATCAGCATTGAAGCCACATCGCTGTCGTTTGCGGTCACGCCTGTGGTGATATCCGTCACAAAGATTATTGCGTCCGCACGCTCGATGGCAAGCATTGCCTGCTCCCTCATCTGCGCCAGAATAACGTCGTCAGTTCTCGGCTCGATACCGCCGGTGTCGATGAGCATGAATTCCTTTCCGAGCCATTCGCACCGGCTGTAGATACGGTCCCTTGTCACTCCGGGCTTGTCGTCCACGATCGAAAGACGCTGCCCCACCAGCTTATTGAAAAGCGTGGACTTGCCGACATTCGGTCTGCCCACTATTGCTACTACCTGCATATTTTACCTCTTGCTTTCATTGTCGATACTATTGCGTACTTATTCTAGTATACCATATTATTGCGTCATTTTCAAGGAATTCAGCAAAAAAACTCACAACAGCCAAAATCCCCCCGGAAAATCCGGAGGGATCTTTGACTTTTCGCTTAGTTATACAATGCAGCGGATCAAACTTCCTTGGCGATAACTACCTTATCATTGTAATAACCGCAATTTCCGCAAACTCTGTGAGCAAGCTTCAGCTCACCGCACTGCTTGCAGCGTGAGAAAGACGGTGCAGATAACTTCCATACCTGTGAACGTCTCTTGTCCCTTCTTGCACGGGACACCTTTCTCTTCGGAACTGCCATTATTGCACCCCCTTAAAATAACATTAAACATTCCTAAGAGTTCGACAAAATGAACCCTTTTACAGTCACGCTTAATATTATATCATGCGAAATTTAATTTGTCAAGAGATTTTTAAGAATTTATACAATAAATTTCTTCATATTGTCAGAAAGCTCAGAATTATCAGCAGAAATGGTGCAGGTTATGGTAGTATCTGCTGAAATCTTTGCGAGCTTGTCAAACATCTCTCCGACCTTTTCGTAATCTCTGCCGGTGATCTTCAGGGTAGCGTCAACGAAGATATCGGTGCAGTCATAGTCAGAAGCGAGAATGCCGGAAACGAAGCCGTAGAATGCGTCAACGCCCTCGATGGAATAATCCTCGATATTTACCAGACGAACCTTGGGGGTGATGTCGGTGTTGAGGGAGGAGCCTTTCTGGATAGCTACAACGTTGCCGTTGGACTTGTTTTCTGCGTCGTGAATGGCGTCGATAAGTATCTTGGTCTTACCTGAGCCTCTCTTGCCTGTGATAAGCTTGATCATAGTAAACCTCCATGAATCGTGTAATTGATTTTGTATGCTATGGAAAGCCTGCGGTGCAGGCTCTCCTGAATGCCTGTTAAATTCCCAGCTTTGCTTCAAGTTCAGCCTTCTGAGCCTCATAGCCGGGCTTTCCGAGCAGTGCGAACATATTCTTCTTGTAGCTTTCAACGCCCGGCTGGTTGAACGGATTTACGCCCAGCAGATAGCCGCTTATCGCACAAGCCTTCTCGAAGAAGTAGATGATGTAGCCAAGTTCGTATTCGTTCAGTTCCGGAGCTTCGAGAACGATGTTGGGAACGCCGCCCTCAGTGTGAGCGATAACAACGCCCTCGAAAGCCTTGCGGTTGACGATGGACATATTCTGACCCGAAAGGAAGTTCAGACCGTCCACATTTGTGGGGTCGTCCTTGAGGAAAAGTTCCTTCTGGGGCTTTGCGAACTGCAGGACTGTTTCAAACATAATGCGTGAGCCGTCCTGAATGAACTGACCCAGAGAATGCAGGTCGGTGGAGAACACAGCGGAGGACGGGTAGATACCCTTGTTGTCCTTGCCCTCGCTCTCGCCGAAAAGCTGCTTGAACCACTCATTCATCATTGCGAAGCTGTTCTCATAGCTGATGAGCATTTCAACGCTCTTGCCCTTGCGGTAGAGTATGTTGCGCAGCGCAGCGTACTTGTAGCAGTCGTTCTTGCTGAGGTCGCATACTGAGTAAGCCTCTCTTGCTGCAGCCGCACCGTTCATCAGTGCGTCGATATCGCAGCCTGCGCAGGCTATGGGCAGAAGTCCCACTGCTGTGAGGACTGAGAATCTTCCTCCTACGTCGTCCGGAACGACAAAGGTCTGATAGCCCTTCTTGTCGGAAAGCTCTTTCAGAGTGCCCTTTGCACGGTCTGTCGTGGCGTAGATCCTGTCCTTTGCTCCCTCCTCGCCGTAGCGTTCAACGAGCAGATCGCGGAATACACGGAAAGCCAGAGCCGGCTCAGTGGTCGTGCCCGACTTTGAGATGATGTTCACCGAGAAATCCCTGCCCTCGACAAGGGATACGACCTCGCTGAGGTAGGTGGGGCTGATGGAGTTGCCCACGAAGTATATCTCAGGCGTGTCCTTTTTAAGGCTGTTGTACAGCGTGGACTTTATCGCCTCGATAACAGCCCTTGCGCCGAGGTAAGAACCGCCTATGCCGATAACGATAAGCACCTCGCTGTCAGCCTTTATCTTGGCTGCAGCCTGCTTTATTCTTGCAAACTCGTCCTTGTCGTAATCAACGGGCAGGTCTATCCAGCCAAGGAAGTCGCTTCCCGGACCGTTCCTGTCAACAAGCTGGTCATGCGCTGCCTTTACGGCAGGAGCGATGGCTTCAAGTTCATGCTCGGCAACAAAGCTGCTCAGATATTTGTCATCAAGTCTGATTCCCATCTTAGATTTTTTCTCCTTTCAGCGGGCGGCGGTCTCTATATATTATCGGGGCAGACGCTCCCGAATACTGCCGCACCGGATATGCCTGATTCTATTATATCTTATATTTGATTTTTTTGCAACAAGTTTTCGGGCAAGCTGTTGAATTTGGACAAACAAACCGAAAAATGCGTATAATTTATAGTAATACTGCACAAATATTATCTATTCTTACCGCCTTATAAAAAATAGCATTCCCCGAATATAGAAAAAACAATGGACATTCCCGCAAATATATGGTACAATAAGATATAAGAAAGTACCGCTCAAAAAGGAAGGAATCATAATGACTCAGCTGACATATACCGCCCCCTGCCATTTTGGCATAGAAAAGACCCTCTCATTCGAGGTAAAGAAGCTAGGCGCAGAAAATATCACCGTATCCGACGGACGTGTGACGTTCACCGGAAGTCCTGAGCTGTGCGCCGCAGCGAACATCTGCCTTTCCACCGCAGAAAGAGTCTGCGTGGTGCTGGGGCAGTTCCGCGCAAGGACGTTCGACGAACTTTTCGAGGGAATAAAGTCGCTCCCGCTGTCCGACTTCATCGGCAGAAACGACGCATTTCCGAACACCGGACATTCGCTCAATTCCGTGCTGAAAAGCATTCCCGCCTGCCAGAAGATAGTCAAAAAGGCGATGGCGGTGAATCTCTGCCGTGCCTATGGCCTGCAGACCATGCCCGAAACAGGTGCGACCGCCCAGATACGCTT
Organism: uncultured Oscillospiraceae bacterium; assembly: GCA_934446355.1. Lineage (GTDB taxonomy): Bacteria > Bacillota > Clostridia > Oscillospirales > Ruminococcaceae > CAG-115. Next base: position 94,433 of record CAKSEC010000003.1, on the reverse strand, counting down.
TTCGATAATGAAGGACGAGGTAACGCTCATGCTGGACACCAGCGGCACGGGGCTCCACAAGCGCGGCTACCGCAGGGACTCCAACGCCGCCCCGATAAAGGAAACGCTCGCAGCCGGCATTATCGACCTTGCAAGGATACGTGAAAACGACATAGTCTGCGACCCGTTCTGCGGCTCAGGAACACTGCTCATAGAAGCCGGTCTGAAAGCCCTTAACATCGCTCCGGGGCTGAACAGAAGCTTCGCCGGCGAGCATTTAGGCTTCATTCCCGCCGCCGCATGGAGAACAGCCCGTGAGAACGCCGCAGACGCAATAAAGCGCAGCGCAGGCTTCAAGGGTTACGGCTTCGATATCGACGGCGAATGCGTGAGCCTCACTCTGTCGAACGCCAAGAAAGCCTCTCCGCTGCTGAAAATAACCGCAGAACGCCGTGACATAAAAGATTTCGCTAATCCCGCAGACAGCGTAAAATTCATCACCAACCCGCCCTACGGCGAAAGAATGCTGGAGGTCGAGCAGGCACGCAGCATATACCGCACCATGGGCGAAAAAATGCTCCCGCTGAACGGCAGTCAGCTTTACGTCATAACGCCTGACGAGGACTTTGAGGAACTTTTCGGACAGAAAGCGGACAAAAACAGGAAGCTTTACAACGGTATGCTTCAATGCCGCCTGTATTCATATTATAAATGACCATGAACAATAACAAACGAACCAAGGACGAGGGCGAGATAAACAATATCGTCACCTACCTTGATTATACAGTACCACGTATGAAACGCACCAAATATTACGGCGCACGCCCGATACCGATACTTGCATACCTGCTCTCAGTGGCTCTGGCTCTGGTCTACACCATATGCCGCAGCCAGTTCCTGCCCAGTGCGGCTGTGATTTGCGCACTTACCGCAGGCGTATTCATGCTGTTCTATAAACTCAGAGATCGCTCTGTGATCTCCGGCGTCACCACTGTCAGCTTGCTGCTGACGGGCTGGTTTGTCGGAATGGCTGCGGCGTCCTACCAGCCGGATGGAATGACCTTCATGGACTTTCTGTTCATGGCTTCCGCAAAATTCGACCTGTTATTTGCGGTGGCTGCGATATACATATTCTCGCTCATTATAGGCTTCATCGGGTGCTATTTCTCGGTGCTTAACCCACGCCCGTGCTTTCTCATGCTGCTGATGTTCATTCCGCTGATATTGTCGTCAAGGACTGCACGTCAGCTTCCGGTATATTTTATCGTTGCAATGGCGGGGTGCTTCATTTTCGCCGCAGCCAACCTATCCGAAAAGTACCCGAACGCCGGCGAAGCCATCTTTGAGGACAAGCCATCACGCAGGCGGGGCACGATCGTTTCAGGCATAGCGGCTGCGGCTATTGCGCTTATCGCTTCGCTGCTGCCACACTCCGACGCCCCTTTCGGGGACTATCTCGACAGCATCACGCCGTCCTCGACAGGGTATTACGCCAACAGCAATATTGTGGGATTCTCGTCCTATTCCTCCGTGAACAGCGGCATGAACAAGCCGTCCGGTGACCTGCTGTTCACCGTAAGGGCAAGTTCGCCTGAATATCTGGTCAGGTGCGGCTATGACGTATATACTGACGGCGGCTGGTATGCCCTGCAGGAATACGACACCGGATACGCCGGCTGGGAATATGGAAAGGCCTCCTCTAACTATATAAAGTTCCTCCGCACCCTTTCGCTGTATTCCGACCAGCTGTCCGAGGAAAGCCGTCAGCTTATCGACGGGCTTCCGGTGTTCAACGTCCACAGCAGCATTATGGAGATAACCGAGCAGGGCGAGGTATTCACCCGTGCGGTAGTACACCCGTCATTCGTCACCGGCGCATACTTCCCTGAGGAATGCGGCAGGACATACCTCAACCCAAGAAACGACCTGTTCACTGAATACCGAATGCCCGCCGACTGCACGTTCCAGCTTGAATATTTCCCCTACTCCGAAAACGAACACTTCATTCGCCGCTTAGACGCAGACAGCCTGACCGCCCTTGTAAACGACGCCAACGACTGCGGCGTGATAACCGCGTCCGCCGCATATTCCCTGCTCGACGAACTTTCACAGGCGCAGGAATATCAGGCTGCGACCCGCTCCACCGGTATCACCCCTGAAATAAAGCAGCTTGCGGACGAAATAACCGCAGGCATCACCACGGACTACGACAAGGCGCGCGCCATTGAGCGGTGGTTCGGGGAAGCGGGCTTCGTGTACGACCTCGACTTCGTTCCTGAAAGACCCGACACGAACTACTTCCTGTTCGAGAGCCGCACCGGAATATGCAGCGACTATGCCTCTGCAATGACCCTGCTTGCTCGTGCCGCAGGGCTTCCCGCAAGGTACATAGAGGGCTTCGTCACGGACGAGGAGAAGCGCGACGAGCTGACCGGCGTATACTACATCACGGACGCCGAATCGCACGCCTACACCCAGATATACTTCCCCGGCGGCGGCTGGCTCGACTTTGACGCCACGAAGTATTCCACAAAGGCGGAAGAAAACAACGGCTCAGTGCCGCTGTGGGTGTATGCTGCCGCCGCAGTGGGCGCAGCAGCGGTTCTGGCTTTCATATTCAGGAAACAGCTTTCAGAGCTGATCTTCCTGCTCGTCTGCCCGATAAGCAATGCCCCCGCAAAGATACGCAGCGTATATCTCAGGACACGCCGCCTTGCCGCCGACCTCTCAGGGCAGGAGGAAAGTTCGCTCACCACAGGCGAGGTGCGCCTGATACTCACTCAGCGGCTCGGAATGCCGCAGGAAGCAGACGACATCTGCTCGGCTGCCGACAAACTCCTCTATTCGCCTGAACACGCCGCAGACAGCGCAGATAAGCTGCTGCAGGAATACAAAGCCCTGAAGAAGCGCAGAAGGAGGCTGAAATAATGCGGACGAACATCGCGGTTTATATCGAATCAGTCGCATTTGCGGCAGTTTTCCTGCTGTTCATCAACGGCGAAGCAGGCTGGATACTGGTATATACGCTGGTCGGTGCGATACTGCTTTCCGTGCTCAGCTGCGCCTTTTCCCGCAAAAAGTTCAGCATAAGCTGCAGCGGCTTTGCCGGAGTATATTCCATCGGGGAAACGGCGACCGCAGCGCTCACGCTTTCCGGCAGCGGCTTCTGCATGATACCCGTCGTGACGATATACGGCAGATTCATGGGAAAGCCGTTCGTGGCACGCAGTTCGCTAATCGGGCGGCACGGTGGCGTCAAAATATCGCTGACCGCGTCGGAATGCGGACTGAACCGCCTTGAAATAGACGAGATAATCCTCAGCGATTTTCTTGGACTTGCGAGATTCCACTCCAAGCAGCGCCCGAACGAATGCACCGCAGCCGTGCTCCCGCAGACAGTGGAATACGTCGGACCGGAAGTGCCGCCGTCGCTGTTCCCGTCCGATAACGACGAGGAAAGCGGCAATTCCCTGCTCACCGGAGGAATGGCGGGCTTCGAGCACCGCGAATACGTGCCCGGCGACCCGCCCCGCAGGATAAACTACAAGCTGTCCGCAAAGATGAGAACGCTCATGGTGCGCCGCAGCGAAAATACTGCAGCAGAAAGCACAGATATCCTGCTTGCGCCGGACTGCGACGGCAGCTGCGCCGAAACGGCTCTGGCGCTCGCAGTAAAGCTGATCGGCGAGGGCGGCTGCGCCAGAGTGATATGCGGCGGAGAAGAATTTACCGCAGCTGCGCCCGACGCCGCCGAACGCCTGAGGGAATGGCTCGCATTCCGTGACCTTTCCGCTATTGCCGAGAGCGCCGCTCACCGCAGTTCCAGCCTGTCGCATACGGTGGTGACGATATCGAAAAGCGGGATAAACGTAAGTTCCACGGCGTGATTTGGACAAACTGCAAAAAATATTTTGAAAAATTCAAAAAACATCTAGCATTTTTTCAGATAATCTGATATAATAGATTATGTGGCAGAGCGCCCCTCAATATATGGGGTTATCTGCCAGCAAAATATCAAAAACGCTGTCCTGCTCGTGCACGGGCATTTCAGCGATCAAATTTCAGGAGGTATATACCAATGGCAAACAAGTGGGTCTACATGTTCAGCGAAGGCGACATGACCATGCGTAATCTCCTCGGCGGTAAGGGCGCAAACCTTGCCGAGATGACCAGCATCGGTCTGCCTGTTCCTCAGGGCTTCACCATCACAACTGAGGCTTGCACACAGTACTATGAGGACGGCCGCAAGATCAACGACGAGATCATGGCTCAGGCTATGGAAGGCGTTAAGAAGATGGAGGAGATCAACGGCAAGAAGTTCGGCGATCTCAAGAATCCTCTGCTCGTTTCCGTTCGTTCCGGCGCAAGAGCATCAATGCCCGGCATGATGGATACTATCCTCAACCTCGGTCTTAACGACGAAGTTGTTGCAGCAATGATCGCAGGCAACCCCGATCCCAAGTTCGAGAGATTCGTTTACGACTCCTACAGACGCTTCATTCAGATGTTCTCTGATGTAGTTATGGAAGTAGGTAAGAAGTACTTCGAGCAGCTTATCGACAAGATGAAGGAAGAAAAGGGCGTTCAGTACGACATCGACCTGACCGCTGCTGACCTCAAGACTCTTGCAGAGCAGTTCAAGGCAGAGTACAAGAAGCAGCTCGGCGAGGACTTCCCGTCCGATCCCGTTCAGCAGCTCAAGCTTGCTATCGAGGCAGTATTCCGTTCATGGGACAACCCCCGTGCAAACGTATACCGCCGCGACAACGATATCCCTTATTCATGGGGTACTGCAGTAAACGTAATGCCGATGGTATTCGGTAACCTGAACAACGAGTCCGGTACCGGCGTTGCATTCACACGTGATCCTGCTACAGGCGAGAAGAAGCTGATGGGCGAGTTCCTTATCAACGCACAGGGCGAAGACGTTGTTGCAGGCGTTCGTACTCCTATGCCTATCGCACAGATGGAGAAGGAGTTCCCTGAGGCATACGCTGAGTTCATCAAGGTTTGCGACACTCTCGAAAACCACTATCACGATATGCAGGATATGGAGTTCACCGTTGAGAACAAGAAGCTCTATATGCTCCAGTGCCGTAACGGTAAGAGAACCGCTCAGGCTGCTCTGAAGATCGCTTGCGACCTCGTTGACGAGGGTCACAAGACCGAGCAGGAAGCTGTTCTGATGATCGACCCCAGAAACCTCGACACACTGCTCCACCCGCAGTTCGACGCTAAGGCTCTTAAGGCTGCTACACCGGTAGGCAAGGGTCTGGGCGCTTCCCCCGGAGCAGCTTGCGGTAAGATCGTGTTCACAGCAGACGACGCTGAAAAGTGGGCTGCTAAGGGCGAAAAGGTAGTTCTGGTACGTCTGGAGACCTCTCCTGAGGATATCACAGGTATGAAGGTATCTCAGGGTATCCTGACCGTTCGCGGCGGTATGACTTCTCACGCAGCCGTTGTTGCTCGTGGTATGGGTACCTGCTGCGTATCCGGCTGCGGCGATATCAAGATGGACGAAGAGAACAAGAAGTTCGAACTGGCAGGCAAGACCTACCACGAGGGCGACTTCATCTCCATCGACGGTACTACCGGTAACATTTACGATGGCATCATTCCTACCGTTGACGCTTCTATCGCAGGCGAGTTCGGCAGAGTAATGGCATGGGCTGACAAGTACAGAAAGCTTAAGGTAAGAACAAACGCAGATACTCCTGCAGACGCTAAGAAGGCAAGAGAACTTGGCGCAGAGGGTATCGGTCTTTGCCGTACCGAGCATATGTTCTTCGAGGCTGACAGAATCGCAGCATTCCGTGAGATGATCTGCTCCGACACAGTTGAGGAGAGAGAAGCTGCTCTGGCTAAGATCGAGCCGATGCAGCAGGGCGACTTCGAGAAGCTTTACGAAGCACTTGAGGGCAATCCTGTTACTATCCGCTTCCTCGACCCGCCTCTGCACGAATTCGTTCCTACTGAGGAGGCTGACATCGAGGCTCTGGCTAAGGCACAGGGCAAGTCCGTTGAAACCATCAAGAACATCATCGCTTCCCTGCATGAGTTCAACCCGATGATGGGTCACCGTGGCTGCCGTCTGGCTGTAACCTACCCCGAGATCGCAAAGATGCAGACTGCTGCAGTTATCAAGGCAGCTATCAACGTAAAGAAGGCTCACCCCGACTGGAACATCGTTCCTGAGATCATGATCCCGCTGGTTGGCGAGGTCAAGGAGCTGAAGTACGTTAAGGACATCGTTGTAAAGACCGCTGATGAGATCATCGCTGCTTCCGGCTCTGACCTGAAGTATTCTGTCGGCACAATGATCGAGATCCCCCGTGCTGCTCTGACTGCTGACGATATCGCTAAGGAAGCTGAGTTCTTCTGCTTCGGTACAAACGACCTGACCCAGATGACATACGGCTTCTCCAGAGATGACGCAGGCAAGTTCCTCGGCGCATACTACGACGCTAAGATCTTCGAGAACGATCCGTTCGCTAAGCTCGATCAGGTCGGCGTTGGCAAGCTGATGAAGATGGCTATCGAGCTGGGTAAGAAGACCCGTCCCGAAATGCACTGCGGTATCTGCGGCGAGCACGGCGGCGACCCGACATCTGTTGAGTTCTGCCACGAGATCGGTCTGGATTATGTATCCTGCTCACCGTTCCGTGTTCCGATCGCTAGACTGGCTGCTGCTCAGGCTGCGCTCAGATAATCGGTTATCTGATATTTCGGCATAACATGACCCCCGCCTTGGAATCAGGGCGGGGGTTTTGTATCTTTACTTTGGGCTAGATATATGTTATAATAAGGTGATAAAAAAACGCTGCGGACCGCAGCACTCCGGAGGTAAAACATGAAGCTTGTGATACAGCGTTGTGAGAATGCCAGCGTCAGCGTTGACGGAAAAACAGTCGGACAGATAGACCGAGGATTCCTTGTGCTGCTGGGTATAGGTCAGCAGGACACCGAGGCTGAATGCGACCGCCTTGCCGCCAAAATGACCTCGCTGCGCATATTCTCAGACGAAAACGGAAAGACCAACCTCTCGCTGAAAGACGTCGTCGGCTCGCTGCTTGTGATATCGCAGTTCACGCTTTACGCCGACACGCACAAGGGACACCGCCCGAATTTCCTGCAGGCAATGGAACCTGTCGAGGCAAAGCGGCTGTACGAATACTTTGTCGAAGCGTGCCGCCGTGAGATACCAAACGTCCAGACTGGCGAATTTGGCGCAGAAATGAAGGTCAGCCTGCTTAACGACGGTCCCTTTACCATAATACTGGAGGGCTGACCTCCGCCATTTTTCGCCATTCTGTCAGAATGCGTAATTTACGCCTGTTCATAGAACCCGCCTGTGTGAAAGTTTGGCTTACCGGTCGGCACGGCGGTGAGCCTGAAAATAACACAGCCGTCCGGACAGACCACAGTCTTGCTGTACTGACTGTCCCCGCCCACATTGCGCAGGTCGCCGCCGCTTCTCACGGCTTCCATCAGCGGAAACAGCACCATCATCAGCTTCGAGCATATGCCCTGACCGTCCTGATTGACAGGGCAGCCGTAGGTGCAGGTGTATTTGTCGCCCGGCTCCTCGCCGTTGCGGCAGTAACGCTCGGTATGGTCGCCCCGCAGGAAACCGACTACCTCCACTGTGAACTCATATTCCTCGTCATACCATTTTTTCATTATAATTTCTCCCTTGAGTTTTGTTCATATTATATCACTATATATGAAATTTGTCAATACCAAAAACCCGACTGTGCGTTTCATTAGACTTTCACGATTATTTCACAATACTATAATTGTAAATTCATACATTCAGGGTATCATATAATCACAGCAACAAACCACACGGTTTTTGCCGACAAGCAGCCGCAGAAATGCGGTGTTCACATAACCTACCTCCCCTTTTGATGAATCATTCATCATACGCCTGTGCGTTTTCCTTCCTTTTTTCGTGCAGGTGACAAATTTACCCGCAGTCCATAAGGCTGCGGGATTTTTTTGTTGCACGATGTGAATGTCTGCAAATATTATAGTACGCTTCTGTTTTCCAGTGCTTTCATCAGCGTAACATCGTCCGCAAATTCAAGCGCAGAGCCTGCCGGAAGTCCGTAAGCCAGACGTGACACCTTTATTCCCATCGGCTTTATAAGGCGGCTGATATACACAGCGGTGGCTTCTCCCTCGACTGTCGGATTAGTCGCCATGATAACTTCACGGGCGTCTGACAGCCTGCCCATAAGTTCCTTTATTTTAAGGTCCTCCGCAGTAACGCCGTCCATCGGCGACAGAAGCCCGTGCAGCACGTGGTATACTCCCTCGAAGCCGCCCGAACGCTCGAACGCGGACACGTCCTTCGGTGATTCCACCACGCAGATAACGCCCTTGTCACGGTTGTCGTCCGAGCATATCTCGCAGACCTCCCTGTCGGTGAAGTTCTGGCAGCAGCGGCAAAGCTGCACGCCGTTCCTCGCACGCACAAGCGCCTCGGCAAACTCCTCCACCTCGTGCGGGGGAAGATTCAGCATATGGTACGCCAGCCGCTGCGCAGTCTTTATCCCTATTCCGGGAAGCTTTGCGAACTGCTCCGCAGCAAGTGCCAGCGGTGCAGATATAAATTCAGCCATGTAATTTCTCCTATCTGTTCCCTATCTTATCTCAACTCTATCCTGACACGCTCACGATAAATGTTTATCCCGCCCGGCGGCAGCTTTTTCTGCCTTGACGAGCAATACAGCGGAAGTGCCGAGAACGCTTCCGGCTCTTTGAGCGTGTAGCCATAATATATCACGATATCCGTTTCCGGCACGGGTTCGCCGACTTTGGCGCAGGCTATAGACCTGCTGTTCACCGTCATTTTTTGTGAAGCAGCACCTATCTGCACATCACCGGCAAAATGCTCCGCATACCGCATTACATCTGCCGGACACAATATCCGCTCAGTCGGGAAAAGTTCCGTCAGCTGCGATATGCTGTGCATTCCCGAATAGCCCGCCTGAGGTGCGTTTATCAGGCTGATCCTTGTTATGCCGCTGCGCATTAACTCGTCGTATATCTCATATGCAAGACCGCCGCCATCTCCGGAAATGATTATCGCCGCTTCATTGCGGCTGCAGAATACCGCAGCGCCGCTCTGCCCGTCGGACACCATGTCCACCCGCATACGCCCGCTTGAAGAGCGAAGCCCCACCGACAGAAACAGCAGTATCGTCAGCACGCAGCATTCCAGCGCATTCTTTGAATAATCCGGAACAAACGCCGCCGTCACGAGCAGCGCAGCCGCCAGAAACGCCAGCGGTACTGCCGCCGCATTATCCATTGCTAGCCATGCGCCTTCCATCTCGCCAAAGAACGACAGTATATCCCTGAATGCGCCCATGACCCATTCAAGCGGCTCTGCGACCAGCCCAAGACCTGTCGTAAGGAATAAGGTACCCAACAAAACCGCCGCCGTAAAGAACGGCGAAAGAATGACCGACGCAGGTATCTCCGCCAGCGATATCCCGCCAAAGCAGGAAATACTGACCGGAGCGATACACACCATTGCACCAAAGGAAAGCAGGACAGCCTCTTTCAGCTTTGCGGCAAGCGGGTGCCGCTCAAAGCCGAATTTTCTCAGCCCGTTCAGCGACCGACCTACCACCGCCGAGCCGAACACGCCAAGGCAGGACATCTGCAGCGCAGGGTCGGCGGCGGCAAACGGCGAAAACAGCGTCAGCGCAAGAATTGCGGCGCACAGCGAGTTTGTCGTGTCAGCCTTTCTGCGAAGCAGCACCCCGCACTTGCACAGTATCATCATCACGCCCGCACGCATGACCGACGGCGTGAATCCGAACAATACCGCCAGAACGACCGCAGCGGTTATCGCTATGCCCGCCTGCAGGAACGGCTTGTTCCTGCCGAAAAGCTCCATCAGTATCATAATGCACAGCGTGATATGCGCACCCGAAACTGCGGTCATGTAGTTGACGCCGCTGCGTGTGATATCTCTGCGCAGCCTGAGCGAAAAGCCCGACGTATCGCCAAGCAGTATCCCTTTACAAAGTTCTGCTTCTTCGCCGCCAATCGACCCAAGCTTACTGGCGGCGGCACTGCGTATATTCTGCGCATGATAAAGCAGGCTGAATCCGCTCTTGCTGCCGAATGTTTCTTTTACCGTGCCGTTCAGCACCACTCCGTCAGAAAATGTGAACATATCCTGCCGTGCCTGCTGAAGTTCCACCACTGCGCTCACCGTATCGCCAGTCTGCGCCTGAAAGCTTCCCGATATCCCGATCATCGCCGGATACCCGTCTATCACGCAGAACGCCCTGCCGCTCGTCCAGCCGTTCTGATCCGTGGAAGCCGAAAGCATTCTGCATTCAGTGCGGACGCTGCTGCCGTCCATTGCGCTCAGCGGCTGATAATAAAGCTGCAGGTATGCAGTCATGCTCAGCAGACCGAGCAGAAGCCCGACCGCCCATATCCTGAATCTGTGCGCTGCCACAGCCGCAGCAGCAGCTGCGCCGGCAATGCACAGAATGACCGTCCTCATCACGTCGCCCGATAGGTACGCCACAAGGCAGCCCGTGAAATAAGTCAGCCCTAGTCCAACCGCAGGCAGTTTAAGTACCGCCTGTATATTTTCCCGCCTCATTCAAACACTTGTGGGCGGATCAAGCCGATCCGCCCTGCTAATGATGATGTCAGCGTGCATCAGATGAAGCCGGGGAAAGAAACGCCGCCGGTCACCTTTTCCATCTCAGCAGCACCGTAATCGTCAACTTCCTTGAGTATCTCGTTTACGCCGCTGATGATGAGGTCCTGAAGCATTTCGATATCCTCCGGATCAACGACCTCAGGCTTGAGGGTCACGGACTTAAGCTGCTTGTCGCCGGTCATTACCAGTTCCAGAGCACCGCCGCCTACCTGCTTTGTGAACTCCTTGACTGCAAGTTCGTCCTGTATCTTTGCGATATCGTCCTGCATTTTCTGGGCTTTCTTGACCATCTGGTTCATGTTGGGGGTGGAATTCTGATATCCCTGTGGTAATCTTGCTTTCATTTCGGTTTATCCTTTCACTTATATTGTACTTCTATATTGAGCCGCTCTGCTTTGCTGAGCAGCTCCTTTACAGCGTGGCTGTTGTCCTCCGCTGTATTTTTTTCTTCTTCGGCGATGACCTTTGCACGGACCTTTTTGCCGAACGCCTTTTCAAGTTCGTCCTCAAGTCCCTGATAACCTGCCTGCACCTGATTCTGGAGCAGCGTGTTCGCAGTTCGTATCTCAAGCACGCCGTCGGGGCTGACGCTTGCGGTGGAATCGTCCAGCATCGAGCCGTACATCGGATTCACCCTTGATATAACGTCCCTCCACTGCTCGTCCGTCACCTGCGCAAGGCTTTCATATGCCGCCGCAGGTTTTTCAGGCTTCTCAGGCTCTGCGGGTACCGCCCTGACTTCCGGCTTTTTCTCCTGAACTGCGGCAGCCGGTCTGTCTGAAGTGTCGAACTCCCTCTGCGGAACGAACTCCTCAGGCGGCTCGTCGGGGGGCGGGGGTGCGCCTATATCCTCTATCGCCGCAGGCTTGCTGTTAAGTTCCGGAAGCGGTATATCCTCCGGTACTGCGGCAGCTTTCTCAGCCTGAACGTCCGCCGAATTTACCTGAGCAGGAACGCTGCTATTTATATCGGCAGCCGGCGGCGTTTCCTTTAGCGTATTCTCTTTATCTGCATTGACCGCCTTTTCAGGCTCTTTCTGAGAAATTACCTCAGACTGTGATGAAGCCTCTGCGGGAGGAGCGTCCTCTGCGAGAGGTACGACCTCTGCGAGAGGCACAGCCGCTTCTGTTTTAACGGAAACCGTTTTTTCAGCAGGCTTTTCCTCCGGCGGGTTGAATACCGCCTGTATCTTCTTCACTGCAGCCGCCTGCTTAGGCGAAAGCTTCTCGTCGGGAAGCGGCGTAAATTCGCTGCCCATCGGCTTGAAATCCACCACGACCGGCTTAGTCGGTCTTGCGGGAAGCGTCACCGGCTGAGCCGCACGCTGTTCCGCCGACTGCGCCGCAGTAGGCGCGCCGGTACAAAGCTTTACGAAGCACATCTCTGCCAGCGCCCTGCGCTGTCGTGTGCGCGAGATACCGTCAACGCATTCCTGCACAAGCGTCAGGCAGCGCATTATATCGTCCAGCGTATATATCTCAGCGATACGCTCTATTTCGGGGTATTCGTCGGGCATGGCTGAAAGCAGTTCCCTTTCTCCGGGAACGCTCCTGCACAGCATAAGGTCACGGTAGACCCCGCCAAGCTCCTCCATTATCCTTGAAATATCCTTGCCCGCCTTGTAAAGCTGCTCCAGCAGCCTTATGCAGCCGGGTATATCCCTTGCTGCGGCAAGCTCCGCCAGTTCAAGGATATATCTGTCGTCCGCAACGCCTGCGCAGTCACGCACAACGTCCTCCGTCACCTCTCTGCTGACTGCAATGCAGCGGTCGAGCAGCGACAGTGCGTCACGCATTCCGCCGTCGGAAATGCGGGATATCATTTCGGCTGCGCCCCTCGTCAGCGAGAAGCCCTCGTTCTCTGCAACGCTCATCAGCCTGTCAGAGCTGTCCGAAATGTCTATCCTGCGGAACTCGAACCGCTGACAGCGTGACTGTATCGTAGCCGGCACCTTATGCAGTTCAGTCGTTGCAAGAATGAAAATCACATGGGGAGGCGGTTCTTCAAGCGTCTTTAGCAGCGCATTGAACGCCGCAGCCGACAGCATATGCACCTCGTCCACGATATATATTCTGTATTTGCAGCTTACCGGCGTGTACGCTATCTGCTCCTGCAGGATATGCACGTCCTCGACCTTGTTGTTGCTGGCTGCGTCCATTTCCACCACGTCTGTGGCAGAACCGTTTTCTATCTCGCGGCAGGATTCGCATTCAAGACAAGGATTTCCGTTCACCGGGTGCTTGCAGTTAAGAGCCATCGCAAGTATCTTTGCGCAGGTGGTCTTTCCCGTACCGCGGCTTCCCGTAAACAGATAGGCGTGAGCGTTCTGTCCGGTGGATATCTGATTCCTGAGGGTGGTGACTATATGCGGCTGAGAAATAACGTCGTCAAAGGTCTTGGGACGATATTTTCTATATAATGCCAGATACACTGCCGCACCCCCTTGCTTTCAACAGGAAATATGGGGGCGGATATACACCCCCGTAATTGTCAAAATGCCCTCGATTATGGGAACAGGCTGGCTGCGGCACACAAGGAAATCTGCTTAATGCTGCTCGGTTCCCCGCCTGACATGGTTCACAGCACCTCGTTGCACAGGGCCTGCCCCCATAATCGAAAGCATTTTTTTGCTTATATTATAACTTGCTTTTCTATTATACTCTATTTCGCACAAAAAATCAAGTGGTTTTCTGAAATTCCTGCCAAGGGACTTTTTTCAAGCCGTAAATCACGCAGATCGCCCTTGACAAAACTAACCGGATTAGTTATAATAGAATACACAGATTCAACCATAGAAAGGAAACAATGAATATGATAGAAATAAGGCAGCTTACAGCCGACATTTTCAGCGAGGATATGCTCGATAACTACAACAGGAAACACGAAGTAAAAAAGGTCTGGCGCGGAAAGAACTGCGAATACGTGCTGACCGAGCAGCCCTACACCGAAGACTGGGACCTCGAAAAAAAGCGCAGCGTTGCCAGAATGATAGGCAGCCCATACTACATAACCTACATCGCACAGGAAAACAGCAGGGTCGTGGGCTTCATCGGTCTGAAAAGAACGCTTGTCGGAAAGCGCATGATCCTCGACATGATGCACGTATCAGCGGACCTGCGTGGACGCGGGCTAGGCAGGAAACTGTTCAAGATGGGCATTCAGGAAGCAAGACAGGCGGGCGCAGAGGAACTGTATATTTCCGCCTGCTCCTCCGAGGAAACCATCGCATTCTACCGTGCTATGGGCGCAGAACTCACAGACAGACCGATACCTGAGATAGCGGAAGACGAGCCGTTCGACCTGCAGATGACATATGTGATACGATATTAAGAAAGGCAGATAATAAGACGGTACACACATATTATACTTATAGATGACCTCGTTAAAGGAGCAGCGAAATGAACATATCCAACAACATTCTTAAGCACTATCTTCGCAACGCCTATTTCATCACCGGCACGGCATACGCCGGAAAGTCAACGGCGGTCAAAATGCTCGCTGAAAGGTACGATATGATTTTCTGCGGAGAGAATTATCACTGCGCCGTATCCGACAAAGTGGCTCAGCCCGAATTTCAGCCGGATATCTGCTACACAAAAACGCTTACCGACTGGCGGGATTTCGTCACCCGCCCGCCGGAGGAATACAAGCGTTGGATAAGCAGCGTTGGCAGAGAAGCTGCGGAATTTGAGGTCGCAGAGCTCATCTCGATATGCAAAGATAAAAGAGCCATCGTTGACACGAATATCCCGCTGGAACTGCTGAAAGAGATATCCGACTATCAGCACGTTGCGGTCATGCTTTCGCCGCAGTCCATGAGCGTGGAGCGGTTTTTCGACCGCTCCGACCCTGAAAAGCAATTCATTCTCAGCGTTATAGAAAGCTGCGGCGACCCGCAGGCAGTAATGCGAAACTACAAAGAGGGACTGGCACTTATAAACAGCAGCGAGTGTTACCGCAAATTCGCCGAAAGCGGGTTCTTTACGCTGGTGCGGCAGGACGACGGGATCGACACACGTGAAGAGGTATGCGAAAAACTCGCACAGCATTTCGGGCTGAAAAGAGCCAAACCATGAATCTAATACGGCTTCGCAAAACATACGAGCCTGTGAATTGCGGCGGCGATACTGTCAACATATCCGTAAAAAACATATAACAATCGAAAAAGTCTACGCTCAGACTGGCGAGAAGCCCTCAGATTCTAGGAACAATTATAACGACTAGGCTTTGTGCCTGTCGTTATAATTGTGACGACGAAGATGAGGGTTTATCGCCAGTCTGATTTCCCGCTTGCTTTTTCCTCCGCAATGCTGTATAATATTCGCATAGCGTCCATAAATGACCCACCCACTTACCGGAGAAATGGAATATCAATGAAAAAACTAATTATCACAGCATTGCTCCTCGCCGGAATATCGTCACTGTGCGCCTGCTCAGGCAGCAGTGAACCAACGGCGGCGGTCGAGAGCACGGACAATGGCAGCACGGCTACCGCCGCAGGGATAAGCATATCGTTCCCGCAGGACTGGAGCTGCAGTGCGGGCGATGAAATATACAAGCAGCTAGCGGCTCTTTCAGCCACGAACGAGGAAACCGCCAGCGAGATGAAGCAGGATTACGCCGATATCGGCATGACCTACCTTGTTTACGCTGAAAGCCCCGATAAATCAGCAATAGTGTTCCTCAGCAGTCAGGAGATATCCGCCGCACAGAACACCGGCGAACGGCTCAGCGTGACTGATTACGCCCGCACCAACCACGACACCTCCGTCATATCCTTTCAGGCGAGCGGAATGCTGATAAACGACAGCAGCATGAGCGAGCAGACTATCGGCGGCAAAACCGGCTGGCTCTCGCATTTTGAGGTATCCTCGGAGCAGGAGCCCGACACGCTGCTTCTCGGACAGTCAGAGTTTACGTTCGAGTATTCCGACAGCTTCTATTCGCTGCAGTGCTACTACTATTCGCACGATTCCGCACAGCTAATCGAAGATATCCTCGGCGGCATAACTGCGGCGCAGTGAGGGAATTAAGCAGCATAAAGGCGGCTGTATTCGACCTTGACGGCACGCTGCTCGATTCCTCCGGAATATGGGAGGACCTCGGCGGACGATTCCTGCGCAGCCTTGGCGTAACGCCGGAAACTGAGCTGCCCGAAATCCTCAGCTCAATGTCGCTTGAAGAGGGCTGCAGCTACCTCAGTGGGCATTACCGCCTGCGGCAGACGCCTGAGCAGGTCAGAACCGCTCTGCTCGATATATTGTCGGACTTCTACCGCAGCGAATGCGAACTGAAGTCCGGCGCATTTCAGCTTCTGACAAAGCTGAAAGAATGCGGCATTCCCGCCGTTATAGCCACCGCAGGCGACAGGGAACTTTCAGCGGCGGCTATGAAGCGCCTTGACATACTTGATATGTTCTGCGGAATGGTCACCTGCCGTGAATGCGGCGGAAAGGACAAGCCCGACATATTTCTGACTGCGGCAAAGCTTGCCGGAAGTACGCCGGAACACACCGCAGTGTTCGAGGATTCTCTCATGGCGGTAAGTACGGCAAAGGCGGCGGGCTTTCTCACCGCTGCGGTTTCGGATATCTCCGAGCCGCAGCAGGACGAACTGAAACGCACCGCCCACTATTACTGCAGCAGCCTGTCAGATTATCTCAGATTTTTCAGCGTTCAGGCAAGCGAACAAAGTGCGTCCGCCAGAATATCTCCAAGCAATTCGCCGGTGTAGACCGCTTCGTCATGCGAGTTTGCGTGGCTTCCGACCTCTATCAGCAGCGAGCCGGTCGAAATGTGCTGGTTGTAGTTCCGGTAATCGAACAGCACAGGCCGTGCAAGCCCCGGATACAGCTTCTCAGCCGACTGCTGAAACAGGCACGCCAGCTTGAAATTCTCTATGTAGTCCGGCATATTCCCGAACCGACCGTCATCACACCCGGCGATTATCATGAACTGCGCCGCCGATTTTCCGTTTATCTCAGCGACAGGAGCGGTTCGGCTGCCGTCCGCCGCAGATATTGCGTCACGATGCAGGTCGATTATCACCTTTATCGACGGGTATTCCTCAAGAGCCGCCCTGATCGTCGCTTCGCTGCGGTCGTATGCGCCGGTGTAAGACGGATAATCGTGCACTGTGCCGTCGTGCAGCACTGATATGCCGTTCTCAGCCAGCCGCTGCGAAAGCGCCTCGCCCACGCTTATCATGTTATACTGCGGATCCCTTGTCCGGCTCGGAAATGCGCTGTCGTAGTAGCTGCGCTGATACGGCTCGTAGCTTTCGGTGGTGTGGGTATGCACTATCAGCACCTGAGGCTCGTCCGTGTACGCATTTATTCTGAGCGACGGAAGCTCCTGCGCAGCCTGCAGCAGCGTCTGAGGACTGTCTGCCGTGCAGTTCCACACAAGCCCGCCGCCCGGTATTTTCAGGTAGTCCGTCCCCTGATACCCGCTGAAATGCTCACGGTACACAACGCCGCTTTTGCTGCCCTCAGCCGTGCGGTCCAGCCCGTCCGAGAACTCGGTGATGTTCCGTGATATCACACGTGCTGCGTTATCTGGCGCTCCCTCAACTGTCGGCGCAGATGGCTGCGAAACGTCCTGCGCGCCGCCGCTGTCCGCAGCGTCTGCCGTGTACTTTATGTCCTCGATATCCGCAGTCGCCTGAACGATTTCAGGCAGGGAACTTCCTGCGCTGTCCGCAGTGGGCTGCTCTGATGTCATGAAGCTGCTTTCACGCAGGTCGTCCACGCTAATTTCGGGCACTGATTCCGGCGTGCTCTGCTCATTTACGCTTTCGCTGTCTACGGTATCCCCCGCCTGCTGCAGCTTTATTCCGGCAGTCAGGAAAGCCGCCTGCTGAGCCGCTCCCGCCATCGCCGTGAACGCATATTCCGGGCTTGTCCCGGCTGCGGTCATTACAGTGACGCCCGCCACTGCCACCCCAAGACCGACAAGTAATCTTTTCTTTTCCATTGCATTTTTCCTCCGGTGTGTTTGCACGATAATGTGTTACTTTCAACTCAATGTATATGCGCCGCAACACCTGAATATTACTGTATGCCTTGACAAATTTTTTCATATGTGCTATTATAGGATAAAAGAAAGGGGGTATCTGTATGAAAATATCGACTAAAGGAAGATACGCCATCTTATTCATGCTTGACTTGGCAAAGCACCCCGACGGCGACCCGATAAAAGTAAAGGATATCGCCGCACGCAGCGGGATATCCGTAAAATATATGGAGCAGATAGCCGCCGTGCTGAACAGGGCAGCCTGCGTGCGCAGCGTAAGGGGCGCGCAGGGCGGGTACCTGCTGACAAGACCCGCAGAGGAATACACTGTCGGCGAGATACTGCGCCTTTCAGAGGGCAGCCTTGCTCCTGTATCCTGCCTTGACGACAACGCCTGCGAAATGCGTGACAAATGCGTGACGATAAGGCTGTATCAGGAGATAAACAACGCCGTGAACAGCGTGGTGGACAATATCACGCTTGCCGATATGGTGAACTGGGAAAAGGGAAAATAAACAAAATTCAGTGCGCTATATATAAAACGGGACTGTGGATAGAACTCACAGCCCCGATTTTTTACGTCTGTTTCAGGTCAAAGACACGAAATATTAGTTGACTAATTATTTTTGAATAACACGCATTGATTAATTGACTTTTGCATAAATACGTGATATAATAGACAAAAGAAAAATTCGACAGGCGATAAGCCCTAATCTTCGATGGCTTCACGCCAGTCTGGAAGTGGACTTCTTATCAAGCTGTCCAGACTCTACCGAGGTGCATATACCCAGAATGACTTTCCTGAAATTTCCGGACGGCAGCGGGATATACTATGAACTGACCCGCAAGCCGGTGAAGAATATCAACCTGCGTGTGAAAGAGGACGGTTCTCTGCGTATATCGGCAAACAATCGGGTCAGCGCCGCACGTATTGAGGAGTTTATCATCTCCGAGCAGGCGTTTATCCAAAAGGCGATAGCCCGTATAAACGAGCGTGCCGGTCAGACGCCGCTGTCAGCCGAAAAAGTCATCTGGCTGGGCAAGGAATACCCTGTGCGTATCATATCCAGCAGCCGTGAATGCGCCGTGCTGGAGCCGCAGGAAATACGTGTGTTCACCCGCCGCACCTCCCCGCAGGATATAGCCGGACTTCTGCAGCACTGGCTGTCAGACAGCTTTGCGAAGCTATGCAGGGAGCTTGACAGCGAGGTGCGCAGCGCTCTTATATCAAGAGGGCTTACCCCGCCGCCCACTGTGGTGACGATAAAGGATATGAAGTCACGCTGGGGAAGCTGCGCATGGTCAAGAGGACATATCTCCATCAATATAAGGCTGGCGGCATACCCTCGGCAAACCGTGCTGTCGGTGTTCTGGCATGAATATTCCCACTACTGGCACCACGACCATTCAGAAAGGTTCTACGCCTTTCTTATCGGGAATTTCCCCGAATACCGCAAATGGAACGGCATTCTGAAATGACCCCCGAACGCAGAAATGCGGGGATACAGCAAACGCCGTATTCCCCGCACCGACAAGCTTTACGCCTTGCCGCCGTCTATTCCGATCTTTTGTTTGGAAGCGCCTATCACGCTCATGAATCTTTCGCTGCGTTCAAGAAGCAGCTTAAACAGCAGACAGCCGATGACCGTTACCACCGCAAGTTCTCCCGCACCGACAGTCAGCATATTGAACCAGAACGGCGGTTCATTGCCGTAGCAGATGAGAAGCTCCAGCGCAACGATAACGCCGTTGCTGACCACCGGCAGAAGCGAAGCGACCCATATATTGCGTATACTGTACATCGGTATCACCGCAATAGCCGTCGCAAGCGTGCCGAACACCATATCCATCACTGCCATCGGGCTGAAGCAGTTGGCGATAAAGCACCCGACTATCAGCGCAATGCTGTAGTCGCGGCGATAAAAGCAGAGCAGCACCAGCACCTCTGACAGCCGGAACTGTATCCCGCCGAAGCCAAGCCCCGGAACAGCAAGGGTCAGCGCCGCATAAGCAGCGGCGACAAGAGCCAGCCGAGCAATGTCGGCAGTACGAATTTTCTTGTTTTTAAGCATAAAAAAACTCCTTGTTTTTTAACGGTGGTTAGACAAAGAAAACACCGTATTCGATTTTTGCACAGATATCTGTGTGAATATATATTAGCATATCCCCATCAAAAAATCAATGTGCAATTTGCATGATTTTTTAATGCTTGTATGGCATTATTTATGCCGTACAGCTATCCACAGTAACCGCGCTGCGGTTCACAAAACTCATCGACATAACGTCGACAATTCAGAAAGGAATCACAAAATGGGAAAGCAGAAGAATTACTACATCGAGCGGGAAACCTTCCTCAAGCTTGCCGAGGTCGCACTCCACTGCGGCTGCCTGATACTCCGCCAGACGGACGAAGGTATCATTTCCGCAAGGGACACTTCAATAATCACCGACGACTGCCGCAAGTATTATTTCTATCTTCCGCTGGCAGGCGACCTCGACTGGAACAAGCCGCTCGGCTGCTACAATGAAAACGGCAACGTCACCATCGAAGCAAGCTACACCCCGCCCGCAGAGGACGGACTGCTCAAGAGAGGCCGTATGTATATGGTAAACGGCTACGCTGCTCCTGACGGCTCTTTCGTTGACCGCCCTGAGTGTCTGGCAAAGCTGTACAGAAAGCTATTTGTCGGCATCAAGCAGTATACCAAGTTCATACCCGTGCCCGCTGACAGAATGACCCTGCGCCTTAACTACTACGCAGACACCACAGACCGCTATCACAGACTTTACATCTCCAGACCGCTCATCGCACAGATGGAAGCTGATCCCACCCTGAAACTCAGCTGATCCGGTCTGAGTCCCTGCGCCATTCGATGGCAGTCATTCCGGTGCGCTTTCTGAACTGCCGCATGAAATGCTCGTCGTTCGCAAAGCCGCACAAACCGGCTATCTCCTTGACGGACATAGCAGTGTTCTCCAGATAGTACTTTGCCAGCCCTGTTTTCGCCCGCAGCACGTCCTCATAGCAACTGACGCCAAACTGCCTGCGATACAGGGTCTGGAAATATGACGGGCTCAGCGGCACAAGCGCTGCAAGTTCCTCAATGGTGCGGCTGGAAGCCGGATCGCCGTATATTTCCGCCCTGATCCTCCTGAGGCTTTCGCTGTAGGGATGGTCGGGCTTGTTTTTTCCGCCTGACAATGCCTGCGCAATAAGCAGCCGCAGAAGCAGGTCGCAGCATTCACGGCTTTTCGGGGTGTCCGAAACGCTCTCCAGCTTCAGCTGCCACAGCGTGTTTTCCACCGCAGCCGCCGATTGAAGCGGCACCGGCGTATTGAACGGTATATCAAGCCTTTCAAAGAATATATCATTCTCCCCGCAGCCGAAATGCACCCAGTCGTTGACATATTCGCCGCCATTCGCTCCGTAATCCTGCGGGGCGTTTTTTGTATACAGCACCACCGAATCACGGGGAACCTCAGAACGCGCCCCGCCGTCCGCCACAAACGCCGCCGTGCGGAATATAAGCAGCAGCCAGTCGCCCGAACCGTTAGGTCTGCTGATGTGAAAATCAGAATCATGCCGATAGCCTATACCCATTGCATGAAGTTCCACAGTTATCGCCCCCAAAGTATGATATATCAGTCTTTTTGTATTATACATCATTGAAGAATTTCTGTCAACAGGCTATAATAATTGTAGTACAAACGCCCAGACTGGCGAGAAAGGACGATACATCATGAACACTTTGCACCTGACCATAAATCCGCTTGAAAGGATATCCCACATAAACCCCGAAATATACGGCAATTTCTCCGAGCACCTCGGCCGCTGCGTATACGACGGAATATACGTGGGCGAAAAATCCGATATCCCCAACACCGAGGGCTTCCGCACCGATGTGATAGAAGCATTCAAACAGATAAAGCTTCCCGTGCTGCGCTGGCCGGGCGGCTGCTTCGCCGACGAATACCACTGGCGTGACGGTATCGGCGAGAAATCCTCCCGCAAAAAGATGATAAACACCCACTGGGGCGGGCTTGTCGAGGACAACAGCTTCGGCACGCATGAATTTATGCGCTTCTGCGAGCTTGTCGGCTGCGAGCCGTACATCAGCGGAAATGTCGGCAGCGGAACTGTCGAGGAACTTTCCAACTGGGTGGAATACATGACCTTTGACGGCGTTTCCCCCATGGCGGAACTTCGCCGAAAAAACGGCAGAGAGCAGCCGTGGAAGCTGAAATACCTCGGCATAGGCAACGAAAGCTGGGGCTGCGGCGGCAATATGCGCCCCGAATATTACTCCGACCTGTACCGCCGCTACGCCACCTACTGCCGCAACTACAGTGGCAACGAGCTTTTCAAGGTAGCAAGCGGCGGAAACGCCGACGACTACAACTGGACGGAAGTGCTAATGCGGCAGGTCACACCGTGGCACATGAAAGGCGTTTCTCTGCACTACTACACACTTCCCACCGTCGACTGGTCGCATAAGGGCAGCGCAACAGAGTTCGACGAGAACGAATATTACGCCACTATCCGCAACACGCTCAGAATGGAGGAGGTTGTTTCCCGCCACTCCGCCATTATGGACAGATACGACCCCGAACATAAGGTCGGGCTTATCGTGGACGAATGGGGCACATGGTACGATGTAGAGCCGGGCACGAATCCGGGCTTCCTCTATCAGCAGAACACCATGCGTGACGCTATCGTTGCAGCGGTGAACCTCAACATATTCAACCGTCATTCCTCCCGTGTGACCATGGCGAATATCGCACAGGCAGTCAACGTTCTCCAGTCAATACTCCTGACCGAGGGCACGAAAACCATCAAGACCCCCACCTACCACGTATTCGACCTCTACAAGGAACATCAGGACAGCGACCTTATCTACAGCCACGTCCAGAATCAAAGCGCAGCCGAGGGAGTACCCGCCATCAGCCAGTCGGCTTCCGTGGACGCCAGCGGAAAGGTACACATTACGCTGTCGAATGCTTCCCTTACAGAACGCTGCCGCATAGATATCGGCTCGGCATTCGCCGGCATAAAGTCTGGCACTGGACGTGTCCTTTACGGAGATGCGCACCTGCTCAACAGCTTTGACGAGCCCGAAAACGTGGTCATTGCGCCGCTGTCCGTCAATTGTGACGGCTCAAAGGCTGAAATATTACTGCCGCCCTGCTCCGTTGCAGCAGTAGAGTTATGCCTGTGACGCCGAAAAAGCCCTGCCTGCGCTGCCTGCTGCAGGAGGCTGACGAAAACGCCCTTTCCGAGATAATTCACCAAAGAATAGCCGCAATGCCGCCCGCACAAAAGGCGTCGCCCGAAGAATACTCACGCCGGCTTGAGATATGCCGCCGCTGCGACGACCTGATAAGCGGCACCTGCCGGAAATGCGGCTGCTATGCCGAACTTCGTGCCGCAAAAAAGAATGCCGCCTGCCCGAATGCACCGGACAGGTGGAAGCCGACCTGATAAACGGTCAGCCCGAATATATCCTGCCGTCAGAAATGCGAATAAGTCGCTCGGCTTTTCTGGCGGCATTTTCATCGTGGGTTATCATGACGATAGTCTTTCCGCACATATGCAGCGCTTCAAGTATCTCGCAGACCACCCTGCCCGACCTGCTGTCGAGATTCCCGCACGGCTCGTCCGCAAGTATCATCGAGGGGCGTGCTGCGATGGCTCTTGCTATTGCGGTGCGCTGCTGCTGTCCGCCGCTCATCTCGCAGGGACGGTGGTCCGCACGGTTTTCAAGACCCACCTGCTCCAGCGCTTCCAGCGCAGCCTCACGCCGCTGCTTTCTTGAGAATCCCCTGTACATCAGCGGAAGTTCCACGTTTTCAAGCGCAGTGAGCGACGGTATCAGGTTGAAACTCTGGAATACGAAGCCTATCTTGCTGCCCCGTATCCTGCTCAGCCGGTCGTCATCAAGCGCAGTCACATTCTCGCCGTCCAGCATATAGCTGCCGGAGGTCGGAGAATCCAGACACCCCAGTATGTTCATCAGCGTAGATTTTCCGCTCCCGCTCGCCCCGCATATCGTGACATATTCACCATCTGAAATATTCAGGCTCACCCCGTCAAGCGCCCTGACGACAGTTCCCCCAACTCTGAAATATCTGCACAGCCCCTCGGCTCTTATCGGCATAAAAATACCCCTCCCTGCACATTCTCCGGACAGCGCTTCGGTGTATCCCTAGCGTATCCCTTATGAAAAATAGAATGTGCAGCAGAGGGGTGTTTTATTCTGTAATATTACTCAGCACGAAAGTCCGTCATACCTTGCAGTAAATTACCGCATAATCGAACGGCGAAACGTGTATCTTGCCGTCCTTTATGCCCTTTTTGTGCCTGTCAAATGCGGGAATGAAGTCGTAGAACATATCGGTCAGGTCGTTGACTATGTCAAACGTGTGACCTCTTGTGCTCTTGTTGAGGTAGATTATCGCAGCGTCCCTTGTTATCTTGTCGTAACGTGCAAATACGCACACATTGTCGTCCACCTCAATGAACATCATGTGACCCTGTTCAAATGCGTGAGAGCCTCTGCGAATGCGTGCAAGCTGCTTTGTGAACTCTATAAGGTCCTCGTTCTCACGTCCCCACGGATAGCAGCGGCGGTTGAACGGGTCACGGTAGCCCTCCATGCCCGCCTCGTCGCCGTAGTACACCGACGGAATGCCCGGCAGGAAGAACTGCAGCACCATTGCGCACTTCATCAGCGAAATACCGTACATATACTGCTGACCAGTGAGGTAACGCTCCGCCTGCCAGTCCTTGCCGTTCCAGCCGATATCGTCGCCTGCAAGCCTTGTCAGCGCACGCTCCGTGTCATGTGTGGACAGGAAGTTCATCAGCATATCAATAGCGGGCTTGGGGTAGTGGTCGAGGATAGTCATAACGCTGTCCTTAAACACCTTTGCGTCAGCGTATTTCACGTAGTTCAGTATCGCTTCCTTGAACGGGTAGTTCATAACGCTGTCAAGCTGACCGCCGTTGAGATAACGCCTGCGCACGCCGTAGCTTTCCTTGTTTGAAGCGTCCTCCCAGACCTCGCCGTATACTATCTTGTCGCCGCCCATCTCCTTGACCGCCTTGTTGATGTTGTCAAGGAACTCGTCGGGCAGTTCGTCGGCTACGTCCAGACGCCAGCCCTGTGCGCCCAGCTTTATCCACTTTTGAAGTATTCCGTCCTTGCCGCAGATGTAATTCGTGTATTCCGGATTGTTCTCGTTGACGTTCGGAAGAGTGGTTATGCCCCACCAGCTTTCATATTTGTCCGGATAGCCCGTGAAGCTGTACCACGGGAAATAGGGGCTGTTCCTGTCACGATATGCGCCTGTCTTATCGCCGTATCTGCCGAATTTGTTGAAGTAGATGGAATCCGCACCAGTATGCGAGAATACGCCGTCCAGTATCACGCTGATACCCATTTCCCCGGCTTTCTGGCAGAGTTCACGGAAATCCTCCTCAGTACCCAGCAGCGGGTCTATTTTCTCATAGTTTGCGGTGTTGTAGCGGTGATTTTCGTGCGCCTCGAATATAGGATTCAGGTATATCACCGTCGTACCAAGGCTCTTGATATACGGCAGCTTCTCGATTATTCCCCGCAGATCGCCGCCGAAATAGTCGTTGTTGCGCACAACGCCCTTGTCGTCCGGCTTGTAGTAGGGGGTAGCATACCAGTCGTCACGCATTATCCTGTCAGCGGGGACATTCTCGTGCACCGTGCCGCTCTTGCAGAATCTGTCGGGAAATATCTGATACATTATGCCGCCCCTGATGAACAGCGGAGTATACAGGTCCTCGTCAAACACCGTCAGCTGGAACAGGTCCTCGCCCTCAAACACGCCCTCAGAGGCGCCCCTGCGCTTGATATAGCGGCGTCTGCCGTCAAGCACGCAGGTGAAATAATAGTGGTGCAGACCGGTGTTGTTCGGCGTGAAGCAGCAGGAATATATATTATCGTTACCGCTCTCGTCCTGCAGGTCAAGCGCAATGAACCTCTCCTTATATCCCGGCCGGAACATGACCAGCGTGAGGTCGGTCACCAGCAGGCTTTTCGGGAAGCGCACATTGAATATACTTGGCTGCCCCCTGCGCAGTGCGCCGAAAGGGTGCTTGTAATCGTGGTCGAAGCAGTCAAAAATAGGTTTTCCCATCGTACTCTCCTTGATACGCAATAAGGGCGGTTCACTCCCGCTGCCGCAGGGGATACGCCGCCCGTATTAATGCGAGAATAATTACTTGAGATTCCAGATATCTCTTGCGTAGTCTGTTACTGCACGGTCAGCAGAGAATCTGCCTGAGCCTGCAATATTATACAGCGACTTCTTGTTCCAGTCAAGCTGGTTCTTATATACCTCGCTGATGTAGTGCTGAGTGCCTCTGTAGCTATCGAAATCAGCAAGAGCCATGTAGAAGTCCTTGTTCCTGATGGAGTTTGCAACTTCCTCGAATGTTGCGCCGTTGATGCCGTTGTACATACGCTGCATAACATCTCTGATGACCTGACTGTTGTTGATATAGTCCTCAGGGTGATAGCCCTTCATGCGCAGTTCGTTGACCTCAGGCGTTCTCATGCCGAAGATGAAGATGTTGTCCGTGCCGACAGCCTCGTGTATCTCGACGTTTGCGCCGTCGTATGTGCCGAGAGTCAGCGCACCGTTGAGCATAAGCTTCATGTTGCCAGTACCCGAAGCCTCAGTACCTGCGAGCGAGATCTGCTCGGAGATCTCAGCAGCCGGCATGAGTATCTCAGACAGAGTTACGCGGTAGTCCTCAAGGAATACAACGGAAAGCTTCTCACTAAGCTTCGGATTGTGCTTCAGTTCCTCGCCGATGCACCAGATCATCTTGATTATCTGCTTAGCGATATAGTAGCCCGGAGCAGCCTTGGAAGCGAAGATATAGGTCTTGGGAACGAAATCAGCGTCGGGATTCTGCAGCAGGTAGTTGTAATCTGCAATGATGTTCATTGCATTAAGCTGCTGACGCTTGTATTCATGCAGACGCTTTACCTGAACGTCAAAGATGGAGTCGAGGTTCAGCTTTGCGCCGGTGGTCTTTTCAACGTATTCAGCGAATGCCTTCTTGTTCTGCTTCTTTATCTTGCCAAGCTGTTCGAGCACGTTCTTGTCGTTTGCGAATACCTGGAACTTGATGAGTTCTGCAGCGTCCTTCTTGAAGCCCTCGCCTATGCACTGGGTCAGCAGGTCTGTCAGACCCTTGTTGCTCTGCAGCAGCCATCTTCTGTATGCGATACCGTTTGTGACATTCTTGAACTGCGACGGTCTGTCAAGTGCCTGAAGCCTGAATACATCGTCCTTGATGATCTGGCTGTGCAGCTTTGATACGCCGTTTACGCTGTGGGAAGCAGCGATACACAGGTTTGCCATGTGCACCTGACCATTCTGGATAATGGACATCTTGCTGACCTTTTCGCTGCTCTGTGTGCGGTTGAAAAGCTCCTCGCAGTAGCGGCGGTTGATCTCGCAGATGATGGAGAATACTCTGGGGAGTATCCTCTCCATAAGGCTCTGATCCCACTTTTCCAGTGCCTCTGCCATAACGGTGTGGTTGGTATATGCAAAGGTGTTGGTAACGATGTGCCAAGCCTGCTCCCAACCGTAGCCGCAGTCGTCGAGCAGTATTCTCATCAGCTCAGGGATAGCGAGCGTGGGGTGAGTGTCGTTGATGTGTATTGCATTCTTCTCGTGGAAGTTCTCCAGCGTGCCGTAAACGTTCATGTGGCGCATTACAATATCGCCGATGGAAGCAGCGCACATGAAGTACTGCTGACGCAGACGGAGAGCCTTGCCCTCAAGGTGGTTATCATTAGGATACAGAACCTTGGAGATAGCGTGAGCGATGTTGTTTGCGCCCATTGCCTTAGCATAGTCGCCCGTGTTGAAGCTGCCCATATCAAAGGACATACTTTCTGCGCTCCACAGACGAAGCTTGGAAACGCCCTTGCTGTCATAGCCGGACACATACATATCGTAAGGAACAGCGTTGACGGTGGTGTAGTTCACGTGCTCAAGGTGGTGGTAGTTATCCTCCCAGTACTCGTTTATCTGACCGTCGAAGTGTACCTCGATAGCCTGATCGGGAACGGGAACGAGCCATGCGCCGCCGCCGGGAAGCCAGTTGTCAGGAAGCTCAGTCTGCCAGCCGTCAACGATCTTCTGCTTGAAGATACCGTATTCATAGCGGATAGAGTAGCCTGTTGCGGGGTATTCGCAGGTAGCAAGACCGTCCATATAGCACGCAGCAAGTCTGCCCAGACCGCCGTTGCCCAGACCTGCGTCCGGCTCCTCATCGTAAACGCTGTCGATCTTGATGCCCATATCCTTCAGAGCCTCTTCTGCAACGTCCTGCATACCGAGGTTGTAAAGGCTGGTCTTGAGCGAACGTCCCATCAGAAATTCCATCGACAGGTAATAAACCTGCTTCCTGCCCTTTGAGTTGCAGTCGCGCATGAAGTCGTGACGCTTCTCCTTGAGGTAGTTCACAACGATGGAGGAAAGCGCTCTGTACACCTGTGTGATGGTGGCGTTCTGAGCCTGTGTCCTGAAGTCGAATTCGAGGATACCGTCGAGCTGTCTTTTCAGCTCCTCCTTAGTAAACGGAGATTTCATTATTTGGATTGACCCCTTTCAAAATCCGGCGCATAGCACCTGAATAGCATATTTTTTCACTAACTACCATTATACTATTTTTCCGCACAAATTTCAAGGATTAATCAGCATTACTGTGAAAAAAAACAATTCTGAGCCCGATTGTTTGAGTAATTTAGACAAATTTTATAGTATGCCTAGTTAAACGCTCAAAAAATATTAGACTATGCAGAATATTCGTCTATTATCTCTGAATAAAGAAACACCGCTCCGGTCACATCACCGAAGCGGCATTTGTGAATTATCCGCCTTGTCCTGCCGTCAAACCGCCGAAATCACGCTTTTTCAACCGGCACCCATATCTCGCTGTAGTAATCAGCCGTGTTCTCACACATCGGGGTGTACATCTCGATATTGTAGTTCCCCGCAAGCTTGTAGTCCCTGCAGTTAGGCAGCCACTCGTTCCAGATGCGGGTGTTCACGCTCTGCAGCGCTTCAGGAAGCGCGCCCCTGCACGGGAACACCGCCCATGTTCCCGCCGGAATCACACGTACCGTGCAGCCCTCAGGAATGCCCCTGCAGGGGTCATACACGTCTGCGATGAGATAATCAAACTCCTTTGCGTTCCCGCCGCTGTCCTTTGCGTCAAGGCAGATACCGAATTTCCCGCATACCTTGTCCTTACCGCCGTTCGCATAGAACTCCTCCCAGAACTTGGGTATATCCTGATAAGATGTTTCCGTGCTGAACGTCCTAGCCGCTCCGACCGCCGTAAACTGTGCCTTTTCTTCTATCCTGTACTCCATCATAACGCCGCCCTCCAATGTCAGCTTTATTCTTACCGGCGCATAGCTTTTCAGCACCGCGCCCTTTTCCCTTGCAGCAGACGGAGTAACGCCGTGAAACTTCGTGAATGCCCTTGCGAAGCTGTCCGGACTGTCATACCCATACTTGACGGCTGCGTCTATCACTCGGATATCCGAGCAGGAAAGCTCCTGCGCCGCCAGCGACAGCCGCCTGCAGCGTATGTACTCGCCGACAGTCACGCCGCACAGCACGCTGAATATTCGTTGGAAGTGAAACGCCGAAACGTACGCTTTCGCCGCAATGTCCTCCATCTCCAGCGGTTCAGTGATATTGTCCTCGATGTACTGCAAAGCATTCTGTATGCCCTCTGTCCAGCCGTTCATGCCGTGCCCTCCTTTTATCTGCTGTGATCATAGTATAACATACCTGCGCACATCTCTCCCGACTTTTTGTGCTGAGATGTGCAGGGTAACGCAAACAGGGCAGGATTTCGCCTGCCCTGCTTTATCAACTTACTCCGGATATCAGCTTCCGCTGTATTCCGAAAGGACTATCTCGATATCGACCGACTTCTCACGGCCTCTCGAATCAGTCCTTACCACAGTCGCCGTGACTTTATCGCCCGGCTTCATGTCCTTGATGACCTCGGAAACCTCGTCCACGGTGCGTACATCTGTGCCGTTTATTGCGGTGATGGTGTCGCCTACCACGAGCCCGCTATTGGCAATAGCCATTGAGCTGTCTATATCGGTCACCAGCAGACCGGGAGTCATGTTCTGCACTGCGCCCAGATAATCGCTTACCTGCAGGCAAGTTATACCCAGTATCGGACGGCCGGATACATAGCCCTTGGTGATAAGGTCGTTTATCACGGACTTTGCGTCGTTTATCGTGATGGCGAAGCCCAGATTCTCTGCGTTATCGTTGACCAGCTTCATGTTGACCACGCCGACTACCTCGCCGTACATATTGAACATACCGCCGCCGGAGTTGCCGCTGTTGATGGCTGTATCCGTCTGGATAGCCGAAATGCTGTTGTC
The DNA here is from genome assembly GCA_934446355.1 of uncultured Oscillospiraceae bacterium. Lineage (GTDB taxonomy): Bacteria > Bacillota > Clostridia > Oscillospirales > Ruminococcaceae > CAG-115. Next base: position 64,271 of record CAKSEC010000003.1, on the reverse strand, counting down.
GTCGTATACCTGACGGTTGAGTCCTGATACAACGCCCTTGGAAACTGACGTTTCAAGTCCCAGCGGGTTGCCGATGACTACCACGTCGTCGCCTAAGCTGAGCTTGTCAGAATCGCCCAGAGTTGCCGCATGGAGGTTGTCAGCTTCTATCTTCAGCACTGCAAGGTCAGTGTCGGCGTCCGAGCCGATGAGCTTTGCTTCATACTGATTTGAAATGCTAGTGCCGTCGGACGGGTCGGTCGTATTCACGCTGACCATCAGCTTGGATACGATATACGTGTCGTTCTCCGCAACATGGGCGTTGGTGATGATATATCCGTCCTTAGAGATGATTATTCCGCTGCCTGCGCCGTAAAGAGCCTCGCCGGTGCGGGTCTTTACATAAACCTCGATGTATACTATCGAATCCTTGACCTGCTTTACAAGATCTCTTGTGTAAGCGTATGTTCCGTCGCTGTTATATTCCACCGTGCCGGAATTTACCTCGTGCGAAGTCACGTCAGACTGCAGCATATCAAGCACGTTCTGCGCATTGTCAGCAATGCTGCTGTCAGCGGCGGAGGATTCCGGCGCTGCTGTGCTGCCGTCGGATACGTCAGATACCGAGGTATTGCCGCCCTGAACCAGAAGCTGACTTGCCCTGTTCGCCGCAAATGCGCCGCCGAAGCCCGCTGCGCCGCAAAGCACTGCAACTGCAGCCACAAGAGCCACGAATTTGCCGTTCTTGCGCTTGGGCTTCTGAGGCTGGGGCTGTTCGGCATTCATGCCGCCCTGATACTGTGCGTTAGGAGTTACATATATATTCTGTGAATTGCGGTTTTCGTTCGTTTCGTTGTTCATTCCGTTATTATTGTATTCATACATAATCAATCAACCTTTCTTTCAGACCGGTGCGGCAGGTCGTTGTCCTGAGCTTTTTCTCCGCTCTCCCCTGCTGTGATTAAATTATACCAACCATTTGTGTTGGGACGGTGAAACAAATTTGAACAAACAATTAAATCACGCTGAACAAAAAGCAAAGGGAAACGCTGAATATAACAAAATCGGCTCATTCAAACGAGCGAACTCATGCGCCTGATTTTGTTACGCTTCGCTATATTCAGCGCATCTCTATATTTCCGGAAATCACCCCATGCTTGCCGGCGCTTCGCTGTAAGACACCGACTCCTGCCCCTTGACCGCACGGTCAGCCGCAAGCGCGATCGCGCATTCCAGACGCTTTTTCTGCATTTCACAGGCAAGCTTATAGGGCTTCTTAACGTCGCCCTCATAAATAAAGCTGTTGGCGTTGCAGCCGCCTGAGCAGAAGAATTTAGCCCAGCAGTTCCTGCAGCCCTCCTTGCTGTATACGTGTACTTTTGAGAAATAAGTCTTTATATCATCGTCAAATGTTCCATCATATAGGTTGCCCATTTTCCACTGCTCTATGCCGACGAACTGGTGGCAGGGGTAGATGTCCCCGTGCGGGTCTACTGCGACATAATCGTTGCCGCAGCCGCAGCCCCTGAGCCTCTTTATCGCACACGGACCTGCGTTCAGATCCACCATGAAGTGGAAGAAGTTGAACTTGTCCTCCGTGCGGTTAGCCATAACGTCGCACAGCCTGTCGTATTCCGAAAATACTCTCGGCAGATCCTCCTCGTTTATGGCATACGGCATTGACGGGTCGGTGACCACCGGCTCAGCCGAAAGCTGCACGAAGCCCATATCTCTCATCGCCAGAACATCTTCCGTGAAATCCAGATTATATTTCGTGAACGTTGCCCTGACATAGTAATCCTTCTTACCGCGGCTCTGAACCAGCTTCTGGAACTTCGGCACGATTATATCAAAGCAGCTTTTTCCGTTGATGGTCTTTCTGATACGGTCGGTGACCTCTCTTCTACCGTCGAGGGAAAGCACGCAGTTGCTCATTTCACGGTTTATGTACTCTATCTTCTTGTCGTCAAGCAGCATTCCGTTGGTGGTGATGGTGAACCGGAAGTTCTTTCCGTGCTGCTTTTCTATCGAACGTGCATATTCTACGGTCTGCACCACGGTATCCCACGCCATCAGCGGTTCGCCGCCAAAGAAGTCAAGTTCCAGCTGCTCCCTGTTTGCGGAGCGTTCTATCAGGAAGTCTATAGCCTTTCTGCCTGTTTCCGGGGACATGATACAGCGGCCGCCGCCGAAATCGCCCTGCTGCGCAAAGCAGTATTCGCACCGCAGGTTGCAGTCGTGCGACACATTCAGGCACATGGACTTCACCGGAGATTTCACCATGGTATTGCTGTATTTCTCGTAATCGTCCTCTGCGAACAGCGCTCCGTCCTTATAAAGCTGGTAAAGCTCGTCATAGCTTTCCCTGACCTCGTTTTCAGAATACTGCGGCAGCATTTTCGGCAGACCTGCGGGCATTTCCTCAGACATAGGGGCGTCCACATGGTCGAGCAGGTCATATGCGCAGTCGTCAGGAAGATGAACAGCACCGCTGTTGACATCAAGAACTATATTGTATCCGAGCTGTTTGAACTTATGTATCATGGGGTAGACCTTTCTAGAATCGTTTTTTCAAAAAAACTGGGCGGAACAGTTCCGCCCATAGTTTCGCAATATCCTCAGGATATTACTTTTCAGACTCACATTTCTGGTTTGCAACTGTGCAGGAGGTCTTGCAGGCAGACTGGCAGGAACTCTGGCACTTGCCGCAGCCGCCCTTTACAGCAGAAGCCTTAAGGTCAGCCTTGTTGATGGTTGTGATGTGCTTCAAAACGAACACCTCTTTCATGTATAATTGCAGGCGTCAGCCCGCTATCATTACTAGTATAGCATATAACCCTGAATATTTCAAGTAGCATTGCAGAATTTTTTTCAACCCTGCGCACGATACTCTCAGCCGACTGCCTCAGGCTCTGAAAGAACGCTTACATAATCATTGAAATTCACCTGAGTGTTATTGATATCATCAGAGCCATAAAGCGTGATCCTGTCCACCGTATACCACGCAGCGGTGGAATTATGGTCGTCAAGGCTGTCATAAAGCTGAATGGTAGCTAAACCATACTCCTGATGCTGGATACCGCAGCTTGACGGCGTATAGCCGTAGTTAGCCTGATAGTATGCCAGCGCAAGCTTCTGCAGATCCTCGTCGGTGTAGAACACGAAGCTGTCCGGGTCGTTTGAAGCATTGACGAGTTGTTCTGTAGTGCCGTCCTCGAATTTCAGCGTTATTCCGTACTCGCTAAAGTCTAATACCTCTACCGGAGTGTTATCGTCAGCAGCCGCCATGTGGAACATAATGTCCGTTCCGTTTACTTCATAGGCGAAAGCAACTCCGATACCCATTTCAAAATCTCTGGTGGAACCGCTTCCGTCTGCCCTGAAAATATAATACCCGTCGTCGCCCCGCCATGCGCCGGGGAGGACAGACGAAAGGTCGGCTTCCGAAGTACCCTCGGCGGTCTGCTGTTCAGACGTATCGGCTGTGCTTTCTGCCGGCGTATCTGCAGTACCCGCAGGTTCATCAGCCGAATCAGCAGCGCTTTCCGGCTCAGAAGCCGACGATACCGGAGCGGTAGTGCCCTCTGAGCTGTCAGTACTGCCCGCTCCCTCTGAAGCAGTGCCGGATTTACAGCCGGTGCATAAAAGCACTGCGGCGATAAGTAATGCTATATTCTTCTTCATATCTGTTCCTTTCTTTCGTCAAAAAACATTTTTATTAACTATACTATTCTAAAGTGACAATTTTGTGAAATTCACGTGATAGATACATGATACAGTCAAAACAAAATCAGGCAGAAGAGCGAACTCTCCTGCCCAAAAAGCGTGTCAGCCATTTATCTCTTACACATAATACGGATTCGGCTTGTTAAGAATAACGAAAAGGTCGATAAGCGCACCTATAACGAACAGACCGCCCGTGAACAGGTACAATATACCGCTTCCGATCTTGCCCTCATAAAACTTGTGTCCGCCGATAAGTCCGAGAAACAGACACAAAAAGAAAGCGACCCACTTATTCTTGGGCTTTCCGACAACAACAGCGCCGCCAACGACGTTATTGTTATTGTTGTTATTATTGTTGTTGATTATGATAGGCTGATTTGCCGCACCGCCCTGCATATCCTCGACCTGACAGCCGCAGTGTGTGCATATTACGGCAGCCGCCGGTATACTCTGACCGCAGTGCTTGCAGAATTTCGTGCCCGGCTGAAACTGCGGCTGCTGGCTCTGCACTCCCTGAGCCGTATTTGCGCCGTTCGCTGCCTGCTGTTCTGCATTCATATCCGTTTTGTTGATATCCATGATGTTCCTCCTCTTTCTGCATTTTTTGCGATTACCCATGTAATATATTTTATTACGCAGTTAATTATAACACAATACATTGGATTTGTCAAGCAGAACCCAATAAATATGTTATGATTTTCTACAAAGAAAGGAATGATATATCATGGCATACTACCGGCGAATAAGAGAACTTCGGGAGGACAGCGACAAGACCCAGCGTGAAATAGCTGAATACCTCGGCACACCTTATCAATATTATGCGGTCTACGAAAAGGGCGGCAGCGAGATATCGTTCGAGCGTGCCATCGCTCTTGCGAAATACTACAACGTGAGCCTAGATTATCTCGCAGGGCTGACAGATGTAAAAACCAACCCGACCGCAAACAAGCCCAACGAATACGCCCAGCAGCTGATCAGCCGGCTAGACAAGCTGTCCGAGCAGGAACGCGCCACGCTTTCCGAGCTTCTCCAGATATTGCTGGATTCGCTGAAATAGAGATATCCCCCGCCTGAACCGACGGGGGATATTGTTATGCCTTTATGACCTTCGACCAGCTGCCGTAAACTCTTTTGCCGTTTACCACTGTATAAGCACGAACCTTATACTTGTATGACGTTCCCGCCGAAAGCTTAGCCGTGTACTTTGTGGTCTTGACATCTGTCAGCTTCTTATAAGCCCCGCCGTTCACAGAGCGGTAAACCTCGTATCCGGTCGCACCCTTGACCTTTTTCCAGCTAAGAGCGGCTTCGTTATCGGACACGCTGCCTTTGAGCGTGACTTTCTTCGGAACTATCTTAAATTCGACAGTCTTTGTGCCGTTATACTTGCCCTTGCCATTTATCGTTACAGTTGCCGTGCCTATTTTGGTGTTGTTCTTGTAGGATACGGTGTAGTCAGTGCCCTTGGCAAGATATGTCTTGATATGATTTCCGCTCATATCAACTATCTCATCATATATCTTTACTGTTGGCTTTATCGCTTTTCCGGTATAGACCTTATCGGAAATCAAATCTATTCCATAATGCTCTATATTGTATGGATCGTATGACGAATTACCACCGGAGTTGCTATCAGAAGCATTCTTATCAAAAGGATATGTCAATTTTACCGTGATTTTACCACTGCCAAACTCATCTTTTAACTTATCAAATGGAACAGGTTCATTGCCCTTTGAATCATAATATACCGTAAATCCCACAAAGTACTCTGCAGGTTCAACACTAAATTCACAGCTTCCGGCACTTTTCCTGCTGCTCCAATCCCAGATGAAATTTACATCACCATTGTATCGGTTAAAGCACTCACCCTCTGTCATTGATACAGTTATGCCTTCATTATCAACCTCTTCGCTATGTGCTACCTGCTTTTTCACAAACGAAGCCTGAACATAATAGGTTTCTGAACTTATATCCATATGAAGCGTACCGCTTTCACCAACGGGGAGTTTATATATAATTGTTTCTGAAGTGCTTGCATTCTGCCGAGGTTCAAGCGTCAGATTAATTTCCTTACCGCTTTTAAGAATTTCATATTCTTCCGAAATGTCAATCTTAGCCGCCCCCGCTTCCACAGTCATACACCCCAAAGAAGCCGTAACCGCAGAAGCCGCAATGACCCCCGCCGCAAACACCGATAGAACTTTCTTAAACATAAAAATACCTCCCAATAAAATACTATAGTCATGATTCCCTCTGAAATCACAACTATAGTATACACCAATATTTATAAAAGTCAATAGTTTGTTAAAAATCTTTAGAAAAACTTATAGTATATATTATATCGAAAGAAAGGGGCACGATATGGAAAGTATTACATCTAGATTCGGAAATTGCGTGCGAATGTACCGGAAGCAGAAAAAGCTCAGTCAGGAAAAGCTTGCAGAGCTGTGCGACCTGCACCCCGTTTACATCGGACAGATAGAGCGTGGCGAAAAGAACGCTTCGCTTGAATCAATAGTGCGTATCTGCAGGGGACTTGAAATATCCCCCACGCTTCTTTTCGGGGAAGCAGAGCGTGCGCAGGATGACACTCCCGCCAGCAAAGCCTACGACCTGTTCATGCAGACCCCGCCCGAAAAACAGCAGATTTTGCTGGAACTTCTCCAGAAGGCAAAAGAACTTATATAAAATAATTTCCCCCCGCTATAAAGCAGGGGGAAAATTTTATGTAATTACATCTCGATAACTACTTCATTCTCGCTCTTGAGGATAGAATCAAGTATCAGCTTGCCCTCTATCTTCTCGCCGTTTACGGTAACGCTCTTCACGCCGTGCTCAGAGCCGTTCGGGTTCTTTACGGTAACGTGGAGCTTCTTGCCGCGGAAGGTCTTGTCCATGGTGTATTCCTTCCACTCAGAAGGGATAGACGGGTCGATAACGATACCCTTTGTTTCGGGGTTAAGTCCGAGGATACCCTCAGTTGTGCCTACCATAACGGTGGAAGCGGTACCTGTCAGCCAGTGAACGTGTGCACGTCCTGCGAACGGGCTGTCCTTGCCCTCAACGAACTGACCGTATACATACGGCTCAAGCACTCTGTGCTCTGCATTGTCGTTGTAGGTAGCGGGTGCTGCCTCTGTCCAGTACTTGTATGCACGGTTGCCGTGACCCAGCTTGGATTCAGCCAGTATCAGCCAGCCCTGGGGCTGCGAGAAGATACCTGCGTTCTCCTTTGTGCACTTGTTGAAGCACTGCATGAGCGCACCGGGGAAGCCATGCTTTACATAAGGCGGGTACATTACCATTGCGCCGTAAGGTGTGTTGAGTTCACGCTCAACGCTGTCCATTGCCTTTTCGCCCTGCTCCTTGGTCGCAAAGCCGGAAATTACAGACCAGCTCTGAGGATTCAGCCACATTGAAGCCTCAGGATCGGTGCGCTGTCCGATAACAGTGCCGTCCTCCTTGTAGCCTCTTATCCATCTGTCCTCGTTCCAGCAAGCGGAAAGGATAGTGTCAAGCTTTGCCTTTATCTCGTCAAGATACTTGATGTAGTCAGTATCGTTCTTCTCAACTGCATATGTGCGCAGTATCTTCACTGCATATACAAGCTGGAATGCAACGAACGTGGACTCGCCCTTCTTGCCGAGGCGCAGGCAGTCGTTCCAGTCTGCGTGCAGACCTGCGGGCATTCCGTGGTTGCCGAGGTGGTTCATCGAGAAGTCAATGGCTCTCTTGAGGTGGTCGTATACAGTACCGCTCTCGCCGTCGTTAGCATAGGAGATAACTTCATCGAGGAATGCGGAATCGCCGCTCTCGGATACATACTTGTATACGGTCGGGAACAGCCACAGTGCGTCGTCTGCACGATAGCTGGGGTGTCCCGTCTGCTTTGCATATACGGAGTTCTCGTCGTTCTCGTCGGGGTGGTTCTCCTGACCAGCCTTGTGGTCGTACTTAACGAGCGGCAGACCTGCGCCGTTAGTTACCTGTGCAGAAAGCATGAACTCTATCTGCTTCTTTGCCATCTCAGGCGCAAGGTGGATAACGCCCTGAATATCCTGTACAGTATCACGATAGCCGAAGCCGTTTCTCAGACCGCAGTACTGGAACGAAGCCGCTCTCGACCAGATGAACGTGATGAAGCAGTTGTATGCGTTCCATGTGTTGACCATGTTGTTGAAGTTTGCGTCCGGAGTATGTACCTGAAGATTGTTCAGCTTGCTGTGCCAGTATTCCTTGAGTGCGGAAAGTTCAGCTGCAACAGTGCCGCTGTTCTCATACTTTGCAATAATGGAGGTTATCTCCTGCTCGGTCTTCTGACCGCCGAGAACGTATGTCAGCTCCTTGGTTTCGCCGGGCTGAAGCACGATGTCGCTCTCCAGTGCGCCGCAGGAGTTGGTGTTGTAGTTGAGGTCGCCCTTCAGACCTTCTTCAATGCCCTTGGGGTTAGCATAGCTTCTGTAAGAGCCAACGAATGCGTCACGGTCGCCGCAGTAAGCGTCAGCCTTTGCAGCCGCCAGACCTAAGAAGCGTCCGCTGTTGGGGTTGTAAATCTCGTTCTGCATCTGGTGGATATAGTTGCCCTTGAAGTAGGTGCGGGTGATGAACAGCGTATACTGCAGATTTACCTGATCCTGCTCGTAGTTCGGGTCGTTCACGAATTCGCAGTAACCGGTAACTGCAAGCTTTCTGGGCTTGTCGGAGGTGTTGGTCACCTTAGCTGCCCATACCTCATAGGTTGCGCCCTGAGGAACATAATATGTCACCTCGGACTTGATGCCCTTGTATTCAGAGGTAATAACGGTGTATGCAGTACCGTGGCGGCACTCGCTCTTGAACTGGTCAAGGGGCTTGCACACAGGCGCCCATGAAGCCGACCAGTAGTCGTTGGTGTCCATATCGCGCAGATAGATGTATCTGCCGGGCTGGTCGTTTGCAACGCCGTTGAAGCGGTAACGGATAACACGTCCGTTTGCGCCGCTCTTTACGAAGCTGTAGCCGCCTGCATTGTTGGAGATTATTGCTCCGTATTCAGGATCGCCGAGATAGTTTGCCCATGCGGACGGTGTGTCCGGACGGGTGATGACATACTCTTTGTTGAGTTCGTCGAAATGTCCGTAGTTCATTGGTATTCCTCCATATCTCTGCCGCTCTGAGCGGCTTGTTTCCGGTGTTGCGGGAGTGCATTCCTCCCACTGCCTTAACTACATTATAGCAGTAAATCGTTTACATTACAAGGGCGTTATTTTGCACAAATTTTTCGCAGATTTCTTGTACAAAGTCACGGTTCGTTCAGCCCCGACCGCCGTGCCCGCAAAAAAGGGACTGCAAAGCTGCAGCCCCTTTATTTTTTTGCCAGTCTAGCAATTAAAGCTCTTCGTCCTTTTCAGGTGCCTTAACTTCTTCTACCATCTCGCTGACCTTTTTTGCTTCCTCAGCGTGGGCAGCGGGCTTGTCCTCGGCAGGGTCGGCGATGGAATCGGTGATGTCCTCGTCCTCGTCGAAGTCGAAGTCTGCGCTGTCGTCGTCCCATTCCTCGTCCCAATCGTCGAAATAGTCCTCGTCGTTTTCCTTTTCAAGCTTCTTCTTTGTGATCATAGTGGCAGCCGCAACACCGCCTGCAATGGCGAGAAGTCCTACCAGAGCTATGCCTAAACCCTTCATAACAATACCTCCGTTGATTTCATAACATTCCGCAGCGTCACGGCGCACCGGACGAAATGCGGGTAAGCTTCGTTTCTTGTACAGTATAGTATATACCTTTTTCAGATTTTTTTCAAGTATCGGGCAGAAATTTAGTCACTATAGCTAAAAAAACTACATATTTCCTGTCATATTCATCAAAACCGAAATAGCCGCTATCGGCGCAGTTTCGCACCTCAGTATGCGCTTTCCGAGCGAAGCGCAGACAAGCCCCGCTTCTGTCAGCCGCTCAGCCTCCGCCGGCTCAAAGCCGCCCTCGCTTCCGATAACTATGTCGATGTTTTTCCCGAACTCCGGCACAGCCACCCGCAGCGGCAGCTCTGCGCATTCATAGAACAGTATGCCCGTATTCTCCCTCGGTATCATATCCGGCAGGGAGGAAAATCCCACCGTGCCGCCGACCTTGGGTATGATTCCACGTCCGCACTGCTTCGCCGCTTCATAGGCTATTCGCTGCCAGCGCTCGGTCTTTTTGGCAAGCTGCTTTGCGTCCGGCCGTGAAACACAGCGTTTTGAGATAAACGGTATCACCTCGCACGCACCGCATTCCACCGCTTTCTGCACGATAAAATCCATCTTATCGCCCTTGGGCATTGCCTGAAAAAGCCGCACATAAACGTCCGGCTCAGCCTGATTCGGGCTGCTCTCCAGTATCTCAAACACGCACTGACCCGCTGCGCTTTCCAGCCGTCCGAGATAGTCCGTGCCCTTTCCGTCGCATATCACCGCCATATCTCCCGCACGCAGCCGCAAAACCTGCGCAACGTGCTTCGAGTCCTCGTCGTTCAGCACTGCCGCAGTTTCGGATATGTTTTCCGTGAAAAAGCGGGGATATCTCCAGCGTTCGATGTTTTCCTGTTCCATGCTTGTTCTCCTATAGACCTTTCGGGTGCCGCCCTTAAAGCCACTGACCTAGCCTTTCTTTGCTGGTCCAGTGCTGTCAGGACAGCACCCGCAAGGGTTATTCAGTTTTTATTTGTTCTTGCCTGCCAGCTTCAGTATATCCTTGAATTTCAGCCTGCTGCCGTTGTGCAGGATTATCATCTCATACACTCTCGCAACTATCACCGCAACAACGACCACGAACGCCGCCTGTATCAGTATAGCCACCAGCACCTCGCCGATCGACAGCTTTCCGAGCAGCAGCGCAGACGGAAGCGCAAAGGGCGAGCTTACCGGGAAATAGTAAGAGAACACCTGCATTGCATTTGTGGAAGCTGCGCCTGTTTCAAGGCTCTCCATCGTGAACATCACCGGAAAATACGCCAGATAGAAGCCAAGCACGCCCAGCAGCGAATACGGCTGCATTGCCTGCGCAAGGTCCTCCATTCTGCTGACGGAAGCGCCCACCAGGGCAGCGATAAGTGCGAAGAACAGGAAGCCCAGAATGAATATCACGAAAATGAGTATCACAGACAGCGGTGATATCGTTCCGAAGCTGCCGTTTATCGCTTCAACTATCTCTGCATTCTCGCCTATCTGCGAAGCCGGATCCTGCAGCATTTTGAGCACATCGCCGCCGATACCGAACGGCGCAGTCGCAGCGAACGTAACTCCGCCCACAACAAGTATCAGCAGGAACTGCAGCAGCGAAATAAGCCCCATAGCAAGCACCTTGCCTATGACCACCGCAAGCGGTCTGACGGAGGTAAGCAGCAGCTCCATTACACGTGAGGTCTTTTCGATGGCGATAGACTGCGCAACAGTCTGACCGTAAGCGAATATCAGTATGAACAGTATAAGCGAAGCCGCCAGCGGAACGACGTAGTTTATCATCGTCTGGAACACGCCCCACTCGTCCGCTCCCGCCTCTATTCTGGAAGCGCTGACCGTCCTCTGCGACGCCGCATAGTCCTCCGGTGCAACGCCAAGGTTCATCATGTTGCGGTAGCTTACAACGGAGGTCATCATGCCGGCTATTGCGTCAACCGTTGCACTGTCAGTGTCCGGCGAATATATCACCTTTACCTGATAGCCTACCACGGTCCCCTCGATCTCCTGCGGCTCTATGACCGTCAGTATTCTGCCCGAAGAAGCCTGCGACAGTTCGTCGGTAAGTTCCTGACGTGTTTTGTCGGTCTGCGACAGCTTAATTCCCAGATCCTGCAGCGTCTGCATATCCTCGTCAGTGAGAATCCCGCTTTCATCGTCGATGTACATCTCGCTGAGTATCAGCTCGGTGGCTTCGTTATTGCCGGATATAATTTCGTCTGCTCCTGCAAGCTTCGGAATTATATTCAGTCCGCCGACAAGCAGCATCACTATCACGCTGATGATGATGGTGCCGACGATAAATGATTTTGTCTTTATGAACTGCAGAAAAGTGAATCCGAACACTTTTCTCCAGCCGTTTGCCACATTAGCTTTCATCTGAAGCACCCACCTTTTCTATGAATATTTCGTTCAGCGTAGGCTCTCTCAGCTCGTACTTTATCAGCGGCATTCCGCTGGCGATTATCTTGTTTAGCAGCATATGAGCCTGTTCCTCGCTCTGCACATTGAAGCTTGAACCGTTAGGAGTTTCCTCAGTTGCAGCAAGACCGCATTCCTGAGCCATTGCGCTGATATCGCCCTCGCACTTGACTGTGAGTTTTACCCTGCCATAGCCTTTCTTTATCTGGTTCAGATTGCCCTGCAGCACTGTCTTTCCCTTGTTGAGAATGACTATATCCCTGCAGAATTCCTCGATGGTGGACATCTGATGGCTGGACATTATGACGTATTTGTTCTTCTTTATCTCGTCCCTTATCACGCCCTTGAAAAGTTCCGCATTGACCGGGTCAAGTCCGCTCAGCGGCTCGTCGAGTATCAGCAGTTCAGGGTTTGGCGCAAGCGCAGCAATAAGCTGTATCTTCTGCTGATTACCTTTTGAAAGCTGCTCCGCCCGCTTATCACGGTATTCCTGCACGCCCAGACGCTCGAACCAGTAGTCCAGAGCCTTCTGTGCGTCCTGCTTCTTCATGCCTTTAAGAGAAGCGAAGTAAAGAAGCTGGTCCATTATCTTGTATTTCGGGTAAAGTCCCCTTTCCTCTGCGAGGTATCCTATAGATTCGTTCGAGGTCTGGAACTTTCTGCCCTGCCATGTGACCGACCCGCTGTCTGCGCTAAGCATTCCGAGAATGATACGAATAGACGTGGTCTTACCTGCGCCGTTCGTTCCAAGAAGTGCGAACACGCCCGGCTCGTTCATCTCAAAGCTAAGCCCGCCGACCGCCGTGTAATTGCCATATGTCTTGACGATATTGTCTACCTTCAGCGACATTTTATCTCACGCTCCCTTTCAACTGTTTATGTGTTGTATATACAGTATAATCTGTTGAGAAAGATTTGTCAAGTGGTTTTTTCAAAAAAAAGCAATTTTCCGCACTTTTTTGAATACAGACTGTAATATAACCATATATCTGTACAAACTGAATAAGCAGACTGCCGAATAGACATATTTTTCTTTTGACAAACTGCTTTATATGTGATACAATATATTTATATATACTCTATTATTCTTAAAGAAAAGGAAGCGCAGAAAAATGGAACCGATAAATATTGCGATAACAGCTGCCTGCTTCAGCGGCAACAAGGGTGCGGCGGCAATGCTGCAAAGCTCGATAAAGCAGCTTCGTGAGCGTTACGGCGAAAAGCTGCACATCACGCTGATGTCCACCTACCCCAAGGCGGATAAGAAGATTATCGCCGAAATGCCCGATAAATACGACTTTATCACCGTCGTTGACGCAAGACCTGAAAAGCTGCTGTTTCTGGCGTTCCCGCTTGCCCTGCTTTACAGCTTCATGAGATTCGTGCTGCCGCTGCGCAAGCTGCTGGAACTCAACGGGATAATCAAGGCATATTCCCGCTGCGACATAGTCGTCGATGAAGCCGGTATATCCTTTGTGGACAGCCGTGGCTTCGTCATGAACACCTATGCGTTCGTGTGCGCCGCCGTTCCTATGCTGTGCGGAGTGCCCGTGGTCAAGTATTCTCAGGCGCTGGGTACGTTCAAGAACGGCTGGAACAGATTCCTCGCCAAATGGATACTGCCAAAGCTGAAGCTTATCTGCGCAAGGGGCGAGATTACCCGTGAAAACCTCGCAGGTATAGGCATTACCAAAAACGTTAAACTATGCGCAGACGGCGCATTTTCAATGCCCGACAGCGAATATTATGCCGAAAAAACAGAGAAGCTGTGCAGCGGTTCGGCGTTTTTCAGCAAGCGCGTCGTGGCTCTTTCAATTAGCAGCGTCGTTCAGAAAAAATGCGAGAAAAAAGGCGTTGACTACAAGGGCTGCATGGTGCAGTTCATCAACTGGCTCAACGAACAGGACCTGAACGTGCTGCTCATCGCCAATGCCGCAAGAGAGGGCAGCGAAAAACCGAGGAACAACGACCTGCTAATCTGCAGCGCAGTTTACGACGCAGTGCGCGACCGCTCAAAGGTCATGTGGGAGCCCAGAGAAATGGCGCCCGAAGAAATCCGTGAGCTTCTCGCAAGGTGCGAAGTCCTTGTCGCTTCCAGATTCCACGCAATGATCGGCGCACTTGAAAAGTGCACGCCCGTGCTTCTTATCGGCTGGAGCCATAAATACAAGGAAGTGCTGGATATGTTCGGGCTTGGCGAATACGCCGTGGATTTCTCCGCACTGCAGCTTGATTCCCTGAAATCAAAATTCATGGGCTTCGTCAAGGAAAGCCCCAATATCCGTGAAAAGATAGCCGACGCCCTGCCGCAGGTGCTCGAAAGCAGCCGTGACAACATACGCTATATCGGCGACGTAGTCGACCATATTTACGCAAGAAAATGCGCCGCAGCAGAAAGGTCAGGAAAAACAAAATGAAAAAGCCTAGCAAAAAGCAAATACTAAAGGGGCTGAAAATACTTTTCGGCGTGCTTGTCGTGGTCTTTCTGGTATGGTACTTCTGGAAGAACTGGGACGAGTTTTCCGACAAAATAATGAATGTCGATATGGGCATATTTGTGCTGTCCATGCTGTTTTATTTCGTGTATAAGTTTACTCTGGCTTCTTTGTGGCATTATATTACCAAGCTGAACAACTGCTCCATTAAATACGAAAAAGCCGTGACCAGCTACCTCTATTCCATTCTCGGAAAGTATATCCCCGGCAAGGTGTTCATGCTGGCAGCCCGCCTGACCTACTACAAGGAAGAGGACGCTCCGCTGTCAAAGGTCACCGTTTGCTTCTTCATCGAGAATATATGCACGCTGCTGGGTGCGGCAATGCTGTTCATCGTGTCGCTGCTGTTCTTCCCGAACGAACTTCTGGAGAACTACAAATGGGCGACCGTGGCGCTTATCGTGCTGTTCTTCGTGTGCATTCACCCCAAAATAATAAACTTCTTCCTCGGTCTTATCGGAAAGATATTCAAAAAAGACCTGAAGATACCGATGAAGTACACCCAGATGCTGAAGGTAGTGCTTCTGTTCATCGGCAACTGGCTTATCGTCGGCGTTGGCTTCTTTATCCTGACAAAATCCATCTACCCCGCCGTCGAATATTCACAGCTTCTTTTCTGCGCCGGAATCTGGGGCATTTCCGCCATCATGGGCATTCTTGCGATATTCGCTCCGTCCGGCCTTGGCGTAAGAGAGGGCATAATCGTTGCCGGTCTGTGCCTTATCATGCCGCAGAGCGACGCAATGGTCGTGTCCGTGGTATCAAGACTCTGGCAGACTATCCCCGAACTGCTTCTTGTGGTGCTCGCCTTCATTTATTCAAGGATACGCAAGATGTCCAAGATAAAGCTGAAAAAATCCTCGGACGAAAGCCTGCCCGACAAGCAGGACTGATTTGGAGGTATCTTCGTGCAGCTTCCATCATATATCGTGAAAGTGCTTGATATGCTCGAAAATGCGGGGTATGAGGCGTTTATAGTAGGCGGCTGCGTGCGTGACAGCCTTATGGGAAACACGCCGCACGACTACGACATAACCACCTCCGCCCTGCCTGAGGAAACCGAGCGCGTCTTTTCGGGAATGCGGCTGATAGAAACCGGAATGAAGCACGGCACAGTCACCGTGATAGCGGACGGCTCCCCCGTCGAGATAACCACCTACCGTGTAGACGGCGAATATCACGACAGCCGCCGCCCCGACCACGTCAGCTTCACCCGCAGCCTGCGGGAGGATATAGCCCGCCGTGACTTCACGGTGAACGGCATAGCCTACAGCCCCAAGCGGGGAATGTTCGACTACTTCGGCGGCGCTGAGGACATACGCCGCAGAGTTATCCGCTGTATCGGCGAGCCCGAAAAACGCTTCCACGAGGACGCCCTGCGTATCCTGCGGGGTCTGCGCTTTTCCGCTTCCCTTGGCTTCGAGATAGAGAAATACACCGCCCTTGCAATGCTGGACAGCCGTGAACTGCTGCTCAATATCTCCGCCGAGCGCATTTTCTCCGAACTTTCCGGAATGCTCACCGGCCGTGAGTCATGGCACAATATCCGCCGTGTAATGAGCAGATTCCGTGATATCTTCGCCGTCATTATCCCCGAACTTCGTGAATGCTTCGACTTCGAGCAGCATTCAAAATACCACTGCTTGGACGTATATCAGCACAGCATTTGCGCCGCAGAGAATGCCGCACTGCTTTCCCGCAGCAGCGAAAACGCCCTGCCGCTCACCCTCGCATTGCTCCTGCACGACATAGGAAAGCCCCATAGGTTTTCGCTGGACGAAAACGGCGAGGGGCATTTTTACGGTCATGCGGCGGTCAGCGAGGAAATGGCGGACGTGATACTGCGCCGCCTGAAATGCAGCACAGCCCTGCGTGAGCGGGTCTGCGGTATAATCAAATATCATGACGTGCCGCTTCCCGAAAACGAAAAGGCGCTGCGCAGATTCCTGTCGAAGCACGGCGAGCAGTCTGCTCAGGACATAGCCATGGCGCACATCGCCGACAATATGGCGCAAAGCCCCGAATTTCACGGACGGTGCGATAAATGGCGAAGCGTATTGGAGCGTATGCACGAGCTTTCCGCAGAATGCTGCCTTACCACAAAGCAGCTTGCAGTAGATGGCAGGTCGCTTTCCGGCATAGTCCCGCCGTCGCCGCTTATGGGCGAGGTGCTGAAATTCCTGCTTGACGGGGTAGTTGACGGAAGTTTTCCCAACGAAAGGGAATTTCTTTTGCAGGAAGCTGAAAAATATGTTGCAAATCGGGATACAATATGATATAATAGAAATCGAAATTTATTACCTCTTATACAAAGGAAGAGTTGATTAGAACACGTATACAATAATCGTGTTAGATATAAAGAACGGAGAATATATTATGGCATTAGATATAGGAATAGACCTTGGCACAGCGAATATAATCATCACCATAGCCGGCAAGGGCATAGTGCTCAACGAACCGTCCGTTGTGGCGTATGACAAGAAGAAAAAAGCGGTCGTTGCAGTAGGCTCCGACGCATACAAGATGATAGGCAGAACGCCCGAATATATCGTCGCAGTACGTCCGCTGAAAGACGGCGTAATATCCGACAACGACATGACCGAAGCCATGATACGTGAGTTTATCCACATGGTGAACGGCGGCGCAATGATGAAGCCCCGCATAGTGCTGTGCGTACCCTCCTCCGTCACGGACGTGGAGCGCAGGGCGGTGGTCGAAGCGGCAATGTCCGCCGGCGCACGCAAGGTGTTCCTTATCGAAGAGCCAATAGCTGCGCTCATCGGCGCAGGCGTTGACATTTCAAAGCCCAACGGCACTATGGTCGTGGATATCGGCGGCGGTACTGCGGACGTTGCGATAGTTTCGTTCAATGGTATCGTACAGAGCCGCTCCATCAAAATGGCGGGCAATAAATTCGATCAGGCGATAATCCGCCATATCACCCAGAAATACAAAATACTCATCGGCGAAAAGACCGCCGAAAAAGCCAAAATGGAAATAGCCAACGTATTCGACCCGACCGGCGAAAAGAAAATGACTATCCGCGGCAGAAACCTGCTCAAGGGTCTGCCCGAAAGCCTCGAAATATCCGACCGTGACATTTACGAAGCAATACACGAAAACGCAATGGAGATAGTCGAGCAGGTGAAGCTGGTGCTTGAATCCACACCGCCTGAGCTTGTCGGCGATATCCTCTCCAACGGTATCCTGCTGACCGGCGGCGGAGCAATGCTGGGCGGTCTGCCTGAACTCATCTCCGACAACGTCGGTGCGCCCTGCTTCGTTGCGGATAACCCCATAGAATGCGTAGCAAGAGGAGTTGACGCCGCATTCAAAATGTCCGGAGAACTGCTTGACGGCTTCGAGCAGATACAGCTTTACAACTTCAAGTGATTTTCGCATAATGACACACCTTGCTGCCTCCTGAAATTTTCAGGGGGCATTTTTGTTTAATCCTACAAAATTCATCAAATTAACTCAGAAATCTTGACGAATAATCTGGCAAATGGTAAAATATAAGATAGGGGTGATGTAATGGTTACTAAGGAATTCTGCGAAGAAATGCAGACAGTGGGACTGAACGTTCCGGAAATGATAGAGCATTTTATGGATAATGAAGCGATGTTCTTGAAGTTCCTGTATAAATTCTTCGACGCAGCAGACGGCGTGGTGCTTGAACTGACCACTGCCGCAGAAAACGAGGATTATCAGAGTATGCTTTTCACGGCGCATTCTCTGAAAGGTCTTGCCGGAAATATCGGGCTGAACGGTGTGTTCATTCCGGCGAAGAAAATAGTTGACGATATCCGTGCAGGTGAATATGGCGGCTGTGCGGCTGATTTCAGCCGGCTGCAGGAAAATTACTACCGCGCCGCCGACATCTGCAAAAGATATAAATGAGCAAATAAAACCCTAACCAGCGCTGCTCCATACCGGACAGCCCAGCCAAAAGGAGGAAATATGCCAGATATCGAACCCAGCGTACTTATCGCCGTGGCGGCGATCATTGTCGTATTCATCATCATTTTCACCGCAGGCTACCGCAAGGCGCCGCCGGATAAGGCGTACATAATCAGCGGTCTGAGGAGAAAAGCAAAGGTCGTCATCGGTAAGGCTACCGTAAAGCTGCCGTTCCTTGAAAGGTGCGATATACTGGAACTCGCCCTGATGTCCGTCGATGTAAAGACCGCACAGGCAGTTCCCACAGCCGACTACATCAACATCTCCGTTGACGCAGTCGTAAACGTCAAGATATCCCCTGACGCAGACACTATCCAGCGTGCCCAGCAGAACTTCCTCAACCGCAACGTGCAGTATATCACCGGCGTTGCACGTGAGGTGCTCGAAGGTAATATGCGTGAGATCGTCGGTCAGATGCGCCTTGAAGAGATGGTTTCCAACCGTCAGGCGTTCGCAGATAAGGTCAAGCAGAATGCAGACCCCGACCTGCGCGCTATGGGTCTTGAAATAGTGTCGTTCAATGTCCAGAACTTCGTTGACGATAACGGTATCATCAACGATATGGGTATCGACAACACCATGCAGATAAAGAAGAAAGCCGCTATCTCCAAGGCAGAAGCGGAACGTGATATCAAGATAGCTCAGGCGGAAGCAAACCGCAAGGCAAACGACGCCAAGATAGATTCCGAAACAGCTATCGCAGAGCGCCAGAACGAACTTGCCATCAAGCAGGCAGAACTGAAGCGTGCCGCCGACATCAAGCAGGCGGAAGCCGACGCAGCCTACACTATCCAGCAGGAGGAGCAGCGCAAGACCATCGAAATAACCTCCGCAAACGCAAATCTCGCAAAGCAGGAAAAGGAAGTCGAGATAAAGGCAAAGGAAGCCGAGATAAAAGAGCGCGCCCTCGAAGCCGAGGTCAAAAAGACCGCAGAAGCGCAGAAATACGCAGCCCAGCAGAGAGCCGACGCAGAACTTTACACCGTCCAGAGAAACGCAGAAGCTAAGAAGTACGAGGATATCCAGAACGCCGAAGCCGAGCTGGAGATAAAGAAGAACGAAGCCGCAGCTATCCTTGTAACGGCTCAGAATGAAGCCGCAGCCGAGAAATCCCGTGCAGAAGCCGCAAGATACGCTGCCGAGCAGGAAGCCGAGGGTATCCGTGCAAAGGGTCTTGCCGAAGCGGAAGCAGTCCGTGCAAAGGCGCTCGCAGAAGCTGAGGGTCTTGACAAGAAAGCCGAAGCAATGCGCAAGATGGAAGAAGCAGCCGTGCTGCAGATGTACTTCGAGAAAATGCCGGAAGTCGCACAGGCTATCGCAAAGCCGCTGGAGAACGTGGACAAGATCACCATGTACGGCGACGGAAACGCCTCCAAGCTGGTCAAGGACATCACCGAAGCCACAACTCAGGCATCCTCAGGACTGCTTGAGGGTCTGGGCGTTGACCTGAAATCCCTTGTAGGCAGCTTTGTGACGGGCAAGGCAATGGCGTCCGGACTAAATTCGGAAGCCCCCGCACCGTCAGTCCCCAAGCCCGAAACTGCACCCACCGCACCTACTAACGAAATGGTACAGCAGTAAATCTTACCCCCGGTGTAACAGCCGGGGGTTATTTATTAATACAGCAGAAATCCCCCGCAGTTTAACTGCGGGGGAAACTCATATCGGATAAAATCAAAGCTTAGTGGTTGCCCTTAGAAAGCAGCATACGGTCGTTGTTGAGCGCAGTGCCGCTTGCTTCCTCGAATTTCTGCATGAGTTCGTCAACGGTCAGGCGCTTCTTTTCCTCGCCCTTGACGTCGTAGATTATCCTGCCGTCGTTCATCATGATGAGCCTGTTGCCGTATTCGATGGCATTCGCCATGTTGTGCGTGACCATCATCGCAGTCAGGTGATTCTCAGCGATTATCTCATCGGAAAGCTGCAGCACCTTTGCGGCGGTTTTCGGGTCGAGTGCCGCCGTGTGCTCGTCCAGCAGCAGTATCTGCGGCTTCTTCAGCGTAGCCATCAGCAGCGTGAGCGCCTGACGCTGACCGCCCGAAAGCAGTCCGACCTTGCTGGTCATTCTGTCCTCAAGTCCCAGACCGAGCTTCTTCAGCAGCTCATGGTATTCCTCACGCTCACGGCGTGTTATGCCCCAGTTCAGAAGCCTTGTCTTTCCGCGGCGTGCGGCAAGCGCAAGATTCTCCTGTATCTCCATATCTGCTGCAGTACCTGTCATAGGGTCCTGAAACACTCTGCCGATGTACTTCGCACGTCTGTGCTCGCAAAGTCCTGTGACATTCTGTCCGTTCACAAGTATAGAACCCTCGTCTACCGGCCAAACTCCTGCGACTGCATTCAGCGTGGTGGATTTACCTGCGCCGTTGCCGCCGATTATCGTCACGAAGTCGCCGTCCTCCAGCTTTATGGATACGCCGTTGAGGGCTTTCTTTTCGTTTATCGTGCCGGGATTGAACGCTTTTCTGAGATTGATGAGTTCCAGCATATCACTCGCCCTCCTTTTTGCCGCCGTTTGTGACTGTATTCTTCAGCGCTTCCTGCAAATGCTCCGATTCAGCCACGACTGCCGCGCCGACTGCCGTCGAACGCTTTCCCGCGCGCCTGAACGAAGTCTTTGCAGCTTTCTGCAGATAGGGCACTGCAAGGAATATTGCAACGATGATAGCGGAAAACAGCTTGGTGTTGTCTGTGGAAAGACCCAGCAGAAGAACTATTCTAAGTACCACGAAGTAGATTATCGCACCCAGTGCCGTGAACGAAAGCTTAGCAACAAAGTTGAAATGCTTACCGAACAGCACCTCGCCCAGCACCATTCCTATGATAACTGCCGCAAGGCCGATAACGATAGCGCCTCTGCCCATGTTTACGTCCGCAAAGCCCTGATACTGTGACAGCAGTGCGCCCGCAAGACCGACCAGACCGTTTGAAAGGACCAGCGTCACGATAGTGGTGCGCTTTGTGTTGATACCCTCAGCCTTGGACATAGAGGAGTTGCAGCCTGTCGCACGTATCGACATACCATACTCCGTACCGAAGAACCAGTACAGCGCCGCAATAATCAGCACCACGAACAGAAGTCCCGTGCCCACCGTGCGGATTATGTCTATTACCTCGTTGCCCGGCGTAACATAGCGTGACGAGATGACCAGCGGGAATCTGTCCACGCTGACCGGCGCATTAGCCTTGCCGTTTATGTCAAGGAATATCGAATAAAGCGCAAGCTGCGTGAGTATGCCGGAAAGAATGCCCGGAATACCCAGCATGGTGTTCAGCAGCGCAGTGCAAAGACCCGCCGCACACCCCGCAAAGAATGCGATTATCATTGCGACCGGAACAGGCACGCCCGCTGTGATGAGTACCACCGCAGTAACGCCGCCCAGACCCAGCGTTCCATCAATGGTGAGGTCCGCAAAGTCAAGTATCTTGTAGGTGATGAATACGCCGATGGCGAGTACGCCCCAGATAAGCCCCTGCGTGATATCGCCGGGCAGGGCGTTTCCGAATGTGGTGAGCTTTTGTAAGAATAAGTCCATGGTTTTCTCCGATATGTTTTTTCTGTAATATTTTTACTGCCTTACTTTATGCAGAAGCGGGGAACGGATAGTCCGCACCCCGTTTGCATTCTGGATCTGCCGGGAATCAGTCTGCTGCGATAGCAACGTAGTCAGCGGGCGGTGTGATGCCCAGTTCTGCGCATATCTCAGCGTTATACTTCTTCTTGATGTCGGAGGTTGCAGAGCGTACTGCCATTGTGGAAATGTCTGCGCCCTCTACAAGTATCTCATAAGCCATCTCGCCGGTCTTTCTGCCGAGGTCCTCATAGCTGATGGAAAGCGTAGCAACGCCGCAGCCCTTGCAAATGCCCTCCTCGCCTGCGATAACCGGTATCTTTGCAGGAACGACGATATTTCTGATAGTTTCTGTAGAAGAAGCCATAGTGTTGTCGGTCGGGATATAGAGCACGTCGCACTCGCCGATAGCGGTGGTGGTAACGGTGCTTATTTCGTTGGAATCAGCTGCGCTGTACTCCTTGAAAGCAACGCCTGCGTTTGTCAGAGCCTTGCCGAACTCAACAGCCTGATACTTTGAGTTAGCCTCTGCAGAGCAGTAGAGGATACCTACCTGCTTTACGTCAGGGAACATCTCCAGCAGCATATTAGCCTGCTCGTCAAGCGGTGCGAGGTCAGATGTACCGGAAACGTTTGTGCCGACAGTACCTGTCCAGTTGTCGATGGAAAGAGCGGTAGCATAGTCGGTTACCGAGGTACCGAGAATCGGAATGGTAGCAGTCGCAGAACTTGCAGCCTGAAGTGCGCCTGTTGCGTTTGCGAGGATAAGGTCAACGTTGGAAGCAACGAAGCCTGTGCATATTGTGGTGCAGTTTGTGCTTTCGCCGCCTGCGTTCTTCTCCTCGAACTGTACCTTGTCGCCAAGCTTCTCAGTAAGAACGTCCTTGAAGCCCTTTGTTGCAGCGTCAAGTGCCTCATGCTGAACGAGCTGGCAGATACCTATTGTGTATACCTTGTCGCCGCCGTCAGTGCCGCTTGCGGTGCTGCCGCTTTCAGAGGTGCTGCCGGAGGAAGTTCCGCCGGAACAGCCTGCAAATGAAACTGCCATTGCTGCCGCAGCAAATGCGGCAAAAATCTTCTTGATCTTCATGTTGGTTTCTCCTTTGTCTTGTATATAATGCCGTGCGCTTTTGGGCTTTTACGCTTTCTGGCTTTCGTGTGCTAAAGCTATCTGCGCACACAAGTATTATACCATATAATTTGAAACTGTGCAACTTCTCCGAACGAAAAAAAGCGCTTTTGCGAGGATTTTTGTGCAACATAAACAAATAATACCGGCATGATTTTATAAAAGGGAACACCGCACAAGCGCTTCATAATGCCGCACCCGCTCATAATATTTTACCATGAATGTTGACATAATCGCACGGTTATGGTAAAATAATATGATAGGGGAATACCCATAATACGACAAGATAATGCTGAAAGGGGCGTTAAATTTGCTGGAATTACAGGAACTCGTCTGGCGTCTGCCAAACGGCGAGCCTATTATAAACGGAATAAGCTTCACCACCTCCGCACGGCTGACGGTAATAACCGGACCGAACGGCGGCGGCAAGACCTCCCTTGCGAAACTCATCGCAGGAGTTGAGAAGCCCACAAGCGGAAAAATACTTCTTGACGGCAAAGATATCACCGAAGCCGATGTCACCGAACGTGCAAGGCTGGGCATAGCGTATGCGTTCCAGCAGCCGGTGAGATTCAAGGGACTGACCGTCCGTGACCTGCTCACCATGGCTGCGGGCAGGACGCTCGACCACGGCGAACTTTGCGTGCTTCTTGGTAAGGTCGGGCTGTGCGCCGAAGAATACATCGACCGTGAAATGAGTCCGGCTCTTTCAGGCGGCGAAGCAAAGCGTATCGAAATAGCCACCGTGCTCGCACGAAATGCCGTTCTGTCGGTTTTCGACGAGCCGGAAGCCGGAATAGACCTGTGGAGTTTCGCACGTCTGGTCGAAACCTTTGAGGAGATACGCAGCAGCACAAGCGGCTCGCTCGTGGTCATATCCCATCAGGAGCGCATTCTCTCCATTGCCGACGAAATAGTCGTCGTTGCCGACGGAAAGGTGCGCACCAGCGGCGCAAGAGAAGATATCCTGCCGCTTCTTCTTAAGGGAGAATTTTCTGGCAGATGTCCTGCGGCAGCGGACGCAAATCAGAACGGAGGTGCCTGTCAATGAGCGACGCTCAGAAAGAAGCATTCAACAGCATTACTGCAGAAATGCTGAAAGTCATTTCGGATTACGACGCCACGACCGGCTTCAAGGGCGCATACAATATACGTCAGGACAGCGAGTGCGCAGGCAGACGTTCCTCCGAGAATATCACCATCACCCCCAAAACGGACAAGCCCGGAATAGACATCAGGGTGAAGCCCGGCACCAAGGGCGAAACCGTTTATATTCCGGCGTGCGTAACGCATTCCGCAGTGGAGGACCTTGTATATAACGACTTCTTCATCGGCGAGGGCGCAGACGTGGTAATTGTCGCCGGCTGCGGCGTACACAACGACGGCGAGGAACAGGCACGCCACAACGGTATCCACAGATTCTTCCTTGAAAAAGGCTCTCACGTGCTTTACAAGGAAAAGCACATCGGCACCGGAAAAGGCAAGGGTCTCAGAAAGATCGACCCCGTGACCGACGCTTTCCTGAAAGAGGACTCCTGCCTTGAAATGGACACCGTGCAGCTTCGTGGAGTGGACAAGACCACAAGAAGCACGTCCGCCGTTCTGGACAAGGGCGCAAAAATCATCGTCCGTGAGCGCATAATGACAGACGGCGACGAGGACGCTGTGACCAAGTTCAAGGTCGAACTCAACGGCGAGGACTGCGGCGCAGATCTCGTTTCCCGCTCAGTCGCAAGAGGTAACTCACATCAGGCTTTCTACTCCGTTATCGAGGGCAACGCACGCTGCACCGGTCACTCAGCCTGCGACGCTATCCTTGCAG
This sequence comes from uncultured Oscillospiraceae bacterium, assembly GCA_934446355.1. Lineage (GTDB taxonomy): Bacteria > Bacillota > Clostridia > Oscillospirales > Ruminococcaceae > CAG-115. Next base: position 39,473 of record CAKSEC010000003.1, on the reverse strand, counting down.
AAAACGGCAGGGTTGACGCACAGCCTGCGCTCAACGCAGCAAACGTTGACGCTGCGCTTATCCACGAAGCAGCAATAGGCAAGATAGCGGGCGAGCAGATATTGAAGCTATGCTCACTTGGCCTTACCCGTGAGGAAGCCGAGGAAAAGATTATCGAGGGATTCCTCAAATAATCACCCATCAGACTGTCGATAAACCCTCATCTTCGTCGTCAGTGGCATTTCGGCAGGCACAAAGCCTAGCCGAAACGCCACTTCCTAGAATCTGAGGGCTTCTCGCCAGTCTTGATATAGGCTTTTTCAATAAACTTGATGGGAGCGGAAAACCGCTCCCATTTCTAATTAATTCACACTTCTGATATAAACCCTGCAAGGCTTCCCAGCGCCCGATATCTCCAGCACCTCAAGTTCCCTGAACCCAAGGCTCTGATAGAACAGGTCTGCCGACTGCTCCTCTGCGCTTCCCTCTGCAGAGCATTTCACCTGCAAAAACTCATATCTCTGGCGTCTTGCATAGTTCAGCAGCGAAATGAACATCTCCTTGCCCAGCTTGTGCCGCTGATATTCAGGCTTCACGCTCATCGCAAATATCTCTGCGGCGTGCGGACTGGTTTCACGCATTGCAATGAACCCGCACGGCGTTCCCTCGTCGTAAGCCGCCCATACCGGTATCGAGCGGCAGCGCACCGCTATTTCATCAGTGCGTTCTGCGCTCTCTTTCCATTCGGGAAGCACCGACAGAAGCTCCCGACATATGCTCTCCTTTTCGTCAGGACTTATCGTCTGCCTGACCGTTATTGACTTAGGCATTTTGTTTCCTCCGTTTTCAGGACAATACCGCAGCAGCACGGAACTGCCTTAGAGATCCCCATTTATCAGTTGTCGATAATATGCCGCCTGTCGTCGGGGACAAATCCCTTCAGACCCTCCATGGTCATTCTGTGCGCAGTGTCAGTCAGCACGTCAAGACTGCCCGTACAGCCGCCGTCAAACCACGCCGCATACAGCGACAGCACGCCGCTCACCGTAAATTCCGACAGCGCATGGAGCGTCTGCTCGTCTGATACCCTGCACACGTCACGCAGGGATATCTCCACAGCACGCCGCAGCATTGCCTTGACCCTGCCGCCGCTGAAAAGTTCCGGATTAAGCTTCAGCAGCCTCTGGAAATACTCCTGATTGCTGCTGATGAGTTCGCTGATATCTCTCAGCACCGACCCTATATCCAGCAGACTTGTGTTGCTTGAGCGCAGCACGTCTGCAAAGCCCTCCAGAAGTTCGTTCTCAAACTCCGTTATTACATCTGATATCGAACGGTAGTGCCGGTAAAACGTCTTTCGGTTTATCTGCGCACGCTGGCATAATGCAGTTATCGTTATCTCGGAAAGCTCCTTTTCAGAAAGCAGCGAGCCGAGCGAATTTCGGATATTCTGGCGTGTTTTTATAACACGCAGGTCGCCGGGATTCGACATAACGCCCTCCTGTATTATTCAGTGCTTTTCAGTACGTCCTCGGCACGGCTGACAAGATTGTCCACCTTTGAGGTAATGCCGGAAACGTCAGTCATCGCCGTGCTGATATCGCTTCCCTTTTCAAGCGTCGTGGAAATATTGCCCTGAACGCTGTCCATCATGGAAAGAATATCCGCCATCTTCTCGTTTATCGTGGACACTATGCCGTTTACGTCGTCGATATTGCTGAACACCAGCTTGTTGCTTTCCTCTGCCTCGGTCACCGCGCTCTGCGAATGTTCTGCAAGGCTGCGTACCTCCTCTGCGACCACCGAGAAGCCCCTGCCGTATTCGCCTGCGCGCGCCGCCTCAATGCTCGCATTTATCGCCAGAATATTTATCTGCCGTGCAATGTCGCTGATATTCTTCGTCATCTTCGAGAAGCCAGTAACACTGGTGTTTATCGCGCCCATCGAAGAATTGATATTGTCGGTCAGCCTGCGAAGCTCCGTCACCACGTCCGAAAGCTGAGATATTTCCTCGTGATTCTGACCGTTAAGCTGAGTTATGCCGTTGGTCGCCGCCGTTACGCTGGATATGCTGTCCGTAAGGCTGGATACCACGGTGCTGAGCTGCTCGGTTATCTCCGCTATGCTGGCGTTCGTGCTCTCTATCTGATCTCTGCGGCGGTTTGCTGCGTTCAGCGTGTACTGTGCGCAGGAGTAGGGCGTGCTCGCCCCGTGAAGTATAGCCTTTGCCATGTCACGGCAAGTCTCAAAACCGCACGCATGACAGTTGTAGTTCATTTCGGTATATGTATGCTTTCCAAGCTTGTGGAGCTGCTCGTCTATCTCAGCATCGCTGAACACCGCACCGCAGGCGTTGTGCATGGTATAGGTGCGCAGGAACGCCGACGGGTCAAGTTCCTTGTCGAACTGCAGGAACTGCTTGTCCCTGCCCCTGCGGTCGAATTTCACACGCTTGGTCTTGTTATATTTCTCTATGCCATACAGAATGCTGTTCATCTGGTACACCGATAGCGGCGTGCCGATAGCCGGACCGCTTCCGCAGCCCCTCGAACATGAGAGCACGTCGAATACGTCCGGAACATCTCTGGGCTCTGTCTTTGGGTACATTGCAAGTTCGCGATAGATGTGGTCTGTGCCCTCAGAAGAAATAACGCTGAGATTCGGCGCTTCGAGTTCCAGACAGGCTTTAAGTCCGCCCGGACGGGGGTAAATAGCGCCCATTATGCCCTGAGGACCGTTAAATTCAAACGAGGAACGCTTTCCTTTCTGGTCAGCGAGATGAAAGCCGTTCTGCTCCATCAGCTCGCCAAGCTTCTCAAAGGTAACGTTATAGTCCACCAGACCCGTGTCCTGAAATTCGTCACGCTTGGCTATACACGGCGTGAGTGCGGCGAATTTCGTCTTGATACCGAGGTATTTCCTCATATACACTGCAGCGCAGAGTATCGGCGAATGCACCGGAGAAAGATTCTTTACAGCGTCATGGCAGTATTTCAGGATATAGTTCACGATAGCCGGACAGGGCTGCGAAATGATCTTCTTGCCCGGATTCTTCTGAACATAGCGCAGATGCGCCCATGTGCAGATATCTGCGCCGAACGATACGTCATATATCTCCTTGATGCCCTTGCTGCGCAGAAATTCCAGCACGTTCCGCCAGCAGCCGTCAAAAGCCACCTTGATCGACGGAGCGACCAGCAGCGCAGGCGGGTTGCCGTTCTTAACATCTTTCCAGAATCTGTCGGTGTCGTCCTCATAGGTCCTCGCACCGTGCACGCATTCCTTGACGCACGCACCGCAGCGAATGCACTTATCCGGATCTACGCTGTATACCAGCTTGCCATCCGCCGTATATTCAGCCTTATTTGCCTCGGGCGTGGGGCAGACACGTATGCAGGAATTACAGGAAACACATTTAGTTGGGTCAAATAGGATCATGTATGTACCTCTCTATGTAGTGTCAAAGTTGAGCAAATGCAAGATGAAGGGCTATACCGCACAAGGCTCATAGGTGTTGCCTTAGGGAAAAACACGGCGTTCTCTGCATTTCTGCGGGAACGCCGTGTCTGCTATTATTGCAGCGCAGCGCATTGTATCATGCGGCATTGCAATTATTTTGCGTAGTCAACTGCACGGCTCTCCCTGATAAGATTGATCTTGATCTGTCCGGGATAGTCCATCTCGTCCTCGATACGCTTTGCGATATCTCTTGCAAGCACCTTCATGCCGTCGTCTGAAACAGATTCAGGCTTGATCATGATACGCACCTCTCTGCCCGCCTGAATTGCGTAGGACTTCTCAACGCCATTGTAGGAGCAGCATATTTCTTCAAGCTTTTCAAGACGCTTTATGTAGTTCTCGTAGTTCTCGCTTCTTGCGGCAGGTCTTGCTGCGCTTATTGCGTCTGCAGCCTGAACAAGTGCGGCGATAACAGTGCGGCATTCAACGTCGCCGTGGTGAGCCTCGATAGCGTGAATGACTTCGGGGCTTTCCTTGTACTTGCGGCATACGTCAACGCCTATCTGTACGTGCGAGCCTTCTATCTCGTGGTCGAGAGCCTTTCCGATATCGTGGAGCAGACCTGCGCGCCTTGCAAGCGCTGCGTCAACGCCAAGTTCGCTCGCCATAATGCCGGCAAGATGAGCAACCTCGATGGAGTGGCTGAGCACGTTCTGCCTGTAGGAAGTCCTGTACTTCAGTCTGCCTATCAGGCGCACAAGTTCGTGATTCAGACCGTTTACGTTGGTCTCCATAACAGCGCGCTCACCCTCCTGACGGATACGCTGCTCGACCTCTTTGCGTGCCTTTTCGACTGTTTCCTCTATGCGTGCGGGGTGGATACGGCCGTCCTGAATAAGTCTTTCCAGCGAGATACGTGCTATCTCACGGCGTACCTGATCGAAGCTTGAAAGCGTGATAGCCTCAGGCGTATCGTCGATGATAAGGTCAACGCCTGTGAGCGTTTCAAGCGCCCTGATGTTTCTGCCCTCTCTGCCTATGATACGGCCCTTCATTTCATCGTTGGGTATCGCAACGACTGACACAGCAGATTCAGACACGGTGTCAGCGGCAAGGCGGGATATTGCGAGGGAGATGTGCTTTCTTGCCATCTCGTCCTCTTCGTCCTTGAGTTTCTGCTCATAAGCAGTGATCTTGACTGCCTTTTCGTGGCTCAGTTCACTGTCGAGCAGGGAAAGCAGGTGTTCCTTCGCCTGATCTGTGGTGAAGCCGGAAATGCGCTCAAGTATATCCATCTGGCTTGCCTTGAGCTGCTCTGCCTCGGCGATCTTTTCATCTGCCTTTTTGTGCTTCTGATGGAGTTGTTCTTCAAGCCGCTCCATCTTGTCGGTCTTTTTGTCGAGATTTTCTTCCTTCTGCTGAAGTCTGCGCTCTGAGCGGGAAAGTTCTCCCCTGCGCTCCTTCAGTTCACGGTCTGTCTCATTTTTAAGACGCTGGATCTCTTTTTCGGCGTCGGAACGCAGCTTATAGATCTCGTCCTTTGCCTCGACGAGAGCCGCTTTTTTGCGATCCTCTGCCTTTTCGTTCGCTTCTTCGATAATGCGAGCCGATTCCTTCTCAGCTGATTCAAACTGGGCTTCTGCCGTCTTGATACGGTGCTTTATGCCCATTTTGAAGCAGAGGAAGCCTGCCCCGGCTGCGCCGACGATGAATGCCGCAACAGCGATAAGTATCGCGATCGGTGTATCCATCATTCGTTCCCTCCTTAATTAAGAATTGACACTACTCTCAAATAGCAGGCGGGAATAATATACAATTGTAGAAGATAAGCCAACAGTCCCCCCCAAGGAAAAGCAGCTTAAACAGTGCGTCACGCACACGAAAGTTGTGCGGTATTGCGCAAAAGTAACACAGCAGTGCCGACTCAGCCTGATATCGGGAAAGCCGCACGGCATGGTCAACGGTCCTTTTTATTATATATTAAACCGCCTAACGTCTATAATACAATAGATATTAAGATAATGTAAGCATTTTGTGCGATGCAGTCAACGCACAAAAAACCTATTATTATTTTACAACAAAATAACGAAAATGTCAAGGGTATAGTAAAGTATTTTTTGCCAGAATGCACATATTTTTATCGAACAGCAAGCAGTCCCCCGGCTCATGATGCCGAGGGACTGAGTTTCAATATATATCTTTCTTACTGCGTATATGCCGCCTTATCAGCGTAAAGATTATCCCCGCAAGGCAAAGCAGCAGGAACACCGGAACTATCCAGCGGTTAGGCGTTTCGTTCTCTGCGGACTTCATCTCCGTCCACAGCGTCTGCATAAGCAGGCTCGCCTCGTCCGAAAGATTCACGAATATCGTGGTGTTCTCGTCAAGGTATTCATCGCCCGGATAGGACACCGGATTTGTCTGCGTTTCCTCGTCCAGCATTTCAAACGCTGCGCTGTGCGGCGTGGAATAGCAGATGTAGTCGATATTCGCATAGGCTATATCCGGCTCGCACATGAAGTTGATATACATTTCCGCAGCCTCTTTCTGCTTGGCGCCCACAGGAATGCACATTGCGTCAACGAAAAGGTTCGTTCCGCTTTTCGGCACGACGAAGCCCAGATCCTCGTTTTCGTCAAGTATAGTCAGTGCGTCGCCTGCGTAGTAGGGCGCTATCCATGCGTCGTTCGCAGCCATCTTGTCGAATATCTCGTCCATGACATAAGCCTGAACCACGCTCTTCTGCTCTTTCAGCTTGTCGGCTGCGGCATTCAGTTCCACCGGGTCCTCCGTGTTCAGCGAATAACCCATCATTATCTCTGCGATAGCGAATGCGTCACGCGGATTGTCGAACATCAATATCTGGTCGGTGTAGTCCTCGTTCCACAGTATATTCCAGTCTATGTCCTCCTCCGGAATATCCACCATGTCCTTGTTATAGATGATACCCACAGTACCCCACGTATACGGCACGGAATACTCGTTTTTCTCATCATAGGCAGGATCGACGAAACTCGGCATGATATATTTGAAGTTGGGTATATTGTCCATATCCAGCTTCTGCAGCATATCCTCCTTTATCATCTTGGAGATCATATAATCCGACGGAATGATTACATCGTAATACGCTCCGCCGCCTTTCAGCTTTGCGTATAGTTCCTCGTTCGTGGCGTAATTCGTGTAGTTGACCTTTATTCCTGTCAGCTTCGTAAATTCCGCATTGACATTCAGAGTGCCCTCGTCTGCGCCGGTAGAAATATATTCTCCCCAGTTATAGACATTTATCGAGATATTCTGCCCCTTGAATCTGGTGAAGTAGTCCATATCCTCGACAGTAAGGGTCTGCGCCTCGCTCTCCTCGCTGCTCTCCTCAGAGCTTGCCGCCTCATCGGAAGCCGAGCCGGAACAGCCCGCCAACATAACTGCGCACATCGCTGCGCTTAAAGCCCTCAGAAAGTGACGGTATTTCATTCCTCATCGCCCCCGTTCGCCCTGAGCCGCTGCTCCTGCTTAGTTTCAATTATATGCTTTACCACCAGCACTATCACGACCACCACGAAAATTATCGTGGAAAGCGCATTTATCTCCGGTGAAATCTTCCTGCGGGTCATTGAATAGATCGTGATAGGAAGCGTCTGCGAGGTCGAGCCGCTCGTGAAGTAGCTGATAACGAAATCGTCCAGCGAGAACGTGAACGACATCAGGAATCCGCTGACAACTCCCGGCATTATCTCCGGAAGAATCACCTTTCTCAGTGCGGTGAACGGACTGCAGCCAAGGTCCTGCGCAGCCTCGAACAGATTCGGGTCCATCTGCCGGAATTTCGGCATAACGTTTAGTATAACGTATGGAACATCGAACGTGATGTGCGCTATGACAAGAGTTACAAAGCCAAATTCGAGATTCATTCTCGCCGCAAAGAACACGAACAGCAGCATCAGCGAAACGCCGGTGACTATCTCAGGATTGACGATAGGCATATTCGTGATATTCATTACCACCGCCTTAGGCACCTTGCGCATAGAGTTTATGCCTATTGCCGCCAGAGTACCCAGAACTGTCGCCGCAATGCTTGCGATAACGGCGATTATAAGCGTGTTTATCAACGAGGATATTATGACCTCGTTGCGGAACAGCTTCGCATACCATTCCAGCGTGAAGCCGCTGAACACCGACCGGCTTTTCGTTTCGTTGAACGAAAACACGATAAGCACGAATATCGGCACATACAAAAACATCAGGACAAGCCCAAGATATATTTTTGATAAGGTTTTCATTATCTTCCTCCGATGGACGCTCAGATAAGCACCTGATCGTCCGGGTTGAACTGGTTCATTATCGTCATTATTAGCAGGATTATCACCATAAGCACCAGTGAAATGCCTGCACCAAGGTGCGGGTTATACGCATTGCCAAGGAACTGCATTTCGATAAGGTCGCCTATCAGCAGGTTCGAGCCGCCGCCCAGCATTCTGGAAATGATAAACGTACTTATCGCCGGAACGAACACCATCGTGACGCCCGACATTATTCCCGGCACGGACAGCGGAACAACTACCCTGAACAGCACCTTGACCGGGTTGCAGCCGAGGTCAGAAGCCGCTTCGATAAGGCTCTTGTCTATCTTCACCATGACTGAATACAGCGGCAGCACCATGAACGGCAGGTAATTATAAACCATTCCAAGCACCACTGCGCCCTCTGTGTTTATCAGCTTGAACGGACCAAGCCCGAAAAGTCCCAGAAAGTTGTTGATAATGCCGTTGTTGCCAAGCAGCGTCATCCATGCGTATGTCCTCAGCAGGAAGTTCATCCACATCGGCAGCATTACTATCATCAGCATTGTAGCCTGATGGTGCTTCTTCATTCTCGACAGCATGAACGACACGGGATAAGCCATCACAAGACATATAACAGTAGCTATCACCGCCAGCCATATCGAGCGCACGAAAATATTCGTATACTGCCCCACGTTTGCGATATAGTCCAGCGTGAAATGCCCCTCCTCGTCAGTGAATGCGAAATACGCCACCATCAGCAGCGGAACGACGATGAACACCGCCATCCACACCAGATAGGGGAATGCGAACGCCTTAAGCTTCTTCATTTTCGTTCACCCCCATGAGCGCAGGATATGCGCCCGGCTGCTTCGACTTCTTCATGATGTGTATATCGAACGGGTCAACTGTCATTCCGATAACGCTGCCGACAGGCTCCGCCTTTGTGGAATGTATCAGCCACTTATGGTCAACGCAGTCCACCGTCATTTCATAGTGCACGCCCTTGAACACGACAGATTCCACCACGCCGGTAAGCTGCGCCTGCTCCGCCGGTATTACCTTTACGTCCTCCGGACGGATAACGACGTCTACCGTTTCGTTCTTTCCGAAGCCCTTATCGACGCATTCAAACCGCTTTCCCGCAAATTCGACCAGACAGTCCTGCGGCATACAGCCGTTGATGATGTTGCTTTCGCCTATGAAGTCCGCAACGAACGCATTCACAGGTTCATTGTATATGTCGGTCGGAGAGCCTATCTGCTGGATATGACCGTTGTTCATTACCACGACCGTGTCGCTCATGGTCAGTGCTTCTTCCTGATCGTGGGTAACATAGACAAACGTCAGTTCCAGAGCCTGCTGTATCTTTCGCAGTTCGGTCTGCATTTCCTTACGCAGCTTCAGGTCGAGCGCGCCAAGCGGCTCGTCCAGCAGCAGTATTTTCGGGCGATTGACCAGCGCCCTTGCAATGGCAACACGCTGCTGCTGACCGCCGGAAAGCCTCTGCACCGAACGCTTCTCAAAGCCAGTCAGATTGACGAGTTCCAGCATTTCGCCGACCCGTCTTATTATCTCCTTTTCGCCGACCTTCTTTATCCTCAGCCCGAATGCGATATTCTCATATACGTTAAGGTGCGGGAACAGTGCGTACTTCTGGAACACCGTGTTTACGTCGCGCTTATGCGGCGGCAGGTCGTTTATACGCTTTCCGTCCATCATCACGTCGCCGGAAGTGGGGGTAAGAAATCCGCCGATTATCCGCAGGGTCGTGGTCTTTCCGCAGCCGGACGGACCCAGAAGCGTCACGAACTCCTTATCCTTTATGTCCAGATCTATATTCTTGAGTATCTGTTCGCCGTCAAATTCAACGACGATATTACGCAGGCTGATTATATTTTCCATCTGCTGACCTTCCTTATTTCCGTAATAGGCATACATACCAAATAACAGTTTATAATAAAATACCCGATATGTCAATGATTTTTTTGTATTTCTCAGATTTTTTTACGTTTGTCCAACATTATTGAATATTTATTGTAACCAAAGGAAAAATCCGGTTCACTGCGAACCGGATAATAAAATTAATTCACACTCCCGCCGACTGCCTTTTCTCCATTCTCCGCCAGCTTACGAAGCCGTAAATATCATTCAGCAGGAATGCCATAAAGCACACCATCACCGAAACATACCGTATGTCCTCGACCGCCGCCAGAGTCCACAGCACCACGAGCACTATATCGTTCGCCGCATAGCCTATCGCATAAAGCGGGCTTCTGCGGAATGTGAAATACACCGCAATAAAGCTGGTAGTTACCGAAATGGTGCTCGGCACAAGGTTTGCCGTGCCAAGAACCTTCAGCAGGAAGAACGAGCCCGCCGTGACCGCCGCCGCAAGCACCCCCGCAATGACGTATTCCCGCTTATCAAGCTTGTTCACCCTGACCTCTGATTTACCCTCGCCGTATGGATTCCTGAGCCATGCGACCAGCGACACCACCGCCATAGGCAGCGACATGAACACGTAGGTGATCATTTCCCCGTAATAAGCGAACCCCCACGATATAATGCCGTACATCAGCGCAAACGCTATCATCAGCACCTGCCCTGCGGGATTGCCCTTTGCGCAGAATATCAGCGAGGTGACTCCCACAAGCGACGCCCCCAGCGTGAGCCAGCTAGTGCGGTCAAACAGCAGGAACGACACGATTATCGCCGCCATAGACCCTACCCACAGCAGAAGCTCGCCCTTTGTGAAATACGCAATAAGTTTCTTCATAATCTCTCTCCTGTTCAAAAAAATAAGCACCCGCTGCACTTCTTCAAAGACCTAACGAAGTGCTGCGAATGCTCTGCATTCCTACCCGGTGGCAGTGTATATATTTATTCTTACTCGGTCGGCTCAGAAGATACCGGAGTATATACCCCGCTTCCCTCGCATATGACCACATCTCCCTGCGAAATACCGTCCAGTATCTCGGTATATCCGCCAAGGCTCTTGCCCGTTGTGACTTTCAGCTTATATCGTTCCGTGCCGTCCACTAGCGTTACATAACTCTGCGTGCCGGTGGACTTCACCGCTGCTTCAGGCACGGCGAGCACGTTCTTTTTCTCTGTCGTGGCAAAGATGGTCGCCCACCCCGCAACAACAGCCATCGGCGATTCCTCAAGTATCTTCGCCCTGGCCTCGTCGCCTACGTCAAACACAACACGGTTCGCCGAACTTCCATATGCACTCGCCGGTGCGATATCCGGCGCTTCCGCCACAACTGCGTCATAATATGTTTCGTCTAACCTGACCTGTACCTTCTGCCCATAGCGGAAGTTGGACGAATCACGCCCGTCAATGTATATCACGAACCTGTCCGGCTCAGAAATAGCGCAGCACAGTGAACCAGCCTGCACGCTCGTCCCTGCCGCCGCCGGCGAGGAAAGCGTTATCGTGCCGTCAAACGGCGCCCTTATCGTATAGCTGTCCTTTTCGGCGAGCATCATATCAAGCTTCATCTGCTCTATCTGATATTGAAGCTGGTCTGCACGCCCTCCGGAAAGCGACGCCTGATATGCCGAATTGACCACCGACTGCTGGTTGTTTATCTCATAGTCAAGCTCTGAGGAATCCAACTCCGCCAGCACATCTCCCTCGGCGACCTCGTAACCTCTCACCGTATTATAAGCCACAAGCTGAGCGTCAGCCGGATATGACAGATACACCGCATATGGGTATCCAACGGTCGCGCCATAGCTGTCCGTCTGTGAAATATCCATATACTGCGCCGTCGCTATCTCATAGCGTATCTCCTCTGCGCCGTAGATAGGAAGCTGTATCTCGTTGCTGACGCCGCTGTCTGCGCAGCCCGCAATTCCTGTGAATACTGCCAGCAGCACAGCAGCCGCAGCGGCACGTTGAGTTTTTCTCATAAAGCCGTGTCCTCTCGCATGACCTGTTATTCCGACAGCCTGCGCATCATTTCAAGGCACATTCTGCCATTGTGATAGGGGCATTTCCACGGGTCAACCATGGGCTTGAAGTCAGCGGGCTTCCAGTTGTCGTCGACCTGAGAATGCCACTCGCCGCCCTGACGCTTGTCGATAATGTGTTCCTTGATGAAGTCCCATACATTCGACGAAATATCATAATATTCCTTGCCGCCGTAGCCCTTCTGATATCCGTTCATGAAGCCGATGACTGCCTCTGCCTGAACCCACCATATGCGCCATGTGTTTATCTTGTCGTTCTCACGCTCGTTGAGCAGCGAGCCAGAAGCCTTATCGTATGCGATATCAGCGATATTCTTTACTATCCTGCTGTTCATTCCGGCGAACTTTGCAGTGAGTTCCGGCTCACCGATGACCTCGCACGCGCGGTCTATCAGCCATGTCGCTTCAATATCGTGGCCGTAGGAATGTATATCCCCGATAACGTCCATATTCTTGTCGAAGAACACCAGCAGCTTGTTGCCGTCCTTGTCGAATATCTTGTCATATGTAAGTTCAAGCTGGAATTTCAGCCTTTCCAGAACCTTGGGGTTTCTGTCCGCAAGATACAGTTCCGTATAAGCTTCCATCATGTGGAGCGTGGTGTTCATCGTCTTATCTGCCATCAGACCGTTTTCCGACAGCTCGTCGTTTGCAAGTTCGGTTTTCCAGTCCCTTGACATCTTCTCCAGATAAGCCACGCTGTCTGTGGAGTTCTTCTCCACAAGTTCCATCACCTGATATGCAAGGCTGAGCGCATTCTTGTCGCCGCTCGCCCTGTAATAACTAGACAGCGCATATATGAAGAACGCCTGACAGTAGGTGTGCTTGATGTCCTCTCTTACTGTGCCGTCAGCGTTCATGCTCCAGTATACGCCGCCGTATTCCTTATCGACGCACTTTTCCGTCAGGAACTCGTAAGCGTGCTTCGCGTTGTCAAGCAGTGCCTTGTCGCCCAGCGCCATGTATGCGTTTGAATAGAACCACAGTATTCTGGAATGCAGGATAACGCCCTTTTCGCCGTTCTTGTCGATATTCAGCGCGCTGTCCATGAATCCGGTGAAGCCGCCGTTTTCATCATCTCTGAGTTTGTTCCAGAACGGGATTATGTGTCCGGTAAGTTCCTGCTCAAATTCTTCTTTTTTCATTTCTGCACCCTCTATAAAAGCTTCGGGGTCGGAACTCCTGTCTGTCCTCTGCCGGAAGAAGCGCCCGAACCCCGGTCGTATCTTAGTTATCGTCCTTGCCGCAGCAGTTCTTGTACTTCTTGCCGCTTCCGCAGGGACAGGGGTCGTTTCTGCCGACCTTTTCGCCCTTGTTTCTGTACGGAGTCTGTGCGCCGGCATTCGGTGCGTCAGGCTTCATTACCTGCTCGCGCTCGATAGGACGCTGTACTCTTACCGGAACGGTCAGCACCATTCTGACGGTCTCCTCACGGATAGCTGCGATCATCTCGTCGAACATCGCAAAGCCCTCGAAGCGGTACTCTACGACAGGGTTTCTCTGACCGTAGCCTCTCAGGTAAATACCACGCTTCAGTTCCTCCATTGCGTCGATGTGATCCATCCAGTGGCGGTCTACCGTCTTGAGCAGGCATACACGCTCGACCTCGCGCATTGCAGGCGAGCCCATCTCAGCCTCACGGGTCTTGTAGATAAGCTGTCCTCTTTCCTTCAGGAACTCCACGATATCCTTCTTGGTGAGGTCGTTGAGTTCTTCTGTGGTATAGCGCAGATCGCTGTCCATCACATACAGATTCAGGAAGTGCGCACGCAGACCGTCGAGATTCCAGTTCTCCGCAACAGAGTCGGAGCAGTACATATCCACTGCTTCCTCGATAGACTTGTTCATCATGTCCTGAATATTGCCGCTGATATCCTCGCCGTCAAGCACCTTGTTGCGCTGTGAATAGATGGTAGTACGCTGCTGGGACATAACGTCGTCGAAATCCAGCACGTTCTTTCTGATGGCGAAGTTCCTGCCCTCTATTTTCTTCTGAGCGGATTCAATGGCGCTCGACAGGAACGAAGCCTCTATCGGCATATCCTCGTCGAAATTCATCGTTTCCATGAACTTCTGAACTCTGTCGCCGCCGAACAGACGCATAAGGTCGTCCTCCAGCGAAATATAGAAACGGCTCTCGCCGGGGTCGCCCTGACGTCCGGAACGTCCTCTGAGCTGATTGTCGATACGGCGTGACTCATGACGCTCCGTACCGATTATGAACAGACCGCCTGCAGCGCGAACTTCCTCTGCCTCAGGTGCGATCTTCTCCTCAAACTTCTTGTTCAGCTCCTGATACTTGTTTCTTGCCTCAAGGATCTCCTCGTCGTCGGTCTCCGCAAAGCCGGTCGCCTCTTGTATTATCTCGTCGGAGTATTCAAGCTTTCTCATTTCGTGGATAGCCAGATATTCCGCATTACCGCCAAGCTTGATATCAGTACCACGGCCCGCCATGTTGGTCGCAATGGTGACTGCGCCCTTCTTGCCTGCCTGAGCGACTATCTCAGCTTCTCTTTCGTGGTTCTTTGCGTTGAGCACCTGATGCTTTATTCCGCGTGCCTTGAGCAGCTTTGAAACAAATTCGGACTTCTCAATGGTGACAGTACCGACAAGCACCGGCTGCCCCTTCTTGTGGCATTCCTCGACCTGATCGCACACTGCCTTGAACTTTCCGCGCTCGTTCTTGTATATCTGGTCGTGATTATCGGTACGGATAACCGGCTTATTGGTGGGTATCTCTATAACGTCAAGGCTGTATATCTGACGGAACTCGGCTTCCTCTGTCATAGCGGTACCGGTCATACCAGACAGCTTGTCATACAGACGGAAGAAGTTCTGGAACGTGATGGTCGCAAGGGTCTTGCTCTCACGATTGACCTTAACGCCCTCTTTTGCCTCGATAGCCTGATGAAGTCCGTCGTTATAGCGGCGGCCGAACATCAGACGTCCGGTAAATTCGTCAACGATGACGATCTCGCCGTCCTTGATAACGTAATCTATATCAAGCTTCATAATGCCGTTCGCACGTATAGCCTGATTTATGTGGTGCAGCAGAGTGGTGTTCTCCGGGTCCATAAGGTTCTCAACGCCGAAATACTTCTCTGCCTTTGCAACGCCCGCAGGAAGCAGGTTGCAGGTCTTTGCCTTTTCGTCGATGAGGTAGTCGCCGTCAAAGTTCTTGTCGTAGTCCTCTTTATCGTCCAACTCGGCTACCTTGTTCATGGTGAGGGTCTTTGCGAACTTGTCTGCCTTTTCATACAGGTCGGTGGACTTGTCGCCGCGGCCCGAAATGATAAGCGGAGTTCTCGCCTCGTCGATAAGGATAGAGTCAACCTCGTCCACTATCGCAAAGTTGGGCGCACGCTGTACCTTATCCTTCTTGTACATACACATATTGTCACGCAGATAATCGAAGCCAAGTTCGTTGTTGGTGGCATATGTGATGTCGCAGGCATACGCTGCACGGCGCTGGTCGTTGTCCAGTTCGTGTGTGATAAGTCCGACAGTAAGGCCAAGATATCTGTGCACCTTTGCCATCAGTTCACTGTCACGCTTTGCCAGATAGTCGTTTACAGTGACGATATGAACGCCCTTGCCGGTCAGACCGTTCAGATATGACGGAAGCGCAGCAACGAACGTCTTACCCTCACCGGTCTTCATTTCTGCGATACGGCCCTGATGGAGCACGATACCGCCGATTATCTGAACCGGATAATGGCGTATGCCGATAACTCTCGTTGAAGCCTCACGGCAGACAGCGAATGCGTCCGGTAGGATATCGTCAAGTGTCTCACCTGCGGCGAGCCTGTCCTTAAGGATACCGGTCTGAGCCTTTAACTCCTGCTCCGACATTGCAGAATACTTGTCCGCAAGGTCAAGTACCGCCTGCTTGATCGGCTCGATCCTTTTCAGCTCCTTGGTTGAATAAGTGCCGAATAACGCTTTGAATAAACCCATTTTATTAAAAGTCCCTTTCTTTGATAAGTAAAAACTCTAGGCTTGCTAAAATAGTGTGTCCCAGACTGGCGAAGACGAGGGTTTATCGGCAGTCTGAACTCTGGAATACAAATACTCACATTATATTATACTCTATCACCATCATTTTGTCAACTGGAAACTTCACAGAAAACCTCGAATTTGCGGATTTTTTGCCGCCTCATGCAGATAATATATCCGAAAGCGAGGTGTCCACGATGTATCAGCGGCCCATATACCCGCCGGAAGAACAGCCCGAAAAGGCTCAGCAGCTTCAAGACGAACTGATGAATACCGGCAGCGCAGGCGACTGCACCGGACTTATCCCAGCGATACCGACAGACGAAAGCGAACTTGACAGCTACGCCGAGTTATACAGCTTCCTGCCGCCGAAGCCGGACAGCGAACAGGGCAAATAAAACAAATCTCCCTCTCCGGAAGTCCGAAGAGGGAGTTGTGTTACTGAAAAAAGTGGTATTAGTTGGAATACACCGGAAATTAGTCAGCGGTGTAAGGAATGAGAGCGATCTGTCTTGCTCTCTTGATAGCTGTTGTCAGCTCTCTCTGGTGATAAGCGCAGCAGCCTGTCACACGACGGGGCAGGATCTTAGCGCGCTCTGTCATGCACTTTCTAAGCTTTGCAACGTCCTTGTAGTCAATAAATTCAGAACGGTCAACGCAGAACTGGCAAACCTTTTTTCTGGGACGCTTAACTGCGTGAGCCGGTCTATCAAACTTTTCAGCCATGATACTGAACCTCCTTTGTTGTTCAAGTCAAACGAATTTTAGAATGGGTAATCGTCGTCCGAAGCAGCCGCACTGAAATCCCCAGCCGGACTCTGCGGAGCAGGGCTCTGAGCGGGAGCGGGCGCAGCCGGTGCAGACGGCGGAACAGCGGCGTAGTCATTATAAGAGCCGCCCTGTGCTTTTTCGCCGGTGAATGAAATACGGTCTGCAACTATCTCATACCAAGTGGCATTGTTGCCGTTCTTATCGGTATAATTTCTTGTGGTAAGTTCGCCCTCGACAAGAATCAGTCTGCCCTTATTAAAATAACGGTTGACAAATTCTGCCTGCTGGCGCCATGCAACCACATTGAAGAAGTCGGATTTTTTCTCCTCCCCCTTCTGCTGGAAGCGTCGGTCTACCGCAATGCGGAAAGAGCATACGCTCACACCCTGCGGTGTGGTCCTTAATTCGGGATCGGAAACCAGCCGTCCCATCATAATAACCTTGTTATACACAAAAACACCTCCTGATACTGCAGTACAGTCTATTCAGCGGGAGATCAGTTCTGTCCCTGAGCGAGGACAACGATGGAACGCAGAACGCCGTCAGTGATGTTGATGATACGCTCAAGTTCCATGGGGAAATCAGGCTTGGACTCGAAGTTGTAGAGTACATAGTAGCCTTCGCCCTCGTAGTTGATCTCGTAAGCGAGCTTTCTCTTGCCCCACTCATCAATGTTGGTAAGTGTTCCGTTTGCCTTGATGAGGTCAGCGAACTTTGCTGTAAGCGCCTTGATCTCGTCCTCGGTCTTCTTGAGGGAGAAAACGATGATCGCCTCATACTTTTCTGCTAACTTTGCCATTTGTATAGCACCTCCTTGTGGATATATATCCCGCACGGTATGTGCGAGAAAGGGGTTAAAGACTTTTTGAGCCTTAACTACATCATTATATCAGAATGATTCCGGTTTGTCAAGGGGTATACGGCAAAAAAATCGGGATACCGCCAAAGCAGTATCCCGAAAACTGTCTATAACCCATCTTCATTATGTGCGCTCCCAGAATCAGAGTCTTTATATGACAGCAGAATTATCACGCATAAGTGCTGAACAGCGCACCGATATTATAAGTATAACTCGGCGTGACCGTGTTCGAGTAAGAGAACAGCCCGCCTGAACTACCCTGCAGCCGCTTTATCTGGTCGGCTTTCTGGGTGACCTTTGCAGCGAAACCGCCCCTGCCGAACGTTGCTTTCAGCTCATAAGCCTTCGCGCCGGACAGCTTATCCTTATCAAAAGTCAGCTTATTATCGCTGCCAACGGTGATACCCGCACGCTTCAGAGCATTGCTGTAGACCTTTGCGGTATTCACCATGATAACGCCCTTTTGCAGCACCGACTGATCCTCGGATTCGCCAAGAGCCGATATCATTCCGTTGTAGCCGTCAACGAAGCTTTGTATCTTCTCTCCTGCAGCCTCGGTATCCACCGTTCCGCCCCAGTCGAGCCCGTTTGCGTACGCCGTCAGTTCGGAAGCCGCAGACGAAGCCTTTGCCGCTGAACTCTTGACCGATACAGTCTGCTCTGCGTTCTTGGTTTCATCAGCATTCGGGAATACCGAATCGTACAGCTTCTTGTACTGCTGCCTGAAATACTCGTTTCGATTTTTGAGAATGCTCTGCATGGCGTCGTCGACCGACGTATTCTTTGATGAAAAGCTGCTCTTTGAGAACAACCCCGTTGAACTTACGCCATACTTCGCAGACGCCTGAGCCATTCTAAGCTGCGTCATTGCCATATTGCCAACACTTGCCATAAACAAACACCTCCATTATATAGCTTATAACTTGTCAAAAAGCCTACCTACAGACTGGCAAAAATTATCCTACTCCGTAGACCTTTCTGTATTCTTTCATCTTCTCCACATACTCAGCACCGGGGATAACGCCCTTTTCCAGTGCGTCGATGATGTCGTTGATGTTGACTATCGAATAAACACGCACGCCAAATTCGTCGTAAACCTCCTGCACAGCCGAGCGGTCAGAGGTAAGACCCTTTTCCATTCTGTCAACGGTGATTATCATGCCCTCGATATTCACGTCCGCTGCGCCCTTAAGCTTCGGCAGCACCTCTCTGAGCGCCTTTCCCGAAGTCATTACGTCCTCGATTATTACGACCTTTTCGCCGTCCTCCAGAGTCTTTCCGACGAACATACCGCCCTCGCCGTGGTCCTTGACCTCCTTGCGGTCGAAGCAATAGTTCACATCTGTGCCGAATTTGTTATACAGCGCCGTGCAGGCAGAAACTGCAAGCGGGATACCCTTATAAGCCGGACCGAAAAGCGTCTGCGGCTGCAGGCCGTTTTCCTTTATGCACTCTGCGTAATATTCGCCCAGCTTTGCAAGCTGCGCACCGGTCTTGTAATTACCTGCATTGATGAAATACGGAGCAAGTCTGCCGCTTTTCAGTGTAAATTCGCCGAACTTCAGCACTCCGCTGTCTACCATGAACTTAATAAAACTCTCTTTATATGTCATATTATACCTTCCTTTCCTGTACAGCTTTATTATATCACACTATTCCCACGATTTCAAGTAGATTATTGATAATATTTCAAGATGAAAAAAGGACAGTCCGCCGCAGAACCACAGCGCACCGCCCCATAAATCATCTTCCCACGACCTGCCGCAGACTGCTGCGAAGTTCCCGTGCGGCGGCGGTTATGTCCTGCTGGGATATCACCGCAGAAATAACCGCTGCGCCGTCTATCCCAAGCCCGCCCAGCGTGAGTATGTTTTCCGCATTTATCCCGCCTATCACAACAAACGGTATCGTGACCGCCTGACGTATTTTCAGGATATCCTCCCTGTCAACGTGCAGTGTATCGCTTTTTGTCGAGGTAGTAAAAACCGCCCCCACACCGAGGTAGTCCGCCCCGTCCGCCTGCGCCTGTGCCGCCTCCTCAGGCGTTGCCGCAGATATTCCGATAAGCTTTTCCCCGCCCAGTATCCGCCGAGCCTCACGGCATGGCAGGTCGGACCTGC
Source organism: uncultured Oscillospiraceae bacterium (assembly GCA_934446355.1). Taxonomy (GTDB): domain Bacteria; phylum Bacillota; class Clostridia; order Oscillospirales; family Ruminococcaceae; genus CAG-115. The sequence continues at coordinate 20,031 of CAKSEC010000003.1, read as the reverse complement.
CGAGGTGCACTCCGGCGGCGTCCACCGCCTGACAGATGTCCAGCCGGTCGTTTATTATCAGCGGCACGTTATATTTATCAGTGACCCGCTTCACTCGCTCAGCAAGCTGAAACAGTTCCAGCGAGGAGGCGTTCTTTTCACGAAGCTGCACTACCGTGCAGCCGCCCAGCACCGCCTTTTCAACGCTTTCCTCAACAGTTTTGCAGGACATCAGCCTGCTGTCCGTGCAAAGATACAGCGTATAGTCAACATTCATCTATTTTCAGCCTTTCTGCCAGTATTTCCGCCGTCATATCCCCCGCCGCATTGAAAAGTTCAGTATAAAAGCTTCCTGCGCCCGATGAGCGTTCAGCCGCTATTTCCCCGCAAACGCTCATGAATGCAGCCCCCGCAGCCGCCCCGACAAACGCCCCGCTCACCGCCGAGAACGCCGCACACAGTGCAGAGGTCATGCAGCCCGCACCCGTGACCCGCTTCAGCAGCGGCGTGCCATTTCTTATTACTGCAACCCGCCTGCCGTCAGATATCACATCTTCCGCACCAGTCACTGCACATACGCAGCCCAGCCTTTTCGCCGCGGAATTTGCCGCTTCTATAGGGGATATCCCGCTTTCCTCTGAGTCCACCCCACACTCATTCGCCGTAAAACCTGCAAGAAACGCCATCTCCGACAGATTCCCACGAACCGCCGAAAGCCTTATTCCGCCCACAATATCAAGGCAGGACTTTCTGCGAAACGCCGAGCACGGCGCACCCACCGGGTCGAATATTATCGGTATGCCCCGCCGCTCCGCCTGCGCTCCGGAAAGCCGCATGGCAAGAATGCGCTCCAGCGTCGGCGTGCCGAGATTCAGCAGCAGCGCTCCCGCAGCCGAGGTCACCTCTGCGCTTTCCTCAGGGGAATCAGCCATTATCGGAGAAGCCCCCGCCGCAAGCAGCATATCGGCGGTCCTGCCGGAAGTGACATGGTTGGTTATGCAGTGGATAAGCGGCGCAGAATCACGCAGCGCACCGACAGAATCGGCTATTTCCCGCTTTAACGACATACTGCCTCCTTACTGAGCCTCTATGAACAAGTCTATCGCCCGCACCCGCTTAAGCGAGGTGACTATAACAGCCGCAATGACCGTACCCACGACGCTTGAAGCAAAGAACGGCAGCACGAACCCGAAAAGCGTCGCCGCCGTATTATTCATCAGCAGATAAGCCACCGGAAACGACAGCATACCGCCGATGACAGACGTGCCGAAAAGCTCCCCCAGATATGCCATAGGCAGGCGCAGCGAAATCCCCTTTCCCTTGAATACCCAGTGATACATCACGCCCGAAAGGAACGCCCCGACCATGCTTCCGGGGAACGCCATCAGCGAACCAAGCCCGAATATATTCCGCAGCAGACTTGCGCAGAACGCCATTCCGAGAGAATACCACGGACCGAGATAAACGCCGCCTATTATGTTCACAAGGTGCTGCACAGGACTGCATTTCGCCCCCAGAAACGGGAACGAGAACAGCGAGCCCGCAACAGCCGCAGCAGTGAGCAGAGCCGCAATAGTCAGCTTTCTGATGTTTGTCTTTTTCATATTATTGACCTCTTTCCTGTGCGGCGCAGGAAAGAGCATTCCGGCGCACGCACATACACGGCGGCCGCATTGACCGCCTTTGTCGTGTAACATTTCAGGCTTATCCCGAAATGCCGGTCGATACTCAAAAGTATCCTCTCACCCCGAAACACGGGTTCCCTCGCCGAAATACACCCCGAACGACGCTCCTCGCCGGGGACAGGGGCAGAAAGTTATTTCTCAGTACAGAATTTAACTTCCTTGCCCTCTAATATCATGTTTGTGGTGCGTACTGCGCACATCTTGCCGCACATTGAGCAGCTGTGACGGTCTGCAGGCGGTACGCTCTCGAAATACGCGCGAGCCTTTTCCGGGTCTGCGCATATGCGGAACATTTCCTCCCAGTCAAGCTTGTGCCGTGCCTCAGCCATTTCGTTATCCTTGTCGCGTGCATGGGGTATTCCCTTTGCGATATCTGCGGCATGGGCGGCTATCCTGCTCGCCATTATGCCCTCCTTCACATCGCTGAGGTCGGGCAGCCTGAGGTGCTCAGCCGGCGTGACGTAGCACAGGAAATCTGCGCCGTTCGCCGCCGCAATAGCCCCGCCAATGGCAGAGGTTATGTGGTCGTAGCCGGGGAATATATCCGTCACCAGCGGCCCCAGCACATAAAACGGCGCATTGTGACACAGCCGCTTCTGCAGCTGCATATTTGCGGCTATCTCGTTCATCGCCATATGCCCCGGACCCTCGACCATGACCTGCACGTCACGCTCCCACGCCCTCTCAGTCAGTGCGCCAAGTTCAATGAGTTCCGATATCTGACCGGCGTCGGTGCTGTCGTCGATGCACCCCGGCCGTAATGCGTCGCCAAGGCTTATCGTCACGTCATATTCCCGCAGGATATCCAGAACCTCGTCATAATGCTCGTAAAACGGATTTTCGTTGCCGGTCATCATTATCCATGCGAACAGCAGCGAACCACCCCGCGATACTATATTCATCTTTCTGGGGTCCCTGCGGAACGCCTCTATAGAACGGCGATTTATTCCGGCATGGATAGTCATGAAATCCACGCCTTCCTCTGCATGAGCCCTTACCACCCGCAAAAAGTCCTCTGCGGTTATCTCCAGCAGGTCCTTTTCAAGATAGCCTATTGCGTCGTACATAGGCACTGTGCCTATCATCGCCGGCGAACGTTCAATGAGCTGACGGCGGAACGTGTTGGTCTTGCCGTAATTCGACAGGTCCATTATTGCGTGCGCCCCGAATTTTATCGCCATATCCACTTTCTGCATTTCCATCGTGTGGTCTATGCAGTCGCCCGATACGCCGAGATTCACGTTGATTTTTGTCGTCAGCCCTGCGCCAATGCCCTCCGCCGAAAGCGATGTGTGCCTTACGTTTGCCGGAATAGCGACCCAGCCCTTAGCGGTAAGTTCCCTGATTTTTTCAGGGTCGATACCCTCTTTCTGTGCGACGGTTTTCATTTCGGGGGTAACGATACCCTTTTTCGCCGCTTCCATCTGCGTTTTGTATTCTCTCATGCTCATGTCCTTTCCGGAAAAAACCGGTAAAAGTGGCCGACAGGTCCGTGCCCCTTACCGATATTCAGTCCGTGCTGTATTGCGCCGGTAAGGTACTCCTTGGCAAGCCCGACAGCCTCCGGCAGAGCGTGCCCCTGCGCCTGCATTGCAGCGATCGCCGAGGACAGCGTGCAGCCCGTGCCGTGCGTAGAGGCCGTGCTTATGCGGGAGTGAGTGTAGCTGTGAAAGCTATTCCCATCGAAAAGGATATCCGTTGCGTCGCCCGACAGATGGCCACCCTTTATCAGCACTGCCCCCGCTCCGCAGGAATACAGGCTGAGCGCCGCCGCCTTGATATCGGTGAGGTCTGACAATCTGCAGCCGAGCAGCGTTTCTGTTTCGGGTATATTCGGGGTAAGCAGCGAGCAAAGCGGCGCTATCTCTTCAAGAAAAACGTCCTGTGCAGAGGACTGCATAAGCTCCCCGCCCGCAGTCGCAGAAAGCACCGGGTCGCATACTACGATTTTGGGGCGGTACTTTCGCAGCACCTCTGCGACCGCACGCATTGAATCGGCGTCAGGCAGCACGCCTATTTTCACAGCGTCTGCGCCTATGTCCGAAAAGACTGCCTCCAGCTGGTCCGAGATGATATCGGGCGGCACTGTCATTTTTGACAGCACACGCTGCGTATTCTCTGCGACAACGCAGGTCACCACGCTCATCGCATAGCAGCCCAGCGCAGAAAAGGTCTTGATATCCGCCTGAATACCTGCGCCGCCGCTGCAGTCCGAGCCCGCTATCGAAAGACAGTTTTTCACCGAAAAGCCCTCCTGAAAAAACAAAGGACTTCTGAAAATAAAGAAGTCCTGAAACGATTGATTCTTCACGGCTTCCCTACGATGGTATTAACCAACAGGTTCAAAGGGTCGGGCAAATGCCCTCTCAACTCCAAGGAGTACCCCCAGCAATATTGATTATAGCACGCCCGCACGGGTTTGTCAAGCCCAAGTTAGCCCCCGCCGCCAAGCCCCTCAATCCGGAATCACCCCAGCCTAACGAGCATTCCAAGATTATTCACCGCCCAGAACCACCCAAGCCTAACGAGCCACACGAGATTTTTCGGTTTTGCGCAGCAAAATGCCTGCCCCACTCCGGGGCAGGCAAGAAAAATCGGATGGGTTGACTGCGGTCGTTCCCGCAGTCTAGAACCACCTCAGCCTAACGAGCCACACGAGATTTTTCGGTTTTGCGCAGCAAAATGCCTGCCCCACTCCGGGGCAGGCGAGAAAAATCGGATGGGTTGACTGCGGTCGTTCCCGCAGTCTAGAACCACCTCAGCCTAACGAGCCACACGAGATTTTTCGGTTTTGCACAGCAAAACATCCGCCCCACTCCGGGGCGGATGAGAAAAATCGGATGGGTTGACTGCGGTCGTTCCCGCAGTCAACCCTTTGGTGCGAGTAACAGGAATCGAACCTGCATGGGTCGCCCCGCCAGAACCTAAATCTGGTGCGTCTGCCAGTTCCGCCATACTCGCATGATTTCTTATTATATCAGATACGCCGGGAAATGTCAAGTGGTGCGCTGTCAAAGCCGAAAATATGTTTGCTGCACCGAAAAAAATTGTCTTTCCCCCCTTAACATTTCCCCCGAAATATGCTATAATAAATTTGTATTGTTCACACAAGGACTGAAAGGACGACCATGAAAGAAAACAAGAACAAAGAAGAAATACAAGCCGAAGAAACCGCAGAACCCGAACAGACGACCGCCGCCGAGCCAGACGGAGAATACACAGGTATGTCAAAGCGTAAGGCAATGCTCCTGAAATGCCTGCCTATGCTGATAGTGCTTGCCTGCACAGGCCTGTTTATGTGGGGTATCAAGTTCGTCATAGGTATATTCTACAACCCGCAGGACGAACTGTTCACAAAGACCTGCGGCAGCGAGGAATATGTCGTGGTGAAATGCTTCCAGAACCCCACAACATATTTCTATGTTTACGACAAGGATTTCGTATGGAACGACGCCGAATACGACAACGTGGCAAACGAGCATAACGACGCCCACCTCCACAAAAATCCAGAGGTATATTTCGTGCTGAACGAAACCGCCCCCGATATGGATTCAGTCACCGTAAAGCTTCTCGCAGAGGGCAACGGATTAAAGGTGTTCCAGTTCGGCGAGTTCATTCTGTACCGCCTTGAGGGCAAATACGGCGTATTCGCCCCGCTGCGTGAATACACCGAAAGCGCCACCGACCGCAAGAACGACCTGTACGTCGTACGCCAACTCCTCAAAAACGACAACTGGAAGAAATACGAAATGCCCTATGAGAACGACAAAACGCTGCAGGATATCCTTGAAAAGCTTGAATGGCACCTCGATACGCAGTACGGGGAGGACAACTGATGGAAACAGCTGCCGCTTCAGCGCGCCCGCAAAGGCTGATATGGCTGGATACCCTTAAAGCCTTGGGCATATTCGCCGTGATGTTCGGACACATCTGCACGGTGCAGCAGGTGCTCGACTGGCTTTACACCTTCCACGTACCGCTGTTCTTCATAGCCGGCGGTATCCTGTACCGCTCACGTGATATTCTGTGCGATATTCGCCGCCGTGCTTTCCGCATACTGCTGCCCTATCTCTTTTTCGGCGTTATCATTGTGCTGTATTACAGCTTCATCGAACGTTCGTGGAGAGATGTGGACATGAACATCGCCGACTGCTTTGTCGGGCTTCTTATCGGAGATATGCAGCACCTCGGCTTTCATTCACACCTGTGGTTTCTTCCGTGCTATTTCCTGACCACTGTGGTGTATAATGTACTTTATCGCCTGATAAAGCCCGCAGCCTGCAGAGCCGTGTGCGCTGCCGCCTGCCTTGCCTATGTGCTTCTGCCGATACCGTCGCTCCCATGGGGCGCAGACAGAATGCTGGGCTTTCTCGGACTTTTTGCACTAGGCGAGCTCTCAGTCTCTCTGGACTTTATCCAAAAGATCCAAAAACTGAACATTCCCGCCAAGCTTGGCTGCTCCGCAGTGCTCATTGCCCTGAGCGTTACGCTGTCGCTGCTGCACCTCACTTCTGGGGTAATGTGGATAGTCTGCGCCGTTATCGGCACAGCAGGCTTCGCCGCTCTTGCCATGGCGATAGAGAAGTTGCCGCTGCTTCCTTCAGCAGGTCAAATGACTCTGGTCATACTGTGTATTCATGGCCCGATATACCGCATTCTGATAAAGCTTGCGTCAATGGCGTCCGGCTTTCCCTCCGACCAAATAAGAGCCATTATCCCAGCTTCGCTTCTCATCGCTGCAGCCACGCTTGCGATATGCTGCGGCATATATATCATACTGAAAAAACTCCTGCCATGGAGCATAGGCTTAACGCCCCAAAAATCAAAAGAACCGGCGCACACCGACGCCTGAAAGGAAACAAAATATATGGCTGACAAAAGCTATCTTGAAAAGATACGCAACTTCTGCATAATCGCCCATATCGACCACGGAAAATCCACGCTCGCCGACCGCATACTTGAGCAGACCCAGACTGTCGCACTGCGTGACATGGAAGAGCAGCTTCTCGATAATATGGACATCGAGCGTGAAAGAGGCATCACGATAAAGGCACGTGCCGTAAGACTGAAATACCACTCCGATGACGGCGGCGACTATATCTTCAACCTTATCGACACCCCCGGTCACGTTGACTTTAACTATGAGGTATCCCGCTCCCTTGTTGCGTGCGAGGGTGCGCTGCTGATAGTGGACGCTTCTCAGGGAATAGAGGCGCAGACGCTTGCAAACACCTATCTTGCAGTGGAAAACGACCTTGAAGTCGTTCCCGTGATAAACAAGATAGACCTGCCCTCCGCACACCCAGAACAGGTCAAGGAGGAAATAGAAAACGTCATTGGTATCCCCGCCGAGGACGCCCCCGAAATTTCCGCAAAAATGGGCATAAATATCCACGCCGTCATGGAAGCGGTCGTGAAGTCCATACCTGCACCCAAGGGAGATTCCGAAGCGCCGCTCAAAGCCCTGATATTCGACAGCTACTACGACAGCTATAAGGGCGTAATAACCTACGTCCGCATAAAAGAGGGCAGCGTGAAGCCCGGCGACCGTATCCGCATGATGGCGACCGGCGCAGAGTTTTCAGTAGTAGAAACCGGCTATATGGGCGCGACCGAACTTGTCCCCTGTTCCGAACTTCTAGCCGGAGATGTAGGCTATATCGCAGCGTCTATTAAATCCATCGGCGACACAAAGGTCGGCGATACCGTCACCTCCGCAGACCGCCCCGCAGACGAGCCGCTCGCCGGCTACCGCGAAGTGAACCCTATGGTGTTCAGTGGTATCTACCCAGCAGACGGCGCAAAATACGGCGACCTGCGCGACGCACTCGAAAAGCTTCGGCTCAACGACGCTTCCCTGTCCTTTGAGCCTGAAACCTCCATCGCACTCGGCTTCGGCTTCCGCTGCGGATTTCTGGGACTTCTCCACATGGAGATAATTCAGGAGCGTATCGAGCGTGAATATAACCTTGACATCATCACCACCGCCCCCTCAGTTGTGTATAAGATAGAGATGACCGACGGCACAGTGAAGATGATAGACAACCCCACCAACTATCCCGACCCCTCCGAGATAGCGCAGGCGTACGAGCCGATGGTCAACGCCCACGTCTACGCCCCGTCTGAATATGTCGGCAATATCATGGAACTTTGCCAGAACCGCCGCGGCGTGTTCAGGGATATGAAATATATCGACGAGTCAAGAGTAGACCTGCATTACGAACTTCCGCTCAACGAAATAGTGTACGACTTCTTCGACGCCCTGAAATCACGCACCCGCGGCTACGCAAGCTACGACTATGAGATGATGGGCTTCGTCCCCTCAAGGCTGGTGAAGCTTGATATACTGCTAAACGGCGACGTTATCGACGCACTGTCGTTTATCGTCCACACCGACAAGGCATACGAAAGGGCGAGAAAGATGGCTGAGAAGCTGAAAGAGCATATCCCCCGTCAGCTTTTCGAAATACCGATACAGGCAGCGGTCGGCGGCAAGATAATCGCCCGTGAAACGATAAAGGCGCTCCGAAAAGACGTTCTAGCGAAGTGCTACGGCGGCGATATCACCCGAAAGAAGAAGCTGCTTGAAAAGCAGAAAGAGGGCAAAAAGCGCATGAGGGCGTTCGGTACTGTCGAAGTCCCGCAGGAAGCGTTCATGGCTGTGCTGAAGCTTGACGATGAGTGATTACCGCGGGCTGTATATCCACGTCCCATTCTGCCTGAGGAAGTGCCCCTACTGCGACTTTTACTCCGTTGCAGGGGAACAGAAGCTTTATCCGGAATACGCCGGCGCAGTAATACGGAATCTGCGCCATTACCCCGAAGCATTCGACACGGTGTATTTCGGCGGCGGTACTCCCAGCCTTATTTCTGAATATATCGGCGATATCCTGTCAGCGGTACACACCGCACCCGGCGCAGAGATATCCATGGAATGCAACCCCGCCACAATGGACGGTATCCGCTTTGACCGAATTCGGAAAAGCGGCGTGAAAAGGCTCTCCATCGGCGTGCAGTCGCTGCAGGACAGCGAACTGAAAAAGCTTGGCAGACTGCACAGCGCAGCGCAGGCGGAAGAAATCATTATGGCGGCGCACCATGCGGGCTTTGAGAATATCTCAGCCGATATTATGCTCGGAATACCAGGACAGACCGCCGATTCCCTCCTGGATACGCTGAAAAAACTCGCCGCACTCCCTATCCAGCACATCTCCGCGTATATGCTGACGCTGGAGCCAGCCACCCCGTTCGGAAAATCTCCCCCAAAGGACATGGCAGACGACGAGCAGATGGCAGACCTCTATGCACTGTGTCAGCAGTTCTGCAAAGAAAACGGCTTCCATCAATACGAGATAAGCAACTATTCCAGAAGCGGAATGGAATGCCGCCACAACCTGAAATACTGGCATGATGAGGAATACCTCGGCATAGGACCCGCGGCGCATTCCTTCTATGACGGCAGGCGATTCGCCGTCCCACGTGACCTTGAATCATTCCTGCATTCGCAGCGGCAGCCCACCGAACTCACCGACGACGACCCCGGCAGCTACGACGAGCGTGTGATGATGGGGCTTCGCCTTTCCGAGGGCATACCCGAAAGCCTGTACAAACCCTTTGAAAGCGCACTGCAGCTTATCCCGCAGGAATATTACACCCTGAAAAACGGCAGGCTCGCCCTGACTTCGGCGGGATTTCCGCTGTACAATTATATCGTGTCGCTGCTTCTGGCGCACATCAAGGAGTGAAAGCATGAGAAGAAAAGACCGTGAAGTGACTGACGAATCACGCATAGACGGCATTATCGGCCGCTGCCACTGCTGCAGACTTGGTTTCTGCGACAACGGCGAAGTGTATATCGTACCGCTGAATTTCGGATATGTGAAGTGTGACGGAAAACGCTATTTCTACTTCCACAGCGCAAAGGAGGGCAGGAAGATATTGCTTCTGCCCTGTACCGTCGGCATAGAACTGGACTGTGGCTATGAACTTCACCCCGGCGAATCCCCCTGCGACTGCGCCGCCGCTTTCAGCAGCATTATCGGCACAGGCAGCGCAGAGATAGTTACCGACCCGCAGGAAAAGATCCTCGGTCTGCAGAGCCTGATGAAGCACGCCGCCGGCCGTGAAAACTGCGAATTTCGGCAGGAAATGCTGAATGCCGTCTGCGTATTCCGCGTCGAAGTAACAAAACTCAGCTGCAAAGTCCACGAATAAAGGAGAATAACAATGTCTTACACGATAGAACAAGGAAAAAAGCTTATTTCACCGGATAACTCCTGCTTTCAGTACATGGGCAGGATCGACGACGAGGACCCCGCGCGTCCGGTGCTGATATGGCCCGGCTCGACTGTAGATGTGCAGTTCACCGGAACCTACGCCGCAGCAGTGCTGAAAAACATCGACCTGCAGGAGCACACCTATTTCGGCGCATTCATCGACGGCGTTCAGCAAAGCTTCGAGATGAAAAAAGGCAGGCAGGACGAACTGTATATCCTCGCCGAGGGTCTTGAGGACGGCTGGCATACCCTGCGGCTGCTGAAAAGGCTTGCCGCTTCAAATTACGTGGAATTTGCCGGCTTGGTCGTTGACGAAAACGCACAGGTCAAAAACCCGCAGCACAAATACGACATGAAGCTTGAAGTATACGGCGACAGCGTATCCGCCGGCGAACTCACCGAAGCGTTATTCTATGAGGGACACTCCGACCCGCCCCATCACAGCCAGTACGACAACGTGCATTTCAGCTATGCCATGTCGCTTGCCCGCAAGCTGAATGCGGAACTTCACGACATTGCACAGGGCGGCATCGCCCTGTTCGACGGTACGGGCTATTTCTGCGCCGACCAGCTTACCGGAATGCTCAGCTGCTACGACAAGCTGGAATACAGCCCCTATTACCCCAAAAAGGATTGGGACTTCTCAAGATGGCAGCCCGATACCGTCATAATCGCCCTTGGTCAGAATGACGCAAACCCTGAGCCAGAGCGTATCAAAACCCCCGAATACCGCCGCAAGTGGAAAGACGCCTACATAGGCTTCCTGAACGACCTGCGCAGCAAATACCCCGGAGCACGCTTCGTGCTTATCCTCACCGTGCTTGGTCACGACCCCACATGGGACGACGCCCTTGACGAGATATGCGCCGAGGTAGATTCACCGGAAGTCACCCACTATCGCTTCCGCCGCTGCGGCAAGGCGACCAACGGTCACCCCCGTGCCACAGAGCAGGAGGAAATGGCAAGCGAACTTTACAACTACCTGACCGCAGCAAAATAAAGCCAAGCGGGATAGCTCACATCTGAACTATCCCGCTTAAATTATGTATCCCATTTCCTGTCGTAACTCGGCGCTTCCAGCAGAGGATTCGACGTCTGGGGACGCCTTTTGCGCTTTTTGGTAATATGATCTGCAATATTGAACGGCTTTTTCTCCGGCGCATTGCGGTATTCCTCCCAGAACGCCTGCAGCGACCGCTCAACACGCTTTGTCGAACTGAACCACCCCGAAATTTCAAGGCTCTCCATCATCTGAAAGCCCCTTTCGTTCAACTCCGGACTGTCGAACATAAGCTGCCCGTCCTCGTTGACGTGATATCCCAGCCTGTCGCTTTCATAGAGAAACACCCTGACTTCGCCCTTTACAGTGAGTCTTCTTCCGTCCCTTATTATCTCCTGCAGGCTCGAAAAAGGTACATAGTACAGCTGCCGCAGCACCACCTGCTCGCCGTATCTGCGAAATTCCCCCGCATAAATGCTGAACACGAACCCCGCCGGCAGTATATCCAGAAAAGTGAAGCGGTTATGCCTGCATATATACTTATGCGTAATATAAGCCGCCGCAAACACCGCTGCCATACCCAGCAGCATACACCCCGCTATCACTCCGGCAAGAAGCCAGAGCAGGTCCTGAGAAAAAGCGGGGCTGAGATTCAGCAGAATATTCACCGTGCAGAACACGCAAATACCGAAAAGCGGCACGGCAACGGTTATGACCGTTCCCTTGAACCGCCTGAGATATCTCGATGTATCTGCATGAAAGAAGTAATCCATGTGTATCTCTCCTGTTGCCAAGATCATTCCCCTGAGACGCGCTGAAAAAAGCGAAGCGTAACAAAATCAGACCCGCGAGTTCGCCCGTTTGAGCGGGTCGATTTTGTTTTATTCAGCGTGTCTCTTTAGCAATCTTCCGGCGGCTGATCCGGCGGTATAGCCGCAAAGCTTGTGTCAATGGTTATCACACATTTGCAGTCGGGTATCCTCTGTCGCACGAATCTGCCTATTTCCTCACGCAGGTCGCCGTCCGCCATTGTGAAGCCCTCAGGCACGACCACGTCAAATATCAGCCGTGAGCTGTCCTGACACGCAGATATCCTCAGGTCATGCACTGTCAGCCTGCTGTCGATGAGCCTTACTATCTCGTCAAGCTGCCGCCTGATATTGCTGACTGCCGACCCATCCGTCACCACCGGGTCAAAATGCACCAGCAGATTTATCCCTTCATTCTGCAGGAAGTCACGCTCCATGCCGTCTATCACCTGATGGCTCTCCAAAACGTTTTCCTCAGCCGCCATCTCAACGTGTACCGTGGCGAATTTCCTGCCGTGGCCATAGTCGTGTACTATGAGGTCGTGCGCCCCCAGCACCCCCGGATAAGCCAATATCTTCCTGCGTATGTTCTCCGCAAACTCCGGCGAAGGCGCCTTTCCGAGGAGCGGGTCCATTGCCTCACGCACCAGCCCAGCGCCGCTGTAAAGGATAAATACCGCCACGAGTATAGCCATTATCCCGTCAAGCTGCACTCCGGTGTAATGCGTGACCACCGCCGCCGCAAGCACCGCAAGCGTTGATATGCAGTCGTTGCGGCTGTCTGCCGCCGCTGCGAACAGGGTCTGCGAATCTATCTGCCTGCCCACCCTGCGGTAATATATCATCATCGCCAGCTTAACTGCGGCAGAAACGCCCAGCACTACCGCCTGAACTGCGCCGAACTCCACCGGCTGAGGCGATATTGTCCGCTCTATGCCGCTTCGCAGAAGCTCCACGCCGATAACGACAACCAGCACAGCCACCATAAAGCCTGCGATATATTCATACCTCGCATGACCGTAAGGGTGCTCTGCGTCCGCCCGCTTTTCCGACAGCCGAAAGCCCACTAAACTTATTACGCTTGACGAAGCGTCAGACAGATTGTTCGCAGCGTCCGCAGCGATAGAAACGCTTCCCGAAAGCACGCCTGCGATGAATTTCCCCGTGCACAGCAGCGCATTGCACATAATACCGACCCAGCCGGCAGCGCTGCCGGAACGCACACGCTTCTCCGCTTCCTCATTTCCCATGATCGCACACCACCTATATACAGCGGTATGCACTCACGCAATATCACTGTATTCTCTTTACCTTACGTATCTTTACTCTATGCACCTCCGGCGCAGACTGTGAGCCTGCCGGCGCATTCTCCTCCAGCTTAACAGCGGGAACCTCAGCAGCACTGTCAGCAGCAGACTGCACCGGAGCGTTATTAGCCGCCTGCTCAGCCGCCTTGTACGCCTGCTCATAGAAATATATCTGCGAATTAAGACGTGCCTCGCCCTCTCTCGGCGTTACACGCTGATAATTTCCGTCGCTATCCTGCTCTCTCGCCTTAACATTGTCCCTCAGACAGGTGTTGAATATCTCCACCGCACGGTCGGCAAGCCTGCGGTCAAGAAGCGGCGCCGCCACCTCAACTCGCCGCTCGGTATTTCTGGTCATGAAGTCTGCGCTGGATATGTACACCCTGCGACGCTCCCCAGTGCCGAAGATATAAATTCGGCTGTGCTCCAGAAATCTTCCGACTATAGATATGACCCTGATATTGTCGGTATCTCCCTCAACGCCAGCAATAAGGCAGCATATACCTCTGACCACAAGTTCTATTTTGACTCCCGCGCGGCTCGCTTCCGCAAGCTTTTCGATTATGTCCTTATCAGTCAGGGAGTTCATCTTGATACCGATATAGCCCTTGTCTTTATAGGTTATCTCGTTGTCGATAAGCTCGACTATACGGCTTTTCAGTCCCTTAGGAGCGACCAGCAGCTTGTTCGTGCTCTCCACCGTGTTGCCCACAGCCAGCGCATTGAACACCACCGAAGCGTCCGAGCCGAAATCCCTGTCCGCAGTCATCAGCGTAAGGTCGGTGTAAAGCTTGGAGGTTCTCTCGTTGTAGTTGCCCGTGCCCACCTGCGTGATGTAGCTTACATCATTCCCGTCACGCATTGTGATAAGCAGCAGCTTTGAATGCACCTTCAGTTCGTCAAGTCCGTAAATGACGGTAACTCCCGCCTCTTCCAGACGCTTCGACCAGCCGATATTGTTTTCCTCGTCGAACCTCGCACGCAGTTCCACCAGCGCAAGCACGTCCTTGCCATTCTCTGCCGCACGGGTCAGTGCGCTGATTATCTTGCTGTCGCGTGCCACACGGTAAAGCGTTATCTTTATGGACACCACGTCAGGGTCGTTCGCAGCCTCGTCCAGAAGCCTGATAAACTGGCTTATGTTCTCATATGGGTAATTCAGCAGGATATCATGCTTCTTTATCTGCTCGATTATCGGCTGCTTCTGGTCGATATCAGGCGATTTCTGCGGAGTAAGCGGCGAGAAGAAAAGCTCGCTGCGCTTCCCCAGACGTCTTTCTATCGAGGACAGGAAATCCATCGTAAGCGGCGCAGTCTGGCTGAACACGAAGTTTTCCTTGACCTTCAGCGTCTTGGATATCAGCGCAGCAATGCTGTCGTCCGGCTTTCCGAGAAATTCAAGGCGTACCGGCTGCAGCTTCTTGCGCTTCTTTACCAGTTCGCTCATGATGTCGCGGAAATCCACATCGTGGTCGTAAAGACCCTCGTCCATCGTGATATCCGCGTTTCTTGTAACTCTGAATATGCAGCGGGATACTATCTCAAAATTCTTGAACACCAGCCCCGCATAGTGGCTGATAAGCTCCTCTATAAGCATAAATCTTCCTGTGCCGGGCAGCCAGACCAGTTTCGGGAAGTTCTCAGAAGCAGGAAGAATACCAAACGACACCTTGCCCGAAGCGTCCACCTTTTTGCGTATAGCCACGCCGATGTACACCTCGCCGCTTCTCAGGAACGGTACAGGGTGCTTCTTGTCCACCACTCCGGTGAACAGCAGCGGCTGTATCTCCCGTGAAAAGAACGCCTTGAAATAAGCATCCTCCTCAGGCGAAAGCTGCTCAGGCGAGATATGCTCCACACCGTATTCCTTAAGCCCGTCCATTATCTGCGCATAGGCTCTGTCCTTCACCGGAAGCAGCCTTTTCACCTGCTTTGCTATCTCGATAAGCTGCTCGCGGGCGGTCATGTTGGTCTTGTTTTCGGTGTCCTTGCTGTCGAATATCATCTTGTCATGCAGACTGCCGACCCTTATCATAAAGAACTCGTCAAGATTTGAGCAGAATATCTGAACGAACCTCAGCCGCTCAAACAGCGGGGTCTCCTCGTCAAATGCTTCTTCAAGCACCCTTGCATTGAATTTCAGCCATGAAAGTTCACGGTTATCGTAGAATTTTCCTGCCATAGTTTGCTCCTTTCCTGAGTAAACGACCATGCTTTACGATCTCTTAATATTAGCTTAATATAGCGCAATGCCGTCTGCTTGATACACTTGCAGGCGGCATATATTATAGGCTATTCCGTGGCGGACTTGATCGTGTCCGACCAGAAACAAGCGTTATCAATGAACCCTGATTTACTTCTTCAGGTCAAGCGAAGCCTTGATGAAACCGTTGAACAGCGGGTGAGGTCTGTTGGGTCTGCTCTTGAATTCAGGGTGGAACTGAACAGCCACGAACCACGGGTGTACCTCACGGGGAAGTTCAACTATCTCCACAAGCTTGCCGTCCGGTGAAAGGCCCGCAAAACGCAGTCCCTTTGCTGCCAACTGCTCACGATAAGCATTGTTGAATTCGTAACGGTGGCGGTGACGCTCGTAAATAAGACCCTCGCCGTAAAGTTCCTTTGAAATAGAGCTGTCGTCAAGCTTGCAGGGATACAGACCCAGACGCATTGTGCCGCCCATATCAACGCCCTTCTGGTCGGGCATGATGTCGATAACGTCATATTCATGCTCGCCGAACTCCGAGGAACTAGCCCCGTTAAGTCCTGCGACATTTCTTGCAAATTCAATAACAGCCATCTGCATACCAAGGCACAGCCCAAGATAGGGCTTCTTGTGCTCTCTCGCATAACGAACCGCTTCTATCTTGCCCTCGATGCCTCTGTCGCCGAAGCCGCCCGGCACGACTATGCCGTCTACCCCGCCAAGAAGCTTCTCAGCAGTATCCGGCGTCACTTCCTCTGAGTTGATAAGCTCAATATGCACGTCAGCGCCGTTTGCAGCACCTGCATGGCGTATAGACTCCATTACCGAGATATATGCGTCAGGAAGAGCCACATATTTTCCGACAAGACCGATCGTCAGCGGCTTGTCTGCATTCTCCTGCATATGGACCATGTTTTTCCACTCGGTGAGGTCAGGCTCTCTGTCCTCAAGACCGAGGTGATGGCACGCAGAATGTGCAAGACCTGCTTCTTCCAGCATAAGCGGAACAGCATACAGCGAGGAAGCGGTCAGGTTGGGAATAACGTCCTCCTTGCGTACATTGCAGAAGCTTGCTACCTTGTCCATCATGTCCTGAGGTATCTCGCAGTCGCTTCTGAGGACCAGCACGTTCGGCTGAATGCCTATTGAAAGCAGTTCCTTAACGCTGTGCTGCGTGGGCTTTGTTTTCAGTTCGTTGCTTCCTGAAATAAACGGAAGCAGCGTCACGTGGATATACATGACGTTCTCTCTGCCCACATCGTTGCTCACCTGACGGATAGCCTCAAGGAACGGCGTAGATTCGATATCTCCCACCGTGCCGCCTATCTCGGTTATTACAACATCAGCAGCCTCTGCGCCGCTGTTTGCAACACGATATATCCTGTCCTTTATTTCGTTTGTGACATGAGGAATTACCTGAACCGTTCCGCCCAGATAATCGCCCCTGCGCTCCTTGTTGAGCACCGTCCAGTATATCTTACCTGTGGTAACGTTGCTGTTTACCGAAAGATTCTCGTCGATAAATCTTTCATAGTGACCGAGGTCGAGGTCGGTTTCAGCACCATCGTCGGTGACGAAAACCTCTCCGTGCTGGTATGGGCTCATCGTGCCGGGGTCTACATTGATATACGGGTCGAACTTCTGAATAGTGACCTTATATCCCCTCATTTTGAGCAGTCGTCCGAGTGAAGCAGCAGTGATACCCTTACCCAGACCTGAAACAACGCCGCCGGTGACGAAAATGTATTTTGCAGCCATTGCGTGACCTTCCTTTCTTTACTCCGGTTTCGGACATTGCCCGCCCTATGACAAGCACCGCCCCTTTTCGCACAAACCGAAAAACAATCCTACAGTTTATTATATCACAATGCCGCTTATTTTTCAAGTGGTATTATCGGAAATAATCCGATACACATTATGACATTCCAAACATTATGCTAGTATTCCACCAAGAGTTATTGACAGAGGCACATTGCCTATTCTTCCTCATCGTCCATGTTCATTTCAAGCTTATAGCATACATCAATATCTCTTATAATACCATCTATATCTTCGTTATTTAGACCAAAAGTCCATTCAACCAACTCATTGATAGTTATTACTTCTTCAATGGCATTTTCATATCTTTCCTTGATCACTCTCATGCCGTTAGCCCTATCATCAATATATGCTTCTAAATCCTTTAATACTGAAGCTTTACTTGATCTGGTTTTTATCACAAATGTAATGGGAAAGTGCATGACCTTGTCAATATCGAGCAAATACTTATCATAGTTATTCACCTCAGTGACCTGAAAAAATCTGCCGACCGGCCTCAAAACAAAGTCAATTCCACCATCGTTTGCATTAGTTCTGCCGGTCTTGAACAGCTGTAGCTGCTCCTCCTTGATGGTTTCAGCCGAATATCCAAAGTACACCTTTATATTACTATAATGATTTTTCAAAATAGCATAACTGATTATTTCAAATATACGAGCCTCGGCGTCTTCTGTAAGCAATCCGTTTATTTGCTTTTTCTTTTCATCGTAGTCTGTCATCTGTTCCATGCGCTGCAGCACTTTGAGAAGAGCATGGTCTTTTTCCATAAGCAGTTCAACATATTTTTCAACGATCTTGCAGCAGGTCTTACTGATATCCCTTTTCCCAACATACAAATAGTCAATATGCAATAAGTATTTGCCATTATCAATGATAATAAGGTCGTTTTTTGCTGATGGAAACTTATTTCTAAACTCCCCATTTACTCTTGAGTTCAAAGCGTGATTTTGTAATTTGCTTCCGCCATAAAGACTTCTGTAATATGTAAAGAGTTTCATGTAATCGTATCCGCCAAAATCTCTATACTTGTCTTGCTGGTTGTAAAAATCGTCCATATAGAAATGCAAAATAGAGTAAATAGCATAAATATTTGCAAGACTTCTTCTCTTTTTGCTATCCCCATGAACTGCTCCCATTTTCTTATCCAAGTATTGAATAAGCCTGCTGTTGTCATAAACATACTGGTACTCGTTATTATAATCGCTAACAAGTATTGCTTTAATAAAAGCTTCTGAGATCTTCATTTGGTTAACCCCTTACATATTTTGATTTAGCACTGGTCTTTCTGATCTTTTCTTTCACCAATGATTTTCCCTTGTATTCTGTTGCAATGCCTGTTCTTCTGATACCGATCTCAAAATAATCCGGGTTCAATTCAATGCCGATAGCATTTCTACCCAACCTATTCGCTACTGCAGAAGTAGTAAAAGAACCTGAAAAAGGATCCAATACAACATCACCTCTATTAGAAGACGCCTTGATAATTCTTTCTAATAAAGCCTCTGGTTTTTGCGTGGGGTGATTTTCGTATTCCTCCATCTTGAATCTTACTCTATTAAAGTTCCAAACGTTTCCGGGAACCTTTTCGGTGTTGTAGGGCTGTGGAGGGTCCTTACGATAATCAATCAGTTTTCTTTCTGCGCCAGTTTTGGCTTCTACTAATATATCTTGATGATTAAATATGTATTTTTCCTTCGGGGACTTATTTATCATCAGAATAGGCTCATATAAAGAACCAAATATTTTCTTTGATTGTACTCCAGAACTATCATAAGACCAAACTATTCTGCATAATACATTGTATTTCTCAGCTGCATAAATATCTAAATATGGCATATGCTGAGTTGCTGTCATGAAATACATAGTGCCATCGTCAGCAAGTACCCTCATACACTCATCGATCCATTTTTTGCTCCAAGTTATATACTCCTGTACACTTTCCCATCGGTCGCTGTCATTTCCAAAATCTTTTCCGATGCCATATGGCGCGTCAGCAAATATTAAATTGATCGACTTATCTTTTATCCTTTTTAATATGTCTAAACAGTCTCCAAGTATTGTCATGGAATGCTGGTTATGTAGTTCTTCAAAATCCATTTCATTGAACAACGCTGAGAAATTATACTCAGAATAGTTTTCGGCTAATGTTGTTGACAATTTCGCCATATTCCTTTCTGATTCTAAACAATCCGATAAAATCAACTGTCTATCATTTGCATTTCCCATATTTCGCCTTTCAATCATGCTGTACTAATTTTATTTGCAAGATTATTATATCACAAATACCCGAATCCTTCAACCACTTTTGTTATTCACGTTCTCTGGGATTGCTTTGTATTAGCGAGATTGATCCAACAACTTGGTACATATCATAAACATTTGGTGAAATAACACAAACAAAAAACCGCAATCAAAAGATTGCGGTTTAAATACGTGGCAGGGGCAGAAGGACTTGAACCCTCGACATACGGTTTTGGAGACCGTCGTTCTACCAACTGAACTATACCCCTATCGGTGGTGCGCCAACAGGGACTCGAACCCCGGACCGACCGGTTATGAGCCGGTTGCTCTAACCAACTGAGCTATTGGCGCAGAATTCGGTTTTTGAGGAGAAAGTGGTGACTCGTGGGGGAATCGAACCCCCGTTACCGGCGTGAGAGGCCGGTGTCTTAACCGCTTGACCAACGAGCCATATATAGATAAGGAATAGGGTTTGACCTATTCCTTATCAATGTGGTACAGCTTCAGGGACTCGAACCCTGGACCCACTGATTAAGAGTCAGTTGCTCTACCAACTGAGCTAAAGCTGCATAGTGTCGGCACCTATCTATCTTCCCGGGCAGTTGCCCGCCGAGTATTGTCGACGCAAGTGAGCTTAACTACTGTGTTCGGAATGGGAACAGGTGGACCCTCACCGCCATCGGCACCGACTGAGAGAGAACTCTCAAAAT
>CAKSEC010000002.1 GCA_934446355.1 uncultured Oscillospiraceae bacterium | reverse complement strand
GAATGGCAAGGCACTGCCGTACATGACGGGATTTTTCTATATATGCGAATACCTGAACATCACGCCCGGCGAGTTTTTCGATGCGGAAAACAGAAATCCGGAAAAGATTCAGGAAGTGGTCGAGAACCTCAAAAAGCTTGACAGCGAACAGCTCGACAACATCTCGGCAATCATACGGGACCTTGCAAAATAGTGATAGGCGCGGCTTTACATAGCTGCGCCTTTTGTATTCACTTGACTCCGAGCAGATTGTTGACGGTTACGTTGAAGCATTTGCTTAATGCTATAATTTCTATGTCAGTCACAAATCTCTCGCCGGATTCTATACGTTGGACTGCGTTTTTGTCGATATCCAGACCTACGACCTGCAATCTGTCTGAAAGCTCGCGCTGTGAGATTTGGAGCGCCTTGCGAAGTTCTTTTACCCTCGTTCCCGATATGTTGTTTCGTCCGTCTGCGGTTCTTGCCTTGAACATTTACCTTCCTCCCTTGTCACTCTTGATATTGATCTGTTGTGCTAACCTGATTGGGGTAAATTCGAAATTCATTTTGCTCATCGCCGTTTCATTTCCCCTTTTTTGAATCTAAAATGCCGTCTATGTACCCGATAAGACGATTCTGCTCCTCAACATTTAATAGAGTAAGCTGCTTATTGATACAGTCTCTTGCCGTTTCTTTTGTATTAATATCGCCAGAATTGATAGAATCCGTTCCAAGAAGATAATCAACTGAGACATTAAAAAAATCGGCAAATAATTTTGCAGTTGACGTTGGTATCTCACGACGATCATTTTCGTATAAACTTATCATTGACCTGTCGATTGAGATTGCCTCCGCAAGCTCTCGCTGGGAAAGACATCTCTGCATTCGTAGCTTTTTAAGTCTGGTATTGTCCCCCACAAGCTGTCACCTCCGCATATTAGTATAGAGTAAAAGGTGATTTTATTCAATAGAAAACAAGAAATTGCAACAAATTGTGACACATTGAAACTGTTTGTTGCAGATGTCAACACAATGTGGCATGATAATGTGCTATAATTAATTTCAGGAAACATCTTACACTTTTACGGAAGAGAATGTCATTTATCTATGACAAGAGATAATATCAAAACCCTTAGTGTGAGATTTATTTCCAACCAGTTCATTGACAATTCAATAGCAGAGCGATAACAAAACCATCGTCCGCAGCGCCTGATTGTGCGAAGATATGCCTGTATTGATTCCGAGGGGTTATTCATTATCCGTGACCACATATTTTTTGCGCGAGAATAACAATAACTCCAACAGTCTGCCAATATCAATTCGAAGCGTAAACGCATACGCAAAGATAAGGTACGAGCGCGAAAGGATGAACGCTGCAAAGATGGGATAATGATACTTCCGGCGACGGCTATGCCACAGGAATGGCTAGAGGTGAAACTCCTATGTTCGGGTGCGGACTACCCGATAATCGCTCTGAGCAATACACATCAATAATGCAAACGGCTCACGCCGCAAGACATGAGCCGTTTGCTTATATATCGGCTGTAACAGCCGTCCAAAATTTTAATTCTGTCGATAAGACTACCTGTAAATGGAGGAGTGATATGTTAGAGCAATACTCTGATGTATTGGATGTTGGTGAAATAGCTTCTATCCTTCATGTCAGTAAAGGTTTGGTTTACAACCTCATTCATAGTAATCAGATCAAGGGATTTCTTGTCGGAAGAAAGTACAGAGTTCTCAAAACCGAGCTTATCCGTTTCCTCAGCGAAAACCAAATTACCTAGGGAAATGTTGAATAAAACATCGACCAGTATAAATGAGCGCACTCACGGGTCGATTTTATTCATCGTGTCCCTATATTATCACATAACAGCATGATGCCCTTTTGTTTACATTCGGCAATTAAAACCTTTGCCACATACACTATAAGTGCTTGACTTTTATGCGTTAAAGTGGTATAATTGAAATGTGAATGAAATAGGTATTCTGTCTGTTGATAACAGGAGGTAAAATATGGACACAGACAGTGTATCGATAACAGGTAGTCTGCATGAAAAGAATGGAAAGTGGCAGATGGTAATTTACGGGAAAGCAAGTGTCATTTATCCCGAAAAGGACAATCTGACACCTGACAAGATGGTCCGCAGATGGATAAGCACCAATCTTTGCGCAACAAAGAAGAATTTCTTTGAGGCGAACAGAATGCTCTATGATAAAATCGAAGAGTTCAGAACCGGTGCGGATTCGATCGCAATCTCAAGCGAAAACCACTCCATATTGGACGACAGCGAACTTCTTTTCACAGAGTTTATTTCCTTTTGGATCAAACAACGAAAGGGAACTATTCAGCAATCGACTTGGGAGAAATATGAAATCATAGCTGAAAAGCACTTGATACCGTATTTTTCCGAACATGGCTTAACCATCAAACAGGTTAAGCCGAAACATATCCTTGAATATTACAATTACAAGAACACCGGAGGAAGGCTTGACGGCAAAGAGGGCGGTCTGGGTATCGCTTCGCTGCGCAGCCATGCTGCACTCATCAAGGCGATATTCAACGAAGCGGTGGTTCTTGAGTACATTCAGGGTAATCCAGCACTAAATGTTACTGTCCCCAAAAGGGCAACAACTTCCCTCGGAAAAGACAAGAATGTTTACATGACGGCAGGCGAAGCTAATCAGATGCTTGCTGATATTCGAACCGAGGAAATCTACCCGCTTGTTTATGTTGCTCTTTATTATGGCTTGCGTAAAAGCGAGGTGCTCGGCTTAAAGTGGGACGCTGTTGATTTTGACAATAACACTATGGAAATAAAATCCACTGTGGTGAAAAACAAAACAATAGTGTACAAAGACACCACCAAAACGGAGAGCAGTCACCAGACCTATGAACTGCTGCCAGAGGTAAAAGCACTTCTGCTCGGCATAAAAGCAAAGCAGGAAGCAAACATAGCTCTCTATGGCGCTATCTACACACCGTCAGATTACATATTTACGCACCCTGACGGCAGACTGTACCGACCGGATTGTGTTACCAGAAGCTTTCAGCGAGCCTTAAAGCGCCATGATCTTCCAGTTATGCGTTTCCATGACCTGCGGCACAGCACGGCGAGCATTCTTTTTGATAAGGGCTGGGATCTGGAGTCTGTAAAATCGTGGCTCCGTCATGCGGATATTGAAACCACCAGTAACATATATCTGCATATCTCGAACGGTCGCAAACGCTTAATGGCAAAGGACATGACGGGGACATTCATAGCGCCGTATTCAGCGAAGGATAATTCTGACGTAGAAAACGAAGAAAGCGCCGGTTAAGGCGCTCTAAAAAATATACATCATCTGCAATCAAGGGAACATCTACACGCTCATGTAGATGTTATGTAGATAGCAAAAAGCGAGCCACCCACTAAGATAACTCGCTTTCCGCATCACAACGCTATTTGCATTGGTCTGAGTGACAGGATTTGAACCTGCGGCCTCTACCACCCCAAGGTAGCGCGCTACCAATCTGCGCCACACCCAGTTGTTCAACGTGTTATATTATATCACACAAAACAGGGTTTGTCAAGAGTTTTTTTGAAAAAACGCAAAAATTCTTGCAAAATGTGCATGAAGCCTGTCGGAGAAAGGCTTTGCGGCGGCTGCAGATCTGCTTTGCGAAAACGTCCGACATTCGGCCGCATTCTATTGACACCCGACGAAAAAGGTGATATAATTTTTGTAATGGCAAAATATGCGAAAGGCTGCAGATACATGAAAAAAATGCTGTTCACATACAATCCCTCATCGGGGAAAGGCACCGTAAAGCAGGCGCTGTCCGATATACTGACTATATTCACCAAGGGCGGCTATGAGGTGCTGGTGCGGCCGACGCTGTGCGCCGGTGATGCTCTGGAGTACATCTCGAAAAACGCTGCGCAGTTCGACCTTATCGTCAGCAGCGGCGGCGATGGAATGCTCCACGAACTCGCCTACGGTATCTACGCAAGCAAGGTCAGCGTGCCCTGCGGATATATCCCCTCAGGCACGATAAACGACTTCGCCGCTTCACTGAAAATACCGAAAAACATCATTCGCTGCGCCGAAATGATAATGCAGGAGAATTTCCTGCCGGTCGATCTAGGCAGATTCAACGGCGGCTGCTTCGCTTATATATCGGCATTTGGCTGGTTCACCGATGTAAGCTACGTCACCAGCCAGAAAACAAAGAACCACCTTGGTCCGCTCGCCTATGTTCTCACCGGTCTGCGCTCGTTCGAGCCGAAATATCTGCGCGAGAACTCCGGCAGAGTCAGAATAGCTTGGGACGGCGGCGACATTGAGGACGAGTTCATCTACTGCATGATAGGAAATACCCATTCCGTCGGCGGTATGCGGACTATCGTGCCGGACGGCGCTTCGCTGACGGACGGGCTTCTGGACTGTATGTTCGTGAAAACGCCGCATTCGCTCGCCGATATCGACAAGATAAAGCAGATACTAGTGAATCACAAATTTGACAGCGACAGAACTGTGTGCATAAAGACCAGCAGGCTTTCTATCTCCTGCGAAAAGCCTTTCAGGTGGACTCTCGACGGAGAAAGCGGCGGCGAATATACTTCGGCTCAGATAGACGTGCTTCCCGGCGCACTGAATATCGCCGTCCCGCTGGAAAGCGATTAAAATATCTCAAAATACACAAAAATGCACTATCTTTTTCCGGAAAATTGTGCTATAATGAATATACACTACAAACAAAGGGAGGGTTCATTTTGAACAATATTAAGAATAAACTGCTTTCCGCAGTGCTTGCCGCCGTAATATCGGTCGGTGCATTCGCTGCGCCTGACGCCGGACTTCTTCCGGGATTGTCCGTAACGGCTGAAGCCGCTTCGGTCAGCAAGCCTACCGCTTCGCTCAAATCAGGCACATACAACGTATCCGGCAGCAAAAAGGTGAAACTCAGCTGCAAGACCAAGGGGGCTGTGATATATTACAGCCTGAACAATTCCGCTTTCAAGAAATATACCTCTGCAATAACCATCAAGAAAAACAGCACGCTCAGGGTATACGCTGAATACAACGGCGTTTCAAGCGGCACCGTTACATACAAATACAAGCTGACCCCGCTCGTTAAGTTCAGCCCGGACGAGGGCACTTACAAGGCAAGCAAGACCGTGAAGCTGACCACCAAGCTTTCCGGCGTGTCGCTGTACTACACCACGGACGGCAGCAAGCCCACGAAAAACTCCAAGAAATATACCTCGGCGGGCATAAAGCTGACCTCTGACACTACGCTCAGGGTGCTTGCGGTTAAATCCGGCTTTACGAACAAGTACTACATCAAGGATTATTACATATCAGGCGGCACGGAGGCTGTCGATGATTCCGACGTTATCGTCGAAAACGGATCCTCTCTGCTTAACGACTACACCAAAAAGTACTACTACAACTATCTTAACAGCGACCAGAAGAAGATCTACAAAGACCTGTGGGACGGTATCGGCTCTGCCAAGTCCTCGATAGATTTCACCGTGACCGACCTCACGACCGCTGAAATAGAATACGTAATCTGGCTGTTCTACTACGATAATCCCCAGTTCTTCTGGTTCGACCCATATGAAAACATCACCTACTGGTCATATCCTGATACCGGCTACTGCACATCTATCGACCCCGGATATTACATCACCGGAAGCGAGCTGACCTCCGCCAGGAAGAAAGTCGAAGCAGCCGCAGACAAGATGGCGGCAAAGGCAGAGAAAGCCGGCTCTACATACGATATGCTGGTATCGCTGCATGATTCCATCGTGGAGAACACCATATACAATGCGACCGACAGCTACAAGGAATGCACGGTATTCGGTCCGTTAGTATACGGATACGCTCAGTGCGTGGGCTATGCGCAGGCTTACTCTTACCTCTGCCAGAAAATGGGCGTTCAGTGTATAATGGTGACCGGCTCTGCGGGCGGTGTGCACGCATGGAACAAGCTGCAGATAGGCGGCGACTGGGTGCTGACTGACGTCACATGGGACGACTACGACGATGGTGCGCCTATCTATTCTTACTTCTGCCTGTCCGATGAACAGATGTCCAAGGACCACACAGAAGGCGCAGATATTTACGTCACCTACGGCAAGAATATCAACCCCGCAAACACCACTAAATACAACTATATGCGCCAGAAGTTCACAGTTCACAGCAGCGCTTCAGCCGCTTATACCGCATTTCTGAATGACACTCTGACTAACTACAAGAAGGGTATTCTCAATGCTGCGGTCTACTGCGACAAGGCTGTTTACTCGGAGCTTATAGATATTATCAACAATGAACTTTCCGACGACCTTGCCGGCGCAGGGATAACCTCGATAGGCTACAACTGGGACGTACAAACTTTTGATACGGTAGACGTTTACAGTCTTACTATTCTTATAATAAATCCGTAATCAAACAATTTACAATCTGAGGCGGGGCTATGTTTTAGCCCCGTCCTTTTTATTCTGATAGTGTATTCTTTCGCTGCTTAACATCGGATAACACACCAGCCCGCTGCCGCCGAGCGATTCCCTGTGCATATCGACAGCGCAAATCTGGCGGTTTTTATAGGTCGTGTAGTAATAAATGCCCCTGTCCGCATTCCAGCAGGAGGTGTACTGCGTTACCTCGCACTTGCTGTCTGAGGTCACGCAGCAGCCCCGAACCTGCTCAACGCTGCCGAGGATATGGAAGAACTGCCCAACGCTCTCACTCTCAGTCCTGCCGCTGACTGAGTTTAGTCTGGTGAACGCCGCCCTGACGAACCTCTCCCGTGAGGAAAGCCCGCCCGGCAGCCCGTTCGTGCCCATTCCCCTGCTGTAGGCGGTAAGCCCCAAGCGGTCAGAGAAGCGGTTTTCCGGTTGTCTGGCAGAAAGCCCCATATAGTCGTTCAGCGAGAAAAGCTGCACTGGAAACGGCGGCTCGTTGGTCAGCACGCCGACCGGGTCGTCATATAGCTTCACACCCTCGGCTACCGATTCCACGACCATCGCACCGGTGCGGTCGGCTATGAGCCAGTGCAGGCGTGCAGCGGGCATTCCGCCAGCGAACGGCTCGCCGGTGATGATCGTTTCGGACAGCATTTTACGCGCTTCGGACAGGCAGGAGCATTGACCGAGGACATACGGTATCAGTTCAAACTGAGCGACATTGCGCTTCCCCGCTTCCGGTGCGTGATAGCGAGTACTGCTGACGAAATTCAGCCCAGCCATTCCAAGTCCCTTTTCGTTCACTGCGTCGTAATAGAGCGGATAGCCCTCCCGAACCAGCGCAGTCCCGATCATGGCGTAATGCAGTCCGCACGTCCCGCCGTGCCTGAACGTGAACTGGTATCTTCTCTGCGTTATCGTAACCTCTGCGCCGTAGTCCTCGTCATAGTCGAGATTCCTGCCCATGTAGAAGCATTCCGTGCGGTAGGTCGCCGCTGTGCACATATTATCCCCTCGCTTTCATAAGTTTATTATGTACTGATATTCCAGATTTAGTCAGACTGCCCTGTCAAAAAAATGCTCGTCGGGTATTGCAAAAAGCTGTGAATTGTGATATAATATTTAGGATAATGGGTTTATTATATTATAATTCAGAAATTAGGAGCAGATATGATACAGTATGACGAAACCAGACTTGCGATGGAAGCCCTCACACCGCAGATTGAAGAACTCAGGGGCGCACTGAATCTCGACGGCATAAAGATAAAGCTTGACGAACTGGAAATGAAATCCACCGAGCCGTCTTTCTGGGACGACCCCGAAAAATCGCAGGCAGTGCTGCAGCAGATAGGTCAGTACAAGAACACCATCGAGAATTTTAACCGCCTGAAAACGAATCACGACGACGTTCTCGCCATGATAGAACTCGCCGAGGAGGAAAACGACGAAAGCGCAGTCGATGAGGTAAAGGAACTTGCCGAAAAGGTCAAGACCGAATTCGAGGAGCAGAAGCTTGCAACGCTGCTCACCGGCGAATACGACAGCAGCAACGCTATTCTCTCGTTCCACGCCGGCGCGGGCGGCACAGAGGCTCAGGACTGGGTGTCCATGCTGCTGAGAATGTATATGAAATGGGCGGACCGCCACGGCTTCAAGACCGAAGTTCTTGATATACTCGACGGCGAAGAAGCCGGAATCAAGAGCGCTTCTATCCACATTCAGGGGTATAACGCATACGGCTTCCTGAAGTCCGAAAACGGCGTGCACAGACTGGTTCGTGTATCCCCGTTCGACGCCGCAGGCCGCAGGCACACAAGCTTCGCCAGCGTCGAGGTAATGCCCGAAATAGAAAAGGACGTTTCCGTCGAGATACGTGACGAGGATATCGAGATGGAAGTGTACCGTGCGAGCGGCGCAGGCGGTCAGCACATCAACAAGACCTCCTCCGCAGTAAGACTTATCCACAAGCCGACCGGCATCGTCGTTGCCTGCCAGACCCAGCGTTCGCAGGTGCAGAACCGTGACTTCGCAATGAAAATGCTTATGTCAAAGCTGGTCGAGATAAAAGAGCGTGAGCACCTTGAAAAGATAAGCGACATCAAGGGCGAGCAGCTCAAGATCGAATGGGGCAGCCAGATACGCTCCTACGTATTCATGCCCTATACCCTCGCAAAGGACGCACGCACCGGCTATGAAAGCGGCAATATTCAGGCGGTAATGGACGGGGATATCGACGGCTTCATCTACGCATTCCTCAAGGCAAAGAGCCTCGGTGAGATATAATGCCCCTCTCGAAAAACGACGTTATTACGCTTGAAATAACCGCCCTCACCAACGAGGGAAGCGGCGTCGGTCATTATTCCCAGCAGGACGGCAACGGCGGACTTGCGGTATTCGTGCCCTTCACCGCTGTCGGAGATGTCATTTCCTGCAGGATAGTCAAGGTGCTGAAAAGCTACGCCTACGGCAGAATAGAAGCCCTGCTCACGCCCTCGCCCGACCGCATTGAAAGCGGCTGCGGGGTCTACGGGAAATGCGGGGGCTGCTGCTTTAGGCATATCGACTATCAGGCGGAACTTCGTGCGAAAGAGGGCTTCGTGCGTGACGCATTCACACGGCTCGGCGGTCTTTCGCTGGAATTTCTGCCGATAAAGGGCAGCGACAGCGCTGACGGCTATCGCAACAAGCTGCAGATGCCCGCCGCAAAGGCGGACGGAAAGACCGTTTTCGGGTTCTATTCCGGCAGAAGTCACCGGGTGATACCTACCGACCGCTGCGCACTGCAGCCGGAACTGTTCGCAGATATCACGGCATTCGTTACACAGCAGGCGGACAAGCTGCGTATATCGGTGTACAACGAGGAAAAGCACGAGGGCGTACTGCGCCACATCTATTTAAGGCGTGGGCATTACAGCGGGGAGATATGCCTGTGTATCGTGGCACGGCGCAGGATTCCGGAGTTTTCACGGCTCGCCGCCGCTGCAGCAGAGCGTTTCCCGCAGATCACGGGCGTGGTGCTGAACATCAACCGTGAGCGCACGAACGTCATTCTCGGCAATGAGGAGCACCTGCTTTACGGCAGGGCTGAAATAAACGACGAGATGTGCGGCGTTAAGGTGGAAATATCGCCCATGTCGTTCTATCAGGTGAACACTGCGGCGGCTGAACAGCTTTACCGTCAGGCGGCGGAATTTGCGCAGCCACAAGGGAAGCTGCTGCTCGACCTTTACTGCGGCGCAGGCACGATAGGGCTTTCCATGGCGGCTGAGGCACGGCGGCTCATCGGCGCAGAGATAGTCCCGCAGGCGGTCGAAAACGCAAAGCGGAACGCTCAGCGAAACGCCGTCACGAATGCGCAGTTCATATGCGCTGACGCAGGTCAGGCTGCGAAAATGCTCGAAAGCAGCGGCGAAAAGCCGGATATAATAATTCTAGACCCGCCCAGAAAGGGCTGCGGCGAAGATACCCTGACAGCCTGCGCAGGTATGGCTCCCGAAAGGATAGTCATGATATCCTGTAATGCAGCGACTGCGGCAAGGGACAGCAAGCGTCTCGCAGAACTTGGCTATACTGCGGAAAAGGTGCGTGCATTCGACCTGTTCCCACGGACAAGCCATGTGGAATGCGTCGTGCTGCTGACAAGAAATAAATAAAGATGAAATAGTGTAGACAAGGCGGAAAAGATATGATAGAGGATATAAAGAAAGCTGCGGTATCAGGAATACTGATATCTATAGGCGGCTGCGTGCTTCTTTCCAGCACAAAGGCGGGATCCATGTGGGCAGGTGCGCTGCTGTTCTCGCTGGGACTGTTCGCAATTTGCGAATACGGCTTTAATCTCTACACCGGCAAGGTAGGCTACATAGCGGACGATTTTAAGAACTGGCGGTATATTCTGAAAGTTCTGCTGATACTTGTGATAAATCTCATCACGACATTCATCGTCGGCATACTGGTGAGCCTTTGCCTGCCGGATATCGCAGAGGCAGCACGCGCTTCATACGCTGCAAAGCTTGCCGCAGAGCCGCCGAAATGGGCTTTGTCCTCGGTGCTGTGCGGTCTGCTGATGTACCTTGCGGTCGATTTGTGGAAAAGGGGCAGGCGCATAGGCGTATTTCTGTGCGTGCCGACCTTCATATTCTGCGGCTTCGACCACTCAATAGCTAACTCGTTCTTTAACGGCGCAGCGATAGGCGCACAGACATTTTCAGGCAGAAATATCCTTTTCATCATCATTGTGATACTCGGTAATGCGGC
Organism: uncultured Oscillospiraceae bacterium; assembly: GCA_934446355.1. Lineage (GTDB taxonomy): Bacteria > Bacillota > Clostridia > Oscillospirales > Ruminococcaceae > CAG-115. The sequence goes on along the minus strand of CAKSEC010000002.1, from coordinate 276,504 downwards.
AGGCGGAATGCTTCTCCCGCTTCTTAAAGAAAAGCGCAAAGCGGAATGATTTCGGGGACGGTGGCTTATGGCTGACGACACGCTGAACAGAACAGAAACGCTCGGCTCGGACGAACCTGTCCATGAGCCTGCAGCGCTGCCCGTCAGCAGGCGGACCGCAACGCTCAAGGTGTTTGCCATAAAAGCAGGTTTTTCCGTGGCGTTCCTTGCGGTGGCTGCTGTAATGCTGGCGCTGCTCTCGGCGGCGGCTTTCGGGGTGCCTGCGGGTCTGATGGTCAGCATTTCGGGACTGGCTGTGAAGCTGTTCCATGCGCAGTTCATCGTGACCTCGCTGTCGGCTGAAATGATGATATTCGGCGGACTTGCAGCCATGTTCGGCTCGGCGTTCTGCGGACTTGCGGCTGTCAGGGCGGGTATCGGTATTTCCGGACTATTCATGCGGGCAAAGCGCAAATGCGACCTTTTAAGGGGCTGGCAGCCTTTCTAGGCGGCTATTTAGGGAGGGGATACTTACGAAGCGGGTCGTGGACAGATGGCTCATTGTTACCGGCATACTGGCGGCTGTCTTTGTGGCTGCGGCGGTGATATTCCGCGGGGACAGCCTTGGCTCGGCAAAGCAGGGCGACGAGAAATACCCGATGTGCGAATATCTGAGCATAGACCTTCTCAAAACGGACGTCACCGTAATACCCTCTGACGATGAATATATACGCTGCGTGTGGCGCAACGACGTTCCGCTGACCGCAGAAATAGGCGACAATTCCCTGACGATAACCGAAAGCGACGAGTTCGTGATATCGCTGTTTGCAGGCGACGTCAGCGACTACGGCATGACGCTGTATCTTCCCAAGGAATTCTACCGTGACATACTGATATACACCGCCTCAGGCGACGTCGTTCTCGGCAATGTGGACAGCGAAAAGATAACAGTCGTCACCAACAGCGGCAACATAACCTCTGAGGACACACGTTCGCTGTGCAGCTTCGCCACGGGCAGCGGGGAGATATACCTCGATTTCTACAGCGTTATCGCCGGCAGCGTCATACAGTCGCGCAGCGGTAATGCGCAGCTGGTCTTTCCAAAGGGCAGCAGCGTTGCTCTCGATTTTGAAACAGATACCGGCGGCATAAACACTCCGCTGATAAGCGGAAGTTTCCCCGGCAGCTATATGTACAGCTTCAACGGCGGCGGCAGGCTTATCCATGCCTCGCTTGAATCCGGCACACTGACGGTCACCGAAAAGTGAACGATTATTAAGATACAGGAGGTCAGAGCATGAAAAGCTACAGACAGCAGCTTATGATCACTACCGACACCCCGGAGCAGTTTCTGAATCTCTCATACGAGGTTGAGGAATGCGTCAGAAGAAGCCTTATCACAGAGGGCATATGCCTTGTGTTTTCTCAGCACACTACCTCTGCGGTGTTCCTCGAAAACGACCACGAGGACCTCTTTGAGGACTGGGCGAAGATACTGAACAGGGTCGTGCCCGATGAAAGCCAGTACAAGGTGGATTATTCCAGCGCAGGCTCGGCGCACATGAAGCAAATGCTGCTCGGTGCGAGCGTCACCGTGCCCATTTCCGACGGCAGACTGGAGCTTGGTCCCCGCCAGTACATAATGTACGGGGATTTTGACGGCTGCCGTGAGAAGATAGTTATTGTCAAGATCATCGGCGAATAAGGAGAGTGAGCATTCAGCCCATGCTGTCAGTCATAATTCCATCATACAACGAAAACGAGAATATACCCCGCACCGCAGCAAGGGTGACTGAAATACTCACTGCCGCAGGCATTTCGCATGAAATAGTGTTCGTGGACGACGGCTCCTCGGACGACACATGGAGCAGGATATGCGCCGCCCACGAGCAGACTCCGCAGGTCAGGGGCATAGGATTTTCACGCAACTTCGGCAAAGAGGGCGCAATATTCGCCGGACTGAAAGCGGCTCAGGGGGACTGCGCCGTGGTCATCGACTGCGACCTGCAGCACCCGCCGGAGCTTATTCCGGAAATGTACGCCCTGTGGGAAAACGGCGCAGAGGTGGTCGAGGCAGTCAAGCGCACCAGAGGCAGGGAGAGCCTGCTTCACAAGGCGTTCGCACGCAGCTTTTACCGGCTGATGAAGTCCTCGTCGGGCATCGACCTCGACGGCGCAAGCGATTTCAGGCTGCTTGACCGCAAGGTGATAAACGCCCTCAACGAACTTCCTGAGCGGATAACGTTCTTCCGTGCGCTGTCGGGCTGGGTGGGCTTCACCACCGCACGTGTCGAATTCGACGTGCAGCCCCGTGCCGCCGGAAAGAGCAAATTCAGCATGAAAAGCCTGTTCAAATTTGCGCTCAACAATATCACATCTTTCACCAACGCACCTATGCACCTGATAACTTGGGTGGGCGCAGTTTTCGGGATAATGGCTGTCGTGCTCGGCATTCAGACGCTCGTGAATTACTTCTGCGGCAGGTCTGCGGCAGGCTTCTCGACAGTTATCCTGCTGATTCTTATTACCGGCTCATGCGTACTTCTGGGAATAGGCATTATCGGCTATTACCTGTCAAAAATATATGAGGAGATAAAGCAGCGACCCCGATATATAATCTCACGCACGACAGGTCAGAACGCAGGAAAGGACGAAACTGATGGAGTTAAGTAGCTGCAGGGCAGCCGCAAAACGAATACTCATAAACGCCGGAAAAGCGGTCTGGAAAGTCAGGGTCTACTGGCTGTCATTTCTGCTTCCGGCTGCGATACTTTTTGTATCCTATATCATATTTCAGGTGTGGCCGTTCGGGGAGAACTCCGTGCTGTCGCTCGACCTGAATGCGCAGTACGTGTACTACTACGACTATATGTACGACGTGTTCGCAGGCGACGAAAGCATTCTCTACAGCTGGAGCCGCAACCTGTCCGGCGAATTTATGGGCATAATCGGGTATTATCTCGCAAGCCCGTTCAACCTGCTCGTCTGGCTGTTCCCACGGGAATGGATAACCGAGGGTCTGCTTACGATGATGATAGCCAAGGCGGGCGCTTCCGGTCTTGCCTGCTCGTTTTTCCTGCGCAGGCACAGGGGCTGCAATCAGACCACAACCGTGACGTTCTCGGTGATGTGGGCGCTTTGCGGCTATTTCGTCGTGCAGACCATGAACCCCATGTGGCTGGACGGTCTTATTGCGCTGCCGCTCATTGCGGCGGGCGTTGAAGCGATATGCGACAAGCGGAAGTTCCTGATGTACGTGCTATCGCTGGTGTATATCTTCGTAGCGAATTTCTACATCGGCTATATGTGCGGCATATTCTCAGCAATGTATTTCGTGTGGTATCTCGCCGCCGGAAAGAGCGTCAACAAGCGCTTCGGCGAATACTGCGGAGCGTTCCTGATGTACGCTGTGTCGTCCGTCTGCGCAATACTGTGCTCCTGCTTTATGATCCTGCCGGTGTACAAGTCGCTTTCCAACGGCAAATTCGAGTTCTTAACGCCCGACTATTCGCTCGCTGAGAACTTCAACATCGCCGATATATTCATCAAGCTGTTCCCCACTGAATACGACACCGTGCGCATGGAGGGTATGCCGATCCTTTACTGCGGAACGCTTGCGCTGGTCTGCGCCATCATGTATTTCACCTGCCGCCGCTTTCATTCAAGGGAGCGTATCGCAAGCGCGGTATTCCTCGGCTGCATGGTGATGTTCATGTATATACGTCCGGCGGACATGATGTGGCACGGCGGACAGCTACCCAACTGGCTTCCCTACCGCTATTCGTTCATGATAAGCTTCCTGCTGCTGATTTTCGGCGCGCAGGCGTTCGACAATATAAAAAAGGTGCAGGGACGGGGCTTTGCGGCGGCGTTCCTGATACCGCTGATAATGCTGCTGTACGCTGACCTTGCGGACGACAGCGAGCACTACACTGCGGTGCTGACTATCGGCATTCCGCTTGCTCTGCTTGCCGCAGTGCTGATTCTTACATGGGCATACCGCAGGCACAGCGCAAAAGTCCCCGTGTGTATCGCACTTGCGGCGCTCGTCTGCGCAGAAGCGGGGCTGAACACCGCTCATTCGCTGTATCAGATGGACAACGATATAGTGTTCTCCACACGTGAAAGCTACCGCTGGGATATCCCGCTGACACGTGAGGTGACAGAGCAGATACACGAGCAGGATCCCGATTTCTACCGCATGGAAAAGACCTTCCACCGCTGCGTGAACGACCCCATAGCCCTCAGAATGTACGGCATGAGCCACAGTTCCAGCACGCTCAACGCTAAGTCCATTCAGCTGCTGAGGTCGCTCGGCTATGCGGGCAGGGAGCACTACACCAGATACGACGGCTCGACATTGCTCACCGATGATATTTTCGGCGTAAGATACGTGTTTGCAACTAATCCGGACACCCTGCCCTACACCGAAACCGTTCCGGTGGATACCACCACTGCAATAAAGGTATACAAAAACGAGGACGACCTCGGTATTGCGTACCTTGCAAGCGACCTGATAGTTGACTACGACATCGACGACGATTCGCCGTTCACCTCGCAGAACAAGCTTGCCGCAATGCTTTCCGGCAACAGGGCTGCTTCGATATTCAAGCCCATCGAGGGTGTTGAATTTGACAGCCGGAATATACGCATAGGCTCGACCACAGACGCACATTACAGCTACCGCAAGGTGAACGAGGATCAGGAAGCGTGGATAGCCTACACGGTGACGGCGCAGGCGGACGGTCCGGTATATATGTACCTGCCCACGAAATACGAACGGGAAACTCAGCTTTACGTCAACAAAATATACCGTGGAAACTACTTCCTGTATGAGAACTACAGCGTTGAATATCTCGGCACATTCAAGCAGGGCGACGAGTTCGAGGTCAAGCTGAAGCTGCTGGACAAGGCGGTGTATTTCACGAATGCGTGGTTCTATTATATTGATTCTGACCAGCTTGCGAAATTCCAGTCCATCATGCAGGAGAAAAACGCTTCTACCGAACTGCGCCGCACGGGCGGGTGCACGCTTCAGCTTGAGGTAGACGCCGCCGAGGACTGCGCACTGTTCACCACTATCCCCGCCGAGGAGGGCTGGACAGTCACGATAGACGGCGTTCAGACAGACTGGAAAACCTGCCTGTCCGGTTCGCTGATATGCGTTCCGGTGACGCAGGGCAAGCACACGATAGTGCTGAACTTCTACCCCGCAGGTCTTGCGGCAGGGCTTATATTATCAGGGTCGGGACTGGTGCTGCTTGCGGCTATGCTAGTTGGGAACAATTATATCTCGGTCATCGACAGAAAAAAGCGGGAGAAAAGGACGACTGAGGATCAAGAGGAATAAAGCGCTGAGGGGAGAACGCCGGTTCTCCCCTTTCCCCTATTCTGAAACACACAATTGACAAAGCCTTGACAATCCGGCGCTTTTGGGCTATAATAACTAACGTAGAAACAACAGAAAGAGGAAACGATATGTCACAGCACTGGGCAAGCGTATGGGGCAACGCTATTTCTATCGGTGAGAACCGCCCCGAAAGCTACAACAAGAATCTCACGTTCAGATACCCGATATATTCACAGTTCGGCGGCACTGCGGTAAGGCTCACGTTCGACAATTACTGCGGAACTGAGCCTGTCACATTCGATAAGGTGACGGTATTCATCGGCGGAAGATTCCTGCCGGTGACATTCGGCGGCAAGCCGTATGTCACGATACCTGCGGGCGAAAACGCCGTATCCGACGAGCTTCCCTGCGAGATAGAGCCGCAGAGCCTTATCACCGTCAGCTTCTATTTTCGGGATTTCACGCAGCTTCGCTCGGCGGTATTCACGAGCGGTCCGCTCACAGAGGGCTGCTATGCCATGGGCGACATGACCGAGGTCGAGCTTATTCCCAAGGAAATAGAGCGTGGGATAAGCATAATATATTTTCTCAGCAACGTATCCGTGCTCACCTCCTGCGAAAACCGCACGGTGGTGTGCTACGGCGATTCTATCACGGCGCAGGACTGGCCGGAATACCTCACGCTGCGCTGCAACCGTGAGGATAAGCTGAAAACCGCCGTGATACGCAGGGCGGCAAGCGGCACCAGAATGCTGCGTGAATATAGCTGCATTACCTATGAATCCTACGGCCTGATGGGCAAGAAGCGCTTCGAGCACGAAGTGCCCACAGACGGGGCAGACACCGTGATAATCCAGCACGGCATAAACGATATCATTCACCCGGTCGGCACTGAGGTGAACCCGTTCCGTCCGATGAGCGATATGCCGACCGCCGAGGAACTTATCGAGTGCATGAAGTACTACATCAGCGAGTCACGCAGCTTCGGCTATCGGGTGTATGTGGGAACGCTGCTCCCGATAGAGGGCTGGCGTACCTATGCACCGTTCCGTGAGGAGGTTCGCAGCCGCTTCAACGACTGGATACGCACGACCGACCTCATCGACGGCTGTATTGACTTCGACCGTGCGCTCGCCGACCCTGAACGTCCGACGAGAATGCTTCCGCAGTTCGACAGCGGCGACCACCTGCACCCAAGCAAGGCAGGATATAAGCAAATGGCGGATATTGTTCCGGAAGAAATACTTAAATAGAACAAATATCAGGGGGACTGGCGATAAACTATTTCTATAAACTGAAAGGGGCTGTTTTGATACAGCCCCCAAATTATTTACACCATCAGAATATCGCAGCTAAGTATCGCAGCAAGCGCAACGTTGAACAGATTCGCAACTGCGATATACGACACACGCGTCTTTTTGTTCTTGAAGCCGTTCGACACAAGCCCCAGCCATACGCAGGAGATACCCACTGCGGCTATCAGCACAATAACGCCCGCCACCTGAGGGACGTCCACCTTGAACGCCTTACGCACAAGCCCCTCCATCACGGTGTAGGATAACGGCACAAGCATGAGCGGCAGCGTAGCCCACAGCCACTGAATGCGGTGTCTGCGCCACAGGATAAGCGACATTATGCCGATTATGCCAACTATTGCGATACATTCGATAACCATTGTCACCGCCCCTTTCCTGCATTATTCAGATGTCGTACTGCTTTCCGGCTCAGACTGGCTTACCGGCTCGGATATGCTGGAGCCGGCGGAATCGTCCGCTGACGGAACGCTCCACCCAAGGTCCTTTGAATTGAGGGCAAGGGCGAAAATAAGCCCGCAGATAGCAAGCAGTATCGCTATCATTATTATATTAAGCACCACGATATATCGTGGAAGCTTCTGACGCTCTGACATAGAATGCACCTCCATTGGTCGCTAAGACAGTACTTCATTATTATACACCAAAATATTCAAAAAAGCAAGTGATATCGGTAAATTAATTAGCGCTGTGCTCAGAACTCAGCTGACCGCACGCCGCTGCGATTCCTCCGCCAAATTCACGCCGCATGGTGACCGCCGTGCCCGCACGCTTGAGTACGTCGTAGAACGCCGCTATGCGCTCAGGGCTGCTGCGCCTGAAGCCGCTGTCGTTGCCGTTGTAGGGTATGATGTTGACATAGAATCGGTCGGAAAAGCCGATAAGCTGTGCAAGCTGCGCCGCCTGTTCCGGCGAGTCGTTCACGCCGTCCAGCATGATATATTCAAGCGTGACCCGCCTGTTGTGCTTATCGGCGAAATCAGCCGCCGCACGCACCACCTCAGCCACGGGGTATTTCCTGTTTATCGGCATAAGCTGCGAGCGCAGACCGTCGTCCGCCGCATGAAGGCTTACCGCAAGGCTGCAAGGGTGGGAAAGCTCCGCCCACCGCCGTATCTCCGGCACTATCCCGCAGGTGGACACCGTCACGTGCTTCACCCCAAGACCGAATGCGAGGTCGTCGGAAAAAATACCGCACGCCTCAGTCACTGCGCTGAAATTGTCGAACGGCTCGCCTATGCCCATGACGGTAACGCTGTGCACCGCTGCGCCGTATTCCCGCTGGATCTTCAGCACCTGAGCCGTCATTTCGCCGGCGGAAAGGCTGCGCCGTTTTTTCAGCCTGCCGCTCTGGCAGAATGCGCAGCCCATAGCACAGCCGACCTGCGTGGATATACACACGCTGCCGCCGTAATGCTGCCGCATGAGCACCGTTTCGACAAATTCGCCGTCGCTCAGCCGCAACAGCAGCTTTTTCGTGCTTCCTCCGTCAGATTCAGCCACAGTTTCCGGCAGTACCGCAGTGAAGCTTTCGGAAAGCTGCGATATAACACGCTGCGAAAACGGAAGTTCCCGAAAGTCCGAGATACCCCGCTGATACAGCATACGGAACAGTATGTCCGCTTTTGCGGGATTTTCGCCCCGCTCCCTGAACCAGTCAGCAAGAGCCGGTCTGGTCATCGAATATATGTCCATTCTGATCCAAAAACCTCATTCCCTGAATGCTTCCAAGCTGCTTCTGCCGCTTCATTATACCGCCGAGCACCGCACGCTTGTCACGGCTCCACAGCGGGGCTAAAAGCGTGCTGCTGTCGCCGTCGCCGGTCAGCCGCTCGATAACGGTTTCCTGCGGCAGCAGTTCAAGCTGGCGCACCGTGATATCTATGTAGTCCTGCATTTCAAGCGGGACATATTCGCCGCTGCGCCATAGCCCCGCCATTACCGTGCCGTCGATGACGTGCAGGAGATGTATCTTCACGCCGTCCGGCCGCAGCTTTCCGAGAAGTTCTGCGGTACGCAGCATCATTTCGACGTCCTCTCCGGGCAGTCCGTTTATTATGTGCACGCAGACCCTCAGTCCCGCCTGCTTTGCCGTGCGGTAGCCCTCCAGAAACTGCTCCCAGCTATGTCCCCTGCCTATCCTTTCGGCGGTGCTGTCGTGCGCCGACTGAAGCCCCAGTTCCACCGTCACCGGTACGGGCAGCGAGGACAGGTATTCCGCACGCTCACGGTCGATACAGTCGGCTCTTGTCGCAGCGGAAATGCCGCATATATCGCAGGTCAGCGCCTGCGAGTAGACCTCACGCAGCCGCTGCATACTGCCGTAGGTGTTGGAGTGCGCCTGAAAATAAGCTATCACGCCGGCGTCAGGGTGCTTCTCACGGATACGGTCTGTTTCACGGCGTATCTGCTCAGCAACGGACAGCGCAGGCGTGGTGAAATACCCGCTGCCGCCTGAACAGTAAATACACCCGCCCGTGCCGCACCTGCCGTCGATATTCGGGCAGGTGAAGCCTGCGTCAACAGAAGCCTTGAACACCTCTCTGCCAAAGGTCTGGCGGTAATAGTGCTTCAGCGTATGATACCGGCTGCCGTCCGGATATGGCGTTGATATCATCTGCAGCACCTCATTCCGATTTGTAAAGTTACTATATAATTATAGCATATCTGTCGTTCCCAGTCAACCACACGTTATTACACAGCTGTGCGGTAATTGACAAACTGCATTCCTCTGCACTGCGGCGAGATTTGTGCAACAGTGCGTTGCTTTTCTGAGCGGGATTTTTTGTGATATGTCACGAAAATCGACAGCGGAATTTGTGCAAATATGCGGGAAGATATGCCTTGACAAAAGTTTGCGTAACCTATATAATAGATATATCGGCTTTTTTCGATACTAGATATTGTGTTATTTTATTTGATTTACAAAGAAGGAGCATCATAGGGAATGGCAATGATCACGATGATAAAAAAGAGGGACGGACGGCAGGTACCCTTTAATATCGAGAAGATAGCGAATGCGATATTCAAGGCTGCCCAGACCGTCGGCGGACGTGACTATAACGAAGCAATGGCACTGGCTGACAGAGTATGCCAGCGTCTTTCGGAAGAGATAATCGGCCGCAACCCCTCTGTGGAAGAGGTTCAGGACATGGTGGAAAAGGTGCTGGTCGAGGACGGCCACGCAAAGACCGCCAAGGCGTATATCCTCTACCGTGCGGAGCGCACAAGGGCAAGGGAGATGGACTCCACCCTGATGAAGATATACGAGGACCTGACGTTCATGTCCGCCTCTGACTGCGACATCAAGCGTGAGAATGCAAATATCGACGGCGACACCGCAATGGGCACAATGCTGAAATACGGCAGCGAGGGCGCAAAACAGTTCAACGAGATGTACGTGCTCGACCCCAAGCACTCTCAGGCGCATATCAACGGCGATATCCACATTCACGACCTCGACTTCCTGACGCTCACCACCACCTGCTGTCAGATAGACCTGCTCAAGCTGTTCCACGGAGGATTCTCCACAGGTCACGGTCATCTTCGTGAACCGAACGATATTTCAAGCTATGCTGCGCTCGCCTGCATTGCCATTCAGTCTAATCAGAACGACCAGCACGGCGGTCAGTCTGTGCCGAATTTCGACTATGCCATGGCGGAGGGCGTAAAAAAGACGTTCCGCAGGCTGTATACAAACAACCTTGCAAAAGCAGTCAGCTTCTCACTGGGTCTTGAGAATTTCAGCGATATTCTTGACGACCTCAAAAAGACCGCCGCTGAAATAGCTGAGGAATACGGTCTTTACCCCAGACTGCAGAACAACGACGACTACAAAGCCAAGGAATGGGAAAAGGCCGCCGAGAAATACGGCGACACGTTCTCCCACCTGCAGGACAGGGCTGAAAAACTCGCAGAAGCCGAAACCGACAGAGCCACCTATCAGGCTATGGAAGCGCTTATCCACAACCTGAACACCATGAACTCCAGAGCCGGCGCGCAGAATCCTTTCTCCTCGATAAACTACGGCACGGACACCTCGCCTGAGGGCAGAATGGTGATAAGAAACGTAATGCTCGCCGAGGAGCATGGTCTTGGCAACGGCGAAACTCCGATATTCCCGATACACATTTTCAAGGTCAAGGAGGGCGTGAACTACGACCCCGCCGACCCCAACTACGACCTGTTCAAGCTTGCGATAAGGGTGTCCGCTAAGAGAATGTTCCCGAATTTCTCGTTCCTTGACGCTCCGTTCAACCTGCAGTATTACAAGCAGGGCGACTACCACACAGAGGTGGCTTACATGGGCTGCCGCACAAGAGTCATCGGCAACGTATACGACCCGACCCGTGAGATAGTCACAGGCAGAGGCAACCTCAGCTTCACCACGATAAATCTCCCCCGCCTTGCGATAGAGGCGAAGGGCGACCTTGATAAGTTCTACCGCTCGCTCGACGCAATGATGGACCTTGTTGTCGATCAGCTTGTGTACAGATTCAAGATACAGTGCAGAAAGCACGTCCGCAATTTCCCGTTCCTGATGGGCGAGGGCGTGTGGATAGATTCCGAGAAGCTCAGCGATAACGACAGCATTGCCGAAATACTCAAGCACGGCACGCTTTCAATGGGCTTCATAGGTCTTGCAGAGTGCCTGAAAGCGCTTGTCGGCGCACATCACGGCGAAAGCCCCGAAGCGCAGAAACTCGGCGTTGAAATAATCACCCGCATGAGAAAGCGCATGGACGATGAAAGCGCAAAAACTCACCTGAATTTCAGCCTGCTCGCCACCCCCGCAGAGGGACTGTCCGGCAGATTCGTCCGCATGGACAAGAAGATCTACGGCGAGATCCCCGGCGTGACCGACCGTGAATACTACACGAATTCGTTCCATGTGCCGGTATACTACAACATCAGCGCATACCGCAAGATAAAGCTTGAAGCCCCCTATCATGCACTGACGAACGGCGGCCATATCAGCTATATCGAACTTGACGGCGACCCGCTGAAGAACCTTGACGCATTCGAGCAGATAGTCCGCTGCATGAAAGAACAGGGCATAGGCTATGGTGCGATAAACCACCCCATCGACCGCGACCCCAGCTGCGGCTACACCGGCATAATCGACGACGAATGCCCCTGCTGCCACCGCAAGGAGGAGGAAATCGCGTTCGAGCGTATCCGCAGGATAACCGGATATCTGGTCGGCACTCTCGATAGATTCAACAACGCAAAGCGTGCCGAGGAATCCGACCGGGTAAAGCACGGAACAGAATGATAATGAATCGGGAGCGGTCTTTCTGCTCCCGATTATAATTAGGAGGAACTATGGAGATAAGAATTGCAGGCACTGTCGAGGATTCGATAGTCGATGGTCCGGGGCTGAGATTCGTTGTATTCGTGCAGGGCTGCCCGCACCGCTGCGAGGGCTGCCACAATCCCGAAACGCACGATTTCTCCGGCGGCAGGCTCACAGATACCGACCTGCTTTACGAGCAGTGCATGGAAAACCCGCTGTGCAGCGGCGTGACCTTTTCCGGCGGGGAGCCTTTCTGTCAGGCAGCCGCGCTGTATGACCTCGGAAGCCGCCTGAAAGCCGCAGGAAAGCATCTCATGTGCTACAGCGGCTGGACTTATGAGGAACTTGCTGACAGAGCAAAGACCGACCGTCCGACCGCCGACCTGCTGAGTATCCTCGACGTACTGGTGGACGGCCGCTTCGACATATCCAAGCGGTCGCTGTCGCTGCAGTTCAGGGGAAGCGGGAATCAGCGGCTGATAAACGTTCAGCAGAGCCTTGAACAGGGCTGCGCAGTCGAATATGAAACGCTGTGAGCCGCCCGAATTGTTACAAAACTGTAATAAAAAAATTAGCCAAAACGGTTGAATCCCGTGCTTCTAAATGCTATAATATTATTTGTAATACAGTATATACAGACAAATCACCATACAGGAAAGGACATTACGTGAAGCGGATATTCGACCGAACTATCGCAGCTGCTCTATGCTGCTTACTTATATCGACCACCGCCGGCTGCACGAAAAAAGACGGCAGCAACGGCGTAATAAAATACGACATAGCCTACGACCCCGGCAGCCTTGACCCGCAGACGGCAGACGATGAGGAATCCGACCTGCTGATAACCAGCCTCTACACGGGGCTTTTTCGCGTTGCACCGGACGGCAGCCTTGCAGCGGGCGCAGCCAGCGACTACACCGTGTCGGACGACGGTCTTGAGTATAAATTCAAGCTGAGAAGCGACATTTACTGGACCGACGTCAACGGCTTTGAAGCCCCCTGCACTGCGCAGGATTTCGTCTACGGCTTCCAGCGGCTGTTTGACCCCGAAACAAGGGCGCCCCGTGCTTCTGAATATTTCTGCATAAAGAACTCGGAGGGCATCTCAAAGGGCAAGGTCACCGATTTTTCAATGCTCGGCGTAAAGGCTCAGGGCGACTATGAACTGACGATAACGCTCGACCGCCCCGACCCGCACTTCCCCGCCCTGCTCGCAGAATCCCCCGCAATGCCCTGCAACGAGGAATACTTCATCGCCGCTCAGGGAAGATACGGGCTTTCGGACAGCACCACGCCGTCAAATGGGGCGTTCTATCTCAAGGCATGGAACTACGACCCCTACACCATCACCGACAACAATAACCTCATACTGCGCAGGAACGCCAAAAACAGCGAAAGCGAAAAGGTGTACCCATCGGGACTGAACTTCTTCATTGAGGGCGATACTGATTTCGTGGACGATTTCCTTTCCGGCACGATAAGCTGTATCGCTGTGACGGACAGCCAGCGCGAACAGATAAGCGGAGAATACACCGTGCAGGAATACGACGCAATAACCGTCGGGCTGCTGCTGAATACGAAATACGGTCTGTTCAGGAGCGTGGATATGCGGCGGGCACTGTCCTGCCTTATCGACAGGGAACGGCTGGCTCAGGCGGCTGAGGGCTACTCTCCCGCCTATGCAATAGTTCCGGGCGAGGTATCGCTGCTCGACCAGAGTTACCGTGAATATATCGGCGAAAAACTCACGCCGGACTACAGCGTGGAAAAGGCTCAGCAGTACTACGAAAAGGCTCTGCCGAAGCTTGACAGTTCGCTTTTCTCCGGCGCAAGAATAATCACGAAAGAGGACGACGCGGCAGCTGCCATGATCTCCGTTATCATGCAGGAATGGCAGCGTGAATTTGGCTTCTACTGCGTTGTGGAAACGCTCGACGAGCAGGAGTACGCCGCACGCCTGTCGTCCGGCGATTACGAGATAGCCGTATGCGACCTGACCGGCAGCACAAACAGCCCGTCTGCGTATCTCAAATGCTTCACGCGCGGCAGTTCCGCCAACTATTCCGGCTATTTCTCGCCGCAGGCGGATACGCTGATAGGCTCGGCAGAATGCGCCGCTGACCTCGCCGAAAGCGCAGACCTTTACGGTCAGGCGGAGCAGCTGATAATAGACGGCGCAGCGTTTATCCCGCTGTACTACAAGAACGAATATTTCTATATCAACAAGGATTTTGCTGATATATACTATAACCCATTCAACAAAACTGTGGATTTCTCACAGGCGAAAAGCTATTGACCGGGGGTAAAAATGCCAGAAAACGAAAACAAATATGTGAACAGAGAAATGATGGAAAAGCTGGACGAATTCCTGCTTGAGGTGCAGAAGCCGTCACGCTATATCGGCGGCGAGAACGGCTCGGTCATCAAGGATAAGTCAAAGGTGGATATCCGCTTTGCGTTCTGCTTTCCTGATACTTATGAGATAGGAATGTCGCACCTCGGTATCAAGATACTTTACGGGCTGAAAAACTCAGTGCCGAACTACTGGTGCGAACGTGTGTTCATGCCGCTTCCGGACATGGAGGAGCAAATGCGCAGCCGGAATATCCCGCTGTACGCACTGGAAAGCCTTGACCCGATAAAGGATTTCGATTTCATCGGCTTCACGCTGCAGTACGAAATGAGCTACACAAATATTCTCGAAATGCTCGACCTTGCCGGCGTGCCCGTGCTCGCAAAGGACAGAACGGGACTTACCCCGATAGTCATGGCGGGAGGTCCCTGCGCCTGCAACCCTGAGCCGCTTGCGGATTTCTTCGACTTCTTCGCGCTGGGCGAGGGCGAGGAAATGAATCTCGAATTTATGCGGCTGATGGAGCAGTGCAAAAAAGAGGGGGTATCACGGCAGGAATTTCTGCGCAGGGTCGCTCAGATAGACGGAATATACGTGCCGTCGCTGTACGATATATCCTACAACGAGGACGGCACAGTCAAAGCCATCACGCCAAAGGACGGCGCACCTGCGACAGTCCGGAAGCGTATAATCAGGGATATCGACAAGATGTACGTGCCGGATAATTTCGTCGTTCCGTTCACCGGAATAGTCCACGACCGTGCAGTGGTCGAGGTACTGCGGGGCTGCATAAGGGGCTGCCGGTTCTGTCAGGCGGGCTTCATCTACCGACCCTACCGTGAAAAGAGCATACCGTCGATACTTTGCCAGACAAAGACGCTGTGCGAGAACACCGGCTATGACGAGGTGTCGCTGTCGTCGCTGTCTACGGGCGATTATCGGGACATAACAGGGCTGCTGACCGAACTCACTGAATACACCACAGCCGAGAAAATAAACCTGTCGCTGCCGTCGCTCAGAATAGACCGGTTCAGCGACGAGGTACTGCAGAAAATAACCGACGTGCGCCGCTCCGGACTTACGTTTGCGCCGGAGGGCGGCACGCAGCGCATACGTGACGTGATCAACAAGAACGTCACCGAAAAGAACGTCATGGACAGCGTAAGGATAGCGTTCGAGGGCGGCTACACCAGCATTAAGCTGTATTTCATGATGGGACTTCCCACCGAAACGATGGAGGACGTAGAGGGCGTATACGAACTTGCAAAGGCGGTGATAGAGGAGTTCTACGCTACCCCGAACCACGCCAAGGGCAGACCGTCCGTGTCCGTGTCGCTGTCTACGTTTATCCCGAAGCCGTTCACGCCGTTTGAATTTGAGCCGCAGCTTGACGAACAGGGCGTCAGGGAACGTCAGGCGCACCTGAAATCCATCAACAACGACCGCAAGATAACTATAAGCTGGTCGAAATACGAGCTTTCGCTTATCGAGGCGGTACTTGCAAGGGGCGACCGCCGCACCGCCAAGGCAGTATATGCGGCATGGAAAAAGGGCTGCAAGCTTGACGGCTGGGACGAGTATTTCAGCTTTGAGAAGTGGAAGGAAGCGTTCGCCGAATGCGGACTGGATATGGGCTTTTACGCCAACCGCCGCCGCGGCTACGACGAGGTCGCACCGTGGAGCCATCTGGATATGCTGGTCAGCCGTGAGTTCCTGATAGAGGAAAACAAGCGTGCGCACGAGGGCGTGACTACGCCGAGCTGCCGTGAAAAATGCTCGAACTGCGGCGTATCAAAATGTATGGGAGGAGATGTGTGCCGTGCCGTCCGTTAATACAAGAGCGTTCTTTTCAAAGATGGACAGGGCGAAGTATATTTCGCACCTTGACCTCAGCAACGTTGTGATACGTGCAATACGCCGCACTAAGCTTCCCGTGTGGCAGACCGAGGGCTTCAATCCCCGCACATACGTTACATTCATGCTGCCGCTGTCGCTTGGGCAGGAGGGCGAGCATGAAGCAATGGATTTCCGCCTGACCGAGGACGTGCCCTATGACGAGGTCCGTGACCGCCTGAACGCTGCGCTTCCGCACGATATCAGAGTTACCGAGGTCACAGTGCCGCAGGACAAGAACACCGACATCACCGCCGCACGCTATCGCATAACCTCGTCCGCCGACCCGCAGAAGCTGCGTGAACTTCTCGGCAGGGAGCAGATAAACGTTGAAAAGCGCACGAAGAAAGGCTCGACAGTCGTGGATCTGAAGTCGCTCATGACCGACCCGACGCTTTCCGGCGATACTCTGGAGGTCACGTTCCCCGCCGGCAATACGTTCAATATAAACCCGTCGCTGCTGTTTGAGGCGTATTCCGCTGAATACGGCGAGCAGGTAAAGCGGCTGAGGATAGTCAGGACGAATATTTATTCGGGGGACAGGGAGTTCCGCTGAGAGGCTGGATATCAAAAAAATAAAAGCGACCAGAGAATGATTCTTTGGTCGCTTTTTTAATGTGGCTGAGTATTGCAGGGGCGGTCCTGCCGCTTTGATGGAATACTGCTCGGCAAATAGGAATTTATACAGGTACATCATTTCCATTCCATTTTGTTTCTTTTGCGTTTTCACTTTGGGTTGCCCAAACAATCAATTTCTCGACAAATTTTGGAGTAATAATATCTGGGGTATCAAATGGTAACAAGTATCTGTTCCAAGTACCATTTGTTTCTTTTGCTTGAAACATTCTGCCCTTGCTTATCACATAGGCAATCTTGGTTTGGAGTGGACAAGACAAAATTAAGCATTTATCATCTGACGCTATATTCAAAACATTGTACGGGGTATCATAATCCAAAGCAACATACCAAACATAAGTTAGGTTTCCGACAATTATTCTGCGTCTGCCTTTCGTGCGTATGCTCATAGTATATCACCTCTGCCCGTCAAATTTCGATTTGTCAGGCAGCCCCGCCCGCCGCCATGCCATTACATAATCTTTCTCCCCAGTTGCTTCATCAAATGTGCTACACTGGATCTCAAATCCTTCTCTTTTATAAAAGAATATTGCACGTGTGTTTTTTTGGTATACGTTCAGATGCAATTTATTCCTTTTATCCTTTGCATAATTCAGCAGAATTTTGCCTATACCCTGCGATTGCAGTTCATCAGAAACAAAAATACCCTCAACATATTCATCGTTCAGCCCTATAAAGCCTTGTATTTTCTGATTATCCTCATAGACGTAGACCGTTGCCCGTAATAGCAGTTCTTTCACTAACTCAAAATTGCTTTTCCAATATTGAGCAGGAATAAAATAATGCGCCTTTATATTTGTATCCAGCCATATTTCTGCAACTTTATTTATATCTGCTTTTTGTAATTCTCTGACCATAACGGTTACTCTCCGCAAATCCCGATTTTCCTCTGCGATTATTATACCACACCCAAGATATTATTTCAACCCAAAATCAAAGCCGCCGTACTCTCATACAGCGGCTTTGCAGTTATTCACTCATGCCAACGCTTACTTCTTGTACTCGACATGAAGCAACTCGTGCTCCTTACCCTTTAACAGACCGTTGTAAAGCGAATCTATCAGCGGGTTCTCCTCGCTGCTCTTTATGCTGCACATTCTGTCGGCGTTGTACAGACCCTTGGAGCGTGCCTGCTTCTCAGGCTGATGAACGAACGGCTGTCCTGCGCCGTTGATACAGCCACCCGGACAAGCCATGACCTCGACAAAGTCGAAATGCTCGCCTGCCTTTATGCGCTCTATCAGCTTTTCAGCATTGCCAAGTCCGCTCACTATGCCGATATGCAGGGTCTTTTCGCCATAGGGGATATTTACCTCCTTGACGCCATCAAGACCACGTACGCTCTGGAACTCGATACCGCTGCCTTTCTTGTCGTCAGAAATTCTTCTCAGAACTGCCTCGGTAACGCCGCCGGTCGTGCCGAAAATCACGCCTGCGCCTGCCATCGTGCCGAAAGGCAGGTCTATTGCTTCGGGCAGGATATTCGTCAGCAGTATTCCTGCTTCCTTGACCATCTGAACGAACTCCTGCGTGGTGAGAACATAGTCAACCATCTGAGTGCCGTCAGCTGCACGGAACTCGTCACGCAGCGCTTCACGCTTCTTTGCAGTACACGGCATGAGCGCAACGTGTACGTGCTTCTTAGGCTCGCTCTTGAACTGCTCCCTGATGACTGCCGCAAACATCTGCATAGGCGACTTGCAGCTTGAAACGTCCTTCATAAGTTCAGGGTACTTGGTCTCGCAGAAGCGTACCCACGCCGGACAGCAGGACGAGAACAGCGGCATTTCTCCGCCCTCGCCAACGTGCTCCAGCAGTTCTGCGGATTCCTCCATGACTGTGAGGTCAGCCGCAGTCGAGGTGTCGTAGATCTCGTCAAAGCCCATTCTGCGCAGTGCGGCAACGATAACGCCCATAGAGTTTTCGCCGTCGCTCAGACCCAGTTCTCTGCCTATTGCAACACGAACTGCGGGTGCTATCTGGATAGTCACCATCGTGTTCTTGTCGTCAAGCTGCTTCCATACCTCATGAACGTTGTTCTTCACAACGATAGCACCGGTAGGACATACTGCGGAGCACTGACCGCAGCCCACGCAGTCGGTCTCGCCGATGGGCTTGTTGAACGCAGTGCCGACCTTCATCTTTGAGCCTCTGTTCATGAAGTCGATAACGCCCACGTGCTGTATCTCGTTGCAGGTACGGACGCAGTCGCCGCAGAGAATGCACTTGTGGTGGTCGATGGTTATGCAGGGGGAGGACTCGTCTATCTCAGGCTTAGGAGCGGCGTTCGGGAAGCGCACGCCCTCGATATGGAACCTGCGCGCTATATCCTGCAGCTTGCACTTCTCGTTGTTGTCGCAGGTGGTGCAGTCACGGCAGTGGTTAGCCAGCAGCAGTTCCAGAATCACCTTTCTGTATTTGCGCAGACGCTCGGTATTCGTGCGTATCTCCATTCCGGCTCTGGGAGGAGTTGAGCAGGAAGCGTGCAGCGTTCCCCACTGGTCCTCGACCATACACATACGACAGGCGCCGTATGTGGAAAGCTCAGAATGATAGCAGAATGTCGGCATTTTTATGCCTACCTTCTGGATAAGCGCCAGAAGATTCTTTTCGCCGTTTATTTCAACGGGTATCCCGTCAATTGTCAGATATCTGTTCTTGTCCATTTCACTTCACCTCTATTGCGTGGAACGGGCAGGTAGTTACGCACGCTCCGCACTTGATACACTTGCTCTGGTCGATAACGAACGGGGACTTTATCTGTCCGCTTATCGCACCGACAGGGCAGCCTCTGGAACACTTCGAGCAGCCCTTGCACTTGTCAGGCTGGATCTCGATCTTCTTCAGCTTCTGACAGACGCCTGCAGGACAGCGCTTCTCATTGATATGAGCCTCGTATTCGTCCCTGAAGTTTCTTATCGTGCTGACAACAGGTGAAGCGGCAGACTTTCCAAGACCGCACAGCGCAGTCGCAGAAATGGTCTCCGCAAGTTCAAGCAGCAGGTCGATATCGCCCGGCTCGCCGTTTCCTGCAACAATTCTTTCAAGTATCTCCAGCATACGGCGGGTACCCTCGCGGCAGGGCACGCACTTTCCGCAGGATTCATTCTGTGTGAAGTTCATGAAGAACCTTGCAACTTCGACCATGCAGGTCTTGTCGTTCATGACAACCAGACCGCCTGAGCCTATCATTGCGCCGGCTTTCTTGATGGAGTCGAAATCCAGCGGCAGGTCAAGGTCCTTTTCTGTAAGGCAGCCGCCTGACGGTCCGCCTATCTGGACAGCCTTGAACTTTCCGCCGCCCCTGATACCGCCGCCGACGTCGTATATTACCTCACGCAGCGTAGTACCCATCGGCACTTCGATAAGTCCGGTGTTCTCGATATCGCCGGTTATTGCGAACGCCTTTGTTCCGGGGCTCTTTTCAACGCCTATGCCCTTGA
Organism: uncultured Oscillospiraceae bacterium; assembly: GCA_934446355.1. Taxonomy (GTDB): domain Bacteria; phylum Bacillota; class Clostridia; order Oscillospirales; family Ruminococcaceae; genus CAG-115. The sequence continues at coordinate 256,241 of CAKSEC010000002.1, read as the reverse complement.
ACCACTCAGAACCTCTGGAGATGATAGAGGGTACGTTTGCGTAGGTTTCAACGTTGTTCAGAACTGTGGGGCTGTCGAAAAGACCGTGTTCAACGGTGCGGGGGGGCTTAACTCTCGGCATACCTCTCTTGCCCTCGATGGAAGCGGTCAGCGCACTGCCCTCGCCGCATACGAACGCGCCTGCACCACGGTTTATGTGCATTTCAAAATCAAAGCCGCTGCCAAGGATATCCTTACCGAGCAGACCTATCTCCTTAGCCTGCTTTATTGCGGTCTTAAGGCGCTCAACAGCCAGAGGATATTCCGCTCTTACGTATATGTAGCCCTCGGTCGCACCGCAGGCAGCGCCGGCTATCATCATGCCCTCTAGCATACGGTGAGGGTCGCCCTCCATAATGCTTCTGTCCATGAATGCGCCGGGGTCGCCCTCGTCACCGTTACAGACAACGTACTTCTGCGCTGCTGTCTGGCGCTTTACCTGCGCCCACTTCTTGCCTGCGGGGAATCCTCCGCCGCCGCGTCCTCTCAGACCGGATTCGCTGACTTCTTCGATAACTTCGTCGGCAGTCATGTCGAACAGAGCCTTTTCAAATGCGGAATAGCCGCCCTGTGACAGGTATTCCTTGACGGAAAGGGAGTCTATATGTCCGCAGTGCTCAAGAACGACACGGGTCTGCTTCTTGTAGAACGGTATCTCCTCCTGAGTCTTGAACACCTCGCCGTTCTTCTGGAAAGCAAGACGCTCGATATGCTCGCCGTTTACGATAGTCTTTTCAACTATCTCCTCGCAGTCCTCAAGCTTCACTTTTGTGTAAAGCCAGCCCATAGGCTCTATTCTTACAAGAGGACCTCTCTCGCAGAAGCCGTGGCAGCCGCTCTTCTTCAGGGCAACGCCGTCGCTTTCGGGTTCCTTTTCAAGTTCAACTGCGCAGTGAATGCCCTTTGCCTCGATAAGCTCCCTCAGCTTGTCATAGATGAGCAGAGAGCCGCTGGAAACACAGCCTGTACCTGCACAGACCAGTATTTTACGCTGATATGCGTTATAAGCCTTTACGCACTCCTCACGAAGCTGTTTAAGCTCCTGTCTGTTCTTTAACATTCCTCACTGCCCTCCTTAAGCTGCTTCAGGAAAGCCGAAGCCTTGTCCGGCGTCATCTCTGCGTGTACCTTGTCGTTGACGGTTATTACCGGAGCAAGTCCGCAGGCGCCAAGACATGATACGGTTTCGACTGTGAACATCAGGTCGTCGGTGGTCTTTTTGCTTTCGGAAAGTCCAAGTTCCTCCCTGAGCCTTGCAAGGATAGGCGGCGACTGTCTTACATGACAGGCGGTTCCGTCACAGACCTTGATGACGTATTTTCCCTTAGGTTCAAGCGAGAAGTTCTCGTAAAAGGTCGCAACGCTGAAAAGCCTTGCCTCGCCGACGTTAAGGCGCTTCGCAATATGCGGGAACACCTCACGGGGGAGATAGCGGTAATGCTCCTGAACACCCTGCAGGATAGAGATGATGTTCTTTTCCTCGCAGCCGATGCTGTCGATGATGGCATCGACTTCGGACAACTGAATGCTGCTTTGCATAGAAATAGTACCTCCTTATTTGATATGCAATAGTAGTGCCGGAAATGGCGGTATAAAGCCGTTTTTCGACGATATTCCGCAGATATCACAGTATTGGGTCGGCGTCATAGCGGCGCACGATGTAAAAAGATTTCAACTGTGAGCATTGTTTTTTGTCTAACAATACTATTATTATATCATATTAATTACCAGTGCGGTATTGCATAGCTGATATAACGCCATGTATATTTCGCATATCAACAACTTTCAACAAATATTCCAGCTCAGTTTTGTGCAACAATAACAAGATAGGGCGGACTAATGCCCGCCCCTCTATTCGAGTCGCCCTCAGTTCACCTCAACAATGGTGATACGGTCGTTATCGACCTCCACCTCGGAAAGCAGCGTGCTCTTTATCTTCGCCGCACCCGCTGCGTCCAGTCCGTCGGTCTTGACGATGATGTTTGCGCTGCTGTCGCTGAGGTAGCACAGTGCGTCGTCAAAGCCCTGCGCACGCAGCAGGCTCTCTATTTTGTTCTCGCTCTCGATATAGCCGCCCATCTTCGCTGCGTCGGCTGCGACCACCGATAATTCGTCCTGCGTGAGGTCGCCGCCCTGATACATACTCTGCAGCACCTCCGCAGCTTCCTCGCGGCTGGTCTGCTTGTCGAGCCTTGCCTGTGCGAAATATGCGTCAGGCTCTGCGCTGCTGCTCACAAGGTCAGCCTCGCCGTATGTAGTGCCGGCGACCTCTGCGGCGGGCTCGGTCAGCTTGCTGTTTCCTGCGCAGATGAAGTTCACCGCAACCGCCGTACCGAGAAGCACGGTAAGCCCCGCAGCAACAAGCTGCTTTTTCCCAAGAATCACATTCAAACGCTTCATAACATTGTTTCCTTTCATATCAGTTTGTGACATATACCTGCGATACCCCTATATTCAGCACCCTTGCCGCCGTGTTCACCACCTTTTCCTTTATCAGCGCATTCTCAGCCCCGCCGCACACCACCGCAACTCCCCTGACCTTTGGCATTATGACGCTCTTTTCGATGGCTTCCTTTGCGCTGCCGGCAAGAGCCGGAGCATTCTCTGTGCTTGTTCCCCCAGATGAGGTGTTAGTCTTGGCTTCTTCTGCAAAGATCTTTTCCTGAGTGCTTTCCAGCGTGACCATCACCCTCGGTGAACTTACCCCGTCAATAGAGGAGATAAGTTCCGTCAGCCGCTTTTCAAGTTCCTGCTCCAGACTTGCCGCCTCTTCGGAATAGCGCTCCGCAGGCTGCGCCGTACTGCCGCTCTTTGGCGTCAGCGTGCTGAGGAACAGAAGCACTATCGCCGCAAGTCCCCCGATTATCACGAACCTGCGCCAGCGTCCCTCGCCCAGCCTGCTCAGAATGCCGCTGATACGCCCCGTCTGACGTTCCATCTCCGCTCACTCCTTTACCACGACCTGTACGTTTATCTCAGGGGGAAGCTCTGCCGAAACCAGCTTTTCCGCCGCTTCTGCCGCCGAACGCTGACTTTCATCAAAAACAAGCTTCACTTGTGTAATAGATATGCTGTACAATCCTGAAATATTAACGATAACATGAATTTCCTCAGGATATATGCCCTCGGCGTTGAGCATTGCATACAGCTTGTCCGACATCTCGCCGCATATCTTTTTTTGCAGTTCACGGTTGATGTCGCCTGAAAAACCGATGTAGTCCACGCTGTCCTCATAGCTGTACTGCAGCTTGTCTATACTGAGGTCGCTGCTCTTTACCGCATTCACTCCCGCCAGAATAAACAATCCTGCGATAAGCAGGGAAAGCTGCTTTGCGAACCGCTCCTCAGGCACCAGCATTCTGAACAGCGCCGACGCTATCGCCGCCATACACACGGTGGACAAAAACTGCATTATCACACCCCCTACCTCGTCATAGTCAGCATTATCACCGCCGAAAGAATATTCAGCAGCAAAAAGCAGGCTATGACCGCCATGATTATCGCCATCACCGAACCGCCCGCCTTAAACAGCGACGTAAGTTCCGATATGCCGAAAACCTCGCTGAAAGCCTCCGCCGCCGATAACGCTATGCGAAAGCACACCACCGTTATCAGGCACGGAAGCAGTATCGCTGCGGCGGCTATCATTCCGTATGTACCTATCGTGCCGTGAAGCAGCGACAGGCTTGCGTGAACGGTGTTCACTGCGTCCGAGATAGTCCCGCCGACGATAGGCACGCCGCTCGACACGGCGAATTTAGCCGTCCTGATGAGCACGCTGTCCGCCGCATTCGTGACAAACGTCTGTGCGGACAGAATGCTCATGAATATCGTCATGAGCAGCGACAATCCCCACACTGCGCCCTTTTTGATAAGTTCGCCCAGCCTTGAAATATTCAGCTGCGGGTGGATAGCGCCGGTCACCGAAAGCCCCATGACCGTGCCGCATACCGGTGTGAGGAAATTCACCGCAAGCTGCGAAAATAGCTGAGCCGCCGCAAGCGTCACCGTATTTGCGGCAGCCGCAGTCGCCGCCTTTCCCATTGCGGCAATGATACCCGCAAACAAAGGCACGAACACCAGCATGAACTCAGAAGCCGCCTGCAGCACGACAAGCGTGTCCGACAGCGCTTCTGATATCGCCGCAGTAGTCATGCCTGCGCCCGCAAGAACTCCCACCACCGAGAATACGCCGGACATACCGCCTGCGCCGTCCGCTGCGCTTTTCGACAGCGCACACAGAAGCACTACCCCGCACAGCGCAAGGAACAGCCGCAGCGGCTTTGTAAACCTGCCTGATATCTGCTCCCACAGGAACGACAGCACTCCCTCAGGCGACAGCGCTGCGCCGCCCTTGTCGGGGGTCACTCCGCCGCTTTCAAGTATGTCGGAGGCTTCCGGCGGCACTGCGTCGGAAAGGGCGCTGCCGTATTCCTCGTATATCTGTCCGGATTCCGCTCCGGCATTCACATTAAGTATCACGCAGACTGCCGCCGCAGCCGCAAGCATTATCAACAGCCAGATGAACCGGCGCATTTTTCCGTCCTTTCGCATTGCTGCCTAACCCAGAAGTTCTGTCACCATCTCCGCCAGCGAGGAAAATACCGGCAGCGATATCACCACCACCGCTGCCTTTCCCGCAAGTTCTATTTTAGAAGCAATGGCGCCCTCGCCGGCGTCCCTGCAGCAGTCAGAGCCAAGCTGCGAGATATAGCACACCGCAAGCGCCTTGAATAACGTGCGTGAGTAGCCGCCGTCCAGTCCCGCAGAATCAGTCAGCTGCGAGATAAGTTCCACCGAGGGAGCGAGCATGGAAATCACCGCTCCCATTACGATAACTCCGCAGGCTATGCTGACGCCGAGCGCAAGTTCCGGCCGCATCTGCCTGACTATCACACACAGCACCGCCGACAACACGGCAAGTCCCACAAGCGAGGTAATGTCCATATCGTCACCTGTCACCACAGCCCGAATACTGACTTTATCGTGCCGAAAAGTTCGTCTATCGCCGGTATTATCATCATCAGCACTATTACCAGTCCGGCGACTGTCAGCATCATTGCCTGCTCGTCATGGTCGGTTTTTTTGAGTATCTGATTCAGCACCGCAACGATTATCCCCACTGCTGCGATCTTGAATATCAGGTCAAGCTCCATATCCACGCCCCTTTACACTCGTCACAGCAGAAGCACTGCCACGCCCATTCCCGCAAGTACCCCGCCTGAGCGGTACAGCCTGCCTTTCTGCTCGGCGGCGGCTTCCGCCTGTTCAAGAAGCCTGTCCAGACGTGCGGAATACAGCTTCAGAAGCGACTGCTGACTGTCTGCCGGACAGGTGCCCAGCGCCTGTCCCATCTCGGACAGTACCGCCGCTTCTTCCTTTCCGCAGTGCGGCTGCGCCGAAAGTTCCCCGACCGAGGTACGCCATGCGCTGCGGATATCGCCGCACTGCGCAGCGTTTTTCTGCAGAATACTGCCGAATTCTCCCCCGCCGCAGCCCGCAAGTTCGTCCAGAGTCGGCGCAGTGCAGGCTATCTCTATCGAGTAACGCTCGACCATCAGCCGAAGTTCCCGGATAAGCGCACACCTGCGTTTGAGCATAATGCTGCTGCGAAAGCCCCACGCAGAGCACAGCACCATGATAATAAGCCCCGCCGCTATCCGCATGGCTTCAGCTCCCTTATTTCAAGCACGCTTCCCTTTTCCCCCAGAAGCACCGCCTTGTCGAAATACGGCAGAATGCCGGCAAGCGCAGGGCGGCGCATCAGTTCCCCGATACTCCCCGCATGAGCGGACACGGCGAGCCTTACGCCGCAGCAGGCGCATTGCCGCACCTGCTCTGAGTCGCCGCCTATCTCGTCGCATATCACTATTTCGGGACTGAGCGAGCGCAGTGCGCACATTATGCCCTCCGCCTTTGAATAGCCGTTGAGCACGTCGGTGTTTTCCCCGATATCCAGCGCAGGCACTCCGGCGTGTACTGCGGCAAGTTCCCCTCGGCTGTCCACAAGCGCAACTCTGTGGCTGCCGCCGAGGATCCTCGCCATGTCACGCAATACTGTGGTCTTTCCCGAAAGCGGTCTGCCGCAGACTATCACCGAGCAAAGACCGCCGGAAAATACCCTGCCGCAAAGCTCCTCTGCGCAGCCTTTCACCTCACGTGCGAAGCGTATGTTCAGCGAAGATATGTCCCGCAGAGCGGAAAGCCGCCCGTCCTGAGTCACCGCAGTACCGCAGAAGCCCACTCTGTGCCCGCCCGGCATCGTTATGTAGCCCTCGGCTATCTCCCTTGCGAAGCTGTGCACCGAATCCCTGCAAAGTTCCAGAAAACACTCGTTTATGTCCTGCTGAGTGAATATTCCTGAGCAGGGGAGCATTCTGCCGTCAAGCGTGACCGCGACCGCCCTGCGGCCCGTCCTCAGCCTTATCTCTGCAAGCTTGTCCGTACCGCACGGCGGCAGCGTTATTTTCTGCGCCGCCGATCTCAGCGGCACTCTGTTTCCCGTAATATTTTTTGCGGCGACCATCAGCCATTCCTCCCGTTTTGATTTGTATAATTGTATGTCCGGCAGAGAGAAAATATGACTGCACGGGCGGGGGCGGGGCGGCTTGAATATTGCTGTTTCGGGACAAAAAATGGCTGCTTATGACTTTTTCGTCAAAAGCAGCCCTGTTATAGTATCTTAAATCACTTTTTCGGTATAGAATCCCTTACCATAGAGTAAAACTCGTCCCACATCTGCGTTACGTGCTCCCTCGAATAGAACTGATTGCCGCGCTTTGAAGCCTCGCACTGCTGCGCATAATACGCCTTGTCCGTGCGCAGCCGGTCTATCTCGGCAATGAATCCCTCTATGTCGCTAGCCTTGCTGTAGAAGTCGAACAGAATGTCGGGGTAAATGTCAAGGTCACGCAGGAATATCGGGATATTCACGCACATTGCTTCAAGTATCGTCATCGGGAAAAGTTCCTCAAAGCTCGGCAGGAACATCACATCTCCCAGATTATAGACCTCGTTCATGTACTCCCTGTCGATTATTCCAAGAAGCTTTACATTTGGCGGCGGGTTTTCGCTCAGCTTCTTTATCTCGTTGTAGCCGTCGGTTATCTTGCCGAATGAGAATCCGCCCGCCCATACGAACTGCACGTCCGGCATACGCTTGGCTATCTCGATGAAATCGAACACACCCTTGCGCACCTGAAGCTGACCTGCGCACATGACCGTGAATTTATCCTGCTCAATGCCGTACTTTTTCCGCAGCGCAGCCTTTTCCTCGGCTGACACAGGGTGGAACACCTCAGAGGACACGTAATTCGGGATATACGTCACCTTATCCCTCGGCACGCCGTAATGCTCCAGCCTGCCTATGAAGTAGGGATTTACCGTCACAAGGTAATCCATGCGCTTGTAGAATTTTATCATATACGCATAGAATATCCGCTTCATGAATCTCGGCAGATCAACGCTCGTTTCCACCGTTTCCGGCAGCATATGCACATAGCCGACAGACCTTCCTTTTTTGGTGCGGCTGCGCATAGACAGAAAATATCCCAGATTTATCGTGTGGTAATGCGTGATGTCCGCCTTTATCCTCTTGTTTTCGGTTATCTCGAACTTATCCGAAAGCTCAGACGTGACAAGCCCGACCTGCTCGATATACGCAGAGCCTACGCCCTGTCCCTTTACCGAGGTCGCGCTGGACATCATGTTTATTGTCGTTTTCAAGTATTATGTCACTCCCCTTTTGTCAGATCTTTTCTATTCGCGCGAAATTCGCCATGACCTTTTTTACCTGTCCGTTGTCGAAGCTGATGGTCAGCATTGTATCGTTGCCCATGCGCTTTGCGTCGTCAACAGTGCCCTGACCGAATACGTTGTGCTTAACACGGTCGCCAGCCGCAAACACTACCCCTGTCGCAGCCGGTGCGGGACGGGCAGCCGACATAGCCTGCTCCTGCGCAAGGTAATTCGGCTTTTCGGGCTTCTTCCATGTGCTCTGCGTGCGTACCCGCTCGCCGGTCTTTTCGATAAACTCCTCAGGTATCTCCCTGACGAACGTGGAAAGCTTGTTTCTCATCGTCTGACCGTAAAGCACACGGTAGGAGGTATGCGTGATATACAGCATACGCTTCGCACGTGTGATGGCAACATACGCCAGACGGCGTTCCTCCTCCATTTCGGCGGGGTCGCTTATGCTGCGGTAGCTTGGGAATATGTTGTCCTCCGCTCCCACAAGGAAAACCGTGTCAAATTCCAGACCCTTCGCGCTGTGCATGGTCATAAGCGATACTCTGTCAAGTTCGCCGTCGTAGCTGTCAAGGTCGGACACCAGCGCCACCTGCTCCAGAAAGTCCGGCAGCGTGGCTTCCGGGTTTTCTTCCAGCATATTCAGTGCGTTCGACTTAAGTTCGTTGATGTTGTCGACACGTGCCGTGCCCTCCTCGCCGAGCGCCTGCATCGCCTTGACATAGCCCGACTTCTCCGCAACAGCGTCGATAAGTTCGTCCAGCCTTAGCGTATCAGCCAGTTCGTCAAGTTCGTCGAACAGGTTCGCAGCCGCCTTTAATGAAGCCGCCTTTCTGGACAGCGACTCAAACTGCGAAGCCTCGCGGCATACCTCTATCGGCGACATACGCAGCCCCTCTGAGATACGCACTATCTCCTCGACCGTGGCGTCGCCTATTCCCCGCTTGGGTTCGTTTATCACCCTGCGGAAGCGCACTGTGTCATAGGGATTGTTTATCACCGCAAGATAGGACATGATGTCCTTTATCTCCTTGCGGTCGTAGAATCTCAGTCCGCCGACTATCGTATACGGTACGCCGGAGCGTGCAAGAGTGTTCTCAAAGCTTCTCGACTGTGAGTTACTGCGGTACAGCAGCGCATAGTCCGTGAACTTCTTTCCGTTCTTTACACCGTCAAGGATAGTGTCGGCAACGAATCTGGCTTCGGCTATCTCGCTTTCAAAGTTGCAGCACTTTATCTTCTCGCCCTTGCCGAGGTCCGACCACAGCGACTTGTCCTTGCGCTGCTTGTTGTTGCGTATTACCGCATTCGCCGCATTCAGTATGTTCTCGGTCGAGCGGTAATTCTGCTCAAGACGTATCACCCTGCAGCCGGGATACTGCTTCTCAAAGCTCAGGATATTCTCAATGGTCGCTCCCCTGAACTTGTAGATACTCTGGTCATCGTCGCCGACAACGCACAGATTCCCGCTGTCGCCTGCAAGCAGCGATATCAGCCTGTACTGCGCCACGTTGGTGTCCTGATACTCGTCAACCATTATGTACTTGTACAGATTGCGGTAGTGCCTCAGCACCTCCGGATTTTCCTCAAACAGCTTCACCGTCAGGAAAATGATATCGTCGAAATCAACTGCGCTTGCCGCTCTCAGCGCATTCTGATAGTGCGTGTAGACCTCTGCGCAGCGCTTTTCCATCAGTTCGCCGGAAGCCGCCGCCATCGGCGCATACTCCTCAGGACCTATCATCCTGTCCTTGCAGCGGGATATCATGTTCTTGAATACCTTGGGGTTGAATACCTTCTCGTCCAGTTCCAGCTTCTTCATGACGTCCTTTATTACCCGCTTGGAGTCGTCCTCGTCGTATATCGTGAAGCTGCTCTGCATTCCGAGATTCTCTATCTCCCTGCGCAGTATCTTCACGCACGCCGAATGGAACGTGGAAGCGTTTATCTTCTCCGCTCCCTCTCCTATCATGCTGATAAGGCGCTGCTTCAGCTCTCCCGCAGCCTTGTTTGTGAACGTTATCGCAAGGATATTCCACGGTGCGACCGGCTCGACTGAAATTATCTGCGCCAGTCTTTCGGCGTTTTCGGGGGTCTTTTCAAGCGTGGGGAAAGCAGCCAGAAAGCTTTCCTCCTCCGCCGTAAGCCCACGCTCCTCAGTATCGTGGTACGCATTGCCGAAGCGCATCATGTTTGCGATTCGGTTACAAAGCACGGTAGTCTTTCCGCTGCCTGCGCCTGCAATAATAAGCACTGCGCCCTTTACCTGAAACACCGCTTCACGCTGCATTTCGTTTGTTCTGGAAAAAAAGCTTGTCAAAGCGTTACGCTTTAAGGTGTTATAATCCAACTCGTTACCCTTCCTTTGTTAAAAAGAAAACGCCCCAGACCGGAATGCCATTCCGTTAAATGCGCCTTACATGGTCTGGGTGTTTCTTTTGGTTTTTATTCTGCCGCTGTGTTCTGTGAAGCGACGGTCGAATTGCCGCTCTTTGCCGAAACGGAACTTCCGTCCAGTGCTATGAACGGGTTCACCTCGCTGCCTATAGCCTGCGGAAGCACGCCGTCCCAGTTGTTTATCTTCAGATAATCTATGTAGTTCGGGCTTTTCGCAAGCTGCTCCTGCACCGCCTGAATGGAGTAAGCCTCGGCGTCCGCCTTTATCTTCTGGGAATCAGCCTCAGCCTGTGCGGCGATGACTTTCTGCTTCGCTTCTTCTTCCTTTTCGGCGGTCTTGTTCTGCATTTTAAGAGCGTCCTGCGCTGCAATTACCTTTGCCTGAATGGACTGCTCGAATGCGTCGTCAAACGCAAGATTCTCTATCGCAAAATCGGTCACGATTATGCCCTGAGGTTCAAGCGTTTCTTTCAGCGATTCGTATATCGCATTCTGCACGTCCGAGCGGTTCTGGACCAAGTCCTCCGCCTTGACCTTGCCTATTTCGTCCTTGGATATCTTTGCGACATTCGGGACGAGCAGCTTGGTTTCGACGTTCGCAACGCCTATCGAGCGGATTATCTCCTCCAGCTTTGTGCCGTCGTAGTAATAATTCAGCTTCAGCGCAAGGTTATCGACCGTCTGCGTGTCGCTTGTGTAGGCGTCGGTCTGCACTGAATAAATCTGCTCTCTGGTGTCGACCTGCTGTATCTCCTCGATAAACGGGATATGCGCATTAAGCCCTGCGGTGAGATCGCTCGAAACTATCTTTCCGAACTGATATTTTACGCCGATGTAGCCCTCCTCCACCACAGTGAAGCAGTTGAAAACCACCACCAGCACCGCCACGGTTATGATCGCAAGCAGCACCCAGAAAGTAACATTCTTGCCGCCTGACCTGCTGTTTTCATTAGTTGAAGCCATACTATCTCCTTATTTATGCAATAATTACGCAATGAATACCTGCGTCCAGTAGTAGCCGCTCTTTGAGTTCTCGTCGTACACAAGACCCACGCCTATCATAGTGAAATCGGGGTTGAGCATATTCGCACGGTGTCCGGGCGAATCCATCCATGCCTGAAATACCTTTTCAGGCGTGCTGTAGCCTACTGCGATATTCTCGCCTGCGGTCATGTAGAACAGGTTCACATCGTCAAGCGCAGTGAAGCATGATCTGTCGTCGGGACGCGTGTGCGAATACCTCGTCACAAGTTCCTCCGCACGCAGCTGCGCAACGTCTGTCAGCTTGTCGTAGGTGACCAGCTTATTAAGTCCGTTGGAAACACGCTCTAAGTTCACAAGAGCCACGACCTGATCAGCGAACGTATTCACGTCCTTCTTGGCTGCTTCTTCCTCCTCACGGGTCATGCCGCTCGTCACGGTCAGAACGTCTGAATCCAGCCAGCCCTTCTTTACGCAGATAAGCTGCGCAGACGAGTTCTTGGGTATCTGGAAAGAATCGCCCTCGATAAGCACGCCGTTCGTCTTTGACGGAGTTGTGCCGTCCTGCGTCATATACACCTGCACGCCCTCAGGCACGTTTATCAGCTTGTAGGTGTACATCTCGTCCTTTACGTAAGGCAATACGTGCGGCTGCTTCAGCTTTACCTGAATTTTCTTGGACAGTTCGTCGGTCTTTTTGCCGTCAACGTAACTCACTATCCTCAGCCTGCACGGCTCTTTGATGTTGAGTGTGATCGGTGCGCTTTTCGACTTGTCGGTCGGCTGTGAGCCGTCGGTGGTGTAATACAGCTTGCTGCCCTTTACTTTAGTTATCGACACCTGCGTGCTGCCCTCTTTAAGCTTAGTTGTTATGGACAGCTTCTGCTGCTTTATCTTGATGTTCTTGGTCACGTACCTGACTGGCTTGCCATCGATATAGCATACCGCTTTCAGCTTGCAGGATTCTGTCAGCTTTATTGAGGAATATACCCTCTGTGACTTGTCTGTGGGCTTTGTGCCGTCTGTGGTGTAGTAGACCTTGCCGCCCGTCGCTTTCTTGAAATACACCCTCGAATAGCCCTCGTACTGCTTGACTGTCACTGTGAGCGCCGGAGTATCCGCTGCGAACGCCGAAATATTCAGCATTGCGAACACCGTCGCCAGAACCATTATTAGCGCTATTACCCTTTTCATACAAACTACCTCCTTACAGAAGCTATGTTATACGCCCGAAACGGCGTTATGGCTCAGTTTTTCGCTCCGGCTGCGATAAGCTGCGAATACTTGTCGTCCGGTTCTATCTTCACCGTATCACGGCGGCTGATACCTGCGTTTGCATATGCCTGAGTCAGCATAAGCTTTATTCTGTTCACCTGATTTACCTCGGAAGCGCCGGGGTCGAAATCGACTGCAACGATGTTGCTTTCGGGGTGCTGACGGCGGAGTTCACCGATAACGCCCTTGCCCGTGACATGATTCGGCAGGCAGGCGAACGGCTGCATACATACGATATTCGGTACGCCCTCGCCGATGAGTTCCAGCATTTCCGCCGAGAGGAACCAGCCCTCGCCGGCGATGTTGCCCGGCGATACGATGGAACGCACGGATTCACGCATTTCGTAGATATCGCCCGGACAGCCGAATTTCGTGCCCTTGACCGAGTTGCGGTAGCTGCGCTCCATGAACCGGAAAGCCTTTACCGCTGCGTCCTCAAGGAACGCCTTTTTGCGCGTGGTATACAGCAGCTCACGCTTGGTCTTTCCGTGAGAGCATATGTAGTAGAAGAATCCCATCAGGTCGGGCACGACTACCTCGCAGCCCTCGTTTTCAAGCAGCCCGATGATGTTGTTGTTAGCCACGGGGTGGAACTTTACAAGTATCTCGCCCACAAGACCTATTCTCGGCTTCTTTATGTCAAGTACCGGGAACTCCGAGAAATCCTTGACTATATTGCGGACATTCTTATTGAAGTTCGGCAGCGACAGGTGCTTCATGTCCTCCCTGAGGTACATACGCCACTTCTGGTACAGGGCGTCCGCACTGCCCTTTGTGACTTCGTAGGGACGCACCTTGTACAGGCAGCGTGACAGCACGTCGCCGTAGATTATCGCCATGAATGCACGTATCGCAAGCGGTATCGTCAGCTTGAAGCCGCTCTGCTTTTCAAGTCCGACCACGTTCAGCGAGATAAGCGGGATATCGCCGTGACCTGAGTCCTTGAGCGCCTTTTTCAGCATTCCGACATAGTTGGTCGCGCGGCACGCACCGCCGGTCTGCGTTATCATGACCGAGGTGTTTTTCAGGTCGTATTTTCCGCTGTTCAGCGCATGGATAAGCTGTCCGACAATGAGTATGGACGGGTAGCAGGCGTCGTTGTTGACGTATTTCAGACCCTCGTCCACGACCGCCTTTGAGCAGTCATTGAGTATAACCACGTTATAGCCGGAATGACCGAACGCCGCTTCAAGCAGGTCGAAATGTATCGGTGCCATCTGCGGGCAGAGGATAGTGTGCTTTTTGCGCATTTCTGCGGTAAATTCAGGCTGCCTGATATATCCGAGGTGGCCTGTCACCGGCTTGTAGTGGTGACGGCGGCGCTCCTCGACCACCGATATCAGCGAGCGCAGACGTATCCTTGCTGCGCCGAGGTTGTTCACCTCGTCTATTTTAAGGCAGGTGTACAGCTTTCCGAAGCTGCGCAGTATCTCCTGCACCTGATCGGTCGTTATAGCGTCCAGACCGCAGCCGAAGCTGTTCAGCTGCACCAGTTCAAGGCAGTCGTGCTTTCCGACCACATGGGCGGCAGCGTACAGCCTTGAATGATACGTCCACTGGTCGACTATTCTTATCGGGCGCACTACCTGTTCAAGGTGGGATACGCTGTCCTCGGTCAGCACTGCGAAGCCGTAGCCGGTTATCATCTCAGGCAGACCGTGGTTTATTTCAGGGTCCACGTGATAGGGTCTGCCGGCAAGCACGATGCCGGATTTTCCGTTATCCTCAAGGAATTTCAGCGTTTCCTCGCCCTTGCGGTGCATTTCAGCCTTGAATTTCTCGTCCTCGGCGTAAGCCTTGTCGAGCGCCTCGGTTATAGCCTGCTTTGTGAAGCCGGCGTTCGGGAACTCCTTGGTAAATTCCTCGAAAAGCCGCTCCGCCATGCGCTTTCTGTTGAATATAGGCAGGAACGGGTTCATGAACTTTACGTCCTGTCTGAGCTCCGGCACGGAGTTCTTTATTACCTCTGAATATGTAGCGACGACAGGACAGTTGTAGTGATTGTCAGCGCCGTTGTTTTCGCTCATCTCATAAGGCATTGAGGGGTAGAATATGAACTTGACGCCCTCGTCCACAAGAGCCTGAATATGCCCGTGCGCAAGCTTTGCGGGATAGCACACCGACTCGGACGGCATTGTTTCAATGCCCCTGTCGTAAATCTCACGGGAAGACTTCGGCGAAAGCTTCACCGAGAATCCAAGTTCAGTCAGCAGCTTGTGCCAGAACGGGTAATTCTCGTACATTCCCAGCACACGTGGAAGCCCCACAACGCCGTTCTTCGCCGTATTTTCGGGCAGGCTCTCACGGTCGAACAGCAGGTGGTATTTATAATCGAACAGATTCGGAAGCTTTTCCTTAGTCGTGACATTGCCTGCGCCCCGCTCGCAGCGGTTGTTGCTTATGTAACGCTTGCCGTCGGGGAATTTCGTAATGGTCAGCAGACAGTTGTTGGAGCAGCGGCCGCAGCGTGCCGTGGTCTTTTCCACATGGAAATCCTCCAGCTTGTCGGACTTTGCGATGGTGCTTCCCTGTCCGTCGTCACGCTCGATCGCTATGAGCGCACTGCCGTATGCTCCCATGAGCCCCGCCTTGTCCGGACGGACTACGTCCTTGCCGCATATCAGCTCGAACGCCCTGAGCACTGAGTTATTCATGAACGTGCCGCCCTGCACGATTATCTTGTCGCCCATAGTGGAGGTGTCACGCAGCTTTATTACCTTGAACAGCGCATTCTTTACGACTGAGTAGGACAGACCTGCAGAGATGTCTGCGACCGTTGCGCCCTCTTTCTGAGCCTGCTTTACACGTGAGTTCATGAACACCGTGCAGCGTGAGCCGAGGTCAACGGGGTTCTGCGCAGTAAGTCCAAGCTGTGCGAAATCAGCCGAGGACATACCCAGCGCATTTGCGAAGTTCTCAATAAACGAGCCGCAGCCGCTGGAGCACGCTTCGTTGAGCAGAATGCTCTCTATCTCGCCGTTCTTCACTCTCATGCACTTCATGTCCTGACCGCCGATGTCAAGAATGAACTCCGCACCCGGAAGCACCCTGTCAGCCGCCTTGTAGTGCGCCATTGTTTCTATCTCGCCGAAATCTGCGCCGAGCGCAGCCTTTATTAAGTGCTCGCCGTAGCCTGTGGTGCACGCTTTCGCTATGTATGCGCCCTCAGGAAGCTGGCTGTAGATATCCTTTAATATGCCGATAACGGATTTGAGCGGGTCGCCGCCGTTTCCGCTGTAGTGCGAATAGATTATCTCGGCGTCCTTATTGAGAAGCACCGCCTTTGTCGTGGTCGAGCCTGCGTCAACGCCGAGGTAGCACGCACCCTTGTGCTCCGCAATATCCGCAGTGGGAATGACCGCCTTTGCGTGGCGTGCTTTGAACGCTTCGAGTTCCTGCTCGTCCTTGAACAGCGGCGCAAGGCGCTCCACCTCACGCATTTGAGCAGTGCCAAGGCTGCCCGCCTTTTTCACCAGCTCGTCAAGGTCGGCCTCAGCCGTTTCGTCAGAGAATGCGCAGCCCATTGCCACGAACAGGTTCGCATTTTCCGGAAATATCACCTGCTCGTCGGTAAGACCTAGCGTTTCAATGAATCTCGCCCTCAGTTCCGAAAGGTAGTGCAGCGGTCCGCCGAGGAACGCAACGTTTCCACGAATGGGCTTTCCGCAGGCAAGTCCGCTTATCGTCTGGTTCACGACCGACTGGAACACGGAAGCCGCCACGTCCGAACGCTTTGCGCCGTCGTTGAGCAACGGCTGAATGTCGCTCTTTGCGAAAACGCCGCAGCGGGAGGCTATGGGGTAGATTGTCGTGTGCTTCTTCGCAAGTTCGTTCAGTCCGCCGATATCTGTGTTCAGCAGCGCAGCCATCTGGTCGATGAATGCGCCTGTACCGCCTGCGCACGAGCCGTTCATTCGCTGTTCAAGTCCGCCGGTGAGGTAGGTTATCTTTGCGTCCTCGCCGCCGAGTTCTATTGCGACATCAGTGCGGGGTATCAGCTTCTTTATCGCATTCGTTCCCGCCGCGACCTCCTGCACGAACGGTATTCCCAGCCATCTGGAAACAGAAATACCGCCCGAACCGGTGACAGCAATCATGACACGTTCGCCCTTGAAATTCCCGCCGACTTCTTCTATAATATCATAAACCGTCTTTCGGATATCCGAGAAATGACGTCTGTACTGGCTGTACAGCAGTTCGTCATTCTCACCGAGAACAACGGCCTTTACAGTGGTCGAGCCTATATCTAGTCCTACACGCTTCAAAAGTTATCAGATCCTTTCCCAAAATACAAAAAACGCCAAAACCGAGGAATGACTGAGAAAGCCCTTTCCCGATACACATATGATAATTATAGCATAACCGGCTCAGTTTTTCAAGTGCTATTTCCAAATAACCTGTCCATTATGTGACGGTTGTCTGAAAAAAGCATTTGTCTGCAAGCAAGTACTGACATCAGATTCTCTGCCCGCCTATTGACAAATGCGGTCTTATTATGTAAAATAAAAATGTATGATATCTTCTAAGGAGTGACACGAATGATTATCCGAGAAGCGGTATGGGAGGATATCCCCGCTTTGCTGGAAATATATAACTATGAAGTGCTGCACGGCTGCGCAACCCTTGACCTCAACCCAAGAACATTGCCCGAATGGGAGGACTGGTTCAGGGCGCACCAGACCGCCGACCACTTCATTCTGACCGCTGAATCGGAGGGGAAGCCCATCGGCTACGCTTCGCTGTCGGAATACCGCAGCAAAGAGGCATACCGCTCAACCGCCGAACTTTCCGTTTATATCTCACCCGACCACCGCAGGGAGGGCATAGCCTCTGCGCTCATCGGCGAGGCGCTTGGCAGAGCGAGGGCGCAGGGCGGGCTTCACAGCGTGGTTTCCGTCATTACCGCCGGAAATACCGCAAGCGAACGGCTGCATGAAAAGTTCGGATTCCGCTTCTGCGGCACGCTGCACGAGGTCGGCATGAAGATGGGAGAATACCGTGATATCGACAACTTTGAGTTGTTGATAGGACAGGAGTAAAAGAAACGTCGGATAAGTCCCGTTGGGACTTTTCCGCCGAACATCCGCACCGCCCGCACGAATTGTTGGCAATGCCAACAATTCGCACAGTTGTGCGGATAGAAGTGTTTTTTGCCCCGGGAAACCCGTGGCAAAAAAATGATTTCAAAAGCCCGCTTCGCGGGTAAAAAGTTTTAACAAGCTGAGGAGTAAAAAATGTTCAGTCAGATAAACAGCGCAGGGCTATTCGGGCTAAACGCATTCATGGTGACGGTACAGGCGAGTATTTCGCCCGGCCAGCCCACGTTCGACATTGTGGGAATGCCTGATATCGCCGTGCAGGAGAGCAAGGCGCGCATTCGTGCGGTACTGGGTCAGATGGAACTCAAACTGCTCAACGGCAGGGTCACCATAAATCTTGCGCCTGCTAATATCAAGAAAATAGGCTCGATGTTCGACCTGCCGATGATAGTTTCGCTGATGAAGCTGGGCGGGATAATCTCCGGCGATCTGTCCGACAGCGTGTTCATCGGCGAACTTTCGCTGAACGGAGAACTTGCGCCGGTAAACGGTGCGCTTTCCATGGTGCTTACTGCGGCTCAGAAAGGCATGAAGCGTGTGTTCCTGCCAAAAGCGAACGCCAAGGAAGCGTCAGTCGCAGACGGCATAACCGTTTACGGCGTTGAGCACGTTTCCCAGATAATCCAGTTCATGAAGCACGGCACGGGGCTTACGCCGGAGGAAAAGTACATACCAAAGCGCAGCGGTCTGGGGCATTCCGCTGATTTTGCGGACGTGATGGGACAGGCTCAGGCAAAGGCGGCGATAGAGGTCGCAGCCGCAGGCAGGCACAATCTGCTGATGCTCGGACCGCCCGGTTCGGGTAAGTCGATGCTTGCAAAGCGCATACCCTCGGTGCTGCCCGAAATCACCTTTGCCGAGAGCATAGAAACAACGCAGATATACTCCGTTGCAGGCGAGATAAACCCCGCAGAGCCGCTGATAACCGAGCGTCCGTTCCGGCCGGTCAGCCATACCGCCTCCGCAGTGGGTCTGGTGGGAGGAGGAAGCATTCCCCGCCCCGGCGAGATAAGTCTTGCGCACAACGGCGTGCTGTTCCTTGACGAACTGCCGGAATTTGACCGCCGTGTGCTAGAAGCATTGCGGCAGCCGCTCGAAAACGGCGATATCGTGATATCAAGAGCCAGCGGCTCGGTAAGCTACCCGTGCGACGTTATGCTGGTCGCTGCGATGAATCCCTGTCCCTGCGGGAATTTCGGCAGTCCCACGAAGAAATGCACCTGCTCACCGCAGAAAGTCACGGCTTATCTCAACCGTATCTCGCAGCCTGTGCTGGACAGGATAGATATCCAGATAGAGGTAAAGCCTGTCGAATACTCCGACCTTAGCCGCCGCATTCCGCAGGAAAGCTCAGCCGCCATCGCCGAGCGTGTGCAGAAAGCCGTCGATATCCAGAAGAAGCGGTTCGCAGGCACTTCCATCAAGAGCAACAGCGGCATTACATCTGATATAATCGGCGAGGTATGCAGGCTGACCCCCGACGCCGAGGATATGCTGAAAGCCGCTTTCGACAAGCTGGGACTTTCCGCCCGTGCATACGACAGGATACTGAAAGTAGCACGCACCTGCGCAGACCTTGCAGGCAGCGAGGATATCCAGAGGCCGCACATAGCGCAGGCGATAAGCTTCCGCAGCCTTGACCGGAAATACTGGAACAGGTGAGCGGCAGGCGGTCTTGAATGCGTTATTGCAGGCTGACCGCTCGAAATTTCAACATTTTGTTGTTTTCCACTTGAAAAATGGCTGAAATAATGCTATAATAAAATATCATGCGGTATAATGCAGTAAACGCAAACCGAACAAACAGACAGACCGGCACAGTCGGTCTGAGAAAGAAGGAACAAACAAATGGCAGACACTATGCAGGGTCTGAAAAGGACTTGCTTATGCGGCGAGGTAACTCTTGAAATGGGCGAAGTAGTCGTAGGCGGCTTTACCCAGAGAGTTCGTGACAAGGGCAGCCTTATCTTTATCGACCTCAGAGATAAGTCAGGTATCGTTCAGCTTGTATTCGACGAAACCACAGACAAGAGCGTTTTTGAAAAGGCTGAGTCCGTCCGCTCGGAATACGTGCTGATGGCAAAAGGCACAGTCCGTGCGAGAGAAAGCGTAAACACCGAGATAAAGACCGGCGGCGTTGAGATAATGGTGACAGAACTGCGCATTCTTTCCAAGGCGCAGACACCTCCCTTTGAGATAGTGAGCAACACCAAGACCAACGAGGAACTTCGCCTGAAATACCGCTACCTCGACCTGCGCCGTGAGCCGCTGCAGAAGAACCTCATCATGCGCCATGAGATAGCAAAGGCTGCACGTGAATACTTCTACGCAAACGGCTTCACCGAGATAGAAACGCCGATGATGATAAAGTCCACGCCTGAGGGCGCACGCGACTACATCGTGCCGTCAAGAATACACAACGGCAAGTTCTACGCCCTGCCGCAGTCGCCGCAGATGTACAAGCAGCTTCTGATGATATCCGGCATGGACAGATATATCCAGCTTGCAAGGTGCTTCCGTGACGAGGACCTGCGTGCAGACCGTCAGCCGGAATTCACCCAGATAGACCTTGAAATGTCGTTCGTTGACGTTGACGATATTCTCGAATGCTTAGAGGGCTTCGTAAAGCACCTTTATAAGACTGTGCTGAACGTTGATATCCCCACCCCGCTCCCCCGCCTGACCTACGATGAGGCAATGACCCGCTACGGCTCGGATAAGCCCGATACCCGCTTCGGCATGGAGATAACCGACATCTCAGACGTGGTAAAGGACTGCGGCTTCTCCGTATTTAAGGACGCTGTTGCGAACGGCGGCTCGGTACGTGGTATCGTTGCAAAGGGCGCAGCGGCTGCGCTCACCAGAAAAGAGATAGACAAGCAGACCGAATTTGTCCGCGGTATCGGAGCAAAGGGTCTTGCATATATCCGCTGGGTGGACGACGCCCCCAACTGCTCGTTCGCAAAGTTCATGGGCGAGGGCGAACTTGAAGCAATATTAAAGGCTCTCGGCTGCGAAAAGGGCGACGTTGCCCTGATAGTAGCCGACAAGGACAAGGTTACGCTCCCAACGCTCGGCGCACTCAGACTTAAACTTGGCAAGCAGCTCGACATTATCCCTGAGGGCTGGAATTTCCTGTGGATAGTGGAATTCCCGTTCTTCGAGTACGACGAGGAAACCGGCGAGTGGCTCGCAATGCACCACCCGTTCACAATGCCGCTCGACGAGTGCATACCCTACCTCGACACAGACAAGGCAAAGGTGCGTGCAAAGTGCTACGACCTCGTGCTGAACGGTATTGAGCTTTCAAGCGGCTCTATCAGAATAACCGACCCTGAACTGCAGCAGCATATGTTTGAAATGCTCGGCATGAGCGACGAGGAGATAAATGCGAAGTTCGGCTTCCTTGTTGACGCATATAAGTACGGCGCACCTCCCCACGGCGGTGCGGGAATCGGTCTTGACAGACTTGCAATGCTGATGTGCGGCTGCGACAGTCTGAGAGATGTAACGGCATTCCCCAAGGTGCAGAATGCAAGCGAACTCATGAGCGAGGCGCCCTCAACAGTAAGCGAGGAGCAGCTTAAAGAACTCGGAATAGCGATAGTAAACAGCGAGGAATAAACCTAAACAGGCGGTGTGAGTATGGATAAGCGGGAATACAAGGAGCTTTCAGAACTGGCGGCGAACGGCGGAACAAAGGCGTTTGCACGGCTGTATGAAACACTTTACCGTGAGATGTACTACACCGCCTTTTATTCGTTATGCGACGAGCCTGACACGGTGGAGGTGATCATCTCCACGGCACGTGATACAATGTCCGCAATAGGAAAGCTTCACACGGAAGAAGCGTTCCGGTCGTTCATGATGAGGACGCTGTGCGCGCGCATTCGCTCGAAATTCAGAGAATATTCCGCAAAAGAGCGCAGAATTCCGGAAAGCAGCGGCGGCTTCGATGTTCGGGCGGAATTTGCAAGGCTCGGCGATACAGAAAGACTGGTCGCAAGTATGTATATAGGCGGAAAATTCCAACCGGACGAGATATCCGCATATTCCGGACTTTCTCCGGCGGCAGTCAAGAAGAAGCTTGAAAGCGTTATTGCAGGATTTGAACTTGATTGAATCAGAATGAAAGGCAGGTGATATATCATGACAGTATCGCAGATACGTGAAGCAATGCAGGAACGCGTCATTCCCGAAAGCGTGCTGCCGCAGAATATCGCCGCCTGCCTTATAGACGAAAACGCAGTCCCGCCGGAACTTGACGCATTCACGTTCCTGAACCGCCTGCGCTCGCTCGGCATTGGCTCTGCTGATTTTCTGTACCTGCTTGAGGGCTGCGGCGCACCGGCGGAAGCAGTCGAGAAGATAAAGCAGCACCCGGACATGAACCTGCAGTCGCTGATAGTGACGCTCGACAGTTCCGGACTTACAGCAAAGGACTACACGAGAATGCTCTATACCGCGCGTCAGCTGTGGGAGAACACCATAACAATGCGCATAGACCTCGACGAAGCCCCTGAAGGCAATCAGGAAGCCGAACAGCCTGAGCCGGTGCTGACCGCACGTCAGCGCAAAAGCGGCGAATTTCGGGAATACGCCGGCGTAAAGCCCATAGGTAAGCGAAATTCTGACGAACAGCCGGAGGACGCTCAGGAAGCCGCAGAGGAAAAGCCCGAAAGACCCGTCCGCACTGCCCGCCAGCGCAAACGCACCGATGATGAATTTCATGAGTATGTCGGCGTGAAGCCCATCGGCAGGCGGAACGAGCCGGACATTCAGGAGCAGCCTGAGCCTGAGCGCTTCACCGCAGTGCAGAAAAAGCCGTCAGCCGAGCCTGAACCGGAAAATACCACAGACGAGGAAGCCGACAGCACGCCCGAAAGCGGCGGCTATGCCGGAAGCAGGGGCGGTATCATCGCTTCAGCGGTCGGCGCAGTCATTCTGTGCGCCGTCTGCGAGTGCGTTCAGCTTATGGGCTTCAATGCGCCGGACAGCGGCTCGGCGAATGTTCATTATGCAGAAAGCAATGAGGAGATATTCACCGAGATATATTCTGCTTACAACGCCGGAAATATCGGCGGCGGCAATATCCAGCCGAAAGCGCCGGACGCACGTGCTTTCGGCGAACTTCTCATCGACAGCGGCGAGCAGCTTGGAGTTTATTCGAGCGGCAGCACCGCATGGGCAGCCGTTCCGGAGCAGATAACCGTGTATTCGCTAGACGGCAGTGCACAAGTCACGTCGGTGGTAACTCCGCCGTCAGGCTCAGAATTTGTCAGCATATCCCAGAACGAAAGCGGAATAACCGCAGTATTCAGCGGAAAGAACGTCTGTGGCGCAGCGGGGATAGACGAGTCCGGCGAAAAGTGGCTCATGCAGCAGTGCGGAACGCTCACCGACATATACTTTGCAGACGGCTCTGTCAGCCTTGGCAGCGTGTATGTTCCGCAATTCACCGAAAGCTTCACGGCAGATGATGAAGTCTGCTATCTTCCGTGGACGGCTCACGGCGGCGAAACGTCCGTTCTCCCGTTCGAGGATATCGCAATAGGCGGCACTCAAGGCTGCAGCTATGCGGTCTGGGGCGAATACTCAATGTCTGACGGCGGCATGACCGATCACGCAGCCGCGCTCGGCGACCCGCTGTTCAGCGCCGCAGAAAGATTCTCAGCAGTAATGAACACCGAAAACGGCTCGCTTCTGCTGACGGACGGCGGCGAAAGCGGCATACTCACCTGCGAACTTAGCGAAACCACCGCCTGCGCCTATTCAGACGGAATAACTGCGGCAGCAGAACTCACCGACGGCTCAACGACCGTGTATCTTCGGGGCGCTGACCTGCAGCCGCTCGGCGCATTCATGACGGACGGTGACATAAAAACGCTGCACATTGAGGACGGCATACTATACTGCGGCGACGGCGAAAAGACCACTATGGCAGTGGATATCAGCAGTCCCGACGTACCCTCGGCGCTCACACTTTCCGCTGCATACGGACGGATAAGCGGAGAATACGCAGTGTGCTGCTCCACAAACAAAAACGGCATATCCATCACGCTTTTCAGGCTGGAGGACGGAACGGCAGTGCAGGCGGATTCGTTTGCTAAAACGCTCACCGCCGCTGAACTTTCGACATTCAGCTTCGGCGGAGCGAACACCATCGTGATTGACGGCGCAGACCGCTGCGGCGCAGCATACCGCTGGTTTGACGGCGTATCCGTGGTCGACGAGTTCGCAGAGCTGGGAAAAACCCGCAGCACCAAAACGCTCTACGACGACCGCACAGGCTACACCGCTGCTGTCGTTTCAGATGATGTGATACGGCTTATCAAGTAACTGAATACAACCTGACGCCGCACGGAAATGTGCGGCGTCAGGCTGTCGATAAAGGCGCATCTGCGTCGTCAACGGCATTTCGGCAGGCACAAAGCCTAGCCGAAATGCCGTTTCCTAGCATCTGCACCTTTCTCGCCACCCTGAAGAATCCACTTTTTATTGTGCAGTAGCGGTTCTTTCCCTTGTATATACAGGTATTCCCTGCCATCTTCGTTAAGTCCCATTTATGCAATTGTTAAATTACCTAAAACCTTGGGTTAGATTATACTAATCCATTGTCTAGTCTTACGAATTTGACTGCAGTATAGTAAAAAATCCTTGATTAGTGTTGACTAATTGCGAAAAAGTGTTATAATGAACATATGAACAGTCGTTCAAATGATGAACTGAAAATACGAAAGGATCTGTGGTCATGTTTATTGAGATCAGCGACATAAAGAAAAGCTACGGCACCGGCGAAAGCAAGGTGGACGTGCTTAAAGGAATCAGTTTCGAGGTCAGCAAGGGCGAGTTCTGCGTGCTTCTCGGTCCGTCGGGAAGCGGTAAGTCCACGCTGCTGAATATAATCGGCGGCATTGACGACGCAGACAGCGGCTATATCTCCATCAACGGAGAAAAAATCGAGAATATGAAAGAGAAAACTCTGACCGAGTACCGCCGCAAGCACCTCGGCTACATATTCCAGATGTACAACCTGATACCTAACCTCAACATCAAGGAGAACGTCGAAACGGGCACTTACCTGAGCGATTCCCCGCTTGACGTTGACGATATTCTGAAAACCCTCGGACTTTACGAGCACAGACACAAGCTTCCCTCGCAGCTTTCCGGCGGTCAGCAGCAGCGCTGCTCCATCGGGCGCGCTATAGTAAAGAACCCTGATATTCTTCTGTGCGACGAGCCGACAGGCGCGCTGGACTACAACACCTCCAAAGAGATACTTAAACTCATCGAAACGGTCAACCAGAAATACAACACAACGATAATCATGGTAACGCACAACGAAGCGATAAAGGACATGGCTGACAAGGTAGTTAAGCTGCGTGACGGTATGATAAGAAAAGTCGTGACGAACGAGCACAAGCTTACCGCCGACGAACTTGACTGGTAATGGAGGGTCGGCAATGAAAAATCCGCTTAACAAACGCCTTCCGAGGGAACTTGCCAAGGACGCAACGAAATATGCTGCAATATTCATACTGATGGTGCTTCTTATCTCGATTTGCTCCGGAATGAGGGTGTCTAACGAAAGCCTGAAAAAGGCATATGACGAAAGCTTTGAGAAATACACCGTCGAGGACGGACATATCACTTTCGACAAGCCGCTTCCTGACGAACTTCGCACCGCCTTTGAGGAAAAGGCAGGCATGAAGCTTTACGAGAACTTCTATATCGACGAAACGGCTGACGAACTCGGCGCTGTCGTTCGTGTATTCAGTCAGGAGGACAAGGTAAATATCCCCTGCCTGCTGAGCGGCGAACTTCCCGCAGGCGCTGATGAAATAGCCATCGACCGTGTATTCGCAAAGAACAACGACATCAGCGTTGGCGATTCAATATCGCTAAAGGGAAAGAAGCTAAAAATCACCGGCTTCATCGCACTCCCCGACTACAGCACGCTGTTCCAAAGCAACACCGACTCAATGTTCGATTCCGTGCATTTCTCCGTTGCGGCAATGACTGCCGCAGGCATTGAAGCAATGGGCGTCAGGGACATGGAGTATAATTACGCATGGCTCTATAATACTGCACCGGCTGACGATATCGAAGCTGCGGAGCGCTCCGAAAAATTCATAGATATCGTCAAGGACGAACTGACCGACTATGACGAAGCGATAGTCAAGGAGCAGGTGGAAGCACTCACCGACAAGCTTGAAAAGGCTGGCGAGGAATACGGCGAACTGTACAAGCAGAATTTCGAGGATATCGTCACGCAGGTGACCGAAAACGCTGAAAAAGGCGGAAAGGAATACGCCGAAATATACCAGAAGTCGATAGAAAGCACGCTGACCAAGGTCGCTGAAAACGCACAGACCGGTGCGGCTGAATATGCGCAGCTTCTGATGACTACCGGCGAAAAGCCGCAAAAGTCCGCGCTTTCAGTCGAGGTGGACGACTACACATTCAGCCTTATCGAAAACATGGTGAACACCATGCTTTCAGGCGGCGAAGCGGCTATGCCGCCCCAGCAGGAACTTATCGGTCACTATCTCGACAGCGTAAGAAAGCCTGAGAGGTCGGAACTTTCCACACAAGTCGATGATTTCACGTTCGGCATTATCGAAAAGTCCGTTGACGCAGCCATCAGGGGCGAGGAATATTCCGGACCGACCGAGGACGAGTTCAAGGACGCTTATCTTGATTCTGTCAGAAAACCGACCAAGGACGAACTTTCGATAGAGCTTGACGACTTCCTTTTCGGTATCGTAGAGGACGCAGCGGACGCCGAGATAAACGGCACTGAGTTCACCATGCCCGAGGACGAAGCGTTCGAGAACGAAATAGACAAAACCGACATTATTGCAGTCGATGATTACATACCCAGATATCTCAATCAGGCGATAACTTTCTCGATAGACGATATAGGCGGCGATGAAGCCGGCACGATGGTAATGTGCTACCTGATGATCGCACTTATTGCGTTCATTTTCGCAGTCACCATCTCAAACACCATAACAACGGAAGCGGGCGTTATCGGTACGCTGAGGGCTTCGGGCTATACAAAGGGCGAACTTATCCGCCACTATATGATACTCCCGATAATCGTGACGCTTGCGGCGGCTGTCGTGGGAAATATCTTAGGCTACACCGTATTAAAGGACTACTGCATAAACCTGTATCTCGGCAGCTATTCAATGACAAGTTACGATGTCGTGTGGGACGCTTCGGCATTCATTCTTTCGACAGTCGTGCCGATAGTGCTTATGCTGATAATCAACCTGTTCGTCCTGACTTCAAGACTGAAACTCAGCCCGCTGAAATTCCTGCGGCATGACCTCAGAAAGAACCGCAACAAAAAGGCAATGCGCCTGAACACCAAGATACCGTTCAGGACAAGGTTCAGCCTGAGGATATTCTTCACCAACCTGCCCGGATATATCGTAATGATAATCGGTATCCTGTTCGGCTCTGTGCTTATCGCATTCGGCGATATGTTCCCAAGAATGCTCGAAGAATACCAGAACATCGTCACAAGGGACATGATAAGCGAGTATCAGTACGTGCTTTACGACTGCGAGGAAGCGGCTGAGGTAACGGACGAAAACGCCGAGAAATACGCTATGGAGTCGTTCGATTACTCAAAGCCCGGCTACCTCACCGACAGCATTTCGGTATACGGCGCAGTAAAGGACAGCAGGTTCATACACGCCGATATTCCTGAGGGCAAGGCGCTGATATCCACCGGAATAAGCGCAAAATTCGGGCTGAACGCCGGAGACATGATAACGCTTGATGAAAAGTACAAGCGTGACGCTTCCTACACGATCGAGATCGCCGGAGTATACGACTATGAATCGTCGCTTGCGATATTCATGAACCTTGACGATTTCAACAGCACGTTCGGCAAGAGCAGCGGGTATTTCACCGGCTATTTCTCGAACAGTGTGATAACGGATCTCCCCGAAGACGATGTTGCAACGGTGGTGACTGCCAGCGATTACACGAAGCTTTCTACACAACTCATGGTTTCTATGGGCGGCGTAATGGGAATATTCAAGTGGTTCGGCGCACTGTTCTTCATCATAGTCGTTTATGTGCTCTGCAAGCAGGTCATCGAGCGTAATTTCCAGTCGATAGCAATGACGAAGATACTCGGTTTCAGGAACGGAGAGATCGCTGCGCTGTACATAGTTTCGACATCAATTGCCGTGCTTGTGGGACTGCTCGTTTCGATTCCGTTTATCGACTTTGCAATGAAAGCTATCTTTAACGGCTACCTTTACACGATGATGACGGGTTATCTTCCGCTTTCGATAAACCCGATAACCTATGCGGTGATGTTCCTGACGGGACTTGGCTGCTATATCATTGTGGCGCTGCTGCAAATGCGAAAGGTCGCAAAGGTCTCCAAGAGCGAAGCGCTCAAGAATGTTGAATAAGATCGGCCACCTCCGGCAATTGCTGGAGGTGGTTTCAGTTTGATGAACAACACTCGTCCGTACTGGCAGGAAGTCCGGAAAAGAATGAGCCTTTTTTTCCCATAAACCCCTTGACAATACTGGTGAAATCGTATATAATTATGGTGAGCACCTGTGCCGTTTTGACGGCAGTTTCATGATCTATTCAGGGGGTATCTTCTATGGGAGAGAACAAACGCAGATTTGGCAAAGGTACAACTGCGATATTTGCATTTGCTGCTACTCTGCTCGCGGCAGGGGCAGTTTCTGTGACTGCTGCGGCGGAGGACGCCGGTTCAGACTATGTTCAGGACCCGGAGCTTGAGGACGTACAAAATACCGGCACTGCGCCGGATTACAATAAGCTTGCGGATAACGTTTATTCTGCAACGGGACGTTCTTCTGCAGTAAAGAAGTTCTATTCCGCACTTAATAAGATAAGAGATTACGGTCTTTATGCAAAGAACGTGACTTCAAATCACCTTGAAAGCAACGCCGCAATAATCAATATCGACACATTCAACGGCGAATACAATAACATCTCCACAAAGCAGACTGTGCAGAGCGGGAAGTATACGCTTTACCTTGCGGAAGCACCTAGCAGCCCTGAGATAAAGATATCAAACTACCGCCTTGCTGATGTGAGCAAGTTTGAGTTAGTTCTGGGCTTTGGATTTGAGCCGTGCGAAGTCGAAAACGGCTGGGCTGGATTTATCTCGAACGGCGTTACATACAAGGTTCAGGATATATCTAAGGATAAGGTGATAATCCGCAGCGCCGACCCTGAGGACTCAAAATACGACATCAGCGGAACGCTCAATGAACTAGGCGGACTGGGCGATCAGCTTATAAAAGATGTTGAAAAGGCTGCGGGCGTTGACGTAAACTATACTCTTGAGGACGCAATGAATGCCATAAGAAGCGGCGAGGTAGAAGCCGGCGAAACTCTTGTGGTGAATATCAATGCGGACGACCTTATACACTCAAACAACTTTGACACCAAGATAAAGGAACTTATTTCAGAAAACAATGGCGTGAGCGTCGTAGTCAACGTTGATACCGAGGGCTACACGGGCGGTCATATTATGTTCGGCAATACCTCGACTGAGGAATATTCCGCAAGCAGCGGCAATGTTATCTGGAATTTCGGTTCCTACTCCGGTACGCTTTCTGCGCCCGCAGGCGGTATTGTTGTTGCACCCTACGCAACAGTGACCACCGACAGAGGTAATGTCAATGGTGCGCTGATATGCGACACGTTCAATCAGGTAGGCGAGATCCATCAGGTCACAAGGGGCAGATATGACCTTGAAACCGATGATGATTCAGCCGAAGAGGACGAGGATAAGAATATTGATATAGATGACGGGGATTCCGACGAGGGTGATTCCGACGGCGGAGATTCCGACGGTGGCGATTCTGACGGTGGAGACTCCGACGGTGGCGACTCTGACGGCGGAGATTCCGACGGCGGCGACTCCGATGGTGGCGACTCCGACGGTGGAGATTCCGACGGTGGCGACTCCGACGGCGGGGATTCTGACGAGGGCGACTCCGACGGTGGAGATTCCGACGGCGGCGATTCCGACGGCGGCGATTCCGACAGCGGGGATTCTGACGGTGGCGATTCCGACGGCGGGGATTCCGACGGTGGCGACTCCGATGGTGGGGACTCTGACGGCGGCGACTCAGACGGCGGTGATTCCGACGAGGGCGACTCCGACGGTGGAGATTCCGACGGTGGCGACTCCGACGGCGGTGACTCAGACGGCGGTGATTCTGACGGCGGGGATTCTGACGGTGGAGATTCCGACGGTGGAGATTCCGACGGTGGAGATTCCGACGGTGGCGATTCTGACGGCGGTGATTCCGACGGTGGCGACTCCGACGGTGGCGACTCAGACGGCGGCGATTCTGACGGCGGCGACTCCGATGGCGGCGATTCTGACGGCGGAGATTCCGACGGTGGAGATTCTGACGGTGGAGATTCCGACGGTGGCGACTCTGACGGTGGAGATTCCGACGGCGGCGACTCTGACGGCGGCGACTCCGACGGTAGCGACTCCGACGGCGGAGATTCCGACGGCGGCGACTCTGACGGCGGCGACTCCGACGGTGGCGACTCCGACGGCGGGGATTCTGACGAGGGCGACTCCGACGGCGGCGACTCCGATGGTGGCGATTCCGACGGTGGAGATTCCGACGGTGGCGACTCTGACGGTGGAGATTCCGACGGCGGAGATTCTGACGAGGGCGACTCTGACGGTGGCGATTCCGACGGTAGCGACTCAGACGAGGGCGATTCCGACGGCGGAGATTCTGACGGTGGCGATTCCGACGGCGGCGATTCTGACGAGGGCGATTCCGACGGTGGCGATTCCGACGGCGGTGACTCCGATGGTGGCGACTCCGACGGCGGTGACTCAGACGGCGGGGACTCCGACGGTGGAGATTCCGACGGTGGCGACTCTGACGGTGGCGATTCAGACGGCGGGGATTCCGATGGCGGCGATTCTGACGGCGGAGATTCCGACGAGGGCGACTCCGACGGTGGAGATTCCGACGGTGGCGACTCTGACGGCGGCGACTCCGACGGCGGCGATTCCGACAGTGGTGACTCCGACGGCGGCGACTCCGACAGCGGAGATTCCGACGGTGGCGATTCCGACGGTGGAGATTCCGACGGTGGCGACTCCGACGGTGGCGATTCTGACGAGGGCGATTCCGACGGTGGGGACGATAACCCCAACGACCCGCCCGTCCGCAAGTACCACCCGACATATACTGATAATAACACCAAGGACGATGAACCTGACGATACTCCCCCAGCCGTAACTGAGGATACACCGGACGATGATTCCCCAGACGTGCCTGTTGATGAAACAGAGCAGGAGGACGACACTCCGGACATTCCCGATGATGACGATACTCCGGACGACGGCGATACTCCAGACGATGAAGATACGCCAGACGAGGGCGACACACCGGACGACGGCGACGAGCCTGACAACGATCCTGACGGCGGTATTCCTGACGACAGCACGCCGGACGACACCACTCCCGACGATAACGAGAACGATACTGATACCGACGAAGATCTTGAGGACATTCCGGACGATGATATCCCGCTGGGCTTTATTCCCGACGACTATTCGCCGGACGATCCCACAGACAGCGAAATTTCGATAGAGGACGACGACATTCCGCTCGGAGATAACCCCTACACGGGCGTTGAAGCCCCTGTGGACGCAGGTATCGCAGCAGCGGGTGCGGCGATCGCACTTGGTCTTGCGGCTAAGAAGCGCAAAAAGTAATATAACAGAACAGCGGCACAGTGCATTACATGGCATTGTGCCGCTTTTTTGCGTCATGAATATTTCGACATAATGCCCCGCTGTTCGACTTAACATATATTTAACTCACCACCGCTTTCAGATTTAACACTGCACTGCTATAATAAACTTGTGACAAGGAAAAATAAAGACAGCGGCACAGACCGCAGAACAAACCATTAAGGAGAAATGAACATGACTAAGACAAGAATGATAACACTCAGCACCGCTGCACTGCTCGCAGTAGCAGCATTAGCAGGCTGCAACGGCAATACCAGCAGCACTTCGAGCGCTTCCGGCAATTCCAGCACCGCAGGCGAATCCTCTTCCGCTGACAACGGCAGCAGCACTGCCACCGCAGGTAAGCTCACCTCCGCCATCACCGTGGTATCCCGTGAGGACGGCTCCGGTACAAGAGGTGCATTCGTTGAGCTTATGGGTATCGAACAGAAGAACGAGGCCGGCGAAAAGGAAGATATGACCCGCGGCGACGCAGAAATATCCAACTCCACCAACGGCGTAATGATGAGCGTTGCAGGCAATGTTGACGCTATCGGCTACATATCGCTCGGTTCTCTGAACGACACCGTAAAGGCTCTTGACGTAAACGGCGTTGAGTGCTCTGTAGCAGACATCAAGTCCGGCAGCTACGTTGTAGCAAGACCGTTCAACCTCTGCTATCAGCAGGCAAAGCTTGACGGCAACGCTGCAGCTTCTGACTTTGTAAAGTACATCAAATCTGTAGAGGGGCAGCAGATAATCTCTGACGGCGGCTATATCTCGATAGACGCCACCGAAAACTATGCTTCCAGCGGCGTGACCGGCGCAGTTTCCCTCAACGGCTCTACTTCTGTAGGTCCTATCATGGAGAAGCTTGCAGAAGCTTACAAGGCACTGAATCCTGACGTATCCATCGACATTCAGCAGACCGGTTCCGGCTCCGGCATAACCTCCGCAACAGAGGGTACCTGCGATATCGGTATGTCCTCCAGAGAACTTAAGCAGGAGGAACTTGACGCAGGCCTTACCGAACTGAAGATAGCTGACGATGGTATCGCAGTGATCGTAAATCTTGAAAACCCCATTGAGAACATCACCTCTGATGAGATCATGAAGATCTACACCGGCGAGATCAACAAGTGGGACGAGCTGGCTTAAGCTGCCCAATCAGTAAAATAGGTTTCTCCCTTCCATTTTCCCTTTGCGCTGCGCAGCGGCAGGTTATAGGACGACAAAAAAGTGTCCTTAGCTGCAGTGCAGCGCATTTTTATAGGATTCTGAATGTAAAGTTATTTTGTGGAAATTTGCAGAGGTGTTAAATATGCAAAAAGCGAAAGAAAAAATAATGCACGCATTGTTCCTGATATGCGCCTGCATTTCGATACTCGCCGTGCTGCTGATATGCGTTTATCTTTTCGCAAGCGGTATCCCTGCCATGAAAGAGATAGGCTTCACCGACTTCATCTTCGGCACTAAATGGAAGCCCTCCAGCGGATCGTATGGTATATTCCCGATGATAATCGGCAGCATTCTTGTGACTGGCATTGCAATAATCATTGGCGTGCCTATCGGGATACTGTGTGCGGTGTTCATGTCGCATTACTGTCCGGCAGGACTTTACCGATTCGTGAAGCCCGCTGTGAACCTGCTCGCAGGCATTCCCTCGATAGTATACGGCTTCTTCGGTCTGATGGTCATTGTCCCGATAATGAAACAGCTTTTCGGCGGGTCTGGCAAATCGCTGCTGACTGCCGGAATATTACTTGGGATAATGATACTCCCCACGATAATCAAGACCACGGAAGCTTCGCTGAACGCCGTTCCCCGCAGCTATTACGAAGGTGCGCTGGCACTCGGCGCAACGCATGAGCGCAGCGTGTTCTTCGCTTCCCTGCCCGCTGCAAAATCCGGCATACTGGCTGCGATAATCCTCGGCGTAGGCCGTGCTGTCGGCGAAACGATGGCAGTAATATACGTAGCCGGCAATCAGACCATACTGCCCGAAAGCATAACCTCAGGCGTGCGTACAATGACCTCGAATATCGTGCTTGAAATGGGCTATTCCAGCGGACTGCACCGTGAAGCCCTGATAGCCACCGGAGTGGTGCTGTTCGTGCTGATACTTATTATAAACCTCTGCTTCTCTGCGCTTAAAAGGAGGAAAGACGCATGACCGAGAATGCTGAAACGGCTGTAAAGACGCTCCCTGCAGCCACACCCCAGAAATACATAAACAAAGTCACCCTGTCGGCACGGCTCAGACAGTACACAAGAAGCCCGCTGTCGCTTATTCTGATGATACTTGTGATGCTTTCCGCACTGTTTGCGGTCGGAATACTGCTGTTCATCATCGGGTATATTCTCGTGAACGGCGTTCAGCACATCACGCCTGAGCAGTTTTCGTGGGAATACACGAGCGAGAACGTCAGCATGATGCCTGCGATAATCAATACGCTGTTCATGACCGTAATGACCCTGCTGATAGCCGTTCCGATAGGTGTATTCGCAGCGGTGTATCTGGTCGAATACTCAAAGCGCGGAAGCAAGCTTGTAAAGATCATTCGCCTGACCACAGAAACGCTTTCCGGTATCCCCTCAATCGTGTTCGGACTGTTCGGATATCTGATGTTCAACATTTCGTTCAAGTGGAGTTTTTCCATACTTGCGGGCGTGCTCACGCTTTCTATGATGATACTGCCGCTCATTATCCGCACCACTGAGGAAGCGCTGCTGGCTGTCCCCGACAGCTACCGCGAGGGCAGCTTCGGACTTGGCGCAGGCAAAATGCGCACCGTGTTCCGTGTGATCCTGCCGACTGCTGT
Source organism: uncultured Oscillospiraceae bacterium (assembly GCA_934446355.1). Taxonomy (GTDB): domain Bacteria; phylum Bacillota; class Clostridia; order Oscillospirales; family Ruminococcaceae; genus CAG-115. Next base: position 222,093 of record CAKSEC010000002.1, on the reverse strand, counting down.
TCCGGGAATAATGTCGGGCGTGGTGCTTGCTGTCGGTCGTATCGTCGGCGAATCTGCCGCACTGATATTCACGTCGGGTTCGGGCCACAATCTTCCCTCCGGACTGGTCGGCTCAGGCAGCTCCTGCTCAACGCTGACCGTGCATATGTACATTCTCTCCAACGAGGGACTTCACGTGAACGAGGCTTTCGCTTCCGCTGTTATACTGCTTGCAGTGACGTTCGTGATAAACCTGATATCCGGAATCATCGAACGCAGGATAGCAAGCAAACGCTGAGTGCTGACGGTCAACACCGTTCACAGCAAGAAAGGAAAAACTCATGAAATTCGATATAAGGAACGCCGAACTGTATTACGGCGATTTCAAGGCGCTCAAGGGCATAAACCTTGAGATACCCGAAAACAAGATAACCGCATTCATCGGACCGTCCGGCTGCGGAAAATCCACGCTGCTTAGGTCCCTGAACCGCATGAACGACCTTGTCGAGGGCTGCAGGATAACCGGCGAGTTCCTGCTTGACGGCAAGGATATCTACGGCAAAATGGACGTAAACGAACTTCGCAAGCGTGTCGGCATGGTGTTCCAGAAGCCTAATCCGTTCCCGATGAGCGTTTATGACAATATCGCATTCGGTCCGCGCACGCACGGCATTCGCTCAAAGGTGAAGCTTGACGACATCGTTGAGCGCTCCCTCAGGAACGCCGCAATATGGGACGAGGTAAAGGACAGACTGAAGCGCTCTGCGCTGGGTCTTTCCGGCGGTCAGCAGCAGCGTCTGTGCATCGCAAGGGCGCTTGCAGTCGAGCCGGAGGTGCTTCTGATGGACGAACCGACATCTGCGCTCGACCCGATCTCAACTTCTAAGATAGAAGACCTTGCAATTGAGCTGAAAAAGGAGTATACTATAATCATGGTAACTCACAATATGCAGCAGGCTGCAAGAATATCTGACAAAACTGCGTTCTTTCTGCTGGGCGAGGTGGTGGAATATGCCGACACAGACGCCATATTCTCAAACCCCAAGGACAAGCGGACGGAAGATTACATCACCGGCAGATTCGGCTGATCTTTTACGGAGGACATATTATGAGGAACCGTTTTGACGAACAGCTTGAACAGCTGAACGTTGAACTTATCAAAATGGGCGCACTGTGCGAGGAAAGCATAGACTGCGCAATAAAAGCTCTCTTTGATGAGAAAACAGAGCAGATGATCGACAAGGTAAACGAAAACGAGGTAGAAACCGATCACATGGAGCACGACATCGAGGCGCTGTGCATGAAGCTGCTGCTTCATCAGCAGCCCGTTGCAAGGGATCTGCGCAGCGTGTCCTCTGCATTGAAGATGATATCCGATATGGAGCGTATCGCTGACCAGTCGCAGGATATCGCTGAGATAGCAGGCTTCGTGCATTCGACCGACCTTGCTGGACGTGTTCACATTCTGGATATGGCAAAGGAAGCCATGGGAATGGTCACGATGAGCGTCGATTCGTTCGTGAAGCGTGATGTGACGCTTGCAAAAAAGGCTATCGACGCAGACGACAAGGTAGACGCACGATTCCTTGAGGTAAAGCAGGAACTTATCGGGCTGGTGAGAAGCGACGCTGGAGAAGCTGAATATTTCATGGATCTGCTCATGGTGGCAAAATACCTTGAACGTATCGCCGACCATGCGACCAACATTGCCGAATGGGTGCTTTATTCCATCACCGGAGAGCGTTAGTCTGAAAGGGGCAATCAAGATATGATCTATATTCTGGAGGACGAAGATCCGATAAGAAACCTGCTTGAATATGCGCTGAACAACACGCCGGATCTTAAAGCGAAAGGCTTCGGCTGCCCGTCTGAGTTCTGGAAAGCAATGAAGGAGGAGGTGCCGTCGCTTCTCCTGCTGGATATCATGCTGCCGGAGGAGGACGGTCTGCAGATCCTTGACAAGCTGCGTTCTGATTCCAGATACGCTGAGCTGCCGATAATCATGCTCACCGCAAAGGGCTCTGAATATGACAGGGTGACCGGACTTGACGCAGGTGCTGACGACTACATCACAAAGCCGTTCAGCGTGATGGAGGTCATTGCAAGAATTAACGCGCTGCTTCGCCGTACCTCTTCCAACAAATCGGTCGAATACTCTATCGGAGGGCTGTATGTCAATATCTCGAAGCACATTGTGACAGCAAACGGCAAGGAAGTCCAGCTCACCTACAAGGAATTTGAACTGCTGTGCCTGCTGCTGGGGCGTATAGGCGTGGTGCTTAACCGTGAAGAAATCCTTACAAGCGTGTGGGGCTATAATTTCGACGGAGAAAGCCGCACGGTGGACGTACATATCCGGACGCTGCGCATGAAACTCGGCGACTGCGGCAACCTTATCGAAACGGTGCGCGGCATGGGCTACAAATTCAGCGACGCCAGATAACGCAGTGGTGAAAGGCTGGTAATATGACGAAAAGAATATTCGGCGGCGCATTCATGGTGTCGCTTATTGCAATTTTATCGGCTGTCGCTCTGGTGCTCGGTCTAGCCTATTCTAAGGAACAGAGCGTGTTCATCGAGCAGCTGAAGCAGCAGGCGATGATACTTGCGGCAACGATGGAGGACACTATCCCTGAGGAGGACGTAAAGAGTCTTGAAAAGCTCAGCAGAGATATTCACGGCAATTTTGAGAACCGTATAACATATGTCGGCGCAGACGGCACTGTGCTTTACGACAACAAGGCTGATGTCTCCGAGATGGAGAACCACAACCAGCGCGAGGAAATAATCGCAGCAAGGGAATCAGGCACAGGCTCTGCTGTGCGGCAGAGCCACACCTTGTCGCAGATGACCGTATACTGCGCCAGAATGATCGGCTATGGCTGTATCGTTCGGGTTTCTGGCACGATGGATACTGTATTCGCCAGAATGCTCGGTATGTGGTGGGAGATACTCATAATCGTCGCTGCGGCAGCGGTAGTGTCTATGGGAGTATCTGCGCTGGTCGCACGCGCTGTGGTGAAGCCCATCAATAATATAGACCTGAAAAATCCGGACATCGGCGAGGGCTATAACGAGATCGCTCCCCTGCTGCACCGACTGAAAGAGCAGAACACCGAGATAGACCAGCGTATCGCCGAACTCACGAGCAGCCGCAAGGAATTTACGCTTATCACCGAGAACATGAGCGAGGGTCTTATCATCACCGATAGTCGCGCAGAGGCTCTTACATACAACACTGCGGCTGAAAAAATGCTCGGCTCATCGTTCACCGGCGAAAGCAGAAGCGTACTGGTGCTCAACCGCACCGAGGACTTCCGCAGGGCGGTAAGGTCGGGTCTGGACGGCAAGCGCTGCGAGGTATCCCTGACGGTATCCGGCAGAGTATATCAGGTGATCGTGACGCCTGTGTTCACGGACGGCAGCGTTACCGGCACAGTTATCATCATTCTTGACATCACAGAAAGGGAACAGCGTGAGGAACTGCGCCGTGAGTTCACATCGAACGTGTCGCACGAACTGAAAACGCCTCTGACGACGATCTACGGCATTGCCGACCTGCTGGTCAGCGGTATGGTAAAGCCTGAGGATATCCACGGCTTTGCGGTGAATATCCACAACGAAGCCGCAAGAATGGTGAAGCTTATCGAGGATATTATCAATCTTTCACAGCTGGACGAGAATAAGTTCACTGCCGAGAAGAAAAAGGTCGATCTGCTTGAAATGGCTCAGATAGCTTGTGAAAGGCTCAGACCCGCCGCAGAAAAAATGCACGTGACCGTCACCGTTACCGGCGACCACACGCAGTACGTTGGTATTGCTCCGGTGCTTGACGAGATAGTGTTCAACCTGATGGAAAACGCCATCAAATACAACAAGCAGGGCGGCAGAGCGGACGTCGAAGTCACAGACTCCGACAGCAAGGTCGTGATGACGTTCTCAGACAACGGCGTGGGTATACCCGCAGACAGCATAGACCGCATATTCGAGCGATTCTATCGTGTAGACAAGAGCCATTCCCGCAGGATAGGCGGCACCGGTCTGGGGCTTTCTATCGTGAAGCACGGAGTGAGCCTGCACGGCGGTACTGTCACAGTGTCGAGCGTCGAGGGCTGCGGAAGTACATTCACTGTCACACTGCCCAAGAACTGATTTCTCAGAATAAATATGAGGACTGCACATGATAGTCGATGTGCAGTCCTTCAGTTTGTCGAAAAAAACACCACCCAGACTGACGACGAAGATGAGGGTTTATCGCCAGTCTTTCACTTTATCCTCTTAGCCATGATATCCGGATAATATGCGTGCTCGATTGCAGTCTGCGCAGTTATCCTGCCATCTCTGAACAGTCCCATGATACAGCTGTCCATTGTCTGCATTCCTGCTGTGGACTGCAGTATCGTGTCTATCTGGTGGGTCTTTTCATCACGGATAAGCGTCTTTATTGCGCTGTTGGTGGTCATTATCTCAAACGCAGGAATAAGTCCGCCGTCCACAGCGGGGAGAAGCTGCTGACACACTACCGCCGTCAGCGTCATGGAAAGCTGAACACGTATCTGATGCTGCTGATTTATCGGGAACACGTCGATTATTCTGTCGATGGTGTTCGCAGCGCCCAGCGTGTGAAGCGTGGACAGCACAAGCTGTCCGGTTTCGGCGGCGGTCATCGCAACGCTTATCGTTTCATGGTCGCGCATTTCGCCGAGCAGTATAACGTCCGGCGACTGTCTGAGAGCCGCTCTCAGTGCGTCGATGTAGCTGTCGGTGTCGATGTCTATTTCACGCTGGCTGACGATACACTGCTTGTGTCTGTGCAGGAACTCTATCGGGTCCTCTATCGTGATTATATGCCCCTGACGGGTTTGGTTTATGCGGTCTATCATGCAGGACAGCGTTGTTGATTTACCGCTGCTTGCTGCGCCGGTGATAAGCACGATACCGCTGCGGCATTCGCTCAGAGCCATGACCTGCTCCGGTATGCCAAGCTTTTCCGCAACGGGCAGTTCAAACGGAACGTACCTCAGCACCGCAGAATAAGAACTTCTCTGCTTGTAAATATTCGCCCTGAAACGTCCTATCCCCGGTACTGACACCGAAAAATCCTTTTCACGGTCGGGAATATCGTCCTCGCTTCTTTCCTGACCTGCAAGCCTGAATATCTGCAGCACAAGCCGTTTGGTGTCCTCCGGCATGAGCGGAGTTTCGTCTATCCTGAGCATTCTGCCCTGCGCCTTGTAGCTGAGCGGTGCGCCTGATACGATAAATATGTCCGCCGCATGGTCCTCGGCAGCCTTTTTCATTATGTCGATTATATCCATATTTGCTCTCCTTGATGAACTTACTCTGTGCGTCCCGTCAGGTCGCCGCCGTCCCATACCGCCGGACTGCTGTCCCTCTGGCTGTCTGTTGGTACGCTCTGCCATGAGATAATGCTGTATCTGCTTTCCGCAGGCTCTGCGGTGAAAATTACCTCAGCGACTAGAGTCTGATTCTCGTTTATTTTCACGGATATCTCCGCACGCACTCCCTGTGCGGTCTGCGTAAGCTGTGCGCCGTCGATCCCGCCCGCCGCCTGAATGAAGCTTTCCTCAAACGAAAACTCGTCCGCAGACTGCGCCGCTATTCCGTCAAGCTGCGCCAATATACGCTTCGCACTGCTGTCCGCTGCGTAGTATTCCTGCGTGAAGCCTGCGCTGCGTATTATCATCTGATCGTTGGAATAAGCCGCCTGAAAGCTAAGTACGGCGAATATCGTAAGGCACACAACCGTAAACACCAGCATCAGCGATATGCTTCCCGCACCCGTGCCGCCTGAAAAGCCTCTCTTATTCATGCGCAGCACCTCCCCGCGGGATATACGCTGCGCATTCAAGCGTGCAGAGTTCCGTTTCATCGTCTGCGAAGCTGATGTTCAGCACGGAATACACGCCTGCGCCGGCGTCCTCACGCCGCTCTGCAAGGGTCAGCATGAGCGCTCCCCCGCTGTCGGGAGAAAGACTGCTGTTCAGCCGCAGTTCAGCGCCGTCAGTTATGGGGATATCCTCGCCGAACACCAGCCTGAGCGACTTTTCTGGGTCGCCGGTGACGGAATACGCTTCTGCGATGGACTGAGCGCACAGCCCCGCCTTTTCCCTCATGCCGCTGTCCCGTGAACGCCTGTCAGCCGCCGCAAATACCCGCAGGATCACCGCCAGCGATATCATGAAAAACAGCAGCGCAAGTATCATCTCTACATACAGCAAATGCTGCGATCTTCTCTGAATCTTCAGCCGGAACACCCTTTCCTGACAAGCAGCACCGAACTTTCGCCGCCGCTGCGTACTGTTATCTCAAATAGTCCGTCGTGCTCTGCGATAGTCACTGCGCCGCACTCTGAGATAAGGTCGCCGCCCGCTGCGGAAAGCTCATCTCCTGCCGCCTGTGTTTTCTCATAAACTCCATCGCCGCCGGAATACAGCACGCTGACCATTCCGCCGTTTTCCGCCGCTGCAGCCGTGCCGTCCTCGAAGATTGTGACCTTTTCTGCGCTGCGCAGCTTGTTAGCAATATATCTTACCGCCGCCGTATCGCCGAACGACTGCTGATAGCCGCTTTGTATCCTGCCATAGGTCGAAGCCGCAGCCGCAACAGTCATCAGCATACACGCCGCAAACAGCACGCACAGCAGCATAGTCCCTGCCGTGCAGGCAACATCGCCCGAACCTGACCGGAGCACGCCCTTTCTGTTGTCCATCAGCTTTCCCTCCTGATAACGGTCACGACAGGACGAACGTTCGACGCAAAACGCTCGTAATGCACAAGATATTTCTCGCTGTCATACACCACGCCGTAGTTATCCGTCAGATACTCAACGCTCTGCGGATATACGCCCTCGACCGAATAGCACAGCGTGACGCCGTTCTCGACCGTGCGCCTGACCTGCTCCAGCCGCTCCTGCTCAGAAGCCTGCGAAGCCCTGCCGAGCGTCACGGTCACGAATACTGCCACCGCTATAAATACCGCACCGCCAAATATCGCAGCGGCAGGTATGCGTATGCGTTTCATAATGCACTCTCCGTTCCCGTCAGCCAAGCACCGACATTATGTTCATCAGCGGCACCATCAGCATGAGCAGTATTGCGCCGATAACGCAGCCGAGTATCACTATCATTGCAGGCTCAATGAACGCTGTGATGTTCTGCAGCCCACGCTGCGCCTGCTCGGCGTATGTATTGCTTATCCGCTTCCATACCGACTCAAAGCAGCCGGAATCATACGCCAGCCTGAGCGACCTTGAATACAGCGGAGGAAGCAGTCCGCTTTGTGCAATTGCGTCAGGGAAGCTTCCGCCGTCAAGCACCAGTTTTTCGCATTCGCTGAACTTTGCCGCCAGACGTCTGTCGGTTATGAAGCTGCCGATATTTGCATGAAGCAGCATTTCTGTCGGCGATATTCCCGCAGATACCGTAACGCTTATCGCCTTGGTAACGTCCGCCAGTGTAAGCTTTTCCGCAAGACCTCTCGTCAGCGGGAAAGCCGCAGCCAGTCTGCGCATACCGCCGCCCGTCCGGCTGAACGCCGATAAAAGCGCAATAACCGCCGATATCGCTATCAGCACGATAAGCACTATCATGATGATAAACCCAGCCTTGTAAGCAAGTTCCACCGACTGCTGAACCGCAGAGCCGACCGAACTGTCGAACTGCGAAAAGATGTCCCCGAACATCGGAATGACGGTCACCACCATCACTATCATCACAACAGCCATCATCACAAGCAGCAGCATGGGGTGAAGTACGGACGACCTAAGCGTCCTGTGAAGTTCGTCACGCTGCTCGTAATATTCCGCAAGCCCTCTCAGCACCTCGTCAAGCTTTCCGCTCATCTCGCCGAGATACGCCATATCCGCCGCATATCGGGGTATTACGCCCGTGCTGCGCATTGCCTCTGACAGCGGCACGCCCTTGTCGGACTGCTCTGAAAGTTCCCTGCACACTCCGCTGAGGGTACTGTCGGCGCAGTCTGCGCACAAGAGTTCCAGTCCGTCGGAAAGGCTCATGCCTGCGCCTATCATCATAGCAAGCTGGTCGCACAGAAATTCCACCTGCGCACAGCTCAGCTTCTTTTTCTTCATCATCTGCTCCTCCGGTCAATAGTAGTACAGCGAAGCGTAATTCCCGCTGTCGGAGATATATCCCGCTATGCTGGCCTTGTCTGCGCTGCCGGCATAGAATGTTGCGTCAACGATATTGTAGCCCTTCTGCGACAGAAGCAATTCCGGCGTTATCCAGCCGGTTTCGTCCGTCCAGACCTCGTTCCACGCATGATAGATGTCCTTGCTTGCGTAGCCTATAACGAGCCTTGTCGGAATGCCCTGCGAGCGGGTCATTGCCGCCATCAGCGAAGCATAGTCATAGCATATCCCGCTGCCCTTGCTCAGCGCCCTGTCCGGGTCGGGGACGTAGCCGCTCTTCACCGTTGCGGCAAGCTGCTTGTCATAGGTGATGTTATCGGTCACCCACTGAAAAATCGCAGCTATCTTCTCGATATCGCCCGATTTGCCTGCGCAGACCGCCGCCGCCTTTGCCACCGAAGCGGAGCCTGAATCGAACATCACGTACTTGTTCGGATAAAGAAACGGCGTGGTTTCGCTGCGTATGTCCGCATAAAACTCCTGCTCAAGCGATTTCGAGTATTTCGTGCCCTCAGTCTGCTCATAAAGCTGCGCCGTGTATGTACCTGCGCCGCAGGACAGCGGGAAATACTCGGTAACGCCGCCCTCGGACACGTCGTGGTCGTATTTCACGCCGCCGCACGTCAGCCGCAGCTTCACCCGCTTGCCCGTGCCGCTCCACTTCACCGAAACATAGCCCTCGGAAGCGTTGCTGTAATCAAACACCGCCTTTTCGTTGGATACCTGCGCTGTGCCCGGCGAAAGCGGGGTCAGTATCTCAGGTATGACGATTTCCGGCGGGTCGTCAGGCGGGGCTGTGGTCGCCGACGTGGTGGCTTCCGTCTGGGTAGTCTGGGTTGTCTGCGAGGTCTGGGTGGTCATGACAGAAGTAGCTGTCGTGACCTCCGGCTCGCTGTCGGATATCTGCGGCTCGCTGTCCTCCGAAGAAGCAGGCTCAGTTATCTCCTGCGGCTCGGTATCCTCGGCAGTTGTCTGCACCGAAGCCGAAGTGCTGCTGGTATCGTCGGGGCTGTCATCGGACACGGTGCTTTCAGGCTCGGTCAGCTTTTCAGATGTGCTCTGCCCTGAATGCTCAGCCGTCTGCACGCTCTCCGAAACGGAAACCGGAGTATCCTGTACTGCGCAGCCGCTCAGGAACAGCGCGGCAAGCAGCGCCGTAATTATTCTCACGCTTTTGTTCACGCCGTCCCCTCCTCTCAGAATGTCATCTGCCCAGTCGCAGATCTCTCAGCATAATATAATTCTCGTCTGCTCTGTTGTATACTCTCTGCCCGCTGCCGGACAGTATCTGCCTTATATACTCTCCCGTCTGGCGGTAGAACTCGTCCTCATAGTGCACAAGGTCTGCGCCGCCCAGCCTGAAGCTGTCCGAAGCGAAGAAATGCCTTGAAATGTCTATCACATAGCACTGCGTAAGGCTTGCGAAGCGTTCCTCGCAAAGCGATATGAACCGCTTCTTTATTGCGAACATCTTGTCGCTATCAAGCGGCGCAAGTCTGTGTTCGAGCGTGATGTATTTGTTTTTCGGCTCTGTCTTTATCAGGATAATGTTTTTGCCGTATTTCTCCTGAATAAGCCCAGCGAACCGCTCGATAGCTTCCGAGCAGTATTTCATGTCACGCCGCTCGAACAGGTAGCATTCGCTGCAGCTTCCGCTTATCTGGCTATAGAAATCCGTGCGCCTGATGAAGCTGTCCGTTTCAAACAGGAACGGCTTGTTTCCGTTCGGGCTGCGATATTCAGCCATAGTGCCTATCACGTCGTAAAAATCTATCAGTATCCACTGCGCCTCGCTGTTCCTGATATCGGCGTCGCCGCTTCGCAGCAGCGAATCCTGCAGAGTACGCCTGCGCCACTTGCTGCCGCAGAAAGCCTCTGCACCCTCAGGCAGTTCGATATCCACCGGCGGCTCAAATGCCAATATCGGCGGCTGCTTGAATATGCACGTGCCGATGAACGCTCCCCTGCTGCAGTTTGCGGATTCCCTCGACACGTTGCTGCCCCAGATGTCCAGCGTCACCCTGCTGAGTTCCGAGATATACCGGCGAAGCTGCGGCTTTCCTCTCAGCAGGAAAACAAGTTCCGCATTTTCCTCGTTCACCGGTGCGCCCGTTTCAATGGACAGCAGCCGTGCAAGCTTCCTCAGAATGCCGTAATGCCCCTTGAACGCAGGCTCGAAGAACTCATACGACTTGTCGGTACGCCCGTTCAGCACCGCATTGATCATCTCAGCCGCCCTGACTATCCCGTCAGCGCCGCTGTCGCCCTCAAAGAAGCTGCGCACAGAAGCAAGTTCCGGTCTGCCCGCAGAGCGCAGCCGCAAAAGCCGCTCCCTGCCCGCCGCCGCAAACACCTCCGAGGTATATGCGATGATAAGGTCAGCCGCATTGCTCATGTCCAGAAGCCAACTCTGATACGACCGTGACGTCATGCTCTGGTAGTACTTCATCACCCTGTCGAACCACAGCTGCTGGTCGGGGATATGCACACAGGTGCGCCCTGAGCCGCTTGTCAGCGTTACTGCCGCATTATATGCGTCGGTGTAATATGCTTCCTCAAATTCGCCGGGTCGGTCGCCGTCAAGGAAGTAATGTCCCGAAAGATCGACCACGAGCGGTCCGACAAGGCTGATGAAGTAGTCCTCCATCGCCCTCAGCATTCTGATACGTGAATGCTCCTGCTCGCACAGGCGAAGTTCGCCGCCCTTTGCGGTGTGGCTGCCCATCGTGCAGCGGAACAGTATCACCCTGTCCGCAGGAAACGCCGCCAGAATGCGCTGCGCATAGCGCTTAATCAGCGGCCGCCATACGCTCTCGCCGAAAGGCGGGCTTATCACCGTGAAGCTGTCCGCATTCTGCTTGTAATATTCAGTCCTGCGGAACGCTGCAGACCATGTGAAAAAGCACGGCTCCTCGCCTATCTCGCCCGCAAGCTTGCAGCAGGGCGCACAGGCGGCTTCAAACAGGTCGACTGCGCAGTACTCAGCATTTGAGCGTATCTCACGGCTGAGGTCGAGCCTTAGCCGCTCCTCGGTCTGCGCCGAAATTACCTCCTCAGGGGCTTTCTTTGCGCAGCCAAGCGATATCTGCGACAGCAGCAGACCCGAACGGTCCGTCCTGAACGCAGGACCAGTGCCGAATATTCTCTTTAGCAGCGCAGAGCCGCTCAGGAACACCTTTTTTCTGTATCCCCTGACGCCTATACCGCCTCCCATTGCCGTCTTGGTACGCTCAGCCGATTTATAGCTTTCCGCACTGTGCACCGCCGTAAGCGGCACTGCGCTCGTCCCGAACGTATCTTCAACGGTAAAGCAGGGGATATACGTCACATCGGCAGAAATGCCGCCGTCCGTCCTGCGAAGTTCTGCACGGAGTATCACGCCGTCACGGTTGCCGGTCATTTCCGACATAGACGACAGCAGATTTCCCAGCGAATAGGCGCATGGCACTCTCCTGCCGTCAGAGGTGCGGATATAGCATGACCGCTGCACCATATGCGGGTGCGAGCCGAAAATAAGGTCTGCGCCCGCCTCAGCCATGAAGCGAGCCTCACGCACCTGCGCCGCCTTTACCACGCCGGAATTGTAGCTTCCCCAGTGCTGATATGCTGCGATGAACTCAGCGCCCATTCTGTGCGCGCTGTTGACAAGTTCCGTGAAATATTCCCTGCTGTACACGCCCGACGGATTCACGCAGGATACTGCGCCGTCTGCCGGCACGTCCTGAACGTTCTGCACCATCGTGCAGGCAATGAACGCCACACGTATCCCGTTGATATCCACGATCACCGGAACGTCGCCCAGCGTGCCGATATTCTTCATTCCGCAGCGTTTTATCTCATCGACTGTCGAGCGAAGCTGCGGGCTGCTGCCGCTGAAGCTGCGGTTCGTGGTGGTAAACATTCCGCCGAAGCCTGCCGCCGCTGCCGCCGAAATGAATGTCGATGGAGCGTTGCCGTTAGGAAGCCCGCTCTCCTGCCTTGGCTGCTCAAACTCATAAGGCGTGCCGTCGCAGCAGGACACCTCCAGTGCGCCTGCGGCAAAATCCGCCTGCGAAAGAATACCTCTGAGCCTAGCGAACATATGGTGGAAGTCATGCTGTAACGCAGCCGCTTCACGCTGCTGCTTGGCGGTGCACATTATGTCGCCTGCGAACATCAGCACGGCTTTCTGGCCGCTTGATACAAGTGAACGCTCAACTACCGCCTTGGTCACGAATTTCTGCTTATCCGCTGCGGTCAGCGTGATACGTGCAGTACCCTGCGAATGCGCCGTCACAAGCCCCTTGGCGTCAACAGAAGCTATCTGCGGGCGGCTGCTGGAAAACGTCACTGCGGGCACGGAATTACCACGCTCCCACACAATCTGTGCGGTTTCGCCCTTTTTCAGGCAGATAGTCCCCTGCGCTTTCAGCTTATTCGATATCGGCACAAATTCAAGCTTCTCTGTGCGCTCGCCCATTACCTCTTTGCCGTTTTCCGCTGTGTAGGCGCACACCTGCACAAGGTACGCAGTTCCGTTCGTGAAGCCCGGCACGCTCTTTACACAGCCCTGCGCATAGCGTGATTTTATAAGCTTCTCCGGCTCGTCCTGACGATAGAAGAATACTCTGTAGCCCGCCGCACCAGCGACAGGCTCCCAGCGCAGCAGTGCGCCGCCGTCCCTGCCCAGCACCGCAAATCCCTGCGGCGCATTCAGAACCACTGACATTTGTTGATTTCCCCTTGTATATTACTGCCAAGGAAATGCTGTATTCAGCCCCTCCCCAGCTTCTCGTAATTCTTGTAGAACGAATAGTACGCACTGCAGAAATGCTGAACGTCGTCTATCCTTGTCCTGAAGCAGTCATGCCGCATGAAGAAAGACCCCAGCGACAGCGACGGATACCTGAAATACATCACATATTCCGGATAGCCGTAGCCGTTCAGCATAAACTCAGCCCTGCGCAATATCGTGCTGATGAACTTATCCTCGCTGAACGAGCGCAGATAGCTGCAGGACATTCCGCTGTCCTTTATCCTCGTGTACAGTTCCAGAGTAACGCACAGCAGCTCTAAATAGGTGTGATATGTGGTGTCCCTGTTGTATATCGCTTTCAGGTTTGCGCCTGCGTTTTTCAGCCCGAAGCTGAGATACCGCTCCTCCGGAAGATACTTGCAAAGCTCGTTCATCGAGTATGCGACCCAGTGGTCACGGTGCTTTTCATAGCCCTCGCGAATGAACCTGTCTGCAGACATCGCCGCCGCTTCCAGCCACTTCTGGTCGCCGGTCAGGCCATACAGCCTGCACAGTGCGAATGTCGCTTCGCCGTCGTAGAATACGGTGCGGAACTTGTCCTTTGGCGAAAGCTGCGGGTAATTCAGCACGTGGAAGAAGCTGCCGTCCCGCCTGTCGAATAGTTCCAGAATACCGTTGCCAAGTTCCCGACAAAGCTTCGTGTACTGCCTGCTGCCCGTGATGTCCATGTACTCTGTCATGACAAGTATGGCTAGCGCGCCTGCGCCAAGCTTCACTTCGCCCTTTGTGCTTTCACGAATATAGGAAGTGTTGTCCCTGCCCTGCCTTTTCGGATACTTTCCGAACGATTCGCCGACAAGATACGCCAGAGCCTTTTCCGCCTGACCAAGCGTGAACTTATCTCCGGTCAGCCTGTAGGCGCACAGCATACCCCATATCGCCGAGCAGTGCCGCATTATGTTGTAGCCCTCTACCGCATTATGCTGCAGAGGATACCAGCCGTAATCCATCTTTCCGTCAGTGCCGACCTGCATTGACAAGTATTCTGACGACGTGGTGATGACCTGCAGTGCGATATCTCGGTCAATTCCGTCAATTACTCTTCTGCCGCAGTCCGGACCGCTGCCGTACAGTGCGTAGACCCTGCCGTTTTCATCGCAGAATCGGCTCACGCAGTCGAATAGTATCACATTTTCAGGAAACCCGCTCAGCGTTGGAAGTCCGCAGGAGGACAGATACCGATTCACACGGGTGAGCTCCAGTGCGTGGGTCTTGTAGGCGATAAGCCTTGCAGAACTTATCTCCGCTTCAATCACCGAGATATTCATTCCCTCGTCAAACGATATACCGTTTCTGAAAGAGCCGCAGCGAGTTTTTTCGAGCGTTTCCGCAAGTTCCGAAAACGGCACACGCCTGCTGCTGCAGGTGATGTCCGCCTTTACCCACTGTGCATTGCAGCCGCTTTTCCTTACGTGATCCACAGCAGCGGCGCAGGCTTTATCCCATGCGGCTTCCGGATTATCGCCGACGCCCCTGAGCACCACTGCTCGGCTGAGCGTATCGCACACGGAGATGAATGCGGCGTACGCCCCGCACATCTCGCCGTTAAAGCCGTCTGCACCCAGTATCTCACCACGCAGAAGCGTGAGTTTTTTTTCAAGAATATTTGAGCAGTCCGTCATACCCACCTCCGGTCTTTCAGCTTTTCCATTTACTATGTTTATTATAGCATTACTGCGCTGTTTTGTAAAGAGAAAATGCGTCTGTCAGACGTCAATTATATCCTCTTTATCCTCGCCCTTAAACTTCTCAATAAGCTTTTCCGAATACTTCACCCCGATTATCACAGCAGCCAGCACTGCCAGACTTGAAGCCAGCCTGAATATCTCCTTTACCATTGTTTTCCTCCTCAAAGACCATTCCATAGATATATTTCAAGGTCTACCCTACCGTCAGCCGAAACCTCTACGCCCTCGCTGCGCAGCATTTCCGCCTGTACGTCCGCACCGCCGAATGCGAATGCCGGCGCAGTCCTGCCGAATCTGTCAAGCACCCTGTGGCACGGTATCCCCGTATGCTTCACCCTGTCGTATGGCTCAGGGTTTGCGTGCAGCGCATAGCCCACTACCCTCGCCCAGCGTGGGTTTCCGGCAAGCATTGCCACCTGCCCGTAGGTCGCCGCTTTTCCCTCAGGTATCCTCCTGACAACATCATATATACGCTCAAATACTGTTTTCTCAGACATAGTTCCTCTTGGTTTTCGCCTATAATTTTAGGGAGGTGCAATGCCCTCCCTAGAAAATCTCGTTTTACTTTGCCGCTTTCTTTGCCGGTTTCTTGGAGGTCTTGGTCTTTTCGTGCTCCATTATCGGCTCGCCAGTGCCCTCTACGCAGTCTGCGGTGATGGTGACCTTGGTTATCGTT
Source organism: uncultured Oscillospiraceae bacterium (assembly GCA_934446355.1). Lineage (GTDB taxonomy): Bacteria > Bacillota > Clostridia > Oscillospirales > Ruminococcaceae > CAG-115. The sequence continues at coordinate 206,782 of CAKSEC010000002.1, read as the reverse complement.
TCATCGCTCGGCGCAGTGAACATGATGTCACGCAGAGTCTGCTCAACGATAGAGCGCAGTCCTCTTGCACCAGTGTTGCGCTCGATGGACTTCTTGGCTATCGCACGCAGAGCCTCCGGCTGGAATTCAAGGTCGATACCGTCAGCCTTGAACAGGTATCTGTACTGCTTTATCAGCGCATTCTTCGGCTCGTCAAGTATTCTCACCAGAGCGTCCTCGTCAAGCGGGTCGAGTACGGTCACGACCGGAAGTCTGCCGATAAGCTCAGGGATTATGCCGAACTTCACCAGATCCTCCTGACTTACCTGATGGAGTATCTTGTAGCTTTCCTTTTCCTTCTTGGAAGCCACCTCCGCGCCAAAGCCCATTGCAGAGTTTGAAACACGCGAAGCTATCATCTTTTCAAGACCCTCGAACGCACCGCCGCATATGAACAGTATGTTCTTGGTGTTTATCTGGATAAACTCCTGATGAGGGTGCTTTCTGCCGCCCTGAGGAGGTACATTTGATACAGTGCCCTCGACTATCTTCAGCAGCGCCTGCTGTACGCCCTCGCCGCTGACATCTCGTGTGATCGAGGTATTCTCGCTGCGGCGAGATATCTTGTCTATCTCGTCGATGTAGATTATACCGCGCTCAGCCGCCTTGATGTCGTAATCTGCAGCCTGAATCAGCCTGAGCAGCACGTTCTCAACGTCCTCGCCGACATAGCCCGCCTGCGTGAGCGTCGTGGCGTCAGCTATCGCAAAAGGTACGTTCAGCAGCTTCGCCAGCGACTGCGCCAGCATGGTCTTACCTACGCCGGTCGGACCCAGAAGCAGCACGTTGCTCTTCTGAAGTTCCACATCGTCCTCTATCTCCTCATCATTGAGGAACGTGCGCTTGTAATGATTGTACACGGACACGCTGAGTATCTTCTTTGCTTCGTCCTGCCCGATGATGTACTGGTCAAGATATGCCTTTATCTCCTCAGGCTTCATCAGTTCGCTGTTGTCGCTGATGAAGTCCGACGACTTTTCGGGCGCACTGTTGGGTATCCTGCCGCCCCTGATGTCGCCGCTTTCGACCAGCATATTGTATGATGCGAGAATGCACTCGTTGCATATAACGGAATTCTCGCCCTTCCCCCCGTAAAGAAGCCGCCTTACTTGGTTCTCGTTCTTTCCGCAAAAGGAGCAAACCATCATAATATGTTTCCCTCTCAAAATGAAGAAGCTGCCGGAAAGCCTCACGCTCTCCGGCGGCCCGAAATTACTTTATATCATTTCTGCTGCTGTAGACCTTGTCTATCAGTCCATATTCAAGTGCCTCGTCAGCCGACATGAAGTTGTCACGCTCGGTGTCACGGCATATCACATCATAGTCCTTGCCTGTGTTTGCGCTGAGAATGCGGTTCAGACGCTCCTTGGTGCGCTGCAGGTAGTTTGAATGTATCATGATGTCGGTGACCTGTCCAGAAAGACCGCTTCCTGAGATCAGCGGCTGGTGAATCATTATCTCGCTGTTCGGCAGAGCGATACGCTTGCCCTTTGCGCCTGAGGACAGCAGGAATGCGCCCATAGAAGCCGCCATACCCGTGCAGATAGTGGATACGTCGCACTTGATATACTGCATGGTGTCATAGATTGCCATGCCGTCAGATACGGAGCCGCCGGGGCTGTTGATATAGAGATAGATGTCCTTATCCGGATCCTGTCCCTCAAGATAAAGAAGCTGCGCCACAACAACGCTTGCAGTCGCAGAATTAACCTGATCGTGAAGCAGGATTATTCTGTCATTCAGCAGGCGTGAAAAAATATCATAGGAACGCTCACCGTGGTTACTCTGCTCCACAACATAAGGAATATAAGCCATACTGCCCCTTTCCCCGCAAAAGCGGACTCAAAAAGCCGGTCCGGACCGCAGCACTGCAGTCCGGACAGCCTGACTCTGAATTATTCAGTAACTTCTTCGATCTTTGCAGAGTCACGTACAAGGTCAAGAGCCTTTTCGATCTTGAGATCGTTCTTTACGGCGTCAGCGGGAACTGCGGACTTAACCTTGTCCACGTCCATCTTGTACTGCTCAGCCATCTCGCTGTATTCCTTCTCTACGTCCTCGTCGGATACAGCGATGTTTTCGAGTTCTGCGATCTTCTCAAGCGCAAGACGCAGGTCTACCTGACGCTTAGCGACCTCGGTGAAGTTTGCTCTGAACTGATCCATGCTGATACCTGTGTACTTGAGGTAATCCTCGACACGGATCCTGTTTCTGCTGCTCCACTCACGAACGATGTCGTCGATTCTTCTCTGGTACATTACCTGAGGAACCTCAGCCTGCAGCTTTGTGAGCAGTGCGTCTACCAGAGCGTTGTCGAGGTTGGTGCTTGCTTCGTCAGCGGCATTCTTTTCAAGGCGTGTGCGGATATCAGCCTTGTACTCGTCAAGGGTGTCGAACTCGCTTACGTCCTTTACGAAATCATCATCAACGGCGGGCAGTTCCTTAGCCTTCAGTTCGTGCAGCTTGCACTTGAATACTGCGGGCTTGCCTGCGAGATTCTCAGCCTGATAGTGCTCAGGGAATGTAACATTTACATCGAACTCCTCGCCGATGTTCTTGCCGACTACCTGATCCTCGAAGCCGGGAATAAACGAACCGCTGCCAAGTTCCAGCGGGAACTTCTCGCCCTTGCCGCCCTCGAAAGCAACTCCGTCAAGGAAGCCCTCGAAGTCGATAACTGCGGTGTCGCCCTTTTCAGCGGCTCTTTCCTCAACAGTGATGCTTCTTGCATTTCTGTTGCGTACCTTGTCGATCTCTGCGTCGATCGCTGCGTCATCTACAGTCTTGGTCGTTTTCTTAACTTCTAATCCCTTATAGTCAGAAATTTCTGCAGCGGGCTTTGTGATGAGGTCAGCCTTAAACTTAACGCCGGTCTCCTTGTTTACCTCAACGACCTCGGTATTCTCAACGTCAACAACATCAAGACCGGTCTTTTCAACAACATCAGCGATGTTTCTGTTGTAAAGGCTGTTCACTGCGTCCTCATAGAACACGCCCTCGCCGTAGTGGGTCTCGATGACCTTGCGGGGTGCCTTGCCCTTGCGGAAGCCGGGAACGGTGATGTTCTTCTTCCTTCTGTTGTAAGCGTCAGCGACAGCGTTCTCAAACTCCTCTGCGCTGAATGCGAACTCGATGGAATAGGTATTGACAGCTGTGTTGTTCTGGGAAATGATCTCCATGATAATGTTTTCCTTCCTTGTCCGTCAGGACTGTGATTTACTAAGCCGCACATTAAGCACGGTCAATTAATACCGGATCGAATCCGACGCCGTCGGCGGAAACCAGACGGTAATCTATGCCGTTTCTGACCCCGTTCAGCGCTCCCTTGATGCTCCCGCCGTGCAGGTGCGCATAATAGCACCGCTTCACGCCGTAACGCTGAAGCACATCGGTCAGATAAACGTTCTCCTCCGCACGGTATATCGGCGGATAGTGTATGAAAGCGATAAGCTCGCCGCCGAGCCTTACGCCCTCTTTAAGGGAAGCCTCCAGCCGCCCCGCCTCGCGGAGCAGCACCTTCATGTCGGGCGCTTCGCCGTTCTCACGTATCCAGCCCCTTGTGCCGCATATTGACACACCCTCGGCAAGATACGCATTGTTGAACAGGAAGCGGATCGTGTGAAATCCGTTCGCCTCCACAAAGGCATTCAGCTTGTTCATCGTGGACCACCACAGGTCGTGATTGCCCTTGATGAAGATCTTCTGCCCTTTCAGACGTGAGTGGATATATTCCAGATCTTTCACGCTGTCCTCAAGCTTCAGCGCCCACGAATGGTCGCCCAGCAGCACAACGGTGTCCTCGTCGGTGATCTTGCTGTTCCAGTTTGATTCCAGACGCTCCAGATAATTGCTCCAGCCCGAAAAGATATCCATGGGCTTGTCACAGCCCAGCGAAAGATGAAGGTCGCCTATTGTATAAAGCAATGTCAGCCTCCCAGCCTAATATCTCAGGATTTGAGGAATCCGCATACCACCTCAGGCATTTCCTGCTTTTCAACAGAGCCGGTGAAGCGTATCTCCTTATCCTTTGTGGCAGCAAGCGGAGCGGGCATTTTCGTGCCGGTCTTTTCTTCAAGACCTGCGATATTCTGCCACTCGTCCTCAGAAACATTGCCGCCGACAGCCTCGTAAACTGCGCCGCTGAACTTATACGGGTTAGCCGTAGAAGCAATGACTGTCTTGGTCTGGTCGCCGGTCGCCCTGCGATAATCCTCGCATACCTTTGCTGCAACTGCCGTGTGAGTATCCAGCAGGTAATTGTAATTCTCAAATGTGGACTTTATCTGAGCCTTGGTTTCCTCGTCGCTGCAGCAGCCAGCCCAGAAAAGTTCGGATATCTTTGACTTAACGTCGTCGGATACCTCGTATCTGCCCTCTGCCTTAAGCTTGCCGAACCAGTCGTTCACCGCTGCGTCATTATCACCGCTGAGGTGATAAAGCAGACGCTCCAGATTCGAGGATATCAGAATATCCATCGACGGAGAAACAGTGGTGTAGAACTTTCTGTTCCTGTCGTAAACGCCGGTGTTGATGAAGTCCGTCAGCACGTTGTTGCTGTTGGAAGCGCATATCAGCCTGTTTACCGGAATACCCATCAGCTTTGCGTAGTAAGCCGCAAGTATGTTGCCGAAGTTTCCGGTAGGAACGACGATATTGATCTTCTCGCCGAACTCTATTTCCTTGTTCTTCAGCAGTTCTGCATATGTCGATACGTAATACACGATCTGCGGCGCAAGTCTGCCCCAGTTGATGGAGTTTGCGCTCGACAGCAGGATATTGTTCTTTAAGAGCCTGTCGGCGATCGCCTTGTCGGTGAAGATAGCCTTTACGCCGTTCTGGCAGTCGTCAAAGTTGCCCTTTACGGCGCAGACGTTGACATTCCTGCCCTCCTGAGTGGTCATCTGACGCTTCTGCATCTTGCTGACTCCGTCCTCAGGATAGAATACGCAGATGCTCGTGCCGTCAACGTCCTTGAAGCCCTCCAGCGCAGCCTTGCCGGTGTCGCCGGAAGTAGCGACCAGTATTGCTATCTGCTTGCCGTCCACCGTCTTTTTAGCGGAGGTAGTCAGCAGATAAGGCAGTATCTGCAGCGCCATATCCTTGAATGCGCAGGTCGGACCGTGCCACAGTTCCAGCACATATGTACCGGGGATAAGCTTTGCAAGCTCAGCGATATTGTCCGAATCGAAATTCTTGTCATTGTAGGCGGAATCTACGCAGTGGCGTATCTCCTCCGGCGTGAAGTCCGTCAGCAGGCGGCTGAATACCTCGTATGCACGGTCGGCATAACTCTTGTTGCACATAGCAAGGATCTCTTCCTTGCTAAGCTGCGGAATGCTCTCCGGAACATACAGTCCGCCCTCATCGGAAAGCCCCTTTGTGATGGCGTGTGCGCTCGTCACATTGAGAGATGAATTTCTCGTGCTTCTGTAGTTCATTTATATCGTCCTTTCATAGACTGTGACCCAGCCGAAGCTGCGCCCTTATTGACGGTCAGTTCACCGTATATATGCCGTCGGCGGTGAATGCGTCCTCGTAGATGGTGATATCCACTATCCGCGGAACGTTCCCCGACAGCGTGACCTCGGCTATGTCGTACCTCGGCTGCAGCCCGATATCGTTTTCAGACAGCCACAAATCCGCCGTCCTCACGATCTTCTCCTGCTTTCTGCGGTCAACCGCTTCAAGACCGGAGATCATGCTGCCGTGCTTTCTCGACTTCACCTCGGTGAAAACCACGAACCCGCCGCATTTCGAGATTATGTCGATCTCGCCGCAGCGTTTATGGTAGTTTCTCGCTAATATCTCATGACTGCGCTGTTCAAGCAGCCTGCATACTGCGTCCTCGCCAAGCCTGCCCTTTGACTGATTATCCATTCGCTTTCTTCTCGAAATACTTTTTGAAGAACGACCGCCTGTGGATCTCGCACAGTCCGTACTCGTCTACCGCCGCATAATGCGCTTTCGTGCCGTAACCCTTGTGCTTGTCAAACCCGTACTGCGGGTATTTCTCAGCCATCTGCGTCATGTACCTGTCCCTCGACACCTTTGCAAGTATCGAAGCGGCGGCAATGCTCGCAGACCTTGCGTCGCCCTTTATGACGTATTTCAGCTCTGCGTCTATCGCAGGAAGCTGGTTTCCGTCCACAAGCACGATACCGGCTTTTCTGCCAAGTCCGTCATAGGCACGCTTCATTGCCAGAAAATCAGCCTGCAGGATATTAAACTTCTCTATTTCCTCAACGCCTGCGCTTGCGATACAGTATGCGGCAGCCTTTTCGCAAATCTCGACAAAAAGCGCTTCACGCTTCTTTTCGGTAAGCTTTTTGCTGTCGTTCAGACCATCGATCACAGTGCCCTCGTCAAGAATAACGGCGGCGGCGTAAACCGGACCGGCAAGCGGTCCCCGCCCCGCCTCGTCTATACCGCAGACCGAGCCGAAGCTGCTGCGAAATCCGCTGTCAAAGCTGAACAGATCTAGCTGTTCATCGCTCGTCAGCGTGAGTTGGAGTTCAGTTTGCGGGTCTTTCAAGGGTGATCCTGCCAATCTTACCACCTCTGTATTCATCGAGCAGCGCAGCGGCAGCCCTCTCTGTGTCCGGTTCTCCGCCCGACACCAGCATTCCCCTTGACTTCGCTATATCCCGCAGGATATCCTCATCGCCGGTCAGCTTGTATCTGGCGTTCAGCAGTTCCGGGTATTGCTCCCTGAGAACCGTTCCCAAAGCCCTCGCAAGAGCCTCGGTGTCCATCACATCGTCCTTTATCGCACCGGTAAACGCCAGTCTTTGCGCAGCGGTCTGGTCGTCGAACTTCGGCCAGAGTATGCCCGGCATATCCAGAAGTTCCACGTCCCGGTCAATGGATACCCACTGCTTTCCCCGTGTAACTCCCGGCCTGTCGCCTACCTTGGTTTTCTTGGTTTTTGCCATTCTGTTGATGAATGAGCTTTTGCCGACATTCGGTATCCCGACTACCATCAGGCGAATTGCCTTGCCTATCATTCCACGCTTTTTGCGGCGTTCGATGAGGTCGGCTAGAAGCCGCTTGACCTCAGGCAGGAAAGCATTCAGCCCTTTTCCGCTCCTGCAGTCGCAGGTAAGCACACGGATACCCTTTTTCTCATAATACTGCTTCCACGCCCTTGTGACGTTTTCGTCTGCATAGTCGCACTTATTCATGAGGATTATCCTCGGCTTATCACGCACAAGTTCGTCGAGTATCGGATTTCTGCTGCTTTCCGGGATACGTGCGTCGGTGATCTCCACAACGGCGTCTACCATTTTGAGGTCAGCCTCGATAAGCCGCCTCGTCTTGGTCATATGCCCCGGAAACCACTGGATATTGCCTACTTCATTCATAGCCATGTAAATTGATCTATCGGGAACAGGCGAACAAACGCCTTACCCATTATAAGGTCAGTATCAACATCGCCCACCAGACGGTCACGGCTGTCCAGAGAATTGTTGCGGTTATCGCCCATGACGAAAACGCAGCCCTCCGGCACGATATGCTCCTCGCCTGAGTGCATATCAAGCGACCTGTAGGTAGGTTCAGCGATATAATCCTCCTCAAGCAGCGTGAAATCACTCTCTCCCGCCTTTTTGAGGTAGACCTCGCCTGCGGAGAAATCGAACTTCAGCGTATCGCCTGCAAGTGCGATGACACGCTTGATTATCGGCTCTCCGTACAGCTTTGTCTTGTAATTCTGTATCTTATCAGCCTGAAGAACGACGATATCGCCCCTTGACGGCGTATAGAAGAAATTCGTCGATATTACCCTGTCCCTGTCCTGCAGCGTGTCGTTCATTGAAGAGCCGTCTACCGTGATAGAACGGAACACGAACAGATTTATCACCAGCATGGCAAGCACAGCATAAATAAGGCTTCCCGCCCATTCGAGGGCGTTTGCGAAAGGCTTATAGGACGCCTTTTCGATATCGGAAGCGACGTCCGTTATCTTCTCAAGCGTGGTCTTTTTGCCCTCTCTCGGCTGGCTCTCGCCCTGCTCGGTTTCGGGCTGCTGTACCGACTTTTCTATACTCTCATTCTCAGACATTACACATACTCTTTCTCAATATCCACGCTAAGCCCCGCCGAAGCGGAGCATTGCATGAATGAGGGTTTAGGTTTAATGATTAAACCTTGGACTTGACCTTGGCAGCCTTACCAACTCTGTCACGCAGATAATAAAGCTTAGCTCTGCGAACCTTACCGTTTCTGACTACCTCGACCTTCTCAACTGTCGGTGAGTGCAGCGGGAAAACTCTCTCGATACCGCAGCCGTGTGCTACACGTCTTACGGTGAAAGTTTCGTTGATGCCGCCGTGCTTCTTGGCGATAACAGTACCCTCGAAGATCTGGATACGGAACTTCTCGCCTTCCTTGATCTTTACGTGAACCTTTACAAGGTCACCGACCTCGACCACGGGAGCCTCAGCCTTCATGCTGCCCTGCTCAATGAGTTTTAATGCGTCCATAATTTTCCTCCTGTTTTTTCGGATATTCTTGAAACCGATCTACTCTAGCGAATTTTCGCCGGGAAATCTCCCTGATAACAGCGGACTATCCGTTTTTAATGTTTGGCTTTTTGCCTCGCATTAACACACATTACCCTGCAAAAAGCAGAATAACGGATACTAAATGCTTTAATATTATAGCACCTTTCACAGAAAAAATCAAGTGCTTTTCGCTAAATATTCATACAAATTCGCCTAAAATGCGATATTTTTTATGTATATATCGTCAAATCCATCTCTCACCTGATGTGTGATATCCTCCGCATTCAGTGCAAGATCGTGTATCCTGCCGAGCAGTTCCGGCTGAGAAAGGCAGGCGATAAGTCCCTGCTCAGCTGGTATCCTGCACCAGCCGTACTTCTCTGCAAGCCCTGCGGGGACTGCGCCCATCTTAGCCATTGCCGCCGCACCGTTCTCCGAACCGAAAGCTTCTCCGGAAATGACCGCCCTTTCAAAGCTTCCGGCAGCCTTTCCGAGCCGCTCCAGAGCCGCCCGACACGCCGCCTTGTCCGACTGTATAGCCCTGACGTCGCTCTGCGAGATGTAGAAATCCTCGCCGATATAGAACAGGTCACGGTCGGTCATTATCCCGTCACGGTCGAGCGCGCCGCATTCCAGCATCAGCTTCACGGCATTCAGAGCCGCCGGAACTGACACGCCAAGGCTTTCGCCGTCGCCGATAACGCTGTAGCAAATCGTTCCGCCGTCCCTTGTCACCTCGTCTATTGCGCCCTTTTCAAGCGGCATTCCGCTTTCGAGCAGGCTGCCGTCCAGTCCGCCCATAAGCGGCATGAACGCATATTTAAGCCCGACGCCGATCACTCCCGCAGCCCTGAATCCGCCCGTAACGTCAGCCGCAAGCACGCTTTCGCCGTCAACCATCGCCGAAGCAAGCACCGCAGTAAAATCGCCGCCCAGCAGCGACGATATCATCGGCATGACGAGCATTTCAGTATCCGGCGAAAGGAAGAAATCGGAGGGCGAAAACGTGTCCTCGGCAAGCATTGTGATGTCAGCGGGCGCCGCAAAACCAAGCCGCTTCACCGCACCTGCAGGCGTACCGCTTTCACGCATTACCCTGAGTATCGCCTGACCGCAGTACTTCAGCGCATTTTCGGCAGTAATCGTGACGCCGAAACTCACGCACCGTGCGTACCGCCTGCGTAACGCCATATCATAAAGCACAGCGCTCACAGTATGCCTTGTGACGGAACAGGCGAGCGCAAGTTCGCCGCTGCGCTCGCCTCGGTATTTCTCAATTATCGACTGTTCCCCTGTCATTCTGCCTCCTGTCCGGAAAATAGGCTGCACTCAGCGCATTAACGTCCTCTCGTCGCAGTACTCGCAAACCAGCATATCGCCGTACTTGCGGAAGCTGTGCGGCAAGTACTTTTCGGTTTGCGTGATACACTTCGGGTTGCCGCAGCGGCAGTCCATGTGAGTAGTGCCCACAAGCAGCGGGTTAGCTACAATCTCATTGTTCAGTGTAGTAAGTATCAGTGCCATTCTTACATACATTCCGCACTTTGCCTGTCTGAAGTAAGCGGCTCTGGGGTCGTCGTCTACTGCGACCTCTATTTCGTTCACTCTGGGCAGCGGGTGCATGACTATCATGTTCTTGCGGGCAAGCTGCATTTTTTCCTTGGTCAGGACGTAAACGCCTTTCTGCTTCTCGTATTCTTCCTCGCTGTCGAAGCGCTCTCTCTGTATCCTCGTCATGTACAGCATATCAAGATCCGGCAGCGCTTCCTCAATGGTGGTCACCTCGCGGAACTCGCAGCCGCGCGCCTTTAATACGTCCTTTATGTATGCGGGAAGTGCGAGCGACGGCGTGGATATCAGCACGAATTTGTTGTTCTTATAGCAGGAAAGCGCCTTTAATATAGAATGCACTGTCCTGCCGTATTTCAGGTCGCCGCAAAGACCTACGGTCAGCCCGTCGAGCCTGCCAAGTTCTGTTTTCAGAGTCAGCAGGTCGGTCAGGGTCTGGGTCGGGTGGAGATGTCCTCCGTCGCCCGCATTAATTACGGGGCATTCTGCAGAAAGAGCCGCCGCTCTCGCCGAGCCCTCCTGTGTATGGCGCATTACAAGAATGTCAGAATAGCTGCTGACTATCTTTATCGTATCTTTCAGATTCTCGCCCTTTGCAACGGACGAATTTCCGGGATTATCAAAGCCGATTATGCTTCCGCCGAGCCGTATCATAGCCGCCTGAAAGCTCATCTGGGTACGGGTCGAGGGCTCGTAGAACAGCGTTGCCATTATCTTGCCTCTGCATTTGTCCGAATAGCTTTCCGGACGGCGCATTATGTCCTCCGCAAGCCTGATCATTGCGTTCCACTGGGACACGCTGTAGTCGTCCATGTCGATAAGATGGTTGAATCTCTGGTTCACATCTATCACCTTTCCTGTTCTTTATTAAATGCTGAGCGATTTTCGGCGAACTGCCACGCTCAGCGTTTCCTTGAATATTATATCACTTTCATCGGTTATTTTCAATATCTTCCCGCAAAAAAGCGGCCTGTTTCCAGACCGCTTGATTACTGAATTATCCAAGTACGCTGAGCAGCACGCCCGCTGCAACAGCAGAACCGATAACGCCCGATACGTTCGGACCCATTGCGTGCATGAGCAGGAAGTTGGAGGGATTTGTTTCCTGACCGACCTTCTGTGATACACGAGCCGCCATAGGAACTGCAGATACGCCCGCAGAACCGATAAGCGGGTTGATCTTTCCGCCGGAGAGGAGGTACATCAGCTTTCCGAGCAGTACGCCGCAGGCTGTACCAACACAGAAAGCAAGCAGACCCAGCGCAATGATAAGCAGCGTTTCCACCTTGAGGAAGTTCTGAGCGACTGCCGTCGCACCAACTGTGACGCCGAGGAATATCGTGATAATGTTCATCAGCTCGTTGGTAGCCGTCTTTACAAGACGCTCACACACGCCGGATTCCTTCATGAGGTTACCGAACATCAGCAGACCAACAAGGGAAGCGGAATCCGGTACGATGAGGGAAACTATAACGGTAACGGCGATCGGGAATACGATCTTTTCAAGCTTCGATACCTGACGAAGCTGACCCATCTTGACTGCACGCTCTTTCTTTGTGGTGAGCAGCTTCATGATAGGCGGCTGAATTACAGGAACGAGAGCCATATACGAGTATGCCGCAACTGCGATCGAGCCGAGCAGTTCAGGTGCAAGACGTGATGTCAGGAATATTGCCGTAGGACCGTCCGCACCGCCGATGATTGCGATGGAAGCTGCCTGCTTCAGGCTGAAGCCGCCGCCAAGACCGGTCATATTGATGACGCACGCACCGAGGAATGTGAAGAAGATACCGCCCTGCGCAGCTGCGCCCATTAGGAAGCTCTTGGGGTTTGCGATCAGCGGACCGAAGTCGGTCATTGCGCCTATGCCGAGGAAGATGATCGGAGGATAGATACCAAGCTTAACGCCGAGGTAGAGCATATCCAGCAGACCGCCTTCGTGAAGCACCCTGCCATAGTCAAGGCTGACTTCCTTGGTGTAGGTCACTATCAGGTTCGCACCCTCCTGAATGTACTCAGGTGCGAAGTAAGGGTTCGTTGAGGGATTCCACAGTTCAGCGTGGTAAAGACCGCCGAACGGAAGGTTTGTAAGCAGCATACCGAATGCGATAGGGAGCATCAGCAGCGGCTCATATTGTTTCCTTATCGCCAGATAGAACAGGACGAAGGAAAGAAAGATCATTATAATGCTCTGCCAGCCGTTCTCAGCGCCGAAGCCGGCAAAGCCTGAGGACATCGCCAGAGATTTCAGGGTATCAACAAATATTTCCATGCTTCAATTATTCCTTTCTGTCTGTTCTCAGAACGGGCGGGTATTCTCGCCGATACCGGCAAGGCTCCACGCCGAACGGCGTCTGGAATCAGGATCACGGCGTCTGATCTCCTTTATCTTGTACGCCTTTCCGTCCTCCGCCGAATAAGCCGCTATCGCCGCAGCAATGACAGCAATTACCTCGTCGTCGTCAGCGATCTCCTCAGCTGCAATAATATTTTCCGCAGCGGGAGCAGGTGCAGGAGCAGACTTCTTGGCTTCCTCAGCCTTTGCCTTCTTGTTGTTGTCGATATTCTTGAATATCGTACCAAGCAGCCAGAACAGGAAGATGAGCAGGGCGAGTATCGAAAATACGATAACGATACCAGCAAGCGTTATCATGCCGACTGAGCTCCAGTAGTCAGGGTCGGCTATCTGACGCTGTGCGACCGTTTCTGTTGCGGTCTCGGTCAGTGCCTGTAACCTGTCGATAGCACCCAGCGCTTGATCTGCGCCTGCTTCAACAGTTTCCGCAGACTGAGCCGGATTCAGGATATACGTCCACTTGTCCGCTGAAGCCGCTTCTGCAGCGCCGGCTGACGACGCAATAGTCGAAACTGCCGACAGAATGGAATAAGCGATGTTCATAGTAAGTCTCCTTTTTTTCCGAAATCGCCTTTCGGATTATCAATCAAATCTATTATACTATATTTTCGTGAAAAATTCAACAATATTATTTGTGGATATTTTAACAAATCATTTGCAATCCTTGCCTGATTTTTTGTTTGATTTGCCGAATTTTTCTGCAAACAGTTGGTGCAAAACACCCGCAAGTGCCCGTAATATGCCTTTTGCAGCTAACAAAAGCCGCCGTCCACGCCAAGCACCTGTCCGGTGATGAACCTGTTCTCAGCCAGCGCACGGACCGCCCTTGCGACCTCCTCCGGCTTTCCAAGGCGGCACAGCGGCGTCTGCTCCGCAAGTTCTGAAAGGTCCTGAGGGTCTAGCTGCGAGCTGTTCATCGGGCTGTCGATAACCCCCGGCGCAACGCAGTTGACGGTAATGCCCGAAGCGCCAAGTTCCCTTGCAAGAGCCTTTGTCAGCCCTATTATTCCCGCCTTGGAAGCGGAATAAGCGCTTTCGCACGCACCGCCGTAAACTCCCCAGACTGACGAAATATTAACTATCGACCCGCATTTTCTGTTTATCATCGAACCAACAGCGGCTCTCGTCATATTGTATACGCCTGTCAGATTGACGGAGATCACCTTGTTCCAGTCCTCAGGCGTTATGTCGGTGAACAGCTTCAGCTGCGATATGCCTGCATTATTGACAAGCACGTCTATCTTGCCGTAATCACGCAGCACGCTGTTGACTGCATTCTGTGCCGAAGCCCAGTCGGACACGTCCGCCTGCACAGCCGCACAGCCGAGTTCTCTGCAAAGCCGCTGAGCCTCGTCGCTGCGGGTGTTCCATGTGATTATCACATCATCTGTGCGGGCGTATTCCGCAGCTATCGCACTGCCGATTGCACCCGTACCGCCAGTCACCAGAACCGTGCTCATCTGCCGGTCACCGTGATATTGTCGCCGTCTGTGCCGAGCACTATCTCTGAAAGCGGCTGGTCGGCGTGATCCACGATAAGGTCGGCTATTTTGTCCTCGATATCGCTGCGAATGACCCTGCGTATATCTCTGCCGCCGTACTTTCCGCCGTGCGACTTCTTGGCTATCAGCGCAGTTACGCCGTCGCCGACGGTCAGCTTTATCTTCTTTTCCGCAAGCGGCGAGGTAAATTCGTTCAGCATAAGCCCCGCTATCTTCGCATAATCCTCCACGCTGAGCGGTCTGAACACGATCACCTCGTCCACTCTCGCAAGGAACTCAGGTCTGAGGAAGTCACGAAGCCCCTTCATTGCACGTTCCTTTGAGATATCGCCCTCGGTCTTTGTGAAGCCGACGCTGTTCGTTCCTGTCGAAGAACCTGCATTCGAGGTCATGCAGATGATAGTATTCTCGAAGCTGACCGACCTGCCGTGCGAGTCGTTTATCTTACCCTCGTCAAGTATCTGCAGCAGGATATTCATTACGTCAGGGTGAGCCTTTTCTATCTCGTCAAAGAGTATCACGGAATACGGCTTTCTGCGTACCCGCTCCGTAAGCTGTCCCGCCTCGTCATAACCCACGTATCCGGGAGGCGAGCCGATTATCTTTGACACGCTGTGCTTCTCCATGTATTCCGACATATCGAGCCTTATAAGCGGCTCTACCGTGTCGAACATTTCCTTTGCCAGCACCTTTACAAGTTCCGTCTTACCCACGCCGGTAGGTCCGACGAATATGAACGAGGCCGGACGGCGGCGCTCAGTAAGCTGCACGCGTGTGCGCTTTATCGACTTAGCCACCAGTTCGCACGCCTCGTCCTGACCTATGACGTGCTGCTTCAGGTGCTGCTCCAGCCCTGATATCCGCTTGTATTCGGTCTCCTTTATCTTGTTCGCCGGAATACCCGTCCAGAGTTCTATGACCTTTGACAGGTCGTCCATTGTCACCTCGACGTGCTCCGCCTTGTCCTTGACCTTGTCGATGCCGTCGTTGGTCTGCGCTATCTGCATTTTGACATCGGCAAGCTTTTCGTAGTCTATCTCGCTCTTTGCCGCAATGTCGCTCTCGTCCTTCCTCAGCTGAGCAAGCTTGTCTTTAAGCTTCTCATATTCGGTTATCTCAGGACTGCCAAGGCTTGCGCACGCGCAGCTTTCATCAAGCAGGTCTATCGCCTTATCCGGCAGGAACCTGTCGTTGATGTATCGCTCGGACAGCACTGCGCACATCTTGGTTATCTCAGGCGACACCTTTACCTTGTGGTGCTCCTCATAATAACTCTTTATGCCCTCCAGCAGCGTGATCGTGTCCTCTATGGTGGGTTCAGCGACTGTCACCGGCTGGAATCTTCTTTCAAGCGCGCTGTCCCTTTCGATGTATTTGCGATACTCATTGAACGTTGTCGCACCGATGACCTGCAGTTCTCCTCGTGACAGAGCCGGCTTGAACATATTTCCGGCGTTCATGGTGCCCTCTGAATCGCCCGTGCCGACCAGATTATGAACCTCGTCGATGAACAGCATGACATTGCCTGCGTTCTTTATCTCATCGATGAGCGACTTGACACGGCTCTCGAACTGACCCCTGAACTGAGTACCTGCAACCAGTGCAGTCAGGTCGAGCAGGTAAAGTTCCTTGCCCTTTAATCTGAACGGCACGTCGCCGCTCGCAAGGCGCAGCGCAATACCCTCGGCGATGGCTGTCTTACCTACGCCGGGTTCGCCGATAAGGCAGGGATTATTCTTCGTGCGGCGTGACAGTATCTGGATAACACGGTCTATCTCCTTGTCACGGCCGATTATGCGGTCGATTTTACCGTCCTTGGCGCGGCGTGTGAGATTCGTGCAGAATGTTTCCAGAGTCCTGCGCTTTTTGTCGGTCTTTTCCTTGCGCTTCTTTTCTTCCTTTTCCTGACTTGCGCCTGAGTCGTTCGGCTTTGCTTCCTCGCCGCCCGAAGCGCCGAAAAGTCTTTTGAAGAAATCCGGAACAGTACCTGCGCCGCCTTTCTGGAAAAGCTCGTCCTCGTCCTCCTCGTCTGCGCTCTCGTCCTCGTCTCCGTCGGGCTTGAACCCGTTGGTGATGTCCGTGAAGCCTATATTCTTGAGCATATCCGGATTCGGGTCGCCGTTCTCGTCAAACATAGCGTCATAGGCGTTCTCGAAGTCCTCCTCGGAAATACCCATCTGCTTCAGGTAATCATCGACCTGCGGCACGCCCAGTTCCTTTGCGCATTTAAGGCACAAACCCTCGTTCTTGCGCTCATTTCCCTGCATTGACGAAATGAACACCACTGCCGGACGCTTCTTGCATCTGGAACACATCATCATAGTTAAAAACCACCTTTGCTAGAATTGCTTTGTCCCGCACTGCGGAGAAGCTCCATGATGTCGGGACCGACAAACGCTGAATCTCACTTGCTTCAGCCTATTTTGAAAAATTCAATGTCATAGAAATGTTTGAACAATGCTGTAGACTGAATCGTGGTGTCGTTCAGCATTATCACTTCGCCGCCGGTCATTCCAACGACCATCTTTACGGCTATGCACAGCAGAAATATCGCCAGCATACCCTTAACAAGTCCTGCGCAGCCGCCGAGAAATCCGTTCAGCTTTCCGATGACCGGTATTTTGTTCACTACCTTTGCCAGTGCGGCGATGATACCCAGCAGCGCGGAAACCACCACGAATATCACCACGAAGAATATCGTTTCTGCGACCAGCATAAAGCCCGGACGAATGATATGCTCGACCACTGCGGTCTTTACTGACGCAGACGAATCCTGCATTATCAGCACGATAGAGCGCAGTGCGGATATCTCACCGCTGTTTATCGAATCAGCCATGCCGCCGAATACCGCCGGAACAGCTTCGCCGACGGCGCGGATATATTCCGACACCTCGCTGAAAGCCGAACTATCCTTTAGCTGCACCGCAATGACCTGCGCTGTCACCAGCCTGCCCAGACCCTTTGAATTTATATCCTCCATAGTAAATTCGGCTGTCCTGCCGTTCAGCGAGGACATATCCTCCGTGCCGTCAAAGCCGAACATACTGAGGTCTGCATTCTCGAAGCCGGTTCCGGTCATGTCCACTGAGGACAGATCGAATACCGCCTTGTTCGTACCCGAATAGTCTGGATTTATCTCGCTCACAGGCGTTCCAGATATCTTCACGCTGTCGTAGTCCATTCCGGACAGCCCGCTCAGCGTCAGCGAACCCATGCTTTCGTCAAGCGCAGAGCTTACTGCGTCGTTCACCGGCTGCTCGACCGCTGCGGAATATACCGCCTCGCTCAGCGGAGTGCTGAACGCCATTGCGCACAGAAATCCGACGACCACCGCCGCCATACTTATGACCGCACTGACAAAGCCCCTTCTGACGCCGCTGAATATCGCCACTGCAAGCACTGCGAGTATCACGACATCGTAAATATATGCAAACTGCGTTCCCATAGTCGTTCTCCTTATCCCCTGTCAAAGCGTGACCTGCTGCACCGTATTGAAGCACAGCAGATATGCGCTGCCGCCAATAATTATCATGTCTGAATATACGTCGTCAAGTTCATAGCTGCCGACCTCTTTCAGCGTTTTATCGTACACTGTGAGTTTTCTGTCTGCCAGCACATAAAGCTTATCCCCCGACGTGCGCACCCGTGTGACTGTTCCGGCTGAAAGCGCCGCTGCAGGCTGCAGTTCCTCGTCATATACCGTCAGCACTTCCTCGCCGCTGCTGTCTTTCAGCAGAAGCGCACGCACGCCGCCTGTCGGTATCTGCGCCACTTCCTTTAAGAACGTGGTCTGTGCCGTTATCTCGCCGCTGTCACGGTCAAGAACAGCCAATCCGCCTGCGCTCACAGCGAATATGCCGTCCGCAGAGTATTCCAGAGAATACACCATATGCGAGCCTAAATAAGTCTGCCATATGCTTCCCTCGGCGTTGTTCAGGTCGAACCGCATTATGTAATATTGAAGTTCGCCGTTCTCCGCACCGCATACCGCCGCATAAATGCTGTTATCGTCGTCCGAGAATCTCACCCGGTCGATAAGGTACATCGGAGAAGCCCAGCGGAATATCTGCTTTCCCTCGCCGTTGAACACGTAAAGGCAGTTCGAGTACTTCGTGGACTTTGTGACCACTGCGCACCGCTCGCTGCTGCCTATCTCCGCAAAATCTATCGTATCCTCGGTGCTGCCGCTGCACACCTCGCCCGTGCGTGAATACAGCCTGAATTCTCTGCCGTTCCTGTCGTAAATCAGCGCACGCTTTCTGTTGCTCGACATCGCAGGGTTCTGCATACCGTGCTGAATGTTGGATATCATCGCACCGTCAGTGTTGTATGTGTAGAAATAAGTATCGGTCAGCAGGCAGAAATTATCTCCCAGATTGTCAAGCACATAGTCCGCACTGCCCGGCAGGTCGACCGGAAAGCCGCCCTTTCCCACGTCAAGCGCAGCGTCCTTGAACGGAGCGATAATCTTGCTCCAGTTTGCCGCGATCAGCACTGCGATAAGTATTATCAGCGTAAATATGCCAAGATTGAGCCAGAATTTTCTTGCCGCCCGCTTTTTTCTGAATTGATTTATGTCGTTTCTCTTATCCATATTCTCCTGCTTTCCTGCGCACAGTGTTCCCCGTGCACGCAGCGACTCTAGTTCCCCATTGCGTATTATACATCATCTGCGGCTTCCGGTCAATACCTTACGTGGTTCAGATACAGTCCCTCAGGCGGGAGGGTCTTTCCGGCAAGATTTCTGTCGCCTGTTTCAAGCGCCTTTTCGATGTCCCCGCAGGTAAGCTTTCCCTCGTTTATATATATGAGCGTACCTGCGCAGATCCTTACCATATTGTACAAAAATCCGCTGCCGCATATCCTCAGCTCGCATACAGTGCCGTTCATCTGCGCGCTGAACTCATATATAGTCCTGACGGTGGACGCCATTCGTGCCTTGCCCTCAGCGCGGCAGAACGCCCCGAAATCATGCGTGCCGACAAGCAGCCCCGCAGCCTCGTTCATCTTCTGTATATCCAGCTTGTATGGGTAATGATACGCAAGCTGCTGCAAAAATACGTCCCTTTGAGGAGTATTCGAGATGAGATACACATATTCCTTGCTCTTTGTGCAGTATCTCGCATGAAAGTCCTCCGGGGCGTCCTCGCAGGAAAGCACTGCGATATCCGGCGGGAGCAGGGTGTTCATTCCCTTTATAAAGCCCTCGCAGGGTATCCTGCTGTCGATGTGCACATTGAAGCAGAATTCACGTGCGTGCACACCGGTGTCGGTGCGTGAGCAGCCGTAAATCACCGGCGCGGGTATTTTCAGCAGCCTGCCTATGCAGCTTTCGACCGTCTGCTGCACTGTGACCGCATTGTCCTGACGCTGAAAGCCGTGATAGGCTGCGCCGTTGTATGCAATAAATACCTTGAGATTGCGCAAATCCTCACCTCGCCACGCTCACGGCAGTACCGGAAAGCAGTTTATGACTATCACCGCCGCAAACAGCAGCAGCATTACGGCAATGGCGACATAGTCCCGCATAGCCGTGTGCATTATCCTGAGCCTTGTCCTGCCCTCTCCGCCGTGATAGCAGCGGCATTCCATCGCAGTGGCAAGCTCGTTCGCCCTCTTGAATGCGGACACGAACAGCGGTATCAGCACGGGTATCAGCGATTTCGCCTTTTTGATGAGCCCGCCGGTGTCCATTTCTGCGCCTCTTGCTTTTTGCGCAGACATTATCTTGTCCGTTTCCTCGATAAGCGTGGGAATAAATCTCAGCGCTATCGTCATCATCATCGACAGCTCGTGCACCGGCACGTGAAGCTTTTTCAGCGGCGACAGCAGCCGCTCAATGGCGTCCGTCAGCATTATCGGGGAGGTCGTATAGGTCAGCAGCGACATTCCGACGATAAGCGTGATCACTCTGATTATCATGAACGCCGCCGTGTCCACGCCCTCAGGGTATATCGTGATGAATCCCCACTGAAAAAGCGGAGTTTCGCCCTTGACAAAAAACAGATTCAGCACGCCGGTGAATATCATCAGCGGCAGTATCGGCTTTATGCTTTTCAGTATCATGATCAGCTTTATCCGTGCAAGGATATAGCATACAACCATGAAAAGCATTCCAAGCAGCAGACCCGTGTAACTCTGCGCCGTGAATAGAATGACAAGGTACAGTATATCCAGCAGCAGCTTCACACGGCTGTCCAGCCTGTGTATCACCGATTTTCCCGGAAAATACTGACCTATGGTAATATCCTTTATCATCTTTTGTTCTGTTCCTTAACTATGCCTTTATGAGCGGGAGCAGTCTTTCCGCCGCCCTTTCCGTGGTGTAGATATCGCTGCCGATATCCGTGCCGAGCCGCTTTAATATGTGGCTCATTCTGGTTATCTGCGGTACGTCAAGACCTATCTGCGCCAGCTGCTCCGTCATGCTGAACACATTGTCCACCTTGTCGTAGCAGAACAGGCGGCTCTTGTTCATGACAAGCACCTTTCCTGCGTACTTCACGATGTCCTCCATGGAATGCGACACCAGCAGTATCGTCTTGCCGTATTTCTCGTGATACTGCTTTATCTGACCGAGTATCTTGTCACGTCCCTTGGGGTCAAGACCCGCCGCAGGCTCGTCCAGAATAAGCACCTCAGGGTCCATCGCAAGAACGCCCGCAAGAGCCGCCCTGCGCTGCTGACCTCCCGAAAGCTCGAACGGCGACCTGTCCAGCAGCTTTACGATATCCATGCTTTCCGCCGCAGAGCGCACACGCTGCTTTATCTCGTCCTCCGAAAGTCCCATATTTTTGGGTCCGTAGGCTATATCCTTAGCGACCGTTTCCTCGAAAAGCTGGTGCTCCGAATACTGGAACACAAGTCCGACCTTGAACCTGATGTCCCGAATATTCACGCCCTTGCCCCAGATGTCTGCGCCGTCCACCAGTATGCGCCCGGAAGTAGGCTTCACCAGACCGTTGAAGTGCTGAATCAGCGTTGATTTGCCGCTGCCGGTGTGCCCGATTATTCCCACGAATTCGCCCTGCCGTATTGAGATATCGACGCCGTTCACCGCAGTCTTTTCAAACGGAGTGCCTGCGCTGTAGGTGTAGGTCACCTTTTCGCCCTGCAGCACCACCGGACGGTCGTCCTGACCGGTCTCCTGCGGCTTTTCGGGAATGACTGCGCTTCTGCCGCCCGTGAGTTTGAAAAGTTCCTCGGCGCACTGCTTTTCGTGTATTATTTCCGGAGAAATATCCACGCCCTTTTCCCTCAGCATATCGCAGAGTTCAGTCACCTGCGGAACGTCAAGCCCCACCGACCTCAGCCGCTTTACCTGCGAGAATATCTTCTCCGGCACGTCGTCCATGATAATGTCGCCGCCGTCCATGACCACCACACGGTCCGCCTGAGCAGCCTCGTCCATGTAATGCGTGATGAGCACCACAGTAATGCCCTTTTCACGGTTCAGCATATGGATAGTGTTCATTACCTCGCGTCTGCCCTTGGGGTCGAGCATGGCTGTCGGCTCGTCCATCACTATGCAGCGGGGCTGCATAGCGATAACTCCCGCAATTGCGACACGCTGCTTCTGACCGCCCGAAAGCTGGTGCGGAGCGTGCTCCCGATATTCGTACATATCCACCTGCTTCAGGGCGTCATCGACCCTGCGGCGTATCTCAGGCTGCGGCACGCCCATGTTTTCCGGCGCGAATGCCACGTCCTCCTCGACAATGGTGGCAACAAGCTGATTATCGGGATTCTGAAAGACCATGCCGACAGTCTGCCGTATATCGAACAGTCTGTCCTCGTCTGAGGTGTCAATCCCTGCGACAGCGACCTTCCCCGACGTGGGCAGCAGAATAGCGTTCAAATGCTTTGCAAGCGTGGATTTTCCGCAGCCGTTGTGTCCGAGTATCGCAAGGAACTGACCCTCAGGTACTGTCAGGCTTATGTCCTTCAGCACCTGCGTGCGGCTCAGTTCTTTTCCGTCCTCGTCACGGCTGATATAGTCAAAGCATACGTTCTCGACTTCTATTATATTCAAACGAACTCACCTGTTATTTCTCAAAATGTACTATCGCCGTGCTTCCTGCGGGCAGAACCATTCCCGTCTGCTTTACCGGAAGCCCTATTTCCTGAGAATCCACCGAAATATCGAACCGCCTGCCGACGGTCATCTGCAGCAGGTAACTCATAACGCTTGCAGAAAGCCCGGTCGTGTAGCTGTTCAGAAGCAGGAAAAGCGGCTCGTCCGAAAGAAGCTGCGTGCAGCTTTCCATCAGGTCGTAGATACAGTCCTCCAGCTTCCACATCTCGCCGTTCGTTCCCCTGCCGTAGCTTGGCGGGTCAAGGATTATACCGTCGTAATGGTTTCCCCTGCGTATCTCACGGCTGATGAACTTCTGTGCATCGTCCACTATCCAGCGAATGGGTCTGTCCGAAAGCCCTGAAAGCTTCGCATTAGTCCTAGCCCAGTCCACCATGCCCTTTACTGCGTCCACGTGGCACACGGAAGCGCCCGCAGAAGCGCACGCAAGGGTCGCACCGCCGGTGTACGCAAACAGATTCAGCACGTTTATCGGCCGTCCTGCGCTGCGAATGGCGTTCATGCAGTAATCCCAGTTGACCGCCTGCTCCGGAAACAAGCCGGTGTGCTTGAATCCGGTCGGCTTCACCATGAACGTCAGCCCGCCGTACTTTATCTGCCAGCTTTCCGGCAGCTTTCTGCGGTAGTCCCACGAGCCACCGCCCGCTGACGAGCGGTTATATTTAGCGTGAGCAGTGTGCCATTCAGGTGCTTCACCGCTGCATTTCCAGATTATCTGCGGGTCGGGACGGATAAGGGTGACGTCGCCCCACCGCTCCAGCCGCTCGCCGTCTGATGTGTCGATAAGGCAGTAGTCCTGCCACTTGTCTGATACTCTCATTCTTTTGTCCTCTGTTTTACTTTATCGGCTTTATCGGGTGCCGAATGACTGTTTTCAGCCTTTCCGGCGCACATCTTCTTGGGTCTGATAAATATATCTCGTGGTGCATTCGTACGCCGCAGAAGTCCGACGTCATGCCGTTGTGCGCCGCATATTCGTGCATAGTGTCTATTGTCGCAGGCTCGCTGTCATAGGGACCAATGTGCATACACTGCACGCATTCGCCCTCGTCATATGTGAAGAACTCAACCTTGGAAAGGTCGGTTTTCTTCTTTCTTTCAGCCTCGGCGACCGCCCAGTCAAATTCTTCCTTGGTAACGAAATCAGGCAGCCTGATGACCGATATGAAGTTGAACGCTTCCTTATTTGAGTAGTCAATGCCGTCAACCCCGTCCTGCCACCAGAATCCCTCCAGCGGCGGAACGACGTAATCAAAATAGCCCTCTATCCTGTGGCTGCCCAGTTTGCTCATCTTGATGGTGAACGCAACAGCGTACAGAAGCCCTATCGACCTCATATATTCGCTGTTTTCGCTGTTCGGGTCGCCTTTCCCACGTACTGCGATGTAGTTCATAGTCGGCACAGTCACGATCGTGGGCTTCTTTGGCGGCATATAGAACTCTTTGTATTCCTTCTTGAAGTCAAACGGCATTTTCTTCTCCTTATGGCTTACAGCTTCTCCCACTCGATACACTCTGGAAGCTTCATTTCATTCATGAACTGCTCGGCTATCTCGATTATCTTTTCCTCAGGGATTATCTGCCCACGGTCTAACTGATAGACCTCGCCATCGATATTCACGTCCAGCGTGCCGTGCTTTTTTCTGTCGCCGACCGACACGTAAGCCGTCCCGCCCTCGCTCTCAAAGTAATTCACCGAAGCACCGCCGTCGCAGCATAGTATAGCTATGCAGGGGTAGGTGTCAGTGCCCTCGCCGAGCCATATCTCGCCGCAGGAGGCGTTCAGCGCAGCCTTTAGCTGCTCCGTATTATCTGCAGGAAAATTCCCGTTATTTGCACAAACCAGCATTTTATCTCCTCACGCAAGGCTGTTCCTTACTTCGTCCGCTATCGAATCAGCCAGACGCCTTACCATATCCATGTCCTTGCCCTCGACCATTACACGCACCAAAGGCTCTGTCCCGCTCTCACGAACAAGCACCCTGCCGTTTCCGGAAAGTTCGCTTTCCGCAGCCGCTATGCAGTCGGTTATCGCCGGCACGGTGTTCCACCTGCCCTTGCCGCTCTCGGTTATTCTCACGTTCACAAGAAGCTGCGGGTAATCCACGATATCCCTGCAAAGCTCGGAAAGCGGCTTTCCGGTTTCCTGCATTACCTTTATAAGCATTGCGGCGGTAAGCTGACCGTCGCCCGTTGTCGCATGGTCGAGCAGGATTATATGTCCGGACTGCTCTCCGCCTATATTATACCCGCTGCGCAGCATTTCTTCCAGAACATATCTGTCGCCGACCTTTGCGCAGATGGTCTTTATTCCGTTCTCTTTCATGAAATCATGGAAGCCGAGGTTGCTCATGACGGTGACGACCGCTGCGTCCCCCCGCAGAATGCCCTTGTGCTTCATGTGCTTCGCAAGTATTGCGATTATTCTGTCGCCGTCGACCACATTGCCGTTTTCGTCCACGGCAAGGCACCTGTCTGCGTCGCCGTCGAATGCGAAGCCTGCGGTCATGCCGCCGTTTCTGACATACTCGCAAAGCTGACCGATATGGGTCGAGCCGCAGTTGTCGTTGATGTTCGTTCCGTCCGGCTCGTCGGCGATGAACTCGCAGCCGTCGCCGAGGTATGCGAAAAGCTTTCTCGCAGTCGCAGCCGAGCTTCCGTTTGCGCAGTCAAAGCAGAATCTGTGCTCCGTGCCTGCGTAATCGCCTGCGCCAACACAGTCCCTGATATGCTGTATGTAGTCCTTGCAGGCGCTTGCGAGCCTTGTTATCCTGCCGACATTCGTGCCGCTGCACAGCGGTATCTCGCAAGTTTTGTCGAGTATCAGCGACTCTATTTCCTCCTCAACGCTGTCGGGCAGCTTGAACCCCTCCGAGGAAAACAGCTTTATCCCGTTGTATTCCACCGTGTTGTGCGAAGCGGAAATCATCACGCCTGCGTCGGCGTTGTACGCTCTCACAAGATACGCCACCGCAGGGGTAGGCACTACGCCAAGCTGCAGCGCATTCGCTCCCACAGAAGCAAGACCCGCCGACAGCGCAGCCTCCAGTATCTTTGACGAGATCCTCGTGTCCATTCCCACGATGATATTCGGGTGAGCCTTTCCGCTCTCCCTTGTCAGGACGTAAGCTGCCGCCCTGCCTATCTCCATCGCTCTCTCGCAGGTAAGTTCAGTTACTGCGACTCCCCTTGCACCGTCTGTGCCAAATATTCTTCCCATACGACCCCCTGATATTTGATCCAGCACGCTGAATCATATTACCGCCCGTGCGGCAGCGATTTTAACCCCTTTGCAGACCGTCATTCAAGCGTCTGCTGTCCGTCCTTGAGTATCCCCAGATGTCTGTACGCCAGCGCAGTTGCCGTGCGCCCCCTCGGCGTCCTTGCGATAAAGCCAAGCTGCATGAGGAACGGTTCGCAGACCTCCTCCAGCGTGACCGATTCCTCGCCAAGAGCCGACGCCAGAGTTTCAAGCCCCACAGGCCCTCCGTTGTAGCCCTTGATTATCATTTCAAGGAATCTTCTGTCGAGCCTGTCAAGACCGAGCAGGTCTATGTCCTCCCTGCCAAGGGCGATGTCGGCTATGTCACGGTTTATCTTTCCGTCGCCCAGCACCTCGGCATAGTCGCGCACCCGCTTCAGCAGCCTGTTTGCGATTCTCGGCGTTCCCCGTGAACGCTTGGCTATCTCCATTGCACCGTCCTTTGTGCAGGGTATCGCAAGGATTATCGCCGACCGCTGAACTATGCTGCAAAGCTCCTCCGGAGTGTACAGTTCCAGCCGCTGTATCACGCCAAATCTGTCACGCAGCGGCGCAGAAAGCTGACCAGAACGTGTCGTTGCGCCGATAAGCGTGAATCTCGGCAGGTCTATTCTTATCGAACGAGCCGACGGACCATTGCCCATGATTATATCCAGCACATAGTCCTCCATCGCGGGATACAGCACTTCTTCCACCTGACGTGACAGCCTGTGTATCTCGTCGATAAAAAGGACGTCGTTCGGCTGAAGATTCGTCAGCAGCGCGGCAAGGTCGCCCGCCTTTTCTATCGCAGGACCTGAAGTCACACGAATATTCACACCCATCTCGTTTGCGATTATGCAGGAAAGCGTAGTCTTTCCCAGTCCGGGCGGGCCGTACAGAAGCACGTGGTCAAGGCATTCGCCCCGCTTTTTCGCCGCTTCAATATAGACCTTCATGTTCTCCTTGACCTTTTCCTGACCGATGTATTCAGACAGTACCTTCGGGCGCAGAGAATACTCTATATCGGTATCCGTTTCATTATATTCCGGCTCGACTATTCTGTTACTGCGTTCGGGATTTCCTCCCAGCTCAGACATTTCCAGCATCTGTATCTTCCTTTTCTATTCGCCTGTAATATTCATGGGGAAGATCCTCCCCTGCGGCATTTTCCGCATTATTGAACTGCTTTATCGCCGTAATGCGCTCAGACAGCTTTTCCGGCTCGTGATAGCCGCACATTATCGCCTTGTCGTAATTTTCACGGCACAGTTCCTCGTTGTCGTGCATTGCGTGATATATCGCAAGTTCCGCATAGACCAGCGGGTGGTTCTGCTGTATCGTCACAAGCTTGTTGAGCGTTTCCAGCGCACGCTCGTCCTCGCCTCGGATAAGATATATCTGCGCAAGGCTGTAATATGAATACCCATGATTCGGGTCGTATTTCAGCGCCTGCTCAAAACAATGCTCTGCGTTCGCCAGCCTGCCCTCCGAGTAATATGCGTGACCCAGCCTTGACTGTATCTCCGGATTATCCGGCGATATCTCTGCGGCACGGCGCATACACCACATCAACTGTGCGTCGTTTTCCTGCGCTGAATATATCTTTATCAGCCATTCAAGGCAAAAGATTTGATTCTGACGGATATCAGACACGCTGAGTGCTTTCATCAGCAGTTCCTCGGCTTCGGGCAGGCGTGAATTGATGAGCTTCACCAGTCCCTTATATGCGTACCGTGCACCCTCGTCCTTTCTCACCATGCGTATGCCGTGCTTGCCGAGAGCCTTTAACGCCGTCCTGCGCACGTTCAGATACCGCCTGATAAGGTCAAGGATACCCAGTAATACCGAAACGCCCAGCGCAAGCAGTCCAAACAGCACTATGCCCGCAGCCATGTCCCTGTCTGAGGCGCTCTGCGCCGTGATATAGCTTACCAGAAACAGCGCTGTCACTATCGCTCCCGAAATAACAATATCCTTTACCGAAATCCCTTTTCGCCTGTTATCTTCTTCCAACCCGTCACCCCGCTTTCAAAGACTAAGTAATCAGCCAAGCCGCTTCAGAGCGTACTTTATAAGCTCCTCCACGCTGCTGTCAGGGTCTGCGCCCACAAGCGCCGCCTGAGCCTGCGGCAGTGCGAATCCAAGCACGCACAGCGCAGTGACCGCTTCTGCGGCGGCGTTTCCGCCAGATACCGCCTGAGCCGGCTCGCTCGCATAATCCACAGCGGATATGTGCTGCTCCTTTGCGACCTTGTCTTTCAGTTCCATAACTATTCTCTGCGCTATCTTTGCGCCGATACCCGGTGAGCGGGTCAGCGTCTTGCTGTCGCCGGTCGTAATGCACAGCGCAAGCTTCGACGGCGTAAGGTCCGACAGTATCGACAAAGCCGCCTTAGGGCCTACGCCGGATATCGAGGTGAGCTGCCTGAACGCCGCAAGTTCCGCAGTATCAGCGAAGCCGAACAGGTCGACTGCGTCCTCACGGACATTAAGCTGCGTAAAAAGTTTGACCTCTCCGCTGCTTCCTATCTTCTTAAGGGTATTCATCGTCGTGCGGCAGGCATAGCCTACCCCTGCGCACTCGACCACCACCAGATTCGGCTCAGTGTGTATTATTTCTCCATGTAAACTATATATCATCGTCCCTATCCTCACTTGTCGTCATGGTAGATCCTGCCCATTGCACCGCTGTTTTCGGCGGCTCTGGCAATGAGCCTTGAAAGCTGCGACCCGCTTGAATGCCCGTGGCATATCGCCATAGCCACTGCGTCTGCCGTGTCGTCTGGCTTGGGTATCTCTTTCAGGCGCAGAATGTTCTTCACCATCTCCTGAACCTGCCGCTTTTCCGCCTTGCCGTAGCCAACGACCGCCTGTTTAACCTGCATGGGCGTATATTCATATATCTCGATACCCCGCTGCACTGCGGCAAGAAGGATAACCCCCCTTGCCTGCGCAACATCAATGCCCGTGGTCTTGTTGTTGGTGAAATACAGCTTCTCGATCGACATATGGTCGGGCTTGAACATATCAAGCACCGTGCAGATATCGTTGTATATCTCCATCAGCCTGAGGTCAAAGCTTGTCCCGGCGGAAGTCGTCACTGCGCCGTAATTCACCACTGAGAACGCCGAGCGTTCATAGTCAAGCACGCCGTAGCCCACTATCGCATAGCCGGGGTCGATCCCGATGATCCTCATGTGTAGCTTTCGTTATCCGTGATATATTCACGAACCCTGAGCGGTATTCCCATGCTGTCTGCGAGCGCATGGCAGCGTTCTATCTCGTCCTTGGTTATGACATCGACCACAGTGAATCTGGTATCTACGCCCATTTTCTTCATATCGGCTGCGAAATCAAGCATTGCCTGAAAGGACTTCTCTCCGAAATGCGGGCGAGTGACCTCGTTGTAACGCTTGGCGTCGGGGGCGTTCAGGCTTATTGACACGATATCGATAAGTCCACGGAATCGCTCAATGTCGAAATTCGGGTGGATAAGCCTTACCAGACCGTTGGTATTCAGCCTTATGCGCAGGTCGGAATGCTGCTTGATATATTCAGCGGTCTTTACCAGCATATCAGCGCGCATTGTCGGCTCGCCATAGCCGCAGAATACTGCGTCGGTAACGCCCGTTCTGCCGAAGCTGTCAAACGCTGCGGTTATCTCCTCGAAACTAGGTTCATGCTCCAGCCACAGGCTGTCGTTGTCCTTTACCGAATCGGAATTGTTCCTCAGGCAGAACACGCAGTCGCAGGGACAGCCGTTGGTTATATTGATATACATCTGACCTTCAAATTTGTAAAAAATCGTCATTAGTTGAACACCTCTTGTATACAAATATTCATTTTATTATACCACTATATTGCGCTTTTGTCAAACTCATTTTGCAAAATACCAGCCGTCAAAAGGGTATCTGCGGGAAAGTCACAGATTTGTGCAATATTTTTCAGAATACTGCTTGACAGCCTGTTTAATATATGTTACAATTACTCATGTAAATTCTGTCGATTTTTCGCAGATACATTCGCCTAAGGAGGACAAAAAAATGGGGGACATTCATGTTGGTGACAAGGTCGTTGTCAGACTGAAGGAATACTTCAGCGGCGAAGGCAGCGTCAGACCGCTTGTTAAGGGAGTTGTGAAATTCATAAACACCACAGCAAACTTCGCTGTGATAGATGTGGGAAGCTATCGTGTAAGCTACTGGCTCACCGAGATAAGCCGCTATGACGAAAGCGAGTACGAGGACACCTACAGGAACAGGGTAAAGAGGATAGTTGTTTCCTCCTCTCCCGACGACGAACTGCAGCCTCAGCAGTAAGCTTTATATTAATGATAAAGGACGGTCAAAACTGACCGTCCTTTCAGTTTGTCGAAAACTCAACGCCAAGACTGGCGAGAAGCCCTCAGATTCTAGGAACCCGCATAACGACTAGGCTTTGTGCAGGTTGCCCTTAGTTGCCCGACATCGTGTCGGGCTTTTGGGGCAACGGCGCAAACCTCGTGTTTGTGCAGGTTGCCCTTAGTTGCCAGACATCGTGTCGGGCTTTTGGGGCAACGGCGCAAACCTCGTGTTTGTGCCTGTCGTTATTTGGGTTGTGGCAGGACGCCACAAGCGAAAACCCCAAGCGCAGCACGACGCTGCGCATTAAAGGTTTTCGCCTTACGACGAAGATGAGGGTTTATCGTCAGTCTTATTCCTCGAATAGCTCTTTTGAAAGCCAAACATACGCCGTGTCAAGCGCTTCGTAAAGGCTGTTCATCTCGCCCTTTCTCACCTTTGAAAGGAGGTCAGGCTCCATCTGGGTAGGCACCATCTGCACCATGACCTTTGTCGGCATTTCGCTGTCCTTGAATTTCTCGCTTTCACGGATAGTCAGCCTTGTCACGAACTTATCGCCCATGCTGCCGTAATAGATCTCGTTTCCGCTTCTTACCAGAGGAAAACCACGATAGTAGAAAAAATTGCCCTCAGCCATTGATAATTACCTCCATATTTCTATTTTATTTACCAGTGTTACCAGTTAAGTTCGATCTCGCCGCCGTTCAGCAGTGCTTCCAGATTGCTTATCAGACGCTCGGTGTAAAGCTGGCGTACCTTGAACAGCACGCTGCCGTTCACGCTGACGATATTCTTGCGGTCGTCCGATTTGAAATACTCCAGCGTATCCTTGTCCGTGCCATAGACCTCTTCATATTCCGGGCGATACTTGAACTCCACCTTGACATAAGGCTCATATTCAGCGTCAGAAAAGAACAGTTCCTCGCCCACGGAAGTTATCAGGTGCTGATAGAACTGCCTGAATCCAAGGTCGTCAACCGCCGTATCACCGATGGTGAACGTGTGATCCTCAGCGTCGCCGGTGACCTTGAACACATATTCGCCGTCGGGAGTAGTCACGGTCAGCGTGTCTATCGTATAGATATACGGCGAAACAGGACGTCTTGACATGATATCCTGAACCTGAAGCGTGTACCACGGCGCCTTTGAGGTGTCTATGCTGTAGACCAGCCTGTCGCCCTCAAACATCATGTAGTAGCCGGAAACAGTTGTCAGATCGTCCTCGGTCGCGAGTATCTCATTGCCGAAAAGAAGCACTCGCTCCTTGCCGCCGTATTTGAAGCTTACCTTGCAGAACGGGTCATCTAAGCCCATTTCAGAAAGCTGCTCCGCTGTCGGGTCGATATAAAGGCAGTTTGCAGCAGTCAGCCCATACAGACCGTAGCACACCGTCTGTCCGCTGGTGGTGTCCAGTTCGGCGACTATAGGTGAATTGATTCGGTGCGAATTGAACGTGGTTATTACGGAGTCCTCCTTGGACGATTCCTCCACCACATCATACATATACGCTATCTCGACCGGCTCGTCAAGGTCCTTTCGGTCGATGATGAGGTAGTCAAGTTCCTGCGGATTCTCCGCATTGTAGCTTTCGGTGAGCATAAGGTTCACGAAATCAGTAATTGCGTAGAATGCGCTGCCTGTGCTGTAGTAGCTTACCTGCACCACATCGCTGCTGCCCTTTTCGCAAAGGTATACGTAGTTGCTTGCAGCAGGATTGCGTATGCCGAAGCACAGTTCCTTTGACGTGCCATCGTCGAATGTGACCTTAACGGTCGCAGCCGGCTGAGTAAGCCCGTATTTCTCAAGGTCAGATGCGCCCGCCTCTACCTCAGAAGCGGCGGACAGTCCCGCCATATTGCGCACGAATGCGCCGATGGTCGTGTCGTTGGGGGTTATTCCCTCAAGTTCAGGGCTCGACCAGTAGTATTCGGTCGATGTGCTGACGTTGCCGTCGTCATCAGTAGACGAAACCTCGCGCGACTTCCTGTCGAAAGAGTAGCTTCCGGTTTCGTTGCTGACTTCAAGCCTGAGCACATTCTCCTGCTCCTTGTCGGTGATGACTACCTTTTCGCTGTCTGAATCAGACGAACTGTCGGAAGCCTCAGCCGTGCCGGAAGCGTCCGCACCGGAACTATTGGCAGCATCGTCTGCCGGCTTTGTCATAAGCAGCACGAGCAGTACGACGCCGAGCACCAGAAGCACTCCCGCCGCAATAATGACCGTCCTTGTCGTTTTAGAAAGCTTTGCCATTTATCTATGCCTCCTGCGTACCCAGATAACAATACCGAGCACGATAACCGCAACAGGTATCACAATGCAGAGTACGACAGCCAGAGTGTTTGCCTGCTCCTCGTTCACCTCGAATCCGACATTCGTAAAGGACTTCGCCGTGATAGTCGTGCCCTGAGTCTTGCCGGAGATGTAGTTGAACATATTTATCATGAAATCCTGATTGTTGGAGTTCGCATAGTTCATGAACGTGCTGCCCACGAACATATCCGAACCGAATGCTATCACCCTTGAATAGGTGTTTGCAGTGCTGTGTATCCTCTTTGCACATACGACGTCGTTGAATACGCCGGATTCGGCTGTCGAACGGTCGAAATCGGTCTGCGACAGCGTGCTGATGGGACGGAGATATGCTCCCTCGTGGCTCTTTACAAGTACCTCCTGCTCGACGCTGCCCTTTGAGCCGCTCTCCCATATCTGAATGATGGGACGGATATATGCGTCATAGGTCAGCAGCGTGCTGCCGTAGGTGTTTCCTGCATAGTCTGTGTCCTGGATCTCCTGCAGATGTGCGTATTCCATTCCGCCGAACGAATAGTTCGTGTTGGACTGGAACACAAGGCTGTCGCCCACTGCGATACCCCATTCCGCAAGGAAAGCGGACAGGTGCGTCAGCGAATTGCTTTCCCCGTCTGTTTCAGCGTAATTCGGCTGATACATCGAAGCGATGTAGATAAGGTTCTTGCCGAACGAACCGCCGTTGTCAAGGAACGCAGACAGTCTGTCAAGGCTGTCGTTGTCGTAATCCATCGTGGGTGCGCACATCACGATATAGTCGATATCCTTGTCTATCTCGGATATCTTCTGCAGGTCGATCGTTTCGACATCATATCCGTTCTTGTAAAGAAGCGAGGACAGTGCGCTGCTGTCGCTCTCGCCGAAGCCCTCGGTGAATGCCACACGTACCGGCTCGTCGTTCGTGACGTACATCATTGCGGATACCGCAGCCTGCTCGACATTGCTTCCCTCAATAACCTGAGAAGCATATGAACTGTTGATATACTGCAGGATATACTGGTCGATATAGGTTTCGGGGTAGCCATACTGCGAAAGATTATCACGCAGCGTCGGGCAGGAGAAATACTCGCCCGGCGTCAGTATACGGTGTCTTGTCTTGTCCGCAGATTCGATAACGATATAGTTTTCGGACAGCGTTTCCCCGTTGAATCTTGATGTGAAGTCAGGATTCTGGTCTATCTGAAGATACTGCAGCTTGAAATGCTCGTTCTCCATAGCCATCTTGTTGAGAAGCTCGTTTACGCTCTTATAGTACGTGCCGCCGCTCTCGAAACTCTTTTCAGAGTTCATCACGGACACCGTGACATCATATTTAAGGTCTGCGAGGTATTCGACAGTAGCCTCGTCAAGCGTATAAATACCGCTGTCCGTAAGGTCGGCGGTGGTGTCGAAGCGGTCAGATATAATGCTTACTATGACATTCAGCACTACCACTCCGGCAATAAACAGTATTGTCAGTATCACAGCCATCGTGCCGTGCTTTAGGCTGCGCTTGTTAAGCTTGTGCTTTCTTGCTGCGGGATTGCCGTTCTGTATCTCATTTTCAGGCTTTGCAGAGCCAGTCTTGCCGGAACGCGGCGCTTTTTTCTCCTGCGCTGCTCCTTCCTCTGCGGCGGTGTTCTCCGCCGGAGTTTCCAGTTCCTCCTGCCTGTTCTCGTCGTTAAGTTCGTTCATTGCTGCTCCTCCCTTCTCAGCTCCAGCGGCGGCGCTCGATATTGCGCATCGTCAGGAAGTTGAATATTGCTATCATGCTCAGGAAGAACAGAATATTCTTCAGGCTGAAAATTCCATAGGTAAATTCGGTGTACTTATACAGCACCGACAGCGACACGATGATATCCTTGAGGAAGCCCACCGTGACATAGTTTGAAATAACATCGAACAGGCACAGCAGAATATTCACGCCGATACTGCCGACTGCCGCTATCATCTGGTTCTCGGTAAAGCTTGAAATAAGGATACCCACAGAGATGAACACTGCGCCCATCAGGACTATCCCGACGAAGTTGCCGAAAAAGCCCGCCCATGCAAAGGTAAGTCCGGTATCTCCGTTTGCAACTGCGACAGAAATGCCTATCGCATAAATCAGCATTATCGCTGCGCCGATAAGGAATATAAAGAACGCCGCAAGGAATTTACCCGCAACAAGCCCGAAAAGGCTCACCGGCGAAGTCAGCGTAAGCTGGTCGGTCTTTTGGCGTTTATCGTCTGCCATCGTCCTCATGGTGAGTACCGGAATGAGTATCATCATGATGAAGAACATATACAGGAACACATACGACATATCCGCAGAGCCTATCCTAAGACAGGTCATCCACAGAAACAGCCCTGAGAACCCATAGAATACCGCCAGATAAACATAGCCCAGCGGCGAAGTAAAGTACGAAGCGAATTCACGCTTCATTATAGCGATCATTTACCCGCACCTCCGTTGTCAGTATTGCCGTAGAAATCACCGGTGGTAAGCTTCAGGAATATCTCCTCCAGAGTAAGTTCGCTGCTCCTCATCAGGAGTATCGGGTAATTTCTCGCCGCCATGCGCTTGAATACCTCGCGGCGTATGTCGCAGCCTTCCTCGGCATTCAGTTCATATTCGCCGATGGTCTTGTCTATAGTGCGGTTGAGGTGCACTTCGACCATCTGGGGTATCTGCTCTAGAAGCTGCTTTACTTCCTTTGTGGGACCCTCCACCTGTACCGTCAGCTTGTGGTCGGCTGAAAGGTCGTGCGACAGGTGCTCTGCTGTGTCGTTTGCGACCAGCTTTCCCTTGTCGATAACGACTATTCTGTCGCATACCGCCTGAACCTCAGACAGGATATGCGAGGACAGGATAACGGTGTGGTTTCTTCCCAGCTTTTTTATAAGCGTGCGTATCTCGATTATCTGCTTGGGGTCAAGACCTACCGTCGGCTCGTCAAGGATAAGCACTTTGGGGTTTCCGACAAGCGCCTGCGCCAGTCCCACACGCTGTCTGTAGCCCTTTGAAAGATTGCGGATAACTCGCTTCGACACGTCCGTTATCTTCACAAGGCTGCATATCTCTGCAAGGTGTGAACGCCTCGGCAGCTTGCACTTTTTCAGGCTGTAAACGAAATTCAGGTACTCCATTACCGTCATGTCGAGATAAAGCGGCGGCTGCTCCGGCAGATAGCCTATATCCTTTTTCGCCCTTACCGGATCTTCAAGGATATCGACGCCGTTGATGAGCGCCTGCCCTCCCGATGACGACAGATAGCCAGTCAGCATATTC
Source organism: uncultured Oscillospiraceae bacterium (assembly GCA_934446355.1). Lineage (GTDB taxonomy): Bacteria > Bacillota > Clostridia > Oscillospirales > Ruminococcaceae > CAG-115. Next base: position 171,579 of record CAKSEC010000002.1, on the reverse strand, counting down.
ATCGTGGTGGATTTGCCCGCTCCGTTAGGGCCGAGAAAGCCGAGTATCTCGCTTTCGTCGGCTGTGAAGCTTATGCCGTCCACCGCAAGCTTGCTGCCATAGCTTTTGCTAAGATTCTTTACTTCAATCATACACTATGTCCTTTTCCGCATATTCATGCGCCGATACCTGCTGCGTGCATACCGCCGCATCATACTTTGTGATTATATCACACTAAAGTGACAAAAATGTGAATCAACCATGAATATACAGTTAAATATAGTTAGCCCAGTTCAACGGTGAGCTTGTCCACTGCCGCTCTCATTCGTGCGAGCGTATCCTGCTTGCCGAGTATCTTTGCAAGTTCCACGCCGCCGCCCGGCGTAACTGCCTTGCCGCTGAGTGCCACACGCAGCGGGTAGAGATACAGTCCATTCTTTACGCCGTCTGCTTCTATCTGCCTGAACAGTGCGTCGTGAATGTTCTCTGTGGTGAAGTCCTCCACGCCCTCGATGACCGGAATAAGCTTCTTCAGTGCGTCAAGCGAGGTCTGCGGGGTAGTTTTCATCTTCTTGCTGACGTACATATCCACGGGATATTCCGGCATTTTGTCGATGAAGTCCACACGCTCAGGGATATCGCTGAGCACCTCTGTCCTCGGCTGAATGCCTGCGCACAGAAGCGGCAGGTCGATATCGGTGCGGGTGCAGGTCTTTCTTATCCACGGCTCTGCAAGTTCCACGAATTTCTCCGGCGCAAGTGCACGGATATACACCGCATTTATTGCGGTAAGCTTCAGCGGGTCGAATATTGCCGGCGACTTTGAAATGCCGCTCAGGTCGAACGCCTCGACCATCTCGTCCAGCGTGAATATCTCCTGCTCGCCCTTCGGCGCCCAGCCAAGAAGCAGGATATAGTTAAGTATAGCCTCGGTAAGGTAGCCCTTTGCACGGAAATCCTCGAACGAAGCGTCGCCGTCACGCTTTGAAAGCTTGTGCGTAGCGTCACGCATGATGTGCTCAACGTGGATATAAAGCGGCGGCTCCCAGCCGAATGCAGCATAAAGCAGGTTATATTTCGGCGCAGAGGACAGATACTCGTTGCCCCTTACCACGTGGGTGATACCCATTGTGTGGTCGTCAACGACATTTGCGAAGTTATAGGTGGGCATTCCGTCGGATTTCAGCAGCACCTGATCGTCAAGGTCGATGTTCTCCACCGTGATGTCGCCGTAGATCTCGTCGTGGAACGTGGTCGTGCCGTCGTTCGGTATCTTCTGGCGGATAACGCACGGCTCTCCTGCGTCACGGCGTTTCTGAGCCTCGTCCGGAGAAAGGTCACGGCAGGCGCAGCGATGTGCGGAAGCAAGCCCGCTCGGAGCGCTGTCGTCCTGCTCCTCGTTCTTGCCGCAGAAGCAGTAGTATGCGTGACCGGTCTGCACCAGCTTTTCCGCATATTCCTTGAACATACCCATTCTCTGGCTCTGGATATACGGACCGCACGGACCGCCCACGTCGGGACCCTCGTCCCAGTTGAGCCCGCAGGTCTTGAGAGTCCTGTATATAACGTCTGTAGCGCCCTCAACGTAGCGTCCCTGATCGGTGTCCTCGATACGCAGGATAAACTTTCCCTTGTTCTTCCTTGCGATGATGTAGGTATACAGCGCAGTGCGCAGATTGCCTATGTGCATATACCCAGTGGGGCTGGGTGCAAATCTGGTTCTGACTTCCATTTATATATTCCTTTCATAAAGCTGCTCAGTGCAGCGCATTTTCCTTGTCGCGTGATATCTGCTGCTTTAACTCCTCAAGCCCTGAGAATTTCACCTCCGGCCGAATATACCGGACAAGCGCAACAGCGATATTCTGACCGTAAAGGTCACCGTCGAATCCTATTATGTGCGTTTCCATGACTGCGCCGGTGCCGTCGTTCCTGTGCTGCACCGTTGGCTTGACGCCGATGTTCGTGACGCCCTTGTACTGCTTGCCGCCGACCTCGACTATGCTCTTGTACACGCCGTATTTCGGTATTATGTTCGTGTCAGGTATCACCTGATTTATCGTCGGGAAGCTGATAGTTCTGCCTATCTCGTTGCCCCTGACCACGGGCAGCCTGTACCACAGTTCATATCCAAGCAGCCTGTTCGCCTGTTCTATCTCGCCCCTGCGGATATGCTCACGAATGCGGGTGGAACTTATCACCTGACCGTCAAGACAGACGTCCTGAACTATCTCAGTGCACATTCCATACTTTGCGCCTATCTCAGCGAGCCTTTCCGGAGTGCCGCAGCCGCCCTTTCCGAACCGGAAGCTTCTTCCGCAGCACGCAAATCCGGCGTTCAGCCTGCCGATAAGTATGCTCTTTACGAACTCCTCGTCAGTGAGCGTACAGACCTCCGCATAATCGGGCGCAAAAAGGTACTTCACGCCTATGCGCTCCATAAGTTCCCGCTTGTTCTCAAACGAGATTATATCCTCCGGTCCGCGGAATTTCGGGAGCGTGGTGTCGCAGTTGAACGTGAACACCGCCGGTGCAAGTTCTTTCTGCGCCATTGCCGCACCGATAACTCCCATATGTCCGAGATGAAGTCCGTCGAAATAGCCCAGAGCGACCGCAGTCCTCTCGTCAGCCCTGCTGCCATATGTTATATCAATCAAATCGTTATCACCATCTATGCCGGAGCATTCCGGCGTATTTCACTCCGTGCGGAACTGCTTCACGCTGACCAGTTCTCCGCCGGAGTTTATCATGCCCAGTCCGAGGAATCTTCCTGCCGCAGTAATTCTGCACATAACGTCCTCGGCGCACCTGCTTTTCAGCCTGTCTGCGTCCAGACGCACTCCGTTGAAATACATTCGCTGCTGTACCTCGTCCAGAGGTATCTCCGGAAGTCCTGCGAAAACGTTTTCTACCGGCAGCAGCCACTTTTCAAGCTGCTCTTTGTCCGCAGAGCGTATCTCGTCAAGTTCGTGGCAGTCAGCCAATGTGAAGCCGCAGCTTTTCGTCCTGCACAGGCTCGTCATAACTGCGCCCGTACCGAGCGATTCGCCGATATCGTTTATTAGCGTGCGGACGTACGTTCCTCCTGAGCAGTCTATATCCAGCACGCCGTCCGTTCCGTCAAAACTCAGCAGTTCCAAGCGGGATATCGTGGCGGGACGGGGCTTCCGCTCCACCTCTATCCCCCTGCGGGCAAGGTCGCACAGCTTCTGACCGTTGACCTTCAGCGCTGAATACATCGGCGGTATCTGCATTATATCGCCCCTGAAATCCTCCAGAGTGAACTGCATTTCCGCCTCGGAAATGCCATTCTCGCAGCGTGAGCGCAGCTTTCCCCAGATATCCTGAGTATCTGAAACGAACCCAAGCCGGAATCCCGCCCGATAGCTTTTGCTGCTGTCCGGCACAAGATCTACCGCCTTGGTCGCTCCCCCCACGAATATCGGAAGCACGCCCGTCGCCATCGGGTCGAGAGTGCCGCCGTGGCCTATCTTCTTCGTCCCGAAGCACCGCCGCATGGAAGCCACCACGTCGAACGAGGTGAACTCCTGCGGCTTGTTTACACAAATTATTCCGGTCATGTGGCGTTACCCAGAGCCTTTGCGCAAGCCCATACCACCTTGCGCTCGGCGTCCTCCAGCGTCGTTTCAAACGCACAGCCGGCAGCCCTTGCGTGACCGCCGCCGCCGAATTGCTGAGCGATAGCGGATACGTCCGCATTCTCGCTCGACCTCATCGACACCTTGTACAGTCCGGGCTTCTTTTCCTTGATACATATTCCGATGTCCACGCCCTCTATCTGGCGGGGTATTGCGGAAAGCGCGCCGATATCCTCGCTGTCGATGCCCTCGATAGAGTCTATCAGCGACTGCGTGACGTCTATCACTGCAATCCTGCCTGCGGCATAGTAGCGTATCCTGCTCAGCGCAAGCTGTTCAAGCTTAAGTCTGCCCTGACTCTTCATGTCGAACATGGCGTAGTTTATCGGTACGATATCTGCGCCAAGCTTCATAAGTTCCGCCGCATACACGTGGGTCTGCGGTGAGGTGTTGCTGTACTTGAAGCAGCCGCTGTCTGTCGCAATGCCTGTGTAAAGGCAGTCCGCCATGACCTCTGTTATCTCAACGTCGCTCATGGAACTGAGCAGCTCGAACATAAGTTCCGCCGCAGCCGCATATTCCGGCGCAAGCAAAAGCCGCTCGGCATATTCAGTATTGCTGACGTGGTGGTCGATACACAGCGCAGCCTTCTCGCCCTGCTCTTTCATGGAGTACAGCAGCTTCGTGTCAGCCACATCGACTGTGACCACCGTTTTTGGTTCAAATTCCTGCTGTTTCAGTTCCCTTTGCATATAGCTGAACTTCTTCGGTATCGGGTCGGGACACACCGCCGCAGCCCTCTTGCCAAGCTGCTGCAGCGCATAGCACAGCGCATAGCCGCATCCGAGCGTGTCGCCGTCAGGGCTGCCGTGCATCAGTATCAGGTAATCGTCGTTTTCCCGCAGGAAAGCTGCGGCTTCGTTAAGGTCGATCCTTCTCATCTGACGCCTCCTCGCTGTCGGGCTGCTCCTCCTGTACGGGTTTCGGCAGCTTTGAAATGATGTCCTCGATGTGTGCGCTGTAGTCCAGCGAATTGTCCGGCAGGAATATCAGTTCCGGCATTTTTCTCATGCGCACTCTTGCTGCGATGGCTTTCTTAAAGTAACCAGACGCAGCCGTCATTCCCTCGACCGCCTTTGCCGTCTTATCCTCGCCGCCAAGGCACGCAATATGCACCCGACAGTAGGACAGGTCGCTGGTGAGTTCGCAATGCGTCACCGTCACGAAATTCTTTGACACTCTGGGGTCCTTTACGCCGCTCACTGCAGCGGAAAGTTCCCGCTTTATATCCTCGGAAAGTCTTTTAATGTTGAAATTAGCCATAAAACCTCCCTTACACGCATCGCCTGAACCCCGCTGTCGGGGGTATTCAGGCATTAGCCACAGATACACGTCAGAAGTCCCAGCGTAATATCCGGGGCTTCTGCCCGTGATCATTAATCACGATATTCTTCCATCATATAAGCCTCAAAGATATCGCCGACCTTGATATCGGTGAATTTTTCAAGGCTGATACCGCACTCATAGCCTGCTGCGACTTCCTTAACGGAATCCTTGAATCGCTGCAGACCGGCGATCTTGTCGTCGCCCACGATTATGCCGTCACGCACTATACGCACCTGACCGTTTCTTGCGACCTTGCCGTCAAGAACATAGGAACCTGCTACAATGCCGACATTCGTTATCTTGTAAACCTGACGTACCTCAACTCTGCCGAGGTCTACCTCTCTGAACTTCGGCGCGAGCATTCCCTTCATTGCGGAGGTGATATCCTCTATTGCGTCGTAAATGACACGATACAGGCGTATCTCTATACCGTCACGCTTTGCGTTTTCCTGAGCAGACGGGTGAGGTCTTACGTTGAAGCCTACGATTATTGCGCCGGAAGCGGCTGCAAGCATTACGTCGCTCTCGCTGACTGCGCCTACTGCGCCGTGGATCACTCTTACGCGTACTTCCTCGTTGGAAAGCTTTTCAAGCGACTGCTTTACCGCCTCGACAGAACCCTGAACGTCTGCCTTTACGATAATGGGCAGTTCCTTGACCGTGCCCTCGGAAATAGAAGAGAACAGATTATCCAGCGTTACCTGATGATATGCCCTGAACTGCTCTTCCTTGGCGTCGTGTCTGCGCTTCTCTACCAGTTCACGTGCAAGCTTCTCGTCCTCGACTGCTGCGAATGTGTCGCCTGCAGACGGAACATCAGCAAGTCCCATTATCTCAACAGGAACAGACGGACCAGCTTCCTTGACAGTCCTGCCCTTGTCGTCACGCATTACACGTATTCTGCCCACTGACATACCTGCTATGATAACGTCGCCGGTGTGCAGCGTACCGTTTTGTACGAGCACTGTTGCGATAGGACCTCTGCCCTTATCCAGTCTTGCCTCGATAACTGCGCCGGTAGCCAGTCTGTCGGGATTAGCCTTGAGTTCAAGCACGTCAGCGGTCAGGCATACCATTTCAAGCAGGTTGGAGATACCGTCGCCGGTCTTTGCAGATACCGGAACGCAGATAACGTCGCCGCCCCACTCCTCGCATACGAGGTCGTACTTGGTCAGCTCTTCCTTTATCCTGTCGGGGTTTGCGCCCTCCTTATCCATCTTGTTTATTGCAACGATGATGGATACGCCTGCTGCCTTTGCGTGGTTTATCGCTTCGACTGTCTGCGGCATGATACCATCGTCCGCAGCAACGACAAGTATTGCGATATCCGTAATGCTCGCGCCTCTTGCTCTCATTGAGGTGAACGCTTCATGTCCGGGCGTATCAAGGAACGTGATGTCCCTGTCGTTTATCCTTACTCTGTAAGCGCCGATGTGCTGTGTGATACCGCCAGCCTCAGTCGAGGTAACGCTTGCGTGTCTGATATAGTCGAGCAGGGAGGTCTTGCCGTGGTCAACGTGTCCCATTACCACAACGACCGGATCTCTCGGTCTGAGGCTTTCGGGAGCATCGGGAGCGTCCTCGAACAGGCGTTCCTCGATGGTGACAACGACTTCCTTCTCTACCTTTGCGCCAAGTTCCTCGGCAACCAGCGAAGCTGTATCAAAGTCGATGACCTCGTTCAGGTTAGCCATAACGCCGAGATTGAACAGCTTCTTTATGACCTCTGTCGCAGTGACTTTAAGGCGTGAAGCAAGTTCTGACACGACTATCTCGTCGGGGATCTGCACCTTAAGCTGCTGCTTTCTGGCGCGCTCCAGTTCCAGACGCTTCAGCTTCTGGGCTTCGGTCTCTCTCTTTGTGCTGAAAGGCTTGCCCTTGTTCTGGGATTTCTGCTGTATCTTCTGCTTGCGCTGGAAGTTGTCGCTGCTCATGCGTGTTGCGGGAGCAATGCTCTCATAACGCTCATTGTACTTATCCAGCTCGACATAGCTGCCCCTTGTGTCCACCATCTTGGTGACCTGCTCGCCCCTCTGTACTGCTTCGCCCTTTTGCTTCTGCATGGGGGGAGTGTTCACCTTTATCTTTGAGGAATCAATAGCGGGCTTTTTGATGGACTGCTTGGTATCAGCCAGCGGATTGACAGGCTCTCTGCGATTGTCACGGCTGAAGCCGTTTCTGTCGCCGTTCCTGCCGCCGAACTGAGGACGGTCGCCAGGTCTGCCGTTGTTGTCACGGTTGAACTGGGGACGGTCGCCCGGTCTGCCGTTATTATCACGGCTGAACTGGGGACGGTCGCCCGGTCTGCCGTTATTGTCGCGGTTGAACTGAGGACGGTCGCCCGGTCTGCCGTTATTATCGCGGCTGAACTGAGGACGATCGCCGTTCCTGCCGTTATTATCGCGGTTGAACTGAGGACGGTCGCCGTTCCTGCCGTTGTTGTCACGGTTGAACTGAGGACGATCGTTCCTGCCGTTCTGTGCGGGAGCGTCGGTTCTGGGCTTCTGAGCAGCCTTGGGCTCTGCAGCGCTCTCCGGCTTTGCTTCAGGCTTGGATTCAGGCTTTGCTTCTGCCTTAGGTTCGGGCTTGGGCTCAGGCTTTGCTTCTGCCTTGGGTTCAGCCTTGACCTCTGCCTTGACTTCAGGCTTTGCTTCTGGCTTTGCTTCTGCCTTGGGCTCGGACTTCACCTCAGGCTTGGGTTCGGGCTTTGGCTCAGCCTTTACTTCCGGCTTTGCTTCTGCCTTTGCGGCTGCCTTGGGCTCTGCAGGTTCTTCCTTTTTGGCGGCTGCCTTTTTCTTTGCTGCCGGCTTCTTTTCCTCAGCCTTGGGCTTTTCGGTCTTTTTGTCAGCCGTCAGCTTGTAGTATTCATCAAAATTCTTTACCTCGTGCTTTCTGGAATACACCTCCAGCACGTAACTCACTTCTTCCGGAGTAAGTGCGGTCTGCGGCTTCTTAGAACCGTCGAACGCACTGTCCAGAAGCTGTATAACTTCGCTGCGCTCTGCGCCGATATCAGCAGCTATATCCTGTACACGGTATTTTTTGTTTGGCAATGTAACTTTCCTCCATACTCTTGACTATGAAATATGTTTTGTAACAGAGCTGAATAACCCTTCGTCCAGTATCAGAAAGATACCTGAACGCTTTCCGACAGCCGCCTGAGCCTCGTCCATGGTGAATCCACCGCAGACCACCGGCGTGCTGCGCTTTTCCGCTGCAAAGCGGATCTCTTTTTCTGTCTTTGGCGAAACATCTGAAGCAAGCACTATCCCCGCCGCCTTTGAGCGTGGGGCGTTAAGTTCCTGCACGGCTGCGTCGAAGCCCATGACCAGCTTTCCCGCACGCCTGCACAGACATATCGTCGAAAGTTGCTTATTTATCCGAGGTCAGCTCCTTTTTAAGAATTTCGTATATATCATCGGGTATGGCGCATTTCAGTCCCCGTTCCAGCTTTCTGCCCTTGACCGCAAGTTCAAGGCAGGCAAGGTCACGGCAAATATATGCGCCTCGTCCGGCTTTTTTCCCTGTGAGATCTACGGAGATCTCACCCTCCTTGCTGCGAACCACTCTCACAGCACCTTTTTTTCCTATCATCTGACCGCAGCCGATACACTTGCGCATCGGCACGTGCTTTTCCTGCATAAAGACGCTCCTTATTCCTCGGACTGCGCTTCGGCATTCTCGGAAGTCTCAGCGTTCTCCTGAGCCGTTTCCTGTACCTCTGCGGCTTCGGTCTGCTCCTCTTCCTCAGGCTCGGGCGGGTACTCTATGACCTCCAGATCCTCAGGCGTTACCTTGCTTTCAGCCTTGATGTCTATCTTGAAGCCGGTGAGTTTTGCGGCGAGCAGGGCGTTCTGACCCTTGTTGCCGATAGCGAGCGAAAGCTGATTGTCGGGAACTATCGCCTTGCAGGCCCTTACGTGCGGGTCGTTTATTACTACTCTGAGCACCTCGGCGGGCTTGAGCGCCTGCTTGATGAACTCCTCAGGGTCGTCGCTGTAAAGCACTACGTCAACCTTTTCGCCCTTGAGTTCCTTGGTGACCGCGCTTATTCTCGACTTCTGAGTACCTATGCACGCACCCACTGCGTCAACGTTCGGGTCATTGCTGATAACAGCTATCTTTGAACGTGAGCCGGGGGCTCTGCTGACCGACCTTATCTCAACAGTGCCGTCGTATATTTCAGGGCATTCAAGTTCAAACAGGCGCTTGATAAGTCCCTTGTCGGTCCTTGTTATGCGCAGCGACTGCTTCTTTGCGCCTTCCTTATATTCTTTGGAAACGCCGGTGATATATACCTTGATTATATCGCCGACATGAAGTATTTCGCCGGGTATCTGGTCTGCTCTCATCAGAAGCACCTCGTTGTGATTTACTTCGATGGTTGCGTGACCTGTCTTGGGCTCTATCTTGGTGACAGTCGCTGAAACTGCCTCGTTCTCATATTCGCCCCACATCTCGCTGAGCTGCTGACGCTCTACGTCACGGAAGCCCTGCTTGATGAGGTCCTTTGCGTTCTTCGCTGCGATACGCTTGAACTCGTGAGTGTCGATAGGCACTCTTATCTTGTCGCCGACCTGTGCAGCGGGATTTATCTTTCTCGCTTCTTCAAGCACGATCTCTATTTCCGGCTCGTAAAGGGTGTCAACTACCTCGATGACCTCTTTCAGTACGCTGACGTCAAAAATCTCCTTGTCAAGGTCGATATTCACGAACACGACCTCGCTGTCCTTGTCCTCAAGGTGCATATTCGTTTTCAGGCTCTTTTCGATGGCGTTCTTTATCTTCGCCACGAATACATCTCTGTCGATGCCCTTTTCCGCCGCATATTCAGCCAGTGCGGTGAAGAAATCCCTGATATCGTCCTTGGGCTGTGCCTTTTTCTTAGCCATTTTCCTCTGATCCTCCGTAAATTACGTTAATTATGTTCTTGTTGTCCGTTCACTCGCCGCCCGAAAGCAGCTCATGCTCGTCAAAATCATCATAGTTTATTGCAGAGATATCGGCGGTGGAAAGTTCCAGACTGCCAAAATCCCCCGAAACCGTTATCTTCTCGCCGTCAAAGCCGTCAAGAGTGCAGCTGAACGACTTTGATGGTGCGCCCTCGCACAGCGCATAGGTCTTTACGACTATCCGCCTGCCGACGGACATTTCAAGCTGTGCCAGACGTCTGACAGAACGCTCCAGCCCTGCCGAGCCTATCTCCAGATAATCTATCCTGTCGATAAAATCCTGCTTGTCTATCTCGGCGTTTATCAGCCCGTCGATGGATTCGCAGTCGTCGATGGATACCCCGCCCGGACGGTCAATGAATATCCTGAGATACCACTTTGCCCCCTCCTTGGCGAACCACACGTCCCAGAGTGTGAAGCCGTGACTCTCGACAATAGGTCTGACTGCAGCGTCAGCCTTTGCCTCGATAGGGCTCAGCCCCTTTGCAAGTGCCATTCAGAAAGCTCCTTTCAGTTCAGCCTGCTTTGCAGGAGAATACCCCGATTAAAACTTAAAGACCGGAGCGAAACCCCAGTCTTTAGTCTAATCTATCTTAACGTATTATATCACCTTTTTTTCAGAAAATCAATAGGTTTTTTGAAAAAAATCGCATCTCCCGGTATTTTTTCGGGAGATGCGACCTTTCGGAGGTGCTAATGAAGTTATGTGAATATCACTGTTGCTTAATTATCTGCGCTTTCTGCTGAGAAGCACTGCGCCTGCCGCAAATGCCGTCAGACCTACCGCAATGCCTGCGGAAGCTGCGCCGGTGTCGGGGTTAGCCTTGCTTTCGTCCTTATTATCGGCTGAGGTATCGTCTGCGGACGTGTCTGCCGAGGTATCTGCAGAGTTATCAGTATCGGTGGGCTCGGATACCGGCTGATCGTCCTGCGCTTCGGAGGTCGTGGCGTCGGTATCGGATGGGGAATCTGTCGTTTCGTCGGGGGTCTGCTCGGTTTCCTGCGGGTCGTTTGCGGCTTCATTGTCCTTGTTCTTGCTGTAGGTCATGAAGTAGTTTTCGCCGTCGATCGTTACATTATACAGACCGTTGTCAAGAGTTGACACGTTCTCTGCGTCTATCTTCTCAGATACGCACCTAAAGTTTCTGTTGACGAGGTAAGCCTTGCCGTCCTTTACCACGGGAGCGTAGTTACCCATGAATGCGCCTGCTTCGTCATAGGTCGCAACAAGCTTGCCCTCGCTGTTGAGGAAGCCCCGCTTGCCGTCGAGGGTCTCGACGAGGTAGTTTTCGCCGTCGTAAGTGGTCATACTGCTGTAAGCGTCAACCTCGCTAAGAAGTGTACAGGAGGTATATCCATATTGATCTGGCTCAGAATCAAGTTCAACTAAGTTGTAGTACTGACCGCCATCATCTGCTGAACGGCGAACAATTATCTTATTGTCATTCAGACAAGTTACAGTATAGGCGGATAAATCTATCCCCTGCTTTGTATCCTCAGCTCTAGCAGCCCAGCCGTCTAATGTAAGCATCTCATCTATATCAGATAAATAGACGTGACAAATGGATTCAAGAGGAGGATTATGAGTCTGGAAAAACAAATAGCCGTCACCAGACGTAAAATCAGGGAAATAATTGTGAGTACCAGTGTATATTGTTTCCAGACTGCCATCACGTGTTATGCCGACAACTACTACATCAACGTCATTCATCTCCCATTCAGTCCATTCTTCATTAAGCCTAGTGTCGGCTGAATACCAACAATACGCAAGATACTTGTCATTCCCATTCCTATTCACATAATATCTGAGAAAAGCTTTCCCGTCCCACTCAACCGGTATATCTGTCTGATGAAGTTCTCCGTCATTATTGTTAATAATCGAAAACGTGTACTCCGTGTCAGATGTTTCATTACCTTTAAGTGTCCACCCATCGAATATCGCATACTGCCTATCGTCAGACGTAAGAATTGATTCAAGCTTACCCTTGCCATCATACTTGAAGCTGAAGTATTTTAATACGCTGCTTCCATCATAAAGGTCAAGGAGAGGAGAAGAATAGTAGCGTAATATATAGCCGGCATTATCAAAATACTCCGCACCATCAAAATTGTCAATGTTCACCTCAGTGTAAGTAAAATCGCCGCTGCTGCGCCAATTCTTGAGGTCTTTCTGTGTAATGTCGAAAACGCCTGTGATACCATAACCGTTATTGCTGTAAAGCAGCGGCGCATTTGCCCTACCATCAGAATCAAAAATTCCGTGCACATCAAGTGCCCCATCAATAACGCTCACCGGCTCGGTCAAAAGCTGATACTTCCCTGCCGCAGAAGCCGTAACGCCGGAAGCGGCGCACACTGCGGCAGCAGCCAGAACGGCTGTTATCCTTTTTGTTGTCATGATTTTTGTCCTCCATCATTGAATATAACACCTTATCAGGTGTACAACATAATTATACACCTTTTCAGGTGTTTGTCAAGCGAATTTACATGGTGTATAATAAATTTGTGGAATATGTACAAAAATACAGTCAGACATTTATAACATTTCATGATTATATCAGAAAACGCAAAGGAGATGAACCGGTGGATATCGGCACGAGATTAAAGCAGGTGCGTGAGGGAAAGGCAAGTCAGCAGCAAATAGCGGAACTGCTGAATACTACGCAGCAGCAGGTCAGCAAATACGAAAACAACATTCAGGAGATTCCGTGCCGTCACATCATCACTCTGGCGCTGTATTTCAATGTCACCGCCGATTATCTTTTAGGGCTGACGGACACGCCGTCGAAGATAAAATAAAAATATTGCATTTATTATAAACAATTCATTATCGAAATATTGACAAAAAACAGGTAATATGATATAATACATTTGGCAATATACCTTTATTATAGGCTTTGGTTTGTAAGCTGCCAGTTATTGTGCAGCAAATGATTAAGGAGTAAAAGATATGTTTTGTCCGAATTGCGGAGCACAGCTTCCTGACGGCGTTTCTTTCTGCGGCGGCTGCGGTATCAGACTTGCCGACGAACTGCCGCAGCCCTCTCAGCCCACGACGGAGAACGCAGTGCCGGTCTACTCATCACAGCCCGCTCAGCCACAGACGTTCCAGCAACCCACAATGGCGGCAGCCGACCCCATGCAGTCGGCACAGACTGCCGGATATTCGCAGACCGCTCAGGCGCAGCAGCCCTACTATGGTGCGGCGCAGTCACAGCAGAGCGGCACTGACGCCCTCATGGGCGAGTACTACCGTGCGGCAAACGGCTATCAGGCTCAGCCGGAAGCTCAGCCTATGCCCCAGATAGAGCCACAGTACTACACCGCCGCTCCCGAAATGGCGGCAGTGAAGCCGATGAAGAAAAAGAAAAAGCTTATCCCCGCCCTGTGCATTGCCGCAGGCTCTCTTGCGGCTCTTGCCGTTACGGGGATCATAGTTTACAACTGCAACAAGGCTTCTGTGACCCATATGCTGATGGGCGACGCAGGCTATGCGCACTCGCTCGTCATGGGTACTATGTCCGCCGCACAGGATACCAAGGCGATGAACACCTCGTTCGCTGCAATGGCTTCCAACATGAGCAGCACGAACAGTTCCAGTGATATACTCAACTCGATAACCTCCGGCGGCTATGATTCCTCTGCATTCAGCACGGCATCAAACGTTGAGGAAGTCGGCAGAATGATCGAATACGGTCTTGCCGCAATGAACGAAGCAGCCGGCGTGAACGGTATGAGCGTTAAGGTATCCACCGAAACGAGCATTGACAGCGTTCAGCGTGACCAGATCAGAAGCGAGATAGCAAACGCAGGTCTTGACCCCGACCTGCTCGACAATATCATTGATTTTGCAAATAAGATCGGCATTTCGTCCGCTGAGGTCTACAACAACGGCGCATATGAACTTGCCGCAAGCATTGACTGCGGAAGCGAAAAGTGGCTCGAAACACAGCTTCGCTATGAAAAGGACGGTACGGCTACCGTGGTATTCCCCGGCGTATCAGATGTCGGATTCAAAATGCAGCTTCCTGAGCATTCCTATCAGGCAGCTTCCGCTGCGGTGTCAGACCTACCCGAATACGACTTCTCGAAGCTGCTCAAGCGTATCGACAATGCGACCAAGAGCGTTTTCAACGAGTTCGATTATGAATATACAAACGGCAAGGCTACGCTCAACGGTCTTGAATTTGACGGAATGATCGTCAAGGTCAAGATAACCTACAGCGAACTTCTGAAGCTTTGCAGCGTGATAATCGACACTGCGGCTGACGACGCCGAGTTCATGAACTGGCTTGCAGAAGCCACCGGCGAGGACGCTGCATATCTGGCAAGTTCGCTGCGCTCGGCTTCCTCTGAACTGAAGAATCAGCTTACCCCCTTGGACGACAGCGGTGCTTCCGCTGCGCTGATATACGCACAGCTTTTCTCTGCCGAACTCACATTCTACGTCAACAACGACAACACCGTCAACGGCTTCGCTGTCAACGCAGGCTACTCGGTCCTCGGCGAATCGCAGTCGCTGTTCAGGATAGGTACTCTGGCACAGGGCTACAGCAGAGAGTTCTCTCTGACTGTCGGCGACGCTGAATACCTTGCAGTACATATCAAGGGCGAATCTGAAAGCAGCGGCAGGGCGGAATTTGAACTGAAGATACCATCTTACTCATGGGACGAGTCCTACAATATGACCACGAACTACACCAACTACGGCATTTATCTGGATTACAGCAACGTGGGCGAAATGCAGTATTTCGGCTCAAAGGCTCTTAAGGGCGATTTCGTGATCTCATTCAGCGACAGCATTGCCGACGCAATGACGTCCAGCGCTGACGAACTGAAAGACTTCGTAAGAGGTCTGAAGTTCCATCTTTCCATTGCTCCCAACGGAAAGGGCGCAACCTACAAGATAGGCGCTGAGGCTGCCGGCTATGGAAAGTCAATGCTTATCATGGAAGTCGGCGAGGCTAACGGCTCGGTCGCTCCCGACCCTCAGGGCAGCTACACTCTGATAGACGTCAATAACCCCGATGATTCGCTTCTCGGCAAGCTGTCAGAGGATATGCAGAAGCTTTATGAAAAGCTGAGCAGCAGCGCTGATTTCAAGAGCATTGAGCAGATAATATCAGTTCTGCAGGATAACTCTGTTTCTATGTACTCACTGGACTGAGCTAATTAAAACTCATAACAAAGCGGTGGACTGCTTAACGTAGTCCACCGTAGTTTCTTTATAACCAGAATAACCAGACTGTCGAGAAGCCCTCAGATTCTAGGAAGTGGTATTTCGGCTAGGCTATGTGCAGGTTGCCCTTAATTGCCCGACATCATGTCGGGCTTTGGGGGCAACAGCGCAAACATCGTGTTTGCGCCTGCCGATATGTGTGTTGTGGCAGGACGCCACAAGCGAAAACCCAGAGCGCAGCACGACGCTGCGCATTAGAGGTTTTCGCCTTACGAAGAAGATGAGGGCTTATCGCCAGTCTGCCGAAATTATCGTGCCGCCGCCGACAACTACATCTCCCTGATAAAGCACCACTGCCTGACCCGCCGTGACCGCACGCTGCGGCTGGTCGAACTGCACATGGACTATGCCGGTGCTATCAGCCCATACAGTCGCAGGGGCTTCCTTGCCGTTGTAGCGCGTCCTTGCGGTAAGCCTAACCGGCTCTCTGGGCGGCTCTGAGAAAAGTATCCAGTTGAAGCCGTCTGCGGTAAGCCCCGAGGAATACAGCCCCTCCTCACGGGAAAGCGTGATGGTGTTGCGCTCCAAATCCTTTGCGCAGACGTACATTCTTTCGCCGAAGCCCATGCCAAGCCCCTTGCGCTGACCTATCGTGTAATTTATCAGCCCACGGTGCCTGCCGATCGGTGCGCCGCTGGTATCTACGAAATCCCCCGGCGGGTATTCCCTGCCGGTGCGCTGCCTGATGAACGCCGCATAATCTCCGTCAGGCACGAAGCATATGTCCTGACTGTCGTGCTTATGCGCATTCAGCAGCCCCAGCTGCTCGGCTAAGCTGCGCACATCGTCCTTGCTTGCAAAGTCGCCGAGCGGGAAAATCGTATGCGAAAGCTGCTCTTGAGTCATTGAATACAGCACGTAACTCTGGTCCTTTGCAGTATTGACCGCCTTTTTCAGCACCCATCTGCCGCAGTCCTCAAGGTACTCAGTGCGTGCGTAATGCCCCGTAACGATATAGTCGCAGCCGAGCGTCCTGCCTCTCTCATACAGAAGCTGGAATTTCATGTATCTGTTGCAGTCAATGCACGGGTTCGGCGTCATTCCCTGCTCATAAGCGCTGACGAATCTGTCTATGACCTCATGCTCAAACTCCTGCACGAAATTGAACACATAAAACTTCATGCCCATCGAATAAGCTGCGCTGCGTGCGTCCTCGGCGTCGTCGGCGGTGCAGCAGGATTTCTCAGTGCAGCCGCAGTCGCTGTTGCTGCGCAGCTTCATGGTCACGCCGATACAGTCGTAGCCACGCTGCTTCATCAGCGCAGCCGCGACCGAGCTGTCAACGCCGCCGCTCATTGCGATAAGGGCGGTCTGCTTTCCTGCCGTATCAGTCATTACCAAGCCTCAGCATTTCGTCGATGCAGCGTTTTGCGGCAAGGCGTTCCTGCTCGTCAATGCTGATCTCGTAGCCGTCGCTGCCCTCCAGCGTGTGAAGTACGTCGGCGATAGTGGTGACTTTCATATTGTGACATACGCAGTCCTTTGAAAGCGGGAAAAACAGCTTGTCCGGGTGGTCGATGCCGAGGTGCTGAACTATACTGTTTTCAGTGCCGATTATGAATTCCTTAGCGGGACTTTCAGCGGCGTACGCCATAATTTCGGTAGTGCTGCCCGCAAAGTCGGCAAGCTCCACTATCTCGGGGCGGCACTCAGGGTGCACCAGCAGCAGCGCTTCGGGGTGAAGCTTCTTTGCAGCGTGTACCTCTGCGGCAGTCAGCTTTGCGTGCGTGGGACAGCCGCCGTGAATCAGCTGAATCTCCTTTTCGGGTATCTGCTTCTTTACGAAATCGCCGAGGTTGCAGTCGGGGATAAACAGGATCTTGTCGGCGTCCATGCGGCGGATTATCTTCACCGCCGAGGAAGAAGTCACACAGACGTCAGACAGCGTTTTGAGCGCAGCGGTGGTGTTTATGTAAGCCACCACCTTATAGTCCGGATATCTCTGCTTAAGCTGCGTGAGCATATCTACGTCAAGCTGCTCCGCCATGGGGCAGCCGGCTTCCTCACGAGGGATAAGCACACGCTTTTCCGGCGAGAGAATCTTAACAGTTTCCGCCATGAAGCGCACGCCGCACATCATCACTGTTGCGTTCGGGGCTTTGGCGGCTTTCTGCGCAAGCCCGAATGAATCCCCTACGTAATCTGCTATTTCAAGAATGTCATGCGTCTGGTAGCAATGAGCCAGAATACAGACGTCCTTTTCCTTTTTCAGCTTCAGAATCTTTTCCTGAATGTCCTTTATCATGGTACACGTCCTCCTGATGTGTCAGCGCAGCGCGCCGTAAGTCATATGGAATAATCGCCGCCTGCCGCAGCGTTGTCGATGATATCCTGCAGGGTAACGCTGTCAAGATAATCGTTTATCGCCTTGTAAAGCCCCTCCCACACGGGCAGGGTAAGGCACTCGGAAGCCCTTGGGCACTCGTTGACGGGGTACTGCAGACAGCTGACCGGACACAGACTGCCCTCTGTCACCCTGAGTATTTCCCCGACTGTGTACTTATCCGGACTTTTTGACAGCGCATAGCCGCCCTGATAGCCGCGGTTGGTGCGCAGCAGGTCAGCCTTGTTGAGCAGCGGCACTATCTGCTCCAGATATTTCTTTGATATATCCTGACGCTCTGCAACATCTTTCAGCGCAATGAAGCCGTCTGAGCGGTGTATGGCAAGGTCCAGCATCATTCTCAGTGCATATCTGCCTTTAGTCGAAATTTTCAAATCAACAGCCCCTTTCTTTAATTCTACTGTTATTCTAATTATACCATAGGTTTAGTAGGTTTTCAAGGGGTTTTTGAAAAAATACTTGTTTAGAACGCACATCAATGCTGAACGGGCTGATTTTTGACAGTCCTGTTCCGGTATTCTCTGGGACTGCAGCCATACTTTTCCCTGAACAGCTTCCCGAAATAGCTGATATGCCCGAAGCCGCAGGCAACGCACACCTCCGTCACCTGCATATCAGTCGAGCCGAGCAGTTCCAGAGCCTTTTTCAGCCGATATTCGTTAAGAAACTCGACCGGCTTCTTGCCTATCGCAGAACGAAAACAACGGAAGCACTCGCTCTTGCTGACGCTTGCCGACTTTGCAATATCATCGACCGACATTTCGTTCTGGTATCCGGAGTAAATATAGGAAAGCATTTTCTTCAGCCGCCGCTCACGGACGAGCGTTCCCCTGTCGAGCGGCTCGGACGGCGTCTGGGCGATATTGCCTGCGAGCCTCAGCCACAGTTCTTCAATAAGCATTCGGCTGCTGAGTTCATAGCCGAAGTCCTGCCTTTCGGATATCTCGCAAATTCTGCGAACCGACCTTATTATATCGTCCTGCCACTCGGTTTCGGGCGACAGCCGCACGCACCGCAGCGACTTGTTCCCCGTCACCGGCCTGACGTATTTCCTATATATAATGTCGTCGGTATTGCCGCAGACAAATTCCGGCAGGAAGCACAGCGTTGCAAGCACGGGATACTCCGTGGTGTCGGGCAATGCAGACTGCTTGTGCATGGCGTTCGCATTAATGAACACTCCCTCGCCTGCCGTCAGCCTGCAGCTTGTGTTATTGAAGAATATCTCCACCTCGCCCGACAGCACTACGGTTAGTTCCAGTTCAGGGTGCCAGTGCCAGCCGATAAGGTGCTCAGGGCACCATCTGAAATGATTCACATACACCTGCATGGGATAGCCGGGCGTTCCGTGAACGGCGTTCTCACGAAAATCCTGTATGCTTCCGGCGGGCTGTTCGGTTATGTCCATTGCAATCACCTCAACTAAAAAAACAGACTGGCGAGAAGCCCTCAGATTCTAGGAACCATACTAACAACTAGGCTTAATGCCTGTTGTTAGTATGGTGACGACGAAGATGGGGGCTTATCGTCAGTCTGATCCCCTTTCTGATAGTATTGTTATACTTTCGGCTAATATACTGATAGAATTTAAGCCGAAATGCTGTTATTATTATAACCAACAGGGACAGAAATGTCAAGGCAGAGAGGAGCATTATAATATGAAATTTACTCAGAACAACGCACAGCTTATCGCAAAAAACGGCTGCGAAACACTGCTTATCGAGCCGTGGGGTAAAAATTCCCTGCGTGTACGTGCGACCCAGAATCCCACATTCACCGGCGACGACCACGCACTCAGCCACGCGCCGGGCAGCAGCGCGGAAATCAAGATAACCGACGAACTTTCCACCATCACTAACGGCGACATTCGTGCAGAGGTGAACTTCGCCGGCGTGCTCAGCCTTTTCCGCAAAGACAAGCTGATACTGCGTGAATACTACCGCAGCTACGGCGGCACTATCAGCAAGGAGAGCCGCTGCCTTAAGATCGTAGGCAGAGAGATGAAAGGCCTTGCCGGAAACGACTGGCGCATGACAGTCCGCTTCGAGAGCAGCGACGGAGAAAAGCTGTTCGGTATGGGTCAGTATCAGCAGCCGTACCTCGACCTTAAGGGCTGCACTCTGGAACTTGCGCAGCGCAATTCGCAGGTAACTATCCCCTACGTGATATCCTCGCTCGGATATGGATTCTTCTGGAATACCCCGTCAGTCGGAAGCGTTACTTTCGGCAAGAACATGACCGAATGGATATCCCGTGACAGCGAAGAGGTTGACTACTGGGTGACTGTAGGCGAAAATCCCGCTGAACTTGTCGAAAACTTCACCGAGCAGACCGGCCGCACCCCCGATATTTCCGAGGAGCTTCTCGGACTGTGGCAGTGCAAGCTGCGCTACCGCACGCAGGAAGAGGTGCTGACCGTTGCGAGGAAGTACCACGAACTCGGCATTCAGCTAAGCGCTATCGTTATCGACTTCTTCCACTGGCCTTATCAGGGCTCATGGTGCTTTGACAAGAAATACTGGCCCGACGTAAAGGCAATGACCGACGAACTGCATTCCATGGGCATTAAGGTAATGGTGTCCGTATGGCCCAGCGTTGACAAGAAATGTGAGAATTACTGGGCGCTCAACGATATGGGACTTCTTGAGCGCACCGAGCGCGGCGCAGCCCAGACCTACGACTATCAGGGCGACTGCAGCACGATAGATATGTTCAACCCCGAAGCCAAGAAATTCCTCTGGGACACCTGCAAGAAGAACTACGCAGACCTTGGCATCGACTTCTTCTGGCTGGATAACGCCGAGCCTGACTACGCAGTGTACGACTATGAGAATTTCCGCTTCTGGAACGGCCCTGCATTAAAGGTCGGCAACGAGTTCCCGAAGCACTACGCAAAGGCGTTCTTTGACGGAATGAGCGCACAGGGTCAGACTGGCTTCGTGAACCTGATAAGAAGCGCATGGGCAGGCTCTCAGAAATACGGCACGCTGGTTTGGTCGGGAGATGTTCCCAGCACGTTCGAGGCGTTCCGTGACCAGCTTTCCGCAGGTCTTAACATGGGTATTGCGGGTATCCCGCTGTGGACGACCGACATCGGCGGCTTCATGACAGACGATGTGAACGACCCCGATTTCCGTGAGCTTCTGCTCAGATGGTACGAGTTTGCAGTATTCACGCCGTTCCTGCGTATGCACGGCGACCGCGGTCCTTACAATATACCGCCGCTTGACGACCGTGATTTCGGCGGAGGATACCTCAAGACAGGTCACCCCAACGAACTGTGGAGCTACGGCGAGGAAGCGTTTAAGATAATGCGCGATCAGCTTGGCGTCCGTGAAAAGCTGATACCGTATATTCACGAACTTATTCAGGAATCCGGCAGAAACGGCGCTCCGCTCATGCGCACCATGTTCTATGAGTTCCCGAACGATGAAACGGCTTGGGATATCTCCGACCAGTATATGCTCGGCAGCCGCTACCTTGTCGCTCCTGTTATGGAACTGGGTCAGCGCAGCCGCAAGGTATACCTCCCCGCAGGAAAGTGGCAGCCCATTTCAGGCGGCGATATTCTTGACGGCGGCAGGTGGATAGAAGCAGACGCTCCGCTGGAGTCCATTCCGGTATTCGTTAAGTGCTGATATAGTGTTTACCCCCATGCGATATTTCACCGCATGGGGGTTTTTGTAACTTAACTTGCTTTCCAGATATTGGACTTTCACTGCAATTATTACAATCTTGTAATCAATGTTTACAGTTTTGTAATAATTATTGACAATAATTCAGATAAATGATATACTTGCTATAAGAAAAATATATAAAAAATTTTTCACAGAAAATGCAACCTTTCAGCTTTTTAAGCTGTTTTTATTTATAGAGAAATGAAAGGGGTGACAGCATGGAAAATGAAAAGCCCGTTAAACCAAGAGTCATGATAAGGGTCAAGGATCTCCGTAAGGAGTACAAGCTTGACGGCGGCACGTCAGTTGTCGCATTGAAGCGGATAAACCTTGAGATCATGCAGGGGGAGTTGTGCTGCATATTCGGTACATCAGGTTCGGGTAAATCCACGCTGCTGAATCAGCTTGCAGGGCTTGAAAAGCCGACGTTCGGGGACGTTTACATAAGGGGAGTTCCGATAACACGGCTCAGCGAAAACCAGCTGGCTTCATTCAGGCAAAAGCACATTGGCTTCGTGTTCCAGTCGTATAATCTGCTGCCGTTCATGACGGCGGTGGAAAACGTGGCAATGCCGCTGATGTTCAGGGGCGACAGCAAGCGTGACCGCACAAAAAGGGCGGTCGCAATGCTGAAAATGGTAGGTCTTGGCAACCGAATGAAGCACTATCCGCGGCAGATGTCCGGCGGTCAGCAGCAGAGAGTCGGTATCGCAAGGGCATTCGTGGCAAGGCCGGACGTCGTGTTTGCGGACGAGCCGACAGGAAACCTCGATTCAAAGACGACTATCGAGGTCATGGACATGATAAAGTCCTTTGCCCGTAAGTACCACCAGACCATCGTGCTTGTAACGCACGACCCTGAACTTGCAAAGTATGCAGACAGAATAGTAACACTCGTTGACGGCAGAATAGTCAGCGACACAAAAGGAGAAAACCATGAGAAAGTATCTGAATAAAATATTTTCATTATTCATAAGCGGCGCGATCGCCCTCACTGCGCTGCCGCAGGCTATCCCGCTGAGCGCATACGCCGAAGCGGGCGCAGGCGCCGGAACAGGTACCGGCTCCGAAACCGGAAACACCCCTGAGGGACTTACGCTCAGCCCCGTTGTCGTTGATTATTCGATCACCAACAGCAGCGGAAAGAAGCTTGCCGGCGTGGGCAAGAACGGCACGTTCAACATCACGCTCACGATAAAGGACATCAA
This sequence comes from uncultured Oscillospiraceae bacterium, assembly GCA_934446355.1. Taxonomy (GTDB): domain Bacteria; phylum Bacillota; class Clostridia; order Oscillospirales; family Ruminococcaceae; genus CAG-115. The sequence continues at coordinate 149,195 of CAKSEC010000002.1, read as the reverse complement.
GGTCAAGACCTCGCAGCTTTCCGGCGGGGCTAACGATATCGACTTCATTAAGAGCCTTGACGACTTCAAGGGCACGTTTGATTCCATCACGCTTCTGTCGCAGGGCAATGAGCTGCTGCGCTATCAGGTCACCCTGAAAGAATGCAAATGGAACGGCGGCTCTAATGCGTTCGGCTTCATGGTGGGCTATACCGGCGGCAGCGACTATTCCACCGGCACCGTGAACATCACAGAGTGCATTACCTCGTCCGGCGGTGACACAGAGCCTGACAAGACCTATTCCGAGCCTATAATCAAGATTTCTGTCGATTCCCCCGCCGACCCGATAAAGGCTGGCGACACCGGCGAACTGCAGATAAGGCTGAAAAACCTCGGTTCGACCATGGCTTACAATATTCTTGCCGAAATAACCCCCTCTGAGGATATCATGCTGACAGGCGGCACAGGCACTCAGGATATCAGCGGCGTTGACTTCGGCGAGGAGAAGATAATCACCGTAAAGTACAAGGCGCTTGACAAGATAAGCTCGATAAAGCAGAATTTCTCCGTAAACCTGAAATATTACTACGACAACGGAAGCAGCGACGTTGCAGGCAGCGTTTCCGCGCAGTTTGCCGTTGCAGCAGAGGTTTCCGTTACAGAGCGTGTATACCCTGTCGTAATGACGGAGTTCTCGCTTTCTGAAACGCAGCTTTCCGAAGGCAATGAATACTCCGGTATCGTCACCGTCAAGAATATCGGTACAGCCGACATGGAGGGCGTATTCGTAAACTTCACCGCTTCCGAGGATATTATAATCACCGGCAGCACCGGCGCAAGATACTTCAAGAGCATTCCCGCAAACGGTCAGCAGCAGGTGGCTGTCAAGTTCCGCACAATGGAGAAGCTGACCACGCTCAAGGAATCGCTTTCCGTCAGCCTGAAGTACAGCTACGTATCAGGCAGCGAGCCTGCAGACGGCAGCTACGAAAACACCTTTATCATGTTCGGCAAGACCGAGGAGGAGGTCAAGGAGGAGCAGGGCACTCCGCTCCCGATAATCACCCCCTCTGAAAAGGAAATTATCCTTGAAGCAGGCAAGACCTACCGCAAGGGCTTCTACATAAGCAATATCGGCAAGGCAGACATGACCAACATCACTATAAAGGTATCCGGCAGCGACGGCCTTATCATCAACGCTGCTTCCGTGAACACCTTTGCCGATTCCATCAAGGCCGGCAAGAAGAAGAAGTTCGTGGTGGATTTCAGCACCGCCGCAGAACTCACCTCTCTCAACCAGACGATAACCATTGACGTTGAATACTACTACGACAAGGACGGTATCCTTACCCCCGATTCCAAGAGCGGCGCTGTCATTATGAACTCTCAGGTGTCCACCGCCCCGACGCTCCGCATTTCCGGCACAAAGCAGGAAGAAGCGCTCGTTTCGGATAAGGATTACGACTATATCATCAACGTAAAGAACTACGGCGACATCACAGTAAAGAACGTATTCGTGGACTTCACCGGAACGGAAGCGTTCTACTTCCTCGGCGGCACTGAATCCGCATTCATCGAGTCTATACCCGCAGGTGCGACCGTGCCCGTGACCGTTAAGTTCCACACGGTAAGCGATATCACCTCTGCAAAGCAGGGCATCACCGCCGAAATGAAGTATTCCTACGGCAGGAACTCCTCCGTGCTTCAGGGCAGCGGCTCTTCCTCTATCGTAATCATCGCAGCGCCGAACAGAAGCGAGAACGGCACGACAAATTCCGCAGCCCCCAACCTTATCATCGGCAGATACGATATCGGCGCAGACCAGATAGCAGCAGGCGAAGTATTCACGCTTGACCTCGATTTCTACAACACCAGTTCTGAAACCGCTATCGAGAATATCGTCATGACGATAAACGCAAGCGGCGACCTGTCCATCTACGGCGGCAGCAGTTCGTTCTATTATCCCAATATGTCCGCTGCCGGCACAGGAAGCGAGTCCGTGCAGCTCAGGGCGCTCCCCACGGCTGTTACCGGCACCTCCTCGGTATCCGTAAACTTCAAGTATGATTATCTTGTCGGCGACTCACGCACCACAATGACCACAGAGCAGACCATCTATGTTCCGCTCTATCAGCCCGATAAGATGACATTCTCAATAAGCAAGCCTACATACGACATCTACTCCGGCAACGAAGTTTACCTCACCCTCAGCTACCTCAACAAGGGACGCGCAGACGCCGCTAACGTGAAGGTCGAGATAGTCACCGATACTTCCGGCAATACCAGTTCAGGCGATAATGCCATCGACGACGGAATGAACGGCGGTATGATGGACGGTATCGCTGCATACGGCGCAGCAGGGATAAGCAGCCTTCCGAATTACTCCGCAGCCAAAATGATGGCAGTCGATGATGGATTTGCCGTTGACGACGGCATGGGCGATGCTGCTGACATGGGCACTCTTGAAGATACTACCGGCATGGACGGCGGAATGTCCGATTTTGGCGACGGCGGTATGTCCGATTACAGCGACCCCGGCTACACTGCGCTGAACACCGAAAAGGTAATAGGCAACGTACAGGCTGGCGCAAACGGTACGGCTGATTTCGTTGTAACCCCCTACAGAGCAGGCGAGATAACCGTTTTGTTCAGAATAACCTACGAGGACTCCAACATGAACGAGATCGTAAAGGAACTTCCCGTTACCCTTAACGTTATCGAGCAGCAGTGGATCGAGCCTGATTACCCCACCATCTCCAGCGAGGACGTCACCGGCGACGAGGGCGGCTTCCCGTGGATCTGGGTATTCATCGGCGGCGGCGTTCTTATCGCTGCGGCAGTCGTTGTAATAATCGTTGTTGTACACAAGAAGCGCAAGAACGGCAAGAAACTCACCGCAGACGACATTGACTGGGAGGACGAGTTCGACAACGACCAGTCGGACAGCAAAGACAAGACAAAGGTTTAATGGTGATGCACCATGAAGTTTTTTGACATGATAAAGATGACCCTGCAGAACCTCACCCGCCGAAAATCACGGACTATTCTGACCGTGCTCGGCGTGGTGGTAGGCTGCTGCGCCATCGTGACAATGATGTCTATTGGCTTCGGCGTCCAGAACTCGCAGCAGATAATGCTTGAGGGAATGGGCGACCTGACGCTGATAGAGGTCTACTCAGGCGGCAGAGACGACACCAAGCTGGACGACGCCGCCCTGAGGAAGTTTCAGAGCATCGCAAACGTTGATGTTGCGATAGGCAAATCCCGCCTGAACAACATCGGCTACAATATCTACGCCGGCGACAACGACCGCTACCAGATGCAGTGGGCGAACATAGTCGGCTTCAGCGAGGACGCGATAAACAAGTTCGGCTTTGAACTGATCTCCGGCAGCTTCCCCAAGGAAAAGTATCAGGTGCTTGCTGGTCAGTATACCGCATATAATTTTATGGATACGCTGCGGCCTGAGGGGCACAACACGATCGACCGCTGGGATTCCATGTATCAGTACAACCCTGAAACAGGCAATTACGAATACAACGAAAACGCAGAGCTTCCCGACCCGTATATCGACCTGCAGGGTCAGACAATAAAGATGGAGTACTACAGCTACGAGAATCAGGACATCAAAAAAACGCAGGAATTCAAGGTCTGCGGCGTGGTCAAAGAGGACTACAACAAGGACTATTCCACGAGCGAGGGTCTGATATTCCTGACCTCCGACCTGCAGGCGCTGTATAAATCAGTATTCCCCACCGCAAAACAGGATACGACATACGACCAGATCTATGTCAAGGCACGAGAGATAACTCAGGTAGCAGACATTGAAAACGAGATAAAGAAGCTGGGCTATTCCACCTACTCGATGGAGAGCATAAGAAAGCCGCTTGAGGACGAAGCAAGACAGCAGCAGATGATGCTCGGCGGTCTGGGTGCGGTATCGCTTTTCGTTGCAGCACTCGGCATATGCAACACCATGATAATGTCGATATCTGAGCGCACAAGAGAGATCGGCGTAATGAAGGCTCTTGGCTGCTACCTCGGCAATATCCGTGCGGTGTTCCTGATGGAAGCGGGCTTTATCGGGCTTATCGGCGGTATAATCGGAAGCGTCATAAGCTTCTTCATTTCGGTAGGCATGAACGTATTCACGAACGACGCTGTTCAGGGAATGGAGATAAACAACTTTGAAACATTCTGGAACATGATAACGACGGCTATGGCTCCGGAAAACAGCCCGATGTCGATAATACCGATCTGGCTTTACGGCTTCGCTCTGGTGTTCTCGATAATCATAGGACTTGGTTCGGGCTTCTATCCGGCGAACAAAGCAGTACATATATCGGCGATGGAAGCGATCAAGCGAGAATGAGCGTTTATGCTGAATATTATAATGGGAGGGCTTCGGCTCTCCCACGTTTTTGTTTATTATATACAATAGTTTTCCTCAATTATTGTAAAAGGTATGCACTATGCAATAAAAGAATATATGCTATGCCGATTAAGCATTTTACAATATCGTGCAGAGATGTTATAATAAAATCAATAAAAATCAATAGAAAAAAGCAAAAGTTTCTGTTGGTTTTTCACAACATTTTCACAAATGGAGGTACAATACAATGGCTAGATTTACTTTACCGAGAGATGTGTATCATGGAAAGGGCGCGCTTGAAAACCTGAAGTCCCTTAAGGGCAAAAAGGCTGTCATAGTTGTCGGCGGCGGCTCCATGAAGCGTTTTGGATTCCTCGACAGAGCAGAGGGCTATCTGAAAGAAGCAGGCTTTGAGGTACTTATCATAGACGGCGTTGAGCCCGATCCTTCCGTTACAACAGTAATGAACGGTGCTGCGAAGATGCTCGATTTCCAGCCTGACTGGATCGTAGCAATGGGCGGCGGTTCTCCTATCGACGCTGCTAAGGCAATGTGGATAAAGTATGAATATCCGGAATGTACCTTTGAGGATATGTGCAAGGTATTCGGTATCCCTGAGCTGAGAAAGAAAGCACACTTCTGCGCTATCCCCTCGACATCAGGTACTGCTACCGAAGTTACCGCATTCTCCATCATCACCGACTACGACAAGGGTATCAAGTATCCTATCGCTGACTTCGAGATCACTCCCGATGTTGCAATAGTTGACTCTGACCTTGCTGAAACAATGCCGCAGAAGCTGACCGCTCACACCGGTATGGACGCTATGACCCACGCTATCGAGGCATACGTTTCCACAGCAAACTGCGACTACACTGACGCTCTTGCTATCCACGCTATCGAGATGATACAGGCTGACCTCGTTAAGTCCTACAACGGCGACATGGCTGCACGTGCAAGAATGCACAACGCTCAGTGCCTTGCTGGTATGGCTTTCTCCAACGCACTGCTCGGTATCGTTCACTCAATGGCTCACAAGACCGGCGCAATATTCCAGGATTACGGTGCACACATCATTCACGGCGCTGCAAATGCAATGTACCTGCCTAAGGTAATCGCATTCAACGCTAAGGATCCCACAGCTAAGAAGCGTTACGGCGTTATCGCTGATTATATGCACCTTGGCGGCTCTAACGACGACGAAAAGGTCGCTCTGCTCATCAAGTACCTCAGAGGTATGAACGACGAGCTGAAGATCCCGCACTGCATCAAGAACTACGGCGCAGACAGCTATCCCACTGAGCAGGGCTTCGTTCCTGAGAACGTATTCCTCGAAAGACTGCCCTCTATCGCTGTAAACGCTATCGCAGACGCCTGCACAGGCTCCAATCCTCGTCAGCCTTCGCCTGAGGAGATGGAAAAGCTGCTCAAGTGCTGCTACTACGACACAGAAGTTGACTTCTGATAAATCTCATACCATACATAGGATCCCCCTCCGGCGACGGAGGGGGATTTTATTGTAAAAGTGCGGTTTGTGACAGGACGCTGCAGGTGAAGATGAGGGCTTATCGCCAGTCTGATTCTGAATACCGCCAACTATCACTTGACTATTCCGCAGCAAAGGAGTATAATATATTTTATCGAAAAAGAACAAAGGAAGTGTGACATGGAAAGAATTTACCCCAAAGCCACCGTGACCGAAAAGGGCGAAAAGGCCCTGCGGGGAGGTCACCCGTGGGTCTATGCAGACGAGATAACCGACATATACGGCAGCTATGAAAACGGAGGGCTTGCCGACGTATACAGCCGCAAGGGTCGCTGGCTCGGAACTGGCTTCATTAATGACAATTCCAAGATACGCATACGTATCATCTCCAGAAACGCAAACGACAAGTTCGACCGTGAGTTCTACGCACGCAGGATACGCTATGCGCTGGACTACCGCCGCACGGTGATGGGCGGGGACTTCTCCTGCTGCAGACTTATTTTCGGCGAGGCTGATTCGTTTCCGGGCTTCACGGTGGATCGTTTCGGCGATGTGCTCGTAACTCAGGTGCTGTCACTCGGTATCGAGCGCATAAAGGACGCTCTGTATGAACTGCTTGTCAGCACTCTTGCAGATATGGGCGAAACGATATCCGCAATTTACGAGCGCAATGACGTGCGCATTCGTGAATTAGAGGGCATGGAGGAATACAAAGGCTTCTGGAACGGCTCAGGACTGCGCACCGACCTGTCCGGCTCAGTCGAAATAACCGAGAACGGTATCAGGTATAATGTGGATTACTTCAACGGTCAGAAAACCGGATTCTTTCTTGACCAGAAATACAACCGAGCCGCAATACGCAGGATAGCCAAGGGCAGAAACGTGCTCGACTGCTTCACGCACACCGGAGCGTTCGCCCTGAATGCTGCCGCAGCCGGAGCGAAGCACGTGAACGCCGTGGATATTTCCGCCGACGCAGTGGAAATGACTCGCAAAAACGCCGAACTCAACGGGCTTTGCGATAATATGGAGTTCACCAAGGCTGATGTATTCGACCTGCTCACAGACCTTTACCGCACAGGCGGTCACCCGTACGATTTCATCATTCTCGACCCGCCTGCGTTCACCAAAAGCAGCAGCACGGTAAAGGCCGCCGAGCGCGGCTACAAGGAGATAAACCTGAAAGCCATGCGGCTTCTTCCGAGGGGCGGATATCTGGCGACCTGTTCCTGCTCGCATTTCATGACCGAAACGCTGTTCCGGCATATGCTGCACGACGCAGCCGAGGACGCCGGCGTTGCACTGCGGCAGATAGAAGCACGCCGTCAGTCGCCTGACCACCCTATTCTCTGGAATGTGCCGGAAACGGATTACCTCAAATTCTACATTTTTCAGGTGGTGTGATATGACGGAAAAAGACCTGCTGCCCGGCACAGTCGTCCAGCATTTCAAGCGTGCCATGATGACGGAGGAACAGCGTGCAAACTCGACACGCTATCTGTACGAGATAATCGGCATAGCCGAGCACACTGAATCAGGCGAACGTCTGGTGATATACCGTGCGCTGTACGACAGCTTCGGGATATACGCCCGCCCGCTTGAAATGTTCCTTTCGCCGACAGACAAAGAGAAATACCCTCAGGCGGAACAGAAATACCGGTTCGAGAGGGTACAGCAATAATTCGTAGGGAAAGAAGCAAATATGAGTTCAACTAAATATGTGGATATGTGCAGCGGCTCTGTGCTGCGCAAGATGATAGTATTCACGCTTCCTATAATGTTTTCAGGGCTTTTTCAGCTGCTGTTCAACGCCACTGATATAATCATTGTGGGAAAATTCGCCGGAGATGACGCACTGGCTGCGGTAGGCTCAAACACTGCGCTTATCAACCTCATGACCAACATATTCATAGGTCTGTCGATAGGTGCGAATGTTATAGCCGCCCGCTACTGCGGCGCAAAAAATATGCCGGAGCTGAGAAAGACGGTACATACCGCCATGCTGCTCAGCGTTATAAGCGGGTTTATTCTTATGGCGGCGGGGCTGTGCTTTGCAGAGCAGATACTGCGGCTCATGCAGACGCCGGAAAGCCTTATCGGCATGGCGTCGGACTATCTGAGGATATATTTCTGCGGAATGCCGTTCATGATGATATATAACTTCGGAAACGCACTGCTGCGTGCAGTCGGCGACACCAGACGGCCGCTTATTTACCTGATATCAGCGGGCGTAATAAACGTCGGACTTGATCTGCTGTTCGTTATCGCATTCAATATGAGCGCAGCGGGCGTTGGTCTTGCAACGACTATTTCGCAGGGAGTTTCTGCAGTGCTCATGCTGCGCTGCCTTATGCGCGAGAAAGAGGAAACCGGTCTTAAGCTGGAACTGAAGCAGCTGAAAATACACCGTGACAAGCTGCTGATGATACTGAAAATAGGGCTTCCAGCCGGCTTTCAGGGAACGGTATTCTCTCTGTCGAACGTCGTTATACAGTCCTCGATAAACCTGTTCGGCGAGGCTGTGATCGCAGGTAATTCAGCGGCGGCAAGCATTGAGGGCTTCGTCTATATGGCGATGAACTCCTGCTATCAGTCAACGCTGTCCTTTACAAGCCAGAATCTCGGCGCAGGAAAGTACGACAGGATAAACAAGATTCTTTTGTCGGGGCTTATGTGCGTGGTGACTGTCTGGGCGATACTCGGACTTGGCGTTGTGACTACTTTTGCGAAACCACTGCTCGGTATATACACCTCAGGCGACGCAGCTGTCGAAGCGGGCGCACACCGTCTGGCTTACGTCTGCGGAACGTACTTCCTGTGCGGTATCATGGACGTCATGGTCGGCTCGCTGAGGGGCATGGGGTATTCGGTCACGCCGATGATAGTATCGCTGCTGGGTGCGTGCGGACTGCGGCTCGTGTGGCTTGCAACGGTGTTCCAGATGGAGCAGTACCACACAACGGACGTCGTGTATCTGTCCTATCCCGTATCGTGGACGATTACTGTGGCGGCTCACGTGATATGCTTTATCATATGCCGAAAGAAGCTTAAGAAGAAGGAAAAGCTTATTAGCGCAAGCAGCTCATAAGGAGCATATATAATGCAAAGGGCAATACCGCAAAATTGTATTGCCCTTTGTTTTATTCGTCAGCCTGAGCCGTATAGAGTTTGTAATAATCTCCCCTCTTAGCCATAAGTTCGTCATGCGTGCCGGCTTCCGTTATACCCTTATTAGACACATACATTATCCTGTCGCAGCTTCTGATGGTGGAAAGCCTGTGTGCTATGATAAAGGACGTCCTGCCTTTCAGCAGATGGTTCAGACCATTCTGCAGGTAGCGCTCTGTCTTGGCGTCGATAGAGGAAGTAGCCTCGTCCAGCACAAGTATTTTCGGGTCGGAAACGATGGTGCGTGCAAATGCGATAAGCTGCTTTTGTCCCTGCGACAGACCTGCGCCCCGCTCGTTGACCTCCGTCTGATAGCCCTTGGGCAGCGAAGATATATAGCTGTCTATTCCGACTATCCTGCACGCACTGCGTATTTCCTCGTCAGTCGCGTCAAGCTTGCCATAGGCGATGTTGTCGCGTATCGTACCGCTGAAAATAAAGCTGTCCTGCAGCATTATACCCATCTGTGAACGCAGCGATTTAAGCGTGACCTTTGAGATATCGCTTTCGTCTATCCGCACTTCCCCGCCGGAAAGGTTGTAAAACCGTGATATCAGGTTTACGATAGTCGTCTTTCCTGCGCCTGTCGGACCTACCAGTGCGATACTTTCGCCAGCCTTTACGTCAAAGCTCAGGTGTTCAAGGATATTGATCCCCGGCTCATATGCAAACGTAACGTCGCTGAAATGCACATCTCCCCTGATATCAGGCATTTCTGCAGCGTCGGGAGCGTCGTCCACGGTCACCGGCTCGTCCATCATCTCGAATATTCTTTCGAGGTTTGCAACGGCGTTGATGAATGTGTTCATCAGGTTGGAAAGGTTCATCAGCGGCTGCCAGAATCTCGCCGAATAATCCGTCATTGCAATGATAGTGCCGAACGTCACTGCCCCGCCCATTCCCAGCAGACCTATCGCAAATATCATAGCACGAACGATTATCGAAACGATATCCGTGCTCGGCCATACAAGGTTTGAAAAGGACACCGCACGCATCCACGCCTTTTTGTAGTTCTTTGAAAGGCGGTCGTTTATCTCGGCGTTTTCCTCCTCACGGGTGAACATCTGCGATATTTTTACGCCGACAATGCTTTCATGCAGGTATGCGTTGAGGTTGGAGCTTTTGTTGGATACCTGCTGCCACGCCTTGCGCTGACCGTTCTTTATCATTATCATGATGAATGCGTACACCGGAAGTCCCGCCATAGTCACAAGTGCAAGCTGCCAGCACACAAAGAACATGAACACCGTTATGACCACAAGGTTTATCATTTCAAGAATGAAGTTCACCAGTCCGTTGGTCATGAGGTCGGATATCGCATTTATGTAATTGATTATCCTTGTCAGTATCTTGCCGTGCGGACGGCTGTCGTAATATTCAAAGCTGAGCCGCTGCATATGCTCGAACAGGTCCTTGCGTATGTCGTATACTATATCCTGCCCGACCCTGGTCATCATCACCGAGCGTATTTTCGCAAATATCACGCTCACCACGATACACACGAGCACCGCAAGTCCGCTGAGGATAATGTATTTCACCCTGTCCTGCGGGCTGACTGCGGCTGTCTGGTCTGCGGGTATCATGTAGTTATCAATAGCATTCTGCACGATAAGCGGCGACAGCAGCCCTATCACCGAGCCCATAGCACTGAGCAGCAGCGCCGCAGCGATCTTCTTTTTGTATTTCGCAGCATACACCAGTGAACGCTTCAGGTGTCGTATATCGAACGGGGTCTCAAGCACCTCGTCAACGTCGAATTTGTTTCTTGCCATCAATATCCCCCCTTACTTCTGCAGGACGTATACCTCACGGTAATAGCCGTTCTGCTTTATCAGCTCTTCGTGAGTGCCCTGCTCCAGTATTTTTCCGTCTTTCAGCACGATTATCTTGTCGGCGTATTTCGCAGTTGAGATACGCTGCGCAATGATTATCTTCGTGCAAGGAAAATCCAGCGCTGCAAGCGACTGCTGGATATGCTTTTCCGTTTCGAGGTCTACCGCCGAAGTCGTGTCGTCAAGAATGAGTATCGCAGGCTTAACCGCAAGCGCTCTTGCAAGCGAGATACGCTGCTTCTGACCGCCGGAAAGGCCCACGCCCCTTTCTCCCACGATGGTGTCGTAGCCGTCGGAAAGGCGGCGGATAAATCCGTCTGCGTCTGCGTCCTTGGCGTATTTCACGACGTCCTCCTCCGGCATATCGCTCCTGCCGAAGCTGATGTTGCCGTCGATCGTGTCTGAATACAGCAGGACGTCCTGCGTTGCAACGCCGATGTTCTTTCTTAGCTGCTTAAGCTTCAGGTGATTCACGCTTATTCCGTCCACCCTGACCTCGCCGCTGTCCACGTCGTATATTCGTGGGATAAGTTCAGCAAGAGTAGTCTTGCCTGAGCCTGTTTCGCCCATAATCACGACGGTTTCGCCCGGTTCGACCGTGAAGCTGATGTCCTTTAGTATCTCTGCATTGCCGTATGAGAAGCTGACATGGTTGAACTCCACCCTGCCGTCAAAGCGGTCGGGCTTGTCCACGGCGTCGTTGCGGTCAACTATCCTCGGACTGCCGTAGTATATCTCGATTATCTTGTTGGCAGAAGCCGAGAATCTCTGCAGATCGTTCACGATATTGCCGAGCGTCCTCATCGGGTTGGAAAGCGTCCAGATAAGCCCTGAAAACGCCGCATACTGACCCATGGTTATCCTGCCGGACACCACGAACAAACCGCCCGCAACTATCATAACGACAGACAGCGACTGAGCCGTGGTTTCAAGGAATGGGAAGAATTTCAGCCACATGAATGCGGCTTTTTTGTTTGCGTTGCTGTATTCCCTGCTGAACTTATCAAATCTGCCTATTTCGTAGTCCTCACGTGCGAAAGCCTTTACAACTCGGTTTCCGGATATGTTTTCCTCGGCGGCGGTGTTCATTCTGGAAAGTTTTTCACGCAAATCGACGTATACCGGACCCGCCTTGCGCTTGAACAGCCATGTGATGAACATTATCACCGGAGTGAGCGCAATAAGGCACAGCGCCATCAGCCAGTCCATCGTGAAGAAGAATATCAGCGACGCCGAAAACAGCACCACGCACTCCACCATGGTCTTGATTATCCATGCGATAGAGTGCCTCACCATGTCGAGGTCTGAGGACACACGGGTCATGATGTCGCCGGTGCGGTATACATTATAGAATGCGGCGTCCTGCTCCTCTATTTTCTTGAAGAGGACCTTTCTGACACGATATATCAGAGTTTGCGAACTGTGCTCGTACATCATGTTGCTGCCGTACTGTATCCCGCAGCGCAGCAGCGTGAATCCCACCATAGCGGCAAGCATGAATATGAACAGGTCTGAATGCTCCTGCAGGTTCTGCAGAGCATTGTCGTTGATGATAAAGGTGTCTGTAATCTGCTGTGTGAAGTAGGGCGTGATTATGTACATCGACTGACAGACCACCGTCAGACACAGTGCGGTGATGTATATTGCACGGCAGCCCTCCATGTTCTTCCACAGCCATCTGAACAGGAACATAGAATACCTCCCTTTCTTTTGCCCGCTATATTTCTGTATGCGGTGCAGTGAAAACGTTTACTGTTAGTATACCAGAAAAAAATAAATTGTAAAGTGGCAAAAACAAAAAAATCACGACATAGAATCGTGATTTTTTTGGTGATTATGAATAAAGATTATTTCTGATTTCTAGACTTGCGAAAAAACTAATCTGCAGTCTTTATCAATCAAACTTCATCATATCTGCTATATGCTGCTTCAGCTTTTCTGCTGCCTCTGCGGGAGCGACCTTTTCGCTGAAGCTCTTGTCACGTGCGCTTATCTCAATAACGCCGTCCTTGAGGTTGCGGGGGCTTACTATAACACGAAGCGGGATACCCAGCAGGTCTGCGTCAGAGAACATAACGCCCGCGCTCACGGGACGGTCGTCGTACATTACCTCGACGCCCATGCGGGTAAGTTCGTCGTACAGCGCGTCAGCCTTTTCCCTGACCTCGGCGTCGTCTGAGCGCACAGCGCAGATGTGTACCTGCCACGGTGCGATAGCCATAGGCCAGATAGGTCCGTAATCATCATGGTGTACCTCGCAGACAGAAGCCGCAAGTCTGCCCACGCCTATTCCATAGCAGCCCATGATAGGCGTCTGTGCATTTCCGTCCTTGTCAAGGTAGGTCATGCCCATGCTCTTGGTGTACTTTGTGCCAAGCTGGAATATATTGCCTACCTCAATACCTCTGGAAATGGTGATGTGCTTCTTGCCGCACTTGGGGCAGATACCGCCCTCGATTATCTTGGCGAAATCGTGATATTCCACATTGCTGCAGTCACGGTCGATGTCAAGACCTGTGAAGTGGTATTCTTCCTTGTTTGCGCCGCAGGAAAGGTTATTGGTGTTCTTAAGAGAACTGTCAAACAGCACCGTTATGCCCTCAGGAAGCCCAACCGGACCGATATAGCCGGCATTCAGCCCGCATTCGGGAGTAATGACTGCCGGGTGGATATCGCAGCCGAGATAGTTCGTAAGCTTTGTTTCGTTGACGTCAAGGTCGCCCCTGATGAATACTATGATATAGCTGTCGTCGCTGTTGCGCTGATATACCACAGCCTTGCAGCTCTTGTCCTGCGGCGTTTTGAGGAATGCGCAGATATCCTCGATGGTGTGGATATCCGGAGTGTGCACCTCGGTCAGCGGCTGGCTCTCGGCGTCGCGTGTATTTTCGATAATGCTTTCCGCAGCTTCCATGTTTGCGCGGAATCCGCAGTCCTTACATATTGCGATGGAATCTTCGCCGATAGGGGTAAGCAGCATGAATTCGTGGGAAATGCTGCCGCCCATCATGCCGGAATCGGAAGCGACTGAGATGACCTCAGGAATGCCGGCTCTGGCGTAGATACGCTCATACGCCTTATGGCAGCGCATATAGTATTCCTCCAGATCCTCCTGCGAGGTGTGGAAGGAATATGCGTCCTTCATGGTGAACTCTCTCACACGGATAAGACCGCCTCTGGGACGTGCTTCGTCACGGAACTTGGTCTGTATCTGATATATCATAAACGGGTATTTCGTGTAGCTGTTCGCATACTCACGCACAAGCTGCACTGCAGCTTCCTCATGGGTCATGCCGAGGACCATCTGCGCCTTGTTGCGGTCGGTGAATCTGAGCAGCTCGCTGCCTATGCTCTCATATCTGCCGGATTCCTGCCAGAGCGTGGCGGGCATTACGACAGGGAACTGTACCTCCTGACCGTCGATAGCGTCCATTTCCTCACGGATTATCTGCTCTATCTTGCGTGTAATGCGCTTCAGCGGCATATAGCTTGAGAAAATACCGTTAGCCACATATTTCATGTAGCCGCCTCTCACCATAAGCGCATGGCTGTCGATGTTGCAGTCAGAGGGACGCTGCTTGAAGCGGTCGCCGACCAGCTTTTCAAGTTTCATACTTTTTTCTTCCTTTCAAATCATGAATTATCCGCAGAATACAAAAAGCCCTGAACCCAAAGGCTCAGGGCGAACTGTACACAGTCCGTGTTACCACCTGTATTCGGGCAGAAAGCCCGCACTTCACGTCATAATAACGCTTTCTCTATAACGGGAGCACCGGCGGCCCTTACTGCCGGAATCGGGTTGGGGGACGCAGCTCAAAGATGGGTTCGGCATTACTTCAATAACGGCTCGCACCTGCCGCCGTTTCTCTGGGAAATCAGACCTGCCTACTGCTTCTTGTCACAGCTTTTCGTATTCATTACTATTGCATTATACCACGGTTATGCGGGATTGTCAAGAGGGCTATTATCATAAGATTTATAAATTTCGCACTATACCCACATCATTTTTCAAATAGCACTTGAAAAATTGGCTGAGATAGAGTATAATAATAGCGTATGTTTATACTAATTTATATAAAAGAAAGGAAACATCATTCATGGCAGTGGAATTAAAAACCATACAGCACCTCTGTGAACTGTCCAAGCTGAATTACGACGAAGCCGGACTTGAAAAGGTCATGGGCGAGATGGGCGACATCATCGACCTGATGGACACTATAAAAAGCTTCGACCTGACCTACGACGACACCAAGGACAACAACAGCATATCGCTTCAGGACGTAAGGGAGGACATTGCTCAGCCCTCGTTCCCGACAGAAAAGCTGCTGTCAAATGCAGAAAATACCGATAACTGCTACGTTGTTCCCAAGGTCGTTGAATAAGCAAGGAGGTAGAATATGGATATCACTCGTGCCAGACTCCGTGACCTGCGCAAGGCGCTTGACAGCAAGCAGATAAGTGCCGCAGAACTTTGCGGGGAGTATTTCAAGAATATAGAAGCCGGCGACGGAAAGCTGCAGTCGTTCATCACCGTGACCAAGGACAGGGCTATGGAGATGGCGGCAAACGCCCAGAAGCGCATTGACGCAGGCGACGCCTCACCGCTCACCGGTATCCCGTTAGCCATAAAAGACAATATCTGCACAGATGGAATAAAGACCACCTGCGCAAGCAAAATGCTGGAGAATTTCATTCCGCCGTACAACGCAACGGTAATTGAGAAGCTTGATTCCGAGGGCTATGTGCTGCTTGGCAAGACCAGCATGGACGAGTTCGCAATGGGCGGCTCGACCCAGACCTCCGCTTTCGCAAAGACCAAGAACCCCTACGACCTTGAAAGAGTGCCCGGCGGTTCCTCCGGCGGAAGTGCGGCGGCTGTATCCGCTTCATTCGCTCCGGCGGCTCTCGGAAGCGACACCGGCGGCTCCATCAGACAGCCCGCTTCATTCTGCGGTGTGACCGGCATTAAGCCAACATACGGCAGAGTGTCAAGATACGGTCTTGTCGCATTCGCAAGTTCTCTCGACCAGATAGGTCCGATCTGCTCTGACGCCCATGACTGCGCAATAATGCTCAATGCAATATGCGCCCACGACCCGCACGACGCCACCAGCGCACGTCAGCCCGTTCCGGATTTCACCGAGAAGCTGGGGCAGTCCGTCAGCGGAATGAAGATAGCAATGCCCAAGGAGTTTTACTCCGACGACATCGACGACGAGGTGAAGTCCTCGGTAATGGCGGCTGCAAAGGTACTTGAATCTCAGGGTGCGCAGCTTGTTGAATGCTCGATACCGGGGCTGAAATACGCTATCCCTGCGTACTACCTTATCGCCTGCGCAGAAGCCGCTTCCAACCTTTCCCGCTTCGACGGCATCAAGTACGGCTTCAGGGGCGAGGGCAGGACGTTCGAGGAGCTTATCCGTGACAGCCGCAGCAAGGGCTTCGGCGAGGAGGTAAAGCGCCGTATCCTGCTCGGAAACTACGCTCTTTCGTCCGGCTATTACGACGCATATTACAAGAAAGCACTTGCGCTCAAGCAGGAGATAATCAAGGAATATAACGACGTATTCGGCATCGCAGACGTTATCCTGACCCCGACCGCTCCCACTCCCGCATATAAGATAGGCGCACAGGACAACGACCCTGTAAAGATGTATCTTGCGGATATCTGCACCGTCACCGTAAACATCGCTTCCCTGCCGGGTATCTCCACCACCTGCGGCTATACTGCGGACGGACTGCCTATAGGTATGTCGGTCATTGGCAGAAGATTTGACGAGCAGACCATTTTACAGTGCGCCGACGCATTTGAGCAGACTTTTGCGCCGACTGCGCCGAAGCTTTAAGGAGGTAACGGTATGAGTGCATATTTTCCTACGATGGGACTTGAAGTCCACGCCGAACTTCTGACAAATTCAAAGGTGTTCTGCACCTGCTCCGCTGAATTCGGCGGTGCGCCTAATTCAAGGTGCTGCCCCGTGTGCAGCGGACTTCCCGGCACGCTTCCGGTGCTGAACCGCAGAGCCGTGGAATACATCATCAAGGCAGGCTATGTGATGAACTGCGATATTTCTCGGTTCACAAAATGGGACAGAAAGAACTACTTCTACCCCGACCTGCCCAAGGCGTACCAGATATCGCAGATGCCCCGTCCGGTGTGCCTTTCCGGTCACGTTGACCTGAACGTCAACGGTCAGCCTAAGACTATCCGCATAAACCGCATACACCTCGAAGAGGACGCCGGAAAGCTGGTGCACGACGAAGTGAACCGCATTTCCCTTGCAGACTACAACCGCTGCGGTATCCCGCTCATCGAGATAGTCACCGAGCCTGATTTCCACTCGGCTGACGAAGTTATCGCATTCATGGAGAAGATAAGGCTGCTTCTGCAGTACGCCGGAATCTGCGACTGCAAGATGGAACAGGGCTCTATCCGCTGCGACGTCAATATCTCGATAGCCCCCAAGGGAAGCACCGAACTCGGCACAAGAACCGAGCTCAAGAATCTGAACTCCCTCAAGGCGATAGCAAAGGCTATCGAGGTCGAGATAGAGCGTCAGGAGGAACTGCTTGACAACGGCGAAAGAGTTATCCAGCAGACCCGCCGCTTCAACGAGGCGCTCGGCGAAACTACCGCAATGAGAAGCAAGGAGGACGCTCACGATTACCGCTACTTCCCCGACCCTGATATCCCCCCGATAATACTCACCGAAGAGGAACTGGAAGAGATACGCGCTTCTATCCCTGAACTTCCTGAGCAGAGAGCGGCGCGCTATGTCGAGCAGTACGGCATAAAGAAGCCTGACGCAGACCTCATCATCAGCGACAAGAAGATATGCGACTTCTTTGACGAGGCTATTCAGGAATACGACAATCCCAAAGCAGTCGCAAACTATATCACGGGCGAACTGCTGCGCAGAAAGAATCTGGGCGAGGTCGATATGGACAGCCTGAAATTCACCGGCCGTGAATTTGCTCAGCTTGTCGAACTTTTACAGACGGACAAGGTGTCCCAGTCCAACGCTAAGGCTATCCTCGGCGAAATGATAGCAAACGGCGGCACTCCGAAGTCCATCGCCGACGCACAGGACCTTTGGATAAAGGAGGACAGCGACCTGCTCGCAAAGACTGTCGATGAGATAATCGCCAACAACCCCAAGGCTGCCGAGCAGTATAGAAGCGGCGACCAGAAGGTATTCGGCTTCTTCATGGGACAGGCTAACAGAGCGTTAAAGGGCATGGCTTCGCCTAAGGCTATTCAGGATTATATCAAAAAGAAGCTTTCGGAATAAGCCGGCATTACTAAACAAAACGACCTATGGAACTACTCCATAGGTCGCTTTTATTACCTGAAATACGTCACAGTTAGTTCATGCAGCTTTTCTGCCATCTGCGGTGAAAGCTTGCCCGAAAGCATTCTCCAACTCCAGTTTCCGCCAACCGTCGAGGGGACGTTCATTCTGCTTTCCTTGCCTAAACCGAGAATATCCTGCATAGGTACTATGGCAAGACTTGCGGGGCTTGCGTATATCGTCCTGATACAGCACATATTGAATTTCTCGAAGAAATTCGGCTTCAGGTAACGCTTCGCCATTGCCTTTGTACGTGAGTCAGCCTCCTTGTACCACTGCATGATGGGCGCATTGTCGTGCGTTCCGGTGTATGCGCAGCAGTTCACGGGGTAATTGTGCGGCAGGTGGTCGTTGTCGGTATTATCGGGATTGAAGCCGAACTGCAGCACGCGCATTCCCGGAAATCCGGTGTCTTTCAGCAGCACCTTTACGCTGTCGAAGATCTCGCCGAGATCCTCTGCAATGATGTTCACATCACCGAGATCGTTCTTGATGGCATTGAAAAGTTCCATGCCCGGACCTTTCTCCCATGTGCCGTGCTCTGCGGTCTTGTGTCCAGCAGGTATCGCATAATATGTGTCGAACGCACGGAAGTGGTCGATGCGCAGCATATCGTAGTTTTCCTTAGCCTTGCCGATACGCGCCAGCCACCATTTGTAGCCCGTGCGGTGCATTTCCTCCCAGTTGTAAAGAGGATTGCCCCAGAGCTGACCGGTCGCCGAGAAATAATCCGGCGGAACTCCCGCAACACGCTTGGGATTGCGCTGTTCATCAAGTTCAAACAACTCCGGCTGAGCCCATACGTCAGAGGAATCGGGCGACACATATATCGGTATATCACCGATTATCTGTATGCCGTTTTTGTTGCAGTAGCGGTGGAATCTGTCCCACTGGCGGTAGAAGATATACTGCACGAACTTTACGAATTTTATCTCGTCCTTAAGTTCCTCACGCCACTTTTTTATCGCTTCCGGCTTGCGCAGCTTTATGTCCTCGTCCCATTCCGTCCACGGTCTGCCGCCGAATTTATCTTTCAGCGCAGCAAAAAGCGCATAGTCGTCCAGCCATTCCTGTTCGTCCATGACGAAAGAGGTATAGCCCACGTCGTC
Organism: uncultured Oscillospiraceae bacterium; assembly: GCA_934446355.1. GTDB lineage: Bacteria > Bacillota > Clostridia > Oscillospirales > Ruminococcaceae > CAG-115. The sequence goes on along the minus strand of CAKSEC010000002.1, from coordinate 129,897 downwards.
AGTGAAGCCCGCAAACGCTTCACGCAGCAGTTCCATCTTGCACTTGCGCACCTTGTCGAAATCCACATATGTGGGATCTGCGCCGTAGTCCGAATCCTCGATCGCCTTTCTGGTGATGAAGCCATTTTCCGCAAGCTCGTCAAGGTCGATGAGCAAGGGGTTGCCTGCAAAGGAGGAAAACGGCTGATACGGGGAATCACCGTAGCCGGTCGGACCGATAGGCAGCACCTGCCAGTATTTCTGACCGGCCTGTTTGAGCCAGTCTGCGAATCGCTCCGCTTCCTTTCCGAATGTGCCTATGCCATAAGGTGACGGCAGGCTGGATATGTGCATAAGTATTCCGCAGCTTCTCATGGTGTCGCTCCTTTACTAAAGTACTACATTCTATATTATAATACATTATGCCGTAATTGTCAAATGGCAGTGTTTTCGCCGAGCCGCTTCTTCCAGATCCCGCTTTTATAGAATATGACAGACATCACCGTGGCGATAGTCCATGCGATAGGCCACGATATCCAGATACCCGTCGTACCCATGAAGCCGGACAATATCGCAGCCAGCACCACTCTCAGGATAAGGTCCGTAAAGGTAGCCACCATGAAGCAGCCCATGCTTTCGCTGCCCCTGAGCACTCCGTCGCATAGCAGTTTAAGGCATACCACGAAGTAAAACGGCGCAACTATCTGCAAAAACTGCACGCCCGTGTCCATCGCAAGCTGCGTGCCCTCCTCGTTCATGAACAGCGACAGCAGCGGCGTGCTGAGAATAAAGAACAGCAGAAAGAACACCGCCGCCGAGCCCATCGAAAACAGCAGCGCCGAGCGGAATCCCTTTTTCACACGCTCCGGCTTGCCTGCGCCCATATTCTGCGCCGTGAAGCTTGAAATACCGTTGCCGATGGTCGTAAAGCAGGTTATCGCAAAGGTGTTCAGCTTTATTGCGGCTGAATAGCCCGCAACTATCGCCGATGAATCAAAGCCGTTCACCATGTACTGAATGAACAGGTTGCCCACGGAGATAAAGCTCTGCTGCAGCACGCTAGGCCCTGCAACTATGCCTATCTCAGCCAGCGCCCTGCCGCTGAACAGCTTTCCGCCCTCTATCTTCATGGAGCGCAGCCGCTTCAGCAGAAGCACAAGTGCGAATATGCAAGCCGCTCCCTGCGCCGCAAACGTAGCCCACGCTGCGCCTGCGACTCCCATTTTGAGCGGGATAATGAGTATGCAGTCGAGAACGACGTTCGCAACTGAGCTTCCTATCAGCAGATAAAGCGGAGTGCGGCTGTCGCCAAGGCTGTTGAATATTCCGGTGACCACATTATAAAGGAACAGGAACAGAAAACCGCCAGTGTATATCATCAGATAAAGGCAGCCGTCGTCGTATATGTTCGCCGGCGTCTGGACAAGCTGCATGAATACGCCGCTCAGCGTAACGCCGAGCACCGTCAGCACTGCAGAAAGCACCGTTCCTGAAATAAGCGAGGTGTAAATGCAGGTCTTTGTAAGCGGCATATCGCCTGCGCCGAAGTGCTTGCTTATAACTACCGAGCAGCCTATCTGACAGCCCACTGCGAAAGCCATGAATATCATGGTTATCGGGTAGCTTGCGCCAATCGCAGCCAGCGCGTCCTCGCCTGCGAATTTTCCGGCGATAACGCTGTCAGCGATATTGTAGAGCTGCTGGAATATCACGCTTATGAACAGCGGTATCGTGAACATTATGAGCGTTTTGCCGGGACTGCCGGCGGTCAGATCCTTGTTCAAAGTCCTTCCCCCTATTATATATTTTTATCTAAGAGTAAATTATAACACAGCACAGCCGCTAAGTAAACAACGCTCGCACGATTTGTGAGATTTTTGGGCAGATTTTGCACGAATACGACAAAATATCACTAGACAAATAAATTTTTTTGTGATATTCTATAAACATATAAGCGGGGACGCAGATGTTCCCGAATTATGAAAACTATAATTATGAGAGGAAAAAACAATGATCAACATTCCCGAAATCAAGGTCGGCATAGTTGCCGTATCCCGTGACTGCTTCCCTGAATCGCTGTCAGTGAACAGACGCAAGGCTGTTATCAAGGCTTACACCGAGAAGTACGGTGCAGCGGACATCTACGAATGTCCCGTATGTATCGTAGAAAGCGAAATACATATGGTACAGGCTCTTGAGGACATCAAGAAGGCAGGCTGCAACGCTCTTTGCGTATATCTCGGCAACTTCGGTCCTGAGATCTCCGAGACCCTGCTCGCAAAGCACTTTGACGGTCCTGTTATGTTCGCAGCGGCTGCAGAAGAGGATTCCAACACCTCCCTTATTCAGGGCAGAGGCGACGCTTACTGCGGTATGCTCAACGCAAGCTACAACCTGAAGCTGCGCGGCGTTAAGGCATATATCCCCGAATACCCCGTAGGCACCGCTCCCGAAGTTGCTGACATGATCCACGAGTTCCTGCCTGTTGCAAGAACTGTCGTTGGTCTGTCGCAGCTGAAGATAATCTCCTTCGGTCCCCGTCCGCTCAACTTCCTTGCGTGCAATGCGCCTATCCAGCAGCTTTACAACCTCGGCGTTGAGATCGAGGAAAACTCCGAACTTGACCTGTTTGAGGCATTCAACAAGCACGCAGGCGATCCCCGTATCGCAGAAGTCGCAGCAGACATGGCAAAGGAACTTGGCGCAGGCAACAAGATGCCTGATATCCTGCCGAAACTCGCTCAGTACGAAATAACCCTGCTCGACTGGATAGAGCAGCACAAGGGCTACAGAAAGTCTGTTGCCATCGCAGGCAAGTGCTGGCCCGCATTCCAGACCCAGTTCGGCTTCGTTCCCTGCTATGTGAACTCACGCCTTACCGGCAGAGGTATTCCGGTATCCTGCGAAGTTGATATCTACGGCGCACTGTCCGAATTCATCGGCACCTGCGTATCTCAGGACGCTGTTACCCTGCTTGATATCAACAACACCGTACCCGCTGATATGTACAACGACTCCATCAAGGGCAAGTTCAACTACAAGCACACTGATACATTCATGGGCTTCCACTGCGGCAATACCTGCTCCAGCAAGCTTTCTGCCTGCACGATGAAGAACCAGATGATCATGGCAAGAAGCCTGCCTGAGGAAGTTACCATGGGTACTCTTGAGGGCGACATTATCCCCGGCGACATCACCTTCTTCAGACTGCAGTCCACTGCAGACGCTCAGATCAGGGCTTATGTTGCACAGGGCGAGGTTCTGCCTGTTGCTACAAAGTCCTTTGGCTCGATAGGTATTTTCGCTATCCCTGAAATGGGCAGATTCTACCGTCACGTGCTCATCGAAAAGAACTACCCGCACCACGGCGCAGTTGCTTTCGGTCACTTCGGCAAGGCTCTGTTCAACGTATTCAGATACCTCGGCGTTGAGGATATCGGATTCAATCAGCCCGCAGGCATGATGTATCCCAGTGAGAACCCGTTCGTAAAGTAATGACTCACCGTTGATAAGGCACCGCACAAAACCATCAAAGCTTTGTGCGGTGCTATTTATTTCAGGTGCAAAGAAACTCTTCTGCGATGGTATCCCCTCAGCGGTCGGCTAATTCAGCTGATATTCGCCAAATTTCGACAAAGCCGATTTATACGATTCTGTAAAACACTGCTTATAATGTAGGTCACCTATGTGTATTTTGTCAAAAAAATAACATGATCGCAAATAATCTCTTGACAAATCAAGGGTTATTGTGATAGAATTGATTAGCACTAATCATGTAAACTCTCTCCCGTAAAAGTGTCCGCAGCGCAGCGGTATACAGGGGAGATTTTCTATGTGCAGAACAACGAGGGCGCACTACATATTGAAAACTGCGCCTTTGAATGGAGGAATCTGAATGGTAATAGCAACAACGCTTGCCGCAGTGGTATTCATCGTAATGTTTATCATGTCGGCAAGGGACAGGCTCTCCCGCGGTGCGGCGATGGGCATGAGCGCAGTCGGCACTGTGCTGCTGCTTTTCGGCACTTTCATGGGACTGAGCAACGATGATTCCGGGCTTATCGCCAAAATTGTCGCAGTGCTCATTTTCGTGGTGATGTTCGTGCTGATAATCATGGACAAGATAGAACGCCACATCGTCACGCTCTGCTGCGGTCTTGCAACGCTCGTGCTGGTGTTCGCGATATCCATGAAAAGCTTTGACGCAGTATGGTCGACGCTCAATGTGGCGAATATCTTCACGCCCGGCTTCTGGTATACCGCAGGCGCCGCTGAGGAAAGTTCCTCTGGTATCAACTGGGCTACCATAATATTCATCGCCGGAATGATGATAATGGTCGAGGGCATGGCTAAGGCAGGCTTCTTCAGATGGCTGTGCATGACTCTCGCTAAGGCTGTCAAGTACAAGGTTATCCCGCTGTTCATCACGTTCATGCTGATGTCTGCGGTGCTCTCAATGTTTATCGATAGCATTACTGTTATCCTGTTCCTTGCAGCGGTGACTGTCGAACTTGCACAGCTTCTCAAATTCAACCCCATACCTATGATCCTTTCAGAGGTGTTCTGCGCAAATCTCGGCGGCTCGGCAACGATGTGCGGCGACCCGCCAAACATCATCGTCGGCACATCTCTCGGCTATTCCTTTGCAGATTTCGTGACCAACACTGGTCTTATCGCAGGAATTTCCCTGATATTCGTTATCGTATACTTCTTCCTCATCTTCCGCAAGGAACTGAAAGAAGCAAGCAAAAACAACATCGACATATCCTCTCTCCCTGACCCTAAGGAAGCAATAACCAACAAGCGCAGCTTCGTTATCAGCATAGTGATATTCCTGTGCGCTGTCGTAATGCTGGTCACCCACGCGCAGACCGGTCTTACCGTTGCATTTATCGGCGGCGTTATCGCCGTTGCAACTCTTGCGACTGCCGGAAAGGGCGCACTTGAGCTGCTGAAAAAGGTGGACTACAAAACGCTGCTGTTCTTCGTCGGTCTTTTCGTAGTAGTCGGCGGTCTGGAGCAGACCGGAATACTTGAGATAGTCGCAAACTTCATCGAAATGATAAGCGGCGGCAACGTAGTCATGGTCGTAGTCATCATCATCTGGCTGTCGGCTGTTGCAAGTTCCGTTGTGGACAATATCCCGTTTGCTGCCACTATGGTGCCTATAATCCAGCGTCTTGCCGCTGTAAGCGGTCTTGGCGGAGATTACCTCGCAGTGCTCGCATGGTCGCTCTCGCTCGGTACTGACATCGGCGGAAGCGCAACGCCTATCGGCGCTTCGGCAAACGTTGTCGGCACTTCCGTTGCAGCAAAGCACGGTCACCCCATAAGCTGGGGAAAATACCTCAAAGCCTGCGTTCCTGCGACAGTGCTCGTGCTCATCATCTGCACAGCCTGCATATTCCTGAGATACGGTGCAGAACTCGGCATTGCCTGAATCTGACCGTCAGGCTTGCAGTATTCGGGAAAATGTGATACAATATAAATACAGAATACAGCATAAATTCAGCATTAAAAGGAGGGACGATCAATGGATAAGCAGCTAATTATTTCTGTAGGTCGTGAATTTGGAAGCGGCGGACATATCGTTGCCGCAAACCTCGCCAAGCATTTCGGACTTCCCCTGCTCGACAGCAACATTCTTGCCGAGATAGCAAGGCAGACCAACTCCAGCGAGGAAACTCTCAGAAAGTACGACGAAAGCGCAAGGAATCTGTTTTTCTCACGTACCGTCAACGGCTTCAGCAATTCGCCTGAGGAGGTAATTGCGCAGATGCAGTTCGACTACATCAAGAAAAAGGCGGATTCAGGCGAAAGCTTCGTCGTTATCGGCAGATGTGCGGATTATGTCCTGCGTGACAATCCCGCTCTGGTGAAGATATTCATTCTCGGCGACATGGAAGCAAAGATAAAGCGCACCGCAGAGCGTGAAAATATCTCTGAGGACAAGGCAAAGAGCCGCATCGCACAGTGCGACAAGAGAAGGAAGTATTTCCACAATACCCACACCGAGAACAAGTGGGGCGACTCACGCACCTACGATATAACCATCAACTCGACCAGGCTCGGTCTTGACGGCACAAGCGAGATACTCGCCGATTATATCGAGCGCAAGATGGGCATGAAGTGATCAAGCCCGCAGCCCAATAATACGAACCGCCGGAAATGCACGTTATTCTGCATTTCCGGCGGATTTTTGTCTTGACAAAGCTATTCAGATTAGTTACAATATTATTTAGATTAGTCTAAAAGGAGGAATACCAATGAATACCGAAACGCAAAGCATCACCGAAATCTCTTATACCCTGAGGAACTTCCTCGACAGCGCAGGCAGGCTGACTGCATTCCCCGCAAAGCGCAAGATGAAGCTATATGCGCTGGTGTACCTTTCCGGCGTATTTGAAAAGGACAGGGTATATTCGGAAAAGGAGGTCAATGCGCTGCTGGAGGAACGGCATTCGTTCCATGACCCGGCAACGCTGCGGCGTGAACTGTTTAACCACAGGCTGCTTGACCGTGACCCCTACGGCAGAGAATACCGCCAGCCGGAAACGCTGCCAACGATAGCGCAGCTTGAACAGAAATACTGCTGAACACATAGCGGCGGCTTTAGAATCGAGCCGCCACTTCGTGTATTTATCGTATATTCAGATACTCCGAAAACCGCTTCACTGCAAGCGAAGCATTCCGTCTGTCCCGCACTGCGAAGCAGATATCCCTGTATGCGGGTGCGTCGATAGGGCGAATACATATCCTGTACGGCACCCGCCTGAGTATGAGGTTCGGCAGTATCGCAATGCCAAGTCCGCATTCCACCATCGACATCACGGCATAGTCGTCCCATGTTGTGAATTTCACCTCAGGCTTTACGCCAGCCCTGTCGAAAACTGCCGATATCTCAGCTCTGCCGCCCTTTTCCAGAAGCATGAACGGGTACTTGCACAGTTCGCCGACCGGCACTTTCTCGTATTCGGCGAGCGGGTGACCCTCCGGCATTACTGCCATCAGTTCGTCACGCTCCAATACCGTTGCTTCAAGTCCATCGCGCACTGGCAGACTGGTGAAGCCGCAGTCCACCCTGCCGTCGGCTATCCATTCCTCTATCTCTGTGTAGTCCCCAAGCAGAAGTTCATATTCCATGTTCGGGTAGTCCTGCTGGAACGCCTTTATCATTTTCGGAAGCCAGTGCGTCGCCACGCTCGAAAACGTGCCTATGCGGATAAGCCCTGAGCGCAGACCGCTGATATCGTCCGCCTGCATCTGCAGCCTGCGGTATTCCTCGCACACGCTCCTGATATAGGGCAGCAGGCGCACTCCGTCAGAGGTGAGCCTTACCCCGCCCCGATTTCTTTCAAGCAGGCATATCCCCCAGTCCTCCTCAATGTCGCTTATCATGCGGCTTATTCCTGACTGCGAGTAATTCAGAAGTTCCGCCGCACGTGTGAAGCTGCCGCATTCCACGGTTTTGAGGAACGCCATATATTTAACAATGCTTGCGTCCATTTTTTGTACCTCTTGTATGCAGTTTTGTAATGTTTATCATGAATATTATTTGCTTTTCAAATGCCAAGAAATATGATACACTATTATTGCAAATAAGTCAAGGGCAGCTCGCCCGCCTGATAGGTTCAGGACGTCATCAGCATATTCCCGCAGCAGTACACACCGCAATGCTATTTTCTGTGGTGATAGGGGTATTGCTCGGCATAGCGGGGCAGTTTGTTTCAGAGCCGCTGCTAATGCTCATCAACACGCCCGAAAATATCATAGGTCAGGCGGCTGAGTACCTCAGGATATACTTTGCTGGCGTCCCGTTCCTGATGATTTACGACTTCGGCTCTGCGGTGCTGCGCTCTAATGGCGACAGCAGACGTCCGCTTGCCGCCCTGCTGATATCGGGAGTAATAAACGTGCTGTTGAATCCGCTTTTCGTTATCGTATTCAGAATAGACGTTATAGGCGTGGCTCTTGCGACCGATATTTCCACCGCAATAAGCGCACTTATGGTGACATATTGGCTCATGCGGGAGCAGGGCGAATTCCGTCTGTCGCTGCGCAGTCTGCAGCTCGAAAAGGACTGCCTGCGGAAAATCGCCGCCATAGGCATTCCCGCCGCACTGCAGGGCGCTGTGTTCTGCATTGCCAACATATTCATACAGTCTGCAATAAACACCTTTGGCAGCGAGGCTGCGGCAGGCTCGGCTATCGCAATGAATTTCGAGTACCTTGCATACTACGTAAACACGGCTTTCGGGCAGGCTGCGACCACATTCACCAGCCAGAACTACGCCGCAGGAAATATAAAGCGCTGCCGCAGGATATTCGCCGTCTGCCTTGTATTGGCGACCGCTTTTTCGGCGGTAATGTGCCTGTCGCTGACTGCGCTGCGCTATCAGGCTTCCGGACTGTTCACACGGTCGCAGGCTGAAATAGAATACGCCTGCGAGCGTATACTCATAATTCTCTGCCTGCAGCCGATATGCTCCCTCTATGAGATTCCTGCGTGGACGATGCGGGGGCTTGGGACGCACTGAATAAAGCGAAGCGTAACAAAATCAGACACGTGAGTATGCTCGTTTGAACGGGTCGATTTTGTTTTATTCAGCGTGTCCCTTTGCTATTCCACACTGCCCGCAGTCCAAACCATGACCGGAATATGCGCAGTCAGGATAGGCTTTACACGGTATTCCGCCATTACGGAACGCTCAGAAGCCTGTTCGCCGCATTCCCTGTGACATGGGTGCTGACATCTGCCGCTGTTCTTATCTCGTTTGCCGTGATATGGCGCAAAAAGCTGAGGGCAGCACAGCCGAAATAGCTGCGCCGCCCAAGAGCCGCATTATTCTTCTGGTATAAACCTGAAGCTGTCAAGGTCAAAATCACAGCCGGGCAGGAACTGAAGCTGCACTGACGCCTTTCCGCTGAAGCTGCTGAAAGGTACTTTCACGGTCGTGAAATCGCTGCTTCCGGGGAACTCCACTATCTCACGCAGCTTTGTTTCGCCAACGATGTGGATATGCACCGAATCGTTGTCGTGGCGTGTCCGTCCGGTAAGTTCCAGAGCGGAAATGCCTTTTCTGAAGTACATTCCGCCGAATTCCAGCACCACGTTATTGCCTATTCCAAGCACACGGCTGCCCGATATTTCAAAGCTGTCGCCGTGTATCAGGTCTGCCTGTGCAGCGTTTAGCTTCTGGTACGCTTTCAGGCGGGGCGTGAACACAAATCCGCCGAAATATATCCGCTGCTCATGCTCGCCAAACTCAAAGTATATGTCCTGCTCCCCGCAAAGCGGTTCTGACAGGGTGAACGTGTTGTCCTGATAGGTCTGCCAGATGAAGTCCGCCTGATATGTGAAGCTGCCGACAAGCCTGCCCTCATGCGGTTTTCCGCACCATACACGTATCTCGACCGGCTCGTTGGTGTGCCAGTGTATTATTCTGACAGTGAGCGAATCTGCGCCGTATTCGCCGAAATCCACCTTGGTGTAGCCCACGATATTCTTGTCCTTTGTCATGGAAACGCCGCCGTCAGATACCTCGTCCATTACGCCAAGGCTGTCCTTGTAGAAGCATCCCGCAACAAAGCTGTAAGGGTCTGTGAACGGCTGTCCGAAGCCCTCTGCGGTAAATTCGAGGTCGGACACCACCTCAGGCTGCGGCTTTCCGTTGCTGCAGGTGCAGCGCAGGCGGAAGCTTCCGTCGCCCACAGCACGAAGCGTCACCCCGCCGTCAGTCTGCGTTATCTTCGCCAGACTACATTCTATGCCGCTCGGCGTGACTACCTTCCATTCAAGCCCACTGTAGGACGCACCCGCAGGCATTATTGCCGCAGAAACCTCTATCTCAGGCTTTTCGGGAGTTATCACAGAGCCGCCGCTGCGCACCAGTTCTATCTTGCGCACCGGTATCTCGCCGCTGTGCTCCGGCGGGATAGCTTCACCGCAGGCAGTGCCCGACAGTACCTCTGACGGCACCGCTTCAAGCCTTATCTCTGCGGGAGCAAGCCCCGGCGCTTCTGCACGGACGATCACTTCTCCCGCTCTGTCTGCCGCCATGATGTACGCCGCCGCCATTCCGCTGAACAGCTTCCTGCAGGAGCATTTGCAGCTGTCGTAGTCAGTGCTGTCGCCGTTGTCGAAGCCTGTCAGCCTTGCGCCGGAAACAGTCACCGTCACACGGTCACGTGCGTTGCGGACAGGGTATCCGTTTGAATCGACAGCGGAAATGACCACTGCGGTGAAGTCCCTGCCGTCCGCACGGAGGACTTTCTTATCCGCTTCAAGGCGAAGCGCCGCACTGTCGCCAAAGCTGTGCTCGGTGCAGGTGTATTCCCTGCCCTGTGCGTCCTTTCCGACAACGGTAATGCTGCCCGGCTGGTATTCAGCCTGCCAGTTCACCGTCCACTGCTGCGGAGTGCGCACGCCCATCGACCTGCCGTTCACGAACAGTTCGACTGATTCAAGGTTCGTGTATGCGCAGATATCCACAAGCTGACCGGGGTTGAAATCCCAGTAGGGGAACAGGTGAAGCACCGGTTTCTCCGTCCATGCCGCCTGATACAGATAGAAGCTGTCCTTGCGAAGTCCGGCGGTGTCGATATTGCCGAAATAGCTGTTTCTGGTGGAATAGGGGGACGGCTCGCCGAAATAGTCGCTGCCCGTCCAGATGAACATTCCTGCGCAGAACTCAGTATCGAGGTCAGCCGCAAGCACCTTCTGCGGAGTTTCCGCGCCTACGCCCGCACGGCAGTTGCCAAGCGAACTGCACTGCAGGTCGTCGTGAGTCAGGAACGCTGCGCTGAGCGGGAAATGATACACTCCCCTGCTCTTTACGCCGGAGGTCGTTTCACTGCCGTAAATGCACCAGTCGGGGTGGGCTTCATGATGCGGTCTGTAAAGGCTCTCGCCGTAATTATAGCCGGCAATGTCCACTTCCTGCATACAAAGCTGCGCAGGCTCCCACGGCATATAGTTGCTGCCAATGGTGGTAGGTGCGTTTTTCAGCGGGTCGTTCTTTCTCACCGCTGCATGAAGCATTGCGGACACCTCTCTGCCCCTCGGAGAAACGTGCGTGTCATATATCTCGTTGCCGACGCTCCACATTATCACGCTGGGGTGATTGCGGTCACGGCGTATCCACGAAGCCACGTCACGCTCATACCACTCGTCAAAGAAGCGTGCGTAGTCGTATTCAGTCTTTGGCCGCTCCCACATATCGAACGCTTCGCTGTCCACAAGAATGCCAAGTTCGTCGCAAAGCTGCATAAAGCCCTCGTCCGGCATATTGTGCGAGGTACGCACGGCGTTCGCCCCCATCTGCTGCATTGAAAGAAGCTGACGCCTGCACGCTTCCTTATTGAATGCTGCGCCAAGAGGACCAAGGTCGTGGTGCAGGCATACTCCGTGCAGCTTCACGTGTCTGCCGTTCAGGAAAAAACCGCCGTCCGGACGGAACTCAGCAGTGCGAAGTCCCACACGCTGAGTAATGCTGTCAACTGCGCTGCCGCCGCTCAGCAGGTCTACCGTCAGCGTCAGCAGATTCGGCCGCTCTATGTCCCAGACGTACTCCGGACGGTCGGGCAGCGTGAATGTCCCGCATTCGCCGGAATACAGAATATTACCAATGCTGTCGGACAGCCTGCACGCCGTCTGTCCGCTTCCCGTGACCTCTGCGGATACTGTGCAGCGCCATTCGCCGCCGCTCTTTTCGCAGTGGAAATATACGCCGCCCGTGGCGAGGTAGTCCCTGCCGGTCGTGATGATATGTATGTCACGGAATATTCCTGCGCCGGAATACCACCTTGTGTTCGGCGAATCGTGCCTTACCAGCAAGACAAGCTGATTTTCGCCGGAAACGAGGTATTCCGTCACGTCTATCTCAAACGAGGAATAGCCGTATTTATTCTCGCCGGCAGCCCTGCCGTTCACGTAAAGCGTGCAGTTCATGTATACGCCGCCGAAAAACAGCCGCACGCTTCCCTCGCCCGAATATTCATAAGTGCGCCTGTATACGCCGCAGGAACTTTCGTAAAGCGCATTGGAATCGTGTATCAGCCAGTCGTGCGGGATATCCACCGGACGAAATTCAAGCCCGTTGATATCGGATATCTGAGTGCCGGCGGGCGCCTTGGCAAACTGCCAGCCGTCATTAAAAAGCGTTTTCATATGCCACCTCTTTAATAATATTATAGTATCATTATAATATAACAAAGCCCGACCGTCAACATGAATTTCTGAACAGTTCCTTAAAATACTCGCATGAATAAAACAGGAAGAATGCGGGATAATACATTCATCAATTCAAAAGGAGAAATATAATGGCAGTCGTACTGATAAGAGCGTGCATACTCTATATTATAATCACCTTTTCGCTCAGGCTCATGGGAAAACGCCAGCTAGGCGAACTTCAGCCGTCAGAACTTGTGGTGACGATACTCATATCCAACATCGCCGCGATACCTGTCGAGGATTCGTCAGTGCCTATGCTCATGGGCGTTGTGCCTATCCTGACGCTGGTGTGCCTTGACATCATCGTGTCTGCAATAATGCTCAAATTCCCGAAATTCCGCAAGATGATAATAGGCAGCCCACGTGTGATAATGTCAGAGGGCGTCATTATGCAAAAGGAAATGAAGCGGCTGCGTTATACAGTGGACGACCTCGTTGAAGCAATGCGCGAGGAACAGATATTCGACATCAACGAAATATGGTACGCCATCGTTGAAACGACCGGAAAGATACATTTCCTGAAAAAGAAAGATTACCTCAGCGCAGAAAAGGCGGACGTAAACTGCGGCGGCTCCTCCTCCGACCCGCCCGCAGTGATAATCCGTGACGGCAGAGAGGACGCCGAACAGCTGGCAAGCATGGGACTTGGCACAGGCTGGCTCAACGAGCAGCTTCGTCAGCAGAAGCTGTCGATAAAGGACGTGTTCCTGATGACCGCCGACAGAAACGGTCAGAACACGATAATCAAGCGGCAGAGGGGGCTTTGAGATGAACCGCCTAATTCTCAGCATTATCATTCTCGCCGTAATGGCGGCGGGGTGCTTTTTCTCGGTGTATCTCACGACAGAGCACACGGACCGTCTTTCGGACTACGTTGACAAGGTGGAGCAGGCGCATTCCGACGGCGACGACGAGCAGGCGGCGAAATATGCGGACGAGCTTTATCAGGCATGGGACAAGATACTGCACTACAGCATTCTGGTGAACGACCTCGGCCATGCTATGGAGATAACCTCCTGCATTGCTGAGATATCCTCGTTCGCACAGTCGGGCGACGACGAACTTTACGCCGCCTGCGACCGTGCTCAGGCACAGCTTGAACTGTTCAGGGAAATGCAGACGCCTACGCTTTGGAAGATACTATAATGAAAATGCGGGAGTTCACACTTCCCGCATTTTTGGCTTCCGATACACATATCCAAAGAATAAAGCTCAGCTTGTTGATAAAGTTGCTTCTTCAGGGTGGCGAGAAAGGTGCAGATGCTAGGAAACGGCATTTCGGCTAGGCTTTGTGCCTGCCGAAATGCCGTTGACGACGCAGATGCGCCTTTATCGACAGCCTGGAATAAAGGTTTTTCTCCGCCGGCGTATTATCAGACGGATTTCTACAAATGATATACAGAGAAACACAAAATCAGACGGAGGAGATAACCATGAAAGACAAGGTATTTGGCGTTCTCCAGAGAGTCGGACGTTCGTTCATGCTTCCGATAGCGCTGCTTCCTGTTGCAGGACTGCTGCTTGGAATAGGAAGTTCATTCACGAACCCCACCACGCTGGAAACCTATAACCTTACCGGAGCAATACACGAGGGAACTATTCTCTATACCTTATTCGACATCATGAGCAAGACCGGAAGCGCAGTGTTCGACAACCTTGCGCTGCTGTTCGCAATGGGCGTTGCCATAGGTATGGCGAAAAAGGAAAAGGAGGTCGCTGCGCTCTCCGGTGCGATAGGCTACCTCATAATGAACACCGCAATAAGCGCGCTTATCACGGCAAAGGGCGGCGTTCAGGCAATGGCGGAAAACTCCACCACCTCGGTGCTCGGCATAACCACGCTGCAGATGGGCGTTTTCGGCGGTATCATCGTCGGGCTTGGCACAGCCGCACTGCACAACCGCTTCTATAAGATAAAGCTGCCGCAGGTGCTGTCTTTCTTCGGCGGGACCCGCTTCGTGCCGATAGTCACAAGCGTCGCGTACCTTATCGTGGGCATTGTGATGTTCTACGTATGGCCGTTGGTGCAGCTTGGTATCGCTCAGCTTGGCAGACTGGTGCTTGAAAGCGGCTATGCCGGAACATGGATATACGGCATACTTGAACGTGCGCTTATCCCGTTCGGACTGCACCACGTGTTCTATATGCCGTTCTGGCAGACCGAACTTGGCGGCGCAATGGTGATAGACGGCGTGACCGTTCAGGGTGCGCAGAATATCTTCTTCGCAGAACTTGCCTCACGCAGCACAGAGCAATTCTCTGTGTCTGCGACAAGGTTCATGTCCGGTAAATTCCCGTTCATGATTTTCGGACTGCCCGCCGCCGCATTTGCAATGTACAGAGCCGCACGTCCGGAAAAGAGAAAGGTCGCCGGAGGGCTTCTGCTTTCGGCTGCCCTGACCTCAATGCTGACCGGCATCACCGAGCCGCTGGAATTCACGTTCCTGTTCGCCGCTCCTGCCGTGTATGCGGTGCACTGCGTGCTCGCAGGTCTGTCGTATATGCTCATGCACATATTCAATGTCGGCGTGGGCATGACCTTTTCCGGCGGTATTATCGACCTTACGCTTTTCGGCATTCTGCAGGGTAACCAGAAAACCAACTGGATATGGATAGTCATAGTGGGACTGGCTTACGCCGTGATATACTACTTCGTGTTCTATTTCATGATAACGAAGCTCGACTTAAAGACCCCCGGAAGAGAAGCCGACGGCGAGGAAACGAAGCTTTACACCCGCAAGGATCTGAACGAAAAGAAAGCCGCAGGCGGGTCCAGAGTGAGTATGCTGATACTAAAGGGGCTCGGCGGCAAAGCTAACCTGTCAGACCTCGACTGCTGCGCCACCCGCCTGAGGGTCACGGTAAAAGACCCTGCGCTCGTAAACGACAGCCTGCTGAAAGAAAGCGGCGCTTCCGGAGTAATTCATCGGGGAAACGGCGTGCAGATAATCTACGGACCGCAGGTGTCCGTTATACGCTCAGACCTTGAGGAGTTCATGGACACGCCTGAAAGCGATAATATAAACCTGTCTGCTGATACAAAGCCCGAAATCTCAGAGCCTGAAAAGCCAGCTCAGCAAGGCGGTTCAAAGCCGATAACGCTGTACGCCCACATGAAAGGCACGGTCGTTCCGCTTGAGCAGATCAGCGACGAGGCATTCTCGCAAAAAGTGTTGGGCGAGGGTATAGCTGTCGAGCCGTCCGAGGGCAGACTTTACGCCCCGTGCGACGGAAAAATCGAAATGGTGTTCGACACAAGGCACGCAGTCAGCATGGTATCTGACGATGGCGCTGAAATACTGCTGCATATCGGCATAGATACCGTGAAACTCGGCGGAAAGTTCTTTGAAGCCCACGTATCGGACGGTCAGTCAGTGCGCAGGGGCGACCTTCTCGTCACATTCGATATTGACGGAATAAGGCAGGCAGGCTACAGCACCGTTACTCCTATGATAGTGTGCAGCACTGAATCCCACGATTCGGTAATACCCGCCGCAGCCGGCGAGGTCACACCGGACGATATCGCAATAAAAATAAACTCAAAGTGAAAGGATAAGCAGATGAAAACATTCACCTACACGATAACAGACAAACTCGGCATTCACGCCAGACCCGCAGGGCAGCTTGCAAAAGCCGCAAAGGCTCTCGACAGCACAATAACCATAACAAAGGGCGAAAAGACCGCCGACGCCGCTAAGCTTCTCGCAGTAATGGGACTTGGCGCAAAATGCGGGGATACGCTCACGATAACCGTCAGCGGCGGCGATGAGGAAGCCTCGGAAAGGGCAATGATAAAGTTCTTTGAAGATAATCTGTAAAGACTGGCGATAAACCCTCATCTTCGTCGTCACCAACCTAACGACAGGCACAAAGCCTAGTCGCTAGGTTGGTCCCTAGAATCTGAGGGCTTCTCGCCAGTCTTGATATATACTTTTTTCAACAGGCTTTATAGACATCAAATTAAATATGTGACGTGTCTTAAATATGACACCGCCGTCCCCTCGAAATTTGTGGGGACGGCGGACGATAAGGCGGTGTAATAATGAAACGATATAGCGGAAAAGGCGTGTGCAGTGCCGTCGCAATAGGCAGGGTGGCTGTATTCAGGCGGCAGGACATACAGGTTCGGCGCACAAAGGTGGACGACCCGCAGGCTGAGATAGACAGGCTGAACGCCGCAAAGCAGGCTGCCGCAGCCCAGCTTCGCCAAATATACGAAAAGGCGCTCAAAGAGGTCGGCGAGGCAAATGCGCAGATATTTGAAATACACATGATGATGCTCGACGACGAGGACTACAACGACTCTATCACCGAGAAGATAAACAGCGAGGGCGTGAATGCGGAATATGCAGTCGCAGTCACTGCGGATATTTTTGCAGAAATGTTCGCAGCAATGGACGACAGCTATATGCAGGCGCGCTCGGCAGATGTGCGTGATATCTCCAACCGCCTTATAGGCTGCCTTAACGGCGGCGAGGGCAGCAGCACGCTTTCCGGCGAAAAGGTGATAATCTGCGCAGACGACCTTGCACCAAGCGAAACAGTCACCCTGAACAAGGACAGCGTGCTAGCCTTTGTCACGGCGCACGGCTCGACTAACTCGCACACTGCGATACTTGCACGCAGCATGAATATTCCTGCCATAATCGGCGCAGGCGAGGAATTTCTGAGCGTGATAAAGGACGGCGACACGGCTGTTGCGGACGGTTCGGCGGGAATATTCATCATCGACCCAGACGAGGAAACGCTTACACGATACCGCAGGAAGCAGCAGGAGGACGCAGAAAAGAAAGCCCTGCTGCAAAAGCTCAGGGGCAAGGAAAACGTCACGCTGGACGGCAGGCATATCAACATTTACGCAAACATCGGCAGCGTTGACAATATCGGCGCAGTTCTGCTGAACGACGCAGGCGGCATAGGGCTTTTCAGGAGCGAGTTTCTGTACCTTGAAAGAAACAGCTTCCCCACTGAGGAGGAGCAATTCAAGGCGTACAAGCGTGTGCTTGAAAGCATGGCGGGCAAAAAGGTAATAATTCGCACGCTGGATATCGGCGCAGACAAGCAGGCGGACTATTTCCACCTTGAAAAGGAGGACAACCCCGCAATGGGACTGCGTGCGATAAGGCTGTGCCTTACCCGCAGGGAGATATTCGTGACCCAGCTGAGGGCGCTCTACCGTGCTTCGGTATACGGGAAGCTTGGTATCATGTTCCCGATGATAACGAGCACCGACGAGGTAGAAGAAATACTGTCGCTGTGCCGTCAGGTCAGGGACGAACTGACCGCAGAGAGCGTTGAGTACTCCACCGAGGTGGAACTTGGCATAATGATAGAAACGCCCGCTGCTGCGTTGATCAGCGACAGGCTCGCACCTATGGTGGATTTTTTCAGCGTTGGAACGAACGACCTCACGCAGTATACCTTAGCGTGCGACCGCCAGAATCCGCAGCTTGAGCGGTTCTGCGACCCGCACCATGAAGCTGTGCTGCGGCTGATAGAGCTGTCCGCAGAGAATGCGCACAGGCACGGCAAATGGATAGGCATTTGCGGCGAACTCGCAGCGGATACCACGCTTACGGAAGCGTTCCTGCGAATGGGGATAGACGAACTTTCGGTATCGCCGCCGTTCGTCCTTAAAGTGCGTGATAAGGTGAGGAATCTTGACCTTTCCGAATAAATTTATGTGGGGGAAAACTTTTCGTTTTCCCCCACCAGGCTGTCGATAAAGGCACATCTGCGTCGTCAACGGCATTTCGGCAGGCACAAAGCCTAGCCGAAATGCCGTTTCCTAGCATCTGCACCTTTCTCGCCACCCTGAAGAAGCTACTTTTTCAACACGCAGGTCTTTCACTAAGCTGCGAATTGGCTGTTGTACAGCTTCGCATAAAATCCGTTTTTGGCTAAAAGCTGCTCGTGATTTCCCTGCTCGATGATGTGACCGTCCTTCATTACAAGGATAACGTCTGCTTCACGTATCGTGGAAAGCCTATGTGCAACAATGAAGCTTGTCCTGCCTTTCATCATGCGTGCGAATGAATCCTGAATCTTTATCTCGGTGCGTGTGTCTATTGAGGAAGTCGCTTCGTCAAGTATCAGCATAGGCGGCAGGCAGAGCATTACTCGTGTGATACACAGAAGCTGCTTCTGACCCTGCGACAGGCTTCCGCCGTCCTCGGTTATCACCGTGTCATAGCCCTGCGGCAGCCTTTTTATAAAGCTATGCGCATGAGCAGCCTTTGCTGCGGCTATTACCTCGTCGTCTGTGGCGTCCGGCTTGCCCATGACTATATTATCACGTATCGTGCCGGATTTCAGCCATGTTTCCTGAAGAACCATTCCATAGCTGCTGCGCAGGCTGCGGCGGGTCACATTGCGGATATCGCTGCCCTCGACGCATATCGAGCCGCCGTCCACGTCATAGAACCGCATGAGCAGATTTATCATCGTGGTCTTTCCACAGCCGGTAGGTCCTACTATTGCAATACGCTGACCCGGCTTCACGGAAAGGTCAAGCCCCTCTATCAGCTTTCTGTCCGGGGTATAAGAGAATGACACGTTCTTAAGTTCTACGCTGCCATTTACGCCGGTCAGTACCTCGGCGTTCTCAGGCTCGCTAACCTGCGGTTCTTCCTCGATAAGCTCGAATATTCTCGAAGCGCACGCCAGCGCATTCTGCAGTTCCGTCACAACTCCGGAAATCTCGTTGAACGGCTTGGTGTACTGGTTGGAATAGGACAGGCAGCAGGAAAGCTGACCGATGGTGAACGGCGCCGCCGTACCTGCGGTAGCAATACATATCAGCGCACCGGACAGTGCCACTCCCGCATAGACCACGCTGTTGACGAATCTGGTCGTGGGGTTGGTCAGCGAGGAATAGAACGTGGCTTTCAGCGAGCAGTCGGCAAGGCGGTCGTTTATCTTGTCAAACTCACGCAGAGCTTCTTCCTCATGCGAGAATGCCTGCACGACTTTCTGATTGCCTATCATCTCGTCAATAAATGCAGTCTGCTGTCCTCTTGTTTCAGACTGCAGGTGGAACATTCTGTATGTGCGCCCTGCAATAAATTTCGCAATGAACAGCGACAGCGGAGTAACAAGAACCACCACAAGTGCTATCTGCCAGCTTATCGCAAACAGGAAGAAAAGCGTGCCAAGTATCGTGACCACGCCCGTAAAGAGCTGCGTAAAACCCATCAGCAGACCGTCTGCGAACTGGTCTGCGTCAGCTATGACACGGTTCACGATATCGCCCGACGGGTGCGAGTCGATATATTTCAGCGGCAGTATCTCTATTCTGCGGAACGCCTCGTTGCGGATATCCCTCACAACGTGGTAGGTTATGCGGTTGTTGATGGTATTCATGAGCCACTGCAGCAATGCCGTGATGCCTATTACCACAGCCGTCTTGACGAGAATATGCGCTATTCCATCGAGGTCTACCTCGCCCTTTCCGACAATGAGGTCGATCGCGTCGCCGATGAGGATAGGCGCATACAGCGTAAGCGCCACCACAGCAGCCGCCAGTATCACCGACATCACCATGAAGAAGCCGTGCCGGCTCACATATTTCAGCACCTTTTTCAGCGTGCCTTTCTGGGCGGTATTCTTTTTCTGTGCCATTCAGACCGCCTCCTTCTTGAACTGGGAATTATAGATCTCGCTGTATACCGGACAGCTTTCAAGCAGTTCGTCATGCTTTCCTATGCCGGCTATCTTTCCGTCGTCAAGCACCACTATCTTGTCAGCGTGCTGTATCGACGAAGTACGCTGCGACACGATGAACACTGTCGGGCTGCTGTCCATCTCACGGATAGCCTTTCTCAGTGCGGCGTCTGTCGCAAAGTCCAATGCAGAAGCGCTGTCGTCAAGTATCAGTATTCCCGGCTTTCTGACCAGCGCACGTGCTATCGTGAACCTCTGCCGCTGTCCTCCCGACAGGTTCCTGCCGCCCTGCTCTATCTCGAAATCAAGTCCGCCCTTGCCCTCGATAACGTCGGCCGCCTGCGCTGTTTTCGCTGCGGCAAGTATCTCGGCGTCCGTGGCGTCCTTTTTGCCCCACTGCATATTCTCCCTTATCGAGCCCTTGAACAGCACGGCTTTCTGCGGCACTACGCCTATCATGCCGCGAAGTTCCTCGATATCGTAGCTGTTGACGTTCTTGCCGTTCACGAATACATCGCCGCCTGTGGCGTCATAGAATCTAGGTATCAGGTTCACAAGCGAGGATTTGCCTGAGCCGGTACCGCCGATTATGCCCACCGTTTCGCCCGGCTTTACCGTTATATTCATTCCGGTCAGCGAATCGTCGCCGGCGTCCTTGTATCTCAGCGATACATTGCGGAACTCCACTGCGTACTGAGTATCGCCGTTCCCCTCGTCCTGCTGAACAGTCTGCGAGGAACGTATGTCGAACAGAGCCTGCACACGGTTTCCGCAGGCAACGGATTTAGTAAGGCTTATGATGAGGTTCGCAAGTTTTATCAGTTCGACGAGTATCTGCGACATATAGTTGTACAGAGCAACTACGTCGCCCTGAGAAAGGTCGCCTGCGTTTACCTGCACCGCACCCGTCTGAATGAGCCAGATTATCGCCAGATTGATTATGACATAGGTCAGCGGGTTCATCAGCGCAGATATTCTGCCGACAAATTTCTGACCTGTGGTGAGTTCCTCGTTGCTGCGGGTGAACTCGCTTATTTCCTCGTCCTCCTTGCAGAATGCACGAACGACCCTCACGCCGGTGAGATTCTCACGGGTTATCCCAAGCACTCTGTCAAGCCGCTGCTGGACCTTTTTATACAGCGGAATGCACCACAGCATTATGCCGAAGATCACCACAGAAAGCACCGGTATTGCCGCCGCAAATATCAGCGCAGCCTGAATATTGATGGTGAACGCCATTATCATTGCGCCGAATACCACGAACGGCGAACGCAGCAGCAGGCGCAGCGTCATGTTTACGCCGGACTGTATCTGGTTCATGTCACTTGTCATTCTGGTGATCAGCGTAGACGTACCAACATGGTCTATCTCCGACCATGAAAGGCTTTCGATATGGCGGAACAGCTCGTGCTTCACCTTAGTTGAGAAGCCCACCGCAGCCTTTGCCGCAAAATACTGCGCCGTTATCGAGAACGCAAGGCCGACTGCGCCCAGTCCGACAAGCAGTGCGGTCATTCCGATGACATATCCCTTATTTCCGTTCGCTATGCCGTCGTCGATTATCGAAGCTATGACCAGCGGAACGAACAGTTCCAGAAGCGCTTCCAGCAGCTTGAACAGCGGTCCGAAAATACATTCTTTCTTGTAGCTTTTGATGTGAACAAGAAGCTTGAACAAGTTTATTACCTTCCCTTCCTCGTGCCGATAGGGGTTTATCGACAGTCTGTTATTTTTGTTTATTGACAAATATCAATAAATAGTATATCATAAAGTAAGGATATTTTGAAGATATAGCAAGCATTTTTTCTATACATTTTTCGTATGCTCCCGATATCGCTTCAGTATGGAGGACACCATGGATCTAAAACAACTCAGGTATTTCATAACCGTCGCCGAGGAGGGCACGATAAGCGCCGCCGCAAAAAAGCTGTATATGTCCCAGCCGCCGCTCAGCACTCAGATGAAGCTGCTTGAACAGGAACTGGGCTGCCCGCTGTTCGAGCGCGGGCAAAAGCACATAAGGCTGACCGAAACCGGCAGGCTTCTTTACAACAGGGCAATAACGCTCATAAAAATGGAGGAATCCCTGCTGCAGGACGTTGAAGCCTGCTCGCGCGCAGAAAAGCACACTATCCGTATTGGCGTGGTGTCCTCCGTGGTATGCACACGTGCGGGAGAATGGATATCCGGCTTCCTCGAAAGCCACAGCGGGGTCAAGATAGAGATTTTTGAAAGCAACACCTACTCGCTTATCGAAAAGCTTCGGGGGGATATCATACACGCTGCGCTGGTGCGCACTCCGTTTCCGGAGAATGAATTTGCAATGCACGGCCTTGTCAAGGAAAAGATGAACGTAGTCTGCCGCCGCGGTGTATTCACCGGAAAGATCACAATGGAAAAGCTGTCCCAGCAGCCGCTGATACTCTACCGCCGGTGGGAGTCGATAATCATGGAGGAATTTCAGAAAAAGGAACTTGAGCCGCACTGCGTGTGTCTTTGCGACGACGCCCGCACAGCGGTCGATCTTGCGGAAAGAGGAGTCGGCGCCGCAATAGTTCCGGCTTCCGTGCAGGGACTGATACATCAGCCGTCAGTTCGCTGCGCTGAAATAGAGGACTGCCCCGTGGAAACCGAAATAGTCCTCCTGCACAAGCAAAATTCCTATTTTCCGGAAAGCGTGCGGGAATTTGCGGATTACCTGAGGAATCGTTGAACGTAATAGCCCGACCGCTTATAATACTTTCCCGAAAAATATAACTATTTTATCATTTGGCGATTTTTCATAAATATTATTCACAAAACCGCTTGATTTTACTGCAACACGGTGATAAAATATAGATATTCTACTCGGTAAAACGATTACATAGAAAATATGACCGGAGGTAACCAATGATTTTAGACCTTATCAGAAAGACCGCCCCGCTTTTGTCGCTCATTCTTGCGCTGACGGGCTGTTCAGGCTCGACGTCCAGCGAAAGCGGAGATGTCGGCGGACAAAGCACCGACAGTTCCATAACCGAACAAGCTGCCCCTGAGGAAGCCAACAGCATGACCTCGCTTGAAGTCATCAGGGCAATGGGCAACGGTATCAATCTTGGCAACACGCTTGAAGCCTACAACCACGCAGCGTACCTTATGGGCATGGACCCGACGTCCGGAGAGACCGGCTGGGGTCAGCCCCGCACCACTCAGGAAATGATAAACGGAATGAAAGCCGCCGGCTTTGACACCATACGTATCCCCGTGGCATGGACGAACGGCATGAACTACGAAAGCGGCGACTACACCATAGACCAGCGCCTGATGGACCGCATAGACGAGGTGGTCACATGGGCTCTTGACGCCGATATGTACGTAATAATCAACGACCACTGGGACGGCGGCTGGTGGGGTATGTTCGGTTCTGCGGACGAGAATGTGCGCTCGCAGGCAATGGATATCTACAAGGCAATGTGGAGTCAGGTGGGCGAGCATTTTGCCGACCGTTCCTACAAGCTGATATTCGAGTCTGCAAACGAGGAACTTGGCGACAGGCTCAACGACAAGGAAATAACCGGCTCGAAGGGCGTGCTGAGCGAATCCGAGTGCTATGAAACCACGAACCTCATCAACAGCGAATTTGTGAAGCTCATCAGAAGTCAGGGCGGCAAAAACGCGGACCGCTTCCTGCTTATCGCCGGCTATAATACCGACATAACCAAGACCTGCGACGAGCGCTTCAAAATGCCTGAGGACACCGCCGACAGCAAGCTGCTGCTCTCCGTTCATTACTACACGCCGTGGGATTACTGCGGAACGGACGGCGTTAATCAGTGGGGTTCGCCCAGTGATTACGACGAGCAGAACGGTCTGTTCGAGAAGCTGAGCAAGTTCTCAGATCAGGGCTACGGCGTGGTCATCGGCGAATATGCAGTCATGCTGAAAAACGGCGGCATAAAGCAGGACGCAGACAAGTTCTATGCAAACCTGCTCGACAACTGCGACCTCTATGATTACTGCCCCGTTCTTTGGGACTGCAGCAATTTCTACAAACGTATCACCAACACGCTTTCCAGCGAGGAATTAGCGCAGCTTTTCAGTTCGCGCGCACTGTCGAGCGAAGCGGGAAAGTCTGTTGACGACATAAAGTCAGAAGCCAAAGCGCGTATCAAGGAAACCCGAACCACCGCCGAAACAGAAGCAATGGCGGACGTAGAACTTCCGCCCTCCGAGGACTCCGCTATCGCATGGATAATGTATCAGAGCGCAGATTACACCAAGGCTTACAGCGTGGGCGATACCTACGACCCCACCAACAAGACCAAGGGCATTAAGGAAAAGAATGCGCTGATAACCGGCTCCGGAACATATACGGTAAGTCTTGACTTCACCGGCTCCGGCGCTGCGGGCGGTGTGGCATTCGCTGCGCTGGGTATATCAAACGGCGAGGACCTGTTCCCCGGCTGCACCGTCACTATCGACAAAATACTCATCAACAATTCGCCCTATGAGCTTGACGGCAAGGAATACACCGCCTCTGACGACAGCCACTGCACAAGAGTGAACCTCTACAACGCATGGGTCGGCAGCGTTTCCAAGGAAGCACGCACCGCAGACGGCGACCTGACCGGCTGCACCGCACAGATAATGAATATCCCCAGCGGAACAAAGGTCGAGAATATCTCCATCACGTTCACATTCAACGAAGCTGAATAAAATTGCTCCCCGCATACGGCTCATGCCATGTGCGGGGAGTACATTATGTTCTCATAAAGATTTTCAGGCTTTGCTGAATTTAATCCTTGAAAACTGCGCCCGTATTCGACGATGTAACAAGTCCTGCGTATCTCTTGAGATAGCCGGAAAGTTCCTTGGGAGGAAGTATTCCCTTTTCCTTACGCTTTGCTATCACGTCATCATCTACCAGCAGGGTAATGCTGCGGTTCGGGATATCAATGTGAATCTTGTCGCCGTCCTCTACGAATGCGATAAGACCGCCCTCTGCAGCTTCCGGTGAAACGTGGCCTATAGCTGCGCCCCTTGAAGCGCCGCTGAATCTGCCGTCGGTTATCAGCGCAACGTTGCCGTCAAGTCCCTTGCCGACGATTGCGGCTGTCGGTGCGAGCATTTCGGGCATTCCGGGGCCGCCCTTGGGTCCCTCATAGCGTATTACAACTACGTCGCCAGCCTTGATGTCGCCGCCGAGGATAGCGTCACAGGCAGCCTGCTCGCCGTTGAACACTCTTGCAGTACCGGTGAAGTCCATCATTTCAGGCTTAACTGCGCCCTGCTTTACTACAGAGCCGTTCTCGGCAAGATTGCCGCTGAGGATAGCTATACCGCCGTCCTTGCGCACGGGCGAATCTATCTTGTGGATAACCACGCCGTCTGCGTCCTTTGCGTTTGCGATACGCTCTGCCTGAGTGCCTGACACTGTCATTACATCAGTATTGACATGACCGCCCTTGGAAAGCTCACGAATAACGGTCTGGATACCGCCGACTGCGTTCATATCAGTGATGAACACGCTTGAAGCGGGATTCAGCTTTGCAAGCTGCGGAGTCTTTCTGCTCATCTGGTCGATGTCGTCGAGCGTGATGTCTACCTTAGCTTCATGCGCTATTGCAAGCAGATGGAGCACGGTATTCGAGGAAGCGCCGATTGCCATATCCGTAGCCAGCGCATTGAGCATATTCTTCTTTGTCAGAATATCGCTCGGACGGATATTCTGTTTTACAAGCTCGACAACACGCTCGCCGGATTCCTTGGCAAGTCTGCGGCGTGCAGAGTTTACTGCAGGCTCAGTGCCGGCGGTGGGCAGTGCAAGTCCCAGAGCCTCGGTCAGGCAGTTCATTGAGTTTGCGGTGTACATTCCCGAACAGCTTCCGCAGGTGGGGCAGGCGTTGTTCTCATAGTCCTTGATAACGTCGTCGCCTATCTCGCCGTTTGAATACTGACCTATTGCCTCGTATATCTCGGAATAGCCCACTCTCTTGCCCTGAACGCAGCCGGGGTTCATTGGACCGCCGCTGCAGAATATCGAGGGCAGGTTCATTCTGGACGCAGCAAGCACCATTCCGGGCACTATCTTGTCGCAGTTAGGGATAAATACCACGCCGTCGAGCGGGTGAGCGGTCAGCATTACTTCAATGCTGTCAGCGATAAGTTCTCTTGAAGCAAGGGAATATCTCATGCCCTTGTGGTTCATTGCAAGACCGTCGCATACGCCGATGGTGAAGAACTCGAACGGTACGCCGCCTGCGTTTCTGATACCGTCCTTGACAGCCTTTGATATCTCGTGCAGGTGCATATGTCCCGGCACATAGTCGCTCGCAGCACAGACAACTGCGATAAAGGGTCTGTGCATTTCGCTGTCGGTAACGCCGAGAGCCTTTAATATGGCTCTGTGGGGAGTTTTCTCTACTCCCTCTTTGATAAGGTCGCTTCTCATTTTATTTCCTTTCCTGCCGTTGTTTCAGGCAATGGTTTTATTCATGCGATCTGTGCAGCATTGCTGCGCCGATCACTCCTGCGTCATTGCCGAGTGAGCAAATGACTATTTCAGTGTTCTTTTTGCTGTTTCTTGTGTATACCTGCTCTGCGACCGCCTTTCTGAGCGGAAGCAGGAGCGTGTCGCCCTCGTTGCACACACCGCCGCCGATACACAGAATATCGGGCTGGAATATGTTTATCACATTAGCAATACCTACTGCAAGGTACTTGACATACAGGTCGGTGACCTCTTTTCCCGCAGGGTCGCCCTGCTTCATCGCCTGATATGCAGTGCGTGCGCTTATCCTGCCGTCCTGCCTGATCATTGCAGACATAAGGCTGTCGGGGTATTTCTCGGAATACTCCTTAGTCGTGCGGACAAGCCCTGTCGCCGAGGAATAAGCCTCGAAACAGCCTCGTCTGCCGCAGGTGCACTGTCTGCCGTCCACCTCAATGACCGTATGCCCTATCTCGCCGCCGGCGAAGTTAAAGCCGCTGTATATCCTGCCACCGATGATTATTCCAGAGCCTACGCCCGTTCCGAGGGTTATGACCACTGCATTTTCAGCGCCCTTTGCAGCGCCGGCGCAGTATTCGCCGAATGCCGCAGCGTCAGCGTCGTTGCCAAGATAGGTGCTGACGCCGAACCGCTTTTCTATGTCAGTTCTCAGCGGTACGTTCTTAAAGCCGAGGTTGTTTGAATATTCCACCTCGCCGCTCGCCTGATTGCAGGTGCCCGGACAGCCCATGCCTATCGAAGCAAGCTGCTCCGGTGCTATTCCCGCTTCGCCGCAGGCAAGCTCCGCTGCACGGATTATATCCCCAAGTATTTCCTGATATGGTCTGGGAGCGTTCGTCCTGACCTTTGAGCGTGCGATTATCTCGCAGGAATCGTTCACTATCCCGCAGGCGATGTTTGTGCCGCCGATGTCTATGCCAAGATGTAATGCCATGTCCCGCCTCCTGTCAGATATCAGATGATGTCCGTAAGTATTACTGTGCCCTTTCCGGTGATGGCGATGTCGCCCGTGCCTGCGTCTGCAAAAAGGCTGTCGCCCTTGACTGCGTTAAGCTTCTCTGCGCCGTATGTCACCTCGAAGCTGCCGTCCAGCACCAGCATGGACTCAAACGAGCCGCTGCCTGCGGTTATCTTCATCGTGCCGTCTATTTCAAGCTTGTTTACGTTGAAATACTCGCAGGAACGCAGCAGGGTCTTTACTCCGCCCTCGGTCTTTTCGGGCGCGCCCTGTGCTGTGGTGGGGTATTTCGGCGGGATAAGCTCGGTCACGTCCTTTGCCTTTTCAACGTGAAGTTCTCTGGGCTTTCCGTCCTTGCCGACCCTGCCGTAATCGTATATACGATAGGTGGTGTTGGAGTTCTGCTGTATCTCGGCAATAAGTATGCCCTTTCCGATCGCGTGCAGCGTTCCGCTCTCAATAAAGAACACATCACCCTTGTGCACGGGGACGTTGTTGGTCACCTCAAGCAGGGTATTGTCTGCGATACGCTGTGCAAATTCCTCCTTGGAAATGCTGTGCTTGAAGCCGTAGAGCAGCTCCGCACCCTCGTCGCAGTCAACGATGTACCACATCTCGGTCTTGCCGTACTCGCCCTCGACCCGCAGCGCATAGTCGTTCGACGGGTGCACCTGCACGGACAGGTTGTCCTTTGCGTCGATAAGCTTTATCAGCACCGGAAAATACTCAAAACGTGCGCAGTTCGTGCCGAGCACGTCCTTTCCCTTTGCTGCGATGTAATCGGAAAGCGTCTTGCCGTCATACTCGCCGCCGATGATGACGCTCTGTCCGTCCTTGTGGCAGGACAGTTCCCAGCTTTCGGCTATCCTGTCGGAATCAAGCTGCTTTCCGTACTCCTCTCTGAGTCTGTTTCCGCCCCAGATGTAGTCCTTGCAGGGGGCTTTAAGCTTTAATACTGCCATAATATGTATCCTTTCTGCCGATAATACGGCTGTTAATGTCTTAATATCCCAGTTCCTCGTTTACAATTATGACCTTTATTCTGTCCGGAACACGCTGCTGACCTAATCTGACATAAGAACAGCAAATTCTGCTCTTGCTGTGGCAGTGTGCGCAGGTACCCGTGACTTCGCAGGGTGTTTCGCAGTGAAGCCTCTTGGTGTTCAGCGGAGCGGCTACCTGCTCTACGCGCTTCACCGCCTCGTCCATGTTCTTTACTATCTTGTTTACGCCGACGACAAGCACCACCTGAAGCGGTCCGTATATCATCGCAGAAACACGGTTGCCGTTTCCGTCCACGTTGTACAGCTCGCCTTCCTCTGTCACCGCATTGCTGCTTGCAAAGAAGCTGTCCGATACGAAAGCCTTGCGCATTATTTCCTGCGCCTGCTCAGGCGTTTTTGCAGCGGAGCGGTCAAGGAATGCGCCGCTGAACTCCGTCAGCAGAAGCTGCTTTACTCCCGACTGTTCAAGGCTCACCGAGCCGCCTGCGGTGATGAGTTTGTCGTTCTTCACCAGACTGCGGACGATGTCGTAAAGCTGTTCTCTGCTCTCCGCATAATACGGCTTCATTTTGTTCTTTTCAAGAGCCGCCATCGTGCGCTGTATTCTTTCTTCCATGTCAATCCTCCTGACCTGATTTCAGGCGAACGGTTTCAACTGAGTTAGGTGACACCGTGAAGCTGCCGTCGTCGCCGTATTCGCCGTAAGGAACATAGTATTCCGCCGGATTTATGCCATACTGCACCGTGTTGAGCAGCGCAGCCTTGTGGTCAAGATAATCCTCCTCCGTGATGTCGGTGTCGGTATCTTCCATTATCTCCGACGCATATACATCAAGCAGAGAACTGTCGATATATGAAACATTCTGGTTGACAAGCTCGCTCAGCAGCGAGCATATCATATTAAAGCGGTATCCCTCGCCCTCGTCAAAATCAGCGAACATAAGATATCTGTATGTCATTTCAGCGGTGAACATCTGCTTTCCTGCATTCAGTACCTCGACCTCGTTGCCGTCCTCTATCATGAGGGTGCGCGCTACGTCAAACTCAACGTTGCCGTAGGTGGATATGAGCCGCTCAAGGCTGTTGCGGCTGAATTTGATGTAGCCGTCGAACTTTATGCCAAGTTCAGAGGACACCGCGGACATAACTCCGCTGCCGCCCTGAGCCGCAAAAACATTCGGAAGCGTTCTGCCTGCGGAGTTCAGCGCAATGCCGTTGGTCACGGGCACGAACATCAGTCTGTTTTCCACCGCATTATAGGACACGGCGATGAAAAGCTGCGGCATTTCGCTGTCGCCGTCGGATATCATGGTCATGACCGCAAAGTTCATTCCAGCGTCCGGCACGAAATCCTCAGAAAGCGCACCGTCGCTTGTGAGTCCCGTCTGCTTCACGTCAGGGAATATGAAATCACGGAAAGAAAATATTGCCACGCCTATCATGGCGATGGTTATGCCGAATGCTATCAGATATATATACCAGTTACTTCTTCTGCGTACAGCCATATTACCAGCCTTTCGTAAAAGCAGCGCCAAAAATTTGCCGGTCCGCCGAAAAAGTATTGAATTTTTTCGGAATTAGTAATATAATATACAGGGCAATATCTGAGAGCGGCTGCTCTTTTATTATATTCTCCGGCGGGGAACCGGAGAAACTAAATTTGATAAATGTAATGTTTAGGCTTGATGATGCCTAGACTGACGAGAAGCCCTCAGATTCTAGGAACAAGCAAAACGACTAGGCTTCTGCCTGTCGCTTTGCTTGTGACGACGAAGATGAGGGTTTATCGTCAGTCTAAAACACTATAAGGTTATTATACCACATATCTTTAGAAATTTCAACACTATAGGGGAGAGAACATGAAGAATTTTTATCACAGAGCATGGGCGGAAATAAACCTCGACGCCCTTAAAAGCAATATAAACGAGATACGCAAATACGCCGGAAACAAGGAGATCATTGCCATCGTAAAGGCAAACGCATACGGTCACGGGGACGCCGAATGCGCTCCGGCGCTCAATCGGTGCGGCGTACGGCATTTTGCAGTATCCAACATCTGGGAAGCGCAGAGCGTATCTGACGCCGGAACTCAGGGAGATATTCTCATTTTCGGCTACTGCGATATTCCGATGATATTTGAGAACATTGACAAAAATTACATATACACAGTAGGCAGCACCTCGTATGCGCAGGAACTTTCCGACTATGCCGTAAAGCAGGGCACAAAGGTGCCGGTACACATAAAATTCGACACTGGAATGTCGCGCGTCGGCATAACCACCGCTGAGGAAGCGGACTTTATCCTTTCCCTGCCCGGTCTTGACTGCAAAGCGGGCTACACGCATTTCGCCGTCGCAGATTCCCTTGAGGAGCAGGACATGGAGTTCACGAAGCAGCAGTACGCAAGGCTTGCCGGTATCTGCCGCAGCCGGGGGCTTCCTATCCACTGCCAGAACAGCGGCGGAATACTGTTCCACGACGACTTTGACGCAGATTTCGTGCGTGCCGGCATCGTGATGTACGGCCACCGCCCGAATACTCTCTACCCGCTTCCCGACGCCATTCGCTCGGTATTCAGCCTGAAAACCGTGATAAGCCAGATAAAGACGATACACCCCGGCGACACGGTAAGCTACGGCAGGACATACACCGCCGAAAAGGAAACACGGCTTGCGCTTATCCCGTGCGGCTATGCGGACGGCTTCAACAGGCGGCTTTCCGGTCAGTGGAGCGTGCTTATCCACGGCAAACCCGCACCGGTATGCGGCAGGATATGTATGGATCAGACGCTCGTTGATATCTCCGACATTCCCGAAGCGGAAATAGGCGATATCGTCACGGTATACTCAAACGAAACCGACGGCGGCGCTTCCGTAGACCACGCAGCGGACCTTATCGGCACGATAAGCTATGAACTTCTCTGCTGTATCGGCACACGTGTTCCGAGGGTGTTTATCGAGAACGGCGAGGAAAAGGATTTCCTCAGATATATATAAAAAATCAATAGGGCTGCAGTTCGTTTGCAGCCCTCTATTTTATATTTTTAAGATATTGTACTATCCTGCTCCATAAGCTTGTGTATATCCGCGCCTTCTGCCAGCCCGTCCGAAAACGCAGTCGCACCGCCTGCCGCCGTTCCAAGCCTCAGCGCATAGCCATAGCCCTTATCTATTCCGGCAAGGAAACCTGCGACCATCGAATCCCCTGCGCCGACTGAGTTTTTCACCGTTCCACTGAATACGCCGCAGGTGTGCAGCTTCCCGTGCTCGTCGAGCAGCAGCGCTCCCTTTTCCGCACGCGACACCAGCACGCTGACTGCGCCCATCTCCTGCAGCTTTGAAGCGTATTCCGCTATCTCCTCAGTCGTGGTAAGAGTAACGCCGAACAGTTCTCCGAGTTCATGGTCGTTGGGCTTGACAAGATACGGGCGGTATTTCAGCACGTTCCTCAGCAGCGCTCCCGAAGCGTCCACCACCGCCTTTATTTTCTTGCCGGAAAGCCGTGACAGTATCTGCTCGTAGATATCTGCGGGCAGCGTTGACGGAATGCTTCCCGCAAGTACCAGAATATCGCCGTCCTGAAGCGCTTCCAGCCGCCTGAAAAGCTCATCTATAGCTTCCTGCGGGATATCAGGACCTCTGCCGTTTATCTCGGTTTCCTCGTCGGCACGCAGCTTTACGTTTATGCGTGACATTCCGCTGCTCAGCCAGATAAGGTCGGTATCTATCCCCGCTTCCTGCGCAAGCTGCTCTATCACTGCGCCGGTGAAGCCCGCCGTGAAGCCGAGCGCCTTTGACGGAATGCCGAGTTCTTTCAGCACATAGGACACGTTCAGTCCCTTTCCGCCGAAATAAACGTCCTCGCCTGCCGAGCGGTTGACAGCGCCCGTCACAACGCTCTGCGGGTGCATTACATAGTCTATCGCCGGATTAAACGTAACGGTGTATATCATCGCTCAGCCCTCCATCGCTCCGAAAAGCCTTTCAGCAGCCTGCACCAGTCCGGCGAACTCCCGTATCTCCGGCACTTCCCTGTTCATGCTGCCGAAGCCGTATGCCGCACGGATAAACGGTATTCCCGCATAGTCAGCGGAATCAAGGTCGCCCTGAGTATCGCCGACATAGACAGCCCTGTCAACTCCGTTTCTTTTCATGATAAGGCTGATATTCTCGCCCTTTGACAGCCCTGTGCCGCCTGCGCTCTCGAAATCGCCGAACAGATCGTCAAGCCCTGAATACTCCAGAAAGCACTGTATATACCCGTCCTGACAGTTGCTGACTATCATCAGCGAATACTCCCGCCGAAGCTGTTCGAGCGTTTCACGAAGCCGGGGGTACAGCCTGCCGCCGTGCTTTTCGATATATTCCAGTTCGTAGGTCACGCACTCGCCCATAACCCTGCGCCGCAGTTCTTCCGGAGTTTCCGGAAGCGCAAGCAGGGCTATCTGATCCAGCGTTTTTCCCATGAACCCCCGAACGTCTGCCGGAGTCAATCTTCGTGTTATTTCAGGGTATCTCCCGAACACCTCGTTCCATGAGGCGCAGACGCTCTCTGAGCTGTCCCATAAAGTGCCGTCAAGGTCGAATATAATTGCTTTCTTCATTTTGCTCCTTTGCCGAAAACGGCGTTATGCCGGCTCGCTTACTTCCAGCGCCTTTATCGCAGCCACTGCGTCCCAGTAGAAATGCTCCTCGCCTATCCTCTGGCGGAAGCCGGCTCTGTCCATCATTTCCTTTACTGCGGTCTGCACGCCGGTGAAAGATATCTGCGTACCCTTTTCACGAAGCGTATTGTACAGCTTTTCAAGTTCCGCAAGCGATATATCGTCCGCTGTCGGCACTCCGCGCATGGACAGTATCACCTGACGTGAGCCTTCAAGCGATTGAAGCTGCTCTATCAGTTTTTCCTGAGTACCGAAGAAAAGCGGTCCGGATACGTAGACCACCTTAAATTCCTCGTGATGTCCGGAATTCACCTTGCCCTCAAGCCTGCTTTCGTCGATGTCGCTTGAAACCACACGCAGTTCGCTGCTCTTTACCACGAATACCACCATTGCAGCGACAACGCCGATAACTATGGCGATAGTCAGGTCGAATACCACGGTAGCTGCCATAGTGATGATATACTGCGAAATAGAGGACTTGAACTTCTTGCTGAAAATGCTCTTTATTGCCGCCCAGTCGTTCATTCTGAATGCAGTGACCATGAGCACGCCCGCAAGAGCCGCCATAGGTATCCTGCTCATTACGCCGCCCAGCAGGAACATAGACAGTATCAGCACCACGGAGTGGAACACACTGACAAGCCTTGTCTGTCCGCCCGACTTTATCGCAACAGACGTACGTGCTATCGCCGCAGTTGCGGGAACGCCGCCAAGCAGCGGGATAAGCATATTGCCTATGCCCTGAGCCAGAAGTTCCCTGCCTGCGTCAAGGCGCTCGCCTTTCATCTTGCCTGCGCTTGCGCCGCACAGCAGACTCTCTATCATGCCAAGCGCAGCTATCGAAAACGCAGGCATGATGAGGCTTGTTATATGCTCGAAATCGAAGCCTTTCATGATTATGCTGTCTGAGGTCACAAGGCTGCTCGGAATTGCCCCCACCTCAGCCACAGTGCCCTGTTCAAAGAACACCATGTTCACGATGAGCGCAACAATTATGCCCACCAGCGAGGACGGAACGACAGCGTTCCACTTTTTGGGGTAGACCACCATTATCAGCACCACCATTGCGCCGAACATCACTGTGAGCCAGTCGGGAGAAAAGCTGCCCTTGCCGGTGAAATACGAAGCTATCTTCTCTATCTGGTTTTCGCCGACAGATCTCGTCCCGAAGAAGTTGTCTATCTGGCCGAGCGCAATGATTATCGCAATACCTGATGTGAAGCCTGTTATTACAGGCGCAGGGAGATAGCTTACCAGCTTTCCCACCCTGCATACAGACGCTATCAGCAGAACTATTCCGGACAGGAAGCCCGCCGTCAGTACGCCGGTTATGCCGAATTTCGCAGAAACCGACAGCAGGATAGCCGCCATCGCTCCGGTAGGACCGGATATCTGGTAGGACGCACCGGACAGAACGCCGATGACTATGCCCGCAGTTATCGCAGTGATAAGTCCCGACGCTGCGTCTGCGCCGGAACTTACTCCGAATGCGAGCGCAAGCGGCAGTGCCACCGCAGCTACAGTCAGTCCCGCCATCATGTCCTGCGTAAGCTTCTTTCCGTTGTACCCGCTGAATTCCTTTTTCAGGTCGCTTATGTACTTCCTTATCATGTCTTTACCTTCCTTTAGGGTGCCGTATAATATCTAGCTTAACGTATAAGTTCTCTCACAGACTGGCGAGAAGCCCTCAGATTCTAGGAAGCGGCGTTTCGGCTAGGCTCTTTCAAGTTGCCCTTAGTTGCCCGACATCGTGTCGGGCTTTGGGGGCAACGGCACAAACATCGTGTTTGTGCCTGCCGAAATGCTTATTGTGGCAGGACGCCACAAGTGAAAACCCCAGAGCGCAGCAGGACGCTGCGCATTAAAGGTTTTCACTTCACGACAAAGATGAGGGTTTATCGCCAGTCTGTCTTTTTCCGACACCAAAACGTTATATATTATACTACTATTCATTTGGGTTGTCAATAATCAGTAATACCAACTTTCCCACACGATTTCTCAGGATTTTGTGTAATTCGCTCTGTAAGGTGCTCAAAAAGCTATTGCATTGTGGGCGAAAATGTGGTAAAATAAATAAGTAACTGTTTATCACCAAAAGGAAGCTTATAACCGAAAGGAAGCGCAGAAGCTTGGAACTCAACATCGTACTGGTAGAACCACAGATACCCCAGAACACCGGAAACATCGCCCGCACGTGCGCTGTTACCGGCGCAAGACTTCACCTGATTAGACCGATGGGGTTTACCCCTGACGACAAACAGCTGAAGCGTGCCGGTCTGGATTACTGGCACTATCTGGACATCACCTATTACGATGGCATTGAGGATTTCTTCGCACGAAACGACGGAGAATACTACTATTTTTCCACCAAGGCGGAGAATATATACAGCGACGTGCAGTACCCGGATAAATGCTTTCTGTTTTTCGGCAGGGAGGACGCAGGTCTGCCTGAAAGCCTGCTTTTCAGGAACAAGCAGCGCTGCGTGCGCATTCCCATGCGTGAAACGCTGCGCAGCCTGAATCTTTCAAACAGCGCTGCTATAGGCGCATACGAGGTGCTAAGACAGTGGGGCTTCCCGGAACTGCAGAACAAGGGCAGGCTGCGGGAATTTGACTGGAATAAGGCGGAGTGATCCGCAGGAAAGGGAGTATATCATGGACAACACTATCAGGATAATCACAGACAGCGGCTGCGATATTTCAAAGGAGAACGAGGAACGCTACAAGGATCTGCTCGTTGTAATGCCTTTCATGGTGACCATCGAGGGGAAAAGCTATGCAGACCGCATAGATATCCAGCCGGACGAGTTCTACAAGATACTCAAGGAACATCAGGAGATACCCAAGCACTCTCAGATCACTGCGATACAGTTCGAGGACAAGTACCGTGAGCTTTACGAGCAGGGCGTGCGCACGATAATCGTCGACGTTATCAACGGCTCAGGCTCTCAGACCTATTCAAACGCAGTGCTTGCGAAAAAGAACACCGAGGATCTGAAAGACCTCACTATCTACACCGTTGACAGCCAGAACTACACGCTGTGCTACGGCTACCCCGTTATCGAAGCCTGCAAGAAGCTTGAAGCAGGAAACAGCGTTGAAAGCGTCGTTGCATACCTCGAGGACTGGGCAAGACATTCCGAGTCGTTCATCATCGGCTTTGAACTGCGCCACATGAAGAAGTCCGGCAGAATAAGCGCCGCAGCAAGCTTCCTCGGCGAACTCATGGGACTTCGCCCGCTCATCTACCTCGCCGCTGAAAAGACCGAAGTCCTCCGCAAGGTCAGGGGTGAAAAGGGCGTTATCGACGCCGCTGTTGAAACGATAGCTTCCAAGATGATACCCGAAACGCCGTGGTGCGTTATCACCACCACCCGCCCCGACTGCGAAAAGGAGTTCATCGACAAGATGACCAAGAAGCTTGGCTACGGTCCGGCTATGGTGGAAAAGTGCGGCGTTGTCGTATCCTGCAACGCAGGTCCTGAGTTTATCGGAGTGCTCACAAGAGGTCAGGAACGTCCCGCAAAGGACTGATGATTTTTCCGCAGGGCTATTGCAAATTCACGGCTTTTGTGATAAAATAACATATGGGGACATACGTCCTCATAACGTCCGAAATTTGAAAGGAGTTTTACCATGAGCTTTTTAGATGGAGTAATCAACACAACCAAGTCCGCCGCTGCGACCGCCGGAAAAAAGACCGACGAAGCAGTAAGATTCACCAAGCTGAAGATCAAGGAATCCCAGACCACCGGCGATATCAAGGCACGTTTTGAGAAGCTGGGTCAGATGGCTTATGAGATGAATAAATCCCAGAATGCAGACGTCGCACTTTTCGACGCCGAGATAGCAGAGATCGACAAGCTGTATGAGAAGCTTGCTGAGATCAACCTCCTGCTGGACGATCTTCGTCAGGAAGTCACCTGCACAAAGTGCGGAGCAAAGACCAAGAGGGACAACTCATACTGCCCCAAGTGCGGCGCAAAGCTGCCCGAAAAGCCTATTGAGGAACCCGCTCCCGCTGAAGAGCCTGCCGAGATCATCGACGAGAAGCCGGAAACCAAGGACGCCGGCGAAACCAACGGCGAAAATAAGTGATCAACTACCGAAAGGACTTTTGAAACAATGGCTGAGCTGAGATGGAACCCGCTTATCAACGACTGGGTAATGATAGCGTCACACAGACAGAACAGACCGCAGATGCCAAAGGACTGGTGTCCGTTCTGCCCCTCCGGAGGAAAAGTACCGGATTACGACGTGCTTGAATACGATAATGACTTCCCTGCGCTTTCGCAGACGCCGCCCCCCATGGACGATGTTGCAAACGACTTCTTCAAGACCGCTCCGTCCTATGGAAAGTGCGAGGTCATTCTGTACTCGCCCGAACACACCAAGACCCTGAAAGAACTGCCGCACGACCATGTGTGCAAGCTTGTGAACCTCTGGTGCGAAAGATTCGAGGCGCTGCGTCAGGACGAGAAAATAAAGTTCATTTTCATTTTCGAGAACCGAGGCGACGTGGTCGGCGTTACAATGCCGCACCCGCACGGTCAGATCTACGGCTACAGCTTTATTCCAAAGAAGCTTCAGCTTGAGGACGAGGCATACAAGGCAAGCATTGCCGAAAAGGGCAAGTGCCTGTGCTGCGATATGCTGGAGCACGAGGTTGCCGACGGCAGACGCATCATCTTTGAAAACGACAGCTTTACCGTGTTCCTGCCGTTCTTCTGCGAATACCCTTACGGAATATACATAATGGCGAAGCGTCATGTGCAGTATATTTCAGAACTGAACGAAAAGGAACGCTCAGACCTCGCCGACATCGTAAAGAAGTGCGCCGGCACGCTGGACAGCCTGTTCGGCTACAACTTCCCGTACATGATGTGTATGTATAACGCACCCGTGAACAGCGGCGACGTATCGCACCACCACTTCCACATCGCATTCTACCCGCCGATGAGAAGCCGTGACAAGCAGAAGTTCAACGCTTCCAGCGAAACAGGCGCATGGGCGCACTGCAACCCCACCGCTCCCGAAGCGACCTCGGTCGAACTGCGTGAGGCTTATCAGAGGTTTATGGATACGCAGAAGTGATCTGTGTAATGCTGAACAGAACAAAATCGCACCCCTATGCCCTAGCATAGGGGTGATTTTCTATACGATAATATCAAGAAAAAAGGGGCTGCCGACGGCAGCCCCAAATAAGGGAAAGGGAGCGGGATATCTTAAAGCGAGTAATTACGCTTTAAGTCATAGTTGCCGCATACTCTATCTTTATGCGGGATCATACGTTGAACAGAAGCTCGTCGTATGTCGGGAACGGCCAGTATTCCTCGCCGACCAGAGTTTCAAGTTCATCAGCAACTGCTCTCAGGCTCTGCATTGCCACAAATACCTCGTCGCAGTATACCTTTGCCTGCTCAGGAACATCGGAGATACCCTGTGCCTTTACAATGGCTGCATTCAGTGCGTCGATCTTCTCGCTGAGAGATACAGTCAGAGTGTTCACCTTGTTTGCGATAGCCAACTCAACAGCCGGCTCAACGCCTACCGCCTTCTTGCTTGCAGCCATGTCGCATATATCCTTTGAGTACTTCATAACAGCGGGCAGGATCTCTGTCTTTGCCATGTCGCTTGTCGTCAGTGCCTCGATGTTGATTATCTTGGAGTAGTTCTCGAAGTTGATCTCCTGTCTTGCGTGCAGCTCGACCTCGCTGTATACGCCGAACTTTGTGAATACGTCAACGTTCTTCTCGGCGGTCAGAGTCGGGATAGCTTCTACAGTCGTCTTGAGGTTCGGCAGACCGCGCTTTTCAGCCTCGACCAGCCACTCAGCGCCGTAACCGTTGCCGTTGAAGATAACTCTCTTGTGAGCCTTGATATTCTTTACCAGCAGGTCGTGGAGCGCAGCGTTGAAGTCGCCTGCATTTTCAAGTTCGTCAGCAAATTCCTTCAGCGAGTTTGCAACGATGGTGTTCAGAACGGTGTTCGGTCCTGCGATATTCAGGCTGGAACCTGCGCTTCTGAACTCGAACTTGTTGCCGGTGAAAGCGAACGGAGAAGTTCTGTTTCTGTCGGTGGTGTCCTTCGGGAATGTCGGCAGAGAAGATACGCCAACATTGAACATGGAGTGACCGGAGGTGTACTCCCTGCCCTCTTCAAGAGCCTCGATAACATTTTCGAGTTCCTCGCCGAGGAAGATGGAGATGATCGCAGGAGGTGCTTCGTTTGCGCCCAGTCTGTGGTCGTTGCCTGCGGAAGCTACCGAAAGTCTGAGCAGGTCGGAATACTCGTCAACAGCCTTGATGATAGCTACTAAGAATGTCAGGAACTGTGCGTTCTCCATCGGTGAATTACCGGGATCGAGCAGGTTCTGACCGTCGTCGGTGGACAGCGACCAGTTATCATGCTTACCCGAACCGTTGATACCTGCGAAAGGCTTCTCATGCAGCAGGCAGACCATTCCGTGCTCCAGAGCGATCTTCTTCATGAGTTCCATAGTCAGCTGGTTCTGGTCGGTCGCAAGGTTTGCAGGTGCGAATATCGGAGCGTTCTCGTGCTGAGCGGGCGCAACCTCGTTGTGCTTTGTCTTGGAGGTGATACCCAGCTTCCAGAGGTGCTCATCGAGATCCTTCATATAATCGGATACTCTCTGCTTGATGGAGCCGAAATAGTGATCCTCAAGTTCCTGACCCTTGGGAGCAGGCGCGCCGAACAGCGTTCTGCCGGTGAAGATGAGGTCCTTTCTCTTGTCATAGGTCTTTTTGTCAACGAGGAAGTACTCCTGCTCTGCGCCTACTGTTGCAACGACTCTCTTAGCGGTAGTGTTGCCGAACAGACGCAGGATCCTCAGTGCCTGATCAGATACAACGTCCATCGAACGCAGCAGAGGAGTTTTCTTGTCCAGTGCTTCGCCGGAATAGGAGTAGAATGCAGTAGGAATGTACAGCGAGCCGTCCTTTACGAAAGCATAGGAGGTAGGATCCCATGCGGTGTAGCCTCTTGCCTCGAATGTGGCTCTGATACCGCCGGACGGGAAGCTGGAAGCGTCAGGCTCGCCCTTGATGAGCTCCTTGCCCGAAAACTCCATGATAACTGTGCCGTCGCCTGCGGGAGAGATGAAGCTGTCGTGCTTCTCGGCTGTGATGCCGGTCATCGGCTGGAACCAGTGGGTGTAATGAGTTGCGCCCTTTTCGATAGCCCAGTCCTTCATTGCGCTTGCAACAACGTCTGCAATGCTGCTGTCAAGCTCCTTGCCCTCGGCAATGGTCTTTTTCAAAGTCTTGAAAACGTTCTTGGGAAGCCTCTGCTTCATCGTTTCCTCATTGAATACGTCAATGCCGAACTGCTCCACTACGTTAAAATGTTCTGCCATGTCCCTTTTCCTCCTTAGAATTTTGTTTAGTTGTCGGTGTGCTTTTGGGAATGTCTTTCTTTATCCGACATATCCCGAAAACAAAAATGGCGTTTCATGGCACGGGCAGTTATCCCGTGTCCTGAAACGCCTTTGTTTCCTGTTCACATCTATATTTTAGCCGAAAACGCCCGTTTTGTCAATCGCACTTATTCACAAACACTTTTGATTTTACCCAGTTTTTTAGTGCATATTGTACAAATTCGAGCACAAACCGTGAAATTGCAAAGCTTTCAGCTTTCAAAATCTCGATTGTATGCCCTGAACTTGTACATTTCAGCCGCGCATTCTGCAAGTTGCTTGTACGAATATTGCAAATTTAATTGATGTTCTCCAGCGACTTCTCCAGAAACGATATAGTTTTCTGGCTCTTGGGATTCCCGAACACCTCATCAGGGGTGCCGTATTCCTCGATAACGCCGTCCGCCATGAATATCACCTTATCGGCTGCGCTTCTGGCGAAGCCCATCTCATGGGTGACGATTATCATTGTGCGGTCGGAACTTTTCAATTCACGTATAACACGCAGAACCTCGCCGGTAAGTTCCGGATCGAGCGCAGAGGTCGGCTCGTCAAAGCACAGTATGACCGGCTTCATCGCCAACGCCCTTGCAATAGCCACACGCTGCTGCTGACCGCCCGAAAGTTCGCACGGGTAGTTCATCAGCTTGTCTGAAAGTCCAACAGAAGCAAGCACGCTGCGTGCGTTTTCCTCGATATTCTTGCGTATCTGAGCCTTTTCCGCACGGCTCAGCTTGGTTTCGCTCTGATTTATCTGCATGAGTTCCGGCGCAAGGCACACGTTTTTCAGCACGGTGTACTGCGGGAAAAGATTGAACGACTGGAACACAAGTCCGAAATTCAGGCGCATTGCCCTTATTTCCCTGTCGTTGTACTTTTCGGCTGCGTCATACAGCTTCTCGCCGTTGAGCGTCATTTGTCCCGAATCGGGCGTTTCAAGGAAGTTCATGCAGCGCAGCAGCGTCGTTTTTCCGCTTCCTGACGAACCGATTATCGCAAGCACCTCGCCCTTTTCCATCGAAAAGTCAATGCCCTTTAATACCTCGGTCCTGCCGAAACGCTTGAATATCCCGTTTACCTCAAAAAAAGCCATTATCGCACCTCCTCAGCCCTGATAGTAGTTAAGCTTCTTCTCTGCATAATTCAGCAGCAGGGTGAGTATTCCGGAGAACAGCAGGTAGAATGCTCCGACATAGAACAGCGGCCAGATAAGCGACCTCAGCGACACGATATTTTCCGCAGCCTTTACAAGCTCCACAACTGCGATAACTCGTGCAAGCGAGGTATCCTTTACCAGCGTGATTATCTCGTTGCCCATCGGCGGCACTATACGCTTTATCACCTGAAAAAGAACGACCCTGAAAAAGATCTGGCTCTTTGTCATTCCCAGCACCTGACCGGCTTCATACTGCCCTTTAGGTATGCTTTCAATGCCGCCCCTGTATATCTCAGAGAAATAGCAGGCGTAATTTATGACGAACGCCAGCATGACAGCCATAATTCTGTCAAACCGGAAATTCAGTCCGAGCAGTCCGGGCCCGTAGAACACAAGTATTATCTGCAGCATAAGGGGCGTACCTCTTATTATCCAGACGAAGGTCTTGACTATCCACTTTACAGGGGTTATCTTTGACATAGACCCCAGAGTTATCAGCAGACCCAGAGGAAGCGCACCCGCAAGAGTTACGCCGAATATAAGCAGCGTTGTCAGAAATCCGTCTGCAAGCTGCGCGGTTACTTCAAGAAATGACATATTGTGACCCCGTTCAATAAATAAATGCAGGGTAGGGCTTTCGTCCCACCCCGCATATCATGCCGTGCTTATCAGTTGTCGAATGCGTATACGTCGGCAAGGTCGTACTTCTCGGCAAGCTTCTTCAGAGTGCCGTCAGCGACCAGTTCGTCGATAGCGCCGTTTATCTTTGCAACGGTCTCTGTGTCGTCCTTTCTGAGGCCTACTGCGTATTCCTCAGGGGTAAGCTCAACACCCTCGACTATCATCAGGTCGGAGTAGTCGGTGCCCTCGCCGATGGAAGCCTTTGCCATAACGTAGTCCAGTACGCCAAGTTCAACAGTGCCGGACTTCACTTCAAGCAGAACGTCCTTCTGTGCTGCGCTGGAGATGAACTCGTTCTGAGAAAGAACGTCGTTGCTCTTTATCGCAGTTTCGCCTGCAGAGCCGCCCTCTGCTGCGCAGGAAGCGCCTGCCATGGAAGCTATATCCTTATACTTGTCGGCGTTGGAAGCCTTGATGATAACGACCTGCTTGTTTCTTACGTAAGAGGTGGAGAAAGCCATGTTCTCCTTGCGGTCCTCGGATACGGTCAGACCGTTCCAGATGGCGTCGATGGTCTTAGCGTTAAGTTCGACCTCTTTCTTTTCCCACTCGATGACTTGGAACTTAGCCTCAACGCCAAGCTTCTCGCAAACTGCCTTTGTGAACTCAGTTTCAAAGCCTGTCAGTTCGCCGTTCTCATCATAGTAATTCATCGGCTCGAACAGTGTGATTCCGGCAACGAAATTGCCCTTGTCCTTTATGTACTCCCAGTCTGTCTTTTCTGACTTGGAGCAGGAGCAAAGTCCCACTGCCATAACGCCTGCCATAAGCATAGCTGCTATTCTTTTGATCTTCATTGTGTTTCTTCCTTTCGTTCTACTGTTGTCTATGCACATTGCTGTGCGACCACTTTAATATGATAGCACAATTAAGCGGGTTTGTCAACCTTTATGGCAATTTTCCCTGATATTTGTACCGACTGATTTCTTGCGCCAGAAATAATCAGGCGATATTTACACGGCTTTAGCGCTATATTGCATTTTTACTGAATAACAAATCACCGCACAAAACCGTCAGGGCTCTGTGCGGTGTGATTTTTACTTCTTTACCTGACCGTAGTAAGCGTTCGCGCCGTGCTTGCGCAGATA
This sequence comes from uncultured Oscillospiraceae bacterium, assembly GCA_934446355.1. GTDB lineage: Bacteria > Bacillota > Clostridia > Oscillospirales > Ruminococcaceae > CAG-115. The sequence continues at coordinate 86,549 of CAKSEC010000002.1, read as the reverse complement.
ATGCTTGTCAAGAAGTTCCTGCTGCATAGGCAGCATTTCTGGGTTCATCATCTCATCATGCCATGCCATGAACGCTATCTCTTCGAGAACCACTGCGTTATGCACCGCATTATCAGGGCTTGTGCCCCATGTGAACGGACCGTGGCTGTGCACCAGCACTGCCGGAATATCGTCGGGCGACTTGCCCGCAAACGTTTCTACAATAACGTTTCCGGTTTCCTTTTCGTATTCGCCGGCTATCTCCTGCGGGGTCATTTTGCGTGTGCAGGGAATCGAGCCGTAGAAATAGTCGCCGTGCGTCGTTCCATACGCCGGAATGCTCCTGCCCGCCTGCGAATAAATCGTCGCCCAGCGGCTGTGAGTATGTACCACGCCTTTTATGTTCGGGAATGCACGGTACAGCACAAGGTGCGTCGGCGTGTCGGAACTGGGATTCAGTTCGCCCTCTACACGCTCGCCGGTCGCAAGGTCTACCACCACCATGTCCTCCGGCCGCATTTCGCAGTATTCCACGCCTGAGGGCTTGATAACGACCAGACCCTTTTCACGGTCTATGCCCGAAACATTGCCCCATGTGAAGGTCACCAGTCCATGAGCGGGAAGCTTCATGTTCGCCCTGTAGACCCGCTCCTTTAACTCTTCCAGCATTTCTTCCTCCTGACTGTCACTTCTCTGCTGCAGTGACTTCCTCTTTCTTATTCTTGTCGTCCGTATCGTGATTTGCGCTGAAGATGTCTGCGACCTCGTTGATGGTTATGTATGCGGCGGGGTCTACGTCGTGCACGATACCGCGCATTTTGCCTATCTGGAATCTGTTGACAACGAAATACAGCACAGTTCTGTCCGTGCCGGAATAGCCGCCCTTTGCGGGTATCTCAGTGATACCGCAGCCGAACGCCTCGCCAAGAGCCTTGCCTACCTCCTGCGCACGCATGGTGACAATGAACGCCGCCTTTGAACGGCTGATACCCTCGACGATGAAGTCAAGCGTTTTCAGCGCCGCAAAATACGCCACGATGGAATACAGCGGCAGCACCCAGTTGGAGAACACCAGACCGCACACCACGTACAGCACAACGTTATATATCATGACGAACGTTCCCACGGTCATTCCAAGCCGCTTTGAGAATATAACGGCGAGCACCTCAATGCCGTCCATTGCGCCGCCGAAGCGCACTGCAAGTCCGCTGCCCACGCCCGAAATAACGCCGCCGAATATCGCACACAGCAGCAGGTCGTTTCCAGCGAGCCGTGAGCCTACTGCCTCGTCTATCGGGAAAAGCGTAGTGCTGAGCCACGAAAATATCGAATAGCACGCCACAGAATAGCACGCATAAATGGTGAACGCAAGTCCCTGACGCTTCAAGCCGTACAAAAACAGCGGTATATTCAGCAGCACGAGGGCTACTGACAGCGAGAGCCAGTCAGGCGGTAAATAGTCGAGCAGCATCGACGTACCGGATATTCCGCTGTCGTACAGCTTTGCTGGCATAAGGAAAACCGTTATGCCGAATGCGTTGACAAAGCCCGCAAGCGTAAGCATGAGGAAATTCCGCAGTTTAAGCTTCTTCAGTTCACGTTTCATGTTGTGTCCTCCTGTCGTTATGTCTGCAGAAAGCGCCCGTTACCTTTCGGCAAGGAACAGCTTTCTGAAATCTTCCGGCTCGTATGAATATGCAAGCGACCACATAGCCCTCATCACCGCATATTCAGAGGTCATTCCCTCTGCGGGAATAAAGCCTGCGTCAAGCGCAGCCCTGCCCACCTGATACACCGAGAGGTCGCAGCCTCCCTCAAATACCTGCGTGGTTATTATTATACGCACGCCCAGTCCGGACAGTTCTTTCAGGGTGTGCAGAATTTGCGAATCCTCGCCGTCCGGTATCCCGCCTAGTCCATACCCCTCGACTATCAGCGCATTGACGTGCGTGCCGATATCATACACAAGTTCTGCGGATATGCCCGGCGTGAGCCGCAGCAGCGCCGCACGGCTGTCCAGCCGGTTATAGAATACTGCGCCGCCCTGAGCTTCGCCGTCCTGCTCTGTGCAGAAGTCCTGCACCGCATATTCGTCCCCTGCGGTGAAGCCGCGGAATGCGTCAAACGAGGTTGTATGCACCTTTCGTGCGGCGTTTCCTGCGATAACTCTGCCGCAGAACACCACCCATACTCCGGCTCTGCCCTGCGCCGCACAGCGGAATGCGTCCGTAAGATTACGCACTGCGTCAGTGTCGGGGGCGTCGAGTGGAAGCTGAGAGCCTGTGAATATCACCGGTCTGTCGGGCGTCTGAATAAGGCAGTACAGCGCAGCCGCACCATACGCCATGGTATCCGTGCCGTGTGCGATAACGAAGCCGTCATGATCCTGCCAGCTGTCCCGAATCACCGCTGCAAGCCTTACCCAGTGCTCAGGCGTGAGATTCGTGCTGTCAAGCGAAAACGGCTGCACTGTGCGTATCTCCATATTCGGCACGGAAACGCCCTGCAGCAGCTTTTCTGCGGACAGTTCGGGGGATAACCCGCCGCCGCTGTCTGTGCTTGCTATCGTGCCGCCTGTGGCAATAAACAGTATCTTCTTCATAAGGCACCTCTGCGTTCGGTTATCAGATTGTCGGGCGTACCGCAAAAAAAGAAGCACTGAATGACCCGCAGGGCAATGACCGTAGCATTGTGCGTCATTGCACGTTTTAATTCTGCGTGATCATTCAGTGCCGCCCGATAAGTACCAGACTAAACCGCAGAATCTCACCGCGGCTCAACGATAAACTTCATTGCTGTTCTTTCATCGCCGTCTATCTCAACGGTGGTGAATGCGGGAATGCAGATAAGATCCACTCCCACCAGCGCCATATAGCTGCGTGCGATGGCAATGGACTTCACAGCCTGATTTGCTGCGCCGGCTCCCACTGCCTGCACTTCTACCTCGCCATTTTCACGTATAACAGCTGCGATAGCACCTGCAACGGATTTCGGTACAGAATGTGCCGATACCTTTACTATTTCCATATTGTCACCATTTCATTCCCCCGCGGGAACGCCTTTCGGTAATATTTGTCCTGCTCACACTATTATCTGTCTGAATCTCTCTATAGAATCGCATTTGCCGGTCTTTACGTCAATGTCGAGCAAAACCCCGTTAAGCTCGACAGGTCCGCCGGCGAATTTATGCCTTTTCGGGTAATAGGTCAGAAACCGCTCGATGATTATGTCCTTTTCAACGCCCAGAATCGACTCCTTAGGTCCGGTCATTCCGACGTCCGTGATGTAGCCAGTGCCGTCGATTATCTGCTCGTCGGCAGTCGTGACATGGGTGTGAGTACCCAGCACGGCAGTCACTCTGCCCGCCAGATAATACCCCATAGCCCGCTTTTCCGAGGTAGCCTCGGCGTGAAAGTCCACGATCTTGACCTTCGCCGTGCATTTTTCAAGAATGCGGTCGATACAATGGAACGGATTTTCCAGCGGCTGCATGAATGTCGTGCCCATCAGGTTTATCACTGCAATGGAGTATGCGCCCTTGTCGAGCACGCACATTCCCCTGCCGATCACGTCCTCGCCGTAGTTTGCCGGACGTATCACATTGCTGCAGCTTTCCCATTCTGCTTCCATGGTTTTCTGGCGGAAGCAGTGGTTGCCTGTGGTTATGACATCTGCGCCGGCGTCGAATATCGTTCCTGCAGAGCCGGGATTTATCCCGTTGCCCTCGGCGGAATTTTCGCCGTTCACGACCACGACATCTGCGCCAAGCTGATTCTTTATTCCGTGCAGGCTGCGCTGCAGAGCCTCACAGCCGGGCTTGCCCACTACATCGCCAATAAATAACAGCTTCATCTATCACCTGATGATTATCTGATCTCTGCCCGGACCAATGCCGAGTATCTTTATCGGGCAGCCGCAAAGTTCCTCAAGACGCTTGACATAAGCCTGCGCCTTTTCGGGAAGTTCCTCAAAGCTGCGGCAGCCGGACAGGTCGCCCTCATAGCCTTCTATCTCCTCGTAGACAGGGCTGCACTTTGCAAGTTCCTCCAGCGTTACGGGGAAATCGGTCAGCGTCTGACCGTCTGTGGTCTTGTATGCCGTGCAGACCTTCAGCACGGGAAGTCCGGACAGTGTGTCGAACTTGTTTATTGCAAGCGAGGTCAGTCCGTTCACACGTACTGCATGGCGCATGATGACCGCGTCAAACCAGCCGGTACGTCTGGGACGGCCGGTAGTGGTGCCGTATTCGCCGCCGCGCTCACGGATAAGGTCGCCTGTTTCATCGAAAAGCTCAGTCGGGAAAGGACCGTTGCCCACTCTGGTGGTGTAACTCTTGCCGACGCCTATTACCTCGTCGATCATCTTCGGGCCGATACCAGTACCTACGCACGCACCGCCTGCGATGGGGTGAGATGAGGTAACAAAAGGATACGTACCGAAATCAATGTCGAGCAGCGTGGCCTGCGCGCCCTCGAACAGCACCTTTTTGCCTGCCTTATACGCATCAAATGCGATAACAGAAGCGTCTGCCATGTACTTGGAAAGCTTCTCGCCGTATGCCTTGTATTCCTCGTAGATCGCGTCAAGGTCGCAGGCTTCGCCGCCGTAAACCTTGGTTATAACAAGGTTCTTGAGTTCGCCTGTTTCCTTGATCTTCTTTTTAAGCGAATCAGGGTGAACAAGGTCGTACATACGTATGCCGATACGCTCAGCCTTATCCGTATAGCACGGGCCGATACCCCTGCCTGTCGTGCCGATATTTACGCCGGTCTGCTTTGCCTTGAATTCCTCAGAAAGCCTGTCAAGCAGCCTGTGCCACGGCATGATGATATCTGCACGGGCGTCAATGCGAAGATTATCGCAGGTCACGCCCCTCGCATTCATATTGTTGATCTCTTCAAGAAGCACGGACGGGTCAACCACAACGCCGCTTCCGATAAGGCACAGCGTTTCGGGGTAAAGAATGCCTGAGGGGAGCAGGTGGAGCTTATACACCTCGTCGCCGTGGACTACGGTGTGTCCTGCATTGTTTCCGCCGCTGGAACGAACAACGACATCTGCTTTTGCAGCCATGATGTCAATGATTTTTCCCTTGCCCTCGTCACCCCACTGGGTTCCGACAATAACACTTGATGACATTAGTTGTTCCTCGTTTCTGAAAATGTGTAATAGGGAAATCAAAACCATATTCCCACATAGTAATATTATATCACAACAGCGTTCCTAATTCAAGGTTTTTTGCAGAAAAAAAGCACAAAAATTCCGCCCATTTAGGGCGGAACAATCCGTAAAAAGTCTGCATTCAGACTGTCGAGAAGCCCTCAGATTCTAGGAACAAGCCCTACGGCTAGGCTTATCTGCCTGCCGTAGGGCTTGTGACGACGAAGATGAGGGTTTATCGGCAGTCTGATCCGCCCCGTAAGAGGGCGGAAATGTGTATTATTGACATGATCATTTCAGGATAAACGACATTACCAGCGCTATTATCGCAGCGGTAGCCGGATACATTATCAGCGAAACCGCAAGCTTTATCAGCACCATTCTTGCAGGTATGTACGGCATGAACTCCTCTGTGCCGGGAATTATCCATGCTTTGGTGTGGCCTACCCAGTATGTGTCGATGAACAGCTTATCGTACACGCACATTATCGCATAAATAAAAAAAGCATCTGCAGGAATCCATCAACGAATCCGCGGGCGCCGTTAAACACATACACGAAAAGAATAGTCAACACTATCATCAGTATGGACGAGATCAGCCTGAATCCATTTAGCCTGCGCTTTATCGTTTCGGCAGTCGTCAGCCCCTGCGCTATCGCCTTGTCCTGCACAGGCTTTTCGTAGAAGAACGCCATTCCCGCTGCGCCGTCCTTTGTCCCGATAATGCAGAGCATTGTCAGCATAAGGCACATCGCAAGTCCCTCAAGAACTAAAGTAAATATCATAAAAGTACCTCCCGAATTAGTCTAAGCTAATTATATCGCATACTTTTCCCGAATGCAAGGGCTTTTGTGGTTTTTTTGAACGCAATCCCTTTTAGTTAAGCAAAAAGAGGGAAGCTTCCGCTTCCCTCTGGGTTTATCGCCGGTCTATCAGCCCTGTGCCTGAGCCTTTCTCTTTGCCTCTATATCAGCAAGAGCGTCCTTTCTGGACAGGTTGATTCGTCCCTGATTGTCTATCTCCATTACCTTTACGATTATCTCATCGCCAACGGATACAACGTCCTCTACCTTTTCAACACGGTGGTTGTCAAGCTTGGAGATGTGCACCATTCCGTCCTTGCCGGGAGCGATCTCAACAAATGCGCCGAAGTTCATTATGCGAACGACCTTGCCCTTGTAGATAGCGCCTATCTCCGGAGGATTAACTATAGTGCTGATGACCTGAACGCACGCGTTTGCCTTGTCGAGGTCAAGTCCGCAGATGAATACGTTGCCGTCGTCGTCAATGTCGATCTTGACATCGAAGTCAGCGCAAAGCTTCTGGATAACCTTTCCGCCCTTGCCGATAACTTCGCTGATCTTGTCAACGGGAACCTTGGTGTGGATCATCTTGGGAGCGTACTTGCCGACTGTCTTTCTCGGCTCAGGGATAGCCTTGAGCATTATCTCGTCAAGGATATAATCTCTTGCCTTGTGAGTCTTTTCAAAGGCGTTTTTGATTATTTCGGGAGTAAGTCCGTCGATCTTGAGGTCCATCTGGATAGCGGTGATACCGTCGTGAGTACCAGCAACCTTGAAGTCCATGTCGCCGAAGAAGTCCTCAACGCCCTGAATATCTACCATAGTATCCCATCTGTCGCCCTCTGTGATAAGGCCGCAGGAGATACCTGCAACAGGCTTCTTTATCGGAACGCCGGCGTCCATCAGTGCAAGAGTAGAGCCGCAAACTGAGCCCTGCGAGGTAGAACCGTTAGAGGAAAGCACCTCGGACACCAGACGGATTGCGTAGGGGAAATCCTCAACGCTGGGGATAACAGGAAGCAGAGCACGCTCAGCGAGTGCGCCGTGTCCTATCTCACGTCTGCCCGGACCTCTGCTTGCCTTTGTTTCGCCGACAGAGTAAGCTGGGAAGTTGTAGTGGTGCATATATCTCTTGCCGTCCTCTTCGTCCAGACCTTCAAGCTTCTGGCTGTCGCTTACAGGACCGAGCGTGCATATCGTCATGACCTGAGTCTGACCTCTTGTGAACAGACCTGAGCCGTGTACTCTCGGAAGCATACCTACCTCAGCGGCAAGCGGACGTATCTCGTCCATCTTTCTGCCGTCAACACGCTTGTTGTCGTCCAGCAGCCAGCGGCGTACAACGAACTTCTGCAGCTTGTATATAGCCTCGTCTATCATGCCTATCTTTTCGGGATATACCTCGTCGAACTTTGCGTGGATATCGTCAACGATGGGCTTCAGACGCTCTTCGCGGATATTCTTGTCGTCAGTGTCGAGTGCGTAGCGGATACGCTCGATAGCGAAATCAGAAATAGCGTCGAACATATCGTGATCGACTTCCTGAGATTCAAATGCGAACTTCGGCTTGCCGATCTGCGCCTGAATGTCCTTAATGAACGGAATTAGCGACTTCACGATCTCGTTGTGACCTGCCATGATGGCGTCGAACATTACATCGTCGGGGACTTCGTTTGCGCCTGCTTCGATCATGACTACCTTCTTTTCGGAGGAAGCGACCGTCAGGTTCAGGTCAGACTTTGCTCTCTGCTCGAGGTTAGGCATAAGAACTATCTCGCCATCCACCAGACCAACACTGATACCGCCGATAGGGCCGTTCCACGGGATATCGGAGATGGATACCGCAATGGAAGCACCGATCATGCCCAGTATTTCAGGCGAGCAGTCGGGGTCAACTGCGAGGACTGTCATTGTGATAGCGACGTCGTTCCTCATGTCCTTGGGGAACAGCGGGCGCATAGGACGGTCAACCACACGGGAAGTCAGGATAGCCTTCTCGCTGGGTCTGCCCTCTCTCTTAAGGAAGCCGCCGGGGATCTTGCCGACTGCGTACAGCTTCTCCTCGTAATCAACGGAAAGCGGGAAGAAATCCACGCCGTCACGGGGCTTTGCGCTTGCAGCCACGTTTACCATGACTACGGTTTCGCCGTATCTAACCCAGCATGAACCGTTAGCCAGTCCGCAGACCTTGCCGGTTTCAACGGTAAGCTCTCTGCCGGCGAACATTGTCTTGAATACCTTGTAATTTTCAAACATTGCCTTTTAATTCCTTTCAATATTTTACGGGATAAAGGCACAGTGTTAGCAATTAAAGTCAATATCCGGCTGACCGGATACTCAATTTAATGCTAAAGCCTGTACCTTCATTGCCTTTAGAAGTAATGGCAGCACTGTTTAGTGCGCAGTGCTGCCATTTGCTGCTCAAATTACTTACGAATACCCAGCTTGGCAATTATTGCACGATAACGCTCGATATCCTTCTTCTGCAGATAGTTCAGAAGGTTTCTTCTGTGACCAACCATCTTCAGCAGACCACGGCGGGAGTGGTGATCCTTCTGGTGAACCTTGATGTGTTCGGTCAGTTCGTTGATCCTCTTGGTGAGGATAGCGATCTGTACTTCGGGAGAACCGGTATCCTGCTCGTGCAGACGGTTAGCCTCGATAACTGCTGTTTTTTCTTCTTTTCTTAACATAATAACACCTCATTGAATTTATTCCGGTATCGCAGCAGAGGGACTCAGGTGCATCTCCATCAGGAGCAATATCCGCTCTCCGGGAAACCGGTATGGTCATGCTTTGCGCACAACATAGATATTATATCACACTTTTTTCGCTTTGTAAATAGGTTTTTGCGATTTTTTCAAAAAAATGTGATAGAATAAGCTGATAAACCGCTTTCTATCAGCTATTCTCTCCAGACTGTCGAGAAGCCCTCAGATTCTAGGAACCAACCTAACGACTAGGCTTTGTGCCTGTCGTTAGGTTGGTGACGACGAAGATGAGGGGTTATCGACAGTCTTATGCGTTCTCGGATTCACGCAGCTGTCTGAAGTGCCATGCGTCACGGCACATCTCGTCAAGGGTCTTTTCAGCCTTCCAGCCAAGTTCTTTTTCAGCGAGCGAGGGGTCGGCATAGGTAGCCGCTGCGTCGCCGGGACGGCGTTCGCCGATAGTATAGCCGAGGTCAATGCCGTTCACACGCTGGAATGTATTCAGTATATCCAGAACGGAATAGCCCTTGCCTGTGCCAAGGTTATACGCAGGTGCGCCGGTAATGGTGCGTGCTTTCTTGACTGCGGCAACGTGTCCCTTGGCGAGATCCACCACGTGTATGTAGTCGCGAACGCAGGTGCCGTCGGGCGTGGGGTAGTCGTTTCCGGCAACGGCGAGCACGTCGCGCTTTCCGGTAGCCTTGTCCAGCACGATAGGCATGAGGTTGTTCGGGATACCGTTCGGGTCCTCGCCGATAAGTCCGCTCTCATGTGCGCCGACAGGATTGAAATAGCGCAGGAGTATCATAGTCCAGCTGGGGTCTGCAGCCGACATTTCACGGCAGAGATTCTCGATTATCAGCTTTGTGCTGCCGTAGGGATTTATCGCAGACAGCGGGAAATCCTCCTTTACGGGCACGCTAGCGGGGATACCGTATACAGTCGCAGACGAGCTGAACACGAATTTCGTACAGCCGTACTTCTTCATCGTTTCAAGTATGTTGAATGTGCCCCTGAGGTTGTTGGAATAGTACATAAGCGGCTTTTTTACGCTTTCCGGCACGCACTTATAGCCGGCGAAGTGAATGACCTGCTCAATGTCGTTTTCCTCGAATATCTTATCAACGGCTGCAATATCCAGCATATCCGCCTCGTAGAATTTGAAATCCTTGCCGGTGATCTTTTTTATTCCCTCCAGAGAACGTGGGTTTGAGTTGTAGAAGTTGTCCATTACAACGATCTCTTCGCCTGCATTGAGAAGTTCCACGCAGGTGTGCGAGCCGATAAAGCCTGCTCCGCCCGTTACCAGAATTGCCATAGCCGTTTCCTCCAAAATCTGTATGTCCAGCCATTCATGCCGGAACAAAAATACACTATTATGATAGCACTTTATGGCGTTTTTGTCAACTGGTTTTCCTTGAAGTGAACCGCAATTCTGCCGATATGCCACAACGCAGAAACGGCTGTGAATAAAAGTCCACAGCCGTCAGTATGCTGAAAGAGTTTATGCCCAGACCGGGGCTTATCGACAGTCGGACGTCTGCGGTGCTCCTGCTGATGAGCGCTCCGCTTTTATGCCGGAGATCGCAATAAAGCTTGTGCACGCCAGCGAAACAAGCACCGAAAAGATAACAAGCACGTTGGTCACGGAAACGTAAAACCCAATGTAGCCCCTTGCAATATACACAACAGGAATTACGATGAACGCAAGCGAAGCTATGCTCGTGAGCGCCTGCACAGCTTTATTCCTGAATCTCGGTGCAAGCAGGTTCAGCGAAACAGCGGCGCCGGTCATTGAAATCGAAGCCGATAACGGTCTTGAATCCCATTTTATGTATATTACAGCCAGCATCATGAGTACGATAAGGCACACGTTCGACATTATCTTCGTAAGGTAAGAGGACGCTTCAGCGTTGACGAGCGTAAGTACTATTGTTGTTAATAGCAGCAGACCTGCTAAAATAATAGCCATGTATTTAATATCGCTGCGCTCAAAGAATCCCGCAAAAATATTAATGCAGAGTACCAGAGCCAGCAAAAGCTCCAGAGCGGCCATTATCATGCACACTGCCCTGATTTTTTTGTTTTTCTCCGGTAAAGCCACGACCGCTGAAAACAGAGCCAGCACACTAATGAACAGTATCGAGGGAACTGCCGCACGTCCCACATCGACAGCCGGAACGCAGAACCCTACTATCTGGACAGCAGCATAAATTACCGCCGTGCATATCGACGCAATATTAATCATCTTGTTATTCATGTCATTTTATCCTCCGTATCTTTGTCACTCATATTCTTCTATTTCTATTTGGTCTATCCAGCTGAAATCTCCGATCATTTCAATGCCAGCGGGAACCTCCAGATACTTCAGCGAAACACATCCATCAAACGCGGAAGCGTCAATTCTTTCCACGCCCTCCCATATTCTGACTCTTTCCAGATGCGTGCATCCGCTTAAATCAATATCACCAGTCCCCCTAGGTATGGTGACGGATCTCAAAGACGTACAGTTACTTAAATCAATATTATCAGTGTCAGCAGTCAAATCAATTCTTTCCAAGCCTTTGCAGTGTATTTCTATGTCCTTGACCCCATAGGGAATAAACAAATACGATACATTATTAAATTTATCTAGAAAAACAGATTCAACACCTTCATAAATTTCTATCTTGGTCACATCTTCACGCCAGCCACCATTCAATTTAACTCTGGTGACAGGTATACCATCTATTTGGCTGCGAACATCAATTGTATCGCCATAATAATCATATACAGAAACCAGAGCCAATCCACCGCCATCACGATTTATACAGTATGTCATATTATCATTATAATCAAAGTAATTCAAAACAAAACTGCAGCCCGACGTCAGCACACTCGCCACGACCGCCAGAACACACGTGACCGCAGCCAGCACTATTTCCTTTTTGCGTTTTTTTACATTGAACATTATAATTACCCCTTTTCACATAAATACGGACATGGTTTCCCATATCCAAGCATATTATATCACAATCATCTGCAAAAGTCAAGCACTAATTAACCGTAGTATATTATAGATTGACCGGATTTTGCTATAATATAAAAAGGTGATAATATGATTTATGGACTTTACAGCAAAATAAAAAGTCTCAGGGAACATTTTGGAATGAGTCAGGTTCAGCTTGCCGAGCGGCTCGGCGTCACCAAAAGTGCGGTCAACGCATGGGAAAGCGGCACAAATTCTCCCTCTATCACATATATAGTGAAGCTTGCACAGATATTCGGCACAAGCACTGATTATCTGCTTGGAGTCAACGAGAGATTGACCGTTGATATCACTGATCTTGACGACCTGCAGAAACAAGCTGTGACCCTTATGATAACCCTGTTTGAAAGGGACAACAAAGAAATAAGCAAGAACAAAACACCCGACTGACCTGCTCATAATATCCACTTCCGCATAAAAAATACCTCCGGAATTTCCGGAGGTATTTCTATTCAGCTTGTTAAAAAAGTATTTTCTTCAGGGTGGCGAGAAAGGTGCAGATGCTAGGAAGCGCCGTTTCGGCTAGGCTTTGTGCCTGCCGAAATGGCGCTGACGACGCAGATGTGCCTTTATCGACAGCCTGTTTCTATTATGTAACACTCACGCCTTGTTCTATCAGATACTCCCGCAGCCCTGCCCGAATACGTGAAAGCCTAGTCTTTACCGCTGTTTCGGTCATTCCCATACTCTGGGCGATATCACGAATCGACATATTATAGTAGTACCGCCCGACAAATATGTCACGGTTCTTTTTGCTGCTTTTGCGCAGGAACTGGTTGAGGTGGTCGGACACCTCGCGGCTGTCAAGGCGTTCGTCGGAGGTCACGCTGTCGGGTATCACCTCTGCAAGTTCGCCGTAAAGCTGCTCGCAGGAACGCCGTTTCAGGCTGCTGTAGGCATTCAGCGCAGTGTTCCTTACAATGGTGCAGAGATATCCGCAGAGCGATTCGGGGCGCTTGGGAGGTATAGCGTTCCACAGCTTCAGATAGCTGCTGCTCACCGCCTCCTCGGCGTCCTCAGGGCGCACAAGAATACCGGAGGCTATCTTCCCGCACAGCCTGCCGTATTTATTCTGTGTTTCTGCAATTGCCTGTTCGCTTCTGTCAAAGAACAGGTCAATTATCAGACTGTCCTCCATCAATTACCTCCACTGCCGCAGAACCGTCTACTCCGGAGTCCTTTGCAAAGCCCTGCGACGAATCGTCAAGCTTTGTGTTGTCCAGATATATGGTGGTCTGCCAGCCGGCTGCAGTATTCTCCAGCCGCTTTGTCACCCATTTTGAATTTCCATCGCCGTCGAATACCTGATAGGATATCTCGACCGAGCCGCTTGCATTCCTGTAAAGCCGGAAGCCCTCCCACTGAACGTCCTCGGTGTAAGCCGCCGCTGTCCAGCCGTCGCGTAACTCATAGATCTCGGACGTCAGCACTAAGCTGAGCTCCTGCTCGCCGTTGTTTTCCACATTCAGCCTGAACCGCTCCAGACCGAGCATGGAGCACATCGTGCCGCTGCTCTCCGCACCGTACGCCGTGTGCTTGTATTCCGCCGTGTAGCCCTGCTTTGTCGCATATCCCCTCTTGCCGGGGCAGTACAGATACATCGTTTCAGGGTCGGAATAGGATATGTAATAAACCTGAATGTCGTCGCCGCAAAGCTGATACATACACCAGCCGTCACGCTCGGCATAGAAGCCGCCGCACTTTGCAGCCGGTGTGAATATGTCCGTACCGTAGGTCAGCGTCAGTGTTTCACCGGTGGTCGTTTCCGTCCACTGTCCGGAATAGTACATCTCGAATATGTCGAGGTCAGATAACGTCATAGCTGTATGAAGCTGCTGCGCAGTTCTTGCGAACATATCCTCTGATACTGCAGCGTGATCCAGCGCCCACTTTCCGCTGCCGTCGGGCTTCCATACCGTGTCGAGATATGTCACAGCAGATCCGTCAGAACCGGTGGAGAAAGGCATAGCCAGCACTATCTCATCGCTGAACTTCTTGCTGAGAAATACGTTATCCCACACGGAGTTATCCAGATGTCTTGAATACTCCACGCCGTCAGACTCCACCGTCAGATCGCTGAATATATCGCTTGCCGTAAGCCCCATCTCCGCCGCAAGCTTTTCCTGCCCGAAATAGCTGAGCAGCGACGAATCCTCAGCGAGTTCGGCTTTCTCGGTAAACAGCTGCAGTTCCTCGCCGGAAATGCTGCTGCCGTCGATAGTGGCGTTTACGTACATCACAAGCTTTCCGGGGTCGTCAAGCGACACAGACCACACGTCGTACTCTCCGCCGTGTTCCGCAACGAGATCGCAGGCGTAATCCGTCAAAATAAAGCCACTGCACACATAGCCTTCCTTAAGCCCGAACATATCAGCCTCGCTGTAGCCGAGCGTGACGCTATCCATATCGCTGCTCCACACGCCATGGAAATACTTGTCGAACAGCGAAGCGTTAAAGCCTGCGCTTTTTTTATAGCCGCTCACCAACTCCGCCGAGTCGATTATTTCATGTATGCGGTCTGTCGTATCGTTTACCAAGCCATCCGCGCTTACAAGGTCGGACGATGAGGACTTGTTCTGCTGCTCGTCGGATACCGGCATACTCTGCGCATCTCCGGTCGATACCGGCACATTCTGAGGGAGCCTGAGCAGCACCACTCCGGCGACCGCCGCTGCTGCCGCCACAGAGCCTATACCGATGAAAAGCCCCTTCTTATGCCCCTTGGAACGCTGCGGGAAGCTGTACACAGTAGGCTTGCAGTCCCCTGTGTAGTCCTCATCGGCATTCCCGTCAGAAATATGGCTCAGCCGCTCCGCTGAAGATTCTGCGATATCCTTGTCCACGCCGTCCATGACGTCCTGCCAGAAATTCTTTTTCATGTAGACCATCTCCTTGTGTCTGCCGCATTGTGTTCTTCTATTTATTATAACCGCCGCCGCAGGCAAAAGGTTACATTCCGGTTACAAGCACGAAAGCTGAAATTTCTCCGGAACTGCAAAGCACAGTCCCGGAGATAAAACAGCAAAAATTACTTGCCAAGCGCAGCCTTTGTGACTGCAACGATATTTTCAGCGCAAAGCCCGAATTCCTTGAGCAGATCGACTGCCGGACCGGAGTGTCCGAATACGTCCTTGACGCCTATCTTGATAACCGGTACGGGGCATTCCTCGGTGACAACGTCTGCCACTGCAGAACCAAGACCGCCGATAACGCTGTGCTCCTCAACGGTGATGATCTTTCCTGTTTCCTTTGCAGCCTTGATGATGATATCGCGGTCGATGGGCTTGATGGTGTGGATATTGATTATCCTTGCGTCAATGCCCTGCTCGGCAAGCGCCTTTCCTGCTTCGATAGCCTCTGCTACCATCAGACCGGTGGCGATTATCGTAACGTCCTTGCCGTCCTTAAGCTGGATACCCTTGCCTACCTCGAACTTATATGTTGCAGCGTCGTTGAAAATCGGTGCTGCAAGTCTGCCGAAGCGCATATAGGTCGGTCCCACATAGTCAGCCATTGCGAGCACCGCAGCCTTTGCCTCTACATCGTCAGCGGGGTTTATCACGGTCATTCCGGGGATAGCCCTCATCAGTGCGATGTCCTCGTTGCACTGGTGGGAAGCACCGTCCTCGCCGACCGAAATGCCTGCGTGCGTTGCGCCTATCTTTACGTTGAGGTGGGGGTAGCCTATGCTGTTGCGTACTATCTCAAATGCTCTGCCTGCTGCAAACATTGCAAACGAACTTGCGAACACCAGCTTGCCGGTGCT
Source organism: uncultured Oscillospiraceae bacterium (assembly GCA_934446355.1). Classification (GTDB taxonomy): domain Bacteria; phylum Bacillota; class Clostridia; order Oscillospirales; family Ruminococcaceae; genus CAG-115. Next base: position 71,102 of record CAKSEC010000002.1, on the reverse strand, counting down.
TGCGATTCCCGCTGCAACTCCCATCATGTTAGCCTCTGCGATACCGCAGTCGAAGAATCTGTCGGGGTAAGCCTTCTTGAATGTGCCTGTCTTGGTGGCAGCTGCAAGGTCGGCGTCCAGCACAACGAGGTCAGGACGCTTTTCAGCGAGCATTACAAGCGCTTCGCCGTAGCTGTCACGGGTTGCTTTCTTTTCCATATCTGTATCCTTTCGATGTGTTTATTTCGTCTGTTACTTTTCCAGTTCTGCGAGGTGGTCGCTCAGTTCCTTCATTGCAACGGCATATTCCTCGTCGTTGGGAGCCTTGCCGTGCCAGCCGACCTGATTCTCCATAAAGGAAACGCCCTTGCCCTTTACAGACTTCTGAATAATTACAGTGGGCTTGCCGATGACTGTTTCAGCCTCGTTGAACGCCTTTTCAAGCTCATCGAAATCATGTGCGTTGATGTTGATGACGTGCCAGCCGAATGCCTTGAATTTCTCGTCGATGGGATAGGGGGACATTACCTCGCTGATCTTGCCGTCTATCTGCAGGCCGTTGTTATCGACAACTGCCACCAGATTATCAAGCTTGTAGTGAGCCGCAAACATTGCTGCCTCCCATACCTGACCTTCTTCTATCTCGCCGTCGCCCAGCACTGCATATACCTTGTAGGTATCGCTGGATATCTTGCCGGAAAGAGCCATTCCGCAGGCGGTGGAAATACCCTGACCAAGCGAACCGGTGCTCATGTCGATACCCGGAAGCTTGCCCATAGAGGGGTGACCCTGCAGCCTTGAACCGATCTTGCGGAGCGTTTTCAGCTCCTCGGCCGGGAAAAAGCCTCTTTCAGCCAGAACAGCGTAAAGAGCCGGCGCAGTGTGACCCTTGGAAAGAACCAGTCTGTCCCTGTCGGGCATATCCGGATTCTTCGGATCAACATTCATGCGGTGCATATAAAGATAAGTCAGTGCGTCTGCGACGGAAAGAGAACCGCCGGGGTGTCCTGCCTTGGCAGCGTGTACGCCCTCGATCACGCCCATTCTTACCTTTGTTGCAGCTATTTCAAGCTGCTTTTTCAGTAGTGCGTCCATATAGACCTCCTATACTTTGTGGGCTTTCGCCCTGATTGACTGTTATTATGTGATTATTGCTGTGACCGCACCGTCCGGCGCAATACTCACAGCCGCCCGATATGCTCAATTAGCTGAGCCATCGCCCCGGAATTATTGTCGCACAGCACTATATCCGCCGCAGCCCTCACTGACGGCTGCGCATTTGCGACCGCTGCGCCCAAGTCCGCAGACTGTATCATGGCGAGGTCGTTCATGAAATCCCCGACCCCTACGGTGAACCTGTCCTCTGCGCCTATCACACGGATAAGCTGCTTATAACCGGCAGATTTGTCTATGCCCTGCGGCAGGCATTCGTAAAACATCGGTGCGGAGCGTACCCACTGCACGCCCGAAAGTTCCGGAGTGCTCTCAACGTAACTCACCAAGCCGTCCATCTTGTCCTGAGGATATGCAAGCAGCACCTTTAGCCAGCCGCCTGCGGGTATCTCGGCGAGCGGCCTTTTGTCCGCCTGCACGCTTTCAAGGTCGAGGTGCCACTGCTCTGTTTCGTTCAGATACGGCACGAATACCGTGTGCTGCTGGAGCACCTCAACGCCGATGTCCGGATAATGCTGCGCAATGCGTGTGATTATATCCACGGCACGGCTGCCTATCTCGCAGCTCCACATAAATCTGTCCTCGGTGAAGTCGTACACCGCCGCACCGTTGAACAGCACAGCCGGAGCGTCCAGCCGCAGCTTCTGCGCAATATGCCGCGCCATTGAATAGCCCCGTCCCGTGGCGACTGTGAATATGCCGCCGCCGGCACGAAAACGCTCTATTGCCTCCAAATCCTGCGGAAGTATCTGCTTGTCGTCTGTCAGCAGAGTTCCGTCGAGGTCCGTCATTAGTATAACCTTGCTGAATTCCATTCTCAGCCCTCTATGCTCTTTAGAAATTTTCTGAAATAGTCAGGCAGTTCGCTGTCAAACTCCATATATTCCCCCGTGCGAGGGTGAACGAATCCGACTTTTTTTGCGTGCAGGCACTGACCCTCCAGCCACGCCGGTCTGCCGTTACCGTAAACCGGGTCGCCTGCTACCGGATGTCCGATATATGCCATGTGCACACGTATCTGGTGTGTGCGTCCCGTTTCCAGCCTTACCCTCAGGTGGGTGTAGCCTGCGTAGCGCTGCAGCACGAAATAATGCGTCACTGCGTCCCGTGAATTATCAGGGGTGACGCACATTTTCTTTCGGTCGGTCTTGTGCCTGCCTATCGGGGCATTGACCGTGCCGTCCTCTTTCACTGCGCCGCACACCACCGTTTCATACTCACGTGTGAAGCTGTGCTCTTTTATCTGCTCGGACAGCGACAGGTGCGCAAAATCGTTCTTTGCCACCATCAGCAGACCGCTTGTGTCCTTGTCTATCCTGTGGACTATCCCCGGACGTATCTCGCCGTTTATGCCGGAAAGGCTGCTTCCGCAATGATACATCAGCGCATTGACCAGAGTACCTGAGTAATGCCCTGCCGCCGGGTGCACGACCATTCCTTTCGGCTTATTCACCACCAGCAGGTCGCCGTCCTCGTACACTATTTCAAGCGGTATCGGCTCTGGAAGTATGTCAACCGACTGCGGTTCGGGAAGCTGTATTTCTACCGCTGCGCCCGCCTGCGGGATATCCTTTTTGCTGCAGGGCTTACCGTCCACAAGCACCTTTCCCTGCTCTATCAGCCGCACGGCCGCGCTTCTTGAAAGGTCGCTGCCGTCCGCTATCAGCTTATCCAGCCTTACTCCGCCGGAAGATATCAGCTCAATCGTTTCCATGGTTTTCCGGCTCAGCATTGCCGTCCTGCGAAAGCCGCTTCGCCTTTTTCGCCTTGGATTCCTTTACCTCGTCGATCAGCACGAACAGGCACAGCAGTATCCCGCCGACAACTGCGCATATATCCGCAAAGTTGAATATTGCGAAATTGATGAGCCTGACGTCGATGAAATCCACCACGCTGCCGTCGTTAAAAAGCCTGTCGATAAGGTTGCCCAGTCCTCCGCCGATAATCAGCGAAACTGCGACGATATACGGCGCACGGCGTATCTTTTTCATGACCAGTGCGACTATCAGCGCCACGATGATGGCAGAGGTCACGATCACAAGGAACGTGGTCTTGCCCTCCATCATGCTGAACGCAGAGCCGTCGTTCGTGCAGTAGTACAGGTTCAGCACCTGCACATCGCCGAATTTCAGGAGATGTACCGGTTCGTACATAGTCAGGTTCTTCACCACCAGCTGCTTGGTGAGCTGGTCTATCCCGACCAGAAGTGCCGCAAGCAGCAATCCCGCATACTGCCTGTATTTGCTCAAAAATGCTTTCATATATATTTCCCCGAACTGTATGCTGTGTAGTATATTGCAGGCAGCTTACGCCCGCTTTGCCTGCCAAAAGCAAGGCAGGGAAAGAGCTCACCCCTCCCCTGCCGGAATGCGTCAGCCCAGATCGAGCTTCATTACTGCTGCGCAGCGTGCGCAAAGGTGCGGGAACTGTGCGTCAGACCCTACTGTCGGAGCGTGGCTCCAGCAGCGTTCGCACATCTCGCCTGCCGCCTTTTCAACGGTCACGGATACCCCTGATGCGCCCTTGAACTCGCCCTCGCCCTCAGAAGCAGGCTTCACGTTCACATAGGACACCGAGAATGCCTGAGTGAGCTCCGGATAAGAGGACAGCTCCTTGTAATTCGCCTCGTCTGCGTAGATAACAAGACCTGCGTCAAGCGACTTGCCGACTACTCCTGCGGTACGCTTTTCTTCGAGAGCCTTGAGCACGTCGTCACGAACAGAGTGTATTCTGTTCCACTTTGCCTCAAATTCCGCGCCGACTGTTACGCCGGTCTTTTCGGGCATCTGGTTGAACGGAACGCCCCTGAGGTCGTCTGTGGACTTGTGCGGCATGAACTTCCATATCTCGTCAGCTGTGAATGTCAGTATCGGAGCAACAAGTCTTACCAGAGAATCCAGAATGATATACATTGCGGTCTGGACAGCCTTTCTTTCCTCGGACTTCTCAGCAGAGCAGTAAAGCGTATCCTTAACGATATCGAGATAGAAATTCGACATATCGACAACGCAGAAGCTGTGGATAGCGTGATATGCGAGGTAGAAGTCGAACGCTTCATATGAAGCCTTTACCTTTTCGATAACTGCATCAAGTCTTGACAGCGCCCACTTGTCTATATCGCTGAGTTTGTCGAGAGCGACCATCTCTGTATCAGGGTCGAAGCCGCTTCCGTTGCCGAGGTTGCCGAGAATGAACCTTGCTGTGTTCCTTATCTTGCGGTAAGCCTCGGAAAGCTGCTTGAGCATTTCCTGCGATACACGAACATCGTTGTGGAAGTCGAGCGAAGCCACCCAAAGACGCAGCACGTCTGCGCCGTATTTGGAGATAACTTCCTCAGGGAGAACGACGTTGCCCTTGGACTTGTGCATCTGCTGACCGTTTCCGTCAACTACCCAGCCGTGCGTGCATACTGCCTTGTAGGGCGCACGTCCGGTGGTCGCAACGGACGTCAGCAGCGAGCTCTGGAACCAGCCTCTGTACTGGTCGCAGCCCTCCAGATAGAGGTCGGCAGGCCATGACAGTTCCGGACGCTCTTCAAGCACTGCGGCGTGAGTACAGCCGGAATCGAACCAAACGTCGAATATATCCATTTCCTTGCGGAACTTGCTGCAGCCGCACTCGCACTTAACATCTGCAGGCAGGAACTCGGACGGATCCTTGGAATACCATGCGTCAGAACTTTCCTTTCTGAACATATCAGAAATTGCGCTTATTGTCTTGTCGTTTACAACGGTCTTTCCGCAGTCCTCGCAGTAGAGTATCGGGATCGGAACGCCCCAGCGGCGCTGACGTGAAATACACCAGTCGCTGCGCATATTGACCATGTTCTTGATACGTTCCTCGCCCCACTCAGGTATCCACTTTACTTCCTCGATAGCCTTGATGGTTTCCGGCTTGAACATATCCACGTTGCAGAACCACTGGTCTGTAGCGCGGTAGATGATAGGCTCGTGGCATCTCCAGCAGTGCGGATAGGGGTGGACTATCTTCTGCATTGCAAGCAGGGTGTTGTCCTCTTCAAGGCGCTTTGCGATGGCCTTGTTTGCGTCTGCGGTCTTAAGTCCGGCAAAATCGCCCGCTTCGTCAGTCAGCACGCCCTTTTCGTTCACCGGAACGATTATCTTGAACATACCCTTGTACTTGTTGCATACCTCAAAGTCCTCCAGACCGAAGCCGGGGGCGGTGTGTACGCAGCCAGTACCGCTGTCGAGCGTTACGTGGTCGCCGATTATGATGGGTGATCTTCTGCCCATGAACGGGTGGTCTGCTTCGATGAGTTCAAGGTCTGAGCCAAGGAAGCTGCCCACTGTGGAATACTTCTTTATGCCGACTGCTTCCATTACCGTCGAAACAAGCTCTGAAGCCATCAGCAGATAGTCGCCGAACGACTTGCTCTCCTCGTCCTCGACCTTTACGAAAGTATACTCGTAATTAGGTCCAAGGCATACTGCGAGGTTTCCGGGAAGCGTCCATGTGGTGGTGGTCCAGATAACGACATACGCCTTTTTCAGGTCGATGCCCAGATCGTCGAACTTGCCCTTTGTGTCAACGAGCGGGAACTTTACGTAGATGGAATAGCAGGGGTCGTCCTGATACTCTATCTCAGCCTCCGCAAGCGCAGTGTTGCAGTCTGCGCACCAGTAAACCGGCTTCAGTCCCTTGTAGATGTAACCTTTCTGCATCATCTTGCCGAATACCTCGACCTGCTTTGCCTCAAATTCAGGCTTGATGGTGAGGTACGGGTCGTCGAAGTCGCCCCAGACGCCCAGACGCTTGAACTGCTTCTTCTGGTCGTCAAGGCAGGACAGTGCGAACGAACGGCAGCTCTTTCTGAGCGTAACGGGGTCGATAGCGCCGCTGTCAATACCTATCTGCTTGATTGCTTTCAGTTCGATGGGCAGACCGTGGCAGTCCCAACCGGGAACGTAATTTGCATTGAACCCGGTCATGCTCTTATATTTAACGATGATGTCCTTCAGCACCTTGTTCATTGCAGTGCCGAGGTGGATATTGCCGTTTGCATAGGGAGGGCCATCGTGCAGCGTATAGGACGGCTTGCCCTTGTTCTTCTCGGAGAGGGCGTAATAAATGCGGTCCTGCTCCCATTTTTCCAGCATTTCCGGCTCTCTCTGGGGGAGGTTGCCCCTCATCGGGAAGTCGGTCTTGGGAAGATTAAGCGTGTTGTTGAAATCCTCTGACATCTCTGTGTCTCCTTGCATTTTATTCTTTTTGGCATTACCGCAGGTATTTATGCGGCGCCGCCTTTATAATATCCCGGAATGACCGGTGCTTGATTTCACTTTTTCATTGTGTTGCCCTTGCCGAACTGCAGGTCGGTGTGGCGGCTCTTTTTCTCGCCTGAACCAAAGAAAGGCAGGTCATAGTCTGCGGTCTTTCCAGATTCCTGAGGCATTGAGCGGAAAGGCTCCTCCTCAGCGGCGCCTGCGGTGACAGGCTCTTTCACCTGCTCAGGCTTCGCGGGGGCTTCCTTCTTCTCAGGGGCGGGAGCGGGAGCGGGCTTAGCCTGCTGCTGTTTAGCGGCTGCCTTTGCCTTTTCCGCTTCGCGCTTTTCTACCTCTACGGCAGTGTTCTTGATGTATTCGTTCTCGCACATCTCAGGAAGCTTTGCGATGAGGTCCATGTGCGACTTGTAGGCTGTCAGCAGGCGTGTGCGGTATTCGTCAGCTTCCCTGCGGGTCTTTTGCAGGATATTCTGCTGGATCTCGGTCTGCTTCTTCATCATCTGGTCGATTTCGTCGGCCTTTGCACGCGCTTCCTTTATCATCTTGTCGGCACGCTCGTTGGTTTCCTTGGTAATGCGCTTTGCGTATTCGTCGGCGTCGTTCGTCATTTTCGCCGCCTTTTCGCTTGCTTCCTTCAGCTGCTTGTCAACAGCCTCCTGAGTTTCCTTGCGAAGCTTCTCGGCGGCAGCCTTGGAATCGTTCACGATCTGGTTTCCCTGCTTCTGCGCAAGCAGCAGGGCGTCTTTCAGTGCGTCCTCGTCGTCACGGTATTCACGTATCTTGTCCGCCAGCACCTCCAGCTTGCGCTCCAACTCGTTCTTGTCCTTCTGAAGCTGGGAATACTCGCTGGAAACCTCTCTGAGGAACTCGTCAACGTCGTCGGTCTTGTAGCCGTTGAAGGTCGCTTTTTCAAAACGTCTTGACAAAATATCTTTTGCGTTCATTTCTGTTTCTTCCTTCCTGAAATACCATGACTGTGCAAACCTTGTGCTACTGCACCGGTTTACAATAATGCTGATATATTGATATCCGCCCGACGGTGCGCCGGATTCAGACATATTTTTCAATACAAATGCGGATACGTCCCCTGCGGGTCGCACCGTCTATCGAGGTCAGGCGGTATCTGCCGCTGCCCCTGATGGATATTACCGTGTTTTCTTTCACCTGTGCACTGACATCGGTACATGGTGAAAAGTCCGCATTGACCATGCCCGATCTTATGAGCGATGCGGATCTTTCTCTTGATGTATTCGCTGCGGCACTGACGACACAGTCCAGTCTGAGCGACGAAACTGTGACCTCCATTCGCTGCAGCTTCTGCTGCGGTATCGGCTGTGTTATGCCGCTTTCTGCGGTCACGCCGACCCTGCCTATCCTGTCCACGCCGAGAACGAGTTCCCGTGCGTTATCGTGGACAAACACCACCGCATAGCCATCTGCGACAAGTATATCGCCGAGAAGCTCACGCTTTATCTCAAGCGACATCAGTGCGCCGAGTATCTCACGGTGGGTCAGCAGGTCGTCTTTTCTCCATCTGAACGTGACTGCGCCCACAGGAAATATATCCTGCGGAGGAAGCTCCTGCGCATATGTGCCCTGCAGTACCCCGCAGACCGTCCTCATTGCGCCCTCATAGCCCCCGAAAAAGCAAAGCCCGCCCTTAACGGCGCATTCAGCGATCTTCGCCTCACGCTCGTTAAGGAATGCGGAAAATCTCGGCACGCCTGACCGGAGTGCCAGTCTGTGCATATCTTCAATATGTGCTGAAAGGTAACGCTCATCATCGTTCAGCAGCCCGGCGTTCATATCAGAACTGCTCAGGCTCCATCATGTCGCCGCTGAGGTCAACAGATCTCGGAACGACGAAATAGGTGCATTCTGCAATTCTGACGATCCTGCCGTCGATAGCAGCAACAACGCCTGCCATGAAGTCAACGATCCTCTTTCTGGAATCAACGCTTGCAACCTTTTCAAGATTCAGCACAACGCTGGTGTTCTCTCTCAGGAAGCGCACCGGCTCCTTCATGATGTCCTCGTAATTAACAGGCTGCAGCACCTTTACAGACGCTCCCCTGAAGCCGCCCGTGTGCATATTGATGACCTTTTCGCTGGTTCTGGGCGCAGTGAATCTGGACGCAGATGCAGCTTCCTCCTCAGTTACTGCCGAGGAGGAGTCGTCATAGCCCTCCATGCCGTAATCGTCGTCGCCGAACTCCTCGTCGTTCTGTCTGAACTTCGCAAATAAATCGCTGAGTGCCATACTATTTTCCTCCCAATTATTATAAATATTTTCTGTATCCGAAAAGACCTGAACCTATCCGGACAATTGTGGACCCGTGCCTTACCGCCGCTTCATAATCTCCCGACATCCCCATGGAGAGAGTATCGAACACGCCCGCCCTGTTTACAGAGCTGTCTGAACGCAGGTCGCAGAATAGCCTTTGCATTTGCACAAAGACCTCCTCCCCGCAGCCGGGCGGCGGTATCGTCATCAGACCTCTCAGCCTGATATTCGGCAGTTCAGCCGCAGCGGCGCAGAATTCCTCTGCGCTTTCGGGCGTGATACCGCCTTTTGTTTCTTCCCCGCCGATATTCACCTCGGCGAGTATATCCATGACCAGACCGTGCTGCTGCGCCCGCTTGCTTATCTCTTCAACAAGCCGCAGACTGTCAACGGAATGGATCATTGAAACCTTGTCTATGATGTATTTGACCTTGTTGGTCTGCAGTCCGCCGATGAAATGCACCTCAGCCGGCTGATACTGCTCCCGCTTGTCCATATATTCCTGAACGCGGTTCTCGCCAAGCAGGTCTATCCCCAGTCCTATCGCATAGTTAATGCGTTCGGGGGACACGGTTTTGGTGACCGCCATTATCCGCACCTCGTCAGTGCGTCCGGCGGCCGCCTTTGCCTTTTCTATGTTTTCACAGATAACGGCATAGCTTTCTCTGATGTCGTCAAAGCTTGTCTGTGTGTTACTCAACAACTTTTCCTTCATACAAATCCTTGCCCTCTGTTACTATCTTGTCGTACAGCTTCAGATACTCGTTGTCCTCTTCCTGCGAGCATATGATGTAGTCGCTGCCCCAGTACTCAACGTTTATCTTTCTGAAAGCAAGCTTGCCGCTCTGCACGATGTACACTCCACGCTCCTGTTTATCATTGAAGCGTATAGCGTCACGTGACACGCGAAGCCCGCCGTAGCTGTTTACAATATACTTGAACTGCGCAGTCCTGCCCGACGCCACTGACGAATTGAGCGTGTCGCACTGGAACACGTACACCGCCGTACCGTCGCCCCGACCCGTGTCGGTGATGGAAACTATCTCCGCACTGATGGGAGTAGGGTCGCTGCCTACGCGAAGCGTGACCTCGCCGCCGACATAGCAGCCGAACAGCAGTTCGCTGTTTATCACGGCAGCCACACGCCAGCGATAATCCGCAATAAGCTTGCCAACTGCGCCCGATCTGCTGCCGACCGAAGGCTTCCTGATTATCTCCTCTATCCTGTCCGCAGTGATGGTCTCAGCGTCGCTGAAGCTTAGTTTGTCCTCGTAGCCGTCAACGCTGCTGACGAAATAGCCTGCACCGTCTGCGTAAATATCCGTCACATCGCCCGAAAGCATTGCCTCAAGTTCGGCAGCACGGCTTCGCAGCGAAGCTATTTTCGCCTCGTAGCTGTCTACGTCGCCTCTGGATATCTCCCTTTTGGACAGAACGCCGAGCATTGCATTTTCCTGCTGATGCGCGCCGGAATAATCCCCGCTTATCAGCTTACCTAGAATGATGGAATGCCTCTCGTTTATCTGGCTGGAAATATTCTCAAGCTGATTGTTGTCCGTACCCGCAAGCCGTTGGGCATCGGTCAGGACGCTGATCTGCTCGTTTATCTTCTCGATCTCACGGCGCCGCTCTATATCCTCCTCGCTGCGAAAACGGCGGGCAATGACAGAACTTTTGCCGACCTTTGAGCCGTCGGAATGCACATAATCCAGCACGCCGCTGCCGCTGCTGTACACCACTGATTCATCACGCAGGAACACGCCCTCGAACGGGACGTCCTCGGTCATGCTGTAGGTGAATGCAGTTTCAGTCGTGACTTTTTCGTTGCCGGCAAAAAAAGCCTGTCCGACAAAGAAAACCAGCACGAAAAGCGACAGCATAAGAATGATTATAGAAGTCCAGCGGGATTCCATTATTCTTCTTCGGCCTTTTCGTAAGCATCAAGAATGGATATCGGCTTCAGCGGAGTGATAGTCGATATAGCGTGCTTGTATATTAGATTCTGCTTTCCGTCCGTGTCAAGAATCACGGTATAATTATCGAATCCCTTGACCACGCCCTTGAACTGGAATCCGTTGGTAATATAAATCGTCACGGGAATCCTGTCCTTGCGGGCCTGATTAAGAAATACGTCCTGTAAATTGATGTCCTTTGCCATATTAAACCACCTTTTCTCTCTCTGCAATTCAATACGCCGGGAAAAGTTCCCCAGTACCCCAGATAGGAATATGCGTTTTCTAAACGCAACAGTTGTCAAAACACGCACAACTATTCCTATATAGACTAGTATAGCATACTTTCAGAAAAAAAGCTATAATTTTTTTAACTTTTTTTGATTTTTTATAGAAAAAGTTTGCGCTCTTTTGAGTGAAACTGTAATGAAACGCCCTCGGCTTACATATATTATACTTTTGCTACATAATATTACAGCATTGCTTCTGCGTCAATAATTGCCGAAGCTGCCGCCGTGATATCCTCCAGCGTATCCCCCCGCCGTATCACCAGTCTGTGGAACCTGCTGTCACGCCTGAACCACGTAAGCTGGCGCTTAGCGTACTGCCGTGTGCGCAGCTTTAATTCCTCCACGCACTCGTCTAGCGTTTTTTCTCCCCTGAAATAGGGGTAAAGCTCCTTGCAGCCTATCGCCTGAGCCGCCGTGGGGCGTTCCGGCTGGAGAAAACAGCTTCTTGCCTCGTCAAGCAGCCCATTTTTCAACATATTGTCCACACGCTGATTTATCCGCTCGTGGAGCTGCTCCCGCTGCTCAAAATCAAGCGTCAGCAGTATGAACCCGTACGGCGACGGCTCGTTCCTTGAATCCCGCTTTGACTGCGCTATCGTGTGCCCCGTGGTCTTGTAGACCTCCAACGCACGTATCACTCTGGAGATGTTGTTTTCATGCAGGGTCGAAGCGGTTTCGGGGTCTACCTCCCTCAGCTTTTCCAGAAGCGCAGCCGCTCCGTTTTCCTCTGCGTACCGGCGCATTTCCTCACGGAAAGCGTAGTCGCATTCCGACTCGTCAAACTGCAGATTATCCACGAACGATGAAATATAAAGCCCCGTGCCGCCGCATATCACCGGAGTTTTTCCCCGGCTGAGGATATCGTCTGCGCACTTCCCCGCAAGCCTTACCCAGTCAGCGACCGAGAAGCTTTCCGCAGGGTCGAGAAAATCCATCAGATGGTGCGGGATACCCTGCTGCTCCTCCGGAGTCGCTTTTGCGCTGGCGACGTCCATATCCGTGTATATCTGCATACTGTCGGCGGAAATGACCTCGCCGTCATAACGCTTGGCAAGTTCCACCGCAAGCGCAGTCTTTCCCGAAGCGGTAGGTCCGCTTACAACTATTATCTTATCCATGCTGCCGTCAGAAGCCGCCCAGCCGTGCTATATTCACTGCCGCCAGTGCGCTGCCCTGCTCCATTGCCTTTTGAATGTCACGGCTCACGGTATATTCAGCCACGAAGCCCGCGATATAGCTGTCGCCTGCGCCGGTCGTGTCCACGACATTCTCGGCTTTGACTGCATGGCACACGTATTCCCTGCCGCCGCAGTAGGCAACGCTGCCGTGCTCCGCAAGGGTCTGCACGAATACTCCGCCGCGGCTCTCAGACCAGCGGCGCAGTATCTCACGGTTGTCGTCCTGCAGCGTACCGCTGATAAAGAACAGGTCTATGTCGTCCAGAAGATCTTCCCAGTCGGAAAACTCCCGATGGTCGTTAAAATCCACCGCAAGCAGGAAATCCGAATCCTTTTTCAGGTCAAGTACCTGCCTGAATATCGGTGCGTCAAAGTGCGTATGCACAGCGTCAGCGGTCCTTAGCAGTTCTAAATCGCCCGAAGTGAGCGTGAAATTATTGAACACGCCGCCGTCCCATGCGTCGTCGTCAAAATACCTGTCGCCGTCTGCAGTATGCCATATTTTGTGGTTTGCAGTAACTCCGTCAGCCGTGTGCAGGTGCGATATATCGACCGGAAGCCGCTGAATGCGCTCACGAATCGCACTGCCGTATTCGTCTGCGCCGACCACGCCTATCAGGAAGCATTCCACTGACGGCACGGTGCACACATTTCCGCAGAAATTGAGCGATTCGCCGCCGGCACGGATTTCGTTCTTATCGACGAAAACGTCAGTGCACACGCAGCCCGCCGACATCACCCGTATATTTTCGCTCATGTAGCCCTCCCGAAGTATCTTTCTATCTGTGCCTTGGATATCTGCGTCATGACCGGTCTGCCGTGCGGGCAGTACCTTATATCAGGGTCGTTGAATACTCGCTGTGCAAGCACCTGCAGTTCCAAGATGTCATTGTCCTCGTTGCCGCGGATAGAAGCCTTGCACGCCACAGTATGCAGCATATCGTCAAACAGCTCGCCGCCTGCGTTTGTATTTCCCTGCGCCACAAGATTCGCCACGCACTCCGCCACCTCGGCAGGCGGCACCTTATCTAACATCTGCGGAAGTCCGGTTATCCGCGCCTTTCCGTCAGAAAACTCCATGATTATCCCGACCGCAGCCAGCCTGTCCGAATACTCCATCATGCCGTTGTATTCCTCCGGCGAAAGATATACCTCCTCCGGCTGTATCAGCATTTGCGCCGAACTGTCAAAGCCTGCTTTCAGCCGCTCGAAATTGACTCTCTCATGCGCTGCGTGCTTGTCTATAAGTATCATGCTGCCTGCGCTCTCGCACAATATGTATGTCTTGAAAAGCTCGCCGACCACGCGTATTTCCTCGTTTGCGCACTCGCTGTGAAGCTTCGCCGCAGTGGTCTGCGGTACTTCCGGCACGGTCTGCGGCTTTTTCTCGAACGACTTCTCCGACAGATACGCAAAACCCGGAAGTTCGCTCAGCGGGGTTTCTTCCTGCTTTGGCTTCGGCTTGGGCGCTAGCTCAGGAATAAACGTTTGCTCGGCTGCGGGGGCTTCGGCGTGCATTCTGTACGGAATTTCCTGCCGCAGCGTGAATTTCTCCGGCTCTGCCTTTTCCTGAGGATATACCACAACGTTCCTGCCGCTCGGTATCGGCATAGTCTGCGGAGGCTGCTCAGGCTCATGGGCTTCACTGCGCTGAGGTACTGCCTGCGGCGCACGCTCAGGCGGCGGGGTCTGCGGCTGTGCGGGGGCAAGCTTTATCTCACGGCTCTCGTCGTAGCCCATCAGTGCGTTCTTTACTGCGAAATACACGGCGTCGAACACCGTTTTTTCGTTCGTGAACCTTACCTCGGTCTTTGTCGGGTGGATATTTGCGTCCACCTGAGCGGGGTCGGTATTCACGCAAAGCACGCAGGACGGGAACTTCCCCACCATTATCGTGTTGCGGAACGCTTCCTCAAGAGCCGCACAGCACAGCGGGCTTTTCACGCTCCTGCCGTTGACGAAGAAATGCTGCATGGAGCGGTTCGCACGTGTGAACAACGGCGAGGACACGAATCCGGTGACTGCGGTGTTCTGATACACATTCTCGACCGGAATAAGCCCTGCGGCGAACTGCTTGCCGAATACTGCGTACACTGCGCTGTAATATTCACCGTCGCCGCTCGACATCATCGTCTGCCTGCCGTCACGAATGAATCTGAACGATATCTGCGGGTGGCTCAGCGCAAGCTTTTCTATTACTGCAGCGCAGTAGTTGCCCTCTGTTACGTCCTTTTTCAGGAATTTCAGGCGGGCGGGCGTATTGAAGAACAGGTCGCGAATGATTATCGTCGTGCCGTCTGCGCTGCCCACTCTGTCGTATTCCAGCGGCTCTCCGCCCTCTATCCTGTAGGTGCTGCCAAGCTTGTCCTCACGCTGCTTCGTGAGCAGTTCCACACGGCTGACTGCGCACACGGAAGCCAGAGCCTCCCCACGGAAGCCCAGCGTATTTATGCTGTCCAGATCGTCCTGAGTATACACCTTGCTGGTAGCGTGGCGCATGAAAGCCGTCGGGATATCCTCATACGATATGCCGCAGCCGTCGTCGGTCACCCTGAGGTAGGATATACCGCCCCGCCTTATCTCCACCGTGATGGAGGTCGCTCCGGCGTCGATGGAGTTTTCCGCAAGTTCCTTTATAACTGACGAGGGACGCTCTATCACCTCGCCGGCAGCGATAAGTTCATATACGCTTTTGTCTAGTAGATTTATCTTTGGCATTGGTTCTCTTTCTTTTATTCATGCTTTCCGGAACGTATCACAGCGTTTCTTTTATATCCTTTATAAACATCAGTGCGTCCATCGGCGACATCGTATTTATATCCGCCGCACGAAGCCTTGCTATTGCATTCTGCTCGTTTATCGCATTGAAGCTGAACTGGTGCTCTGCCGACTTCTCGATAGTGTCGCTCAGCTTCTGCCTGCCGATAAGTTCCATTTCCTTTAGTTCCTGCTTGGCACGGCTGATGACCTTTGCAGGTAGTCCCGCAAGCTTCGCCACCTCGATACCGTAGCTGTCGTCCGTGCCGCCCTCGCATATCTTGTGCAGGAACCGCAGTTCATCGCCCCGCTTCACCGCAGCAACGCTGAAATTGCGTATTCCCTCGTATTCCTTTTCCATTGAGATAAGTTCGTGGTAATGCGTTGCAAACAGCGTCTTGCAGCCGATATTCTTTCCGCTTATGTACTCAGCCACCGCCTTTGCGATGGATATTCCGTCAAACGTGGAAGTTCCCCTGCCTATCTCGTCAAGAATGACAAGGCTCTTTTTCGTGGCGTTTTTCAGAATATCTGCGACCTCGTTCATCTCCACCATGAACGTGGACTGACCGGAAGTCAGGTCGTCGGAAGCGCCGACACGTGTGAATATCTTGTCCACAACGCCTACCTTGGCATAAGCTGCGGGAACGAAGCAGCCTATCTGCGCCATAAGCACGATTATTGCAGTCTGCCGCATGAACGTCGATTTACCCGACATATTCGGGCCGGTTATCATGATCAGCCTGCTGCCTGTCGTGTCAAGATATGCGTCGTTCGGGGTGAACGGGTGGTCGGTCAGCACCTTTTCTATTACCGGGTGACGGCCGTCACGTATCTCTATCACGCTGTCAAGCGTTATCTGCGGCTTAACATAGCCGTTCTCGATGGACACCTGCGCATAGCTGCACAGCACGTCCACCGCAGCGACCGCAGCCGCAGCCGACTGCACCGCTTCCAGCCTTGTGCCGATGAAGTCACGCACCTCGCCGAATACCGCCGCTTCAAGCGCAAGTATCCTGTCGTTCGCCCCAAGTATTTCGGCTTCGACCTTTTTCAGTTCCTCGGTGATGTAACGCTCGCCGGTGGTCAGGGTCTGCTTCCTGATATAGGTAGGCGGAACAAGGTCAAGCTGTCCCTTGGACACCTCTATATAATAGCCGAAAACACGGTTATAGCCGACTTTCAGCGTGCGTATTCCCGTAGCGGCACGCTCACGCTCCTCTATCTCGGACAGGATACCCTTTCCGCCGCCCGTTATCTTGCGGAGCCTGTCTATATCCTCGTTGAAGCCGTCCTTTATCACGCCGCCGTCACGCAATGTCAGCGGCGGGTCGTCCACTATCGAATTTTCCACAAGGGAGGAAATGTCGTTCAGTTCGTCTATTTCGCTGTTCAGCTGCCTGAAAAGTGCGCAGTCCACACGGGAGATGCAGCGTTTCAGTTCCGGCAGCCTTGCGCAGGTCTGACCCAGAGAATATATGTCCCTCGGTGAAGCCGAGCGATACATGACCCTGGTCATCAGGCGTTCAATGTCGTATATGCCGTTCAGTGCGTCGCAGATGTCGTACAGCGCAGCGGCGTCCTTGGTGAGCGCCTCAACTGCGTCAAGCCGCTTTAATATCGAAGCCGGATCGAGCAGCGGCTGCTCCAGCCATGTTTTGAGTTTGCGCCTGCCCATGGCTGTGACCGTCTTATCCAGCACCCACAGCAGCGAACCCCGCTTTTCCTTGGTGCGCATGGTTTCCGTGAGTTCCAGATTTCTTCTCGTGGTCAGATTCAGCCCCATGAACTCGCCGTCTGAATGCACCGTCAGCGACACGAAGCGTTTTACGGTAGCCTTCTGCGTTTCGCCGAAGTACCTGAACATCGCACACAGCGCCTTTTTCGCAAGCGGCATATCGGATATGCCGAGTTCTGCGCCGCTCTCGAACTGGTCGGTTATTACCGACATATCGCTGCTGTCGAACCTGTCCTCGTCAAGCATTTCGCAAAGGCAGCGCTTCAGCCTGTCCCTGACGAACTGGTGAAGTTCCTTGAAATCAAGGAATTTCTGATTTATGAGTATCTCCACCGGGCTGAATCTGGACAGTTCGGATATCATTTCCTGTTCAAGATCCTTGCCGCTCTTGTTGAATACGTGCACCTCGCCCGTGGATATATCTGCAAACACCAGCGCCGCCGAATTTCCGTCATTATCCGGACATATGCAGGCGATGTAGTTGTTCGTATCCTCGCTGAGCATACTCGCTTCAATTACCGTGCCGGCGGTCACCAGACGTATAACGTCACGCTCCACCAGACCCTTTGAGGCGGCGGGGTCGGTCATCTGCTCACATATTGCCACCTTATAGCCCTTATCTATCAGCCGCTTGATGTATATTTCGCTGCTGTGATAGGGCACTCCGCACATCGGAGAGCCTGCGCGTGAGGTCAGCGCAAGTTCCAGTTCACGGGAAACATTCTCTGCGTCCTCGAAGAACATCTCATAGAAGTCCCCAAGCCGGAAAAAAAGTATATAGTCGCTGTACTTCTGCTTTATGTCAAGATACTGCCTCAGCATGGGCGACAGCTTTTCGGTATCCTGCGCCATTCATCGCACCTCCCGTCAGTGTATAGCCTGATTATCAGCCGCAGCCGCCGCAGCTTGCGCAGCTTCCGGTGCAGCCCGTCGGCTGAGATGTGGGGCAGGTGTCTGGGTCTGCACCCTGAAGCGTCAGGGTAAGAACTGTGTTCACCTGCGACATAAGTTCGTCCATGCCTGCTTTAGCCACGGTAAACAGCGCCATGTTCTCGTTTGACATCACCTTTTCGTATGCTTCCTGCATTTTTGCGTTGAGGTCTGCCAGCTTCTCCTTGTTCTGCTCCTCCTCAGGCTTGCCGTACTCCATCGAAGCGTTCTGGCGGAGCAGGTTGAACTCGCCGATGAGGTTCTGCAGTTCCATATCCTCGTCGTTCGCCTTTTTCGCCCTAGCGTATTCCGTGTATCTCTCGTCTGCCTGAATAGCCTTGCCAAGTTCTCTTACTGCCTTTATTGCGTCCATTTTCGTTTCTCCTTACTTTACCAGTTCCCCAAGCAGCGCCCAGTTGAGCGCGCCTGTTATTCTTACATCAACGAAGCTTCCGATAAGCGACTCGTCGCCGTCGAAGTCAACGATGATGTTCTGTATGCTCTTTCCGGTAAGACCGCCGTCGCGCGTCCTGCCCTTTCCCTCGCACAGCACACGCAGCGTCCTGCCGACATATCCCTGATATGAGCTGCAGCCTATCTCCTGCTGCACCTCAAGCAGTTCCCTGAACCACCTGCCCTTTTCCTCCTGCGGAATGGGGTCGGGCATTTCTGCCGCCTTTGTGCCCTTTCTGGGGCTGTAGATGAACGTGAACAGCGAATCGTACCTCACCTCACGGATAAGGCTCAGCGTTTCCTGAAAATCCTCGTATGTTTCGCCGGGGAATCCCACGATTATATCAGAGGTGAGCGCAACGTCCGGAATGCGTTTTTTCGCATAGTCTATGAGCTCCAGATAATGCTCCCTTGTGTAGCTGCGGTTCATCAGCTTCAATATTCTGCTGCTGCCGCTCTGCACGGGCAGGTGGAAGTGCCTTGTCACCTTTTCGCATTCCGCTATCGTGTCGATAAGTTCGTGCGTTGCGTCCTTGGGGTGGCTCGACATATAGCATATCTTGAACTCGCCGGGTATCGCATTTATCCTGCGCAGAAGTTCCGGAAAATCCACGTCCGTGCCCCTGCCGTAGCTGTTGACGTTCTGCCCCAACAGCAGTATTTCCTTGCAGCCGCCGCTGACCAGCGCCCTCACCTCGGAAAGGATATCCTCAGGGTCACGGGAACGCTCACGTCCACGCACATACGGCACTATGCAGTAGGTGCAGAAGTTATTGCAGCCGTACATGATTGGAACGCTCGCTTTCAGGCCGCTTTCACGCCGCAGCGGAAGTCCCTCTGCGATAACGCCGTCCATCTGCGGGATAGATATCTGCCGCCGATGCGTGGTCAGCGCCTCGTACACAAGCTGCGGGAGCGTGTGCAGCACATGGGTGCCGAATATCATATCCACATACGGGAAGCTTTTTCTTATCCTCTCGGTGATGTGCTCCTGCTGAACCATGCAGCCGCATACTCCGATGAGCATATCCGGTTTGAGTTTCTTGTTGTGCTTTAATGCGCCAAGATTGCCGAAAACCCTGTCCTCTGCATTCTCACGCACTGCGCAGGTGTTGAACAGCACAAGGTCCGCACCGTCTGGCGTACCCGAAAAGCCGTAGCCCATGCTCGCCAGCATTCCCTTTATTTTCTCGCCGTCGCTGACGTTCTGCTGACAGCCGAAGCTGTGTACGTGGGCTATCGGCGGCTGCTCCCGCTGCTCGCTGAGCCGCCGCACCTTGTTCATAAATTCCTGCTGTGCCGCTATATCTGCGGCGGATACTTTACTTGTCATTTAACTATTCCCTGTTATATTATTTTCTATGAGTCGAGGTTAAATTAATGCCTTTTTATCGTTCTGGCAAAAACCGCCGCATTGACTGATTCTGCGCCTGCTTCCCTCAGGATATGCGCTGCCGCGCTCAGAGTGGCGCCGGTCGTGCATACGTCGTCTATCACCAGAACGCGCTTACCCCGCACCTTTTCGGGGTGTACTGCACGAAACGCCCTGCGTGCATTCTCGTATCTGTGGACTGCGTCAAGCGACTTCTGCTCCAGCTTTTCGCCGGTCACTCCCAGAACCCTGCGCATGGGAATGCGCGATATTTTCGACACCATGCCTGCGATAAGCTCGCTGTGGGCATAGCCAAGTTCCCTGCGCCGCTCTCCGGACGAGGGTATCGCCGTGATGATGTCCGAAGCGGCGATGATCTCATGCGCATTTTCAGCGATAAGCACTGCGAATGCGTCTATCGGATAGCGGTAATAGCCTTTCTTCATGCGCAGCACCGCCGTCCTTGCATTACCGGCGTAGCGGCATACTGCACTGAAAGCGTCAACTCCCTGCGGTATGCTGCCCGGATCGTCAATGAAGCCCAGCCTGTTGAAGCAGCGCATACACCAGAACTCCAGCACGCCTATGATCTCTCCGCAGAACGGACAGCGGTTAGGCATAAGAAATGCCGCAGCGCTGCGCCGAAACTCCCACGCTCTCATACGAACATATCCTCCAGCATGGGTTTCAGGCAGGAGTAACGCTGCATTCTGCGGTCGTTTTCGACCATGCTTTTCACCTTTGCGGGTGTGCCGATAAGGATAAGTATATTCTTCGCACGGGTGACTGCGGTATACAGCAGATTCCTGTAGGTCAGCCTGTCCATTCCGTTCGGAAGCGGTATCACCACCGCCGGATACTCGCTGCCCTGACTTTTATGTATTGTCACAGCATATGCGTGCTCTATCTTCTTCATCATGTCGCCGTCATAGGTGGTCATGCGCCCATCGAAATCTATTTCAAGCTTTCCGTTGACCTTATCGACACGGCGTATCATGCCTATATCGCCGTTGAATATGCCGTGCGACAGTTCTGCGCCCCTGCGCCATTCTGCGTCATAGTCGTTCTTGGTCTGCATTATCTTGTCGCCCGTGCGGAACAGCGTGCTGCCGTATTTCACCTCGGTGCGGTTCTTTGCGGGCGGATTCAGCGCAAGCTGCAGTTCCTTGTTTATGCTCTGAGTGCCCACCGTGCCCATTCTTGACGGACACAGCACCTGTATGTCCTCCAGCGCGGAATAGCCGTAGGTATTCGGCAGCCTTGTCCTGCAAAGTTCGATGACAAGGCGCAGCGTTTCCTCCTCCGAAGCGGTCGGCATGAAGAAGAAATCGTTCCTGCGGTCGTTGAGCACCGGCATTTCTCCCCTGACTATCCTGTGCGCATTTGTGACGATAAGGCTCTGCGCCGCCTGACGGAATATCTCCTTGAGTTCTACTGCAGGCACTCTGCCGCCGGAGATCAGGTCACGCAGTATGTTCCCCGCCCCGACTGACGGAAGCTGGTTGCTGTCGCCCACCATGATGAGCCTTGTGCGGGGTCTGACCGCACGCAGCACGGACTCCATCAGCAGCGTGTCCATCATGGACATCTCGTCGATTATCAGCACGTCGCAGGTCAGCGGGTTATCCTCCCTGCGCTTGAACGAATGCGCCGATGTGCCAAAGTCCACTTCCAGCAGTCGATGTATCGTCTGTGCCGGCGCTCCGGTAAGGTCAGCCATTCGCTTTGCCGCACGTCCGGTGGGGGCGGCAAGCTTCATTTTCAGCTTCCGCTGACGGCACAGCGCAATAACGGCGTTGAGCGTGGTAGTTTTTCCCGTTCCCGGTCCGCCGGTCAGAATGAACACATGATTGTTCATGCAGCCCCGTATCGCTTCCTTTTGAAGCGCTTCGTACTGTATTCCCTGCTCCCACTCTATTCCCGCTATCTCCTCTGAGAAATCCTCATCGCCGCAGTCGTTTCGCTTTATCATCTCGGCAAGCTTTTCGGCTATGTAGCATTCCGCACGGTAATACTCCGACAGGAACACGAATTTATCGTCGTATTTGTCGCACCTGACTATCTCGCACCGCTGTTCAGCCATCATCAGACCGTCCCAGAACTGCCGCTCGTTCACGCCCAGTTCATAGGTCACGTTATCAGAAAGGTCGTTTTCACGCACGCAGGTGTGTCCGTTGTTCGCATTCACTTTTAAGCACCAGATTATCCCCGCAAGCACACGTTCCTCGCTGTCCATCGGGAAATCCATCGCCTGAGCCAGTCTGTCTGCTTCACGGAAAGGCAGGTCTATGCCGCTGCCGCACAGGCAGTACGGGTTATCCTCCACCGCCTGTATCGTGTGTATCTCGTATTTCTTCCACGCCGCAGCGACCACAGCTGGAGTGATACTGTACCGTGCGAAGTAGGTCACAGCCTTTCTCAGTCCCGCTATCCTGCGAAACTCACTGCCTATCTTCAGTGCGCTTTCCGGCGATATGCCCTTTATTGAGGAAAGCTGCTTCGGGTCGTTTTCTATGACCTCCAGCGCACTGCTTCCAAATGCGGTAACAATGCGCTTCGCCATCGACGGACCTACGCCGCTGATCACACCAGAACCAAGGAATTTTCTGACTGCGCTCTCGGTGTTCGGCAGACTGCGCTCGCACACCTCCGCCTTGAACTGCCTGCCGTATTTTGGTGAATTGATGTACTCCCCCAGAAGCGTCAGACTTTCGCCGTCACGCACGTCGCCCAGATTGCCGACCACCGTCACCAGTTCGCCGTTGCAGTCTAAGTCTACCACGATATAGCCGTTATCCTCGTTGAAGAAAACTACGTCCTCGACCGTACCGGTGAGGGTCACGCCTGATTCGATATCCAATTTGATTTCACCGCTCCGATCTGATAAATACTACGTTTCTGTATTTTCGGGAAAGCCGCTGGGCTTCCTCGTCCCATTCATTTCCGCCGCTCAGAATGACCACCCTGCAGATATGCGGACAGCGCCGCACCTGCTCCACAAGACAGTCTATGTCCTCGCCTGCCCTCACATACACATCATGCCTGCATGAACTGCGGGAAAGCAGCGCCCAGACCGCCAGCTTTATCAGCATGGTCAGCCCGAATATCGACAAAAACATCAGCGAAAACACATACAAGAACTGCATAAAACCGCCTCCTGCGGCAGTATATGCAGAATGCGCCGGAAATGTTTTCGGTTATCGGCTGAGCACTATGCAGTTCCAGCCCTCTTCGTTATAGCTTTGCAGTATATTGAAGCCATTTGCTTCCAGCGCCGCAGTCACCTCGTCCATGCGCTCGTCGATTATGCCGGACACGATAAGCCGTGCTTCCGGCTTCATGAAGCCTGCGAAAAGCGGGCTCATTCCAATGATAACGTCTGCCACGATATTTGCGCAAACCACGTCATAGCCTGTACCAAGGCGCTCACGCAGTCCCTCGTCCTCGATGATATTTCCGCAGAACGCCGAATAATGCTCCTGCGTGAATTTATTCTTCTCAACGTTCTCAGAGGCGGTCTTGACCGCATTCTCGAATATATCGCACATGGTGACCTTCTCTGCGCCGAACAGCAGCGCAGCAATAGAAAGAATACCGCTTCCGCAGCCAAGATCGAGAACTCTGTCGCCCGTCTTTACTATGCCCTCAAGCGCTTCCATGACAAGCTTCGTCGTGTGGTGCTGACCCGTGCCGAACGTGGACGCAGGGTCTATTTCCAGCACTCTGTCGCCGGAAGCGGGCGTTACGTCCTCCCAAGAGGGCTTCACGACAAGCGTCTTGCCCACGCGGAACGGCTTGTAGTACTTCTTCCAGTTGTTCGCCCAGTCCTCTTCCTTTACGTTGGCAAGCTCCATGCGCAGGTTTCCGTAATAGCCGTCGGTATCGCCCTGCTTCCAGCCCTCGATAAGGGACCGTATCGCAGCGAGCATTTCCGCTCCCTGCGCATTGTCGTGAACGTATATGGTAATATGCGGCTCGACCTTGCTCAGCCCCATAAGTTCATCATCAACATAGTCCCAGTTGGCGTTCTTGTCAGCGAGAAAACTCTCGAAATCTGCGCTGTCGCTGATGATAAAGCCGGTAATGCCGTAATCAGTCAGTGCACCGGTTATGCCGTCGATAGCCTGCGAAGTGGTATATATATCCGCCTGAATGAAATTATCCATGCTGTTCCTCCATTATGTCAGTAAAGTACTTTTTAATAAAGATTTGCTAACAGACTGGTGAGAAGCCCTCAGATTCTAGGAACAGGGCTAACGACTAGGCTTTGGCAGGTTGCCCATTGTTGCCCGACATCGTGTCGGGCTTTTGGGGCAGCCGCACAAACATCGTGTTTGTGCCTGTCGAAATGCCACTTGTGGCAGGACGCCACAAGCGAAAACCCCAAGCGCAGCACGACGCTGCGCATTAAAAGTTTTCGCCTTACGACGAAGATGAGGGTTTATCGCCAGCCTGTTTTGTTGCGCATAATATTACATGATACATTATACACCATTTTCTCAGGAAAATCAAGTGCCAAAAAAATATTCCGGCTGAACGCCGAAAATCAGGTTGACTTTTCAGACCGAAGATGATAAAATGAAGCCGAAAAGCAGGACTCGTCCCACAATTCGGCACGAAAATATTGCTTTCGCATGAGGTATACACATGACAGAAAAGGAAAAGCAGCACTCCGGCGCTATATATTTCCCCGGAAATGAGGAACTCATGAAAGAGCAGTTCCAGTGCCTCGAACTGCTGTACGACTACAATTCCACACGCCCGCATGAGGCAGAAAAGCGCGAACAGCTTCTGAAACAGATGTTCGCTGAGATAGGCAGCGGCTGTTATATCGAGCCGCCGCTCCACGCCAACTGGGGCGGACATCACGTGCGGTTCGGCAACAACGTCTATGCGAATTTCAACCTCACGCTCGTTGACGATTCCTACATCACCGTGGGCGACATGACGATGATAGGACCGAACGTCACGCTATCGACGGCGGGTCACCCTATCCTGCCGGAGCTGCGCAAAAAGGGACTTCAGTTCAATATGCCCATCACCATAGGCAAAAACTGCTGGCTCGGTGCAGGCGTCATCGTGTGCCCCGGCGTCACCATCGGCGATAATTCGGTAATAGGCGCAGGCAGCGTGGTGACAAGGGATATCCCTCCCGATTCCGTAGCATACGGCTCTCCCTGCAGAGTTATAAGAAAAATCAGCGAGCACGACAGGGAGTTTTATTTCAGGGACAAAACGATACCGCCTGAGCTTCTTAATATAGTCATTACAGACGCATTCCCGCAGTAAAAAAACTGCGGGAATTTTTTATCTCCCCCTTGACAAACAAAACAAAGAGTGATATAATCAGAAAGTCCGATTTCGGACAGATGGAGGTGCAGCATATATGAACGGACAGATCTCTAACCCAAGAATGGCCGATTTCAACGCCCTTTGGAAAGAACAGAACGAAATATACCGCATGGCGGCAAAACGCTTCGGGATAGCGGAAAGCGTGATGTGGATACTGTACTTTCTGCGGGAGGGCGGCGGCTGCCGCACGCAGCGTGATATCTGCTCGTCAATGACGCAGCCGAAGCAGACCACAAATTCCGCAATAAAGCAGATGGAGAAGCAGGGGCTTATCACTATGGCGGACGGCGACGACCGGCGGGTAAAGCTGGTGAAGCTGACTGCGGCAGGCTCTCAGCTTGCGGGCAGAACAGCGGACATCATAATAAACGCCGAAAACCGCTCGATGGACAGCCTGACCCAGTCCGAGCAGGAACAGCTGACATCTTTGCTGAGAAAATACAACAATACCCTAAAGAAAGAAATGGGAGATAACAAATGAAAAAGAATGCGATCCAATTATCGGATCATTTTACGCTTTCACGGCTGATGAGATTCTGTCTGCCGTCAATAATCATGATGGTGTTCACGTCGATCTATGGCGTTGTGGACGGGTTATTCGTGTCGAATTTCGTTGGCAAAACCGAATTTGCAGGCGTGAACCTTATTATGCCGTTCCTCATGATCCTGGGCGGCGTTGGCTTTATGATAGGCACGGGAGGCAGTGCGCTGGCGGCTAAATACCTCGGAGAAAAGAACGAAGATATGGCACGCCGTGTGTTCTCCATGATGCTCATAATAACGGCGATCGCAGGCATTACCCTTTCCGTGCTCGGAATAGTGTTTGCTGAACAGGTGGCAACTCTCCTCGGCGCAAGCGATGAAATGCTGCAGACCTGCGTCATATATTCACGCACGTGCCTGATATTCAATGTGATGTTCATGCTCCAGAACGTGTTCCAGAGCTTCCTCGTCACGGCGGAAAAGCCAAAGCTGGGGCTTATCGTCATAGTTGCGGCAGGCTGCACAAATATGGCGCTGGACGCACTTTTTGTCGCTGGTTTCGGCTGGGGAGTTATCGGCGCTGCGCTTGCAACAGGTCTCAGCCAGACTGTCGGCGGTCTGCTGCCCCTGATTTTCTTCCTGCGCAAGAATAACGGCAGCCGTCTGTATTTCGTCCGCACAAGGCTTGAAGCGCGCCCCATCGTTCAGGCATGCACCAACGGCGCATCAGAACTTATGACCAACATATCCTCGTCCATCGTAAGTATGCTGTATAATATGCAGCTTATCAGGCTTGCGGGCGAAAACGGCGTATCGGCATACGGTGTTCTGATGTACGTGCAGTTCGTATTCGCAGCGGTATTTATCGGCTATGCCATAGGCACCTCGCCCATAGTCGGCTATAACTACGGCGCACAGAATCACGCAGAGCTGAAAAATATGAAATCAAAGAGCATAAAGCTGACCCTGTGCACAGGCGTCGTGATGGTGATACTGGCGCAGCTTCTTGCGCCTGTCCTTGCGGGAATATTCGTGGGCTATGACAAGGAACTTTTCGACATGACGGTGCACGCTTTCAGGCTGTTCTCGTTCACGTTCCTGCTCTGCGGATTCAACATATGGTGCTCGGCGTTCTTTACTGCGCTCAACAACGGTGCGATATCTGCGGCTGTGTCGTTCCTGAGAACGCTTGTTTTCCAGATGGCTGCGGTGCTTATCCTGCCCATATTCCTTGAACTTGACGGAATATGGATATCCGTTGCTTTCGCAGAGGTCTGCGCATTCATCATCTCGAATATTTTCCTGATAGCCAAGCGCAAAAAATACGGCTATTAATACCGTAATAATCAAAACAGCACCGCACAGCGACTTTAATTCAGTCAATGTGCGGTGCTGTTTTATATGTATTTCAGCACGTCTGCCGGCGTTTGGGCAAGTTCAAACTCCGGCAGCCGCTCCTCGGAAAGGACGTTCTGCCGAATGAGATACCACCCCGCCTGAAGCGGGTGCATTCCGGCTTGTGAAGCGGCTTCAAGCTCATTGCTGCCGCCGTCGCCCACATACAGGCATTCGTCCGGCAGTACGTCAAGAAGCTTCACGCATTTGCCAAATATCGCAGGGTCGGGCTTGCTGATACCCAGTTCAAAGGAAAGACACATCGCATCAAAATACTTCGCAAGCACGCTGCGCCGTATGACAGGCGCTTCCTCGGAAAAGCAGTTGCTTATCAGACCTATCATGATACCTCGTTTTTTAAGCTGTTCAAGCAGCGGTATCACTCCCTCGTCAAGATGCCTGAAGCACTCCTCCTTAGTCGCCGTGCGCCGTGCGATTATTCTGGCAAGCAGTTCCTCAGAATAACGTCCGGTCTGCCTTAGAATATGCTCTATCACCTCGTCAAAGGTGATCCTTCCTATAGTGCGGTCGTGGTCGGTATTTGACCAGTATCTGCGAAATTCCTCAGCTGAAATGCCTATATCAGCTGCCATCTGGTCGCCGAAATACATCGGGCAGCTATAGTGCGTTATAAGCGTTTCAAACATATCGAATATCACTGCTTTTATCATTTGCATTCCCTCCGCGGTGCTACTTCCCTGCCATTATATTATAACATATCTGCAATACTATTTCAACCCGCCGCTCTGTCGGGTGCATTCAATGTCTTGTGGCAGCGATACAAAAAAAGACAAAATCCGCGATTCTGAGCAGTGCATTCTGACGAATCAGACTTATGTTAAATTTACACATCACGATATTGCCCCTATTATTTTTTGTCGATATTTCACAAAGCTTTTCTGGCGGGAATCTCAGCAGGCTTCTGAAAGTATTTACCACGGCAAAGCTTTCTTGGACATTTACAATATTGCACGCAGACGCATGAAACGCTATAATAACACAGGGGCGATGAATGTGCAGTACACGAATACTATCGAACTTGAAATTTCGGGCAGAAATGCGCTGTTCACTGACCCGCGCACCAGAAAGACGCCGCAGCCCGGAAGCTTTCCCGTCCCGACATATGAAGCGGTCAAAGGCGTACTGCGGTCTGTCTACTGGAAGCCGACCTTTATCTGGGTACCCGACCGGCTTCGTGTGATGGAGCGTATCCGCTTCGAGGGCTGTACTTCAAGGCTGCGCTTTGGCACAGAGGTAAGGAATGTCGAGATACAGCGGCTGTGCACTGTGCGCTACCAGATAAGGGCGCATTTCATCTGGAACATGAACCGCCCTGAATTTTCAGCCGACCGAAACGAGAACAAGCATTTTCAGATGGCGCTGCGTGCGCTGTCAAAGGGCGGCAGAATGCCGGTTTACCTCGGCACAGCTGACTGCCCGTGCAGCGTGCGCTCAGTGCGCTTCGGAAGCGGTCACGGCTTCTACGACAACAGCGGCAGAACAGAGCTTGGCGAACTGCACCACAGCTTCACCTACCCCGACGAGGGCTGGGACGATACCACGCGCAGTGGGCTTACCGTGCGAAGCTGGAAATGCTTCATGCAGGACGGCGTTATCGAGTTCCCAAAGCCGTGGGAACTGGGCGGAAGATCCCTGAAAGACTTCACGCCCAAGCAATTTGCAAAATCGGAGGTAGAGGAATATGCCGGCTTTGGCTCACAGGACTGATTTTCTGGCGCTTATCTCCGTCAGCAGAGCAAACCCGAACGGCGACCCTCTCCACGGCGGCAAACCAAGGACCGACAGAGCGGGCTGCGGCATTATTTCTCCGGTATGTATCAAGCGAAAGCTGCGTGACAGGCTCAGCGAAATGGGCGCAGAGATACTTATAACGCCGCCGTGCGTTCTGGGAGATTCGCTGGCGCAGCGTGCGGCTCGGCTGAAGCCCGGAAGCGATTATGTCAGGCGTGCGTGTGAGCGCTGGTATGACGTGAGGGCTTTCGGGCAGGTTTTCGCATTCCCCGGCGCACATTATCCCGGCGTGAAAGGTCCGGTGACTCTGCAGGAAGCTTTCAGCCTGCACCCGATAAGGCTCTGCCGTGAGGGTATAACCCGCTGCATAGGCTATTCTGACGACGCACACGGCTCGAACATCGGTTTCAGGCAGTTCGTGGAATACGGGCTGTACGCCCTGCGCGGCTCGGTCAGCGCATATGCGGCTGCGAAAACCGGCTTCAGTGAGGAGGACTGCGAACTTCTCCGCCTTGCACTGCTGCATATGTTCGACAACGACAGTTCCTCCGCAAGACCTGCGGGAAGCATGGCTGTGAAGCGGCTTTTCTGGTGGAAGCATTCAGGAATGCTGGGCGAATACCCGCCGGACAGAGTATTCGGCACAGTGACCGCAGAACTAAAATGCAGCGGTCTGCCGCTCAGTTTCGGGGACTACAGAATAATCCACACCCCTTTGCCCGGTCTGGAGCCGACAATATACGGGGAAGATTAGCTTACAGCCGCCGTAATTATACGGCGTGGATCAAATAAAGTTATGTGAAAATGCGGCGCAGTTCATTCATCTGGACTGCGCCGCAAATTTTTTGAGAAAAAATATCCGGAAAAGCTTGACAAATCCGGTTTGGTATGTTATAATAACTAAGCTAATTAGCTAATTATACAAAAAGGAGGTCTGCAGAATGCTAAGGAATAATGTCGTAACAGAATATATATTTCATTCCGGACGGTGCGTCTGCAGACGCAGAGAACGTGCGGCGTAATGCCGCATTTTTTGTTCCGTCGGAGTATTCCGGCGGTTTTTTTGTTTCTGGGAGGTGTTTATGAAAAAATACTTATTTGTCGCCAAAATGAGGATACAGAATATGATGGCGTATCGCTTCAACATATGCCTGACCACTGTCATGGACTGCCTGATAATGGTCGCCATCGGCTTCTTCTGGAGGGCGGTGTACGGCGACGCCGGTACATCGCACGGCGTCACGGCGGACACCATGCTCACCTATACCGTGGTGTCGATGATGATGAACTCGCTTTATTTTATGGGCGTGGAGGACAAGGTGTCCGACGCAGTAAAGTCCGGCAGCATTGCGACCGATATGATAAAGCCGGTCAACCTGTTCTCAATGTATTTCGCAGAGGATATCGGGAGTATCATATTCAGCCTGTTCGTGCGCACGCTGCCGATGTTCCTGACGGGAGTGCTGATATTCGGACTGCCTGTTCCGGCGTCTGCGGAGCATTTCTGGCTGTTCATGGCAAGCTTTGTCCTCGGCTACGGCATAAACTGGACCTTTTCTGCGACCTTTGCCATGATATCGTTCACTGCGATAGACTTAGGTCCGGTGTACTCGATAAAATATCACTTCGTCAATCTGCTTTCGGGTGCGATAATACCGCTGTGGTTCTTTCCGGAATGGCTCAGCACCGCGCTTTACTGCCTGCCATTCGTTTATATGTATCAGGAACCGCTGAGCATATACATCGGGAAATATCCGGTGGACGAATGCCTTGCAAAACTCGGCATTCAGGCGGCTTGGTTCGCAGCAATGCTCGTGATATTCCTTTTCGCACAGAAAAAAGCGACCAAAAGGGTCATGGTACAGGGAGGCTGACGATATGAACAAATTCAAACACTACCTGTCGGTCGCCGCTCTGTCGTTCAGGCTTTCGGTGCAGTCCTGCATGGAATACCCTGCGGCGTTCATCGGCTGGCTGATATCAAACCCGATACAGTTTCTCGTCGGCTTTGCAACGATAAAGTTCGTCGTCGCTGAGTTCGACACGCTGGCAGACTGGGACTTCAAGCAGCTTGCGTTCCTCTATGGAATGTCGGTGCTCACCCACGGTCTGTCGGTCATATTCTTCACACGAACATGGTACATGGGCTATGACATAATCCACGGCGAACTTGACAGACTGCGGCTGCGCCCGATGAACACGCTGTTCCAGTTTCTAGCCGGCGGGCTGAATTTCTACGGTATCACCGACCTTATACCCGGCATTATCCTGTTTACATATGGGTGTATCTCAGTGGATTTCCACTGGACGTTCTCCAACACGATATGTATGATAGCCGCAATTATCGGCGGAACGCTCATCAGGGGTGCGATATATCTGAGCGTTGGTTCTGCGGCGTTCTGGACGAAAAGCCCGATGAACACCTCGTGGTTCTTTCAGGAGCTGTTCAACCGCACGAATATGTACCCGCTCTCAATGTACCCCAGAGGAGTGCAGTTCGTGTTCACGTTTATCCTGCCCACAAGCTGGATAACATTTTACCCCGCTGCTGAATTTATGGGCAGGGATTCAATGCTGACCCTGCCGTTTGGAATGGCGTTCATCACGCTCGGAATAGGTCTGGTGCTATTCCTGCTGTCATGTAAGCTGTTCCGTTCAGGCTTCGGGCAATACGAAAGCGCAGGCTCGTGATCAGAAAGGAATGCAATATGCCAGTAATAGAAGTAAAACATATAAAAAAGGAATTTCGCTCGGTCAAAAAGCAGAAAGGGCTCAAAGGCTCAATAAAAGCGCTGTTCCGTCCCGAAAGGAAATTAGTCACCGCCGTTGACGACATAAGCTTTTCCATCGAACAGGGCGAGATAGTCGGATATATCGGTCCAAACGGCGCAGGGAAAAGCACCACCGTCAAGATGATGTCAGGAATACTTCGCCCGACGTCAGGCGAAATACTCATCAACGGAATATCGCCGGCAAAGGACAGGAAGGAAGTCGTGAAGCACCTTGGCGTTGTTTTCGGGCAGCGCACTCAGCTTTACTGGGACCTCAGGCTCGGCGAAAGCTTCGAACTGCTGAAGCGTATCTACAACGTGCCCGACGAGGTGTACAGCGGGAATATGGCGATGATGAACGATATTCTCGACCTTGGCAGCATAATCGATACCCCGGTGCGGCAGCTTTCCCTCGGTCAGAGAATGAGGGGCGACCTTGCGGCGGCTATGCTGCATTCACCCGACGTGCTGTTCCTCGACGAGCCGACCATCGGTCTGGACGTGGACGCCAAGCACGCAATACGCAAATTCATCAAGCAGATAAACGAAACGCGCAAAACCACGATAATACTTACCACGCACGACCTTGGCGATATTCAGGAACTTTGCAAACGGCTTATAATCATCAACAAGGGCGCAGTGATAGAGGACGGCTCGCTTGACGAGCTTATCGACAGGATAGCGCCCTACAGGCAGCTTATCATTGATTTCTACACCGAACAGCACATCGAGCACCCACAGGCTGAGATAGTCAGCAGCGAGGGCGCGCGCACGGTCTACCGCTTCATGAAGCGGGACATCACGGCGGCGGCGCTTATCGAATACATAGGCAGCAAGGCTAAGATCAAGGATATCAGTCTTGAAGAGGCGAATATCGACGATATCATCAGGGTAGCTTATCACGGCGGCGAAGAATAAAATATACTATTTATAATATAGCATTCAGTTCGGCGGACAGTCGGGCTGATTTCTTTTATATATGCTTTCTATTTCTGGCAATAGCTCAGTATATCCCAGACAAAAGAAACACCTTGTCAGATGTTTTTCGTTAGTATTATTAAGTATCTTACACGTTAGGAAGAATATGTGCATTTTAGGAAAAAAATATTGACTTTTTATCGAATATACTATACAATTAACTTAGGTCAGCGGTCAATAGCACAGTTTTATTTTTTTGAACTGCAGACTGAAAAAATATAATATACTGGAGGAATAACAATGAAAAATTCAAAAAAGGCGGCAGTTCTGTTTTTGCTTATGCTGATGACTGGCTGCACTAATTCCGATCCAAGCAGCGGAACTGCAGCTATTGACTCTGACCTCAATTCTCAGTCTATTGAAAATGACGAAAGCCAGCAGCCGGACAACTCCAGCGAAGCGGCAAATTCCGATAGTTTAAGCGTCGGCGGAGTAGCTGGCGGCGAATCTGTAACATCGGACAGCAGCACTGCAGCAGAGCCTGAGGACGCCTCAACGCTGAAGCTTAAGGAGTTCAGCGGCGAAACTCTCACGCTCGGCGACCGTAATTCAGAGTTTCCAATGGTCAATACCAGCAAAGTAAAGAGAAAGACTGGCGTTGGCGCTGTGACTCATCAAAATCCTCAATATGATGAGGAATTAAAGGAGAAACTGCTTGCAGGCGACAGCGACGTGGATATATACTTCTTTTATCCGACCTCTAGAATAGGCAGGGACATACGTAACGCTCACTGTTATGTTCCGCTGACAGACGAATCTATTATCAGCGCACGCAGCAAATACTTCGACTGGGCGGCGGACTATTCTGCCACCGACAGCGGCGATATCTGGTGCGTACCACTGAGCGGCGGCGCAGATGTGCTGTATTATGTCCCTGAGCACCTTGAACAGCTTGGCATAAAAACTGAGGATATGAGAACGCTTGACGGCTTCTTTGCTTCAGTCAACAAAATCGCTGACGAAAGCGACTATAAGACATTTATCATATCCGGCTTCTTTGTGCAGGTCATGGAAAGAATGTACAATGTAAATTACAGCTACAGCGATTATGACAACGACACATACAGAAAGCTGGCCGAATCAATATATTCCAGCTGGATACATAATTATTATGATTCCTTTGATGCTTATGCCCCCAAAGCGGCGCTTCCAAATTTCACTTTTCCAGCATCAATTTACGGCATAGGTGAAACCATTCTGTGGAAAGACACCGCTGTCACCGATCACGAAATGTCTAATTTCGATTCGCCCGAAAAGTTCAGGGCTATGCCATATCCGGCAGTAGTATCTGCCGATGAGAAGAACACTGCGTCCTTGATTTATGCAGTGATAAATCCCAACAGCACCAAGACGGACGCCGCTCAGGCATATCTCGGCTTTATTGCAGACCACGGTCTGGAGTATGTAAACGGAAGCGCTCATATATTCAACGATAAGTCGATGTACGAAAACGACAGTCTGTACGGTCTGCCGGTGTTCGATGATATGTATGAAATAAACCGAGATTGCGTTGCCTGGGAGATGATGGCGGCGTATGACAATACATTCATCTCAAACTTTGAGGATTACCAGAGGGGCGTAATAACGCTCGACGAGTATGTATCCCGTCAGGAACTCAGGGCAGCGAACGCAGAGATCGAGTGATCTTTGCGATACCTGTTGTCTGCTATCGGATGATGAAAAAAATAATAGATTTGTATTAAAATATATTTTTATTATTTTTTTGTTGTTTCCTATTGACATTTTCACTATCATGTTATATAATACAGAAAAGGCTACATTAATTGACAAGTTTAACGTATAAACTCACAAATGAATGCAACGGATTGTGTCATTTGGTGCAGTATCATTTTCTGTACTTTTTGCGAAAGTCTGCATTTCAAGCCGACATTTCGCTTAAAGATATTAGCCACGGTTGGCTTGCTTTCAGGCAACCGAATGATTCCAACAACAGGAGGTAACAACATGAAGAAACTCAAAAAGCGACTCACGGCAGCAGCGGCTGCGGCAATTGTCATGGCAAGTGCGGGGATTACTGCTTCAGCTGTACACATTAATCCTAATACTAGTTATCTGTGCAATTCAAAATATCGCATGTACGGTGACTTAGTTTGCGTTGGCACTTCAAAAAGGACACACTCATACTCTTGTACTGTTACATATTATGCGTACCGTCACACAAAATACTGTGTATGTAGATACATCTTCGGCGAAGGAGCAGCATATACGTGCACAGAAATCCATTCCTGCAGTGAATCAGTCAAGAGAGACCATCCTATATTTTCTGAATAATGCGTCATTAAATAAAAATTAATTTTTTTTGGTTTTTCCTATTGACATTTTCACTATCATGTTGTATAATACAGAAAAGGCTACATTAATTGACTAGTTTAACGTATAAACTCATAAATGAATGCAACGGATTGTGTCATTTGGTGCAGTATCATTTTCTGTACTTTTTGCGAAAGTCTGCATTTCAAGCCGACATTTCGCTTAAAGATATTAGCCACGGTTGGCTTGCTTTCAGGCAACCGAATGATTCCAACAACAGGAGGTAACAACATGAAGAAACTCAAAAAGCGACTCACGGCAGCAGCGGTTGCGGCAATTGTCATGGCAAGTGCGGGCATTACCGCTTCAGCAGCAACAGACCACACCAATCCCAATACAGGGAAACCATGTAATTCAACGTATTACATAGAACGTGACTCTACACGCATAGGCACTTCTACCGGAAAGCACGGATACTCATGTACCGTTACGTATTATTCGTACCGTCACACCAAATACTGCTCATGTGATTACGTATACGGCGAAGGAAGAGCCTACCAATGCACCGAAATCCACACCTGCGGTAATATAATCAAAGATTGTGGTGTCGTTAAAAAAGGATAATAATACTTGCACTTGAAACAATGGAGCTTTTGCCGTATGCCTATGGCAAAGCTCCAGCAAATTTGAAACGGAGGAATCAACAATGAAAAATTCAAAAAAGGCGGCAGTTCTGTTTCTGCTCATGATGATAACCGGCTGTACAAATTCCGGCTCAAACAACGGAACTGTAGCTATTGACTCCGATCTCAACTATCAGTTCAACGAAAAGGACGAAAGCAAAAAGCTTGATTTCTCCACGATAAAGCTTGAGAATACCGAAAAAACTATTAATTCATTCACAATAATTGATGAAAAGCGTACTGCGCTACTTATCGGCAGTACACAGTTGGAAGAAAGTGCACAGGAGAACGGAAAAAACACATTTGCGATATATGAAGACGGCAAGCCTGTGAGCGAAAAAGAAGTTTCTGACGCTTATCAGGAACTTTGCCGTTATGCCGCAAACGACAGCATTATCACGTATGATTCAGAAAACAAGCAGCTTCTCGAAATGAATATGGATTTTGAAAAGAAGCAGGTGCTTGCCGATAAATTTGAAGCATTTGAAATAAAGAATATGGACATCATCGGCAATAAGCTGTTTATTCTCGCCGTGATGAAAAATCCATACACTGAAGATTTCATGTTTGATCCCGGTGAATATTGCGACTTCGGCGAAGAGGTCTGGTGCTTAGATCTCGGCACGAAAGAAATGACGAAGCTTGATATATCAAATGTCATTTGCCAGTCCTGCTCGAACGGTACGTTATATTTCTATTCCTGCCGTGACGACCAGTACACACTGGATATATATGACCCTGAAACGAACAAGCTTAAAGCCGTGAGGGATATGGATGATGTGGGTTATATATACACATTTGCTATCATAGGCAATGATATGTATTATTGCAATACCATAAACGGTAATATAATGACAAAAATTGAACTAAACACGGGAATGAAAACCAACGACCCCGATGAGTTTACAGTACACAGAAATTCCGACTTTGAGGTATATAACAACGAACTTGTTACATTAAACAGGATAACCACAACTATATCACAGGTCGGCAAAGTGGAACTTGATAACGGCTCAGCAGAACCCGAACAGGAGGACGCTTCAACGCTGAAGCTTAAGGAGTTCAGCGGCGAAACGCTCACGCTTGGCGATCTTGATTCAAGAGCAATTTATACAGTGGTGA
Source organism: uncultured Oscillospiraceae bacterium (assembly GCA_934446355.1). Classification (GTDB taxonomy): domain Bacteria; phylum Bacillota; class Clostridia; order Oscillospirales; family Ruminococcaceae; genus CAG-115. The sequence continues at coordinate 34,946 of CAKSEC010000002.1, read as the reverse complement.
ACTCTGGCAAAATAAAAAGCAAGACCGGCGTTGGTGCAACCTATTACGAATATCCGATGTATGACGAGGAACTTAAGCTTAAGCTTCTTGCAGGCGACAGCGATGTGGATATATATTTCTTTAGTATGTCTACCAGAATAGGCAGGGACATTCGCAATGCGCACTGCTACGCTCCGCTGACTGACGAATCTATTATTAACACTCGCAGCAAATACTGGGATTGGGTAGCGGATTATTCAGTAAACGACAACGGCGAGATCTGGTGCTTGCCGACAGGCGCAAGAGCATCCGCAATATATTATGTTCCCGAAAACATTGAAAAACTTGGGATAAAACCAGATGATTTCAGAACGGTAGAAGGTCTGCTCGCTTCAGCAAAAAAAATCGCCGACGAAGGTAGTTATAAGACGTTTATCCATTCCAGCGACTTTGTGCAGGTCATGGAACGAATTTATAATGCTAATTATGGCTACAGCAGTTATGACAACGACATATACAGAAAATTGGCTGAATCAATATATCTCGGTTGGGACAATGACGCTTATCCCTTAGACCCGATAGCCGAACTGCCCGGATTTACAAACCCAGTGCTTTATTACCCCTTTGGTTCGGATTCATGGTCATGGAAAGAAACCACTCTCACTGACTATGATCCATCAAGATTTGATTCACCCGAAAAGTTCAGGGCTCTGCCTTATCCGGCAGTAGCGTCCGCCGACGAAAAAGACTGTGCGGAAATATCGTATGCGATAATCAACCCCAACAGCACAAAAATCGAAGCCGCTCAGGCTTACCTTGGCTTTATCGCAGACCACGGTTTTGAGTATATTAACGGCAGTTCCTATATGTTCAAGGATAAGGAAATGTACGAGAATGACAAACTTTATGGTCTTCCAGTATTCGATGATATCTACGAATTAAACAAAAACGTTACCGTTTGGGAAGCTATGGCAGCATATGACAAAACCTACTTCTCAAACTTTGAAGAATATCAGAGGGGCGAAATAACGCTCGACGAATTTGTCGCACGTCAGGAGCACAAAGCAGAGGTCATGATGAACGAGTGATCTCCCCCGACTAAGCTTTCTTCTGCTGGTTGATATATCAACCAAAATCCCACAAAGAAATGCGGAGATCCCAGCGATTTCCGCATTTCTTAAAAAACGATTGAATGGACGATGATAATGAAGAAACCTATCAAATGGAACACAAAATGTATGGCGTGCCTGCTGCCAAGCCTTATCGGAACGGCAGTGTTCTTTATCGTGCCATATGTAAGAGTGATTTATTACTCCCTTATCGACAATCAGTTCAGGCGTAATTTCGTGTGGTTCGATAACTACATAGAAACGCTGAAAAACGAATATTTCCAGCTTGCCCTGAGGAACTCCCTGCTTCTGATAGTCATATGCGTGCCGCTGCTGATACTGCTTGCGCTGGTGATATCTCTGGGGCTTTCATTCGGCATAAAGGCCGTGAGGAAAACGAGGTTCGCATTTGTTCTGCCGATGGTCATACCCACCGCTTCTGCGGCGGCGATATGGCAGAGCGTGTTCACGGACGTCAGCACGCCTGTGCCGATATACCTGCTGTTCATCTGGAAGAATATTGGTATCTGTATCGTTTTGCTGACTGCGGCGTTCACTGCGATAGACAACAGCATTTTCGAGGCTGCACGTCTGGACGGAGCGAATAAATTCCGTCTGCACACCAAGATCACTATCCCGATGATTGCCCCGACGATTTTCTTTACGGTGCTGCTTTCCATCGTGAACAGCTTCAAGGTGTTCAAGGAAAGCTACCTGTTTTTCGGGACGAATTACCCGCCCGACCACAGCTATACTCTGCAATACTACATGAATAATCACTTCCTGAAACTAAACTACCAGACGCTGGCGTCTGCGGCTGTTCTGACGTCGATTCTCGTTTTTATTATCGTGATGGCAGGACTTGCGATACAGCGGAGGTACAGACAATGAGGAAGATAAATTCAATTCTTTTCGTTATTCTTGCAGTAATATTCATTCTGCCTGTCGCTGCCACGATATTGCTGTCCTTTTCAGTGGACGGAAGTATCAGCGTGCAAGGGTGGGTCGATCTCCTGCTTGACTGCTTCCCGTTTTACCCGCAATTCTGGAACAGCGTCATTTATGCGGCGGTCATAACCGTGGTTCAGCTTGTGGTGATGATCCCCTGCGCATTCGGCTTTTCTCAGGCGAAATTCAAGGGCAAGGGCGTGCTTTTCGTGCTGTACATAATACTTATGATGATGCCCGTGCAGGTCACCATTCTCCCGAATTATATCGGACTGCGTGACATGGGGCTCATCAACACACCGTTCGCCATTATCCTGCCCGCAATATTCAGCCCGTTCGGCGTGGTGGTAATGCACCAGTACATGAAAAGCACAGACGATTCAGTCATAGAAGCCGCACGTCTGGAAACCAACTCGCTCATACGCATAATGCTTGTATCAGTCGTACCGCAGCTAAGGGTGTGTATTTTCGCAGTGCTGCTTTTCGTTTTCGCAGACTGCTGGAATATGCTTGAACAGCCCATGCTGTTTATCCATGACGCAGAGCTGCAGACTGTGCCGGTGTTCATATCGCATTCGGGTGAATACGCCGGAAGCGTGGTTTTCCCTGCGGCAGTGATATTCCTGATACCAGTGCTGATACTATATCTGTTTTTCAGCAAGGATCTGGAGAAAGGGCTTACATTCGGTGATCTCTCATGAAAACTAAAATACTTATAGCTGTCACAGCCCTGTTTTTCGGCGTAATGCTTGCACTCACATTTTCAGCAAGGGCGATACACACTGCCATGATACCTCACGTAAAATACGGCCGCCTGCAGAAGCAGGACTTCCCCAGTGAAGTGACAGACGAAAACGGCAACACGATAATATGGATGGACAGGCAGAACGCCATAACCACCGAGCAGCGCGACAAGGGCGTGTATGTCCTCTATTCAGAGGAGCGCAACGGCGAAAAGCGTGATTTCATAAGGCGCGTCGAGGTTGAAACCGGCGAGGAATACAACGGATATGTAATGGTCCTGAGCGGTATTGACAGAGGCGACAAGATAATTATTGAATCAGACAGGGAGCTTGCCGACGGCGAGGTTTATGTAATAAAATAGCGAGCCGAGAATAAACAAAAATCAGCCGGACAGGGCGTTATCCCTCTCCGGCTGATTTGTTTTGCGCATTGAAGTCGATACCTGCCTTATGCGCCTGCGAATGCTGCATCTTCCTCGGTATATTGTACAGCCTGCCGTCCTTGATGAAATGCGCGCCGGTCTGGTGGAACATAAAGGACACGTTTTTCTGGGCGCACTGACTGCGCAGGCTGAGTATCCAGTCATAATTACACGGTCTTGCTTCCAGACCTGATTCGCCGCCGACCGAAACCTCCTCTATCCTGTCGTCAAGGTATGCGGAAATGTCGATGTGTTCAAGCAGCGGCGCGGCTATAATAAGGCGGTGCTTTATCGGCAGCGACAGGAATATCGGCAGCCGGTAGTCCGCCCTGTCCTGATTTTCGACCGTACACCCTATCGCAACATTGTCGTAGCCATCTCCCCAATCCGGCGGAAGCTGTTCCGCAAGGCGGTCAATGCGCTTGGTGAAAAACACGAAGCTGCAGTCGCTGCGCTGATGTATCATCTCCCAGCACTCCTGCCGCCATGGGTCTGCGTCTGCCAGCAGGAAATCCGAGGTGAAGCAGGTGTGCACGATGTTCCCCGACGGTATTTTGTAGCTTCTGTCACGCTTACGCTTTATCGGCAGGTCAAAGTTACCGGTTTTACGGCACAGCCCGCTTGACAATGCCGCACCGTACATCTCGTCCTGCCGGTATACGTAGCAGTATTTGCAGCCCGCACTGATTTTCGTGCAGCCGTGCCACGGGTTCCAGTTCGTGCAGATATTCGCGTCAATTCTCATGCTCATCACCCCATTCCGTTCATATTATATCATATTATGAATAACATTTCAATACCTTTATAAAAAAACGGGAGAACCTTGTAGGCTCTCCCGAAAGTATTACTTGGTGTGATTTATGTTGAAGCTGCAGTTTTCATGAAACTGCTTGCTTTCCTTTGCTCCCTTTCCCGGCTTTCTGTCATCGGGGTGGAGCTCATTATGCAGGTGCAGGTCCTTGGTGGAGTTTTCGTTCCCGCGGACAAGTTCTGCGTCCTGCTTCATGGTGTGGGTTTTAGCGGAGCTGCTCTTGCTCATGGCTTTACCGGCTCTGCATTAAACGCAGCCCTGTGCCTTCATTGCTTCAGCAACCTTGAGGAAGCCTGCAATGTTTGCGCCTGCCATGTAGTTGCCGGGCATACCGTACTCCTTGGAAGCCTCGTCGCAGCTCTTGAAGATGGACTTCATGATGTCGTGCAGCTTGGTGTCAACTTCCTCGAATGTCCAGCTGTATCTGATGGAGTTCTGGCTCATCTCAAGACCGGAGGTAGCTACGCCGCCTGCATTTGCAGCCTTTGCAGGACCGTACAGCATCTTGTTTGCAAAGTAAACCTCGATAGCCTCAGGAGTGGAGGGCATATTTGCACCCTCAGCAACTGCATATACGCCGTTCTCAGCGAGGTTCTTAGCGTATTCGCCGTTGATCTCGTTCTGAGTTGCGCAGGGAAGTGCGATGTCAGCCTTGATCTTTGCGCCCCAAACGCTGCCGTCGTGGTACTCAGCGTTCTTGTGGGAGGTTCTGTTGACATATTCCTTGATACGTCCGCGCTCAACTTCCTTGATCTGCTTAACAACATCAAGGTCGATTCCGTCGGGATCGTAGATGTAGCCGTTGGAGTCGGATACGGTAACTACCTTGCCGCCCAGCTCTGTTGCCTTCTTTGTAGCGTAGATAGCAACGTTGCCGGAACCGGAAATGATAACCGTCTGACCGTTGAAGCTCTTGCCGTTAGCCTTGAGCATTTCATCGGTGAAGTAGCACAGACCGAAGCCGGTAGCCTCAGTTCTTGCCAGAGAACCGCCGTAGGTAAGACCCTTACCGGTGAGCACGCCGCTGAACTCGTCACGGATACGCTTGTACTGACCGAACATAAAGCCGATCTCGCGTCCGCCTGTACCGATGTCGCCTGCGGGAACGTCGCAGTCAGGACCGATGTGTCTGCAAAGTTCGGTCATGAAACTCTGGCAGAAACGCATAACCTCTCCGTCAGACTTGCCCTTGGGGTCGAAGTCGGAACCGCCCTTGCCGCCGCCCATGGGCAGTGTGGTCAGGGAGTTCTTGAAGATCTGCTCGAAGCCGAGGAACTTGATGATACCGATATATACGGACGGGTGAAGTCTGATACCGCCCTTGTACGGACCGATAGCGGAGTTGAACTGGATACGGAAGCCTCTGTTCACCTGAACCTTGCCATTGTCGTCAACCCACGGAACACGGAAGATTATCTGTCTTTCCGGCTCAACTATTCTGTCGAATACGCCTGCGTCGATGAGATCCTGTCTCTTTTCGGCAACGGGCTGAAGTGTTTCAAAAACCTCTGTAACTGCCTGAATGAACTCCGGCTCGCCGGGATTTCTTTTCTTTACTGTCTCCAGTAAGTCTGCGAGATATTTGTTAGTTAACGCCATTGTTAAGTAACCTCCTGAAAAAATATTCCTCCGCAGGCAGACATGACCCGAAATATGTATCAGCTGTGCTGAGATCTTCAGTTAAATGTGCTGCAGCCCCACGGACTATATTCATTATACAACATCATCAGCGTTTTTGCAAGATGATTTTGGATTTTTTTCATGACAAATATGCTTTTTATACACTTATGACAATTCCGTACCGTACGTTTTATGTACTTCGCACAAATATCTGGCTGCAGTTCTGCGGCCGATTTCATTCATTCTTGCAGATTTAACACTTTTATTTCCATTTTTCAGGCAGTCGGCATTCGTGCTGGAGCACAGCGAAAACGGCTCTGTTAAGCGAACATCAGGCATTATTACTTTTATTTCCTTACCAAAAGCACCGTATAGCCGTGCCGCCGAAACAGTATCATGAAATATTTTATCTGCAAAATTTCATTTTGATAGTTCAAGCGCACGCAATTCTGACACCTTATCAAGAAAAAATACAAAAAAGTTGCAGAAAACCCCTTGACAACTCCAAGCTTCTTGTGATACAATATGTACACAAAACGTATTTTCATGTACATACAGAAATATGAACGCAAAGGAGTTGATCAATATGCCTGATGTTATGGCGGCACTGCGCCGCGCAAGGACAATGGAACAGGAGATCGGTATACAGATCGAGCATATAGAACGTCTGCACAGGATAGCCGCACGTGCGGGTAATTCCTCGTCATTCGCCGCTGAAACAGCCGAAAAGCTTTCACGTCTTGAACAGCAGCTGAACAAAACGATAGACGAAATGTGCGACGCCAAGCGTGAAGCCCTTGAATATATCAGCTATCTGAACGGCGAGGAGCGCGCGGTTATAGAGGGATACTATATTCTGGCAAAAACGTGGCAGAAGCTTTCCAACGAACTATATATGAGCGAGCGCAGAATGTTCATGCTGAGAAAAAGCGGGCTTGCAAAGCTTGTCGAAAGATACGGAGAAAAGGCGGAATAGGAGATATCATGGGACTTGGAAAAAGGATAAGAACGCTTCGGGAGCGCGCCGGACTCACGCAGGAGGAACTTGCGCAGCGGCTGGGGGTCACTCCCTCGGCGGTGGGCAACTATGAAAGGGACATCAGCCACCCCAAAGAGGAGGTGCTGTACAGGCTGTTCACCGCCCTGTCCTGCGAGCCGAACGAACTGTTCTCGGACTACTACAACATCAAGCTGTCGCCTGCTCAGCTTCACATGATGAAATACCGTGAACTGGACGAGCACGGCAGGGAACTCGTGGACGCCTGCACCGAGATCGAACACCGCCGCTGTCAGGACGGTCTGACCATGGTAGCCGCAAGAAGCTTCGGCAGGGACGCCTGCTCTGCCGACCGGCAAAAGCGGCTCAGGCTGAAAAAGCGGCAGGGTGCGGGCAGCATTCTCGACCAGCCGGACTACAGGGAGGACAAGTAATGACAGGAACAGAAGCACTTCTGCGTTCAGGCACTTCTGCGCTGCCGGTGAGCATATCGGCTGTGGCGGACCGATTCGGGATAAAGCTTGTGGACTATGCGGCATTCTCAAAGGTTTACGACATCGACACGCAGGAACTTTACCGCAGGATAAGCTACGGGGGATTCAGCTTTATGGCTGAGGGCAGGTATGTCTGCGTGCTGAACAGCGCACTCTGCCACACGCCGCGCCGCCGCTGGACCGCAGCGCACGAACTCGGCCATATCCTGAGCGGGCACATTACCGACCAGCTTATCACGCTTTCGCAGGAGCAGGAGCGTGAAGCTGACGCATTCGCCGCCGAACTTCTCGCCCCGCTGACTGTGCTGCACTTCTGCGGGGTGTCCTCAGCCGCCGAAATAGAGCGGCTTTGCGGCTTGTCACATCAGGCTGCGGAATTTCGGTTCAGCGAACTCAGCAGAAAACGGCGCGCGCAGGACGATCTGTTCAGGATAGGCCTGCGCCGCTGCAGCAGCTATTCAGACGGCGAAATACCCACAGTCACTGCGCCGGAAAGCATATTTCTGAGCACAGAGCACGACAGGGAGCTGCTGCTCAGCTTCTCGCCGTTTATCGGCAGCTATATTGCCCGCCGCTCACAGCACGACGGCTATGAGCAATACCTGCTGAGAAAGAACCGCGAACCTATGGCGATATGAATACAAAAAAAGACTGCATACCAGCCTAAGGCGGATATGCAGTCTTTGTTATTAGCCGTTATTTTCAGCCGTTTTCGTCTGGGTCAGTTCATCACTGCAGTGAATACTCGGCAACTACTGCGTCAGCAATAGGTGTAAACTCTGCAGATGTCTGAGTCCAGGAAGCGCCGTTCTCAACAACGTCCATAACTACAGTAGAAAGCTGATTCTTGAAGTCAGCGTTGAAGCCGTAAGCGTCCTCGGAAATGAATGTGAAGTTAGCAGGGTCGCACATCTCTCTCCAGAGATCGTATTCCTGCTCGCCCCATGTGATCACCCACTTCTGCTTGCCGGTGTTGCTGCCCTTCTCGAAGTAGATCTTCTTAGGAGCGATATGGTCGTTCTTAACCTGTGCGCTGATAACAGGGTCGATCTCATATGCTCTGTTGAGGTTTATAAACTCGAGCGAACCGGAGGTGTTCTTTGCGCCCTTAGGAATCAGATATCCAAATGTGTCATAGCCCTGATAGTAAGCGTCAGCATTGGGATCTCTGGGGAACGGAACGAATGCGAACTCAGATACGGTGTCGAAGATATCGTTGTCAACGCCCTTGAGGTTCTGAACCTGCTCAGTAGCTGCGATGTAGGTCCACTCAGGCTCCATGCACAGGAACAGCATCTTGTCGCATACGGTTGCGAACTTCTTCGGATCAACCCAGTCCTGATACTGCTTCTTGTAGGATACGCCGTCACGGCAGAGAGTTTCAATGAACTGCATAGCTCTGGATACTGCCGGGCTCTGAATATTGTTGGTGATAACGCCGGTGGGCTGTACATCAATAATGGAGTAGCCGGTGGTCAGGATAAATGCGTCGATAGTGGTGTCTGTAGCGTAGAATCCGATGTTGTCCTCGGACTTATCGCAGAATGTCAGCATCATATCACGCCATGCGTCCCAAGTCCACTCGCCGTTTCTGTACAGGGTGTAGGGATCGGGCAGGTCGTTCTCTTCGATTGTCTTTTTGCTGTAGTTCAGAGAGAAGGAAGTGTTGATGCGGTGCGGATAATAGTAGTGCTTGCCTTCCCATGCGTAGGACTCTGAAACATCCTTCATGTCCTTCCACAGTGCGGAATCAATGTCGATCAGGCCGTCAAGGGGCTGGAACAGAGTCTGCTTGGATATGTTAGCTGGATAATAGAGCGCAGACTTCTCAACAAGGTCGGGCGACTCGTCAGCGGAGATAGCAGTGGAGAGCTTTTCGAGAAGGCTCTCGGTGGTTGCGCCTGCGTTTATGTATTCGATCTTGCCGTTGAACAGTTCAGACTGGAATATGAGCGTCTGCTCAGTACCCTTCTGGTCAGAAGTGATATCATAATAACCCATGTACTTGACAGTGCCTGCATTGCCGGAGGGCTGATACAGGGATGTGTCAAATTCCTTGGTTTCTTTGTCTGTCAGGTCAAGTGCGTCGTTAGGGTCTACCGTAGTGGAAGCGGATGTGGTGGTCGTAACTGCACCGGGCTGATTGGGCGCAGAAGAATTGGCCACATTTGAGCCGCCGGATACGGGGGTCTCGTCCTCGCAGGCTGTAAGTCCGGCGATCATTGTAATTGCCAGGCCACAGGCAAGGATTCTTTTTGCGGTATTCATTTTTGGGGTTCCTCCTTAAAAAACATGAATTAATGCCTTATATAATATCCGGCAGCCGCCGGAATATTAACTTAACTTTCCAAGAACGGAGCGATGGTCGCTTCAGCAAGCGGGTTGAACTCTGCGCTGGTCTGCGCCCATGATTCGTTACGCTCAACGACGCCCATCAGCAGCTTTCCTATCTCATCGGTGAACTGAACCGAGAAGCCCTGTGCGTCCTCCATGACCATGTTGAAGTTTGCGGGATCGCACATCTCGCGCCACAGGTCGTATTCACGCTCGCCCCACTTCATCTGCCATCTTTCAAAGCCCACATAGGAGCCTTTCTGGAAGTAGATCTTCGTGGGATTTACGTGGTCCTCCCTGACCTTTGCGATTATATCGGGGTCGGTGTCGTACATTCTGTTGAGGTTGATGAACTCGACTGCGCCGTCGATATTCTTTGCGCCCTTGGGTACGAGGTAGCCGAACGTATCGAACTCGGTGTAGTATCCGTCAGCCTTGGGATCTCTTGGGAACGGAACGAACGAGAAATCCGACACGGTGTCGAATATATCGTTCTCAACGCCCTTGGGGTTCTGGATCTGCTCGGTTGCTGCGATGTAGGTCCACTCAGGCTCGGTGCAGGTGAACAGCAGCTTGTCTGATACCTTTGCGAATACCTGCGGTGATACCCAGTCCTGGAACTGCTTTCCGTAGGTCAGGCCGTCGCGGCACAGTTCCTCAAGGAACGTCATTGCACGTGATATCTCAGGCGACATGAAGTTGTTGATTATCGTGCCGTCGGGCTGTACGTCTATCATAGTCTTGCCGGTGGTGGCGATAAAGCTTGTTATCGTTTCGTTCGTGGTGTAGAAGCCCACGTGATCCTCTGACTTATCGCAGAAATCAGCCATCATGTCACGCCATGCATCCCATGTCCACTCGCCCGCTCTGTACAGGTCGTAGGGGTCGGGCAGGTCGTTTTCCTCGATGGTCTTTTTGTTGTAGTTCAGCGCATACTTGGTGGTCGTGCGGTGCGGGTAGTAATAGTGCTTACCCTTCCAGCCGAAGCTTTCTACCACGTCTGCAATACCGCTCCACAGCGGCGTGGACAGGTCGAACTTATCATCGAGCGCCGTGAAAAGCACCGTGGCGTTGCCCGGCATGAGCATTGCGTCCTTGGTGACGATATCCGGCGATTCATCAGCGGATATCAGCACGGCAAGCTTGTCGTAATACGACGCACCGGACGGCGAACTTGTGTACTCTATCTTACCGCCGTACAGTTCAGACTGGAAGATAAGGCACTGCTCAGTGCCCTTCTGGTCGGAGGTGATATCGTAGAATCCGAAATATTTCAGCGTACCTGCGTTTCCGCTGGGCGGACAGGCGGAGGTATCTATGACCTTGTTCTCCTTGTCGGTCATGTCAAGACCGGCGTTGGGGTCTGTGGTGGTGGAAGCCTGAGTTGTGGTAGTCTGCGACGGGGCATTCTGTAACCCGGCGTTTCCGCCAGCAGGCTCATCTGCTTCACAAGCAGTGAGTGCCATTACCATTGCGGCAGTTGTAAAAAGTGCCGCCGTTCTTTTCCTAATAGACATTTTCTTCTCCTTTTTTTCCCAGAGCAACGTTTTTCTTTGTGCATTTTTTTCAGTGAAATAGCCGTTTTTGCCCAACAAAACCCTGATGTCGTACATTCCGCATAGCAGAGCGGTTTGCAGCCATCCCAAGCAGGAATTTACTTAAATTACGTTAGTCGTTCTTGCCAATATGTAATCGTTATCTTTGGACAATATGCACAATTTATTTCACCAAATCTGTATATTATTATTATATTCTCTATAATCAAAATGAACAATTGACAATATTCCCGATTTATATTATAATATTCCCAAAGGGTTTTTAATTTTTATCAGGAGGTGAGCGAATGGACGAATTTCGTATGCCGCTCAAAGAAAACTTTCAGGAACTTATTCAGCACGGAAAGGCTGACTTCCCTATACAATACTATGTAAATTCGCTGCATTTGCCCAACAATAACGTCCCCATGCACTGGCACCCCAATCTTGAATTTTTCGTGGTGCACAGCGGCAGCGTTCGTATAAGGGCAAGCAACACGATAATGACGCTCCACGCCGGACAGGGCATATTCATGAACGCAAACACGCTCCACAGCTACGACCGTGAGGAGGGCGACCCCTGCTGCTGCCCGAACGTGGTGTTCCAGCCGGAACTTATCGCACCGGTGAACAGCGTGATAAATATGCAGTATATCATGCCGATAACATTCAATCCGAGGATACCGTATATCCTTTTCGACGGAGAAAAGGAATGGGGCAACGAAATACTTGAGATACTGGACGGAATTTTCGCCATGCTGCAGGCATACGGCGAGGTCGGCGACTACGGCGAAACTCCTGAACTGGAGTATCACAATCAGCCGGGCGAGCGTGAATGCTTCGAGATACGTGTTCAGTGCGCAATAAGCAGGATATGGACGATACTATACGCCCACCGTGATGAACTTGAACTGACTCCCTCGATAAAGAACGAGCATATCTTACAGATAAGAATGCAGAAGATGATTGGCTATATTCAGGAGCACTACGCCGACGACGTGACCCTGCAGAGCATTGCCACTTCCGCCAGCATAAGCCGCAGCGAGGCTTCAAGGTGCTTCCAGAGTTACCTGCACACATCTCCGGTAAGCTACCTGCTGAAATACCGTGTGGAGCGCGCCATGCAGCTTCTGCGGGATACCAACATGACCGTTGAAGCGGTTGCGCTGGAATGCGGCTTCAGCAGTTCCGCATATTTCTGCAAGCTGTTCCGCTCGCAGACAGGAATGACGCCTAAGCAGTATAGGACCACACGGACAGACTATTGATATAAATTAGCGGGGCTATGAAACATAGCCCCGCTATTATTTACGCCATTTCCACGGCAAGGCTCTCTATCTGCGCCGTGCTGTCAGCATTCACTGCAGAGCGCACAGTTACCGTCGTATCTGCGAAAGTCAGTTCCTTGCACTTTTCGAGCATACCCCTCATTACCTTTGCCGCCATAGGCGCCCACGAACCGTTTTCGATGAAGCCGACCCTGCGCTTCTGGTAGTTTCTCTCGGTAAGGTGGTTGATGAACTCTTTCATGAACGGGAACACATCTGCATTGTAGGTAGGCGATGCAAGCACCAGATTTCCGTATCTGAATGCGTCCTCAACGCACTCTGCCATATCGTCACGCGCGAGGTCGTGCATAACTACCTTTGTTCCCCTTGCGAAAAGCTTTTCTGCAAGGATATCAGCGGCTTTCTTCGTATTTCCGTATACGCTGGCATAAGCGATAACAGTGCCTGCGCTCTCCACGCCGTAGCTTGACCAGATATCATACAGCCTGAGGTAATGCGCCAGATCGCTGCTGAGCACCGGACCGTGCAGCGGACAGATTACTTCGATATCGAGCGCAGAAGCCTTTTTCAGCACCGCCTGCACCTGTGCGCCGTACTTCCCTACTATACCGATATAGTAACGCCTTGCCTCACAGTCCCATTCGTCCTCGACGTCAAGTGCGCCGAATTTGCCGAAGCCGTCCGCCGAAAACAGCACCTTGTCCGTGCAGTCGTAGGACATCAGCACCTCCGGCCAGTGCACCATAGGCGCAGCGATGAATTTCAGCGTATGACGTCCCAGTTCAAGCGTAAAGCCCTCGCCCGCAACTATCTGCCTTTCCGCATAATCGTCGCCGAAGAACTGCTTCATCATCACGAACGCCTGCTTTGAAGCAAGGATCTTTGCGTTCGGGTATTTCTCGGCAAACAGTGCGATATTAGCGGAGTGGTCAGGCTCCATGTGATGTACCACGAGTATATCAGGCTGAACGCCGTAAAGTTCCTTTTCGAGATTTGCGAGCCATTCGCCGCCGAAATTTGCGTCAACGGTGTCCATTACTGCGATTTTTTCGTCCATTATGACGTAGGAATTATAGGACATTCCGTTCGGGACTTTGTACTGTCCCTCGAAAAGGTCCACTGAATGGTCGTTTACTCCGATATACCTGATGTCGTTTGAGATTGTCATGTTGTTTCCTCCGGTCAAAAGTGATAATCATTTCTGATTTTCTTCATTATACACCATATCAGTGCATTTGTCAAGCCTATTTCAGCGTTCTGAGGTATTTTTTCTGCTCGTCGGTTATGCGGCAGCTTTCAATAGCTTTCTGTATAGCCTTGCGGTGCGTCCAGTCGTTGAGCCTGTGCTGATTGATGTATTTCATCGCCTCGGAATACTGCTTGGCAAGCGCAGTTGCAAAATACCACGCTATCATCATGTTGATGTAATATTCGTTGCTTCGTATATTAGCGACGATCTCCATGTATTCCGGCGAAAACTCGCTGTCCAGATAATAATTCATCAGGCAGCCTACGCCATATCTTACTGTATAAGTATGCCCCGAATCAAGCCACTTTTTCACAAACGGCAGAAGCTGCTGCGTGTGCTTTTTGAATATCTTCACCGACATCTGGTCGCAGGTAGCCCAGTTGTCCACAAACGGCAGAAATTCCTCCAGCCGAGCCGTGCATTCGTCAAAGTCCTTCATGCCGGATATAATGAGCGCATGAAGCTGGTTTTCGTCATAATATTTATGCGGCAGGTCCGACAGAAAGGCGGGCTCTGTGCCGACCTCCTTTGCGAGCTTGCGCAGTTCAGGGGTGCGCACGCCGATAATGCTGTCGGGCGGTACTGTCGGAATAAGCCTGCTGTGGAAGTCCCTGAATTTCTCGTCCTGCAGGGCGAAAAGCCGCTGCCTTATATCCTGTGTTGTCATTATGATATACCTTTCTGTTAAGTTATTCAAAAATCTTCGTCAGTCTTTTTGCAACCTTTTCCGTTCGTGTCCGGTGTTACTTACGAAACAGCCGGAACGGCGATACTGCCGCGTCCGTGATAAGGAGGAACCGACTATGAAAAAATACTATGCCATAATGGTATTCGCAGCCGGCGTAATGGCTCTGACAGGCTGCGCTGCGCAGAACAGCGGCACGTCCTCGGCGGGTGCGGGAAGCAGCCCCGAAGCCGAAGTATCCGACGACAGATATAACCAAACCGAAATAGCTCCGGTAGATTCTGACATTGCACTGGCTTTCGTCACAAAGGAAGAACCGCAGCCGCTGACCGAGCCGCCGCAGATGATGGTGACATACAGCGGAGGAGGTCTTGCGACCGCCGCCGCAATGACCCTCGGCAGCAGCACATGGGAGGTAGACGGCAATATAACCACCACAAGCGTGACAGGTCCTGTCGAATCGGCGAAAGAGGGGCTTATCAGGGCGGTGGTCGACCTTGACCTTGTCGCTGAAAACGAGCCTAAAATAATACTGTCAGGCGGTGCAGTAATAACCGGCGTGCAGTTTTACCCGCTCGACGGCTCGGACAGCACAGCGCTTGAATACACCTCGGACGGCGTCGTTAGCTTCCCCGACGGCATAGCCGACGGAGTTGCCGAAGTATCGCTCAGCTTTGAGCAGGGCACCGCCGCCTACTACTTCTCAGTGACGCACAGCATGAGTGGCACTGAAGAACCGCCGTCGCTGATGGTGTATTCCGGCGAGATAGGCTTCACGATGACAAGGGGCGGCTATTCATGGACAGTCACGCTGAACGGCGAAGCAGCCACAGTAACGACCGATATGCCGTCGCCGTGGCAGCTGTATACGGGCGGCAGCGTAAAGCCCGACCTGTCCTGCCTGCCGAACGAAAAGATGCGTATTTCCCTGCCGGATGGCGGTTCTATACTCTCAGCCAAATATTACACAGCCGAGGACGAGCAGATAAGCCTTGATTATTCCGGCGATACGCTGACAATGCCCGCCGAGGAGCTTTCCGGAGTATGCTGCATAACAGTGCAGATGGCGCAGGGCAGCTGCGATTATCTGTTCTCGTTCACCACCGGAACGGAATTTTCGACTGCCGGATTTGACCCGACCGCCTGAAACGTTCTCCTGATAACGATACCGCACCACAATGGCATGAGCCGCTGTGGTGCGGTATTTTATTGGATTGCCTTAATATACGCCGAGAAATTCTTCCAGAGTAAGCCCGCTGTCGTGTACCAGCTTTGCGGTGCTCTCACCGAGGTAGCGCACGTGCCACGGCTCATAGATGTAGCCGGTGATGTGTTCGCTGTTCTGGGGGTATCTCAGCAGGAAGCCGTATTCCCAGCAATGCGCTGCGAGCCACTTGCCCTCTGCGGTTTCGCCGTAACTCTGAGATAGCGAGGAAATGTCCATAGCTAGACCCGTCTGGTGCTCGGAGTGACCCGGCTGTGCGGAATATCTGTCCGCCTGCTCATAGCCGTCCTTTGCAGCCCAGTATGCGAACGTGTTCTTCTGCTTCTCATAGGAGCGGAAGCCGCTCACTATCGACATATCATAGCCTGATTCCTCACGCATGGTCAGATACGCATTGTATGTTGCTTCGTCAAGACCGTCGCCGTAGTCCTCAGGCACGCTGAACTGCCTGTTGACTATCAGAATATCGCCGACAGTGGTCAGACCGTCCTTTTCGACAGGCGCAGGCGCCTTTATCTTAGCCGTTACGCTGCCGCGGCAGTCAATATCATAGAAGCTGTTCAGCACCTCAAGAGTGCCCTGCCCCGTCACTGTGCCGCTCTTGTTCACCAGAAGCGTGCCGCCCAGCGACAGCTTACCGCTTGCCTGTATCTTCAGCCTGCCGCTGTCGGATATGCGTGAGCCATCACCGGTGACAACATTTCCCTGTACGAACACTTTGCCGCCGTCGAAAATATTCAGCTTTCCGTTGATGGTAAGAGTTGCGCCCTTCTTTATGTAAAGCTGTGCGCCGCTCCTGACGTTGAGCGTTGCACCGGCGGGAAGCTCTCTGTCAGAGGAAATAACGTACTTCCCCACTACCTTTTTAACGCCGCTCTGGAACAATACCTTTGCGGTTGCCGCTTCCGCCGTCTGATAGGACGGAATAAATGCGAACATCAGGGCAAATGCCGTGGATATGGCGGTAAATACCGCCGCCAAATGCTTTATCGTTTTTTTCATAACTGCCTCCTGTGGGTTTCTTCTCTGTATATTATAACCTCTGATTTAACAAAAAGGTTGCATTATTTTTGCCTTTCCTGATAAAAATATTAGCGTATCTTCAATTATTATAGCCAAAATCACGCCCTTTGTCAACCATCTTATTTTACCTCTTGACAAATACCCCGTGGGGGTATATAATGTAATCAATCCGAACAGCGGGAGGGAAACAAGATGGAAGAAAACAAGCATACCGAATGCTGCAAATGTCAGCACTGCAAAAAGACCAAGGAACGCTCGCCTGAGGAATTTCGCTCGCTGATGAACCGCATAAAGCGGATACAGGGGCAGCTTCGGGGAATAGAAAAAATGCTGGACAACAACGCTTACTGCACGGATATCCTCACTCAGTCCGCCGCTGCGGGCGCTGCGCTGGATTCGTTCAACAGGGAGCTTCTGTCGAGCCATATAAAAAGCTGCGTGGCGCAGAACATTCGTGAGGGCAACGACGATGTGGTCGATGAACTTCTCGACACGCTGCGCAGGCTCATGAAATAGAAAGGACAAAGAAATGAGGCAATTTGACGTAACAGGCATGACCTGTGCTGCCTGCAGCGCAAGAGTGGAAAAGGCAGTATCAAAGGTGCAGGGAGTGACCTCCTGCTCGGTAAATCTGCTCACTAATTCAATGGGAGTAGAGGGCAGCGCCTCTGACAGCGACATAATCTCGGCGGTCACTGCGGCGGGCTATGGGGCTTCGGTCAAGGGCGAGAAGCCCGCTGCGCCGTCCGAAAGCAGCGCGGGAGCAGTGGCGTTCAGGCAGATGAAGCACCGCCTTATCGCTTCGCTGATATTCCTGCTGGTGCTGATGTACTTCTCGATGGGTCACATGATGTGGGGCTTCCCGCTGCCGGCGTTCCTTGAGGGGAATCACGTGGCAATGGGGCTTATTCAGCTTCTGCTGACTGCGGCTGTCATGGTGATAAATCAGCGGTTCTTTATAAGCGGCTTCAGGGCGCTGTTCAAGGGCTCGCCGAATATGGACACGCTCGTTGCGCTGGGCGCTTCGGCGGCGTTCGGCTACAGCACCGCCGCACTGTTCATGATGACTGACGCACAGCTTCACGGCGGCGCACACGCAGCCATGGCGTATATGGACGAGTTCTACTTTGAATCCGCCGCAATGATACTGACCCTCATCACAGTCGGAAAGCTTCTCGAAACTCGCTCAAAGGGCAAGACCACCGACGCACTCAACTCGCTGATGAAGCTAGCCCCTACCTCCGCCTGCGTTATACGTGACGGCGCTGAACTGCAGATACCAATTGAGCAGCTGAATGTCGGCGACGTGTTCGCAGTACGCCCCGGCGAGAGCATTCCGGCTGACGGCACGGTGCTGGACGGTATAAGCGCAGTCAACGAATCCGCCCTGACCGGCGAAAGCATACCAGTGGACAAAGCCCCCGGTGAAAAGGTGTCCGCAGCGACCATCAACCTTTCCGGCTATATGAAATGCAGAGCCGACCGTGTGGGCGGCGATACCGCACTGTCAAGAATAATCCGCATGGTGAGCGACGCCGCTGCCACAAAAGCCCCTATCGCAAAGCTTGCGGACAAGGTGTCCGGAGTATTCGTGCCGGTCGTCATAGGCATTGCGCTGGTGACTGCCGCAGTATGGCTGCTGTGCGGTCAGACTGTAGGCTATGCGCTGGCGAGGGGCGTCACGGTGCTAGTTATAAGCTGCCCGTGCGCACTGGGTCTTGCTACTCCCGTGGCAATAATGGTCGGAAGCGGAATGGGCGCAAAGAACGGCATTCTCTTCAAGACAGCCGAAGCGCTCGAACAGACCGGCAAAATAAGCATTGCTGCGCTTGACAAGACGGGTACTATCACCAAGGGCGAGCCTGCAGTCACCGATATTCTGACGGCTGAGGGAGTAGAGCGCACAGAGCTTCTGACCGCCGCCTGCTCGCTTGAATCTAAGAGCGAACACCCGCTTGCGGCTGCGGTCATGGAATACTGCAGCAACGAGGGCATAGCCCCGCAGGACACGGCGGATTTCGCCGCGCTCCCCGGCAACGGTCTTTCTGCGGTATGGAACGGCGAGCGGCTGACCGGCGGAAGCGTAAAGTTCATATCCGAGGAAAGCGGCATACCGCAGCAGCTTCTGACCGAGGCTGAACGGCTGTCTGGCAAGGGAAAGACCCCGCTGTGCTTCTCACTAGGCGGCAGAATGCTCGGTATCATTGCCGTAGCGGACACCATCAAGCCTGAAAGCCACGAAGCGATAAAGCAGCTTCAGGGCATGGGCATACGTGTGGTAATGCTGACCGGCGACAACGAGCGCACGGCAAGGGCTATAGGGGCACAGGCGGGCGTTGACGAGGTAATAGCCGGAGTTCTCCCCGACGGAAAGGAAGCCGTCATACGCTCACTCAAAGAGCAGGGCATGACTGCGATGGTCGGCGACGGCATAAACGACGCACCTGCGCTCACAAGGGCTGATATAGGCATTGCGATAGGCGCAGGCACAGATATCGCAATAGACGCCGCAGACGTAGTGCTGATGAACAGCCGCCTGACGGACGTTCCTGCGGCGATAAGGCTCAGCCGTGCTTCTCTGAGGAACATCAAGGAGAATCTGTTCTGGGCGTTTATCTACAATATTATAGGCATACCTCTGGCGGCGGGAGTTTTCGTGAACCTGACCGGCTGGAGTCTTGACCCGATGTTCGGTGCGGCGGCAATGAGCCTGTCGAGCTTCTGCGTAGTGACAAATGCACTGCGCCTGAATTTCGTTAAGGTACACAGTCCGGCGCATGACAGAAAAATAAAACATCACAACAAGCACAAGGAGGAAAAAAACATGACAGTTACAATGAAAATCGAAGGAATGATGTGCGGCCACTGCGAGGCTGCCGTGAAAAAGGCGCTTGAAGCCGTTTCGGGAGTAAGCAGCGCAGAGGTCAGCCACGAAAAGGGCACGGCAGTGGTGAGCCTTTCCGCTGAGGTATCTCATGACGTGCTGAAAAAGGCTGTCGAGGATAAGGATTATACGGTTACTGATATTTCTTGACAGTCGGGATATAAGATTTTCACAAGCTTAATGGGGCTGAATTACTCAGCCCCATGCTTTTATTATTTTTTCTCTGCGTCCCTGTGAAGCGTTCTGACCCTTAGTCCCTTTTCTTTCAGGAAAGCCGCTGTCTGCTCTGCGAAAGTCACGCTGCGGTGCTTTCCGCCGGTGCAGCCGAACGCTATCACAAGGCGGCTCTTTCCCTCCGTCACGTAGTGAGGTATCAGGAAATCTATCAGGTCGAACAGCTTTTCACGAAGTTCCTTTGACTGCGGGAAACTCATCACGTAGTCCTGAACCTCCTTGTCCAGTCCGGTCTTGTGCTTGAGTTCCGGTATATAGAACGGATTCGGCAGGCAGCGCACGTCGAAAACAAGGTCCGCTTCCTGCGGCGAGCCGTACTTGAAGCCGAACGACATACAGCTGACTATCATTGCGTCAGAAGCCTTTTCTAGGAACAAACCGCATATCTGCTCCTTTAGCTGACCGGTGCTGAGCATGGTCGAGTCTATTATGTAATCGGCGTTTTCACGTATCTTGCTGAGTAGTTCCGCTTCTGCGTCGATCGCCTTTCCGATATCGCCGCCGGACACCTCGTCCAGCGGGTGCTTGCGGCGTGTTTCCTTGTACCGCTTCATCAGCACCTCACGGGAAGCTTCAAGGAACAGCACCTTTACGTCTATTCCCCGAATGTGCAGCTTCGCAATACACTCGCCCAGCTTAAAGAACATTGCGCCGCCCCTGATATCCGTCACTATTGCGACCTTGGTTATCTCGGCATTGTCGTTGCACATCGACGCAAAATCCGGGATAAGCTGCGGCGGCATATTGTCGATACAAAAATAACCTATATCCTCCAGCGCTTTCATTACCGAGGATTTTCCAGAACCGGACAGTCCGGTGACGATAACAAATTCCATTGCCCTGCTCCTTATCCGAGTATCAGCATTTCACATTCAAGCCGTATACCCTTTTGCTCCAGCACCCTGCGCCGGACTTCCTCCACGACCGCCATCACGTCCTCGAACGTTGCGCCGCTGCGGTTGATGACAAAGCCGCTGTGCTTTTCGCTGACCTGCGCTCCGCCCACTGTGAAGCCTTTCAGCCCGCATTCCTCAATGAGCGCCGCTGCGTAGTAGCCCTCCGGCCGCTTGAACGTACTTCCGCAGCTTGGGTATTCCAGCGGCTGCTTGTCACGCCTGCGCTGCATAAGTTCGTCCATGCGTGAGCGTATACTGTCGCGCTCGCCGTGGGAAAGCTTCATCGTTACCGAAGTAATAACGCCGCCGTTATGCGAGAAAACGCTGCTTCTGTAGGAAAGCTGCATTTCCTCCGCCGACATCTCGCATATGCTGCCGTTTTCGTTGATATACCTGCACGAGGTGACTATATCCCGCATTTCTCCGCCGTATGCGCCGGCGTTCATGAAAAGTGCGCCGCCCACCGAGCCGGGAATACCATAGGCAAATTCAAGCCCCGTCAGCGAATGCTCCAACGCCGCAAGACAGACCGAATGCAGCGCTGCGCCAGCCCATGCGGTAATGCAGCAGCCGTCCACAGTTATCATCGGAGAAGCGGACGACAGCGCAATAACGCACCCACGGAATCCCGCACTGCTGACCAGCAGATTGCTGCCCTTTCCGAGAATGAAAAACGGTATGCCCTCTCCCCTGCAGAATCCAACTGCGGCGGCAAGCTGACTTTCGCTGCCGACTTTCAGGAATATGTCGCATGGACCGCCTATCTTCATCGAGGTATTTGGGGCGAGAATGTGGTCAAATTCGCAGGATATGCCGTTTTCACGGCACATTGCTTCAAGTCTGGGATTATCCAAAATATACCTCCGCAGTCTTACTGGCTGCACATCGTACAGCCAGAGAGTATTATTGTTCATGTAATGGATTATATGCTGAAATAAGTGAAAGAATTACGGGATACTCAGCCCTCGAACGAGAACACCGTTTCTCCGTCCTCTATCGCCGTGTAAACCTTGTGCAGCATTTCCTGCGCCTCGCCGAGTATCTCGTATTCGGCAAGCTTAACGTCCTCAGAGCCGGACACCTTTGCGCATATCATATTGCCCGAAATATACAGATATTCGCTGCGCACCAGCGCGCCGCCGTTTTGTGCCAGAAAATACATAGCTTCCCCCTTACTCAGCAAGCGTGTACAGGAAAGCTGCGCCGATTATTCCGGCGTCGTTTCCGAGCTGCGCTATAGCAAGCTTGGTGGATTTATCCGGGTCTACGCAGTAGCTGTCGGTTGCGATTATCTCTTCGAGCGGCTTTGTGAGATTCTCGCCCTCCTTGCAGATACCGCCGCCGATAAGCAGCACTTCCGGCTGGAATGTGTTGACGATATTTGTGAGTCCGCAGCCGAGGTAGCTTATATACATATCTACAACGCCGCTCGCGCTCTTGTCGCCGTTTCTCCAGCCGTCGAATGCGGTCTTTCCGTCAACGTTGTTGATATCGCCGGAGCAAAGCTCCCACATCTTGCTGGACTTGTCAGCTTCCATAGCTTCCTTTGTCATAGTGATAAGGGCAGTCGCCGAGGAATAAGCCTCGAAGCAGCCCTTTCTGCCGCAGTTGCAGGGTCTGCCGCCGTACTGTATGACAGTATGTCCCAGTTCTGCGCCGCAGTAGTTGAAGCCGGTGTATATCTTTCCGTCAATGATAATGCCGCCGCCTACGCCTGTGCCAAGGGTAACGACAACTACGTCCTTGTAGCCCTTGCCTGCGCCTGCGAGCACCTCGCCGAAAGCCGCTGCGTTAGCGTCATTCTCGACATAGACCTCCTTGCCGAGCCTTGCGCCGATAAGCGAGCGCAGGTCGGTGTTGCGGAAGCCGAGATTGCAGGAATACAGCACGACGCCGGTGTTGCGTGAAGCTGCGCCGGGAGTGCCTATGCCTATGCTGTTGAGTTCGTCTATTGTGACCTTTGCTTCGTTGAGAGCCTTCCAGACTGTTTCGCAGATGGAGTCAGCTATCTCCTCGGCGGGTCTGGGAAGCGCTGTGGGACAGGTAGCCTTTGCAACAATATTGTAGTCCTCGTCCACCAGACCGACCTTTATATTAGTGCCGCCAAGGTCAATGCCTATATTGTATTTCATATTATTCTCTGCCTTTCGTCGATATTATATATTGAGGTCTGACATGATGTCCTCGCTGTCGGAATCTATGCCAAGCTGGTGCAGCAGGTCCTTTGCCGCATTGTAGCCCATCTTCTTCTGACGGTTGTTCATTGCTGCCACCTCAAGGATAACGGCAAGGTTACGTCCGGGCTTCACCGGTATGGTCAGAAGCGGCACCTTTACGCCGAGAATGGTCATATAGTGCGTATCCACGCCCATTCTGTCGTAGGTCTTTTCGGGGTTCCACAGTTCAAGTTCGACCACCATGTCTATCTTTTCGTTAAGCTTAACTGCGCCCACACCGAAAAGCTGACGTGCGTTGATTATGCCGATACCTCTGAGTTCCAAGAAGTGGCGGATATTGTCCGGCGAACTTCCCACCAGCGTGATGTTCGAGGCTTTCTTTATCTCTACTGCGTCGTCTGCGATAAGTCTGTGACCTCTCTTGACAAGTTCTATCGCCGTTTCGCTCTTGCCGACGCCGCTTTCGCCGAGGATAAGCACGCCCTCGCCGTATATTTCGATAAGAACGCCGTGGCGGGTTATTCTGGGCGCAAGCTGCAGGTTAAGGAAGTTCACCAGCTTTGATGTGAAAACAGAGGTGCTTTCCTCGGTGCGCATGAGCGGCATTTCGTTTGCCTTTGCGCTGTCCAGAAGCTCCGGAAAAATGTCAAGATTTCTTGTAACTATCAGTGCGGGGAATTTATAGCTGAGCAGATTGTCGATACGGCTGCGGCGTACCTCAGGCTCCAGCGAGGACAGATATGCGTACTCGGTACGTCCCATTACCTGTATCCTCTGCTTGTCGAAGTACTCATAGAAGCCCGCAAACTGCAGTCCCGGACGGTTTATCTCGTGGTCGGAAATAAGTGTGTTTCCGCCGTCCTCCGGCATATAGATGACTTCAAGCTTATGCTCGTCGATTATCTTCTGCATGGGGAATGAAAATTCTCGGTTTATCTCGTCAAACGCCATATGAATTTTTTCCTTTCCAGTTAAATGCGGTCACAGCGTATGCAGACCGCCTCATTATCATTATACATCATACCTCAAATTATTGCAATAGATTTTTTGGATTTTTTGTCTGCGGCTCGGATCAGACGGAAAAATGTCGCATTATCGCCGCAAGAATGCTGAATAACAGCAGAAAATGCTCCAATGATGATATTGCGAACATACAGGACATATTCAGGAGGTACATCATGACTATTCGTGCACTTGACATCATAATGGCAGTCGGGGCTTCTCTGGCGGTGCTTCTCGGCAGCTTTCGGGGATTTGCGCAGGAGTGCGACGAGATACCGCAGGCAGTACTGCGGCTGCATATTCCCGCAAACAGCGACAGCGAATATGACCAGCAGCTGAAGCTGATGGTGCGCGACCATGTTCTGCAGGAATTCGGCACCCGGCTCAGCGGCTCGGACAGCCTAGCCGAAGCGCAGCAGCAGGTAAGCGGGCTTCTGCCGGAGATAGAGGAAAGCTGCTGCAGATTTCTGGAAGAGCACGGTGCAGACTACGGAGCGACCGCCGAACTCACCGAGATGTACTTCACCACACGCCAGTACGACAACGTAACGCTGCCCGCAGGCGAATATCAGGCGCTGCGTATAACGCTCGGAAGCGGCGAGGGTCACAACTGGTGGTGCGTGATATTCCCGCAGCTTTGTATCCCGCTTGCAAGCGCACCGCTCCCTGAACAGGAAGAAGCGGAGGACCTGCTTCCGCAGGATTTCGTGAACGATGGCAGGGTCGAGATAAGATTCGCACTGTTCGAGTTTTTTAAGAGTCTTTTCTGCGGGCAATAAAAAAAGCTGCATACCGATTTCCCCAGTATGCAGCTTATATTGTTAAATTCAGCCAAGCTTTATCTTTATGAAGTCCGTTATGATATCCACGCACTTATCAAAACCAAGATCGCCGCTGTTAAGACACAGGTCATAGTTACGGGCGTCTATCCACTCCCTGCCGGTGTGCGCTTTGTAGTAAGCCGCACGCTCCTTGTCGGTGGCTGCGATGGTCTTTATTGCCTCCTTGCGGTCGGTGATTCCACGCACCTCTGCGGCATTCCTTATGCAGTTTTCCTCGTCGGCGTAAATGAACACCCTGACCACGTTCGGCTCGTCACGCAGCACATAGTCCGCACAGCGGCCGACTATAACCGCGGACCCCTCCGAGGCTATCTGCTTTATCACCATCGCCTGATAGTTGAACAGGTTCTCCTCCGAGATATACCCGCTCTTGCCGGGGGCGATAACGCCGCCTTTGTACACGCCGGGCTTGCCGAATACGCCGGACTTGGTCTTTTCGTCGTTCTGACCGAAAAGCGCTTCGTTTATGCCGCTGACATCGGAAGCGATACGGATAAGGTCCTTGTCATAGAACTTGACGCCCATTCTTTCCGCAAGCATTTTGCCGATAGTCTTGCCGCCGCTGCCGAATCCTCTTGCAATTGTAACGATGTATTTATCCATGATACCCTCCGAATCAAAGGTCATTCGCCGAGATAGGCTTTCTTTACAGAATCGTCGTTCATAAGCTCCTTGGCGTCGCCCGAAAGCACTATCTTTCCGGTTTCGAGTACGTAAGCACGGTTCGCTATCGACAGCGCCTTTTTAGCGTTCTGCTCGACCAGAAGCACTGTTGTGCCTGATTTGTTTATCTCCTGAATTATGTCGAAGATCTCGTTTACATAAAGCGGGGAAAGTCCCATCGACGGTTCGTCCATCAGGATAATGCCGGGCTTTGACATAAGCGCCCTGCCCATTGCAAGCATCTGCTGCTCGCCGCCTGAAAGAGTTCCGGCTGACTGCGTGCGGCGTTCCTTCAGTCTGGGGAAACGCTCGAACACCTTTTCAAGCGACTCGGATATTTCGCTCTTGTCAGACCTTGTGTATGCGCCCAGCATGAGGTTCTCGTATACTGAAAGCTGTGCGAACACACGTCTGCCCTCCGGCACGTGAGCCATGCCCATTCCTACTATCTTATGCGCAGGGGTCTTTGTCAGATCCTTGCCGCCGAACATTATCGAGCCGTGCTTTGCGCTGACAAGTCCCGTGATAGTGTGGAGTATTGTGGTCTTTCCTGCGCCGTTTGCGCCGATGAGGGCTATGACCTCGCCCTGCTCAACATCAAAGGAAATGCCCTTGATGGCGTTTATTGCGCCGTAATATACCTCAAGATCCTTTATTTCCAGCATTGCCATGAGCGTTCCCTCCTTATTCTCCGAGATATGCGGTGATGACCTTCGGGTCGTTGAGCACCGCAGATGTTTCGCCCTGTGCAAGTTCCTGACCGAAGTTCAGCACAGTAAGCTCCTCGCAGATACCGGACACAAGCTTCATGTCGTGCTCGATAAGCAGAATGGTCATCTTGAACTCGTCACGCACGAAATGTATCGTTTCCATAAGTTCCGCCGTTTCGTTCGGGTTCATGCCCGCTGCCGGCTCGTCAAGCAGAAGCAGCTTCGGGTCGGTCGCCAGCGCACGTGCTATTTCAAGCTTTCTCTGCTTGCCGTAGGGGAGGTTCTGGGAAAGCTGCTCGGCTTCTCCGTTAAGATCGAACACCTTCAGCAGTTCAAGCGCCTTTTCATTCGCACGCTTTTCCTCCCTGAAGTATCTCGGAAGCCTGAGCACGCCCTCGATCGCGGTATAGTTCATGTGGTTGTGCAGTCCGACTTTTACGTTGTCAAGAACGCTCATTTCCTTGAACAGACGAATGTTCTGGAATGTGCGGGCGATACCCGCCTTGTTTATCGCAATGGCAGGCTTTCCGGTGATGTTCACGCCGTCCAGCAGGATAGTGCCCGATGTCGGCTTGTACACGCCGGTCAGCATATTGAACACGGTGGTCTTGCCTGCGCCGTTCGGTCCGATAAGGCCATAAAGCTGACCCTTTTTTATCGTCATGTTCAATCCGTCCACGGCACGAAGTCCGCCGAACTGAATGCTAAGGTTCTTTATCTCCAACATATTGCTCATATCTGCATATCCTCCTTGCCGCCGCGTTTTCTTCCGATCTTCTCCCTGATCCTGTAACGGAGGATTTCACGGTATTCCTGCATTTTAGGACTCCAGTTGTAGAGCATTACCACAATGAGCACTATCGCATACACCAGCATTCGGTAATCCCTCAGGAACCGCAGTTCCTCCGGAAGAACATACAGAATTATGGTTGCGATTATCGAGCCCCTGATGTTTCCTATGCCGCCGAGCACGACATATACCAGTATCATTATCGACGCATTGTAGTTGAACTTGTCGCCGGTAACTGTCAGGGTAGCGTAGTTATGAGCGTAAAGCGCTCCGGCAACCCCCGCAAACGCTGCGGAAATGGTGAACACCATGAGTTTGTACTTGGTGATGTCGATACCGACGGACTGCGCTGCGATACGGTTGTCACGGATAGACATTATCGCACGTCCCGGTCGGGAATTTATGAGGTTCAGAATGATGATGAGCGTGATAAGCACGAGCACTGCGCCGATTATGAAGTTGCTATTCTTTGGCGTGCCGGAAATTCCCTGCGCACCCTTGATTATCACCTGTCCCTCTTCCTCAAGTCCGAGAGCGGAAACGTCCTTAAACGAAACGTGGAATCCGTTGGAATCGAAGCCGAGATACACGGAGTTGCATATATTCTTGATTATCTCGCCGAACGCAAGCGTCACGATAGCTAAGTAGTCGCCCTTGAGCCTGAGCACCGGAATACCGATAAGTACGCCGAACACCGCCGCACAGAACGCGCCGACCAGTATCGCAAGAGTGAACCTGACGGGAACGCTGGTGATGGTCGCTTCAGTGCACTTCGTGAATATCGCACTGGTGTAAGCGCCCACGCACATGAAGCCCGCATGACCGAGGCTCAGTTCGCCAAGAATACCTACAACGAGGTTCAGCGAAACCGCCATGATGATGTAAATGCACAGAGGGACAAGGAAGCCCTTAACTGAGTTGGAAAGCACGCCGACATTGCTGAGAATAAACATCAGCGCCGCAAGAATGACGAATCCGCCGCAGGTGAAGAAATTATTCTTCGTTGTCTTTGTGATATTAAGCTTCTTCAAGTGGCACACCCCCTTAAACCTTTTCCTGAACGTTCTTGCCGAGCAGACCTGCGGGCTTTACCAGCAGAACGACGATCAGCACCGCAAACACGATAGCGTCCGCCATCTGAGAGGATATGTACGCCTCGCTGATCTTCTCGATTATTCCGATCAGTATGCCGCCGATCATTGCGCCGGGGATAGAGCCGATACCGCCGAATACCGCTGCAACGAACGCCTTGATGCCGGGCATAGTGCCGATATACGGCGTGAGGGTCGGCGAAGCAGAACACATCAGTGCGCCTGCGACAGCCGCCAGTGCTGAGCCTATCGCAAAAGTAAGGGCTATCGTTCCGTTCACGTTGATTCCCATAAGCTGGGCTGCGCCGCGGTCCTCAGATACCGCCTGCATAGCCTGTCCAGCCTTGGTTTTCTTTACAAAGAGCGTGAGCCCGACCATTACGATCACGCACACGATGATGGTGACGATCATATAGCCGTAGATCAGAAGCTGTCCGTCAAAAAGCGAGATATTTCCAAGAGAAACGACGCTGCTGAACTGCTTCGGGTCTGCCTTGAATATCAGCAGCGACAGATTCTGCAGCAGGTAGCTGACGCCGATCGCCGTGATAAGCACCGCCAGCGATGAGGAAGCGCCGCGAAGAGGACGATAAGCGACCTTTTCTATGACGATACCAAGCACCGTGCAGAACGCCATTGCAATCAGAATGGATACGACTGACGGGATATTGAGGCTGACCATGCAGGTGTAGACGACATAGGCACCCACCATGATGATGTCGCCGTGGGCGAAGTTCAGCATTTTCGCAATGCCGTAAACCATGGTGTATCCCAGTGCGATGATCGCATATATACTGCCCTGGGTCAGTCCGTTGATCAGATGGGTCAAAAAGGTCATAATGTTCCTCCCCTTTTCATTTAAGCGGTGTAGTGTATGTGCCGAATCACCACTGATCAGCCTTCATCTCTGTCGGCTGATCACCGGCAGCTCGGAACGAGTCTGGGTTTTGCGCATTACAGAGCCCCTCACGGATACCCTGCTCAATCAACCACACAACCGCCGGCATGGTAGACCCGTGTCGGCGGTATGGTTCGGTTGGTTCTTTCGCTGTTTCAGTGCGAAAATTACATTGCCTGATAGGAACCGGTCTTTACGGTGTTGCCGGAATCGTCAGTGCTCTCGGTAACGACTACCTTGACTGCCTTAGGCTCCTTGGTAGGTTCGCCGTCAGCGGACCATGTGATGCCTGCGCCGGTCAGACCGTCAACGGTGATCTCGGTCATAGCAGTCTTCATTGCGTCGCACATATCGCTTATGGACATATCAGCCTTTACGCCAGCCTTTTCAGCGGCTGCCTTGATGATATAGATAGCGTCGTAAGCGTCAGCAGCGAACTGGATAGGCGTATCACCGTACTTCTCAGTGTAAGCGGATACGAACTTTACTGTTGCGTCGTCTGTTGCGTCAGCGGCGAACGGAGTCAGCAGCATAAGACCTTCAGCAAGGGATACGTCGAAGTTCTCAATATCAAGGATACCGTCCATGCCGTCGCAGCCGAAGAACTTGGGAGCGTAACTCATGTCCTTAGCCTGCTGGAGGATCAGGGAAGCCTCCTGATAGTAGATGGGGAGGAATACCATATCTGCGCCGGAGTCCTTAGCCTTTGTGAGCTGGGTCTTGAAGTCAGACTTTCTGTCGTCGGTGAAAGCTTCAGCGGCAACGATCTCGAAAGGCTGATTTTCTGCCTCAGCGGCGAACTTCTCATAGATACCGGTGGAATATACGTCGGAGCTGTTGTAGATAACTGCTACTTTCTCAGCAAGACCGTTCTCGCCTATGTACTTAGCGGAAGCGGAACCCTGGTTCGGGTCGGAGAAGCATACTCTGAACGCATTGTCATACTTGATGGACTCAACAGCTGAGCCGGAGGGAGTAAGCTGGAACATATTGTCGTTGTGGGACTCCTCAACAACTGCCTGACATGGTGTGGAAGTAACGGTGCCCATCAGGATCTCCATACCCCAGTCCTTAAGGGAGTTGTACGCATTTACAGACTTCTCAGCGTCGTGAACGTCGTCCTCGAACTTGAACTCGACCTTCATGCCGTTGATGCCGCCGTTCGCGTTGATCTCTTCAACTGCGAGCTCTGCCGCGTTCTTGACTGCAATGCCGTAAACAGCTGCGCCGCCGGTGATCGGACCGATACTGCCGATCTTGAGGGTGCCCTCAGCGGAATCACTGCCGCTTGCATTTTCATTTGAGGAACAGCCTGCAAAGGGAACTGTCATTGCTGCTGCGAGAGAGATCGCTGCAACCTTTCTCAGTACATTTTTCATTTTAGATTTCTTCCTTTCCTCGTTCATGCCCTGCCGAGCCGTGCAGTTAAATGCGGCGGTTATGCAGAACAAAGCCTTATTTCCCAGTCTTGCTGGTTTGCAGAAAATACCATTAAGGAATTTTCCTTTGCAATAATATAATAACCTTTAATTCATAATCTGTCAATGATTAAAAAGCATTGATTATTGAAAAGAACGAATCAAAATTTTGTACAATTTTAACTAAAAGTACACAGATATCTGCTTTTTTTGCATTTTGATTCACACATGAGTACGTATTATTGCTTCTGTTTTTGCTGATAAAACGTTTACCTGCACAAAACCCCATACTTATATATTATATCACACTTCTGTGAATTTTTCAACTATTTATTCATAATTCTGCGAAATAATGTGTAAATTCGCAAAGAAAATAGGGATAGCATATGCTACCCCTACAGTGTTGAAAAAGTCTGCTGCCAGACTGGCGAGAAGCCCTCAGATTCTAGGAAGTGGCGTTTCGGCTAGGCTGTCTGCCTGCCGAAATGCCACTGACGACGAAGATGAGGGTTTATCGCCAGTCTATGTCACTTCGCCGAAAGATCCACTCCGACAACCGCCTCACGGACCGCCGGAAGCCTGTCCGCCGGAGCGCAGAATATATCTATTCCAAGCCTCAGAAGTTCCTCCGTAAGCGAAGTATCCGCGGCGAACGAGCCGCAAATACCCACACGTGCGCCGTTTTTCACTGCGTTGCGGGCGCAGCTGCTTATCATGCGCAATACCGCCGCCCGCTGACCTGCGGCGAACTCCTCCGCAAATATCTCATCACCGGAAGCGGCGAGCGACAGCCGTGCGATACTGTCGCTGTCTATCATGAACAGGTCAGCCATCGGGGCAAGTTCATCGCTTATCACCGCAGCGGCGGGAGTTTCGATCATGAAGCCTAGACGTGTATCATCAGACGATTCAACGCCTTTCGCCAGCAGCGCTGAGCGCATCGTATCGCAGGAAGCAAGTATCTTTCTTGCCTCAGTCACGCAGGTGATCATAGGAAACAATATCGTAAGACTTCCGCACGCGGAAGCTCTCAGCACCGACCTCATCTGCAGTTCAAATATCGAATGCCGTTCCGGCGACGGTGCTATCTCCGGCATTCTGATGATAACTCGTTGTTCAGACGTGCTTTCCGCCGCGTCGCGGTATACCGTGAACTGCCGCTCCTCGTCTGCTATCAGGCGGCAGCCGAGCATTGCTATGCCATCTGCGCTTTCCTGAGCCGCCGTGGACTCCCCGCCTACGCTTTCAAGCAGCGTGATACGCTTGCCGTCCAGCGTGCGGGTAACGCTGACGTCCCCGCTTCTTTCCCTCGGCGAAGCGGAAAATCTGCTGCGCGTCCTGACATCAGGGTCAAGGTATACCTCACCCGCCGCGCCGTCAACGATCACCGGCTCGCCGCTGCGGACGTTTGCCAGAAAGCTGTCACCCACGCCTATTACCGCAGGAATATTCATGCTGTGGATAAGTATTGCGGTGTGGGATATCGGCGAACCATGCGCCGTAACGAATGCCGATATCTTGCTTCTGTCGAGCGACGCCGCCTGACTTGGCAGCAGGTCGTCCGCACATATGACCGAATTATCCGGAATGTCGTCCGTGAAAGACGCCGCAGTCAAAATGCTGATAAGCCTTTCCGACACGTCCCTGACGTCAGCCGAGCGCGCTCTCATGTACTCGTTATCCATTGCTTCCAGCATCTGGGCGAATATATCGGACGTGCGTGCCACTGCGTATTCTGCGTTAATGCTCTCCGCTTCGATCATGCCGATTATCGAGCCGTTGTAGTCCTCGTCCTCCAGCATCATCATGTGTATCTCGAAGATCTGGGCGTTCGTTTCGCCTATTTCAGAGATGTACCGGTCGTATAATTCCTGAAGCTGGCGCACTGCGACAAATTTCGCCGCTTCAAAGCGGTGCAGCTCCTCATCGACGCTCTCGACCCTGTACCGCCGGACATCAAGGCGAGGCTTTTTCAGTATATGGATAAATCCGGACGCTGACGCACTGTATACGCTTTTACCTGTAAATACTGTCATATTCCTCTCTCCTTTGCTGATATCCGTTCTGGACTGAAAATCATCTTTTACCTTATATCTTAATAATATCACGTTTTACTTAATAATTCAAGAGGTTTTTAGAATAATTTACAAATCTCAGCAAAGTTGAGCACAAGTTTCATTAATATTGCACAAAAATCACCGACTGCTACTCAATAACCGACACCTGACAGTCTGACGTCAGCCGGAACCCGTCTGAAATGCCATCAGTTACAAGCAATCGGCGGTCGTCCGTCACAAGAAGCATATCAAAATCGCCATATTCCCGCCAGTACTGCACGGCTTTTTCCTCGCCCATAACCAGCAGTGCAGTGGATAATGCGTCGCATTTCGTGCCGTCTGTGCCTATCACCGTGACTGCATTCAGTCCGTTTTCAGACGGCTTACCGGTTTTCGGGTCAATTATGTGGTGGTATCTTTTGCCATCGTCACCCGTGAAATACCTCTCATACTTGCCCGACGTGACCACGAATTTGTCCTCCACATCAAGTATACCCAGATATTCACTGCTGTTGTCCGGGTCAGCGACTGCCACCCGCCACGCTGTACCGTCTGGCTTTTTGCCGACTGCGCACACATTGCCGCCGAGGTCAAGTATCGCAGAGGTCACGCCATGCGCCCTGAGTATTTCCACGGCACGGCTGCCCGCATAGCCCTTTGCAAGTGCGCCGAGGTCGATCTCAGTGCCTTCTGCCAGAGCAACGGTCTGCCCCTCGACTGAAATTCGCCCGTACCCGACATTCTGCAGCAGATCCTTCAGTACCTCGTCCTCAGGTATGCGGTATTCGCCGGTCGTGAAGCCCCACTCCCTGACCAGCGGGTATACCGTGATATCCAGTGCGCCGTCTGTCTGGGACGATATTTCAAGCGACGTGCTGATTATCGACAGGGCGTCCGAGCCGACTGTAATTCGTTCTCCCGATGCGCTGTTCAGAACGCTGATGTCGCTTTCCGACAGGGTCACCGAAAGCTCCCTTTCGAGCGCATTTATGAACTCGACCGCCTCCGACAGCGCCTCCTCTGCACCGTTCGAGCCTGATTCCCCGTCATACGCAGTCAGCGACATATATGTATCCATCGCAAACAATTCACGTGTGTGCTTTTCCGGAGTTTTCGCCGCACAGCCGCACAGCAGAAGCGCAGCGGCAAATACCGCCTTTTTCATGTACTCACCTCGATATTAAAAAAGGGGCTGCATAATATACAGCCCCTCTATTTCTGAAAGCTATTAAATTAGCCCTTTGCCATCTGAGCAACTTCTGCAGCGAAATCGTCCTGCTTCTTCTCGATGCCCTCGCCGCGCTCGTAGCGAACGAATGTGTCGATAGTGATGCTTGCGCCTGCAGCCTTAGCCTCGGTCTCAACATACTTTGCGATGGACATTGTATCGTCCTTGAAGTACTTCTGATCGAGCAGGCATACTTCCTCAAAGTACTTTCTCAGACGACCCTCAACGATCTTCTCAAGAACGTTGTCGGGCTTGGGCTTAGCGGACTGAGCGTTCTCAGTCTTTACCAGACCAAGCTGAACTTCCTTCTCGTTTGCCAGTACGTCTGCGGGGATATCAGCCTGAGATACATACTGAGCGTTCAGAGCGGTTACCTGAAGAGCAACGTTCTTACCGCAGGCAAGAACTGCAGCGTCGTCGGGCTTGTCGGTGGTCATCTTGACCATAGTGCCGATTCTGCCGCCGTCGTGCATATAGGGAACGAGTGTGCCGGTCATCTTGGTGAAGCGGCGGATATTCATGTTCTCGCCGATAGTTGCGATCTTCTCAGTCATATACTCTGCAACAGTCTGGGAAGTGCCGGAAGCTGTGCAGTTCTTGAGAGCCTCAACGTCAGCAACGTCGTTAGCGAGGATAGTGTCAGCGATAGTTTCAACGAGTTCAAGGAACTTGTCGCTCTTTGCGCAGAAGTCGGTCTCGCAGTTGATCTCGACCAGTACGCCGGTATTGCCGTTGGTCTTAGCCTTAACGATACCCTCTGCAGCGATACGGCCAGCCTTCTTAGCAGCCTTTGCAAGACCCTTTTCACGCAGGATCTTTACTGCCTCGTCCCTGTTGCCGTCAGCTTCAACAAGCGCTCTCTTGCAGTCCATCATGCCGCAGCCGGTCATTTCACGAAGCTCTGCGACTTCCTTTGCTGTGATATTAGCCATTATTTTAATCTCCTTATATCGTATTTACGGACAGTGATCACTCAGCGTCCTCAGCGGGAGCAGCCTGCTCCTCTGCTGCAGCCTCAGCCGCACCCTGATTTGCGGAAATGATGGCGTCAGCCATTGCGCCTGCGATAAGCTTTACTGCTCTGATCGCGTCGTCGTTTCCGGGGATCACGTAATCTATCTCATCGGGGTCGCAGTTAGTGTCAACGATAGCAACTACCGGAATACCAAGCTTCTTAGCCTCGGATACTGCGATCTTCTCCTTGCGGGGGTCAACAACGAAGAGCGCACCGGGAAGCTTCTTCATGTTCTTGATACCGCCGAGGAACTTTTCAAGCTTCTCGATCTCAAGGTTAAGCTTGATAACTTCCTTCTTGGGGAGCAGGTCGAAAGTGCCATCAGACTCCATGGTGTGGAGCTGCTCAAGTCTTGCGATCCTTCTCTGAATGGTCTTGAAGTTGGTCATCATGCCGCCCAGCCATCTTGCATTAACAAAATGTGCGCCTGCACGTGTAGCTTCTTCCTTGATGGAATCAGCAGCCTGCTTCTTGGTGCCGACAAACAGGATCTCGCCGCCGTTTGCTGCAACCTCGTGAATGAAGTTGTAAGCCTCGTCGAGCTTTCTTACGGTCTTCTGCAGGTCGATGATGTAGAT
>CAKSEC010000001.1 GCA_934446355.1 uncultured Oscillospiraceae bacterium | reverse complement strand
ATCTCTATCAAAGAATCGACAAGGTAATGTTAATTCGTTCTGTATTGTTCAATTTTCAAGGAGCTTCTCAGTCAGCCCTCTCAGGCGACTTTGTTATTATATCACATTCTTTCAAGCATGTCAAGTACTTTTTCAAAATTTCTTTTGATTTTTTCTTGAGGCTTTCAAGAAGCGACTTTCTTTACGAAAGCTTAATTATTATATCACATTCATTCTTGTTTGTCAAGAGGTTTTTCAAAATTTTCCGAAAAACTTTCGTGATTTTTTGCTTTCGTTCGCCACCTTTGCGACAGCTTGATTATTATATCACACCTTTTTCTTTTTGTCAACCCCTTTTCTAAATATTTTTTCTTTTTTTCCGATCTTTTTATTTATCCCGCCCTCTCTCTTACTGAACCCCCATCTTCCCCGTCATTTCGCACAATTCCCCATACTTTTTTTATGCCATATGACGGATTTTATAAAATTCACTGGAACTCGCGCCCTATCCATGCTATACTATAATATAGCGATTTTTTATTCGGGATCATGCCGGAACTCCGGCGTCACCCATGCTATTCAGGAGAACTAACATGAACAAACGTATACTTATGACGATCACAGCGGCAGCCACCACCCTATCCATGACCGGCTGCTTTTTCTTCCCCGCCGAGGAAGAGCTTCTTCAGCCCCCGACAGTTGCGGTAGAGGATATAGCCTATTCCACCTACATTGCCAAATCCAAGACCATTGAAGATAAAACTGTTGCGGCAGGATATGTCATCTGCAAAACGCAGTACAACGCCGGCTTCCCCGAAAGCGGCGGTTCCATGAAGAAGATATACGTGACCCCCGGACAGTACGTTGAGCAGGGCGATCTTCTCGCCGAACTCGACACCGGCGATCTTCCTTATAGATATGAACAGCAGAAGCTTATCGTCGAAAAGGCGCAGCTTATCTACAATTCCACCGGAAGCGCAGCCGACCGGCTCGATTACGAGATGGAAAAGAACACTCTCGACGAGTACGAGCGCCAGATGAACAATTCCCGTATCTACGCCGGAATGTCCGGTCAGGTATGTTATATCCAGAGCCTTAACCCCGGCGATACTGTCACCGCATATAAAACGATAGTCCGGATCGTTGACCCGACCCAGATATGCGTGCAGTATTCCTCCTCGACCAATATGAAGCGTTTCCCCCTCGGTCAGGAAGTTACAATAACCATCGGCGGCGAGGATCTCCCCGCATACGTTGCCAAGACCCCGACCGAGGCAGTTGACGGCGTCTATGACGAATTTCCCGATATCCTCTCCGACACTTCTTCGGTATACTGCGAGTTTACCGGCGATTTCCCCAGCTTCCTCACCGTGGGTCAGACTGCAGACATCACCGCCGTCTACGCCACTCACGAAAACGCCGTGGTCATATCCAAGACCCTTGTCAAGACTGACGGCGACCGCACCTATGTGACCATTCTCGACGAAAACGACAACAGGGTCGAGGTCGATGTGACTGTCGGCATAGAAAACTCTACCGAAGCCGAGATACTCACCGGAATAAAAGCCGGCGACCGTGTTGTAGTACGCTGACGGAGGGCTTAAAAAGTGCTGACTTTATTATTCAGAAAAATGCTCAACACCCGGTGGATGGTGCTATGCCTTTTCATCGGCTTCCTGTTTGCAGCAGGAATGCTGAGCACCGTCCCCATATACATGAATTCCTCCCTGCAGCGCATACTTATAAAGGATATGCAGGCATACCAGCAGGAAACGGGGCTTTATCCCGGCGAATACATCGTCGAAAACTCCATATCCGTGCGCGCCACGAACGAAGAACGCCGCACCGCCGTCGAAGAAACGACCTCTCTGGTAAGCTCCCGCACCTCCGCCATCAATATGCCTCAGGCAGACAGCAAGACCATGCTTTTTGATGAGTATATGTACCTCATCACCGGCAAGACTGCCCGCATAAAGGTAATAGGCATGACCGGAATCGAGGATCATATCACCATCACACAAGGCAGAATGTACCAGCCCGGCGTAAACTCCGACGGCGCCTTTGAGGTGATATGCAACGAGGAATGTCTGAAAATACTTGATATGTCATGCGGCGGCACATATCAGATACAAAACAGCTTCCACACCTCCGCCGACCCCATCACCATAACCGTTGTCGGCGTATTCCAGCAGTCCAGCGAAAACGACAGCTACTGGTCGGAAACGATGGACGGCTACCTTAACGCTGTTTTCCTTGATTACGACACATTCCTCAGCGAGTATCTGGACGCCGGTGTCACCACTCTTGGCGCAATAGAATGCCGCTATTCCTTCGATTATCAGAAGATGGACCTCAACGATCTCGACAAGGTGACCCGCTCCCTCAATGAAGATTCAGCCATCTACCCCGCCAACGGACTTCGCTTCTCCATGGGCATAAAGGATATTCTCGCAGAATACGCCGTGCGTGCCGCCAACCTGAAATCCATGCTCTGGATACTCCAGATACCCTCTATAGTGATGCTTGCATTCTATCTTTTCATGGTATCCCAGCTGAATGTCGAGCAGGAAAAGAACGAAATAGCCGTATTCAAGAGCCGCGGAGCGTCCTCCGCCCAGATATTCGCCATCTATGCGATGGAAGCCGGCGTGCTGGGACTCGCTACCCTCATAATCGCCCCCTTTATCGGACTGCTTCTGTGCAATTTCCTCGGCGTATCAAACGGCTTCCTCGAATTTGTCAACCGCACCGGCCTGTCCGCAAGGCTCAGCCTTGACGCATTCGTCTATGCCTTTGTTGCCGTGGCGATATTCTTTATCACCACCATGCTCCCGATGATACCCGCTTCCAAGCTGTCCATCGTGAAATACAAGCAGAGCAAGGCGAAAGTCGTGAAGATGGCGCTGTGGGAAAAGCTGTGCATAGACGTTATCCTCATTGCCGGTTCCCTCGTGTGGTATTATCTGACCGCCCGCCGCATAAGAAAGCTCTTTGCAGACGGCACATACGTGTCCGATGGCACGATAGACCCCCTGATATTCGTTTTCTCGACTATGTTCATCATGGGCGCAGGTCTGCTGTTCATTCGCGTATACCCCTACCTTCTGCGCCTGATATACCACCTCGGAAAGCGCTTCTGGTCAGTGCCGCAGTATATCGCAATAACCTCCGTTGCACGCTCGCAGGGCGGCAGGGAACGCTTCCTCATGCTGTTCCTTTCCGTGACCTTTGCCCTCGGCATATTCTCGGCGAACACCGCCCGCGCGATAAACAACAGCAAATCCGACCGCATAAGCTACACCACCGGCGCAGACGTCGTGATAGACGCCTACTGGCGGCTTGAAAGCGCAGAAGACGAAACCAGCTACGTTGAGATAGACATGGACGACTACAGCTCCCTGTCCGGCGCAGAAACTGCGACAAGAGTGCTGCGCACCGACGTCCAGACCACATGGAGCGGTATCCGCTCCGACTACCCCGCCGACCTCATGGCGATCGAACCGGGCAAATTCTCCCAGACCGCATGGTTCAGGGACGACCTGCTGCCCGTCCACTGGTGGAATTACTGCTCCGCCCTTGTAGACTATAAAGCAGGACTGCTCGCCTCCCGAAGCTGGGAAGAAAAAGGCGTCCAGCTTGGCGACACGATATCTGTCCGCATATCCGGCAGCGACCCCGTTGACCTCGTCGTGATAGCATTCGTGGACTACTGGCCCGGAATAAACCCCGCCGCACAGGTCGAGGACGAAGCAGGCGACCCCATCGGCGTGACCAAGGACTTCCTTGTGTGCAATTACAATTACCTGCGCCGCCTCATCGACCTCCAGCCCTATCAGGTATGGCTGAAGCTTCAGGACGGTGCGACCAGCGAGCAGCTCTATGCGGACATCACCGCCAAGCACCTCAAAATTCAGCGCATAATCGACCGCAGCCAGCTGATCATCGAAGAAAAGACCGACCCCGCCCTGCAGGGAATGAACGGCGCACTGACCCTCGGCTTTGTCGTAATAATGCTGATGACCACCGTGGGCTTCCTTATCTACTGGATAATCTCGATTCGCTCCCGCACGCTGCAGTTCGGCGTACTGCGAGCCATGGGCGTGACTTTCCGCGAGGTAATAGCAACGCTCGGCTGGGAACAGCTTCTCGTCAGCCTTGCTTCGATAGCGATGGGCTTCGTGATAGGCGGTATAGCAAGCGATATGTTCGTGCCCATGTTCCGCACGATGTACGACGCAGCCGACCAGATACCCCCGTTCAGGGTACAGGGCAGCCCCGGCGACTATATAAAGATGTACGTTATCATTGCAGTAATGCTGATAGGCGGCTTTGCAATACTCGGCGGTATCATACGCCGCATAAACATCAACAAGGCGCTGAAGCTTGGCGAAGACTGACAAGGACGCCGACCGACAGGAGGTGACGAAGTGGCATTCCGCAAAAGAGGACTTCTCACGCTGCTGTGCTGCAGTATGCTTCTGTGCAGCTGCAGCGGCGGCAGCACGGACTCCTCACCACTCACGCCCGACCAGATTTTTTCCGGCGGCTCAAAAAACAATGATACCGCAGTGATGATGGATATATCCTCTCAAAGACTGGTCAGCAATATCCGCATCGGCTGGAATCTCGGCAATACTCTGGAATGCTGCATATCCGACCTTGACGGCGACGGTATTACCGACGTCATGCCAGTTGACGGCGACGCCGTGTCCGAAACGCTCTGGGGCAACCCCATGGCGACCGAAAAGCTGTTCAAAGCGTTAGCGGACAGCGGCGTGAACGCAGTCCGGCTTCCCGTCACATGGCGCGACCATATCGACCGCACCGGCAGGATAGAGGAAAGCTGGCTCAACCGTGTAACGCAGGTCGCCGAGTACGCCTACGACTGCGGAATGTACGTGATACTCACCATGTACCACGACGGCGCAGCCGATACCGACCACGGCGCATGGATACGCACCGCAGCCACAGACTTTGAAACCGTTTCCTCGCAGTATGAAAACCTCTGGCGGCAGATATCCGAGCATTTCTCCCAGTATAACGAGCGCATTCTCTTTGAAAGCATGAATGAAGTCGGCTTTGGCACTCTCCCCCGAAACGAAGCAATGACCACGCTGAACCGCCTGAATCAGATATTCGTTGATACCGTGCGCTCCACCGGCGGCAATAATCCGGAACGTCACCTCATAATCGCCGGCTATATGGCGGATATAGAGCAGACCTGCACCGAAAACTTCGCCATGCCCGACGACCCCGCCGAAAGATGTATCGTGTCCGTGCATTATTACTACCCGAAAACATTTTGCCAGCTTGGCATTGTCAACCAATGGGGCAGCGAATCAGAGCAGAACTGGATGGAAGAAAACATCGCCCTGCTCGAATCCACCTTTGTCGATAACGGTATACCCGTGATCATTACAGAATACGGCACGTCCGGCAGCGACCTGCCCAGCCGCATATTCTTCTGTGAGAAGCTTAC
The DNA here is from genome assembly GCA_934446355.1 of uncultured Oscillospiraceae bacterium. Taxonomy (GTDB): domain Bacteria; phylum Bacillota; class Clostridia; order Oscillospirales; family Ruminococcaceae; genus CAG-115. The sequence goes on along the minus strand of CAKSEC010000001.1, from coordinate 304,545 downwards.
TAAACTGTGCCGTGACGCCGGCATAGCCACATTCCTGTGGGACGGCGGCGAGTGGCTGGACCGCACCAGCTATTCATGGAGCAGTTCCGAACTTATCCGTGCATTGACCCGTGCTTCCAGCGGCATTGACTACACCCCCGAAAAGATAACAGCCGATTGAATGATATGCCCGCCTCCTGCAGATACTATCCCCGTGCACCCGCACAAATAACGCACAGCGATAGGAGGAGCATATGCAGGAATATCAGAACTGCCACAGAACGACCCCGCCCGGCAAGGACAAACCCAAACCCTACACCGTAAAGAAAGATTCTCTGGTGTCCCCTGAAACCGACCCTCAGGGAATGTACACTGGCGTCCCCAAAGAGTTATACGAAAAGCCCATACAAGACGCCGACGACCTATAAAAGAAAAGTGCTGCGATTTTTTGCAGCACTTTTTTGTACAAATCCCAAAAACTATCTTGATTTTAAGCCAGATTTTTGTTATAATTGTATATATCAAAACCCCGAAAGGAAGAGAGATCTATGTTAGCAAAAATCGGAATCCGACCCGTCATTGACGGAAGACAGTTCGGCATACGCGAGAGCCTTGAGGTGCAGACCATGAACATGGCTAAAGCGGCAGCAGAACTCATCACCTCAAAGGTGCGCCACGCAAGCGGCGAGCCGCTCGAATGCGTTATCGCCGACAGCACTATAGGCGGTATAGCCGAAAGCGCAGCCTGCGCCGACAAATTCTCCCGCGAGAATGTCACCGCAACGCTCACCGTTACCCCCTGCTGGTGCTATGTAACTCAGGTCATCGACGAAGACCCCACCACCATCAAGGCAGTATGGGGCTTCAACGGAACAGAGCGCCCCGGCGCAGTGTTCCTTGCAGCAGCAAACTCCGCCTATGCGCAGATAGGTATGCCCTGCTTCTCCATCTACGGCCATGATGTAAAGGACGCAGACGATACCGTTATCCCCGCAGACGTTGAAGAAAAGATACTCCGCTTCGCCCGCTGCGCAGCCGCTGTCGGCGACATGAAGAACCGCAGCTACGTGAATATCGGCTCTCAGGCTATGGGCATTGCCGGCGCATACTGCAACGAGGAGTTCTTCCGCAGCTACCTCGGCATTCACCCCGAATGGGTGGACATGACCGAGATAATCCGCCGTGAGAAGCTCGGTATCTACGACGAAGCCGAATACACCAAGGCACTCGCATGGATAAAGGAAAAGTGCCCCGAAGGCGTGGACATAAACCCCACCCCCGGCATGACCTATATGCGCCCCGTGCTCTCCGCCAAGGAAAAAGAGGAGAACTGGGAGTTCATCGCTAAGATGACCTGCATAATCCGTGATATACTCAAGGGCAACCCCAAGCTTGCCGAAATGGGCTGGCTTGAAGAAGCCAAGGGCAGAAACGCCGTGCTCGGAGGATTTCAGGGTCAGAGAATGTGGACGGACTTCATGCCCAACGCAGACTTCACCGAAGCCATTCTCAACACCACATTTGACTGGAACGGCGCAAGAGAGCCTATCCCCTTTGCGACCGAAAACGACACCCTCAACGGAACGACCCTTATGTTCCTGCATATGCTGACCGGCAGAGCAGCCGTATTCGCAGACGTCAGAACCTACTGGTCGCCCGAATCCGTAAAGCGCGTTACCGGCTGGACGCCTGACGGAAAGGCTTCCGGCGGCTTTATCCACCTGATAAATTCCGGCGCAGCCGCCCTCGACGGCACCGGCGCAGTCAAGGACGAAAACGGCGAAAGCATAATGAAGCCGTGGTGGGATATGACTGAAAAGGACATAGACGCCTGCCTTAAAGCCACCACATGGCCGTGCGCAAATCTGGGGTATTTCAGGGGCGGCGGCTTCTCCTCCAGCTATTCCACACAGGGAGTAATGCCCTGCACATTCGCAAGGGTGAACTACATAAAGCACCTCGGCCCGACTATCCAGATAATCGAAGGCTACACCGTCGAACTTCCCGACGAAGTGAACAAGACCCTCCTCGGCAGGACCGACCCCACATGGCCGTCCACATGGTTCGCACCCATCACAGTTGAGGGCAAGGCAGCCGCAGCCGACGTATACAGCGTAATGGCTAACTGGGGCGCAAATCACGGCTGCTTCGTATACGGACATATCGGCGAAGATCTGGTCACCCTCGCAAGTATGCTGAGGATACCCGTATCCCTGCATAACCTGTCCGATGAACGCCTGTTCCGTCCGCACGCATGGAGCGCATTCGGCACAACCGACCTTGAGGGCGCAGATTACAGAGCCTGCGCAGCCTACGGAAGCCTTTACAAATAAGCTCAGACCAATAAATACAACAGGGGCTGTCCACGACAGCCCCTTTAACTATTTCACTAACAAGCCAACGCCTTAATCAGCCCTGTCCTTCCTCTAAAACATATATATCCACCTGAACCGCACCCCATCTGCAGCTATCATAGTAGTGATCTTCCTTGTTTCCGAAGTAAAGATCGACTGCCACCGTGCCGTCCATCAGTGCGATACCGGTGTCCGCAGCCACCGCATAGCCATAAACTCTGCTGCCGTTCTGCGCAACGATATACAGCTTGCTCCCGTAAGGAATAACATTCGGATTCACGGCGCACGTGCCTATCTCAGCCACCCTGCCGCTCGCAGTGTAAGCGCCCCGCCTTGCGGTATACGCAGTAGCCTTGCCCGAAATAACTCTCGTATAGCTTTCCGGAATGCCGTCCACCAGCTTTATTGCGTCAGCGTCCTCCATCTTGGAATAAGGAACAGCCAACGCCGTACCCCTCTCCACAACGGCGGTCACCGGCTGAGCCACGACCGTGCTGCTTACCGTTTCCTGCGAGGTAAGCACTCCGTCCACATATTTCTCCCTGACCGTGAACTCTTTCCTGCCCGGTACTCCGGCAGTAATTACGTTCTCCGTGCCGATAGCAAGGTTAGTGTTGTCGATGTACTCCGTGTCATACGCTATCTCAGAACTTCCCTCACGCATAACATAGTCAATGCGTGTGACGGATATCTTCATGTCCTCATAAGCCTTTTCCGTCAGCGGACATGACACCTCGTCAAACTCGCCCAGAACGATACCCGCCTTTTCAAGCACATCAGCCGCCGTGCCGTCTACTACCGGAACAGCCATTTCTGCGCCGTCAGCCACCACATTCACGTCGAACGCACGATATACCGTGATGTAAGCGGTATTGCTGCTTGTTTCCTCATAGGTCACCTTGTCGTTTGCGCCAAGGTCGCAGCTTGCCAGCTTCAGTATCGCATAGATATCGGTCTCCGAGGTCATTATCTCTCTTGTGACCCCGTTATCCGTGATAAAGACCCTATCCTTGAAATAGATCGAGCCTGTCATAAGTGCCACGGTAAAGACTGTGGCTGCAAAAATTGCCGCCTTGATAAGCTTTCCCTTTATGGCAAGCTTGTTCATCTTGGCGTTTATTATCTGCGGTTTCATATTTGCCTCCTTAGCAGGCTGCTTGTGCCTTCCCGGCAGTTTCCCCGTATCCGGAGTGATCTCCGGAATGCGGGTGCAGCCTCCGTACAGCGGCAAGCTTTGGGGAAAGCCTCCGCTGAAAAGCAAACGCACTGTCCCCAACAGAGCATTGCATTTCCGAAGCCTGTTATCTATCTACCCTCCGCTAAGGCGGAAGTCGGCTTCTGATCGGTTGTTATATTTATTGACAGCACAAGCTGTCCCTGCCGCATTTCTGCGATAGTGTCTGTATTATACCGTTTTTCTTCGGTAATGTCAAACGAATGGCTGTTCACATTTTTGTCTATTTTGCACAAATCGCCTTTGTAACCGTTTTGTAATTATTCGGGATTTGGGCTGATAAAAGTAAAAATATGTAATTTAGGCGTTTTCTTTTTGTTATATTCACTAAAAATCAAGTTCTGATTTTCGCCGTCATTCCCACCAAATTTCAACCGCCATCCAGCGCGCGAAATATGCACTATTACCAAGAAACGGCCCTGCATTTTCACAACAATACACCCCCATATATTCGCATAAAAGGGGTGACAAAAGCGATAGAATATGCTATAATATTATATAGTATATAAAGAGGACGCGCACCCATACCATATATAATATAAGCGCGTCCAAAGGAAAGGTCGAGCCGGACAGATGAGCAACGAAAAATCCTGCGGAGCAATAGTCTACAGAAAGCACCACGGCAACACTGAGATATTGCTGATAAAGCACGTGCGTTCAGGATTCTGGTCGTTCCCCAAGGGTCACATGGAGGACGGCGAGAGCGAAATACAGACAGCGATCAGAGAAATAAAAGAAGAAACCAACATCGACGTATCAGTCGATGACCCCTCTTTCAGAGAATCCGTGACATTCTACCCACGGCGTGACATCACCAAGGAAGTGGTATATTTCCTCGCCCGTGCCCTCACCTACGACTGCGCCCGTCAGGAGGAAGAAATATCCGACGTTCGCTGGGTGGAGATAGGACAAGCGTCCTCAATGCTGTCCTACGATAACGACAGACTCCTTATTAATAAAGCCAAAGCGTTCCTCTCAGTATCCAAGATCTGACCCCCAAAAAGTTTTTCCAAAATTATTGCAACCTTTTTTCCATATGCTCGGTTTTAATTACAGAAAACAAAAAACGGGGCAAAACCCCCGAATATATCAAACAGGGAGGTTCGATTCTATGAGAAAAAGAAGACTTTTAGCGATGTCCATGGCGGCGATCACCGCACTGACTTCAACGAGTATCTGCGCATTCGCAGAGGGAAAGGACAGCGAGGCTCTTGCGGCGGCAATAGTCGTTGCAAAGACAAGACTGGATATCCCAGAGGAGCTGACCGAGTTCTCGTATAATGTCACCAGCGGCATTCGTGATTCCTACCGGCTCACATGGTCCACACCCAATACTGCAGAAGAATACAAGTATGTCAGCGTTACCGTCGTCAGCAAGGTGATAACCTCTTACCGCACCGAGAACTACGGCTGGGGCTCTTTCAACGACGAAGACAACAGATTCGGCAAGCTGACCGGCGACGAGCTTTACGCAAAGGCTCAGGAGCAGTTAAAGAAAATAAACCCCACCGTCGCAAAGGATATTGCGATCGACCGTGATTCTCTCTCCGTCAGAGTATCCAACGACCGTGCAACATTCACGCTTTCCAGAACCAAGAACGGCGTGCCCGTTGCAAGCGACGAGGGTACCCTTGTAATAAACAAGGACACCGGCGACCTCATCTCTTTCTACATCAACTGGCACGAAAAGGCTTCGTTCCAGAGCCCCGACGGCGTTATCTCAATAGATTCCGCCAAGGAAAAATACGCCGATATGATAGACCTCAAGCCCCAGTACGAGTTCTATTACGACTGGGAAACCAAGGAGCTTAAGTCCCGACTGGTATATACTCAGTCCGATTACGGCTTCATCAACGCGTTCACCGGCAAGAAGAGCAACTTCGAGTCCGACGGCTACTTCAGCACCAAAGACGAATTTGAAAACGCCGATGATACAGCAGAAGCAGAAAACCCCTCAGAAGGCGGCGGCTATGACTTCACCGAGCAGGAAAAGGCAGAGATCGACAAGGACCTGCCCTATGGCAACGAAGCAGCCATCATCAAAATGCTGACCGACGACCCGTTCCTCACCTACACCAGCGATATGGAGCTTACATGGTCCCATCTGTACAAGACCATCACCAACGACAAGACGACCTATCTCTACACCGTAAGCTTCACCAACGCCAAGTGGGACGAGTACGATGAACCCGTCTATAACGATATATATGACGGCGATATTGCCTATGACACCGTCGCTTCCGAACCGACCGATTTCCAGTCCATAGCCCTCACCGTCAACGCAGAAACCGGCGAACTTATCTCCTACAGCCTGTATGATTCAGCCTCCACCCAGAAAGACTCCTACGACATGGCAAAGGCAGACAAGCTTGCCGATGAAATAGCCAAGAAGTACGCAGGCAGCAAGCTTGACGAGTACCGCGCCGCCCCCTCTGCTTCAAACAGTTGGATAGACGGCGACTCCAAGACCCAATGGTTCTGGGGCAGCAGTCACGGCTGGAACAGATACGCAAACGACATCATCGTGTCAGGCGACAGCATAAATATCGGCTTTGATTCAAACCTCACCCTGACCGATTATTCCATCAACTACACTGATGTAAGCTTCGCAGACCCCGCAAAAATGCTCACCAAAAAGCAGGTAATGAACCAGTTCTGGGACGAGAACGACATTGACCTTTACTACCTCGCAAGAGCAGGCAAAAAGGTAACAAAGACCGTTCTTGTATACGGCACCGATGTCGAAATATACGTTGACGCTTTGACCGGCGAGTCCCTCAACAACTGGTACTATTCAAGAACCGAAAACGACCTTTCCGGCATAAAGGACAAGAAGCTTCTCAGCATGGCAAAGACCCTTGACGAATACGGCTTCATCATATCCGATAAGAAATTCAGCACCAAGGACTCCATTACCGCAGGCGATCTCTGCAACCTTATCGGCGGCTACCTTGACGATTACGAAGCCGAGGCAGAAAAGCCCGTCACCCGCGGCGAAGCATTGAAGATATACACCCGCTCTGTCTGTGGCGATAACATAGCCCAACTCAAGGGCATTTACAAATCGCCGTTCACCGATGTAAAGGACACCGACAAGAATGTCGGCTACTACGCTATCGCATACGCAATGGGCGCTGTCAGCGGCAGCAAGCTTAACGCCGATTCCCCGTACACCTACGGCGACGCAATAAAGCTGCTCTACAATATGTATAACAAATAAGCTGATATACTCAAAGTCTACCGGCTGAACAGGGAAAATCAAATATAAACTACGCCGCCGTGCAAAGGGATAACTTTTGCACGGCGGCATTATTTATGCAGTCAGAAATTTCTCCGTTTTTTTATAGTTCCGGAATATTTCCGCCTAAAAATCCCACAATAATTTCGTCAAATCCATCGAAAGGAATGAAGCCCATTGAAAAAGTATATTGCCCTCGCAGCAGCCTGCGCCCTGATAATATCCGGAATAACCGCCCTGCCCGCAGCGGTGGAAGCCTCCGTGCCCGCAGTGCAGACCGTCAGCCCCAAGGTCGTGACATATAATGAAACCGTGCGCGGCAGCGGTTCGCTGTGCTACATCGGGCAGAGCGATGTAACGTCTGCGCTCCCGCTCGTGATAAGCCGCTTTACCGTCGAAGAGGGCGACTACGTATCCGTCGGCGATGTGATAGCCCATGTTGACCGCTCCGCCAGTGAAGCGTTTATCGGCAGTCTTGGAAAGGTGTCGCAGCTTGCCGCCGCAGCCGCCAGCCTTAACACCGCCATGTCGCTTATCCCCGACCAGATAACCGCCGACCGCTCCGGCAGAGTGATCTCGACCGCCGGAAACGGCTCGTCAGTCGAAGCCGGCTCTCCCATCGCCTGCATTGCCGGAACCGATTCCTTAGTCGTGACCGCAGCCGTCAGCGAACTTGATATCTCGCGCATAAACCTCGGTCAGCCCGTGAATTTCACCTGCACCGCCTACCCCGATACAGTGTTCACCGGCACTGTCGCCAAAATAGCCGGCGCCGCCCGCAGTCAGTACAGCGGCGCAGTGCTCGAAACCGTCGTAGACGTGCTCGTCGCCCCCGATGAACAGGACGCCCGCCTGCGCTCCGGCCTTACCGCCGATGTGAGATTCCAGCTTTCCGACCCCCGAAAAATATGCGTTCTCCCCTATGAAGCCATCGGGCAGGACGACGAGGGCGAATACGTCTACGTCTACGAGGACGGCGCAGCGATAAGGCGCAAGGTGTTCACCGGCGCAGAATTTTCCGACGGCACCGAAATAGTCAAAGGCGCCTGCGCCACCGACAAAGTGCTTCTCGAACCCGAAACCATCTCCCTCGGCGGCTATGTGAGGATAGAAGAATGAACCTTGCTTCAACACTTATCAATATTTTCCGCAATAAGACCCGCTCGCTGCTAACCATGGCAGGCATAGCCGTCGGCGTATTCTCTGTCGTTCTGGTATCCACAGTCGGTACTGTCGGCACAGCGCAGGTGAGCAGCACGCTGATAACCATGGGCGTAGACACCCTGCTTGTGCAGGCGTCCGACAATAACGTATCCGTCACCCTCACCGATTCAGACGCCGAACTTGTCCGCCGCACCGACGGCGTAAATGACGTAATGCCGCTGATGGCGTCCGTCACCGAAGCCAAAATGATAGGCAGACGCCTTGACTGCTACGTCTGGGGCGTGGACAAATCCGCCGACCGCCTTATCTCCCTCGAAGCCAAGCACGGCAGACTGGTGAACAACAGCGACTCCGCCGCCGGCTTAAAGGTCTGCGTGATAGACGAGCAGTTCGCCCTGAAATCCTACGGCAGAAGCAACGTTGTCGGAAAAAAGCTGTCCATGTTCCTTGGCGGCAGATACCATGAGTTTGAGATAATCGGCGTTGCAAAATCCGGTCTTTCCAGCCTGCAGGGAATGCTGTCAAATATCATGCCCGGCTTTATGTATATCCCCATCAGCACCATGCAACAGCTTACCGGAAGAACCACCTACGATAAGCTTGCCGTAAAGCTGAACGATATGAACACCGATATCCCCGTTGTCGAAGCCGTCAAAGAGGTGCTCGACCGCACCCACGGCACGACCGACGCCTTTATCGTCAACAATCTTCTCTCGCAAAAGGGTCAGCTTGAAGATATTCTTGGAATAGTGACTACAGCCCTGTCGCTTGTCGCCGGTATATCCCTTGCAGTATCCGGCATATCAGTCATGACCACCATGCTGATGAGCGTGACCGAGCGTACCCGTGAAATAGGCATAAAGAAATCCATCGGCGCAGCCCGCCGTGATATCTGTCGGGAGTTCCTAACCGAAAGCATACTCCTGACCATGCTCGGCAGCGCAGCCGGAATATCAGCAGGACTGCTTCTTTCAGCCGTCGGCTGCCTTATTGCAGGCGTCCAGTTCCAGCTGAATTTCATGATAATCATTGCCGCCGCCCTCGCCTCCGGCGCAGTCGGAGCATTGTTCGGCGCATATCCGGCATACAAAGCGGCGTCGCTCGACCCCGTAGAAGCCCTCAGAATGTAAACAAAAAGCGGGAGGTTTTTACCCCCCACTTTTTTATTGCAGACTGCCGAGAAGCCCTCAGATTCTAGGAACACGTGTGATGACGAATATGAGAGGTTATCGACAGCCCGATTTTATCTGCCCATCATCTTTCTTCTAATAAACAGGAAGATGAAGAAAAGACCCAGAAGAGCCAGCACAATGCCAGCCGCAAAGAATACCGGGTGACCAGTGGTATCAGTGACGTTTATGTACAGATACAGCGACATATCGTCAATTTCAGAGCCTTCATAGCCAAGAGACTCCATCTGATCCTTCATGAAACCAATGTCCTCGCTATCCATCTTCTTGACCTTGCCCTTGAAGTGAACGGTCGATGGAAGCGTATCAGTTTCATAACTAAGGTAACTCCAAGTAGCGTCCGCCTGAGTTTCAAGCTTCGTGATAAGGTCTGAGATATTCGTGTAAAGACCCATATATCCGTCCTCGCCGGCGTCTATCAGATAGTAGTATCCGATAGTGGTCTTTGAACCGTTGTCCTTTTCTCTTGACATCTCGACATAAGAACCATAGTTGCATTCAAGGTCGCCCTCGATCATCATGCCCTCCTTGATGTCGGACATCTTCAGTGTGCTGTAATTTGCAGGCGTTTTAGCGTTGTCGATCAGCGAGCCGCCCATTATCACGATCAGCAAGATACCGATTATCAGCATTCCCAGTCCCGACGTAAGCAGTCTTAATGTATTTCTGAACATACATTTCCTCCTTTTTCTCTGTATAAAGTGTTATTTCAGCATATGTCCCTATGTATAAACATTGCCGCATTTTATTGTAGCATATAATCATACATATTTCAACACCCAAGTGACGTTTATGCTCTAATATAACAAAAAATTAACAGTATTACACAAAAAACGCACCATTTTATTTGTTTTTATTATATCCTTAGCAGTTTCTTAACATTAAACACATTGACATTCCAAGCTTTTACTGTTATACTATTAGTATACAAGGCAACTACCACAAACGAGCAAAACCCAAAAACAGGATCTGCCGAATTACCCATACAGCGGAAAAAACGGCAAAGACCCGCAATAAAAAGGAGTATCAATATGTGGAAGATCACAGAGCGACAGTTGACCACCGAGGACGGCGAAAGCTACACGGGGTACGGAGTAACAATGGGCGAATGTACCATTGACGACATAACCCCGAACCGAGCCGCAATAACCAGACTGACAGACGAACTGAATAAATATGAGGCGTCCCCGTCGCATATCTATGATATTTTGGAAAACTATCTGGCAGAGCTTTGACCTCACCTCCCCCAAAATTGCGGCGTTCCCCCGCTGCGATGAAATACGCCCCTGCCGGCTTCCCCTCCGACAGGGGCGTATTGTATTATATAATAAGAAAGGAGCCGCAAAAGCGGCTCCAAGGTCGTTATTATATTCTGATGGAATCACCGTCAACCATTTTGATCAAAGCCCTGCGAGATATCGTCCAGCATTTCCCCTAATTCCTCAGTGATCTGAGATATCTGTTGCGGGAAACGCTCCATTACCATATACGCGATGCTGTCCGGGTCTAAGTTCTCCGAGCCACGCTCAGAAATGACAGTTTCAATGCTGTCCCTCAATGCCTCCTGCATCTCGTCCGGAATATTCACGAGTTCATTCAGCGCATTGCCAAGCTGTCCAGCAAAATCGCTCATTGCCCCAAGCTTCTCACTGCCGACCCGACCCGACTTAGCGAACGCCTCCACCATTCTCTGAAACTTGACTTTCATCTTGATAAGAAGCATTCTCTGCTGTTCCGTCATAGTATAAGCCGGACTGTTTATCAGCCCGTCAAACACCTTGCCGTTATATTCACCGTCGGAGGTGAAAAGCCCATTCACCAGCGAATTTATCGAACTAGCCGGAAGCGTTTTCTCCTCAAGCACCAAGTCTATCAGTTCCGTGCGCAGGTCCTTTTCAGGCTCAGCCCACAACGACTGCATATCCGAAGCGATCTGCCGCATATTATTCTGACCGGCGTTACCGCCTGCCATCGCCGCCTTTTTCAGTTCCGCTGTAGAATACCATGTGTTCAGCGGCCAACCGTCCGTGCCGAAAATTATGTTGTGCCTCTGCGGCCGCTTTCCCTCAAACTCGTCCACCGTATCCTCAATATCCGAGTAAGCCGCAGCGTCCTTAGCCGGCAATACCGTCATATAAGCACGCTGAGCCACGAAGAAAAGCTGAGTATCCTCGTTGTCCTCCGTGCGGAACGGTATTTCATAAAGTTCCCACCCGTTTACCCTTTTCACCGGCGGAATGAACGACCGGTTCAGATTATAGGTGTATCGGTTCTCATAGTCCCCGTCGAGCCTTACTTCAAAGCGGCAGACCTCGTTCTGATTGTCGTTTTCGCCGCCATTCAGCCAGAACGTAATAACATTCAGCATATTTTTCGGAAGCTTCATCGGCTTCGAGCATATCTCAGTCCAGTTGTAGCCCCAGTCGCCTATGGTAAAAGCCTCGCAGATACTGCCGTCAGGTCCGGTCATAAAACTCCTGCTGCCGACATTTTTCGGACAATCCGGATTGAAGTTCCACTGCCTTGGGTCGAAATATATCCGGTTCATTGCCTCTGCGGGTATCTCATTGCTGCTGACGTTTGTTATATTATCCATCTTAATGTCCTCCGTATTCAATGCGTCGGACACGCTTTCAAGACGAATCATATTGTCGTTCACATAACGTGCCCGACCCTTTTTGACCAGCCCCGCCGCCCGTCTTGGGTAGGTGAAGCCGATATTTTCCCCGTCCTGCGAAACCACAGTGACGGTCATATGTTCATTGGAAATACTGTTTTTTGTCATGGGTGTCCTCCCCCGTCCAATGCTGTTGTGATGTTTTTTGTTATGGGTGCTCTCCCCTGCCGGTTTTTTGTTATGTGTCCGGCCACCAATTATAGTATATCATAACCCGCATAAAGCTGTCAAGTACCGTATAATATTATTCTGGTTATAGGTCACTTTCGCCGCATTAATTTCTTGTGAATTTAGCCAAATGGCACGACACATTTTTGTAGCTATCATCTATTGACAGGCAGCATGACCTATGTTATAATATTAAATACAAGGAAAAACGCATAGGGTGTCAGTACTTGTAAACCACTTTTTTGATAAGGAGGCTTATGTATGAAGAAATGGATTAAGAAAACTGCAGGAATTGTACTATCGCTAGGGCTGTTCGGAATGTGCACCTCTGCATTTGCACAACCTGTCAACAACTTTGACAATGACGACGATTACATAACTATGTCGGTTGAAGAATTTGTTGATCTGGCTGAAAAGCAGGGGATCGTTGTAACGAATGGCAAAGCAGGAACCAACCAATCACGCATGGCGGATAATTTCACTAAAAAATTGACCGACAATACGTGGACTCCAATTGGGACAGATATTAATTTACTTAATGCCACAGGTCGAGTAAAAGTAATATCCCTTTCCGATAACATTGATTCCGTTGATATCAAATTGGTCGACAGGAGAGTATCGCAATCCGTTGTTTCAACCGGATTAAAGGAAGGAGATTGGTCTGACACTATTGACGTTCAATTCTTGATGGGATATACGGTAAAAGTCAAAGCCAACAGCAGTGTCCCATTATCAAAAAGTAATCCCGGCGAAGTAACAATATATTGGTCTGATCAGGGGGACTGGTAATATGGCATCAGCTAAACTCAAAAAGATCCTAAAACCAATAATCATTTCAATTTCCTCATTAGCCGTTGCATTCGGTTTATTTATCGGTGTTGTCTATTTCTATCATCTGGTGATAGAATTAGCCTGCGATGTCCTCACCGGCTTAGACCTACCCGACGGCTCATTTGAAAAGCTCTCCGAAAAGGATCGAGAAATCGCAAGCTTCATTCTTGACGAAGTAGGTATCAGATACAGGTTTTCCGACGACGGAACTATGCTCTGCGTAAGTGACATCGACGCCGAAAAAACCTACCTGATTTTCTCGATATGCAGCTATGAGTGGGACGGACAGCTTTGCAGATATGGCGATACGCAGATTCCCAGCTTTAATTCTGAGACCTGAACTTTGACCCCGCATAAACAAAAATCCCAGACGCCCTCGTCTGGGATTTTCGTTATTTAGTAAGTACAGCATATCCGAGTTTTATTCAGATACCCACCATACCCAATATACCTTATCTCCATTTTCGGGGAAAAACTCCTCTATCAGACACCCGCTGTCAGCGTAATAGAGATTGCCGTAACCCTCGTAGTGTACCGAAATATCACCGTTAGCATTTGGATTATAGTAACTTTTGACAAACCCGATCTGCTCCAGTCCGGCAACATAATCATACCATTGGCTGTATTCCGTTATCTGCTCCTGACCCACAAGCGAAGCAGCGTAGAGAAGTTCGCTCTCGTTTGCCTCTATGTCGCCCTTATTTTCAGATAATTCTGTCCACGCATACCAATACCTCGTGCCATTGTATTCAATATAATCCACGTCATCTACCGGATTTTTACCCGGATTGGGTGTAGGGGGAGGAAGTTGTTTCTTGAACACAGGCAGCCCGTCAATCATTTCACCTGTTACTCCCGAAGAATCGTCAGCTTCAGCTGTTCCGTCCTTTTCGCTCTCGCTTCCAGTTGAAGCAGCCGTATCGCTCTCCACAGGAACCGACGAATCACCCTCTGCAGAAGTTGTCATATCACTTCCCGCAGAAACCGCCGAAACGCTCTCAGACTGCGGCTTTGAGCATGAACACAAGACTGCATTCATGGCAAGCAGTAAGCAAATCGCCGTAATTTTCTTTCTAATAATTCACCGCCTTTCAAATGATTAGCTTATCAAAAACCGTAACCGTCCCATCCTCCCCATATATAATATACCTTATCCCCGTTTTCGGGGAAAAACTCCTCTATCAGACACTTGCCATCAGCGCTATAGAGCTTGCTGTAACCCTCATAACATGTATCAACATCGCCATCATTAGGATAATAGTAACATTTAACAAACCCGATCTGCTCCAGTCCGGCAACATAATCATACCATTGGCTGTATTCCGTTATCTGCTTCTGACCTGCACATGAAGCAGCCTCAAAAAGACTTATCGCATTGACTTCGTCATTGTATTTGTTTTCGGATAGATTTATATGATTATACCAATACTGCTCGCCATTATATTCAAGATACTCCCCCGGCTCACCCGGATTTTTATCCGGATCAGGTATATAAGGAGGAGATTGTATCTCAAACACAGGCAGCCCGTCAATCATTTCACCTGTTACTCCCGAAGAATCGTCAGCTTCAGCTGTTCCGTCCTTTTCGCTCTCGCTTCCAGTTGAAGCAGCCGAATCGCTTTCCTCAGGAACTGTCGAATCACCCTCAGCGGAAGCAGCCGTATCGCTCTCCACAGGAACCGACGAATCACCCTCTGCAGAAGTTGTCATATCACTTCCCGCAGAAACCGCCGAAACGCTCTCAGACTGCGGCTTTGAGCACGAACACAAGACTGCATTCATAGCAAGCAGTAAGCAAATAGCCGTAATTTTCTTTCTCATAAATATGCACCTTTCATTGACCTCTATATTTAGTCACCCGACTCTGATGATATAATAACATATATTTCATGATTTTTCAAGATGTAATTTTCCACAAAAATATGACACTCTATTTGTCTATAACGACAATCAACTCGGTTGACACAAAAAATCAGTCCAGAAAGTTCCCTTTCCGGACTGATCCAATATTAATTACGTATTAAGCGAAATACTCCACGCCGCCCTTAAACAGAAGCTGCTCCTTATTACCCGGAACATTCTTAGCCACGTTCTCCGTAATACGTTCGGTATGACCCATCTTGCCAAGCACACGGCCGTCAGGCGAGATAATGCCCTCGATAGCATACATCGAACTGTTCGGGTTGTAAGCTGCGTCCATTGTAGGATCGCCGTTAAGGTCAACATACTGCGTAGCAACCTGACCGTTTGCGATAAGCTGCTTTATTACGCTCTCCGGTGCGACGAATCTGCCCTCGCCGTGCGATATCGGGATATTGTGGATATCGCCCACCTTGCAGCAGCTGAGCCACGGTGACTTGTCCGTACATATTCTTGTCAGCGCAAGCTGCGACTGGTGACGGCCTATCGTGTTGTATGTGAGCGTCGGGCTTTCAGCGGTCAGCGGAACTATCTTTCCGAACGGGACAAGACCCAGCTTGATAAGCGCTTGGAAGCCGTTGCATATGCCTATCATCAGACCGTCCCTGCCGTACAGCATATCCTCCACAGCGTCCTTGATACGCGGGTTGCGGAAGAACGCATTGATGAACTTCGCCGAACCCTCCGGCTCGTCGCCGCCCGAAAATCCTCCCGGAATGGCGATTATCTGCGACTGACCTATGCGCTTTGCAAACTCGTTTACGCTCTCCTCCATGTCCTTTGCAGAAAGGTTGCGTATAACGAATATGTCGCTTTCACCGCCGTAAGTATCAAAAGCGTTCGCCATGTCGTATTCGCAGTTAGTGCCGGGGAATACCGGAATAAGCACATGAGGCTTTGCCACCTTGACCTTAGAGTGCTTCAGTTCGCACCCGCCTACATAACCTATCTTCTCAGGCGCAGGCTTTTCAGGAAGCTGAGCCTTGAATATCGGCTCAAGTACGTCGTCCCACTTCTTCTCCAGACCTGCGATATCCAGCGTAACGCCGCCGCTCGTGATGGTGTAGTCAGCCACCGTTTCACCGATTATCTTTACGCCGTCAGCCTCGCCGTCAAGTTCCAGAATGAATGCGCCGTAAACAGGCGTGAACAGCTCCTCGTCCGACAGCATATCCAGCTTAGCGCCAATCCTGTTGCCGAGCGACATCTTGAATATACCCTCAGCCACGCCGCCGTGAGCCACGCTCCACACCGACACAGCCTTCTTCTCGCTAATCAGCTTCTCGACCTTGCGGAATACTTCCTTTACGCTGTCGAATACCGGCAGTCCGTTTTCGTCATATTCCGGCGCAATATAGCCGATTTTATGACCCGCAGTCTTGAACTCAGCCGAAATGATGTCCTGAGCCTTTGCAGTCGAAACAGCGAACGAAACCAGCGTCGGCGGAACGTCGATATGCTCGAATGTGCCGCTCATGCTGTCCTTTCCGCCTATAGCGCCGCAGCCCATCTCAAGCTGCGCACGGTATGCGCCGAGCAGTGCCGCAAACGGCTTGCCCCATCTCTCCGGCTTGCCCTGAGTTCTCTCGAAATATTCTTGGAACGTCAGCCAGCAGTGCTCATATGTGCCGCCTGCCGCAACGACCTTTGCGATGCTCTCCACAACGGCGCACACTGCCCCGTGATACGGCGACTGCGTAGACACGGCAGGGTCAAAGCCCCACGCCATTATCGAAGCGGTGTTAGTCTTACCGCCAAGCACCGGCAGCTTGGCCGCCATAGCCTGAACAGGCGTCTGCTGCGTCTTTCCTGAGAACGGCATAAGCACCGTCGCACCGCCGATCGTGCTGTCGAATCTCTGTACAAGACCCCTCTGCGAGCAGATGTTCAGGTCTGTTACCATGCCCTCCCAGTCTGCCTGAGTGTTCTTCCTGCCGGAAGAATAGGACACCTTGACCTCCGGCACAGCCACGTCGGTGTGCTTCTCCGCACCGTTTGAGTTAAGGAACTCACGTGAGATATCCACGATGGTCTTTCCGTTCCAGTTCATGCGCAGTCTGGGCTCAGCCTTGACCACTGCCACCGGCGTAGACTCAAGGTTCTCCCTCGAAGCCAGCGCACGGAACTTCTCAGCGTCCTCCGGCGCAACAACGACAGCCATTCTCTCCTGAGATTCCGAAATAGCAAGCTCCGTGCCGTCCAGACCGTCATATTTCTTGGGTACTGCGTTCAGGTCTATCTCCAGGCCGTCCGCAAGTTCGCCTATCGCTACCGATACGCCGCCTGCGCCAAAGTCGTTGCAGCGCTTGATGAGCCGTGTAGCCTCCGGATCTCTGAATAATCTCTGCAGCTTTCTTTCCTCCGGCGCATTACCCTTCTGTACCTCTGCGCCGCAAGTGTCCAGCGACTGAACGCTGTGCGCCTTTGAAGAACCTGTCGCACCGCCGCAGCCGTCACGTCCCGTGCGACCGCCCAGCAGTATTATGATATCTCCGGGAGCAGGCCTTTCACGGCGTACATTCTCAGCAGGCGCCGCTCCGACAACTGCGCCTATCTCCATGCGCTTCGCCATATATCCGGGGTGATATACCTCCGAAACATGACCCGTCGCAAGACCTATCTGGTTGCCATAGCTTGAATAGCCGGCAGCCGCAGTGGTGGTTATCTTTCTTGGCGGAAGCTTGCCCTTTATCGTCTTTTCAACAGGCAGCAGCGGGTCGGAAGCACCCGTCACACGCATTGCCTGATATACGTAGCTTCTTCCCGAAAGCGGGTCGCGTATCGCGCCGCCAAGGCAGGTCGCAGCGCCGCCGAAAGGCTCTATCTCAGTAGGGTGGTTGTGAGTTTCATTCTTGAACATCAGCAGCCAGTCCTCGTTTTTGCCGTCAACGTCAACGGTTATCCTTACCGAGCAGGCATTTATCTCCTCACTCTCGTCAAGATCTTTCAGAATGCCGTCCTTTTTGAGCTTCTTCGCAGCAAGCGTAGCAATATCCATCAGGCATATCGGCTTTCCGTCCCTGCCCAGTTCATGTCTGTCCGCCTTGTATTCAGCATATGTATCAGCGATATATTCCGGCTTGATGTCCGCATTGTCGATTATCGTGCCGAATGTCGTATGACGGCAGTGGTCCGACCAGTAGGTGTCTATCATGCGTATTTCAGTGATAGTCGGGTCACGGTGTTCGCTCTTGAAGTAGTCCTGACAGAACTTGATATCGTCATTATCCATCGCCAGACCATACTTAACGACAAAGTCCGCAAGTTCAGCGTCCGTCTTATTGATGAATCCTGTGAGCGTTTCCACGCTTGTCGGTATAGAATACTTTACCTCCAGCGTGTCGTACTTATCGAACCCGCACTCGCGTGATTCCACAGCATTTATAAGATAGTGCTTTATGCGTGCGAAATCCTCGTCGGATATCTTGCCCTTGAGCACATATATCTTCGCATATTTCACCACCGGACGCTCGCCGGGGCAGAGCATCTGAATGCACTGCGCAGCGGAATCTGCACGCTGGTCGAACTGACCCGGCAGGAACTCCACAGCGAACATACGCTCGTCGTCTGCAGGCTTCGGGAGGTCATAGTATACCTCGTCCACCGGCGGCTCAGAGAATACGGTGGGCACAGCGGCGTCGAAATTCTCCTTGGGCAGCTTCTCGCAGTCATAGCGGTTGATTATCCTGACATTCTCGACGCAGGTCATGCCCAGAGCCACATTCAGGTCTGAAAGCACCGCACCTCCATCGACCGCAAACTGCGGCTTTTTTTCCACGTAAATTCGGTAAACCATTGTTTTTCCTCCAACAATATTTTTGCAGCGGCGGCTGCAATATCATACAGTTTTTATTATACTACTATTCGCGGACAAAATCAAGCTGTTCACTTGCCGAAATACAGCCCGCCGCACCCGCACATTTTGGTCATTTGTTCTCAGCGTGCTCCGCCATCAGCGCCGCATATTCCTGACTATTGCAAAGCCCCGCCAGCTTTTTAAGCTGCTCCGAGGTATCGCAGGCGTTCTCCAGCGCTTTCATCAAAGCCCAGTTCAGCCCGTCGCAGTCCGGCGAGAAAAGGCCCGCAAGCTGCGCTGCGTCGTCGAATGAAAGCGGCTGGTCGAAACTGAGAAGCCTGTCGTATTTCTCAAACAGTTCGTCTGAAAGTTCGCTGTCAGCCGGAATAGGCCCCAGCGCCAAAAGCTGCCTGATGCTGCTCGTCATATCTTTCTCCTTATTCTATCGTTGTTCCCACGCAGTATTTCCCCTGTGCTCCGGTTATCCTGACCGAAACCAGCGTGTGCCTCGGTATATCCTCACCGTATATCCTCACCGGTATATAACTACCGGTAAACCCGTGCGAATATTCCTCCGAAGTGCTCTTTTCAATAAGCACCGTCTGAACTGTTCCCACCTGCTCTTCAAGGAACTGCCGCTCCAGACGCTCCGCAACATTCGCCATTGCCTTTGCTCTGGCGGACTTCACCTGCGGCGTTACCTGATTCGGACGCATTGCCGCCACAGTCCCCCTGCGTATGGAATACTGAAACACGTGTATCCCCGCAAAGCCTATCTTCTCCGCAAAAGCCATGCTCTCGGCAAATTCCTCATCGCTCTCTCCGGGGAATCCCACCATTATATCAGTGGTGATCGCGCACTCCGGAAACGCCCCGCGCAGCTTGTCCACCACCTTGGCATATTCCTCCGTGGTATACCGCCGCTTCATTCTCTGCAGTACAGCGTCGCTCCCCGACTGCAGCGACAGATGAAAGTGCGGACATAGCTTATCGCAGCCCCTGAGCCGCTCTATCTCGCTGTCGGTCAGAGTGTCCGCCTCAAGCGACCCCAGCCTGACCCTTTCTATTCCCTCCACCTGAGCCGCCATCACAGCGTCCGCCGGCGTATGACCTATATCCTCTCCATAGCACCCGATATTTATTCCCGTCAGCACTATCTCACGGTTTCCCGCAGCGGCAGCCTGCCGAGCCTGACCTGCTATCTCCTCCGGCAGACGTGACCGAACCCTGCCCCGTGCCGTGGGTATTATACAGTATGTGCAAAATCTGTCGCACCCGTCCTCTATCTTGATGAATGCACGTGTGCGGTCAAGGTCGGCAGCCGAGGAGCTTTCATCGAACTCCCGTGAAAGCGCCCCCACGCAGCATATTCTGCTTTTCTTTTCCAGATAATCCGCCACCATCGCCGGAAGCGCACCCTTTTCCGCATTTCCGGTGATTATATCGGCGTCGCAGTCCCGCTCCGCTTCCTCCTGATACGCCTGAGGATAGCACCCGCACAGCACCACGACGCCGTCTGGGTTTTCCGCCCTGCAGTGCGATACTGCCTGCCGTGCCTTTTTCACGCTCATCGAGGTGACTGCGCAGGAGTTTACTATATATATGTCGGCTATCTCACCCTCTCCGGCAGGCTGATATCCGGCGGCAGCGAACGCCGCAGCTATCGCCGCGCTTTCGCAGGAATTGACCTTGCAGCCGAGAGTGGTAATATTGAATCTCATACAGTACCCCTTTCCGGGAAGCCCGCAGCCACGGCAAAATATGCCGAATATGTCGTTTACAGCCGCAGTCTTGTAATTTTAGCCAAAACGAAAACTTGATATATAAATATTATACTTGATTATTCCGAATTTTGCAATAAGCTATTGACTATTTTTCAGTTTGAGGATATACTTATTTACAGAGGGCGAAAGAACCTCTAAATATGAAAGAACCTCTAAATATAAAGAAAGGCGGCAACAGTTATGAGAAAAATGAAGATCATGCTTGATTCCATTGAAAGCGTAAAGGAATTTGTTGCACTCACCAACAGCTACGCATTTGAGAGCGACCTTGTATCCGGAAGATACGCAGTCGACGCAAAGTCCATCATGGGCATATTCAGCCTTGACCTTGCAAAGCCGCTGGATTTCGTTGTCCATGACGAAAGCGCAAAGGCAGACGAGCTTCTTGACGCAGTGACCAAGTTCAGAGCAAAACAGGACTAAGAACACAGAGAATAAAACCGATTCACGGAAAGGAAGTATTTTTATGAAGACAGTAAACGTAAACATCAACACCATCAACGACGTAAAGAATTTCGTAAGCATAGTATCCCGCTGCGATTATGACGTAGATATCGTATCCGGCAGATATGCCATCGACGCAAAGTCCATCATGGGTATATTCAGCCTTGACCTCTCCAAGGAGCTCACACTGAATATCCACAGCGACGACTGCGCAGATTTCCTCGATGAGATCAAGGACTATATCGTAAAGTAAGTCCTTGACCCATCAAAACCAGCCCAAGAGCCGGACAGCCCATCTGTCCGGCTAATTTTTTTAGCCCCATATGTAAACGCTTGGCAGTATGCCCAAATTTGCCCGCCGCATTCTGTGCAAGTCTACAAAGTGTTCGGCAGATGTAATAAATAAGCTTTTTTCTGTTGACATAACGAAACGAATGTGATATCATTATCATATACCCCACAACTATAGTCAACAAGGAGGATTTTAGGCGTTCCCCCCTTGACAAATCAGGTCTATTGTGATAGACTATAATCACAAGGTCTACATCAATAGACCACACTGCTAAAAAAATTTATAAAGTTTTTTGGCAAAGAGTGCAACCTTTACGGCGTCTGAGTTGTTTTATATAGTGAAAGGCACCGTATCACCGGCAGAAAACGCCGGAAAAAATTGTATTCAAAGGGCGGGAGAGCCTTTGAAATGGAGGGAGCTTGTATGAACAAAAAATCAAAAATGCTGGCTGCTTCGCTATGTGCGGCGCAGCTGGTCACACTGATACCGGTCACCGCTTCAGCGGCACAGCCCGATGTCAGCGTCAGCACCATATCGGCGGGCAAAAACCACAGCCTTGTCATTAAAAGCGATATGTCACTGTGGGCAGCCGGCGACAACAGCGCAGGTCAGCTCGGACTTGGAGATACCAAGGAGAGCTCCAGCGGCGAAAAGGTAATGGACAAGGTGGTATACGCCGAAGCAAGCGATGATGTAAGCTTTGCGATCGACGTAAACGGCACGCTTTACGGCTGGGGCAATAATGCAGACGGCCAGGTCGATCCGTCCAGTTCCAGCACCTACATATACAAGCCGCAGAAGCTTATGACCGGCGTAACTGAAGTGAGCGCAGGCGAAAGACACACCGTCGCAATTCTTGAGGACGGCAAGGCAGTCGGCTGGGGCAGCAATTCCTTCGGCGAACTGGGCTTCAGTTCCAACGAAAGGATCAACACCGTGACCACCCTCATGACCGACGCCGCTGACATCGCTGCAGGCGACGATTTCACGGTCATCGTATCCAAAGACGGCGCAGTATTTGTCTGCGGCAGCAATGATAACGGCCAGCTTGGCACAGGCAGCTACAGAGATCAGGAATCCCTGACGAAGGTCATCGCCAGCGGAGCTTCCATGGTCGAAGCAGGCACAGACCACTCCATCGTGCTCATGGCAGACGGCACCGTAAGGACCGCCGGCTCAAACGAGAACGGTCAGCTTGGCAACAACTCCGATTATTCCAGCAACAACAGCTTTGAGTCCGTCAGCGGCCTTTCCCAGATAAAGGCTGTGTTCGCAGGCGGCAAGGACTCCGGCGCGCTTACCAATAACGGTATCCTCTATACATGGGGCGATAACAGCTGCGGCCAGCTTCATAACAGCACCACCGAGGATCTCTACAGACCCGGACAGGCAGCAAGCGGCGCAGTATCCATCGCATTCGGCGAGCACCACTCTATCCTGTTAAAGAGCAACGGCGCAGTTTCCACCGTAGGCTCCGGCATTTATGGCGAACTGTTCTCGATCCAGAACTCCGTATCCGCTAAGCCGGAATACATCGACAACGGTATCGAAGCATTCTCCGCAGGCACAGACCACGCCGCAATGGTAGACTCCAAGGGCCGTCTGTACACATGGGGCAATAACGACAAGGGTCAGCTTGGCCTTGGCGACTATACCGCAAGGACAAAGCCCACTCTCGTAAAGATAAGCGGCGACGTCACCGGCGTATGGTGCGGAAACAAGGCGACTATCGTTCAGACTTCCGACAATAACACCTATATTTTCGGCGACAACAGCAGCTACCTGCTCGGCACCAAGACCAGATCGGCGTCCATCACAAAGCCGATGATAAACGAGTCCCTTTCCGGCTCCGCCATCACCAAGATAGCTTTCGGCGATAATTTTGCCGTAGCGCTTATTGCCGGCTCCGTATACGGCTGGGGCAGCAACACCACCGGCAGACTCGGCGCTCTCGAAAGAGTTACCTACTACCCCGAAATAATCGACAGTTCGCTTGCCGATGTCCAGGATATAGCAGTCGGCACTGCCCACGTTATCGCACTTACAACCAGCGGCCAGCTGATGGGCTGGGGCAGCAACGGCTCCAGACAGCTTGGCGTAGACCTTGATTCCAGATACACCGACACCCCCACAGTCCTCGAAATAAAGGACAGAAAGGACAACGTCCTTACATTCAGCAGCATTGCAGCCGCAGGAAGCCACACCCTCGCAGTCACCGCTCAGGGCGATCTGTACGCATGGGGCGATAACGGCAGCGGTCAGCTTGCCGACGATTCCTCAAGACTCAGGAATCCCACCAGAGTATACTATGGCGTTAAGGATGTATTCACCAGCGAAGACTTCTCCGCAGTGCTCGACACATCTGACGGACTTATGCTGTGCGGCGAAAACACAAGCAGTCAGCTTGGCGACGGCACCGTAAAGAACAGTTCCGATTTGCGCAAAACTGTGCTCAGCGACGTTATCAGCGTAAGCCTTGGCAGCAATTTCGCAGGCTGCATCACTGGCAACAGCAGACTTTACTGCTGGGGCGACAACACCTACGGCCAGATAGGCAACGGCAGAGGCGGCGTAAAGGCAGATCCTCAGACAGTTATAAACAACGGCCTTTGCCAGAAGCTGATACAGGCTGAAAAAATCACGCTCGACAACACCACCCTGAGCCTGAAGCCCAAGGGCACCGCAAGGCTCACTGCCACAGTTACCCCCGATAACGCAGTCAACAAGACCGTAACATGGTCTACCTCCAACGCAAACGTAGCTACAGTAAACGACACCGGCCTTGTAAAGGCTATAGCAAAGGGCACCGCAGTGATCACAGCGACCACAGCCAACGGCCTTACCGCACAGTGCACCGTTACCGTATCCGTTCCCGTATCCAGCTTCTCCGTATCCCCCGCAAAAACAAAGACGATCAGCGTTGACGGTACATTCAAGATAACTGCGAAGATCTACCCCGCAGCCGCAGACGACAAGACCCTGCTTTACAGCTCCTCCAACGAGGACGTTGCAATTGTTGACGAAAACGGTACTGTTACTGCAGTCGCTCCCGGCGTTGCAAAGATAACCGTTACTGCGAAGTCCAACCCCGCAAAGACCCGCACCATCACAGTAAAGGTACGCCCTGCAAAGGTCAAGATAACCTACAGAAAGTCCACCACCGACGGCATAGTCCTCGAATGGGATATGTCAGAATACGCTGACGGATACACTGTATACCGCCGCAATTCCGCAAAGGGCAAGGGTAAGGTCATCGGCGACATAACATCAGACGATCCCGACGATATGACTATCACCGACGATACCGCAGTAAAGGGTAAGACCTATTACTACTACATCAAGTCCTACATCACTATCGACGGCAAGAAGCTTTATTCCAACTCCTCAACGGTATATAAGATAAAGTCCAGATATTGATGTCAGGCTAAGGGAACGTTTCCCTTATAATTCAGATAACCACTCTCCCCCCAATATAAAGAAACGGTACTGTACACAGTGCCGTTTCTTCTTTGAAAACCGCTTGAAATTTTGCTTATGATGTGCTATACTATATCTGCTGATAACCATGAAAGGAGAGCGCATTTATGCGCACAATAAAATGAACGAAACCAAAAAAGTGGACGTAAAAAAGCTGACGCTCAGCGCAGTGATGATCGCATTGTCTGCCGGACTGAGCATGATAAAGGTGGTACAAATGCCGCTCGGCGGTTCTGTCACCCCGCTGAGTATGCTTCCCGTATGTATGATAGCCATTATGTACGGCTGTAAATGGGGCGTTTTCTGCTCGTTTGTGTATTCTCTGACCCAGCTTGCTCTGGATATTGCCGCAGTGGCGTCTTGGGGACTCACCCCGCAGGCTCTGGTCGGCACGATAGTGTTCGATTATCTTCTCGCATTCACTGTGCTGGGCCTTTCGGGAATGTTCCGCAAGCACGGCGTTCCGGGCTACATAGCGGGTATCGCCCTTGGCATCTCCCTGCGAATGGTCAGCCACGTGATAAGCGGCGTGGTATTCTTCGCAAGTTCAATGCCGGAAGGCTGGGGCAGCCCACTGCTGTATTCCCTCGCATACAACGGCACATATATGCTTCCGGAATTTGTGCTCACCTTTGCAGGCGCAATATTCCTGCTGAAAGAGCCACACACCTCCAAGCTGTTCAAAGTCGAACTGCCGGCAAACGCCTGATAAAACAAAATCCACTGCGGGGACTGTATAAAACAGCCCCCGCAGTTCAGTATGTTGAAAAAGTCTACGCCCAGACTGTCGATAAATACAAGAAAAGCTGTGCAGGAAATTCCCACACAGCTTACTTTTTTCAAACCGGAAGACCGTTTATTTCGCCTTTATCCGCATAGCCCTCATAGCATTGAGTATCGCAATAACAGCCACGCCGACATCACCGAATACAGCCAGCCACATATTGCCTATACCTATCGCAGTCAGCAGCATGATGAGCGCCTTTACGCTGAGCGCAAGGATGATGTTCTGCATTACGATAGAATGCGTCTTTCTTGAGATACGCACCGCCGTCGGCAGACTTTCGATATTGTCGTTCATCAGCACGATATCAGCCGCTTCGATAGCAGCGTCGCTTCCCATCGCACCCATAGCTATTCCGACATCGGCACGTGCCAGCGCCGGAGCGTCGTTCATGCCGTCGCCGACAAACACCAGCGTGGTATTTTCCGGCTTTGCCTTGTATAGTTCCTCGACCCGTGAAACCTTTCCGTCAGGAAGCAGTTCAGCGTGATATTCGTCGATACCCGCCTGTGCCGCAACAGCCTCTGCCGCAGCCTTCCGGTCGCCGGTCAGCATTATCGTCTTTGCACCGCAAAGATTCTTCAGGGCAGCCAGCGCAGACGGCGTGCCCGGCTTTATCTCGTCAGATATAACGATATATCCTGCGTATTTCCCGTCAGCCGCACAGTGCACCACAGTGCCCGCCGTGCTGACCGCAGGCGCAGCAATATTCTCCTTTTCCATCAGGCGGTAGTTACCAGCGATCACTGTCTTTCCGCCAACGACCGCCTTAACTCCATAGCCTGCTATCTCCTCAGCGTCAGAAGCCGTCTGTGTGAGCGAGCGCTTCTTGCCCTCGGCAATGATGGACTGCGCTATCGGGTGTGTCGAGAAAGCCTCCGCCGCCGCACACATACCGAGAAGTTCGTCCTCCGTCATTCCGTCCGCAACGATACTCGTCACCGCAAAGCTGCCCTTTGTAAGAGTACCGGTCTTGTCGAAAACAAAGGTCTGCGCCTTTGCAAGTTCCTCAAGGTAATTCGCACCCTTTATCATAATGCCGAATTTAGAAGCGCCGCCGATACCGCCGAAATACGACAGCGGAACGGAAATGACCAGAGCGCACGGACACGATACGACAAGGAACGTCAGCGCACGGTATATCCAGCCCTCGCTGCCCTCGCTTCCAAGCCAGCCGGAAAAGTCCGTCCAGCCCGACATTGCCGCCTGAACGAATCCCGGAATAACCGCAAGCGCCAGAGCGGCAAACACCACGATTGGCGTATACACACGGGCGAATTTCGTGATGAAGTTCTCCGTCTTTGCCTTGTTCTCAGTAGAGTTTTCCACAAGCTCCAGTATACGTGCAACAGTGGAATCAGAATAAGGTCTGGACACCTTTACACGCAGAAGCCCGTTGGTATTGATACACCCGCTTATCACCTCGTCCCCCTCGGCAACTGCACGCAGCGCGCTTTCACCGGTGAGGGCTGCCGTATTAAGTTCTGACGAGCCCGAAAGGACCGTGCCGTCCAGCGGTATCCTTTCGCCGGGTCTTATGACGATTATCTCGCCTGCCGCTACGTCCTCCGGCGATACCTCGGAAACCTCTCCGTCACGCTCGACATTTGCGTATTCAGGGTTGATGTCCACCATCTCTGCGATAGACCGGCGGGACTTGCCCACTGCCACGCTCTGGAACAGCTCTCCGACCTGATAGAGTATCATTACAGCGCCGCCCTCGTCGTATTCGCCGACGATCATTGCGCCGATGGAGGCTATAGCCATAAGGAAGTTCTCATCGAAAACCTGACCATGTGCGATGTTGCGTATCGCTTTCCAGAGAATGTCCCAGCCGATAACAAGGTAAGCGGCTGCGAACACGGCAAGGTCGATGAAGCCTATCAGACTGAACCGTCCTGCAGCTTCAAGCTGTTCGCTGAATATTTTCTCGGCAGTGAAGCCGGCAACCCAGATAACAGCCGCCACGATAATGCGTATCAGCATTTTTTTCTGTTTTTTGCTCATAGCTGCTCACCTCGTCAGTTGATAATTTACACCTTTATGGTGCAGTCCGGCTCGATATCCCTGCAGGTCTTGACCATCAGCTTTACGATATCGTCAAAGGAATCATCAGGAGCCTCAAGGGTCAGCTTCTGGCTGAGGAAGTTTACGGAAGCGTCCGTTACGCCGGGAAGCTTCTTTATTGCCTCCTCCATCTTTGCAGCGCAGTGTGCGCAGTCGAGGTCAACGAGCTTGAATGTCTTTTTCATAGTGGCAGTTCCTTTCTTGTCATCAAAGTTTGTTGTTTATTTTTCAGAGGTACCCTCTGATAATTGCTTGACTATAACTGCATAGCAGCAGGGAATACGTCCGCTGATAAGCTTTGTTTTGACTGTACCTAATCCGCACCCGATAAGCATATCCCGATACTGTGACGGGCTGTAGCTTTCAGACGGCCGGAAG
The DNA here is from genome assembly GCA_934446355.1 of uncultured Oscillospiraceae bacterium. Classification (GTDB taxonomy): domain Bacteria; phylum Bacillota; class Clostridia; order Oscillospirales; family Ruminococcaceae; genus CAG-115. The sequence goes on along the minus strand of CAKSEC010000001.1, from coordinate 276,768 downwards.
CCCAGCATCATATAAAGCTTTATCATCAGCTTTCCCTTGTTTCTTGTGGTAAAGGTCGGAAGCAGAAGCTTTCCGCCCGGCTTAAGCACACGATAAAGTTCCTTTACCGCAGCCTTGGGGTCGCTCAGCAGGTGAAGCACGTTCCCTGCGATGACCACATCATAGGTTTCGTCAGGGTCGTCAAGATGGAATATATTGCGCTCCTCGAACGAGATGTTCGTCAGCCTGTAGTATTCAGCTTTCCTGCGTGCATTTTTCAGCATATTTTCCGAAAGATCCGTGCAAAGAACGCTGCCCGCTTTCGCTGCGGCGGCAAGAGAAAGTTCGCCCGTACCCGCCGCACAGTCAAGGACCTTTGCGCCCCTCGGTACAAGGCGGCGTGTGATGTCGCACATCTCGCCGTATACGCTTCCGTTGAAGCTTTCCGCAATATCATAAAAATCGGCTATCTTATCCCAGAAATCCATTGATATGCTCCTTTTCGTCATTCGTTGATGTGCTCCAGCCCCTGCTGCAGCATTGTGTTCACATGACCATCAGCCAGAGAATAGAACACCGTCTTTCCGTCACGGCGGCAGCTGACCAGCTTTGAGTTTCTCAATATTTTAAGCTGGTGCGAAACCGCAGACACCGTCATTCCGACAAGCTTTGACATATCGCATACGCAAAGCTCACCATGGCTGAGCGCGGTCAGCAGCTTTATGCGGGTTGAATCACCGAATATCTTGAACAGTTCTGCGAGGTCTATCAGCGTGTCCTCATCAGGCATTGAGGAATTTATCTTATCAAGTGCGTCGGCGTGCACGTGCATAAAATCACAGTGCGGTGCGTCGTTTTCCATCAGTTGGACCTCCTTTGTGAAATCATTTGAACAAGTGTTCAATCGTTTGATTATATTATACAGCACCCATGTCGATTTGTCAAGTAGGGTAGACTAAAAAAATTTGCGTTATTCACAGATTCGTGAATAACGCATGATTTATCTCAATCCGAAAAGCCTGTACGGGTCATTACGCAAAGCCTGCTCATACAGCCCGACGACCCCGTAAAGATCAAAGAACATCACCGGACATTTTCCGAGCACAGACCTCTGAATGATCCCCTTTTCGAGCGCTTTTTCCTGTATCTCATACCACCCCATGACCGGAAGCCTGCCCACCTCGATGAACCATTCGTCCGGCGGGTACACACTGTTCACCTCGTCCGTAGGAGCAGTGAGCGCACGGATATCCTCAGGTATCAGGTATTCGACATAGTGCATAGCTGTCAGCTTGTAGATATCCACACCCAGAAGCAGACCCTTACCGCCGTTTTTCAGCACATAGTCAAAACCGCCGACAGCCGCCTGCTGAGCCTGTTTGCCCCACCCGCTGACCTGCATAACTCCTGAGCCGGTCACAACGTCAGGCCGCATTCTGAATGTATCCGCAATTACACCCATTGCCGTGCGCTCCCTGTTCTCAGGGAGTATTTTTATCTTGACGGAAATGCCAAGCTGCTTGTCCTGCTGAGTCAGTTCAAGTTCAGGGCTGAGCCGCAGCGCAGGCATGAATATGCTGCCATCGCCGCCGACGCATTCCTGCAGTGCGTCGATAACAGCGTCAGCACCGCCGTCCACCTGCCCGAAGCTGCTAAGACTGCTGTGCACCTCAACCGACATTCCTCCCGCCAGACCCATTTTGCGTAGTCCCTCGACTAAATCTGATTTGTTCATATCAATCCTCCTTTTCAATACAGCACCCAATAAAAAGTGCAGAATACCATAATACATCTCTGTGTAATTTTTGTCAAGCCCATTGACAAATAAAAAATACAGTGCTATAATACAACAAAAGATATATAACGCAAGATGTACAAGGAGGACACAAATGGATATAAAAGAGCAATTCAACCTCATTGCGCAGGAATACGACCAGAAAAGACGTTTGTTCATACCCTGCTTCGACGAGTACTACGACAAGACGACAAGCTTCATCGCAGCGAATCTCCCGACCGTGCGCAGGGTAGTGGACCTCGGCGCAGGCACAGGTCTGCTGACAAGCTTCTGGTATAAGCATTACCCGCAGGCGGAATATATCCTCACAGATATCGCAGGCGAGATGATGCAGGCCGCAAAGAAGCGATTTGCAGGACTTGAGAATTTCAGCTATCTTGAGATGGACTACACCAAAGCGCTGCCCGACGGCGAGTGCGACGCAGTGATTTCCGGCCTGTCCATACACCACTTAGAGGACGCAGCCAAGCATAAGCTTTTTGACGAAATATACGCAAAGCTTGACCCCAAAGGCGTTTTTGTGAACTACGACCAGTTTCGTGCCGGCTCCGACCAGCTCGACAAGTGGTATGACGAATACTGGGTAAAACAGCTGGAATCGAGCGGTCTTACCCCCCACGACATTGAGTTGTGGAAAGAACGCAGAAAGCTTGACAAGGAATGCACCGTAGAAGCCGAAGTCGATATGCTGAGAAAAAGCGGCTTCTCCGAGGTCCAGTGCGTGTACTGCTGCAGAAAATTCGCAGTCATACTAGCCGTTAAATAAGAAAGAGCACCGCACAAAAAATCGTGTGGTGCTCTTTTTATGTTCACTGCGCAACCATCTGCATAACAAACTCACAAGCCAGCACTCCCGCACAGGCGGACGCCGCAACGATCAGCAGTCCGCGGTCAAAGAACGCCGCCACAACAGCCGCAGCGAATCCCACGCAGGCGGATATTATAGAAGCAGTGCTGAAGAATATTCCGGGGATCGTCATAGCAGTCAGCACGGCGTAGGGCACGTAATACAGAAAACTCAGCAAAAACGGCGAGCGTATCCTCTTGCGTATCGCCGCAAGCGGCAGCATTCTGACGAGGTAAGTCACCAGCGCCATGGTGAGAATACTCAGGCAAAGGTATAATGTATCAGTCATCTGCTTCACCGTCCTCTGTCGGGCGCGGGAACAGCAGTGCGCCCACCGCCGCTGCAATAACTGTGCATATTATCACCGAAAAGCCCGATGTAATGAAGCTGAACGCCGGCACGAACCTGATAATACAGGACAGCGCAGCAGCCCCAATCGACACCGCCAGAACCCCCTTGAACCGTCTTGCAGGCGGAATGACTATTGCAATGAACATTCCATATATCGCTATTCCAAGAGCCGACCGCACCATTTCCGGCAGTACGTTCCCCAGCAGCGCACCTGCCGCAGTGCCCGCAGCCCACATTATATAAGGCAGCGTGATAAGCCCGTACATATAAGCCGGAGTGACCTCCTCAGTGCGTGCGCTTGCCACAGCGAACACCTCGTCCGTCACGCCGAAAGAAGTTGTCAGCCTGTGAAACAGACTGTATTTCCTGCACAGCTTCTGACTGAGCGACAGGCTCATCAGCGAGTACCGCAGATTGATTATAAGCTGTGCGACAGCAATTTCAGCAAAACCGCCGCCAGCGGCTATCGTTTCCACGCCCGCCACCTGACCCGCCGAGGTAAGGCAGCTCATAGATATGATTATAGCAGCGAGCGGCGGCAGCCCCTTTTGTACTGCAGAAATGCCGAATGCGAAAGATACCGAAAGATACCCCAGCCCTATCGGCAGTCCGCCCTTTAATCCACTCAGATATTCGGAGCGTACAGCCCCGTTATTTGCTTTTTTAGACATTATGTTCTTTTTCCCGATTCCTTTCTTATCAAACAACTTATTCATTGTAGCACATCTTACGGCAATTTGCAATGAAAAAACTTACGAATAATCACGCCCCAGAGCCCTGCAGAATGTGCATTCCGTCAGTTTTGCCGTCTGTAAGTCTTTTATCCCAGATCCACGAATAGAATCAACAGGAAGGCGTTATATAAAATAGTATCGCATATACCCGACCCGCAGGCATAACATCGCTTGTGCAATATTGCCAAATTCTATACCGCCAAAATGTGCAAATAAAGCAAGATATACGAAATTGTGAAAAAATGCCCGTTTACCCCTTGATTTTTTCTGAATAATGGTTAAAATATAATTAGCACTCCAAGAAATAGAGTGCTAACATAAACATCGTACATTATAGTTTAGGAGGAATATAGATATGACAATCAAGCCTTTGGCAGACCGTGTAGTAATAAAGATGGTCGAAGCAGAGGAGACCACCAAGAGCGGTATTATCCTGACAGCTTCTGCACAGGAAAAGCCCTCTATCGCAGAGGTAGTCGCAGTAGGCCCCGGCGGAAACGTTGACGGCAAGGAGATAACAATGCACGTTAAGGTCGGCGACAAGGTGCTCATCAGCAAGTATGCAGGCACAGAGGTTAAGGTAGACGGCGTTGAGTATTCCATTCTCAGACAGTCCGACATTCTCGCAGTAGTAGAATAATCGATATAAGGAGGAACTAACCATGGCAAAGGACATCATTTACGGCGAAGAGGCCCGCAAGGCTCTTCAGGCAGGTATAGACACTCTTGCAGACACAGTTAAGATAACTCTCGGCCCCAAGGGCAGAAACGTTGTGCTTTCCAAGAAGTACGGCAGCCCGCTCATCACCAACGACGGCGTGACCATCGCAAAGGAGATCGAGCTTGAGGACGCATTCCAGAACATGGGCGCCGCTCTCGTAAAGGAAGTTGCCACCAAGACCAACGACGCAGCCGGCGACGGTACCACTACCGCGACCCTGCTCGCTCAGGCGCTCGTTCGCGAGGGCATGAAGAACATCGCAGCAGGCGCAAACCCCATGGTCGTAAAGAAGGGTATGCAGAAGGCTGTTGACGCCGCTGTCGCTGAGATAAAGAAGAACTCTCAGGCAGTAAACGGCAGCAAGGATATCGAGAGAGTCGCTACCGTATCCGCAGGCGATGAATCTGTCGGCAAGCTTATCGCAGAAGCTATGGAAAAGGTAACTGCCGACGGCGTTATCACTCTTGAAGAGGGCAAGACCGCCGAAACATACTCCGAGGTTGTCGAGGGTATGCAGTTCGACAGAGGCTATATCTCCCCCTACATGGTAACCGATACCGACAAGATGGAAGCAGTTATCGACGACCCGTATATCCTCATCACCGACAAGAAGATATCCTCCATTCAGGATATCCTGCCGCTGCTGGAGCAGATCGTTCAGGCAGGCAAGAAGCTTGTCATCATCGCTGAGGACGTTGAGGGCGACGCACTCACCAACATCATTCTGAACAAGCTGAGAGGCGTGTTCGTATGCGTTGCTGTAAAGGCTCCGGGCTTTGGCGACAGACGTAAGGAAATGCTCAAGGATATCGCTATCCTGACCGGCGGCGAAGTTATCACCGACGAGCTTGGTCTTGATATCAAGGAGACCCAGATCACTCAGCTTGGCCGTGCTAAGCAGGTCAAGGTAAACAAGGAAAACACCATCATCGTTGACGGTTCCGGCGACAGCGCCGCTATCAAGTCACGTGTTACCGAGATAAAGAACGCTATCGAGAACACCACCTCCGAGTTCGACAAGGAGAAGCTTCAGGAAAGACTTGCTAAGCTTTCCGGCGGCGTAGGCGTTATCAAGGTCGGCGCAGCTACAGAAGTTGAGATGAAAGAAAAGAAGCTTCGTATCGAGGACGCTCTTGCAGCAACAAAGGCTGCCGTTGAAGAGGGCATAGTTGCCGGCGGCGGTACTGCGCTCATCAATGCAATGCCCGCAGTTAAGGCTCTTGTCGACACTCTCGAGGGCGACGAAAAGACCGGCGCAAAGATCGTTCTTCGTGCTCTTGAAGAGCCGGTTCGCCAGATCGCACTGAACGCAGGTCTGGAAGGCTCCGTCATCATCGACACCATCAACCGCGAGGGCAAGGTCGGCTACGGCTTCGACGCTTACACCGAAACCTACGGCGACATGATCTCCGCTGGTATCGTTGATCCTGCAAAGGTAACACGTTCCGCTCTGCAGAACGCCGCTTCCGTTGCTGCAATGGTGCTCACCACCGAGTCGCTGGTAGCAGATAAGCCTGAGGAAACACCCGCTGCTCCTGCAATGCCTGCAGGCGGCATGGGCGGTATGTATTGATATAACTCAATCAGATATATCACTGAGGGGCTGCAAATCACAGCCCCTCAGACTGGCGATAAACCCTCATCTTCGTCGTCAAAAGCCCTACGGCAGGCACAAAGCCTAGCCGTAGGGCTTTTTCCTAGAATCTGAGGGCTTCTCGCCAGTCTGTTTATAGTTTTTGTCAGCAATAACCTCTATTAATATTCACACATCAGAAATTTTATTTTTTTCAAGAAAAATTATTTACAATCCGCCTTATTAGTGGTATAATTATGATGTATTTAGAATATAGTATCGTCCGCCAATAACGGGATACAAGAAAGGATATTACTACAATGGATATCAGGATCGAAAAAACCACTCATCCCAAGGAAAAGCCCGCTGACGAAACCAAGCTGGGCTTTGGCCACATCTTCACCGACCATATGTTTATCATGGACTATGACGAGGGACAGGGCTGGCATGACGCAAGAATAGTCCCCTATGGACCTATCGAGCTTATGCCGTCCGCAATGGTTCTCCACTATGGTCAGGAGATCTTTGAGGGAATGAAAGCCTACAGGACCCCCGACGGAAGCATTCAGTTCTTCCGCCCTGAGGAGAACTTCAAGAGATTGAACACCTCCGCTGAACGTCTGGTCATTCCGAAGATAGACGAAAAGGACGCCCTGCAGGCGCTCCACGCCCTTGTAGAGATAGACAAGGACTGGGTACCCCACATTGACGGCGCTTCTCTTTATATCCGTCCGTTCGTGTTCGCAGCCGACCCGTTCCTCGGCGTTCGTCCCGGCGAAAAGTATTACTTCATGATAATCATGAGCCCCTCCGGCGCATATTACAGCACAGGCATCAACCCCGTTGACATCTATGTTGAAACCAATTACGTCAGAGCAGTAAGAGGCGGCATGGGCTTCACCAAGACCGGCGGCAACTACGCAGCCTCCCTCGCAGGACAGGACGAAGCGCACAAGCAGAACTATTCTCAGGTGCTGTGGCTCGACGGCGTTGAGCGCAAGTACATAGAGGAAGTCGGTGCAATGAACATCATGTTCGTTATCGACGGAGAGGTAGTGACCCCCGCACTTCAGGGCAGTATTCTTCCGGGTATCACCAGAAAATCTGCGCTTGAACTTTGCAGAAAGTGGGGCATGAAGGTGTCTGAGCGCCGTATCTCCATTCAGGAGATCGCCGACGCATACGACGCAGGCAAGCTTGACGAGGTATTCGGCACAGGTACTGCTGCCGTAGTTTCCCCCGTAGGCCACCTCAAGTGGGGCGATAAGGTCATGGAAATAGGCGGCGGCAAGATAGGCAAGGTCACCCAGAAGCTGTACGACACCATGACAGGTATGCAGTTCGGTAAGCTGCCCGACGATATGGGCTGGATAGAGAAGCTCTAAAATTTACTATTTGCATATTAATGCGCCGATATTACTACGTGTATACCGGCGCATTTCTTTACCTAAGTGGTTTTGGTGTTTGCGTCAAATACAGAAAGGTATATTATATGAAAAGAATACTTGCGGTATTATTAACCGCTGTCCTGCTGACCCTGACCGGCTGTTCCAGTGAACTTACCGCCGAGGAATACAGAGCCTCCCTTTCGGAATGCGTTCAGGCATACAGCCGCCAGCAAATTCTTATCGCATCAGAGATGGCAAAGGGAGAAGAAACAGACTGGGATTCTCTGAAAACCTATGTCAGCGACGGACGTGCTGCGCTCGACGAAACCTCGCAGCTAAACCCGCCCGTAGAATACAGCGGACAGCATAAGGCGATATGCGAAGCCATGTCCCCCGAAAAACTCTGGCTTGACGCCATAGAAAAGGTCGCAGACAACGGCGGTTTCACCGACGAACTCGTACAAGAGGTCTTGCTGCACGTAAGCGATTCTGAATATTACGATTATGTTATTGCCACGCTTAAGCGAATGCGTGACGATGGCGTTTCCAGCACGCTGTTTTAACACCGCATAAAGGAGAGCAAAAATGACCATCGAATATCGCCGGCTGACCGCCCCGCTGCTTGACGCCTTTATATCCCTGCGTATTTCTCAGCTCCGTGAGGAGGGCGCAACAGAGCCCATCGACCTGCGCCCATCGCTCCTCGACTACTACACAAGACACATGGCAGACGGAACATTCGTGTCGTGGCTTGCATTAGACGGCGAGAAGATCGTCGGTACTTCCGGAATGTCGTTCGTCGAAAAGCCGCCCTATTTCGGTTGCCCCAGCGGAAAAATGGGTCTGCTGTCGAGTATGTACACCGACCCTAATTACCGCAGACAGGGCATAGCGCGCGAACTTCTGTCAAGAGTGGTCGATGAAGCACGGAAATACGGCTGCGGCACCGTGCAGATAACCGCCTCCGACATGGGCGTGCTGCTGTACACCGACTTCGGCTTCGTGAAGAACAATAACTTTATGCAGTACAAACTATGATGTTTTCTGAAAATCCCGTGAAAAAGCCCTCGTCAGGGTTGACAGATGATCAGTTATAGTGCTATAATTATCACGTTGCAAAAATCGTCAAAAAGAGGTGAGCAGAGTTGAAAATCGGTGACAGTCACGGGCGAAGTACACGGTATGACGCCCAAATTGCGGCTCTGCCCGCTTTATAGAATAACGGCGCATACTGTGCCCGGCTTCACTTTCAGTCAGATGCAGCATAATTTGATGAAAGGCAGGGCACTACTATGGCAATGAACGAATCAATGATCAGGGATCACGCAGCAGAAATAGCAGAACTTATCAGAAGCGATCTTTCGCCGAAAGCATCTCAGGAACGGCTCGCCGAACACCATGCAGGAGATATCGCCAAAGCAGCCGAACTCCTGAATGCGTCCGAGCGCACAAAGCTGTTCCGCACGCTGGATATGGACGAACTTGCTGACGTTTTCGAGTATTTTGAGCCGGAAAATGCTGCGGAATATCTCAAAGAAACCGACCTCGGCAAAACGGTCCTCATAATAGGAAAAATGGAGACCGACGCAGCCGCTGACGTCCTGAGGGAATTTCCAAAGGAAAAAAGAAATCAGCTTTTTGAACTTCTTGACGAAGAAACCAGAAGAAAGCTGGAACTCATTGTGTCGTTTGACGATGATGAGATAGGCAGCCGCATGACCACCAACTACATCTCGGTAAGTTCAGACATGACCGCCGCCGAGGCTACCCGCACGCTGATGGATCAGGCAAAGGAAAACGACAACATCTCCACCATTTTCGTAACGGCAGAGAACGGATTTTTCTGCGGAGCGATAGACCTGCGTGAGCTTCTCACCGCCGAAAAGCATTCCGAAATAAAGCCGCTCATACAGCAAAGCTTCCCCTACGTCTATAGTACCGAAAGAACAGAGGACTGCATCGAGCGTCTGAAAAGCTACTCCGAAAGCAGCGTTCCGGTCCTTGACAGTGCAAACCATATATTAGGCGTTATCACACTCGAAAGCCTGCTCGAAGCATTTGACGACGAGATGGGCGACGATTACGCAAAGCTTGGCGGACTTTCCGGCGAGGAGGATCTGCACGAGCCGCTGTTTGCCAGCCTGAAAAAACGTATGCCGTGGCTTCTCATTTTGCTGGTGCTGGGCATGGCGGTATCGGGAGTTGTAGGTGCTTTTGAAAGGGTAGTGTCGCAGCTCACGATAATAATGGCGTTCCAGTCGCTTATTCTCGACATGGCGGGTAATGTAGGAACACAGTCGCTTGCCGTCACTATCCGTGTGCTTATGGACAAGAATCTGACCGCCGGAAAGAAGCTGAAGCTTGTCGGCAAGGAAATGCGTGTAGGTCTTTCCTGCGGCATTATTCTCGGCGTACTTTCGGTGCTGTTTGTGGGACTTTATATCATGCTGTTCAAGGGCTATCCCGCAGGCTTTTCGTTTGCGGTATCCGCGTGCATAGGTGTTGCACTAATGCTCGCCATGCTCATTTCCAGCGGAGTTGGCACGCTTGTTCCGATGTTCTTCAAGAAGATAGGCATAGACCCTGCAGTAGCCTCCGGTCCGCTGATAACCACCGTCAACGACCTTGTCGCAGTTGTGACTTATTACGGACTGAGTTGGCTCCTGCTCTTACAGGTTCTTCACCTCGGCAGCTAAGCCAAAACGTAATCACCAAGCTTTCCCCAGAACCGAGAAATCTCATTAAGTCATAAAACAAAACCCAGATTGCGGCGTTCTGCCGCTCTCTGGGTTTTCCCTTATAAAAGATTTATACCGATTTTGCGTATTTGTCAAGCCTACAATTCTCGTATCGTGAATATACACAAATAATATTGCGCAATAATGTATAATATGGTCAATGAGGAGTGATGAAAATGGAATTTGGAGATAAGTTACTGCTGACTCTTAATGAAAGAGAAATATCGCAAAAAGAATTTGCAAAATTACTCAACATTGCTCCAACCACCCTTAATGGCTATATAAAGAATAAAAGGCAGCCTGATTTTGCACTAGTGAAGCAGATAGCCTTTCTATTGAATGTTTCTATCGACTATCTGCTGGATTACAGCAACAGCACAGTTGATGTTGATATAAAAGAACTTTCTCTCATATCTAAAATAAGAAAGATGGATAAAAAAGAAAGAAGAATAATCTACGATCTGGTAAACCTGATAGATAAGAATACACAGGAACAGCAAAACTGATACCACAATTGCGTATCTCAGCCTATTGAAAAAATCAATACCCAGACTGTCGAGAAGCCCTCTGCGCTCCCGTTTCCTCATTCCCCATTTTTCACTGTCCCCCTTGACTAATGAGCGATTATGCGCTATACTATATAAGAAACTATTTATCGTCCCTGCAAGCCATGCAGGGCATGAAAGGAACATATTTATGAAGAACACAGAAAAGACCCTCGACCAGATAGTTGCCCTGTGCAAGGGCAGGGGCTTCGTATATCCCGGAAGCGAGATCTACGGCGGCCTTGCCAACACATGGGACTACGGCCCTCTCGGCGTTGAACTGAAAACCAACATCAAAGCGGCATGGCGCAAGAAGTTCATTCAGGAGAACAAGTACAACGTAGGCTTGGATTCCGCTATCCTGATGAACCCCCAGACATGGGTGGCGTCCGGTCACGTGGGCGGCTTCTCCGACCCGCTGATGGACTGCAAGGACTGCAAGACCCGCCACAGAGCCGACAAACTCATTGAGGACTTCGGCGAAACCGACGCAAACGGCTGGACCAATGACCAGATGATGGCTTACATCAAGGAAAAGGGCATAAAGTGCCCGAACTGCGGCAGCACGAATTTCACCGATATCCGTCAGTTCAACCTGATGTTCAAGACGTTTCAGGGCGTTACCGAGGACAGCAAGAACGAGATATATCTTCGTCCCGAAACCGCTCAGGGTATTTTTGTAAACTTCGCTAATATCCAGCGCACCAGCCGCAAAAAAGTGCCTTTCGGCGTTGCACAGGTCGGAAAATCATTCAGAAACGAGATAACCCCCGGTCAGTTCATCTTCCGTGTAAGAGAGTTCGAGCAGATGGAACTTGAATTTTTCTGCAAGCCCGGCACCGACCTCGAATGGTTCGAGTACTGGAGAACATACTGCAAGAACTTCCTGCTGTCCCTCGGCTTAAAGGAAGAAAACATCAGACTGAGAGATCACAGCCCCGAAGAACTTTGCTTCTATTCAAAGGCTACCACAGACTTCGAGTTCATGTTCCCGTTCGGCTGGGGCGAACTGTGGGGCGTTGCAGACCGCACAGACTACGACCTGACTCAGCACATGAAGACCAGCGGAAAGAGCCTCGAATACTTCGACCCCGAAACAAACGAGAAGTATATCCCGTATGTTATCGAGCCGTCGCTCGGCGTTGAGCGTCTGTTCCTTGCCGTAGTATGCGACGCATATGACGAGGAAACTCTTGAGGACGGCACCAGCCGTACAGTAATGCACCTGCACCCCGCCCTTGCTCCTGTAAAGGCAGCGGTACTCCCGCTCTCAAAGAAGCTGAGCGAAAAGGCAGGCGAGCTTTACGACGAGCTTTCCAAGCACTTCAACGTTGATTTTGACGACGCAGGCGCTATCGGCAAGCGTTACCGCAGGCAGGACGAAATAGGCACTCCGTTCTGCATCACCTACGACTTCGACACTGAAACAGACGGCTGCGTAACAGTTCGTGAAAGAGATTCAATGCAGCAGGTAAGAATACCGCTGACAGAAGTCAAGGCATATATCGAAGAAAGAATCTTCTACTAATAACAAATGCCGCACGGAGCATAAGCCCTGTGCGGCATTTTCTTCAATATAAAGGGGAAGCCTTTTTGGACTTCCCCATAATCTTTATATAAGCTGTTCTTGGATAATATCCGCAATATTATATAGCGGAGCCTGAACCTGAACCGCCCCTATATTGTACGCCTCCATCGGCATTCCGTAAACCACGCAGGTCTGTTTATCCTGCCCTATCGTGAACGCTCCCGCCTGCCGCATTTTCAGCAGACCGTCTGCGCCGTCCCTGCCCATTCCGGTAAGAATGACGCCTATGGAGTTTCCCTTAGCCACCTCAGCAACGCTGCTGAACATCACATCGACTGACGGACAGTGACCCGACACCTTTTCTCCGTGCCGCGATGAAACATAATACCCTCTGGAGTCCTTGCAAAGCCGCAGATGATGGTCGCCCGCTCCGACTATCGCAAGCCCTCTGCGCAGACGGTCGCCGTCCTCGGCCTCCTTGACCTCCATTTTGCAGCTTTTGTTAAGACGGTCGGCATACATTTTCGTGAATCCCGCCGGCATATGCTGAACAACCAGAGTCGCCGGCGAATCAGCCGGAAGATTCCTCAGCACCTGTTCCAGCGCCTCCGTTCCTCCCGTTGACGCTCCGAAAGCCAGCACCGTGTCCGATCTGTGGAACCGCCTGCCTCCCGCCGAATAGCTGACCGCAGCCGTCTGCTGCGAACTGCCGTCCTGCTGACTTGGGTTCGCCGAATGCGCACGCTTCACCGCCCGACATATATCCAGCGCAAAATGCTGCATTTCCGTCGAAGTACGTGCAAGCGGCTTCTGAATGAACCCCACTGCGCCTGCGTCCATCGCAGCTTTCTCCTGCTGCTGCGACGAGGACACAACGATGACCGGCAGATAATACTGCGGCAGCAGCTTCCTCAGAAAAGCCACGCCGTCCATTCTCGGCATTTCAACGTCAAGCGTCATAACGTCCGGCTCATATTTCAGGATCATATCTCTGGCGGAATACGGGTCGCCCGCTGTGCCCACTACATCTATTTCAGGGTCCTGTCTGACGAACCTCGACAGTACCTCTCTGAACAGGATAGAATCATCAACGACCAGCAGCCTGATCTTTCTCATAAATTCGCCCCCGTCTGTCAGGTGTCAACTCCCCTGCGGTATATCGCAGGCTTGATGTACTGGAACTTGGTCTCTCCTCTGGGAATGCTCTCCGCATGACCTATGTAGAAATACCCGCCCGGCTTGATAACGTCATAGAACCGGTTGACCAGCGCATTTTTGGTCGGCTGATCAAAATATATCATCACATTCCTGCAGAATATCAGGTCAAATGGACGCTGCTTGTATTTCTCCGGCATGGGGTCCATCAGGTTAAAGGGCTTGAATATTATCTCGTCCTTTATCTCCTGACAGATCTCATAATTATCGCTGTCTATCTGCTTAAAATAGCGGCTCTTCCATTCGGGGCTGAGCCCTTTCATTCCCTCTATGTTGTAAACGCCCCTCTTTGCTTTTTCCATAACGCTGTGCGAAATGTCCGTCGCAAGGATACGTGTATCCCACAGGTGCTTTTCTCTGCCGAAATATTCGTTGAGCAGCATTGCCGTGGTATAGCATTCCTCACCCGATGAGCACCCTGCGCTCCAGATACGCAGTTCCTTGTTCTTTGCATTCTGCACCGCCCACGGAAGAATAACTTCCTTTAAGTAGGTGTAATGCTCCGGCTCACGCATGAAGAAAGTATGATTCGTGGTAAGCTTGTTGAGGATAGTGGTGACCTCTGCGCCCGACGTATCCGCCATAACAGCGTCAAGATATTCGTCATAGCTGTGGAAGCCCCGCTCCCTGAGCATATTCCCAAGCCTGCCCTGTATCAGCACACGCTTTGCGGAAAGGTTTATGCCGAAGTTGTCGTGCATATAGTCCACAAGGCGGTGGAATTCACGATCAGAAAGTTCCATTGTTAAACCTCGTCGTCAAGCAGCTTTGCAACGTCAAGAATAAGCTTAACGTCGTCGCCCGAACGTATCATGTACTGAATGAACGAATTTGTGTTCACCGAACGGTTCTCCGGCGTAGCCGAGATATCGTGCGAATGGATATCCTCAACGTCAGCCACACTGTCAACGATGATACCTACAGACAGCTCGTTGAACGAAAGAATGATTATGCAGGTGCGGCTGGTATAGGGTATCTCCTCCTTACCGAACCGGCTGCGAATATCAACGATCGGCACTACCTTGCTTCGTACATTGATTATACCCTTTATGTAAGAAGGCACGTGCGGCACCTTTGTGATGTGCTGCATTTCGATTATCTCAGTGACGAACTGTATCTCAATACCGTATATCTGATCTCCGATGTGGAAGGTCATGACCTTACCCAGCACCGAATTATCCTTAGAAAGCTTTCTGTCGGTGGACTGCTGCTTTGCAACAGCCTCCTTGATTACATCATTAGTCATGTCTGTCCTCCGTTCAGCCGATAAGCGTGTTGGTGTCGATGATCAGCGAAATGCTGCCGTCGCCCATGATGGTGCAGCCTGAAAGACCCTCGCCCTTGATGTTGTACTTTGTCAGGTACGCCGGGAAAGGCTTAACAACTACCTGCTGCTCGCCGATAAGCTTGTCGGCAAAGATACAAACGCTCTTATTGTCAGTTTCCACAAGAAGCAGGATACCGTCCTCAAGGTTGGTTATCGCCGTGTCTATGCCGAATTTCTCGTGCATACGCAGGATAGGATAGCAAACGCCTCTTATCATGATCATCTCGTTGTTCTTTGTGTCACGGAGTATCTGGCTCGACTCAGCCTTGAAGCTCTCTCTTATCGTAGCAATGGGCACTGTGAATACGAGGTCGCCGCAGGTTATCTCCATACCGTCGATAATTGCAAGCGTAAGCGGTATCTTGATGATGAAGTTCGTGCCGACGTCCTTCTTGCTGTCAACGATTATCGAACCGCCGCACTTCTCCACATTCGCCTTAACAACGTCCATACCAACGCCTCTGCCGCTGAACTCCGTAACAGTCTCGTTGGTGGAGAATCCCGGCAGCAGGATAAGATTCTGTATCTCCTTTACAGAATACTCGCTCTCCGGCTTTGTAAGGATACCCTGCTTTCTCGCCTTGTTCATTATCTTCTCAGGGTCGATACCCGCGCCATCGTCCGATACAGTGATGACTACCTCGCCCGAAGCATTCTGAGCCGACAGCTTGATCGTGCCCTTTTCCGGCTTGCCGAGTGCAGTTCTCTCAGAAACGTGCTCCTCGATACCGTGGTCCATGCAGTTTCTTACAAGGTGCATCAGCGGATCCTGCAGGCTGTCCACGATGGACTTATCGACCTCAGTGTCCTCGCCCTCGATAACGAAGTCGACTTCCTTGCCAAGCTTCTTTCTCATATCACGCACGATACGGTTCATCTTCTGGAATACGCCGGCAAGCGGCACCATTCTGATGGACATTACCGTATCCTGCAGTTCGCTTGTCAGCTTCTTGAGCTGTCTTGCAGCCTTGTTGAAGCTTTCCAGTTCCAGACCCTCAAGGTCGGGGTTGGATATTACCATAGATTCCGTGGTGATTATCTCGCCCACGATATCATGAAGCGCGTCCAGCTTAGCCAGATTTACGCTTATAAGGCTCTGCTTCTGTGCGCCGCCGGCAGCCTGTGCCTTGTCGACAGCCGCCTGAGCCTTCTCAACTGCAGTCTGTTCCTTCACCGGAGCAGGCGCAGGTGCAGGTGCAGCAGCCGGAGCAGCCGCCTGTGCGGGAGCAGCAGCCGGAGCAGGCGCAGCAGCCTGAGGCTCAGGAGGAAGTTCTGTCTTTTCAGCCGCAGCCGGAGCCTCCTGTGCAGGCTGGCTCACTACCTCATAACTCTGAACGTTCAGTGCGCTCTCTATCAGCTTGAGTACCTCGTCCACGCTGTCATGCGGCGTGAATGTGATAAGGAAGCCCTTTTCGATAATTTCCTTAGCCGTTTCCGGATTATTCTCAACGTCCTCCGGAACGAACTCCAGCGTCTGGCAGGCGTCCCTGATGGTGTTGATAAGCAGGAAAGCACGCAGATTTTCCATCTGACAGCCGTCCTCAAAGAACACACGGACCGTGACCTTTCCGTCAGAAGCCGGAGCAGGCGCAGCGGCAGGAGCGGCAGCCTGTGCAGGAGAAGCAGCTGCAGCTGCAGCGGGAGCCTCGCCCTTTGTTTCTCCAACAAGCGCGTCACGAGCCTTCAGCAGCTTGTCGATAAGCTCGCTGAAATCAAGGCTCTCATATTCACCGCCGACATTGTTCTGAATAAGTTCTATCTGAGCCTTATACGAGTCGGAAACTTGGAATACGAGGTCGTAAACGAAGCTGACGTCAGTTATTACGTCAGGATTCTCACGGATAACGAAGAACATATCCTCCGCCTTATGCGCAAGCACAGAAAGGTTCTCAAAGCCCATCATCGCAGAGGAGCCTTTGATGGTGTGCATTATGCGGAATATCTCCTTGATATCCTCGCTGTCAAAGGAATTTGCCTGTTCCGTCCTGAGAAGGATCTCGTCAAGCTGTTCAAGCAGAGAGTTTGTCTCGTAGAAGTACATATCCAGCATCGCTTCCATGCCGGGTTCGATTTTTGCCATAATAACATTCCTTTCCTTAATATATGCTGTGCGCATATAATATAATTTTATTTTGAATATATATTAATGACCCGCCGGAACTGACCGGACAAGTCCGTTATCCCTTAATTTTTTGCCGTAAAATTTCAAAAAACCCTTTATTATTCTGCGCATTTATGGTACAATAGTATTACAAGAACCACCGAGGAGGGAAAACCATGGCGCAGATACCTCAGATAAATAACCCGATAACTGCGAAGAATTATAACTACAGCTCCCGCCAGACGGATCCGAATACCGAACCTTTTGATATAGTCAAGCTGACCGGAGTACAAGGCTCAGGCAGTTCCTCAGCCTCAGGCGCAAGAAGCCGCCTTGAGATGGGCAACCGCGAACTTATCCCGCTGCAGGTGCAGGTCGCCAAAGACCCCACCCTTGCCGTAGAAACGCTCAAGGACCTGCTGAATATCGAAGTACTCAATCAGGCTCTGATAAACGGCCACACCGACCTTTACGGAAAACTGGAGGATCTTGCAGCCGCCCTGTACGTAAAGCCAGAAGAACTGGTGCAGGAGATCCAGAATCAGGAGCAGCAGAACACGATGTTCAGCGGCCACGAATTTTACGATGTGCTGCGCGAGGTGGCAAAAACCACCACCGACCCCTCCACTAAGGAGCTTATCGGAAACCTGCTGAAATCCATCAATTTCGCCCAGAACAAGAACGAAATACTCGGTGCGCTGCGTGCGAATATGAAATTCCTGTCGGAATACTTCTCACCCAACGAAAAGCTGTCTGCAAAGCTTCTTAACCTCTCGCAGGAATGGGGCGCAGCGGACGCCGAAAAATATTTCGACTACCTGAAAGGCGAAACCCTTGCCGTATTAAAGGACGTCAGCGGAAGCCTGCTGAACGACGAGCGAACTCAAATGCTGATACCGCTCATCACTCACAACCTTTCACGCTATAATAACAGCCCCTATATGTGCAAGGAGTATTTCAACCTGCTGCTGTCGCAGATATCGTCAGGCACGCTGCGTGAATCTCTCAAAAACTCATTCAGCCGCCTTTATTCGGCGATATTCAACAAACAGAAGATGACCGACCCGCAGACTGCAGAAAAGCCCGCTCCAGAAGAGCAGCCCCCCCAGCCGCAGGAGGTACATACCCGCCAGCCCGAAGCTGAACAGCAGCCCGCAGAAAATGCGCAGACTACAGAAAGTCAGACCGAACAGGTTCCTTTAGATAATTATACAACAAATCCCGCACAAAATCAACCACTAACAGGAAATTCAGCGGACAAAAATTCAGATTTTACACTGGACGAGGAAAAATTTGGACAAATAGACGAAAATCTACCCTCGGATATTGGTGATTCTGACGAGGAACTTCCTGAGCTTTCCGGCTATCATAAATTCCTGAACGAGAGCATGAGCCAGAAAAGCTTCACATCGCTCCTTAAGCAGACCGGCTATAATATCGAGCACCAGATGTCCGCCTACGACAGAGGCCGCCAGACCGGCTTTCAGACTCTGGAAAACCTCGTCAAAGGCCTTTTTGCCGAGGACGAAACCGGCGAGTACAAACAGGCGTTCATCGAAGATTTCTCAAAGCTCCACACCATTCAGGAAGTAATAGACAAGCTGAATGAAATGCTCCGTTCAATGCCCGATACGCCGATACGTGAAAGACTATACGGCGCATTCGTTGATATCATCGACAAAATGGCGCTGAAAAACGAACTTCCTCAGCACGGCGTAAGACCGCCCGTAAAGTCCACGCTTGACAGCCTGACAAAATTCATCGACGAGAATATAAATCACCCTGCGCTGAAATCGCTTGACAGCTTTAACGCCTCAAACCTGCTGCAGAGCCTGCTCAACGCCCCCGGTGTATTCACCCCGCTCGCGCATTATATTCTCCCGCTTGACGTGGACGGTACCAAGGCGTTCGGCGAACTCTGGGTGGATAACGACGAAAACAACCCCAACAACACCCCCAGTACCCAGCGAAACTATCACCTGTTCCTGACATTCGATATCGAAAGCATAGGCAGATTCGAGGTAGACCTCTACGCTCTCGGCGAAGAAGTTAATCTCACCCTGCTGTATCCCCCCAGATTTGAAAAGCAGGTCGACCCCATGAAGGACAGAATAAACAAGGTGGTCAGAAATGTCGGCTACAGCACCCGCACCTTTGAAACTGCGCCGCTGAAAGCCCCGCATAATCTCACCGAGATATTCCCGAAAATAGTCGATAAGCGCACCACGCTGAACACAAGAGTATAACAGGAGATGAGCGTTATGGAAAAACACCCCAAGGCACCGGCAAACAATAAGCGAATGTACGGTCAGAATGCCGCCGTTGCCCTTAAATATAATCCAGATATGAACTATGCGCCGGTGGTCGTGGCGTCAGGTCTGGGCGAGCTTGCCCAGAGGATAGTGAATATTGCCGACGAAGCTGGCGTACCCGTCTACCGTGACGACAGCGTTGCCGCGCTTCTGGTCATGCTGAACGCCGGCGAAACTATCCCCAAAGAACTGTATCAGATAGTAGCCGCCATCTACGCCGAAGTAGTCTATACCGCTAATGATATGAGAAAGAAATAACAAGACTAGCAACAAGCCCACATCAAATAGTAAAACGGCGAAGCCACTAGCTTCGCCGTTTCAGTTTGTTGAAAAAGTAGATTCTTCAGGGTGGCGAGAAAGGTGCAGATGCTAGGAAACGGCATTTCGGCTAGGCTTTGTGCCTGCCGAAATGCCGTTGACGACGCAGATGTGCCTTTATCGACAGCCTGAAACGGCGAAGCTGGTAGCTTCGCCGTTCTTTGTGATTAGGTTATGTACCCTGAAATCAGCCCTCAGAAGGAGCACCAACGGGGCAGGTACCTGCACAAGCGCCGCAGTCAACACAGGTAGCTGCGTCGATAACGTACTTGCCGTCACCCTCAGAAATTGCATTTACAGGACATCCCTCAGCGCAAGCACCGCAAGCGATGCAATCGTCAGAAATAACGTATGCCATAATAGTATACCTCCATAATTTAATAAACATCGGGGAAGCCCCCGCCGAAATGACCGCAGCACTTCCGCCGCCGGTCTTTCTTATATTGTAACATATTTTCAGAAAAAGTCAAGAGGTTTACGAGAATTTTTTGTCGGATATTCTTGACAAAGCAAGCAGCAGAGCGGAACGAGCGCACTTTTTTGTTAGCTTTGCGCAACTTCCCAGTTAGTCAAAACTAATACAATATTCCCAAAGCCACATCACTTGACAGTATTCTTCCAAACTGCTATAATATATCTATACAAAACTATGAAGGAGGACATATCCCATGATAATATGCAGCTGCAAAGCTCTGTGCAGGGTTTAACGGAACAGACCAGCACAGAGCAGTGACAAGTCACCCCTGACCCACTGTTCCGCAATAAGCCTTGCACCTTTACTTTAACACAAAATTCTATCCAAAGTAAGGAGTAAGGTAAATGAAACATAATTTTTTTAGTTCTCTTGCAGAAATGCGCAGCTTTCTGATACTGTGGCTCGGCCAGTCCTTTTCATCTCTGGGAAGCGCCATGACGGGATACGCTCTCGTTATTTGGTCCTACACCAGTCAGGGCTCAGCACTTGCTACTGCGCTGCTTATGGTCAGCACCTACGCACCATACGTGCTGCTGAGTATATTCGCCGGCGCATTGTCCGACCGCTGGAACAAGAAAGCCACCATGCTGATATGCGACACCATCGCAGCGATCACGACAGTTGTCGTGCTCATTCTTCTGAGCACCGACAGCCTGCAGCTCTGGCATATCTACGCCGTGAATATCATCGGCGGAATAATGAACACCGTTCAGCAGCCTGCCTCCGAAGTGGCCGTAACAAGGCTGCTCCCCGAAAAATACTACCAGAGAGTGGGCGGACTTCGCTACCTGTCCAATTCCGTCAACACGATACTCACCCCCATCATCACCACCGCATTCATGGGATTATTCGGACTGCACGCCGTGCTGTTCTTCGACCTTTTCACATTTGTGGCAGCCTCCCTGACGCTCCTGATTTTCATTAAAATACCTGAAAACAGCGAAACCGCTGCGTCAGAAAACTTCATATCATCTGTGAAAAGCGGTATATCATGGCTCAGAAAGGAATCCGGCATATTTACGCTGATTCTGTTCCTCGCAGCAATAAACCTTGTTGCGTCCATGTATAACGCAGCCCTTGCGCCTATGATGCTGTCCCGCTCAGGCGGCTCAGAACAGGCGCTTGGCATATACAATACCGTTCTGGGACTCACCACCCTCGCCGGAAGCCTTATCGCCTCAGCCATGCCCGCCCCGAAAAGCCGTATCCGTGTGATATGCAACTGCCTGCTTTTCTCGATGTCCTTCGAAAATTTCCTGCTTGCTTTCGGCAACAACATTATTATCTGGTGTATAGGCGGTGTACTTGGCTGGCTTCCTATCCCGCTGATGAACGCAAATCTTGAAGCAGTCCTGCGCCTGAGGATACCCGACCATATGCAGGGCAGGGTATACGCCGTGCGCAATTCACTGCAGTTCTTCACGATACCAGTCGGCTATTTCATAGGCGGCGCAGCCGTTGACAGTATATTCGAGCCAATAATGCAGACTCAGCCGCCCCTGCTGACCGACCTTTTCGGCACAGGCAAGGGAAGCGGCGCAGCATTCTTTTATTTCATACTCGCCATATCCGGCATAGCAGTCTGCCTGATATTCCGCCGCAGCAAAAAGCTGTGGCAGCTGGAGCAGCCACAGTCACCCACAAAAGAATAACAATAAAGGGGCAACACAGCGTTTGCCCCTTTACTTATTCAAACCAAATCAGAACTTATACTCAACAATACTAGGCTTCTGCTCCCGCATTTCAACGAAATAAACAGCCTCCTTGCTGATAAGCGGGTAAAAGTTAGATTTATGAGCATTCAGCACCATTACCTGATCCTTTTTGATATTGTAGAACATAGGATAACCTACACCACCCATGCCGGAATACCACACAGCATTGTCGCCGCTGAATATCAGCTTATCAATGTATGAGCAAGCCTTTTCTTCAGCGACAAAGTGCTTTTCACCATCTTTCAGGAAAGCGACGCCGCCACCGGTAGCACATTCAGGATCTTCATCATCATATGTAGAATAGGAATAGGTGAATATATCCTCTGAGCAAAACAGATTCCTTATTGTTCGATATAACCCCATATCGGTAAGGCTGAATAAAGTGATCATGCTGCCATCATCTGAAAGCTCGACTACCTTATCCTCGCTTACGCAGGCAAGCTTGCCCTTATACTTCATCGGGTATGTAACATTCTCTGAAACAAGCCTTGATTCCTTGGTCTTGACGTCATAAGAAAATATGCTGTCAGTATGGATCTCCTCGCCATTGTCGTCAGAAGTAACCGAGCAATAATAGTAGAATTTATCTTCTATAAACACGCCTTTTTGTGTTATTAACCCATAAAGCTCATTGAATATCTCCGAAGTACCGTCCGCAAAGCAATACACTCCATATTCAGTTGTTGCCAACCACCAAGGAACATCTTCATCAGACCTTGTAAAAATAAGATACTCGTCGTTATGGTCGTAATAATCGATCGTCTGGCTTTCATCGCATTCAACAAGCTTTTGATATGTTCCATCACGTCCCAAAAGACCTATTTCAGTAAAATCGGGATCACGCACAATGAAGCTGTCCTTGTCCCTGATTGCATATACTGCTCCGATATCACTCTGAGCCGGTATATCATACTCGATAAATTTATCAGTTTCCCTGACATAACCGCACAAGACCCTTAACTTCATCTCTTCAAGCTGCGAATCATTAAGATTATAGCTTTCAATGTCGGAATCATACCCCAAAAGAAGAATATCATCATTAGGACCTATCTCCCAGCTGCCATCACAACCCGCAAGAAGTATAGTCATCAAAGCCAGACCAGCAGCAATGATCTTTTTCATAAAATACCTCCTCGCCGCAAACATTTTTTCATGCCATCACATCTTATCAGCACTATAATCACCTGAGATTTTTTACATTATAACACACAACAAATTATCTGTCAAGAGTTTTTTGCAAAAAAAATAAAAAAAATAAAAAATTAAAATAATGCTGCAAAGCACAAAAAAGCACCGAACGATTGTCCGGTGCTCATCTTATTAAAACACTTCTCGCCAGTCTATTTATTTGTCCTCCAGCCCCTTAAGAGCCTTAATCTCGTCCTTGCTTATCCTTACCTGCCCGTCCTTGATAAGCTTTACCTCAGACTTATTGACAGCGATAGGCGCGTCCGGATTCTTGTCCAGCTGCACCTTGAGGATACCAGTCAGCAGATTAGTTTCGCACACTCTGCCCCGACCCTCGACGGTTTCGACATACGCTCCGACCTTCGGGGTAGTCCTGAGGAACTCCTCATAGCAGTTCTGCTCGTATTTCAGACAGCACATCAAACGACCGCACGTACCCGAAATTTTTGTCGGATTCAGCGACAGCGACTGCTCCTTTGCCATCTTAATAGAAACCGGCTGGAACTCGCCCAGAAAGCTCGAACAGCAGAACGGCCGCCCGCATATTCCAAGCCCGCCCAGCATTTTGGCTTCGTCCCTGACGCCTATCTGCCTTAATTCTATCCTCGTGCGGTATACTGCGGCAAGGTCCTTTACAAGTTCCCTGAAATCCACCCTGCCGTCAGACGTGAAATAGAAAAGTATCTTGCTGCCGTCAAATGTGCAGTCCACGTCGATGGGCTTCATGTCCAGCTTATGCAGAGCTATCTTCTCCGAAAATACCTGCATTATCTCCTTTTCCTGACGGCGTTTTTCCTCAAGCTGCTTTTCGTCCGCAGGGGTAGCCTTTCTGATTATCTTCTTCAGCGGAGATACGATAGTGCTTTCCGGAACAGTCCTGTTTGTCAGCACTATCTCGCCGCATTCAATGCCCCTTGCCGTTTCCACGATGGCATTGTCGCCCTGCTCAAAGCTTACGCCGCCCGGTGCGAAATAATACACCTTTCCGACGTCCTTGAACCTTATTCCGATTATCTCCACAACTGCGTCAGGGTCAGCCGGCTTTCTCTCAGGTCTTTGAGTATCCTCCCTGCGCTCCTGCCTATCGTTTCTTGCAGGACGCTCGTTCCTTGGCTTTCCCTGTCCCTCACGCCGTGCCGGGCGTTCCGAGCGCTCCAATCGCTCCGGACGATCAGAATGATTCTGACGGTGCTCCGTGAGGTCGTCGGTCATAAATTCCGGCTTAATAACTGCACCCTCCGCACGCACAGGCTTGTCCTGCTTGACCTTAGGCGCTATCTTTTCAGTAAAATCGTTTAAGTAATTGTTATCCATTATGCTCCAATCTTCTATATATCCTATACTATAAAGTAATTATTCGGATCGGCAACCGTCCGTATTATATCAAAACAGATGTAAGGTAAGCCGAACACAGCGCCAGATTCAGATTAGCCGAAGCCGCCTGAGCCTTTACCCTGAATATCGCCTCCAGCATAGCCGTAAGTTCCGCTTCATTGTAGACCCCCGCAAGCTCTCCCGCTTCCTTTTTTCCGCATGAAAAAAGCCCCGTGCCGGTCCTGACCGAAAGCGCGTCCCTGAGTATTCCACCCAGATATTCAAGCGTGCCCGAATATTCTTTTCTTCCCGATTGCTCCGCCAGCGCCGCACACAGCATATACCCACTCTTGCGTGCAATACCTGCCGCAGCATGGCGAGCCGTTTCCATCAGCTTCAGTTCGGGCGGAATGCCGTCCTCCTGCTCGTCGTCCCGTGCGTTCTTTTTTGCCGCTGACTTACTTTTCGGCTCCTGCTTCGTTCCCGCTCCAAGAGCCTCCAGACATTTTCCTATATTCCCCGACATCATCTGGGAATATTCCCACGCCTTTGCCCTCTCTATACCGTATTCCTCCGTAAGACACCTGCAGCAGTCCTCCTCCGAGCAGTCTGGTATGCGAAATTCCGTTACCCTTGACCGCACTGTAGAAAGCAGGCTGCCTGCGCTCTCGCAGAGAAATATGAACTTCACCCACGGTTCAGGCTCCTCAATATTTTTCAGCAGCGTATTCTGCACCATCGGCGAAAGCTCGTCTGCGTCCTCAAAAACGTATATCTTAAGGTCCCCGTCGTTGGGCTTTACAGATATCCCGTCCATTATCTCACGCACAGAAACTATTCCGCCCTTGTTCTGCAGACCGTATTTTCCGCCGCATTCCCTCAGTACATAGATAACGTCAGGGTGCGCAAACGAATTTATCTTCGAGCATACAGGACATTTCTCGCACGGCTGCGGACCGCACAAAAACAGCTTTGCAATGAAGTTTGCCATAGTCCTGCGCCCGCTGCCCCGTTCTCCCGTGAGAAGTATTGCGTGCGGAAGTCTGTTTTCCTCCGCCATATCCCCCAGAAGACCAACAAGCTTATCTTTACCGTAAAGCCGCATTATACCTTCTCAAATCTTTCTATGTTCGTGACGAAAATAGTTGCGCCGCCGACAGATACCTCAACAGGGAAACTTGTATAATTGCTCAGCCCATAGCTTGCAGAGTTCGGAACGAATTGCTGCCGCTTGTGGCTGTGCTTGCTGATGATATCTATAACCGTATCGACCTGAGCGTCCTCAGAGCATATCATGAACGTTGTGTTGCCAGCCATCAGAAAGCCGCCAGTAGAAGCCAGCTTAGTTGCCTGAAAACCATTCTGAGTCAGCGACGAAGAAACCGAATGGCTGTCGTCGTTGTTCACGATAGCAAAAATAAGCTTCATTATATAATTACCTCCTCTAGTTTATGTTTTATAATGACTTGTAACATACCTATTGTTTCGTGTACTTTGCCCAAGATCCGCCATTGTCATAGAATACTTTTACTACCATTCCTTTTTCAGCCTTGCCCTCAGTAATCTGAAGCTCTGTGTCTTGTGAATCGTCATCGCTGTTATAGATTTGTACGTCTGTAACGCCTTCGATTTCCAAAAGCGACCGCTTTAATTCTTCAATTTGCTCAACAGAATTAACCAACTGTTCAGCGTTTTCCAGAAAATCTACTTCATCATCAGACGCAGCGTTATTCGGCTTTATAACATTACTTTCAGAGCCTTTTACAGTAGCTGTTGTTGTGTCGGCATTGGATTTTGTGGTAATTTCTGTATCGTAGACTATTGCTTCCATATCAGAACTGGATGAATTGTTATGTGTCGAACTAACTGACTCGCTGTCGCCAGCCTGGCAAGCACACAAAGATAACGAAAAAGCTATAAGCAGCATTGTAAGACTACACTTTGTTTTATTCATATTGTTCCTCCTTGAACCGCACCCGGCGGAAGATAAGACCTCTCGGCTCATATAAAGTCAAAGAAATGACCACTCAGACCGCCGATAACTCTACATCTCTGTTGTCATAAGCCTGCCGCACGCCTGTGCCAGTGTCCCCAGAACCCGTGATGTCAGGCATTAAAGGACAATCTGCGCAAGCAGGACGCCTGCAACGCCACCCCAAAACACAACATGATATCGGGCAGTTAATGGCAGCATAACAAAAGCCCAGATGTCAGACTTGTTCCCAGAATCGAAGGTTTCCTGCCTGTCTGGCTGTTGACTTTTCGACAAAATCTTAAGTCATTATAGATGACCACTATTTATTATACAGCATTTCAAACAAAAATGCAATGATTTTTTCTCCCCGCCGGATAATTTCCCCCATACCGCAGAAAAATAATTGTCGAAACCGCATAACTCCCGCCCAACTTGTTAATCGACGCCTATTGCCAACGCAGCAGCATTTGCACTTGTTCAGTAACCCATGCGCTTGTACAGCACCCCTCGCCTTTATACCCCACAATTCGCCCCATCAAAGCGTGGTAATTCCAAAACAACACCCACTCCAACATCGACAGATACATCGCCCGACTGACCACCCCACTGCACGAACGCAGACAATAATCACGCAATATTATCTAAGGAGAAAAAATGATCCCAAAATATAATAACACGTCCCCCAGAACCGACCTCGCCTCCGAGTCTGCCCGCATGACCGCCGCCGTCCCCGGAGTGCGCTCCGTGACCCGCAATATCGGCGGCGTAAAAATAACCGATATCCGTATTCCTCCCGCAGCCTCCCACACCGCACAGCACCCGCCCGGCAGATATATCACACTTGAGGGCGACCCCGCACAGTCAGCCCTGCCCGCATTGCTGAAAAGAGGTCTTGAACAGCTGATCCCCCCCAGCGGCGTTATTCTCGCAGCCGGCCTTGGCAACCCCGATATCACACGGGACAGCCTCGGCGCACTCACCGTCCGCCGGCTCGCAGCCCGCCGCGGAAGCGTCTACAGACTGTGCGCCGTTGAAACAGACGTAGCCGTCCGCACCGGTATCGAAACCGCCCGAATGCTGCGCGCCCTCGTCCGTGAAATAAAGCCCTCCTGCGTTATCGCAATAGATTCTCTGTGCTGCGTCAGCCCATTGCGTATATGCCGCACCGTTCAGCTTTCCACCGCCGGCATAGTCCCCGGCTCCGGCACTGCAGACCCACGACCTGAACTATCGCAGAACACTGTCGGCGTCCCCGTGATAGCCGCCGGAGTGCCTACCGCCGTCCTGCTCAGCACCCTCACCTCCGACCCACGCCACAGCAGCTATCTTGCAGCCCCCGCCGACGAGGATATCCAGACCAGACTATGGTCAGCCTGCCTGTCAGACGCCATAAACGCCATTATCCGATAATAAAGGACGCGCCAAATTGCGCCCCATTTAGCCTTGATTTTTTCCGCATTTTACTATATAATATAGTAAAAGAAACGCCGAATAAAACCCACAAGCCCGGAGGTGATCCAAATGAGTGCCGCACATCACAGCAAACCGCATAGATCCGCAGCCCACATCGCGCAGCGCATATCAGCCCTGTCCATACTCCTTGCGCTTCCCGTAATGCTGACCGCCTGCGATCTGGAAAACGCCTCCGCCGAAATAACCTCTTCAGTCCCCGCACAGACCACCGCCCCGCCGCCCGTGACGACCCAGTCCACCACAACGGCAGCCACCCTCCCCGAACCTATCGAGCCCGACGACGTTATCCCACCCGCCGTGCAGTCCCCCCGAATCGAGGGCGACCGCCTGTCCTATACCATTGATAACGTTTATTCCGCCGGCGAATACTACACCGTCGAAATATCCTGCATAAAGCTTGACCCCGATTCAGACGTCCCCGCACTTGAAACCACCACGATAAACGGCTCGCTCTACGGCGATTTCCGCCTTGATCTGATAAGCGGCACCGAACAGCTGGACACCCTGAAAATAAATATCCCCCGCAGCGACCGCTTCCTCATCTTTGAAAACGTACTGCAAGACCTTACATACGGCGTCGAACTCATCTCAAATATGCGTGATTTCGACGCCGCAGAATACCCCGATATTATCCAGCTTGATTTCCACATGATAAACGAGGTCGAAGTCCCCCAGTACGCCCGCTACTTCTCCATATCCAGCGGTAAGCTGTGCGAGATACCCGTATACGAAAACGGTGTTGAAACAGCACCCTACGGCACCCACCTTGAACCCCAGTCGGCAGGCTTCATGCTGCAGCATATCGTTGCCAAGGAATACGGCAGCTACACCGTCAAGCAGTACGAATACACATTCGACCCCGATTCAATGACGTTCACCCGCAAGCGTGTTCGCTACACCGGCTATTGATACATATTTACGGAGAGAATTATGACAGACAAAGAAGAATTTATCAGCATATACACCCAGAACATAACCCGCGACGGCGCAGACAAACTGCTCGATTTTCTCGAAAACAAGAGCGATTTCTTCACCGCCCCCGCCAGCACCCGCTACCACAATGCCTTTGAGGGCGGACTGCTCCGGCACTCCCTCAACGTATACCACTGCCTGTGCGCCTACCTTGAGCGTGAGCGGGTAAAGTCCGAATATCACCTTACCGCCTCGCCCGAAACCACAGCGATAGTGTCGCTTCTGCACGACGTATGCAAAGTGAACTTCTACCGTGTAGGCTACCGCAACGTAAAGAACGAGCAGACCGGCCAGTGGGAGAAACAGCCCAGATACGAGATACACGACACATTGCCCTACGGCCACGGCGAAAAATCAGTATACATGGTCAGCGGCTTCATCAGGCTGACCCGTGAGGAAGCGATGGCGATACGCTGGCACATGGGTTTTTCCGGTCAGGAGGACAAGAACACAGTGGGTCAGGCACTTGCGATGTATCCGCTGGCATTTGCGCTCTCAGTCGCAGACATGGAAGCGTCCTATTTTCTGGAAAGCGAGCAGAACGGCTGACCGATTTTTCAATATTATATTCGGGGAAAACGAAAATTCCCCGAATTTTTTTATCCCGGATCTTTCAACATTCAACCCAAAAATGTTGATAAAAAATCTTCTCACCGTTCCTCAACAACTTTTCAACTACTCCTCCAACACATTCACATCTTTCAACCGTTCGCATATTCAGGGGGCTTTTTAACAGTTTCAACACAGTTTTCAACTGGAAAAGTGAACTTTACCCTATTCAACGTTGAAAACTCCCCCTAAAAACCCGTTGAAACGCCCAGACTAACAACTTTTCAACACCACAAAACCAAAAAAGACCAATCTCAACGTAAAAATAGGGTTTGCGACAGATAAACCCTGAGTATAATTCTACTTAACCAACAGGTTTTGAACCTAAAAAATGAACTCCGTCAAAACCGACGTTGAAATCACCCACACTGACCAAGGCGGTTTTATGCGATTTTTTAACAGTTTCAACGTAGTTTTCAACAATCCCGCAAGTTTTCTACCGTTTATACCCTCTGTTTTTATAACAATTTCACCTCTCTGTTGAAAACAAGCTAAAATCATGTATAAATTCACATAACATGGCAATAATCATGTTGAAAAAATAACAGGAGGAAAGATATGATAAAAGGAGTGACCAAGAGCATAATTGAGATAACGCCCCGCAGCAGCTGTTTTGAAAAAGTGATAGTGATACTCAGCAGCAGCTGCGGGACGCCGGACCGCGAGGAGATAAGGCGTCAGGCGGAACTGCTGACAGCCAGAGCGCCTGAGCATCTTAAGCGAACGCGGCGGCTTAGTTGTCTTAAAATGGCAGTATGTTGTGCGTCCGGAGCGTTAGCATCTGCAATATTCTTCGCAATACTATATATGTTTGTTTAATTTTCACATATTATCGAGCCGAATTTAAGCGGTTTTTTGCTTGAAAAAATTCTTTTTTTATGGTATTATTAAATATGGACATTCATGACGCAAATTATTTATATTCTCTAACTATATTACAAATGGTAATATAGAGTTGTTGGCACGTGAAAAATGCAAAAAACAAAATTCTGGAATGGTGGACTAATATGAAATCTGTTTCCTCGCTCTCTGACATCTACAATCTTGTTGTTGAAAATTATGTACGTGAATACAATATATCTGTATCCGCACGCGAGTTGTGGCTTGATTCGCTTGAGCCAATAGAGTTGCGGGGAAATGTCGTCGTGCTTGCCACCGATTCCGAATTTAAGCGCAGCACGATAAACACCATATACCTTGACAAGCTTGAAGAACAGTTCACGAACGTGATAGGAACACCGACCCGTATTGAAATGATAATCAAGGATGATGTTCCCACCACTGAAACCAAGTTCAATAATATCAAGAACAGCGAGGAACTTTCCAACCAGATTGACAATATCGTTCACGACAATAAGATAACCTACACCTTTGACAACTTCATTGTCGGACCGTCAAACAATCTTGCTTTTGCAGCAGCTAAGGCAGTTTCGCAGAAGCAGCACGAAAAATACAACCCGCTGTTTATTTACGGCGATTCAGGACTTGGAAAAACCCATCTTCTTTCTGCGATACAAAACGAAATGCAGAAAAAGTATCCCGGAATCAACATCATTTACATATCAGCAGAAACTTTCACCAATGAGTTTCTACACTCAATAACTGCCAATAATACCGAAGCGTTCGACGATAAATACCGCAACGCAGACGCTCTGCTCATTGACGATATCCAGTTCATTGCCGGAAAAGAGCAGACCGAGGAAAAATTCTTCCACATCTTTAACGAACTGTATAAGCTCAATAAAGCAATAGTTCTGACCTCAGACCGTCCCGCAAAGGAGATAAAGTCGATATCCGACCGTCTTAAGACCCGCTTTTCCTCCGGACTTGCAGCCGACGTTCGCGCACCTGAGTACGAAACAAGGCTTGCAATTATTCAGAGAAAAGCCGAGATACTGAATTTCAAGATACCCGATGATGTGGTTGATTTTATCGCAACGAAGCTGAAATCCAACATACGTCAGATAGAGGGAGTAGTCACCAAGATGAACGCCCTTTATATGGTATCCCAGATAAAGCCCACGATAGTTGTGGCACAGAATGTAATAAAGGATATCGTATCCGATCATCAGCCCATACCGATAACCGTTGATAAGATTATCAGCGAAGCCGCTAAGATATATAATGTAGATCCCGACGAAATTCGCTCACCCAAGCGCAATTCACCGGTATCTTCAGCCCGCAAGGTGGCAATATATGTGATACAGGAGATAACCGGCCTGCCCTATGAAACCATAGGTCAGGAATTCAGCGGCAGGGATCATTCCACCGTGGTATACGCCATCAAGAACGTAAAGGAAATGATGGCGAAGGACAGCAATTTCCGTTCAGTCATTGAGGATCTGATAAAGAATATCAAGGCTAATCAGTGACAATAAATACAGGGCAATAAAATGCCCTATATTTATGACTGCGAAGCCAAGTTTTTGCGGGATTTTTCAACAGGTTTTCAAACAAGTTCAACTTTTTCAACCGTCGAAAATCCCCCAAAATAAATCAACCGTTTTTCAACCGTCCCTACCTAAAATCTCACAACCCCCACACTGGCTCCCAATGGCGCATAGCAGACTTTTCAACTTATCAACCCCCCTTATTATTATTATTAAATAAATATAATTATAGATTTACGCACGCCGCTTCGCTCTGTTCCTTGAAAAAAGCGGCGCAGACATTCCGGCGCTTCCGGAACAAGAAAGGACGATACTATGAAATTCACTTGCAATAAGGATACTATCCTTTCCGCCGTACAGACTACCTCAAAGGCTGCTGCGGGAAAATCCAGCATACCTGCGCTTGAAGGCATACTGCTTGAGCTTGAAGGGAATACCCTGACTGTTACAGGCTACGACCTTGACCTAGGCATCAAGACTTCTATAGAAGTAAATGGTGAAGAAAGCGGCAACATAGTTATAAACGCAAAGATGGCAGGCGATATCATCAGAAAAATGCCCTCAGGCGAGATCAGCTTTGAGTGCGGCGAAAATAACATCGCCGACATTTCCGGAAAGAACACCACTTTTTCCGTTATGTGCATGAGCGCCGACGATTATCCCAACGTACCTCAGGTAGACCCTAAGAACAGCTTCTCACTTCCACAGAAGCTGCTTAAAAGCATGATAGTTCAGACCAAGTTCGCCGTAGCAGTGGTAGACAGCAAGCCGGCGCTTATGGGCTGCAAGTTTGAAATAGAGGATAACATATTAAGCGTAGTCGCAGTAGACGGCGTAAGAATAGCGCTTCGTCAGGAACCTGTGACATACGATAATATCAGCTTTATCGTTCCCGCTAAGACTCTTGAGGAACTCACTCATATACTTTTAGATGATAACGATAAGAATGTTACTCTGAGTATAGATAAAAACCAGATAAGCTTTGCCGTAAACGACTATGTAATGATTTCCCGCCTGCTTGACGGCGATTTCATTCCTTATCGCAACTATCTCAAATGCACTTCAGACGTGTATGCTGAGGTAAATTGCCGTGAAATGATAGATATGCTTGATCGTACAATGCTTATCATCAACGAGAAGAACAAGAACCCCATTCGCTGCGAGATCAAGGACGATACCATATTCATGAGCTGCACCACAGCCATCGGTAAGGTAAACGACCAGATAACCACCAAGTATAATGGTGAACCTCTTGTGATAGGCTTCAACGCTAAGTATATGCTTGACGCATTCAAGGCGTGCGACACAGACACTGTAAAGATGATCGTGACTTCCTCTGTTGCACCGATAATCGTGCTTCCTATGGAGGGCGGAGAGTTCACATATCTTGTGCTGCCTATGCGCCTTAAATGAATAGAAAAGTGGGAGAAAGCCTGCAGCGCAGCAGCCAGCGTGCTCACCTCAGGCAACCAAATCTGACAACGTATTGTATACCTAGTATAATAATATACTTGTGGTATAGTAATACGAATGTGCTTAATGTCATAAACTGCTTATCAGCATGATAATGCACAACAGTTTAGTGCGTTGAATTGAATCATCATTCTTTTCACGCTTTATATATAACAGCGCAAATTCGACCCGTAGAAAGGAACAGGACCAATGGAAGAAATCAAGATAGTAACACCGTTCATCAAGCTGGACCAGCTTATCAAGTTTGCAGGGCTTGCAGAATCAGGCGCAAAAGCTAAGATACTGGTTGAACTTGGCGAATTTAATGTAAACGGCGAGCTTTGTACCAAAAGGGGCAAGAAGATAAAGCCCGGCGATACGATAGAGTTCAAGAACAAGAAATATAAGATAGTGCTTGACGAAAACGCGGTGATACCTGAGCCGGCAGAGTAACTCATATGGTCATAACACGGCTATATATACGCAATTTTCGCAATATAAGGGAAGCTGAGCTGACATTTGACGACCGTATAAATATCTTTGTTGGAAAGAATGCCCAGGGAAAGACCAACCTCATGGAAGCAATTTCCGTTTGCCTTGGAGGAAGCTTTCGGCACGTCCGTTTTTCGCAGTATATTCCCGTTTCAGACGGTTCGGCAGAGGTGTTCATCAGGCTCTGTTTCAGAGACGATAATATAACTGGGCGTGAAAATGTCGTTGAATATACTATTAGTAATGGTAAATTACAGATAACATACAACGGACTAAGTGTTAATGACGCAGCAAAGCTATATGGTGTCCTGAAATACGTGGTGTTCGTTCCTGAGCACCTCAATCTGATAAAAGGGGCGCCGGAACTACGGCGCAGCTACCTCGATGATGTGGCTGTAATGCAGACGCATACGCACCTGAAAAAGCTGTCTAGCTATAACAGAGGGTTAAAACAACGTAACAATATTCTGGCTTTTGCTAAAAAAGACATCTCTGAGATGGAACTATCTGCGCAGTTAGCGCCTTGGAACCAAGTACTGGCTGGCGAGGGAATAAATGTCACATATGGCAGACTGAAATATTTTGCTTTTTTGCAGGAATATGCAGCTGAGATATACAATAGGCTGACCGAGGGGTCAGAATCCTTGAAAATGGAATATGTAAGCTCAATTTTCAAAACAGATAGTATAGTATTTGACAATGTTGACAAATTGTATAAACAATATGTTGAAGAAATGGAAAACAATATACAGACTGAGATGAAATTGAGGTACACTGCGGCGGGAGTACATCGAGATGATGTCATGTTCTACATCAACGGTATGCCTGCGCGGGACTTCGCTTCACAGGGACAGCTTCGCAGTGCGGCTCTGGCTCTGAAATTGTCGGAAGCCGAGATGATCAGACGCAGAAATAAGACCTGTCCGGTGGTGATTCTCGATGACATCTTGAGCGAGCTTGACCAAATTCGGCGTGGATTCGTAATTAACAATATTGACAATAGTCAAGTGTTTATTACCTGCTGTAATATGGACGACCTCACTTCGCTAAAGGGCGGTAAGACATGGCACACTGAAAATGGCAGATTTACGGAGGTCTGAGAAGATATGTATGTGTTCCTCGGCGGCGACTGCACCGTCAGAAAACAGGATATCATAGGAATATTCGACATAGAGAAATGCTCGGCAAGCCGCATTACTGCTGACTTTCTGAACGCTACCCAAAAGCAGGGCAGGGTCGTCAGCGTATCTGATGAAATGCCGAAAGCGTTCGTTGTTTGCTCTGATGGGCTATATATAACGAATGTTTCTAACCTGACCATCAACAAGAGGTGTCAGGTTGATATTAGCTAATTAAGTTATCGTTTGACATTTTACGGCTGATTTTTTTGCAGAGAAATGCGGTGTGTTTTTGACGAAAAGCGATAAAAATTGCTTATTTTCTGAATAAAACTAAATTTGAATATACTAAGAGTTTACGCCGGAGAGATACATTCTTTTCGGGTAAAGTATTTTTCGGGCGGTTATAACTGCATTTAACTATTCGGGAACAAGTGAGATTTTTATGGATATATGGAATAAATTGTATGAGAAGGCTTTGGAACAATATCACCCGCAGGAGGTGTCACCGTTTATTTACGCACATCATGTGGTTTGTGCGCTAGAAGCGGAAAACGGAGAAATATTCACCGGCTTCTGCATTGAGGGCTGCAGCGGAGTTATAAATCTCTGTGCGGAGAGGGTAGCTGCGCTGAATATGTATGTAAACAGCGGTCAGACAGTCGTGAAGCGTCTTGTAGCCTTTATTGACGCCCCTCCGTCGGCTGATGTGGAGGGCAGCGGAATGCCCTGCGGTGCGTGCAGGGAGTTCTTCTATCAGCTTGACGAACGCAATGAGGATATGAAGATACTAGTTGACCTTGAATCACGCAAAACAGTCACGCTAAAGGAACTTATGCCTAACTGGTGGGGCAAGGAAAGGTATGCGCAGGCTAAATGCAAATAATAAAGCTATGGCAAATAGAAAAAGGGCTGCAGGTTGTTGCA
The DNA here is from genome assembly GCA_934446355.1 of uncultured Oscillospiraceae bacterium. GTDB lineage: Bacteria > Bacillota > Clostridia > Oscillospirales > Ruminococcaceae > CAG-115. The sequence goes on along the minus strand of CAKSEC010000001.1, from coordinate 241,196 downwards.
GTCCTTTTTGATTTATCATACTATGTGATGGATCAGGCTTCGGCGTTGGGGAGGTCGATGTTTTCTTCATCTACCTCGTGTGTGCGATAGTGGAATCTGCCGGCGGTCAGCTTTATCAGCGTCATGCTGTTGAGAGCCTTTTCGCTGAATTTGTGCTCGGTCTTTTCCTCGTCATATTTGCTTATGATGGCTGTCAGTCCTGTCAGCTTTTCGATTCCGTTGATTATCTCGACCGTCCCTGTGCCTGTGATACATTCATATAATGCGCTGACGCTGCAGTCGGTTTCGTCTTTGATTATATCACTGAGGTGGTCTATCTCAAAGCCGGCGATGTTGTTCTTCTTTATCAGATCTATTTTCTTACCCTTTGGCGAGGTGTGAAAATACAGCTCCAGATGTTCGCCCTCAAGCACGTAGCCGAAGCACATTGGGATTATGTAGGGATACTCGCCGTTCATCAGTGCGATCCTGCATATTCGTGCTTCACGCAGCAGCTTGCTTATTGCTTCATATTTCTCTGCGTCCATATAATTACCCCCTTTTCAATACAGTAAATAACAATAACCCGCACGCACGAAGCCTGCGGGTGTATGTTTGCTTTACAAGAGATCAGATGATCATGCAGTAGCGTTGGACTTCTTTGCGAGCTGGGACTTAAGGCGGGCAGCCTTGTTCTTGTGGATAAGACCCTTGCCAGCAGCCTTGTCTACGCTTACAACTGCGGTCTTGATGGCAGCAGCGTCAGCACCCTCGGCACGTGCCTTCTTGATAACTGTCTTAAGTGCAGTCTTGGAAGCCTTGTTAGCCTCTGTTCTTTCTCTGGCGATAAGAACTCTCTTCTTTGCAGACTTGATGTTCGGCATTTCGTTTCACCTCCATAGCTATTCAACCGGAGCAGGCATTGCTGCGCAGCCCTCGATTTATTTTCTTATTGAGCATTCAGCGGTTTTCTCTTTATTATCACACTGAACACCATAATAATATATTTTATTATATCATACTGTTTTCTAAATTTCAAGGGGGTAGAGCAAATTTTTTTGATTTTTTTGAAATATTGCGCCCTGATGGGCTGTTTTCGGCGGTTTTATCAGAAAATTTATATTGATAATTCTGGCAAAAAGCTTGCAATTCTGCGGGTTTTGTGGTATACTATATATAATATATGTGCATAAAACAGTAATACTAATGCACTGGCGCAAAGTACTGATCATTCAGTATTTTATCATGGAGGGTATTTTTTTCTATGGCTGAAAATGAAAAGACTCAGGATATGAGCTACGGCGCAGACGACATACAGGTCTTGAAGGGACTTGAGGCTGTCAGAAAGCGTCCGGGAATGTATGTAGGTTCTTCCGGCGAGGGAGGACTGCATCACCTTGTCTATGAGATAGTGGACAATGCAATAGACGAGGCTCTGGCAGGCTACTGCACGGAGATAAATGTTTCTATCCTGCCGGATAACGTTATCCGAGTAGTGGATAACGGTCGTGGTATACCTACGGCAATAAATCACTCGGAGGGTATCTCTGCGGCAACGGTCGTTTTCACGGTGCTCCATGCGGGCGGTAAATTCGGCGGCGGCGGATATAAGGTCGCAGGCGGTCTGCACGGCGTTGGTGCTTCGGTAGTAAATGCGCTTTCGGAATGGCTGGAAGTTGAGATACACGACGGAAAGAACATTCATTTTCAGCGGTTTGAGCGCGGTGAATACAGTGAGCCCATAAAGGTGATAGGTACGACTGACCACACCGGTACGACTGTTACATTTAAGCCTGACGGTCAGATATTCCATACCACTGAATTCAGCTACGCAACTTTGCAGGACAGGCTGAGAGAAAAGGCGTTCCTGAACGGCGGTCTTAAGATAACGCTTTCTGATACACGTGACCCTGAAAATCCCGTGTATGAGGAAATGATGTACGAGGGCGGTATCAGAAGCTATATTGAATGGCTCAACAAGAAAAGGGGAGCAGACGTGCTGCACCCTGATATAATATATCTCACGGGTGATATGAACGGCATAAACGTCGAGATTGCTTTTCAGTATACCACGGACTTCAACAGCGAGGTGTTCAGGTCGTTCGCAAACGATATCCACACGGGCGAGGGCGGTACGCATGAACTGGGATTCAAAAAGGCTCTGAGCAAGGTCGTGAACGACTATGCAAAGGCTTATAAGGAGAATCAGGAGAAGAACAAGCCTAAGAAGAAGTCCGCAAAGAAGGGCGAGGAGGAAAAGCCTTTCTCAGGGTATAGCGGCGAGGCTATCAGGGAGGCTATAAACGCCATCATTTCTGTAAAGCTTCCGGAATGCGAATTTGAGGGACAGACCAAGAGCAAGCTGGGTAATCCTGAGGTTCAGCCTGTGGTATACAAAATTGCTGTGGAGCAGCTTACCTATTACTTTGAGGAACACCCTGAAACCGCCATGATTATCATGAACAAGGCGATGAACTCGCAGGCGGCAAGGGACGCAGCCAAGAAAGCTATGGAGGCTAAGCGCAAGTCTGTAATGGACAGCAACGGGCTTCCCGGTAAGCTTGCGGACTGCTCGGAGAGCGACCCGACATTCACTGAAATATATATCGTCGAGGGAGATTCGGCGGGCGGTTCTGCTAAGAGCGGACGTGACAGGCGGTTCCAAGCTATCCTTTCACTGTGGGGCAAGATGCTCAACGTTGAAAAGGCAAGGGCTGACAAGGTTTATAATAACGACAAGCTGCTGCCGGTGGTCAAGGCTCTGGGTACGGGTATTGCGGAGGATTTCGACATCACGAAGCTCAGGTATGGGCGCGTAATTATCATGGCAGATGCCGATGTCGACGGTGCGCATATCGCAACGCTTATGCTGACGTTCTTCTTTAGGTTCATGAGGCCGCTTATCGAGCAGGGTCATGTGTATATCGCTCAGCCGCCGCTGTTCAAGGTGGCTAAGGGAAAGACCGTGAAATACGCTTTCTCGGACGATGAGAGAGATAAGTATATAAGGGAACTTTCGGGCGAGGGCGGCTCTAAGGTCGACGTGCAGCGGTATAAAGGTCTTGGTGAGATGGATCCTTCGCAGCTTTGGGAAACGACTATGAATCCCGAAACACGTACTATGCTCAGGGTCACAGTCGAGGACGCAGCTAAGGCTGACGAGATCATGACTATACTCATGGGCGATAAGGTCGAGCCTAGAAGAGAATTTATCGAGCAGAATGCAACGCTGGTGCAGAATCTGGATTTCTAAGTACAAAGCGTATATTTGTGTGATATATTACTGATTGTATTATTAAGGAAGTGATCTGTATTTCTAACGGTCTTTTACCGGAACTTGGGGGGACTTCTCAGCCCGATACGGTGCAGGAAACGCCTGTCATTTGTTTCAGCTATGACAATACGCTGGAGGAAATAGACGGTGCGATGAAGTCGTTTCAGCAGAAGTTCAAGAGCAAGCGGGGAATGTTGGCTATAATCGCTTATGCGCTGCTGACGGCGGCTGTTATCGTGTCAATCGTGCTGAACCCTACGTCTGTGTTTGCGTATGCTGCGCTGCTTTTCTGCGGGCTTGGGCTGGTGTACAGTCTGACTGACAAAAAGAGGTCGAGGACGCGTACCATCGACGCACTGAAGGATATGAATCCGGAGGAATATAAGGCGGCGTTTTATAAGGATAAAATAGAAATAGAAACGCTGATAAAGCCTAAGGAGAACGAAGTCAAGGTCAAAATCGACGAGGAGGCGGACGAGGAGATAATCTCGCCGCTGAAAACTACTTTCATCATCGGCGACGACCTGCTGGAATTTATAGAGAATGATGAATCGCTGCTGCTGGTGTTCAACAGGCAGCAGATATACTGTTTTCCTAAGAGGTGTCTTTCGGTGGAACAGGAGAATATAGTCAGAGATTTTCTGACTGACGGGCTGTCAGTAAAGTCACAGGACTGATTTGGAGGAACAATGGATATTGATTTCAGCTTGGAAAAGCTATTAAATGTTGACCTTGAACAGACGATGAAAACGTCGTTTATACAGTATTCGATGTCGGTAATCACTGCGAGAGCGCTGCCTGACGTGCGTGACGGTCTGAAGCCTGTTCACAGGCGTATAATCTATACCATGAACGACGCAGGGAATACTTCGGACAAGCCGTTCAGAAAGTGCGCTTATACGGTCGGAGAGGTTCTGGGTAAATATCACCCGCACGGCGACGCTTCGGTTTATGACGCTCTGGTTCGTCTGGCGCAGGATTTCTCGCTGAGATACCCGCTTATCGACGGTCACGGAAACTTCGGTTCGGTGGACGGCGACCCGGCTGCGGCCTACCGTTATACGGAGGCAAGGCTTGCTAAGATATCCAACGAGATGGTGCAGGATATCAATAAAAAGGTCGTGGATTTCACCACTAACTATGATGATAAGCTGCAGGAGCCGGTCGTGCTGCCGTCACGCTTCCCGAATCTGCTGGTGAACGGAAGCAACGGAATCGCAGTCGGTATGGCAACTAATATTCCGCCGCATAACCTCGGCGAGGTAGTTGACGCACTTATGCTGATGATAGACAACCCCGATGTTTCTATCGAGGAACTGATGTCGCAGATTCAGGGTCCGGATTTCCCGACAGGCGGCATTATCATGGGCTACAGCGGAATAAGGTCGGCTTACTACACCGGAAGAGGTAAGATAATTCTCAGGGGCAGGGCTAATATCGTTGAAGAAAATTCTCACACGAGAATTATAATTGACGAAATACCTTATATGGTCAACAAGGCTCGTCTGCTCATGAGCATTGGCGACCTTGTGCGTGATAAGCGCATAGAGGGAATAAGCGTCGTTCGTGATGAATCTGACAGAAACGGCATGAGGATCGTAATAGAGCTGAAAAGGGACGCAAATGCTAATGTCGTCCTCAACAAGCTGTATTCTTATACTCAGCTGCAGGACACTGTCGGCGTTATCATGCTTGCGCTGGTCAACGGTCAGCCTAAGATACTCACGCTGAAAGAGTGTCTGGAATACTACCTTGATTTCCAGGTTGACGTTATCACAAGACGCACTAAGTACGACCTTGAAAAGGCTCTGGAGAGAGAACATATTCTGGAGGGCTTCATTATTGCGATAGACTTCATTGACGAGGTCATTGCAATACTGCGGTCAAGCAAGACTGTTCAGGAGGGCAAGGAACGTCTGGTGGAGCGGTTCAGGAATATAGATGTTTCTGCGACTGGGCTGTTCCCTGCGGGAACATATTCTCTGACGGACGTGCAGGCTGACGCGATCGTTCAGATGCGTCTGGGTGCGCTCACCGGAATGGAGAAGTCTAAGGTGATCGACGAACTTCTTGAAAAGAGAGGTCTTATCAAGGAGATGCGTGAAATACTCGCAGACCACAACAAACTTCTGCACGTTATCGGCGACGAACTTCTTGCGATAAAGAAGAAGTATAACGACGCAAGGCGCACGAAAATCGAGCCGGTCAGCGGCGAGGTTGATATTGAGGACCTCATTCCGGAGGAGGACTGCGTTGTAACCTATACTAATATAGGATACATCAAGCGTCAGCCGGTGGAACTTTATAATATTCAGAAGCGGGGCGGCAAGGGCGTTTCCGGCATGAAGCAGCGTGACGAGGATTTCGTGGACAATATGTTCATATCGTCAAGCCATGAAAATATACTGTTCATCACGAATCAGGGCAATATGTACAGGCTGAAATGCTATGAGATACCTGAGGGAAGCAAGCAGTCAAGAGGAATGAATATCGTTAATCTGCTGCAGCTGAACGAGGGTGAAAGAGTTGCGGCAATGATGACGACACGTGATTTTGCCGACAACAAGTACTTCATCTGTGTGACCAAGAACGGCACTGTTAAGCGCACGAAGCTGTCTGAATACAAGAATGTCCGAAAGAAAGGTCTGAGGGCTGTTACGCTTGCGGAGGGCGATGAGATAGCTTCGGCGTTCCTGACGGAGGGCGACTGCAAGATACTTGCGGCTACGCACAACGGTTATGCGATATGCTTTGATGAATCTGACTGCAGACCGCTCAGCAGGCAGGCAAGAGGCGTGAGGGCAATTCGACTGCGTGAGGGCGACTATGTAGTTGGCGCAACAAAGGTGTTTGACCCGAATGCAACAATACTGACCGTTACTGAAAAGGGAATGGGCAGACGGTGCGCCGTTACAAGCTACAGAATACAGAAGCGCGGCGGCATGGGTCTGAAAAACTACCCTGTCAGCGAGGAAAAGGGTGCAGTCTGCGGAATACGCACGCTTGGTCCGGACGATGATGTAATTCTCATCAGCACTGACGGTATCATTATCAGATTCAGGGCTAACGATATGAGAGTCATGGGCAGACCTGCCGGCGGCGTCAGGGTCATGAAGCTTGCGGAGGACAGCAGGGTTGCTTCGTTCACACGTACTGCTCATGATGATTCTGAGAGCACGGAAGAAATAGAGAATGCTTCTGATGAAGAAATTCAGGCTTCGCTGAACGAGGAGGCTTCCGAGGTCGTTGAACCGGAGGAGAATATTCCGGACGATGACGAGGCTGAGGAACAGGAAGCTTCTGAAAATGCTGACAACGGCAATGATGAAGAATAATTTATAATTAAGATATGCCCGGATATGTTCTGGGCATATTTTGTGGATTGTTCCACATGGAACATTATGTCGAACAAAGATGGGCGGTAGTCTGAATGGTCATTATTCAGGCTGTATCGTCTGTATGAAAGGAAATTCGTATGTCATATACTCTTGAAGAATATGATGTTGCTGTCATAGGAGCAGGTCATGCGGGGTGCGAGGCGGCTCTTGCGTCGGCAAGACTTGGAATGAAAACCGCAATATTCACGCTGTCGCTGGACTGTATCGCTAATATGCCGTGCAACCCCTGCATTGGCGGGTCGGCTAAAGGGCAGATAGTCTGCGAGATAGATTCGCTTGGCGGAGAGATGGGCAGGGCGGCTGACGCTACGTTTATTCAGTCCAGAATACTCAACAGGGGTAAAGGACCGGCTGTGCATTCGCTGAGAGTGCAGAGCGACAGGGTCAAATATCACACCTATATGAAGGGCGTTCTGGAAAAGACACCAAATCTGTTTATCAAGCAAGCAGAGGTCACGGCGGTGGACGTCGAGGACGGAAAGGTCGTGGCTGTGCGGACTAAGCTGGGGGCTGTGTATCCTGTTAAGGCTGCGATAATCACGACGGGTACTTATCTGAACGGAAAAATACACATCGGCGAACTAAGCTACAGTGCGGGGCCGGACAATGTGCTGCCGTCAAGCGGGCTGACTGACTGTCTGAAAAAGCTGGGGCTTTCTATGCGCAGGTTCAAGACGGGTACTCCGGCAAGGGTACACAAGCGGTCGGTGGATTTTTCGGTCATGGACGTACAGAGCGGGGACGAACAGATAATGCCGTTTTCATTCGATAACGAGAATGAGATGAAGAATCAGGCAGACTGTTATGTTACCTATACGAATGAACAGACGCACAAAGTGATACTTGATAATCTGGACAGGTCGCCGCTTTATTCGGGCAGGATAGAGGGAATTGGTCCGAGATACTGCCCCAGCATTGAGGACAAGATAGTCAGATTCAGGGATAAGGAACGCCATCAGCTTTTTGTTGAGCCGATGGGGCTTGATACTGATGAATACTACCTGCAGGGCATGAGCTCGTCGCTGCCGGAGGACGTGCAGATTAAATTTTTGAGGACGATAAAGGGTCTGGAAAATGTGGAGATAATGCGGCCGGCATATGCGATCGAATACGACTGCTGCGACCCGCTGGAACTTTTGCCGACACTGGAATTCAAGAAGATTTCCGGATTATATGGTGCGGGGCAATTCAACTGCACGAGCGGTTATGAGGAAGCTGCGGGTCAGGGAATCGCGGCAGGAATAAATGCCGCGCTGAAAATTTCGGGACGGCCGCCGATGATTCTGGACAGGGCTTCAAGCTACATTGGTACGCTGATAGACGACCTTGTAACTAAGGGGTGCAGCGAGCCTTACAGAATGATGACCAGCAGAAGCGAATATCGGCTGATATTAAGGCAGGATAATGCGGTTGACAGGCTGCTTCCGGTCGGGCATGAAGTCGGATTGGTTTCTGATGAACGGTATCAGAGGTATCTTGACGAGAAGAAAATATGCGAAAATGAGTTGGAACGTATTAAATCGGTAACGATTCACCCGACTGAGAAAGTCAATCAGGTGCTGAGAGAGCGGGGGACGTCTGAAATTACTGCGGGCGTTCGGCTTGTGGAACTGCTCAAAAGGCCGCAGGTTTCGTATACTGATCTTGCTGAATTTGATAGCGGGCGTCCTGCTCTAAAATATTCACTGGTAAATAAAATCGAGATAGAACTGAAATACTCGGGGTATATCAAGATACAGCAGGAACAGATCAATAAAATGCGCAGGCTGGAGGAAAAAACTCTGCCGGAAGATGTGGATTATCGGACTATCAAGGGGCTTCGGCTGGAGGCTCAGGAGAAGCTGAATAAGTTCAGGCCGCTGAACGTGGGTCAGGCGGGGCGAATTTCGGGAGTGAATCCGGCTGATGTTTCAGTTCTGCTGATCTGGCTGGCGGCTCAGGGAAAGGAATAACAAATGAGCGAACGTGAGAGGGTTGAATATATTATCGGCAGGTTTAAGCTTGCAGGGATAGATATTGATTCGCAGGCGGCTGAAAGGCTTGTAGCGCTGTGTGATTTTATGGTGGAATACAATCAGAATGTGAATCTGACCTCTATCACTGAGTTTGAGGAGGTCGTGGACAAGCATTTTGTTGACAGCGTTCTGCCGTTTTATATGGCGGAGGTCGGGAATGGTAGTTCATTCATTGACGTGGGGACGGGTGCAGGGTTTCCTGCGCTGCCGCTTCTGATAGTGAGAAATGACCTTAAGGGGACGCTGTGCGATAGTCTGAATAAGCGGTGCGTTTATCTTGAAAAGGCTTGTGAGATGGTCGGGGTAAATGCACAGATAATTCATGCGAGGAGCGAGGAACTTGGCAGAAAGAAGCGGGAATGTTTCGATTTTGCTACGGCTCGCGCAGTGGCGGCTATGCCGGTGCTGGCTGAATATTGTTTGCCGTTCGTCAGGGTCGGTGGGTGTTTCATTGCTCTTAAATCGGTGAATGAGGATATTATTGCTGCTGAAAGTGCAATACGAAAACTCGGAGGGGAACTGGAGAGCGTTCGGGACTACAAGATACCTAATGGGGACGACAGGCGGCTTGTGGTTATTAAAAAAATATCGCAGACTCCGACACAATACCCCAGAAATTCTTCTAATATCAATAAAAAACCGCTTTAGGGCGGTTTTTTTTGTCGGGAAATGGGGATTTATAGGGGGAAATGCGATATTTTATGGTGGATAATATTTCCTGCGTATGGTATAATTGAGGTAACAAAGGGGCAATACGCTGCTCGAGGAGAAAGGAAAGTCACCATGAATGGATTATTTAAGAATAAGGAAAAGCAGGTTCAGAGGGTAGTTTCAATCGAGGTGGGGCTGATAATTCCGAATAAATCTCAGCCAAGGGTGCAGTTTGAAGATGGGGAACTTCTCAATCTGGCTAACAGTATCAGGGAGAATGGCATTTTGCAGCCGATAAATGTGCGACGGTGCGGGGCAAACTACGAGATGGTCAGCGGGGAAAGGCGGCTCAGGGCGGCTAAGATATGCGGGCTTAGTGAAGTTCCCTGCATTGTGATTGACGCTGATGATGAAAAATCGGCTGTGCTTGCGCTTATAGAGAATATTCAGCGGAGGGATCTCAGTTATTTTGAGGAGGCTATGGCTATTGAGAAGCTTATTTCGTATTACGGGCTTACTCAGGAGGAGGCCGCGGCTCGGCTTGGCAGGGCGCAGTCAACTGTCGCAAATAAGCTTAGGCTGCTGAGGTTCAGTGATTCGGAGAGAAATTTGCTTATCAGGGGGAATATTACTGAGCGACAGGCAAGGGCTTTGGTAAGGCTTGATGAGCAGAAACTCAGGGCTAGGGCTTTGGGTGAGATTATCATGAATCACTTGAATATCGAACAGACCGAGGAACTTGTGGAACGTCTGATTAGGGGTGAGCCGGAGGTTCAGAAGTGTGATGTTAAGGCTAAGGAGCGGGTACAATCTATAGAGAAAAAGAAAGGGAGAAAGTTCTGCTTTCCTGTGCCGAGGTTATACATAAACAGTATCAACAAGATCGTAAGGAATATGAAAGACGCAAATATTGACTGCGAAACGGTGATGAACAGGGTGGGAGATTGCTTTGAGTATACGATAAAGATACGGTCGGCGGCTGAGATTTAATAGTACTGTCTATGATAATACATTGTTCCACATGGAACATTTCGTCTGGAAAGGTCGAAATTTTGTTCTATGTGGAACATTTTTATAAAAAGGGCTTTATTTTTTTGGCGGAGTATGGTATAATAGAAAAGAAGTAATATGGACAAAACAGGGGTGAAAGAGAATTGGGAACAGTCATTGGTGTGGTCAACCAGAAAGGCGGGGTTGGCAAGACAACTACGGCGATAAATATTGCCGCAGGGCTGGGGACGCTCGGCAAAAAGGTCCTGCTGGTGGATTTTGACCCGCAGGGCAACGCCACGACCGGTTACGGGATAAAGAAAAAGACGCTCGACGTGACTACATATGAAGTGATAATGGGCGAGGCTCGTCCGCAGGAGGCTATAATAAAGACGAGATATAAGAACGTCGATATTATGCCGGCCACAAATCAGCTTTGCGAGGCTGAACTGCAGCTTACTGGCGTGGAGCAGAGAAACCATCAGCTCAGAAAGGCAATACTGCAGATAAAGGATAGCTATGATATCATAATCGTGGACTGTCTGCCGTCGCTGGGTATTCTGGCGATGAATGCGCTTATCGCCTGCGACAGAGTAATTGTGCCGATGGTCTGCGAGCCGTTTGCACTGGAGGGTCTGGCGCAGCTTGTCATGACAGTCAAGAGAATGAAAAAGATAAACGGCGACCTGCAGATAATGGGTATCGTTTTCACAATGCTGGACAGGCGGCTTCTTGCAAGCAACGAGATAATGAGGGACATCAAGAGAAGCTTTCCGAGCGATGTTATCTTCAAGACAGAAATACCGAGAAATGTGAGAATAACCGAAGCGCAGAGCCACGGAGAACCTATTATTTTCTATGATAAGAGCTCGAAGGGTGCAGACGCATACAAGAGATTATCAAAGGAAGTGCTTGAGAAGGTTCGTGAAATGGAGAGAAAAAATGAGCAATAAACGAATAGGCGGGTCTTTCTCAAGTCTGTTTGACGATAACAATATGGAGGAAACCGAGAGCCTGAAAACTCTACGGATATCTGAAATAGAGCCGAACAAGGGACAGCCAAGAAAGATATTCGACAAGGAGGCAATGGAGCAGCTTGCGGAATCCATCAGGGTGAACGGCGTGCTTCAGCCGCTTCTTGTGCGGCCGCTTGCAACGGGTAACTATCAGATAATTGCTGGAGAACGCCGGTGGAGAGCAGCAAAAATCGCAGGGCTGAGCGAGGTCCCTGTTGTAGTAAGGGACGACCTTTCGGAAGAACAGGTAATGCAGGTAGCACTGATTGAGAATCTGCAGAGAGAAAACCTTAACCCGATAGAGGAAGCGCAGGGCTACAGAGAACTGATAGATAACTACAAAATGACCCAGGATCAGCTTGCAAAGGCACTGGGAAAGCCGAGGTCTTCAATAGCGAACAGCCTTGGGCTGCTGACGCTGCCTATCGGTGTGAGAGATCTGTTGGCTGACGGGCGGCTTTCTGTGGGGCACTGCAAGGCTCTTAAAGCAATAAAGGACCCTGCTCTTATGACAGAGATAGCTGCGAGGGCTTCGGAGGGCGAACTGAGTGTACGCAGTATCGAGGCGATTGCAAAGAGAGAGGCAAAGCGTGAGGAAGAACAGACGCAAATAAAGCCGAGAATGGCTTACTACACCGAGGTGGAAATGAGCCTGACGGAGGCTCTGGGCACAAAGGTAAGAATATCTGAGGGAAAGAAGTCAAACACGCTGCAGATATGCTTTGAGGACAAGGATCAGCTTGAGGGAATACTTAAGCTGATGAATATAAGGTAAGCATGGCTTCTGGCAATGCGGGTTCTGGTAATCAGCACTGCATGGACGCTGAACAAGGCTGAATCAACTAAGTTAATAGAGTGATCCCAGCGAATTTCAAAAAAGCATAAAAATTTGACAGGCTTATGCCTGAATCAATAAAAAAGAAAGGCAAACAAAATGATAGACATTAAATTTTTAAGAGAGAACCCTGACGCTGTTAAGGAGAACATCAAGAAGAAGTTTCAGGACAGCAAGCTTCCGCTGGTAGACGAGGTAATAGAACTGGACGCACAGCTTCGCAAGGCTCAGCAGAGGGGCGATTCACTGAGAGCGGACAGAAACCGTATTTCTAAGGAAATAGGCGGACTGATGGCTAAGGGTCAGAAGGAAGAGGCAGAGAAGGCTAAGGCTCAGGTCAAGGAATTCTCTGACGAACTGGCTCAGCTTGAACAGCAGGAGGAAGAACTTTCTGAGAAGGTAAAGAAGATAATGATGACGATACCGAACATCATTGACCCGTCTGTGCCTATCGGAAAGGACGACAGCGAGAACGTCGAGATAACACGCTACGGCGAGCCGGTAGTGCCGGACTTTGAAATACCCTACCACAGCGAGATAATGGAGAAGCTCAACGGCATCGACCTTGACAGTGCGAGAAAGGTAGCCGGCAACGGTTTCTATTATCTGATGGGCGATATCGCAAGACTGCATTCGGCAGTGCTCGCTTATGCAAGAGATTTCATGATAGACAGAGGGTTCACATACTGCATTCCGCCGTATATGATACGCTCAAACGTCGTTACCGGCGTAATGAGTTTTGCTGAGATGGACGCAATGATGTATAAGATAGAGGGCGAGGACCTGTATCTTATCGGTACCAGCGAGCATTCTATGATAGGCAAGTTCATCGACACCATTCTTGAAGAGGATACGCTGCCGAGAACTCTTACCAGCTATTCTCCCTGCTTCCGTAAGGAGAAGGGCGCGCACGGTATTGAGGAAAGAGGCGTGTACAGAATACACCAGTTTGAGAAGCAGGAGATGATAGTTGTCTGCAAGCCTGAGGACTCTAAGATGTGGTTCGACAAGCTTTGGCAGAACACAGTTGACCTGTTCCGCTCGATGGATATTCCGGTAAGGACTATCGAGTGCTGCTCTGGCGACCTTGCAGACCTTAAGGTAAAGAGCTTCGACGTGGAGGCTTGGTCACCCAGACAGAAGAAGTACTTTGAGGTGGGAAGCTGTTCGAATCTTGGCGACGCTCAGGCTCGCAGACTGAAGATAAGAGTAAACGGCTCGGACGGCAAGAAGTATTTCGCACATACGCTGAACAACACTGTAGTTGCTCCGCCCAGAATGCTCATCGCATTCTTAGAGAACAATCTGAATGCTGACGGAACAGTCAATATTCCTGAGGTGCTCAGACCCTATATGGGCGGTAAGTCGAAAATAGGTTAAGGGTAATATGAAAAGGGCAGGGATAAACCTTCGTGCGAACGGGGGTTTTCTCTGCCTGCTTTAATTAAGAGATAGGCTGACTGCTGCAATACTATATTCAGCACATCAATAGAACAGCACAAGGAGATAACTATGGCATTTGTAACTCTGGAGAATGTATATAAGCGCTACCACATGGGCGAGGTCACGATAAACGCCGCCGACGGCATGACTTTCGACATAGAAAAGGGCGAATTTGCGATAATCGTCGGTCCGAGCGGCTCAGGTAAGACAACAGTGCTGAATATGCTGGGGGGAATGGACACTTGCGACGAGGGTATAATCAGCGTTGACGGCGCAAGGGTGGACAGATTCAACCGCAGGCAGCTTACTAATTACCGGAGATATGACGTGGGGTTCATATTTCAGTTCTATAATCTTATGCCTAACCTGACTGCAAAGGAGAATGTCGAACTTGCGGCGCAGACCACAAAGGACTTTATTCCGGCGGCAGAGATACTTGAAAAGGTGGGGCTGGGGGAACGTCTGGGGAACTTCCCGGCTCAGCTTTCGGGCGGAGAGCAGCAGAGAGTGTCTATTGCGAGGGCGCTCAGCAAGAAGCCTAAGCTCATGCTGTGCGACGAGCCCACGGGTGCGCTGGACTATAACACGGGCAAGATGATACTGAAGCTGCTGCAGGATACCTGCAGGGTGGACGGAATGACCGTGATACTGGTCACGCACAACTCGGCAATTGCGCCGATGGCTGACAGAGTGATAAGAATAAAGAACAGCAAGGTGGCTGAGATAATCAGAAATGAAAATCCCACGCCCGTTGAGGAAATAGAATGGTGACAATGGCGGCGGAGGTACGGATTTGAAAGCTGTAACCAAAAATATTTTCAGAGAAATACGAAAGACCAAAAACAGATTCATGTCGATTTTCACTATCTGCGCCATCGGTGTGGGGTTCTTCAGCGGTGTGCGGGCTACGGGCAGCGACATGAAAATAATGGCGGATAACTACTATGATGAGCATGAGCTGTTCGACCTGAGGGTCATGTCTACGTTTGGGCTGACTGAGGGGGATCTGCAGGCACTCAGTGAAACTGAGGGAGTGTCGGAGGTACGGAGCAGTAAGTATACTGACTTAACTCTGAGTTATGACGGTAAGGATTATAACACACGGGTATACTCGCTCAACGAAGAAAGCGGCATGAACAGAATAGACATCACCGAGGGGAGAATGCCGGAGAAAGAGGACGAGTGCATTCTCAATTCAAGCAAGCTGAGAGAGGGAATGAAGGTCGGTGAAAAGGTCGTGCTGTCCGACCCGACAGAGAGCGAGGAATTTCCGCTCAGGTATCGGGAGTACACGATAGTGGGGACTTTCGACACGCCGATGTATATTTCGGCTACGCAGAGAGGAAGCACGACAATAGGTAATGGGTCGCTGCAGGCGTTTTTGTATATTGCAGAGAGTAATTTTACGCAGGAAGTATACACGGAGATATATGTTCAGTCGGAGCAGCTTAAGGGGCTGTCCAGCTATTCGGACGAATATCAGAGTATGAGGGACGAAATTTCCGACAGGCTGGAGGGGCTTGGTAAGCAGCGGAGCGAGATACGGTATGACGAGGTTATTGGCGAGGCAAAGCAGAAAATAGCCGATGGTGAAAAGGACCTTGAACAGGCAAGGACAGACGGTCAGAAGAAGCTTGACGACGCAAAGGCGGAACTGGACGACGCTGCAGTGCAGATAGCGGACGGAGAAAAGGAACTGGACAAGGCGGCGCAGGATATCGCTGACGGAGAAAAGCAGCTTGAGGATGCTCGGCAGACTCTTACTGACGCAAAGTCGGAGATAGATAAGGGAAAGCAGGATATCGCCGACAATCAGCAGAAAATAGACGAGGCAGAGAAAACGCTGAACGAGAGCAGGCAGCAGCTTTCTGACGGAAAGAAGCAGCTTGACGAGGCTTATAATATGCTGCAGGAGAGCAAGAAGCAGCTTGACGAGGGTCAGGCGGAAATAGACGATAACAAAAAGTCGCTTGATGAGGGCGCGGCTCAGCTTGAACAGGCTAAGGCGCAGCTTGCGGAGGGACAGGCGCAGTATGACAGCGGGCTGGCTCAATATAACGAGAAGCTGGCGGAATATGAAGCGGGTCTGGAGCAATACAACAAGGGCGTGGCTGCGGTCGAGATGATGGAGAAGCTGCTTGGAAGCGACAACGAGGAGGTCGTTAAGCAGAAAGCGGCTCTGGAGCAGGGTAAGGCTCAGCTTGACGCAGGAAAGGTGCTTCTTGACCAAGGAAAGCAGAAGCTTGACGAGGGAAAGGCGCAAATCGACGAGGGCACTGCGCTGATAAGCGAGAAGCAGGCGCAGCTCGACGAGGGCAGAAAGCAGCTTGAAGCGGCTCAGGCTCAGATAGACGAGGGGCTCAGGCAGTATGAGGACGGATACGCTCAGTATCAGGAGAAGTATGCGGAATATGAGGAGGGCGTTAGGCAGTATAACGAGGGGTACAGTCAGTTTGCGGACGGGCTGAAGCAGCTGAATGACGGCAAGAATCAGCTTGCGGACGCTGAGAAGCAATATAACGAGGGTCTGGCGCAGTTTGAGGAAAAGGAACAGGAGTTTCTGGACGGTAAGGCTGAATATGAAAGCGGACAGAAAGAACTGGAGGACGCAAGGCAGAAATATCAGGACGGTCTGGCTGAATACAGCGAGGGCGAAGAAACATTCCGCACGGAGATAGCTGACGCTGAAAAGAAGCTTGCGGAAGCCAAAAAGGAGATAGAGGACGCAGGCGAGGCTAAGTGGTATATCTTCACGAGGGGGGATAATCCGGGGTATGCGGAATATGAGAGCAACTCGGAGAGGATAGACAAGATAGCTGCGATTTTTCCGGTGTTCTTCCTGCTGGTGGCTGCGCTGGTGTGCCTGACGACCATGTCAAGAATGGTCGAGGAGCAGCGAATGCAGATAGGTACGCTTAAATCGCTGGGATACCCGGACTGGGTGATAATGCGGCAATATATGGCGTATGCGGTGCTGGCGGCGGCTTCGGGAAGCGTTGTCGGGGCGTTCATAGGAATGTTCCTGTTCCCGTATATCATTATGTTTGCTTATAGCATGATGTATATTATGACGAATTATTACTTTGAGTTAAGTCCGTCGAATATGCTGATATCTGCAGGAAGCATGGTGGCGGCTATTGCGGCGACAGTCTACCTGTGCACAAGAAAGGCGCTGGGGGGCACGCCTGCTGAACTGATGAGGCCAAAGGCGCCTAAGGCGGGAAAGCGTGTGTTCCTTGAAAAGATAGGTTTTGTGTGGAACAGGCTGTCGTTTTTCGGAAAGGTATCGGGCAGGAATCTGTTCAGGTACAAGCGCAGAATGTTCATGACGGTGGTCGGTATTGCAGGGTGCACGGCGCTGTCGCTCACGGGCTTCGGGCTGAAGGATTCTATCAGCGATATTGTTGACTTACAGTATAATAATATCAATAACTACAGCGGGTATATTGCTTATGACAGCAAAATCAGCGAGGACGAGCTGCAGGGAATATACAATGCGCTGATGGACTACAACGGGGACACTGAATATACAAGGGCGCTTGTTAAGCAGTATACGGTGTCGTCGGAGGACGCAAATGTGCAGTGCTATATTACGGCGGTGGAAGATACCTCAATATTCATGGATATGATAGATTTCCGTGAAAGAACGTCGGGAAAGGACATAACCTTTGACGAGGCAGGCGGAGTTATCGCAACGGAAAAGATGACAAAGCTGCTGGGAGTGAAGCAGGGGGATACAGTCACCATCAAGATAAGCGACGGCAAGACCTGCGACATGGTTATCGGGGGAATAACGGAGCATTATGCGAGCCACTATCTGTATATTTCGGAGGAAAAATACTCAGAGTTATTCGGAGAGCAGCCGGAATACAACATAATCTATTTCAAAAACGGCATAGGGGCGGACGAGAGTGTGCAGGACGCTTTCAGCGAGAAAATGATGGAGGTGGACGGCGTACTCAGTGTGTCGCTGAATGCGGGCGCTTCAAAGACGTTTGAGAATATGCTGAAGATAATGGATCTGGTGGTCATTGTGCTGATAATCAGCGCGGGCGCACTGGCTTTCGTGGTTCTGTATAATCTGACGAACGTGAATATTACAGAGCGTATACGGGAGATAGCAACGCTGAAAGTGCTTGGCTTCTACGACAAAGAGGTTTCAAGCTATGTGTTCAGGGAGAACAATATACTATCGGTAATGGGTGCGGTCATAGGTCTGGGCTTTGGCGTGGCACTGTGTCAATTCATCATACAGACGGCTGAAATAGACGAGGTAATGTTCGGACGAAACATTCACCCGCTGTCGTTCGTGTGGGCGTTCGTCATTACGGTGGCTTTCTCGCTGATAGTAAATCTCATCATGCAGAGGGATCTGAAGCGGATAAGCATGGTGGAATCGCTTAAATCTGTGGAATAATAATAGGGGGAAGAACGATGATAGAAACTCTGGTTTCGGTCAGGCTGCCTGCTGACGAGGTGCTGACAATAAAGAAGAATCGGCTGACGGGCATGGGCTGCGAGGGCGGAAAGCGTATCGCAGTTGTCACTGGAATACACGGCGACGAACTTGAGGGGCAATATGTGTGCTATGAACTGGTGCGCAGGATAACGTCGAATATGGCGTATCTAAAAGGCACGGTGGACATATATCCGTCAATAAACCCGCTGGGAATGGACGCGGTAAGCCGTGCTGTGCCGATGTCGGGTCTGGATATGAACAGGGTATTTCCGGGAAGCGAATCGGGAGCGGCGGCGGAGAGCATTGCGGCTCGTCTGGTGGAGGACATCAGGGGTGCGGATATCTGCGTGGATATCCATGCAAGCAACATATTCATTCGGGAAATACCTCAGGTGAGGATACCGAGCACGGAAAGCAGCCATCTGCTCAAATATGCGAAAATGCTGAACACCGACTTCGTATGGGTGCATGACTCCAACGCAGTGGGCGAGGGGTCGCTTGCAAATTCGCTCAGGGACATCGGAGTGCCAACTCTGGTGATAGAAATGGGCGTGGGTCAGCGGATAACAAAGGCCTACTGCACGCAGCTTCTCAGCGGTATATTCAATCTCATGTCCAAGGTGGGCATCTGGGAAGGTCCGGTGGAGGATATTTCGCACCCGATGGTCAGCACGGACGGAGCGGTCAATGTTATACACTCGGTAGAGAGCGGAATATTTATACCAAAAGTTGAACATAATATCTGGGTTCAGAAAGGCACTGTTATCGGGGAGATAGTGACTCCGATAACAGGTACGGTAGAGGAGGAGATCGCTGCGCCGGCGGACGGGCTTATCTTCTCGCTGAGGGAATACCCGATAGTGTATGAGGGGAGCGTTATTGCACGAATACTCAGCATGGGCGAGGCGTAATGGGAGGTTTTTTGCGTTACGGCTTGACTTGAAATCATAAATATGGTATCATATATATTATAGGCAGACTGTCGATAAACCCTAGGAACAGGGCTTCTCGCAAGTCTGTAAGAACGTGAATCCGGCAGCATGGGCGACGGACAGAAAGGAATAGATATGAAAGGGAGAATACTTGAATCCGGCGAGGATTATCTGGAAACTATACTTATCCTGCAGAATCGCAACGGCGAGGTGCGTTCAGTGGATATTGCAACGGAGATGGAATTCTCCAAGCCGAGCGTAAGCGTTGCGATGAAGAACCTGAGAGAGCAGGAGTGCATTACCGTGGACCACAACGGATATATCACGCTGACGGATAAGGGCAGGCAGATAGCTGAAAAGGTCTATGAGCGGCATATTCTTTTTACAAACTGGCTGACCTCGATGGGAGTGCCTGAGGATATAGCGGCAAAGGACGCCTGCAGGATAGAACACTGCTTAAGCGCGGAAAGTTTTGCGGCTATCAAACATCATGTCAAGGGGGATCAAGCTTAATTGAAGCTGATTTGTCTGATAGAAAACACCGCTGTGGACGAGAAGCTGTATTCTGAAAACGGCGTATCGTTCTTTGTGGAATTCGGCGGTAAATACTATTTGATCGACACGGGGCTGACGGGAAAGGCTGCTGAGAATGCGAGAAGAATGAAGCTGCCTCTGGACAGCCTGAGCGGCGTTGTGATAACGCATAACCATGCTGCGCATATCGGCGGCATAGACAATATCATGCGGCTTTCGCCGGACGCCGATATTTATATCAGGGCTGCGGCTCAGACGGAATACTGGAAAAAGAACGGCTTTATGAAGCAGCCGGCAGGTGCGGGAAAGGGCTTTTTCAAGAAATACGCAGACAGGCTGACGCTGTTCAACAGTTTTTCTGAGGTGGCTGAGGGGTTCTATCTTGCTTCAAGCGAGGTGTTTGAGGAAAAGAATCTGAATCCGGACAGAAGCTGCTTCTCTCTTGACGGCAAAAAGCAGATACCGTATGACGGAGCGGACGAATGCTTTGCGGTGCTGTTTCCGAAAAAGCGCAAGGCGGACGGTCTGGTCATCATCGGCGGGTGCTTTCACTGCGGTGTGCAGAATGTTCTGGAAACGGTCAAGGAGAATTGGTACGGCATTCCGGTGCTGGCGATAGTGGGGGGCTTCCACTTCATGGGGGCGAATCCAAAGACGCTGGGCTGCTCGGCTGATTATGTTACGGCGCAGGCTAGGGCTCTGAAGCTCAGCAATGCGGATAAAATATACGCCTGCCACTGCACGGGATTCAGGGGATTTGACCTGATGGACGAGATACTCGGAGATAAGCTGATGTATATTGGCGGCGGAGAAGAGATCGACTTTTAGGCTTATTACAAAATTAGGGGCTGCTTTTTTGCAGCCCCGTTTTGTGTGGGTCATTCGCTTTTCTGGGGGGTGTAGTTTTCGGCGCTGACTGCTCTGAGCAGAGCGGAGTGCATTTGCTCGCTGCGCCATGTATCGGTGCTGCGGTCTATCTGTCCATTGCCGTTGTCCCACAGGAATGTCGCTATTCCGTAATCGTGGCACAGCTTTACAAGCTTCTCACAGAAGAAAACGCAGCTGTTGAAATCATTGCCGCTTGCAGCATATTCTCCGACGATAACAGGCGTCCCTTTATCGACAAAGTTCGTTTTCATCATGCCGATCAGACGCTCCATTTCCTGCTGCTCGGAGGCGGTACCCCATTCGTTCTTTATGTTGGTGGTGCAGAAGTCCCACGGGGTGTAGTAATGCACGGAAACTATGCAGCGTCCCTGAGGGTCGGTGGGCATTACGAAGCGGCTGTCGCAGGTCTTGGCTATGTCTGTCCAGTAGCCTGCGATGAGCAGGTGGCGCACGGGATTCTTTCCGCCGGAGGAGCGAATAAGGTCGACAAATTCCTGATTCAGGCTGTTCAGCGTTTCGTATGCCTTGTTCTGGGGAAGGCTGTCGAAGCCGACCTCGTTCATGCTCTCGAAGATAAGGCGTTCGCTGTAGTCCTCGAATCTCTGCGCTATCTGAGTCCACAGTGTTTTGTAGCGGGCGAGCGTTGCGTCGTAATCTGTCGCAGCGTTGCATATCCATGCGCCGAACTGGGGGTCTCCGCCGCCGTCGTGATGTACGTTGATTATAACGTACATGCCTATATCATAGGCGTAATCTACGACTTGCTGAACTCTGTCGAGCCAATGGGCGGAAATATTGCCGGCTTCGTCGATATGGTCGCGCCATGTGACGGGAATGCGCACGGCGTTCACTCCGCTGTCGAGAAGCGCCTGAAATAGTTCGGGAGTGGCTTTGGGATTGCCCCACATGGTTTCGTCAGGTTCGCCCTCGTCAACGTGCTCGTTGATGATACCGTCGCCGTCACGGTCCGCCTGACAGGAATCGAGAGTATCGCCGAGATTCCAGCCGATGGTCATGGAACTTACAAGCTGCTGGGAGGTCATTGCGGCAAGGGCGGTGTCCTCGGTGTACTGGTCGGGGGTCTGGGAGGTGGTTTCCTCTGAGGTCTGAGTGACTGAAACGGTGCTGCTGGTGTTTCCGCTGCAGCCGGAGGAAAGCAGTATTGCGGAGAGAAGAAGGGAGGATATTAATTTTTTCATGGTGGTACTCCTTTGCAAGTGTGTGTTTGTTAATATGAATATATCACAAAAAGATGGCGGATTATATCAAATGTGTTGTTTTTGTGGCAGATATGTTGTATAATTAGGTAGGGGGGAGTACGATGAAAAACACGGACAGGATAGAAATGCGGATAAATCTGATGAAAGAACAGGGCGTACCTCACCCGCCGCATGAGTATGAGCAGGAATTTTACAGGCTGGTGGTGTCGGGGGATTCTGACGGGATAATGAGGCTGCGTGAGCAATACCCCGCACAGTCTGCCGGAGAGACTGAAAAGGGCAGGCTGTCCGACGACCCGATAAGAAACGAGATATATCATCTGGTGGCGAACTGCACTATCATCACACGAAAGTGCATTTCTGCGGGAATGCCGCAGGAGGACGCATACAGCCTGAGCGATATGTTTATACGCACTGCGGATCGCTGCCGCAGCGTGGAGGACGTCAGGGCGGTGAACGACCAGATTGCTCTTGAATTTGCAAAGAGAATGAAAAAGGTCAGGAGCCGTGAAGTATCGCCGGTGGTAAGGCGGGCTATCGGGTATATTTCGGATAATCTGCACACGAGGCTGACTGCGGAGGGGATAGCGCAGAGGCTGGGGTATGACAGAAGCTATATTTCGGTGGTGTTTAAGCGGGAAACAGGGCAGACGATCACGGGATTCATTCTTGCTCGGCGTATTGAGGCTGCAAAGAGCCTTATTTCGGGCGGAGTTCCGCTGACGGATATTGCGCAGCTTCTCGGTTTTTCGTCACAGAGCCACTTTTGTCGGAGGTTCAGGGAGGTCGTTGGTATGACGCCGGGGGAATATCGTGATTCGGTGGGCGTGGGTCGAGGTCAGGTTTGAGCGGCTATCTGGATGAGCAGTTCAGCTAACTTTTGGTCTGACGCATTCTCCTTTATATACTCATATACTGTACTGCAGCGCAGGGCGCTCAGAAGAAGAGGTCTGTCCATATCTAACAACGCTTGTGTAAGCGGCTTGCGGCACAATGTGTTCAGCATTCTGACCTGCTGCATATCATGACGTTTTCTTTTGGCGTCCTGAGGGGGATATCCGCAGCCGAAACCGCCTGAAAAGAGTGCGCGCATGGTATCCCTGAAGTTCAGGTCGCCGTTCCAGCCCCAGCCTAAGCCGAGGGGGGAGGATACGGCGTTGCCGCCGTTTATCCTGCCGAACAGAAAAGCGTCGGAACTGTCCTTTATGTATCCGCACATAACTCCCGGCAGGCTGTTGCAGGCAAGCATCATACCCTGACCTGACGAGCAGCCTGTGACCATAAAATCGACTGCTCCGCTGCCTAGCAGCAGGCAGACGCAGACTGCCACAGTCACATAGGATATTTCTTCGGTGCTTCCGGGGTTGACGCCGAAATTCACGACCTGATATTCAGGCGGGACTGCTTCCCTTACCCCGCTGAACAGCACCGGATTTTTGTCACGCTGAGAATACGCCTGAATTACGCCTATTCGCATAGAGTCCTCCTGATAAGAAAAAGAAAGGAGGCCGTATTGCGATTACCGTGAAGCTGAGTTCATGGTGTTCGTAATACGACCCCTCTCAAAGAGTGAGTCAAAAATAAAACCTTCTCTGTAAGCCTGAAAAAAACGCTTGGATCAGCAGCTTTACCTGACCGGAGTGGTGAGCCAGAACGGGGATACCCGCATGGTTTACCTCAGCGCGTCACGCTGGTAACCGATTCACTATGCGTTGCTTCAGACTGTATTCTTCCGGAATACAGCGGCTTTGCCAGCGCAAAGAGACCTTTGCTTTCGCCGGAATATGCCGACTTTGGACAAACTGCACGTCTGTCATTATCCCGGACATCTGCCCGACGCCTTTACCCGTCTGCGGGGCTTTGCAGATGGGGTGTGATAGCTGAATCCGTGTGTACCCGGAATCAGGCGCATTTTCGATGCCGTGATACGGACTTCCGCCGTCAGTCCAAGACTGCGACTGACACACGCCCCCCTGCGAAAGCTCCGCCGGGCAATGTGCCGGAAATCCTCTGCCGAACAGCCTTTCCTTCAACGCTCCCGATAGCGATCCGAACAGGATAGAACGACAGTATTTTTCACTATTTATTTTATCTCATTTCGGACAAATTGTCAAGGGTTTTTCCCAAAATTCCCCGACAATTACGCATTTTTCGTCAATCATTTGCCATATTTCGGACGCGGCAGGTCAGTAGTTTATCAGTTCTGCAAGTACTTTTACAAGATACATGAAAAAGCTCATTTTCCGGACGTCCTGCTTGGCGACTATTTCTGAGCGAAAGACCTCTGCGCCATCCAGCGTTACTAAATATTCGCCGACGAACTGTCCCTTTTCGACAGGGGCGTCAAGTTTTTCGACAAAGGTGTATTCATATTTCACGTCTGCGGCTCTGCCCTTTTTTATTATGCAGTCGCTGCGCTGCTTTATTATCGGGGTCACCTCTGATAACTCGCCGCGGTCAACGGTTATGGGTTTAAGTTCACGGCTGTCGACTTCGGGGGTGAATCTTTCAAAGGCGGAAAAGCCGTAGTCGAGAAGTTCCTCGGTGCGGTCGAATCTTGCGGGGTCTTCGCCGCAGCCGAGCACTACTGCGACGAGCCGCATATCTCCTCTTTCAGCGCAGGCGGCAAGGCAGCAGCCTGCGGCGTCGGTGGTGCCGGTCTTTCCGCCGAGAATGCCGTTATAGTATCTCACAAGCTTGTTTGTGTTGAGAAGCTGAGTTCCGCCGCCGCGCAAATAATCGAGCCATGTGAGCAACCAGCCGCGGTAGTACTCTTTTTCCATCAGTTCAGCGGTCATGACGGCGATGTCCTCGGCTGAGGAATAGTGTCCGCTGGCGTCGAAGCCTATGCAGCCGGTGAAGCGGGTGTTTTTCAGTCCCATGTCCTTGGCGCGTTTGTTCATCAGCTTCACGAACTGCGCTTCGCTGCCTGCGGTATGCTCGGCGAGGGCGGTCACGGCGTCGTTGGCGGAACTTACGATCACGGCTTCGAGAAGTTCGGCGGCGGACATTTCTTCGCTGGGTTCAAGCCATATGACTGAGCCGCCGACTGAGGAAGCGTAGGAGGACGCTTTTATCTTATCGGTGAGTTGGAGGGTGCCGTCGTCTATCATATCGGCAAGGACGAGCAGCGACATTACCTTGGTTATGGACGCCATGGGCAGCTTCGCCTGAGCGTTCACGGAATAGAGTATCTGACCTGTCTGCGCTTCCATGAGCACCGCCGCTTTGGGCTGGTCGGTAAATTCGATTTGTTCGGCGGGGGTGGTTTCCTGTGCGGATACATTAACCGAAAACAGCAGCAGGGCGCATAATGTTACGCAGATGATACGCTTGAATATATTCATTATTTTACTCCTATTACAGCAGTTATTTGACAAGCTTTTATAAATTATATTCGGCTGTAGTGGGAATAGTACCGACATTACAGAGTTTGGGGGAACCTTTTAATAGGCTCCCCCAAAAGTATTAATTATTTAATTGCATTATTGATTGAAGCGATGGAACTGTTGACCGATTTAATGGCGCTGCTGCATTCTGACTTGAAGCCTGAAAGGCTGTTGTCGCCGGCGAGCGTGAATACTGCAAGCAGGTCGTCAAGGTCGGAGGAGGCTCCGGACAATGCTGACTTTGCGGTGGAATAATCGGTCGGTGCGCCGGTGCTGAGCATCTGATAATAGTTCATGACAAGCTGAGTGTAGCCCGCTGCTTTCAGAATATTGCTGGTCTTGTCATTGTAGATGGTCTTTATAACATCGCTGTCATAGCTGCTGCTGGAAAGCTTTTCTACTGCATTCTTGACGGTCGTGAACTGCGACACGGCGTTGTTTGCCGCTGTGGAAGCGTTGGTCATTATGTCGGCGTAGGTTCTGGAGATATCTGCGGCAGTCTGGCTGGTGGTCTGCAGATTCTTGTAGTTGAAGCTTTTCTTTACAGCGCTGTTGAATGCGTCCCACTTGGAAGCTTCGTTGGTGGAATATTTGCTGGAAGAATCGGTGGAAGTGGTGACGTAGGTGTAATACTCGGTGTAGAGGTCGTAGAGTGTTTCAAGCTCGCCGTATGCGTCGGAAAGCTTTGTTGATGAGGGCTTGGCGTTCTTATACTTATTTGCTGCGCCGGTCTTTCCGGAGGAAAGGGTCGAGGTCATCGAACCGGTGTAGAACGTCCTTGTCTTGCCCTCGTCAAGTGCGGTGATGGTCGCCTGTGCGTAGAGGTGGAGTTTTCCGACCTCGCTGGATATGGACTCGAATGCGTCGAGCATTTTGTCACGCTGGCTGTCCTCGTTGGTCACGGTGATCGTCGGCTTGTTGTTTACTGCTGCATTTGAAGTGGTCGTGGTGGAAGTCCTCTGCGTTGTGGTGGTCACCTGCTTGTTGGAAGTGGTGGTGTTTATAGGTCTGTTTGAGGTGGTGGTATTGACGGGATTGTTAGAAGTTGTGGTGCTTGAGCTGTTGGAGGAGGTATTTACCGGCGGTTCTGATACGACGTCGGGTTCGGATACCTCATCGGGCTGCGACGGGTCGGTGGATACGTCGGGGTCAACGGGGTCAGATACTTCGACAGGCTCGGACACATTATCGGGTTCGGATACCACAGGGTCGGTATCGTCGGGTATCACGGGGTCTGACGAGATATCGTCCGGAACAAAGCCGCTGTCGCTCTCTACGGGTTCTGAGGTAGTGAACGTGGGCTTGTTGCCGGAGGTCTTGCTGTCGGTGATGTTTTCAGCGTC
The DNA here is from genome assembly GCA_934446355.1 of uncultured Oscillospiraceae bacterium. Taxonomy (GTDB): domain Bacteria; phylum Bacillota; class Clostridia; order Oscillospirales; family Ruminococcaceae; genus CAG-115. The sequence continues at coordinate 214,830 of CAKSEC010000001.1, read as the reverse complement.
CCTGCCGGTGTTGGTGAACACGATGAGGGCTACTACTCCGGCAGCTACCACTGCGCCGCCTATTGCTGTGGGAAGCGGGATAACGCCGAACAGCTTGATGGGCTTCTTCTCGGTGGATTCCTGCTGTTTGCCGGAAACGGACTTTTTAAGCGGCTTGATGTTCCACTTGTTGGGTGCGCCGCAGACCTTGCAGACTTCCTCCTTCTCGTACATATCCTGACCGCAGTTGCGGCAGTATACCAGCTTGCCGAGGTCCACAGCGGGTTCTTCTTCCTGCGCTGACGGAGCGGGTTCTTCCGGCTTGGTGTAGGCGGGAGCGGAATATTCCGGTTCGGTGTAGGCAGGGGTCGGTTCTTCTGTGGGGGTCAGAAGCTGGGTCACGGAGTCTTCAGGCTCGGACTGTTCTGGCTCGGTGTATGTGTGAGCGGGTTCTTCCGGCTCGGTGTATGTGGGGGTGGATTCTTCTGGTTCGGTGTATGCGGGAGTGGGTTCTTCCGGCTCGGTGTATGTGGGGGTGGGTTCTTCCGGCTCGGTGTATACGGGAGTGGATTCTTCTGGCTCGGTGTATACGGGAGTGGGTTCTTCTGGCTCGGTGTATACGGGAGTGGACTCTTCTGGCTCGGTGTAAGTGGGAGCGGGTACTTCCGGCTCGGTGTATGTGGGAGCGGGTTCTTCCGGCTCGGTGTATGTGGGAGCGGAGTATTCCGGTTCGGTGTATACGGGAGTGGATACTTCCGGTTCGGTGTATGCGGGAGCGGGTTCTTCTGGCTCGGTGTATACGGGAGTGGATTCTTCTGGTTCGGTGTATGTGGGAGCGGGTTCTTCTGGTTCGGTGTATACGGGAGTGGATTCTTCCGGCTCGGTGAATATGGAAGTGCGTTTTTCTGGCTGAGCGTATACGGGGGCTTTATTCTCTACCTCTATATTAATATCGTCGTAGTTCTGTTCGAGTTCGACAGGCACGTCGGGTTCGGTCATTTCACCGCCGTTGATAACGGGAAGTCCGCTTTCAGTGAGGAACTGAGTTTCTGGCATACCTGCTTCCATGCTGAAATTGTCTACACGGCGTGCAAAAGGCTCAGGCTCAGGAGCGGCGGGCTGTACGGGGACAGGCTCAGGCTCTGGGGCGGGTGCGCCGATAGCGGGCATTTCACTGGCGGTGGAATTGAGGTTCGCAAACTGCTGGTTGAGCGCTTCTATCTCGCCGGCAAGTCCTCCCCCGCCGAGTGCGTCGGCGGACTGGATATCGCTGCCGCCGTTATAGCTTATCGAACCGCCAAGACCGCTGTTGTTGACGAAATTGTCTATCTGTGCGATGTCGCTGTCGGATATGCCGCTGAACTCGCCGCCGATGGGGTCGGAATTGAACAGCGGAACGGAACTGCCGTTATTCTGGCCGCCGGAAAGCTTCATGCCGCACTTTTCACAGTATTCGGTCGATTTCTGCATTCTCATGCCGCAGGTGGGGCAGAATACAAGAGTGCCCTCCTCGCTGCTGAGCGGCTGGATACCCGGCATTTCTCCGCTTTCGGGCGCAGTCTGGTCGGGCTCCTGAGCGGCTGCCTCGGTTTCTTCGGTTTCTTCAGGCGGCACAGGCGTACCGCATTCAATGCAGAACTGGTATCCACGGATAAGCTTTTTGCCGCAGTTTTCACAATACATTATGTAAACCTCCCAAAATGGTTTGTATGTCTAAGTTACTACCCTCTGCGGTGAGGGGCTGTACATAGAAATATCCAATCTAAGTATACTATATTGACCAATAAAAGTCAACTTATTTCGCTGCAAATTGGTAAAATCAAATAAGCTGGACTGCCGCTTTTTGTGCATATTCCTATGATATTATTAAATGGCGTAATTGCTTAATTGCAATCATTGCAATTCTATTATGACAGCCTGTGACGTTTGTTTGGAACAAGCTGCGGTGTAATGTGTAAATTGCCATTAGCCGAGTGCCGGAGAAAACCTGTTCATAGAACGGGATACGGAGTTTTGCGATTACTTTTGTGCAAATACACGGGTGGTTTTCAACATTTTCAACGGTGAAAACTGTTGAAACTACGGTTGATTTTGTTGAGAGTTGATTATTTTAGCGAGGTTTTCAACAAAAAAGTTGAAAAGCAGTGCGAAACCGCCTTAATACAAGCCTTAGAAAGTTGAAAACATTGTTGAATCCGTGGAAAACTTTTTCTGGAAAATACCTCGGTCATTTGAGAAAAAAGGTCTTGACAAAGCGGAACGGACATGATATAATATTACTGTTGCTGTAAAGTGGTTTTACTTAACACCAGTACGAAACGGAGATTCAGATGGAGCGCAGCTTTGATACGGTCATTCTGCTGGATATCTATGGGGAGCTTCTCGCTAATGCTCAGCGGCAGGCTCTGGATATGCGGTATAATGCCGACCTCTCACTTGCTGAAATCGCAGAGGAGATGGGCGGCGTCACAAGGCAGAGCGTTCTGTATTCGATAAAAAAGGGCGAACAGAGGCTGGCAGAACTTGAAGAAAAGCTTGGATTTGCGCAGCGGCTGAAAACCCTTTCCGGCGAACTTTCCCGTGCAAAGGGACTTGTGGAGGAACTGGGGCGGCAATACGGCGATGTGCGCTTTGAGCAGCTTAGCGGCATTCTTGACGAGGTGCAGCGGGGGCTGTGAGGGACTTTTCCGCAGAGCAAACAACTGTGCGGGCAGAATAAAGTCCGATTTGAGGGCAGTACAATTTCGATAAGCTGATATTGATATAGAATAAGGCGGTGAACTGATGGCTTTTGAGGGTCTTTCCGGCAAGCTGAACGGCGTTTTCGGCAAGCTCCGCGGACGGGGCAAGCTGAATGAAAAAGATATTAAGGACGCAATGCGTGAAGTGCGCATGGCTCTGCTGGACGCAGATGTGAACTACAAGGTCGCAAAGGACTTCGTGGCGAGGGTCAGCGAAAAGGCGGTCGGCGAAAAGGTCATGGAGAGCCTTACTCCGGCGCAGCAGGTCATCGACATCGTTCATCAGGAGCTTATCTCGCTGATGGGCAATACCACAGCAAAGCTTGATTTTCCGTCTAAGCCGCCGTGCGTCATCATGATGTGCGGTCTGCAGGGTGCGGGTAAGACGACGCACTGTGCGAAGCTTGCAAAGCATCTTATTTCTCAGAACAGGCGGCCGCTGCTGGTTGCGTGCGATATCTACAGACCGGCGGCTATCGACCAGCTGAAGATAGTCGGTGAAAAGGCGGGTGCGCACGTTTTCGAGATGGGTCAGACTGACCCGGTGAAGATAGCCAAAGAGGGCATAAAGTATGCAAAGGACAACGGCTTTGACGTTGTGCTGCTGGATACTGCGGGCCGTCTGCATATAGATGAAACGCTGATGGGCGAACTTAAGAACATCAAGCGTGAAACTCAGCCGAACGAGATACTTCTCGTGGTGGACTCGATGACCGGTCAGGACGCTGTGAATGTTGCTCAGAGCTTCAACGAAGCACTGGATATCACGGGCGTTATTCTGACGAAGCTTGACGGCGACACAAGGGGCGGTGCGGCACTGACGGTGCTTGCCATCACCGGAAAGCCGATAAAGTTTGCGGGTATCGGTGAGAAGCTCAACGATATCGAGCCGTTCCACCCGGACAGAATGGCGAGCCGTATTCTCGGCATGGGCGATGTGCTGACGCTCATCGACAAGGCGAAAAGCTCTATCGATGAGAAGATGGCTGCAAAGACCATGCAGAAGATGCAGGAGAACAAATTCGACCTGAACGACCTGTATGCGCAGTTCGAGCAGATAGAGAAGATGGGCAGCATTCATTCCCTGCTGAAGATGATACCCGGCGTTTCCGGAAAGATAAAGGAAGAGGACATCGACGAACGGAAAATGCCTCGCACCAAGGCGATAATCTCCTCCATGACACCGAAGGAGCGTGAGAAGCCCTCCATCATCGACGCCAAGCGCAAGCGACGTATAGCGGCGGGCAGCGGCACCAAGGTCGAGGATGTCAACCAGCTTATCAGGCAGTTCGAGCAGATGCAGAAGATGATGAAGCAGATGGGCTTCGGCGGCAAGGGAAAGGGCAAGAAGATGCGCATTCCCATGAACATGATGAAACAGATGGGCAACATGGGAGGTCCCGGCGGCTTCCCGATGTAACAGGGAGAATGTATGGCAATCTTAATTGGAATTGTAAGTATTCTGTTAGGAGTCTTCAGCATACTGATGAGTATTCGCAACTGTGAATGGTTCATAGTTCCGAAAAGTCGCAGGACACGATGGTTCTACGATCTTGTTGGCAGAAAGGGTATGAGAATATACTATATAGTTCTCGGTATCGTTATGATCATTGTGGGACTCGGGGTTGCTTTGAATATACTTGAATAATGTCATCATTGCGGAGACCGCATTGTATATTGCCAGCCAATTTACTCCTCACGGGATTTAATCAAGACGACAGCAAGCACTTTGTAAGGATCAGTGCTACGTCAGCCGTTAATTGGGCGGTGTTGTCTTATTTGCCCGGAAGATTTTTTTGGAAGCAATAATAATCAACAGCCCGAAAGGGCGCAAAATGATATGATTTCACTGTGTAACACACATGAATATATCAAGAGCGAAAGGAGAAAAATAAAATGGCAGTAAAGATCAGACTGAGAAGAATGGGCGCAAAGAAGGCTCCGTTCTATCGCGTAGTTGTAGCTGATTCCCGTTACCCCAGAGATGGTCGTTTCATTGAGGAGATCGGTTACTATGATCCCACTAAGGAGCCGGCTGTTGTAAACATCGACACCGCTAAGGCTGACGAGTGGATCAAGAAGGGCGCACAGCCCACAGATACTGTTAAGAGACTGCTCAAGGGCTGATTCTTACAGGGGCGGGCTTCGCTGCCCGTTAGAAGATCAATTGGGCGGGGTTGTGCGGCTCAACGGAACGCTTTGCGTATTTTTTCCGGCAGGCTGCACATACTATCCCCGTTACCCGTTAGTACCCCACAGGAGGGATAATATATGAAAGAGCTTCTGATAACCATTGCTTCTGCTCTGGTCGAGGACAAGAGCGCAGTTCAGGTGACTGTCGACGAGCCGGACGCAGAGGGCGTGATCGTTTATCATCTTCACGTTGCTGCGGACGATATGGGCAGAGTCATAGGCAAGCAGGGCAGGATCGCCAAGGCGATACGTACCGTTATGCGGGCGGGCGCTGTAAGGGCGGACGAGAAGATCTCTGTAGAGATAGACTAAAAGCGGGGCTGTTATGCAGCCCTGTTTGTTTTTGAGGTGTACTCTATGAAAGTAAAGGAAAACGACGATAAGGAAATAGTTAAGATGGTCAGGGAGGGTCTGAAAAAGACCGGCGGCTACTGTCCGTGCAGGCTGGAGCGCACTCCGGAAAACAAGTGTATGTGCGAGGAGTTCAGAAAGCAGATAGCTGACCCGAATTTTGAGGGGTATTGTCACTGTATGCTCTATTATAAAAGCAAGGACTAGACTGGCGATAAACCCTCATCTTCGTCGTCACGAACCTAACGACAGGCACAAAGCCTAGTCGTTAGGCTTGTTCCTAGAATCTGAGGGCTTCTCGCCAGTCTTGGAAAAATTGTTACAAAGAAATACCCTGCACCACTTTTGCGGTGCAGGGTATCTTGCTATTGGATATTAGCCGTTTATGCCGCCATACTAAGCTCGATGGAATTAGCCGAGGAGCTGGAGAATGGACTGCGGCTGCTGATTTGCCTGAGCGAGCATGGACTGAGCTGCCTGCTGAAGAATGTTGTACTTGGTGTAGTTGAGCATCTCAGAAGCCATATCAGTGTCACGGATGCTGGATTCAGCGTCGGTCAGGTTCTCAGAAGTTGTGGTCAGGTTCTCAATCTTGTGTTCCAGTCTGTTCTGGATAGAACCGAAGGAAGCACGTACCATGGATACCTTGTTGATAGCCTTGTCGATCTGGTCGATAGCTTGGTTAGCGTCCTTAGCAGTTGCAAGGGACAGACCCTCAGTGTTCAGACCCTTTTCACGAGCAGAGATGTTCAGGTTAGCTTCAAGAGTGCCCAGATCAGCTGTATCCTTAACATCATAGTTGAATGTGAAGTTTACGCTGTCCTTGGTTCTTGCACCAGTCTGCAGAGTGATGTTCTCAGCATAGGTCATTATTGCTTTGGAGTTATCGAAAGAGTCAGCAACGGAAACGCCCTTCTTATCGAGGAATGCCTTTGCAGAAGCATAGTCAGCAGAAGCGTCAGCCTGTGCCTTTACAGCGTCAGCATACGCCTTCTGAGCGGCACTATAAGCGTCTGCAGCGGAGTTGGAAGTCTTAAGAGTAGAATCCTTACCAGCAGAAATAGTGGGCGTAGCTGTTTCACCTGCGTACTTGAATGCGTCCAGAGAAAGCTCAAACTCAACTTTTGTATCCTCTGTTGCATTGTTTGTAACTGTGAGCTTGCCAAATTCAGCAAACTTTGTCTTACCGGCATCGGCATTTGCAGGGTCTGCAGTCTTGAACTCGATAGAACCGTCGTTGGCGATCTTTATATTGAATTTAGCGGTCTTGGTTGCGCCGTTCTCGTCTGTATAGCTTACAGAGATATCCTTTGTAGTACCGATATTAGCTGTGAAATCAGTTGCAGTATCGGAGCCGCCGAGAGTAAACTTTACGCCTGTTACGGTCTTGCCGCCATTACCGATTGTATACTCAAACTTCATTCCGTCGATTGCCTTGAAGATAGCTTCATTAGCAAGGCTCATATCGGAATCCTTGATGACGTCATTTGTCAGCTTTACAGCTGTTGTTGCAGGAGCGGTAACATTGCCCTTATCGCCACCGGTAACTTTGAAGCTGTTGCTCTCGATAGTGATATTGGTCGGTGCCTTGTTGACATCGGGAGTATTGGTGAATGTCAGGGTTACGGTATCGCCAGTCTTAGCTGTTGTAGCGTCAAACTCAGCGTTAAATGTTGCACCACCTGCAGTGAATGTGAAACCACCCTTACCGGTTGTAGTCGCTGTGCCATTGAACGATGTAATTGCAGTGAGTGCAGCCTGAGCCTTTGCAGTTATATCATTGCCAAGGTTATCCTTTGCAGAATCAACTGTATAGGTCAGATTTCCGGTTGTAGCGTCCTTTGCAACCTTGAACGTAATGTCAGCAGATGAATACTTTGTTGCGTCTGCAGCAGCGGTCGCTGTGCCGTCAGCAGTCAGACCAAGTGCCTTCCAGAGCGTGTCTGCAACGGACTTGGAATATGCTGAATTGTCAACGGTGTTCCACTCCTGAGCAGTGCCATTAGCGGAAAGGTCAAACTTGTCCTTTGTCATTGCTTCAGCAGCTTTGTCCATAGCAGCCTTTGCATTGGTAACATCTGCAGCAGCTGCGTCCTTTGCCTTAGCGATAACCTGAGCCTGTTTGTTTGCATAGTCAAATGTGCCTATGCCGTTCTGCATACCTGTAGCTTCAAGTCCGTCAGCCATTGTACCGCCGTTGAGAACAACAGTGCCGTTGAAGTCAGTATCAGCGATCTGGTTCAGTTCGTCGTTGAGCTGGTCGAACTCGAGCTGGATAGCAGCACGGTCGGTAGCGTTATCGTATGTGCCGTTAGCGGACTCGGTAGCGAGCTCCTTCATTCTCTGCAGAATGGAGTGTGTTTCCTGAGCAGCACCCTCAAAGGTCTGGATCATGGAGATACCGTCCTGAGAGTTTCTCTTAGCCTGGTTCAGACCACGGATCTGGCTTCTCATCTTCTCAGAAATTGCCAGACCTGCAGCGTCGTCGCCTGCACGGTTGATTCTGTAGCCGGAAGAAAGCTTCTCAGATGCCTTCTTAAGACCTGCAACGTTTGTGTTCAGCCTGTTGTACGCGTTAAGCGCGTTCATGTTGTGCTGTACTACCATTCCCATAGTAATTACCCGGTCGGAACACTCGTTTTGACCTGCGTTCCGTCCCGAAAGAGTATACATATATCGGTTTTGTCATGCACTATCATTCGGTCAACGAGGGCGCACCACAGTCTTTCGTCAAAATCTGCCAACGGGGCGGGACTGCCGAGCAGTTCGGCTCGCTTTTCGGGGGTCAGGCTGTTGAGTGCGCCGATGAAAGCCGCGCGTATCTCGGCTTCCATCAGGTGAGCCGAACCGCACGCACTGCATTTCCAGAGAGTACGGCGGTATCTGTGGGTCGAGTGAATGACTTCCGGCTCATAGGCTCTGCCGCAGCCCCCACATTCCAGCCTTGATGAAAAGATATCTGCGCAGGTGCGCTCGTCGGGATCTCGGCGGCGTTCAAATTCCTGCTGTACCTGAGCGAACATTTCGGGCGTGACTATGCCCTCGTGGCTGTCTTTTACATAGTACTGAGTAACTTCGCCCTCGTTCAGCTTTTTTCGCTTGGTGAGGTAGTCCACGGTGAACGCCTTTTGCAGGAGTGCGTCGCCTTTGTATTTCTCGTTGGTGAGTATGCTTTCAATGACCAGCCAGCTCCATCTTTTCCCGCCGCCGGGAGTGGGTACGCCCTCCCACGTGAGAAGCTTTGCTATGCCGTAGGTGGTTTCTCCCTGCAGGAAAAGCTGATATATGCGGCGGACGGTCTGCGCCTGCTCTTCATTCACGACAAGACCGCCGTCCTCTCCTCTGTCGTAACCGAGGAATCTGGAAAAGGGCACGGTCACTTTTCCGTCGGCGAAACGCTTGCGCTGTCCCCATGTGCAGTTTTCGGAGATGGAGCGGGCTTCCTCCTGCGCAAGGCTCGACATTATCGTCAGGAGAAGCTCGCCCTTGCTGTCGAACGTGCAGATGTTCTCCTTTTCAAAGTAGCACTCTACGCCGTGTTCTTTCAGCAGGCGTATTGTCGAAAGGCTGTCCACGGTGTTGCGGGCGAAGCGTGAAACGGATTTCGTGATTATCAGGTCTATTTTGCCGGAAACGGCGTCTGCGACCATCTGGCGGAAGCCGTCACGGTGCACGGTAGAAGTGCCGGTTATTCCCTCGTCGGTGTATACCCCGACAAAATCAAGTTCGGGACGGCTTTTGATATACTCGGTGTAATAGCTGACCTGCGCCGCATAGCTGGTCAGCTGGTCGGCGTGGTCGGTCGATACTCTGGCGTAGGCGGCGGTGCGGCGCGGCTTTGCGCTGCCGATAGGGTCGGCGGTGAAGCGGTCCATCGTTGCGGGCAGCCGGATTATTTGTATTGCCATTGTTCTGTCCTCCCATCATAATATTCAGCGCTGAGCGTTCCGTTATCCTGCACGACCGCCCGCAGAAGCCGGTCGGATATCTCGCTTTCGGTCATGGCAAAAAGGGACAGCAGCTTGTCCTCCTTTAGCTTGACGCCGGGGCATTTGCGGCAGTGCCAGCGGGCGTATCTGCCGTTATTCGAGAACCTTGTGAACGGCTTTCCACATGAGCCGCAGATAAGTCTGCCGGAGAAACAGTAGGTATGGCGGGCGGCGGTGCGGCGGCGGGATTCCTCCTGCGCACGGGCAAAGGTCTGCGGGTCGATTATCGCTTCATGGCAGCCGGAGAAGCGATACTGCGGAAGCTCGCCGTGATTCTTCACCTTTGAATGGGTGATAAAATCACGCACGTAGGTCTTTTGCAGGACGATGTTTCCCGCATAGATCTCGTTGTGCACGATATAGTCTATCTGATTGTGCGAGAACCCGAAGCCCCTTGTGGTGCGGATACCGCTTGAATTGAGACGTTCGGTTATCTTGCGCAGGGGAATGCCGCTGATGTAGTCGCTGAATATCAGCCGTACTATACCGGCTTCCTCAGGGTGGACGACATATTTCCCGCCGACATAGCGATAGCCGAACACCGTGCGGTTGCGCATTACCGCCTCGCCGGACTGAAAACGCCTGCGTATGCCCCACTTCACGTTTTCGGAGATGGAGCGGCTCTCCTCCTGCGCAAAGCTTGCGAGGATAGTCAGCAGAAGCTCGCCCTCGGAGGACAGGGAGCTGATGTTCTCTTTCTCGAAGCGCACCTCTACGCCGATATCTTTCAGGTGGCGCACTGTTTCGAGCAGGTCTACGGTATTCCTCGCAAAGCGGCTGATGGATTTGCACAGAACAATGTCTATCCTGCCGTTTTCGCAGTCTGTGATGAGCCGCCGGAAGCCTGAACGCCTTGACGTTTCCGTCCCGCTGATGAAGCTGTCGGAATATATTCCGGCAAGCTGCCAGCCGGGCTTGCTTAGAATAAGCCGGCTGTAGTATTCGGTCTGTGCCGAAAGCGAATGCGAAAGCCTGTCCGTTTCAAGCGACACACGGGCATAGGCGGCTACCTTTGCTTCCGGCGGCGTGCTTTCTTTTGTCATTAAAATGCAGCTCCTTTCTTATTTATATATTAAATATTTCTGTGCGGATTTCAAGTCGGTACAGCGGGACAGGGACATTAAACTTGGTTCAATTTGTAACAGTGGACAAATAATCCACAAAAAGATGAAAAAAATATAAAAAAATTATACTAAAAACGCTAAAGTTCCGGAGGGAACAGCCGATATAATATACGTGATAGCTGAAAAGCTAAAATCCCAACGCCCAAGTGTACATAAAGGCAGAGGGAAAACCAATTACTTTAGACCGCCTCACAGGAATGATTCCGAATAAGAGGCGTGTAAAAATTCAAGGAGGATATTACTATGGGAATGGTAGTACAGCACAACATGAACGCGCTTAACGCGTACAACAGGCTGAACACAAACGTTGCAGGTCTTAAGAAGGCATCTGAGAAGCTTTCTTCCGGCTACAGAATCAACCGTGCAGGCGACGACGCTGCAGGTCTGGCAATTTCTGAGAAGATGAGAAGCCAGATCCGTGGTCTGAACCAGGCTAAGAGAAACTCTCAGGACGGTATCTCCATGATCCAGACCTTTGAGGGTGCTGCTCAGGAAACACACTCCATTCTGCAGAGAATGAAGGAGCTCGCTACCGAGTCCGCTAACGGCACATACGATAACGCTACCGACCGTGCTGCTATCCAGCTCGAGTTCGACCAGCTCAACGACGAACTGAACCAGATCGCTGATACTGACTTCAACGGCACTATCGTACTGAACGGCGGCGAGATGGCTGATGGTCTTAAGGCTGAGGACGGCGAGTTCAACTATGCAAATCTCGACAAGCAGCTCGCTGCTGAGAGAGCAAAGGCTCCTGTTGATATGGTAGCTAAGAACGACTATTCTAAGAAGGCTCCTGAACTTCAGGATTCTGCTTATGTTGTAAGCGACCCTAACGACAAGACCGCTGTTGGCGCAGGCAAGCTGTGGGATCAGGCAAAGACCGACGGTTACACCGCTGCAGCTAATAGCACCGAAATCAACATCAAGTACACCGTAGCTGAAGTTGATGAAAACGGCAAGGTAACAAAGTATAACGCTTCTTATGTTGACAATAACGGAAAGGAAGTCGGCAAATACGGCGGAGCAACCACCGTTACCGCAAACGGTGGTCTTAAGGATACTGTTACCGGCGTTAATGTTGTAGCAGACACCATAGGCGCAAAGGCAGGCGACTTCTTCACCGTTAAGTACACAAAGCCCGACGCTACTCCTCAGGCTCCTACCAACGCTGGTGCAATTGATATGTACGGCGATGGCAAGGAAGGTATCAAGATGGGTGGTACTACAACTTGGGATGACACTGTACAGAGCACGATCGCTAAGAACTTCAGCATTGAACTCAACGCTAACGTTGCAGCTAAGTGGACTGGCGACACAAAGAGCGCAATCTATCAGGAAGCAATCAAGAACCTTGATGGTGCAACCCTTGAAATGACATTCACAAACACTGCTACTGCTGGCAATTCTGTTGCAGCAACCGGTGTTAAGATTGGTGCTACAACTCTTGGTGTAGCAACTGCTACCGATACTGGTTGGGCATACAAGGTAGCTCCGACAGCTGGTGGCAATAGCTTCATTCTTACATATAAGAATGAAGAAATCGGAACCATCACATTTGGTGATGTTAAGACCGATGGAACAGGTACCGCTGCAGCTACTGCAACCATCACAATGACTGTTGATGGTTACCGTCTGCCCTCTACCGAGAAGAATAACGCTTCTCTCATCGTAGACAAGAGCACCGTTATCGACAAGAGCGTTTCAGAGGCTAACTCTTTCAAGAACTCCACTGCAAGACTGACCTACACAAACAACATCATTCTGCAGACTGGTGCAAGATCCAAGGATTCCGTAAACTTCACGTTCAACTATAACGCAGACAGAACTGCAGATATGGGCACACTGGAGCCTACTCTGAACATCTCTGCTCGCAAGGAAGGTCTGAACACCGAGAACCTGTCCCTTGCAACTGCTGACGACGCTAACGAAGCTATCGACCAGATCGACAAGGCAATCAACAAGGTATCCATGGTACGTGCTTCCTTCGGTTCTATCCAGAACAGACTGGAACACAAGATCGAGAACCTGACCACAACCTCTGAGAACCTGACTGACGCTGAGTCCACTATCCGTGACACTGATATGGCTTCTGAGATGCTCAACTACACCAAGTACAACATTCTTCAGCAGGCAGCTCAGTCCATGCTCGCTCAGGCAAATCAGCAGCCGCAGTCCATTCTCCAGCTCCTCGGCTAATTCCTACGGAATTGACGATGGCTGCATGAATGCGGCATAAAACGATACGTATCGCTCCTCCCCGGGGAATACTCCGGGGAGGAGTTTTTTTTGTGCGAAATGCTTTTTTTGAGCGAATGGGGCTTTTGCCCTTGCATTTTTGCCTGAAATGTGGTATGATAAAATATATATGTGTATCTAAAGCATAAATATATAAACATATAAACAAAGAAAGGGTCATTCACTATGAGTAAGGTAGTAAAGTTCGGCGGCAGCTCGCTCGCTGACGCAAAGCAGTTCAAAAAGGTAAAGGACATAATCTGTTCGGACGCAGAAAGGCGTTATGTCGTGCCGTCAGCGCCGGGCAAGCGTTTCAAGGAGGACACTAAGGTCACCGATATGCTGTACCGCTGCTATGACGAGGTGGCTGTTCACGGCAAGGATTTCGCAGAAAGCTTCGCACCTATCAAGGAGCGCTTCAACGGCATAATCGCAGAACTGGGGCTTACGCTCAGCCTTGATGAGGAATTCGAGAAGATAGGTGAGAATTTCTGTGCGGGCGCAGGCAGCGATTATGCGGCAAGCCGCGGTGAATATCTCAATGGTATAGTGCTTGCGAATTACCTCGGATATGAGTTCGTGGACGCTGCAAAGGCTATTTTCTTCGACAGCAAGGGTGTATTCGATGGAGCGATAACCAACGCTTGTCTGGGCGCGCTTCTCGACAGAACGCCTAAGGCGGTCATTCCGGGATTCTACGGCGCAATGCCCGACGGCACGATAAAGACGTTCTCCAGAGGCGGAAGCGATTTCACGGGCTCTGTTGTGGCAAAGGCTGCAAAGGCTGACCTTTATGAGAACTGGACGGACGTAAGCGGGTTCCTCGTTGCTGACCCGCGTATCGTTGAGGATCCGGAGGGTATCAGCGTTATCACTTATTCGGAACTGCGTGAGCTTTCGTATATGGGCGCAGGCGTTCTCCATGAGGACGCAATATTCCCGGTAAGAAGCGCAAATATCCCGATAAATATAAAGAACACGAACGCTCCGCAGGACGCAGGTACGCTTATCGTTCCGACAGCGACCGCACCGGCAAGCGAGCACATCATCACGGGTATTGCAGGTAAGAAGAATTTCTCGGTAATCTCTATCGAAAAGGACAGAATGAACAGCAACAAGGGCTTCCTGCGCAAGCTGCTTCAGGTTCTGGAGAATCACGGGATATTCCCTGAGCATATGCCCACTGGTATAGACACGGTGAGCGTTATCGTCAACACCGCTGAACTTGACGGTCAGAGAGAGAAGCTTACAGAACGCCTTGTGGACGTGGTAAGACCCGATCACTACGAAATAATAGATGGTCTTGCGCTTATCGCTGTCGTTGGACGTGGAATGCGCTCGGTAAAGGGTACTGCAACGAGAGTATTCGCTGCGCTTTCTCACGCAAACATCAATATACGCATGATAGACCAGGGTTCGAGCGAGCTCAACATTATCGTCGGCATTGAAGCGGGCGATTTTGAGAAGGCTATAAAGGTCATCTACAATATGTTCATGCTGAGCGAATAAGCACGGCTATTCACAAACGGCGCACGGTATAGGTATCATGGGGGGACGGAATTATGGATCATACGGCATACATGACAGACGACGGAATGAAGAAAGCAAAGCTTTCCGCATACAAGAATCATATCATAAAGAATATTGAGAACATCGGTCAGAAGAAGCTGGTCATCATCGGCGGCGGTGAGGACTACGGAGTGCTTACTCAGGCGATAGAGCAGCTTCGGCGCAAGGGCGTGAAAGTACCGGATATCGCTTTCAGGGCGACTGCTTCTGAAAGCGAGGTGTCTGAGGAGCAGGATATACGCTTCATCACTGAACTGAACGGCAAGGCTTCGTCATTCTATGCGCTGATCATTGCGCCGTTCACTCCCCTTGAACTGCAGCTTGCGGGAATGCAGGGCGTTCAGTCGACCTCTGCGGGCATTGCGGCTGCGCTTAGAGCTAAGTGCGGGTACAGCCAGAACGGCTATTGCGAGATGAACGAGCCGGTGGGGCTTGGTATGTCGCTTGCGGGAAAGAAGCTGGCAAAGGCTCTCGCTGCGGACGGAAAGCGCGCGGGCGGCATGGAGAACAGCACGGCTGCGCAGCTGACTGCGTACAAGGACAAGATGAAAGGGCAGAGGTGCTTTATTCTCGGCAGCGTAAGTGCGAAGCTCGACGAGCTTAATTCGCTGATGAACGAGCACGCATTCGCCTGCAACGAGTTCTGCGATTTCTTCACACGCACGCCGCAGCGGCCGGAATTTTATCTGCTGACGGAGGCTTCCTCTTACTTAGGAAACGGAAAATATATCGAGGGAATGGAATGCTTCATTGACGGCAGAATAAAGGTGTTTGAGGATAAGTTCAAGAAAAAGCCCACTTATATCAATACTCTCGGCGCAGGGCTGATAAACGGGCTTCCCTCTTTTCAGGAGGCTCAGGCGGTATATGACACGGCTAGGATAATGCCTATGTACGTCATGATACAGCTTGCGCTGTATATGGGATTCAGCGAGATATATCTGTATGGCTGGGACGGAATATTCCCGCTGTGCATTGACGAAAACGGCGTTGAAACCAAGCCGGCAGAGGGCAGCGTTACGGGCTTCCCGACAGGGGCTGTGCAGCTTATCGAGAAGATAAAGAGTTACGCAGGCGCGAATGGCTCGAAGCTAATTTCGATGTGCAGCACCAGCGGGCTTTCGTCGCTGGAGAATCAGCCGTTTGAGAGCATCGACCTCTCAGCTTCCTCAATATTCGGCAGGATATGACGCCATAAAGGAGAAACAGAATGAGCCTTGCAGATGAACTTTTTATTGAGAACTGCCGTGATATCTTAGAGAACGGCATTTCGGACGAGGACCGTTCCGTCAGACCAAGATGGGAGGACGGGACTCCGGCGCATACGATAAAGAAGTTCTGCATCGTCAACAGGTACGACCTGAGAAAAGAATTTCCGATAATGACGCTGCGCCGGATATACTACCGTTCTGCCATAAACGAGATACTGTGGATATATCAGAAGAAGTCCAACAGGGTGGCTGACCTTGATTCCCACATATGGGACGCATGGGCGGACGAGAACGGCACTATCGGCAAGGCTTACGGCTATCAGCTGGGTGTAAAGCACCATTTTCCGGAGGGTGAATTTGACCAAGTGGACAAGGTGCTTTATGACCTGAAGCACGACCCCGGCAGCCGGCGAATCATGACGAATATGTATAATCATGCGGACCTCAGCGAGATGGCTCTTGCGCCGTGTGCGTATTCGATGACGTTCAATGTGACGGGGGATACGCTCAACGGGATACTCAATCAGCGGTCGCAGGATATGCTGACGGCGAACAACTGGAACGTGTGCCAGTACGCTGCGCTGCTGACTATGTTCGCAAAGGCTTCGGGGCTTGTGCCGGGGGAACTGGTTCATGTGATAGCGGACGCACATATTTACGACCGCCATGTGGACGCAGTGAAAAGGCTGATAGAAAAGAAGCCTTATCCTGCGCCGAAAATGCTGGTGGAGGATATCACGGATTTCTATAAATTCACGAAAAACAGCTTCACGGCGGTGGATTATCAATATCACGAATTTAACGACAGGATACCTGTTGCCATCTGACGGAAGGGGTGTACTATGGAGTTTTGGGACGTCTATGACATGAACAGGAAAAAGACCGGGCAGACTATCGTCAGAGGGCAGCCTATCCCTGAGGGTGGATTTCATCTTGTGGTGCACGTCTGCATTATCGGGTCGGACGGAAGAATGCTGGTGCAGCAGCGGCAGCCGTTCAAAAAGGGATTCCCTGATCTGTGGGACGTGAGCGCAGGCGGCTCGGTGGTTTCAGGTGAAAGCAGCGCACAGGCGGCAATGCGAGAGGTGCGTGAGGAAATAGGCGTGACGCTCGACCTGAACGGCGTTCGTCCGCATTTTTCAGTAAGCTATGACGAGGGCTTTGACGACTGGTTCATTGTCAAGGCTGATCCGGATATCACCAAGCTGAAGCTTCAGTTTGAGGAAGTCAAGGGAGTGAAATGGGCTGACGAGGAAGAAATATATTCGATGATAGACAGCGGGGAGTTCATTCCCTATTTCAAGGAGTATATTTCGACGGTGTTCCGCACAGCCGATCAGCCATACGGCGCCATTCGTGAGCATTAAGGGCAGGATATAGTGAACAGAGGTAACAATGTCAGAAGAAAAAAGACTTGCGGTGCTTATCGACAGCGATAACGTTTCCGCCAAATATGCGCAGTTCGTGATGAGCGAGGTGCAGAAGTACGGCGTGCCGACATACAAGAGAGTATACGGCGACTGGGAAAAGGGCGGCAACGGCTGGCACAATCCCGCTATAAACTACTCAATAATGCCGGTTCAGCAGTGCAGCTATATCGCGGGAAAGAATGCCACGGATTTTTCGATGATAATCGACGCCATGGATATTCTTTATACGGGAAATGTGGACGGTTTTGTGCTGGTGACGAGCGACAGCGACTTCACACGTCTTGCTATCCGCCTGAGAGAGGCGGGAATGCTGGTCGTTGGTATCGGCGAACTGAAAACGCCGAGGGCGTTCACGGTCAGCTGCCATCACTTCTGCTACCTCAACCAGATAGGCGAGCAGGAGGAAATGCAGGACGAGGCTACGGTGAGAAAGGCAGTGCTTGCCTTTGTCAGCGAGAATCAGAACGAGCGCCTTGACCTTGCGAGAATAAGCGCAGTGCTTACGTCAAAGTTCGGCAACATCAATTTCAACGAACTTGGGTATAAGAGATTTTCAAGCTTTATCGACAGTTTTCCGGAACTGCGCCGCAGCAATACGTTCGTGTCGCTGAGAAAGAAGCGCACTCTGCCGCCCGCAGTTGTTGAGAAGCCGCAGGAGGTAACTCAGCAGGCTATCACGGCGGCTATGTCGGAATATCTCAGTGAACACGAGCCGGAGCATGACAATATGCTGAAGCTGGAAAGCTACCTTAACAGCCGCTTCGGCAAGATAGATTTCGCAAAGTTCGGAAGCGGAAGATTCGCACGGTTCATAGACAAGCTGCCTGAGTTCACCCGCACGGGAACTCTGGTCAAGCCCGCCGGTGAGCCGCCTGCAGCGGATCTTTCCGCAGAGGGATACCGCAGAGAGGTGCTCACCTATGCGAGCGACAATATGCCGGACGGCGGCAATATAGGTCAGCTCAACAATCATCTGATGAGCATTTTCGGCAAGGATTATTTCCGCACGCTGGGCTTCGGCGACTTCAAGGCTGCGCTTGATTCAGTGGCAGAGGTGAGGACGGACGGCAATCGGGTGTATCTTGCTTCGGCGGAGGCTGCACCGGAAAAGCCGGCAGGGCTTCCGGGTCCTGACCTTGCGGCAGTGACGGCACGCATTCGTCAGTATGCGGCGGAGAATATGCCGGACGGCGGCAATGTGGGGCAGCTCAACAACGAACTTATCGGCGTGTACGGTAAGGGCTACATCACGGCGCTGGGCTTTGCCGACCTGAAATCGCTGCTGGCTTCTGTTCCGGAAATAAGGGTGAGCAGGAATCGGGCTTATACGGCGGAGAATAAGGCGCAGGGCGATGATGTGACGGTACAGCAGGAAGCTGCAATACCTGAAAGCGCTCAGGAGCAGCAGGCTGAAAGCGAGCCGCAGGGTGAGCAGGTGGAGCAGGTTCAAATCGAGCAGGAAAAGCCGGAACTTAATGCGGTGAAGCGCGATATACTGCAGTTCGTGGCTGCTTCAGAGAACGGCGGCAGTCTTTCTAAGCTGGGGAATATGCTGTCGGCGAAATACGGCAGGGATTTCCTTTCGCTGCTGGGCTTCTCCTCGATGAGAAAGCTTGCCGCTGAGCTGAGCGGCACGGTGATACGCAACAACAAGCTGTATATAAGCGATGAATTTGCAAAGCAGACAGAGGAAATAGAGCAGTTCGTGAACGAGTTCGCACGCAGCGAGGGCAGCCACAGCATAAGGGCTCTCGGTATCAAGCTGAAAGAGCGGTTCGAGGGCTTCGACTATCGGAATTACGGCTTTGCAAGATTCACGGATTTCATAAACGCTATCGACGGCGTAAGGGCGGACAGGTACCATATCAGTCCGACTGAATAAGCCGGCAGGAATGTGAGGCAGGAGCATTGAAAAAGGATATCATATTCAGTCTTTCGTCGCCGTATCGTGACGATTTCAGGGTGATGGGCTATCGCTTCGGAAAGGGCGAAAAGTCCTGCTGTATCATAGGCTCGCTGAGAGGAAACGAGATACAGCAGCTTTATATGTGCAGTCAACTGGTGAAAACGCTTGAAATGCTTGAAAAAAAAGGCTGCATATCCTACGACCGTGAGATACTGATAATACCCTCGCTGAACAGCTATGCAACGAATATCGGCAAACGCTTCTGGTGTCTGGATAATACGGATATCAACAGAATGTTCCCCGGAAACCCTGACGGCGAAACCACGGAAAGGATAGCTGCGGGAGTATTTGCGGAGATATGCAGGTATCAGTATGGCATTCAGTTTGCTAGCTTCTATATTTCGGGAATGTTCGTGCCCCATGTGCGAATGATGAAAACCTGCAAGGAGAGCACCAGTCTTGCGAACCTGTTCGGGCTGCCATACGTGGTGCTGAGGACCCCATCGGCTATGGATCAGTCAACGCTGAACTACAACTGGCAGGTGCACGGTACTTCGGCGTTTTCGGTATATACTAACGCTACGGAGAGCATTGTGGAGGATTCCGCTGAGCAGGGCGTTTCCGCTGTGCTGCGGTTTTTGTCGAGAATGGGCATGATAAAGTACAAGTGCCACGGCGGGTACATGGGTACCATAATCGACGAGGACGATATGATGAACATCAAGTGTGGTGCTGCGGGAATATACCGGACACTGCGCCGCTGCGGGGACGAGGTCGAAAAGGGAGATGTTCTGGCGCATATCGTTCACCCGTATGAGGGAGAGGTCATATGCGAGGTCAAGGCTCCGGCGGACGGAATAATCTTCTTTGCGCATGAATCGCCGCTGGTTATGGAGAATACTACGGTGTTTAAGCTGATAAAGAGGCTGCATAAATAAACAGACTAAATTATACGCTCCCCATCGGGTTTCCGGTGGGGAGCGTTTGGGTTATTCGATAGCGTCGGGTCAATCTTCTACCAGAGTATCGGTGGGGGCGATGGGGTTTGCGGGGGCTTCGGGCTTCTTGCTGAGAAGTTCCTTATTCTCCATCACGAGAAGATTCATCTCGAACGGGGTGAAAATTCTGCCGCAGGTAGAACCGGGGTTCAGCACGGCAGTCTTTCCCTTTATTGCCTGAAACAGACGAACAGTGTTCATCTTCATGCAGTTGAAACTCTTGCGCTCAGGAGTTGCGAGAACAGACATACGTGCGGGAGAGGTGAAGAACGGGATTATCTGCTGACCGTCCTTGTTGGTTATCATCATGATGTTGAGCAGGCGGTTGCCGTTGGCGTCTGTCTGGTCGCTCAGGGCGGCAACAGCGAACACCTCAGCAGCCATCAGGTCGGGAAGAAGCGCTTTCCACTTGGTCTTGTCCTTGTTGGCTTCGGTTATTCTTTCTTCAAGAGCCTTGTTGAACGCCTTGATCTGTTCGGGGGTAAGATTCTGATTAGCCATATTATCGTTACCTTTCTGAATTTATCGGGGGATCAGCGTGTTTTTTCTGCGTTTTCCTTGAGTATCTTGGCGATAACGTCCTCAAGCGGAGATGCACCGAGGTCGCCGTCTTTGCGTGAACGCAGGGATACAGTCTTGTCCTCGACTTCCTTGTCGCCGATGATGAAGAAATAGGGTATCTTTTCAAGCTGAGCCTGACGTATCTTATAGCCTATCTTTTCGTTACGGTTATCGACTGTCACACGGATATTCATATCGTCGAAGCGTGCGGCGATGCTTTCTGCATATTCCTTTGCACGGTCGGTTATCGGCAGGATACGTACCTGCTCAGGCGACATCCACAGCGGGAGTGCGCCGGCGTACTTTTCGAGCAGGTATGCGAGAGTACGCTCGAAGCAGCCAAGGCTTGTACGGTGGATAATATAAGGATTCTTCTTTGTGCCGTCAACATCGACATATTCCATGCCGAAACGCTGTGCGAGGAGCATATCTATCTGGATAGTTACCAGAGTGTCTTCCTTGCCGAAAACGTTCTTGTACTGAACATCAAGCTTCGGGCCGTAGAATGCGGCTTCGTCTATACCGATGGTGTATTCTACGCCGAGGTCGTCAAGGATAGTCTTCATTGTGGACTGAGCCTTTTCCCACTGTTCGGGAGTGCCCTCGTACTTATTCTTGGGGTTTGCGGGATCCCACTGTGAGAAGCGGAATGTGCAGTCCTCAAGAAGTCCGACAGTGCCGAGGAAGTATTTTGCAAGCTCAAGGCAGTTTCTGAACTCGTCTTCAAGCTGCTCGGGGCGGAGGATATAATGTCCCTCGGTTATCGTGAACTGGCGTACTCTGATAAGGCCGTGCATTTCGCCGCTGTCCTCGTTGCGGAAGAGCGTGGAGGTTTCGGTCAGGCGCATGGGCAGGTCACGGTAGCTGCGCTGTCTGTTCAGGAATACCTGATACTGGAACGGGCAGGTCATGGGGCGGAGTGCGAAGCATTCCTTGGTTTCATCGTTGGGGTCGCCCATAACGAACATACCGTCAAGGTAATGATCCCAGTGACCGGAGATCTTGTAAAGTTCGCGCTTTGCCATATACGGGGTCTTGGTGAGTTGGCAGCCCTTCTTTGCCTCGGTATCCTCGACCCATCTCTGCAGTATCTGAATGACCTTTGCGCCCTTGGGGAGCATTATCGGCAGACCCTGACCGATGTAGTCAACGGTGGTGAAATATTCAAGTTCTCTGCCTATCTTGTTGTGGTCGCGGCGTTTTGCGTCTTCAAGCGCTTCAAGATGAGCGTTGAGGGCGTCCTTTGAGGGGAACGCTGTGCCGTAGATACGTGTGAGCATTTTGTTCTTCTCGCTTCCGCGCCAGTATGCGCCGGTGACGGAGGTCAGCTTGAATGCCTTGACAGGAGATGTGGACATGAGGTGCGGACCTGCGCACAGGTCGGTGAAATCGCCCTGCTTGTAGAAAGAGATGGGCTCGCCCTTGTCTGCGTGCTCACGGCACAGCTCGACCTTGTACGGCTCGTCCTGTTCTTCAAGGAACTTTATTGCTTCATCGGGAGCCATGGTGAAATGTTCGAGCCTGATGGACTCCTTGACGATCTTCTTCATTTCTGCTTCAAGCTTCGCGAGGGTATCGGTGGTGAATGGCTCGGTGGTGTCGAAATCGTAATAGAAGCCGTTCTCGATAGCCGGACCTATCGCAAGCTTGGCGGAGGGGAAAAGGCGTTTTACTGCCTGCGCAAGAATGTGGGAGGCGGTGTGGTTGAATGCCCTCTGACCCTGATCGGTGTCGAATGTGAGGAACTTTACGGTGCAGCCGTCAGTCAATGTCGTGCGCAGGTCGCAGACTTTTCCATCGATCTCTGCGGCACAGGCCGTCTTTGCCTCGCCAAGTTCTCTTGCCGCATCGAATGCGGACAGCGGAGCGTCGAACTCCTTGATCTCGCCGTTTTCCAGTGTTACTTTTATCATACTGAACTTCCTTTCCTTGCAGAGCTGAACAAAAGCCCTGCCGTTCAATGTTTTATTCACAGCGGGTTGCGCTGTGTACCTTTTATTGTACTACTATTCGGGGTAAAAGTCAAGAACAAATTACTGTTAGACTGGCGATAAGCCCTCATCTTCGTCGTGAAGCGAAAACCTTTAATGCGCAGCGTCGTGCTGCGCTTGGAGTTTTCGCTTGTGGCGTCCTGCCACAACCCGCATAACGACAGGCACAAACACGATGTTTGTGCCGCTGCCCCCAAAGCCCGACACGATGTCGGGCAATAAAGGGCAGCCTGCACAAAGCCTAGTCGTTAGTATGGTTCCTAGAATCAGAGGGCTTCTCACCAGTCTGGATATAGACTATTTAAGCTGCAATATACCTATTACAATATAGCCTGTATATACGGGGCTGTGTTTCGCATAATATTTTTGCTTCAAATATTTGTAATATGAGGCGGCAGAGCGTATCAAAACGGTGTTTTTTATTATACAAATAGTTTATTGGCGTGGATATTCTTCTGAGAGTTCCGGAAATGTGCCGGTTATTGTGCAAAGTGCATAAATGTGTGCGGAAATATGCGAGAAAATTCTACACTGCATAATGCTGAAAATCCTTGCAATTGGCGTTGTTATGTGGTAAAATAACTCTTGGCGGCTGTATTGGGATATGTTGTCCCGACAGCCTGATAACTTGAAGGCATGGCGATGATGCCGGAGGTTGCGCAGCTTGTCTGCGGTAATTTCGGCGGAGTATGTCGGGCGTTCAGTCCGGCGAAGAAGATCAACAGAAAACGTGGGCTTCTTCACTGTCACGCCGTTAAAGTGTCCGGAGTTCCGGGTAACTAACGAGCGAATGTCAGCAAAAAGAAACACACGGCACAGTGGATTTTTCAAAACAGCTTTTGCCAGCATAACTACTAACAGAAGGGGTTGAAAAATCATGGCAGCAAACGAGAAGGTAAGGATCAAGATCAAGGGCTATGAGCACAGCGTTGTTGACGCAGCAGCAAAGAAGATCGTTGAAACAGCTACTCACAACGGTGCGAGAGTTGCAGGCCCGATCCCGCTTCCCACTAACAAGGAAGTGGTTACTATCCTGAGGGCTGTTCACAAGTACAAGGATTCCCGTGAGCAGTTTGAGCTGAGGACACACAAGCGTCTTATCGACGTTATCCGTCCGTCAGCAAAGGCTATCGAGGCTCTTCAGACACTGGAGCTTCCGGCCGGCGTAGAGATTTCAATGGATATCTGATCATAGAGAGCATTGGAGTTATGTTGGGCGGTTTCCGCTCAACCACTCACCACGCACCATAGGGTGCATGGTCATGTTGAGAATTTCTCAACCAATAACCAACAAGGAGGAAAGCCGAAATGACAAAGGCAATCATCGGCAAGAAGATCGGTATGACACAGATCTTCGACGAGGCAGGCAAGGTCGTTCCCGTTACAGTTATCGAAGCGGGTCCCTGCGTAGTAGTACAGAAGAAAACTACTGAGAACGACGGCTACGAGGCTGTACAGCTCGGCTTCGGAGATGTTTCTCCCAAGCACGTGAACAAGCCTGAGGCAGGTCACTTCAAGAAGAATGACGTGGCATTCAAGAAGACCCTTAAGGAGTTCCGCCTGGACGATATCAACGCAGTGAACGTTGGCGACGTCCTCAAGGCTGACGTTTTTGCTGAGGGCGACGTTATCGACGTTGCCGGCGTAAGCAAGGGCAAGGGCTTCGCAGGTGCCATCAAGCGTCACAACCAGCACAGACTCAAGGAGACCCACGGTTCCGGTCCTGTTGCAAGACAGGCAGGCTCAATGGGCGCTTGCTCCAGCCCGTCAAGAATCTTCAAGGGCAAGGGCATGGCTGGTCACATGGGCGCAGAGAATGTTACGGTTCAGAACCTCGTTGTAGTTAAGGTTGACGCTGAAAACAACCTTATCGCAGTAAGAGGTGCTGTTCCCGGTCCTAAGGGCGGCGTTGTTACTATCGTCAACGCTGTTAAAGCATAAGGGAGGAGGACGATAATTATGCCAAAGATCAACGTAGTAGATATGGCGGGTAAGGTCGTTTCCGAGCTTGAGCTTAACGAAAATGTTTTCGGCATTGAGCCGAACAAGACCGCTATGCATTCCGCTGTTGTGAATTATCTCGCAAATCAGCGTCAGGGTACACAGTCCACACTTACCAGAACAGAGGTAAGCGGCGGCGGCAGAAAGCCCTGGCGTCAGAAGGGCACAGGTCATGCAAGACAGGGTTCCACCAGATCTCCTCAGTGGAGACACGGCGGTATCGCTCTCGGCCCGAAGCCCCGTTCCTACAGATTCGTTCTGAACAAGAAGTTAAGAAAGCTTGCAATGCTGTCTGCGCTTTCCTCTAAGGTAAGCGAGAACGAGATGGTAGTTGTTGACGCTATCAAGACCGACGAGTTCAAGACAAAGACCATGGTGGCTATGCTCAAGGCTCTCGAAGCTGAGAAGAAGACTCTCATCGTTCTCGACAGCGTTGACGCTAAGGTCATCAAGTCCGCAGCAAACATCGAGGGTGTAAAGACCACACAGTACAACACTCTCAACGTATATGACATTCTTAACTGCGACAAGTTCGTTATCGTTAAGGGTGCTGTTGAAAAGCTTGAGGAGGTGTACGCATAATGAAGGCTGCACAGGATATCATCATCAAGCCCATTATCACAGAGCACAGCATGGAGGCTCTGGCTTCCGGCAAGTACACCTTTAAGGTTGCCAAGAATGCTAACAAGATCGAGATAGCTAAGGCTGTCGAGACCCTCTTCAAGGGCGTCAAGGTCGCTAAGGTGAACACCATCAGCGTTCGCGGCAGACTGAAGAGAATGGGCAGAAACGAAGGCTATACTTCCGATTGGAAGAAGGCTGTGGTTACTCTGGCAGAAGGCTCCAAGACCATTGAGTTCTTCGACGGAATGATTTAAGTAAGGAGTGAAACGAAATGGCTATTAAGTTTTACAAGCCCGTCAATAACAGCCGTCGCGGCATGACTGTTACTGATTACAGCGGCTTATCAAAGGTAGCTCCTGAAAAGTCACTTCTGGAGCCCGTTAAGAAGACTGCCGGCCGCAACAGCTACGGTAGGATCACCGTTAGACACATCGGCGGCGGCAACAGAAAGAAGTATCGTGTTATCGACTTCAAGAGAGACAAGCAGGGCATGAACGCTACTGTTACCACTCTTGAGTACGATCCTAACAGATCTGCTTTCATCGCTCTCGTCACCTATGAGGACGGCGAGAAGCGCTATATAATCGCTCCCGACGGACTTAAGGTAGGCGATACCGTTCGTGCAGGCAGCGACGCAGATATCAAGCCCGGCAACGCTCTTGCTCTGGCTGATATCCCCGTAGGTACCGTTATCCACAATATTGAGCTTCACCCCGGCAAGGGCGCACAGATGGTCCGCTCCGCTGGCAACATGGCTCAGCTGATGGCTAAGGAGAACGGCATGGCACTTATCCGTCTTCCCAGCGGCGAGCTGAGAAACGTGGCAGTGAACTGCATGGCTTCCATCGGTACTGTTTCAAACCTCGACCACGAGAACGTAAACCTCGGTAAGGCCGGCAGAACACGTCACCTCGGCGTTAGACCTACAGTACGTGGTTCTGTCATGAACCCGAACGACCACCCGCACGGCGGTGGTGAGGGTAAGTCCCCTGTTGGACGTCCCGGACCTGTTACCCCGTGGGGCAAGCCCGCTCTTGGTTACAAGACCAGAAGCACAAAGAAGGCTTCCAACAAGTTCATCGTCAAGAGAAGAAACTCCAAGTAATCCCGGTTTTCCCTTGTCACCTGCGCTGCGGCGTCTGGTGACGGGGTACCATGATACCATAACCCAAAAGTTGTTGTTAACAAGAACAGCGTTGCACATCATTAATAAGGTTGTGCGTAAAACGCCCACGGCGAGTGCCGCTGCTCATTAACTTGCAGCCAAAGGCAGTGAAGTCTGAACCGGATCTGCCTAAACTTGAAAGGAAATATTTTAGACATGGGAAGAAGTATTAAAAAGGGACCTTATATCCAGGAAGCTCTCTACAAGAGAGTTCTGGCTATGAACGAAGCAGGCGAGAAGAAAGTGCTCAAGACTTGGAGCCGTTCTTCCACCATTTTCCCTGATTTCGTAGGTCACACATTCGCAGTTCACGACGGCAGAAAGCACGTTCCGGTATATGTTACCGAGGACATGGTCGGCCATAAGCTTGGTGAGTTCGCTCCTACAAGAACCTTTAAGGGTCACGCAGGAAGCAAGACCACCGGCAAGAAGTAAGGAGGAGAAATAATGGAAGCTAGAGCTGAACTCAGACAGGTTCGTATTTCTCCGAGAAAGGTCGGCATCGTTCTCGACCTCATCAGAAACAAGCCTGTAGAGGTTGCATTCGCAACACTCAAGAATACACCTAAGTCCGCTTGTGAGCCTCTTGCAAAGCTCCTCAAGTCCGCAGTTGCAAACGCAGAGAACAATCACAACATGGACACAAGCCGCCTTTACGTTTCCGAAGCTTTCGTCGGCGCAGGCGTGACACTCAAGCGTATCAGACCGAAGGATCACGGACGTGCTCACAGAATCCTTAAGAGAACGTCCAACATCGTGCTGGTTGTCAAAGAAGCAGAATAAGGAGGAGAATTACAATGGGACAGAAGGTTAATCCACACGGTCTCAGAGTGGGTGTAATCAAGGATTGGGATTCTCGCTGGTTTGCGGGCAAGGCAACCTTCGGTGACACACTTGTTGAGGACTATAAGATTCGTGAGCTTCTCAAGAAGAAGCTTTACAAGGCCGGTATCCCCTCGATCGAGATCGAGAGAAGCGGCGATAAGGTTACTATCTGCATTTCATGCGCTAAGCCCGGTATGGTAATAGGCGCAAAGGGCGCAGAGGTAGACAAGCTTAAGGCTGAGATGGAGAAGTTCACCGGCAAGAAGGTGGACATCAAGATCATCGAGGTCAAGAACCCCGATATGAACGCTCAGCTTGTTGCTGAGAACATCGCTCAGCAGCTTGAAGGACGTGTTTCCTTCAGACGTGCAATGAAGTCCGTTATCGGCAGAACCATGAAGAGCGGCGCAAAGGGTATCAAGACAATGGTGGCCGGCCGTCTTGGCGGTGCCGAGATCGCCCGCAGCGAGAGTTATCACGAGGGTACTATCCCGCTTCAGACTCTCCGTGCAGACATCGACTACGGCGTTGCAAGAGCAAACACAACCTACGGCGTTATCGGCGTAAAGGTTTGGATCTATAAGGGCGAAGTGCTCAAGGGCGAGATCCCCGCACAGAGAACCGAAAGACCCGACAGACGCCGCCGTGATGATAGAAACAATGGCAGGGGTCGTGACGACAGACGTCCGCGCAGACCCAGAGAACCTAGAAAAGAAGGGGGTAACGACTAATGCTGCTTCCTAAGAGAGTAAAGTACAGAAGAGTACAGAGAGGCCGTCGTGCCGGTATCGCAACAAGAGGCAACACGGTTTCCAACGGTGAGTTTGGTCTGCAGGCTCTTGAGGCTGCATGGATCAAGTCCAATCAGATCGAGGCTGCCCGTATCGCTATGACTCGTTATATCAAGCGTGGCGGTCAGGTTTGGATCAAGATTTTCCCTGATAAGCCCGTAACCGACAAGCCCCTCGGCGTTCGAATGGGTTCCGGTAAGGGTGCTCCCGAATACTGGGTAGCTGTTGTAAAGCCCGGCAGAGTTATGTTTGAGATCGCCGGCGTTTCTGAGGAGACTGCTCGCGAGGCTATGCGTCTTGCTATGCACAAGCTCCCTATCAAGTGCAAGTTTGTTAAGAAGGAAGACGGAGGTGAGCTTTAATGAAGGCTTCAGAACTGGTATATCTCTCGGAGACAGAGCTCGACACTAAGCTCGCTGAACTCAAGCAGGAGCTTTTCAACCTGCGCTTCCAGCTTGCCGTAAACCAGCTTGACAATCCCACCAGAATAAAGGCTGTCAAGAAGGACATCGCACGCATCAAGACCATCCAGCGTCAGCGTCAGATCGCGGCAAACAATTGAGGAAGGAGGATAAGAACTAAATGGAAAGAGCTTTAAGAAAGACCAGAATTGGTAGAGTAGTAAGCAACAAGATGGACAAGACTATCGTCGTTGCCATCGAGGACAACGTTCGTCATCCTCTTTACAAGAAGATCGTAAAGCGCACGATCAAGCTGAAGGCTCACGATGAACAGAACACTTGCGGAATAGGCGACAGAGTTGAGATCATGGAGACTCGCCCCCTTTCCAAGGATAAGAGATGGCGTCTTGTTAACGTCATCGAGCGCGCTAAGTAATCTACGAAAGGAGTAGCACAACATGATCCAGATGCAGACACTGCTCAAGGTCGCTGACAACACCGGCGCCAAAGAGCTTATGTGTATCAGAGTGCTCGGCGGTACCCGCAGAAAATATGCGAATATCGGCGATGTAATCATTGCTTCCGTCAAAAAAGCTACACCCGGCGGCGTTGTAAAGAAGGGCGACGTAGTTAAGTGCGTTGTTGTTCGTTCCGCAAAGGGTCTCAGACGTGACGACGGAACATATATCCGCTTCGACGAAAACGCAGCGGTCATCATCAAGGAGGACAAAAATCCGAAGGGAACTCGTATTTTTGGTCCGGTAGCAAGAGAGCTGCGCGACAAGGATTTCACTAAGATCCTGTCCCTCGCTCCTGAAGTACTTTAAGGAGGGCCCGCCGATTATGAATAGCTTAAATGTTAAGACCGGTGATAAGGTACAGGTCATCAGCGGCTCTGATAAGGGCAAGCAGGGCAAGGTAGTTACCGTTTCCGCTAAGGAAAACAAGGTCATCGTTGAGGGTATCAACATGGTGACCAAGCACGTTAAGCCCAAGCAGGCAGGTCAGCTTGGCGGCAGAGTTCAGGCTGAGGGTGCGCTTTATGCGTCCAAGGTTCAGCTCGTTTGCCCTAAGTGCGACAAGCCCACAAGAGTTGCTCACAAGATTGAGGACGGCAAGAAGATCAGAGTTTGCAAGCACTGCGGTGCAGAGCTGAAATACTGATATTGCCTGAGATGGGTCGGATATAAGGAATGCTCGCCTGCCGAGTGCGGGCAGCATTAAAATCCGGCTGTCAGATAGGAGTATTGATATGGCAAGAATGAAGGATTTCTACAAGGAAACCGTTGCCCCCGCACTGTTCAAGAAGTTCGGTTACAAGTCTGTTATGCAGATCCCCAAGATCGACAAGATCGTTGTAAACGTTGCTTGCGGCGAGGCAAAGGAAAACCACAAGATAATAGAGAACGTTATGTCTGAGCTGGCTCAGATCACTGGTCAGAAGCCGGTTGAGTGCCGTTCCAAGAAGGCAGTCGCTAACTTCAAACTCAGAGAGGGTCAGGTCATCGGCGTCAAGGTAACTCTCAGAGGCGAGTCTATGTACGAGTTCCTCGACAGACTGTTCAACGTTGCTCTTCCCCGTGTACGTGACTTTAGAGGCATCAACGCCAACTCTTTCGACGGCAGAGGTAACTATTCCTTCGGTCTGAAGGAACAGATCATCTTCCCGGAGATCGACTTCGATAAGGTCGAGGCTACACGTGGTATGGACATCAACTTTGTTACCACTGCAAAGACTGATGAGGAAGCCAGAGAGCTGCTCAGCATGATGGGCGCTCCGTTTGAGAAGTAAGAAAGGACGAAGGAAAACTTATGGCTAAAAAGTCAATGATCGCCAAGCAGCAGAGAGCACCGAAATTTTCCACTCGTGCCTATAACAGATGCAAGATCTGCGGCAGACCTCATTCCTATATGCGCAAGTTCGGTATATGCAGAATCTGCTTCAGAGAGCTTGCTTATAAGGGTCAGATCCCCGGCGTGAAGAAGGCAAGCTGGTAATCCTGCGAGCCAAGGAACCCCGATTTTTATCAGTTCCATCAATTTGTTCCCTCGCCGGACGGGTTTTGTTTCAATAAAAGTCCGGCTTAAATATCAGCTCCGATAAGGAGCAATCATGTAAGTACGACGGACAATTCGGTTCCGTAACGGCTTTCGTATAGGAGGTAAACGAATGCAGATCACTGATACCATCGCTGATATGCTTACGAGAATCCGTAACGCTAACTCTGCGAAGCACGCCTCTGTTGACATCCCCGCTTCCAACCTTAAGAAGCAGATAGCTCAGATCCTTCAGGACGAGGGCTACATCAAGAGCTTCAAGGTTATCGACGACAAGAAGCAGGGCATCATCAGGGTCAATCTCAAGTACACAGACACAAGGGCTCAGGTAATCACAGGTCTTAGACGTGTTTCCAAGCCCGGTCTGAGAATTTACTCGAACTGCAAGGATATGCCTAAGGTAATGAAGGGACTCGGTATCGCTATCGTATCCACTTCCAAGGGCATCATGACTGACAGGAAGGCTCGCGAGCTCAATGTCGGCGGCGAAGTCCTTGCTTTCATCTGGTAAGGGAGGAATAGTATATGTCAAGAATTGGTAAAAAGCCCGTTGCTATTCCCGCAGGTGTGGAAGTAAAGATCGACGGCTCTGTTGTTACAGTTAAGGGTCCCAAGGGTTCCCTTTCAAAGGAATTCAACCACCTGATGAAGATCTCCATGGACGGCAGCGAAGTTATCGTTGAGCGTCCTGACGACGAGAATCTCAGCAAGTCCCTCCACGGACTGACAAGAACCCTGATCCACAACATGATCGAGGGTGTTACAAACGGCTTCTCCAAGGAGCTGAAGATCAACGGCGTCGGCTATAGATGCCAGAAGAGCGGCAAGAATGTTACGCTCACGCTCGGCTACTCTCACCCCGTTATCGTTTCTGATACAGACGACATCACACTCGACGTTCCCGATCCCAACACGATCATCGTAAAGGGCATCGACAAGCAGAAGGTTGGTCAGATGGCTTCTGAGATCAGAGGCAAGCGTCCTCCTGAGCCTTACAAGGGCAAGGGCATCAAGTACGCTAACGAAGTTATCCGCCGCAAGGAAGGTAAAGCAGGTAAGGGTAAGAAGTAATCCCCACAATGAAAGGACTGAAAATAAATGGTTAAAATTATCGACAAGAACAAGAGCAGAATCCGCCGTCACAAGCGTGTTCGTTCTAAGATCACCGGTACTGCACAGTGCCCGCGTCTTAACGTTTTCCGTTCTTCTCAGCACATTTACGCTCAGGTCATCGACGACGTAAAGGGTGTTACACTTGCTGCTGCTTCTTCCACTGAAAAGGGCTTTGAGGGCTTCGGCGGCAACGTTGAGGCTGCCAAGAAGGTTGGTCAGATGATCGCTGAAAAGGCAAAGGCAGCAGGCATCACCGATGTCGTTTTCGACAGAGGCGGCTATGTGTACCACGGCAGAGTTGCGGCTCTCGCTGAGGGTGCAAGAGAAGGCGGACTTAATTTCTAATAAGGAGGGACAGACTTGGCACTTTTAGACGCAAACAATTACGAGCTCAACGAGAAAGTTGTTGCTATAAACCGTGTTTCCAAGACCGTTAAGGGCGGACGTATCATGAAGTTCTCCGCTCTGGTAGTTGTCGGCGACGGCAACGGCGTCGTAGGCTTCGGTATGGGTAAATCCAACGAAGTTCCGGACGCTATCCGCAAGGGTCTTGAGGACGCTAAGAAGAATCTTCACAAGATAGCTCTCAAGGGAACCACCATTCCCCACGAGGTAACCGGTAAGTTCGGTGCAGGCGCAGTTCTCATGCGTCCCGCTCCTGAGGGTACTGGCGTTATCGCAGGCGGCCCTGTTCGTGCAGTCATCGAGATGGCTGGTATCAAGAATATCCGTACAAAGTCCCTGCGTTCCAACAACCCCTGCAACGTTGTTCGCGCAACGATGGAGGGTCTGACTTCTCTCAGGACCGCTGAGGAGGTCGCTGCTCTCAGAGGCAAGACCGTTAAGGAAATTGTAGGCTAAGCAGTACGAAAGGAAGAATAACATGGCTCTTAAAATCACACTTGTACGCTCATTGAACAGCTGCAAGAAGAATCAGATCGCCACTGCGTATTCCCTTGGACTGCGCAAGGTCAACTCTGAATCCACACAGCCCGACAACGAGGCTACTAAGGGTAAAATCAAGACTATCGCTCACCTTGTAAAGGTAGAAGAGGTTTGATTTCAGGGCTGCTGAAATGCGGCTCAAAAATTCTGATTACACTTAATCCACATTTACTAGGGGGTGCAAACACATGAAGCTTTACGAATTACAGCCCGCTGAGGGTTCTGTTAAGGACGTTAAGCGTATCGGCCGTGGTCACGGTTCCGGTAACGGCAAGACTGCCGGCAAGGGACACAAGGGTCAGAAGGCTCGTTCCGGCGGTTCGATAAGACCCGGTTTTGAAGGCGGTCAGATGCCTCTGCAGAGAAGAATCCCTAAGAGAGGCTTCAACAACATCTTTGCAGTTGAATATGCAACTGTAAACGTATCCGACCTTGAGGCACGTTTTGAGAACGGTGCTGTCGTTGACGCTGCTGCTCTTGTTGAGAGCGGTGCGATCAAGAACGCAAAGGACGGTATCAAGATCCTTGGCAACGGCGAGCTTACCAAGAGCCTTACTGTAAAGGCTGCTAAGTTCACCGCAGGCGCACAGGAAAAAATTGAAAAGGCAGGCGGAAAGGCTGAGGTGATCTAATGTTTCAGGTCTTTCGTAATGCGTGGATGGACACGCAGCTGCGTAAAAAGATTTTGTACACACTGTTCATCATCATTCTTTTCCGTTTAGGCTCAAACATCTTCGTTCCTTTCCTTGACAACGCTGCAATAAGCACAATGCTTGGCGACGCTTCGCTGCTCAATTACCTCGACGTAATGACGGGCGGCTCGCTTGGAAAGGGTACTCTGCTGGCAATGTCGATCACGCCTTACATCAATGCGTCGATCATCATTCAGCTGCTGACTGTCGCTATCCCTCCTCTGGAGAAACTCCAGAAAGAGGGAGAAGAGGGCAGGAAGAAGCTCAACACGATCACGAAGATCGCTTCACTCGCAATTGCCGTGCTTCAGGCTGTGGCGTTCTACTTCACGCTGAAGAACGGTGCAACGGACGAAAACGGCAGCCATGTTGCTATACTCAAGTATGGCGATGTGCTGTACGGCACTAACGACGACGCATTCTCGGTAGTGCTTTCCGCTATCGTTATCGTAGCCTGCTTTGTTGCCGGCGCTTCGCTCATTATCTGGCTTGGCGACCGAATCAACGAAAAGGGTATCGGAAACGGTATCTCCATGATACTGTTCGCGGGTATCGTTTCGGGTCTGCCCAATGCAGTTCAGTATTTCTATACTCTCTGCAGAGCAAACCTTGCAAACATCGGCTTCGTGCTGCTGGCGATCATCATCTTCATCGCTATGGTTTGGTTCGTCATTCTGATGACCAACGCAGAGCGGAGGATACCTGTTCAGTATGCTAAGCGTGTTGTTGGCAGAAAGATGTACGGCGGTCAGTCCACCCACATTCCGATCAAGGTCGCAATGTCCGGTGTAATGCCGATCATCTTCGCAATGTCACTGATGAGCCTGCCCCAGACCATCTGCTACTTCTTCGGTATAGATGGCACGGGCGAGGGATTCTGGGACGGCTTTGTAAGGCTGTTCAGCCAGAGAAGCCCGCTGTACGCAGTGATCTACTTCCTGCTCATCATCGCATTCAACTATTTCTATGTTTCGATACAGTACAATCCTGTTGAGATCGCAAACAACCTGAAGAAGAACAACGGTGCGATCCCCGGTTATCGTCCGGGCAAGCCTACGTCCGACTTCATCTACAACTCGCTCAACAAGATAACGCTTATCGGTGCGATATTCCTCGGAATCATCGCAATATTCCCCATCATTCTGGCTATATGCGTTCCGTCGCTCAGCGGTATCAGCATCGGCGGTACAACGATACTCATCGTTGTCGGAGTTGCACTTGAGACTGTAAGAACTCTTGAGAGCCAGATCATGATGCGTCATCACCCCGGCTTCCTTGATTAAACTACCCTGTTCTGCCCGGATTGTCCGGGCAGAATGGTGAGGGTAAATGGCACAGTGCGAATAGGAGAAAACCATGAATCTGATTTTTTTAGGCGCACCCGGCGCAGGTAAGGGAACTCAGGCTGAGGTAGTCTGCAAGGAACTCAATATCCCAGCGATTTCCACTGGAAATATGCTGCGTGAGGCTGTAAAGAACGGCACAGAAGCCGGTCTTGCCGCTAAGGCATATATGGACAGGGGCGACCTTGTTCCTGACGAGGTGGTTATCGGTATCCTGAAGGACAGGATAGCTGAGGACGACGCAAAGAACGGCTTTATCCTCGACGGATTCCCCAGAACTGTTGCACAGGCTGAGGCTCTGGAGAAGATGGGCGTGAACATCGACAAGGTCGTTGAGATACACGTTCCTGATGAGGCCATCACAGCAAGAATGTCCGGCAGACGCGTCTGCGAGGGCTGCGGAAATTCTTATCACATCGAATTCAAGCCCACGAAGGTTGAGGGCATATGCGACGCCTGCGGCGCAAAGGTCGTTCAGAGAGTCGATGACAAGCCCGAAACAGTTATCAGCCGCCTTAAGACCTATCACGAAAAGACTGCTCCTCTGAAGGATTTTTATGCTGCAAGAGGCAAGCTTGTCACCGTTGAGGGTCAGAAGGAGATCGCTGATACCTCCAGACTTACTCTGGCGGCTATCAAAGGCTGATCATGGAAAAGTGTGACAAATAATGATTACAATCAAAAATCCAACAGAGCTTAAAGCTATGCTCAAAGCCGGTGAGCTTGCCGCACAGGCACTTGAACTCGCAGGCAGGAACGCAGTTCCAGGCATCTCGACATGGGAGCTTGACAGGATCGTAAATGATTATGTCGTATCTCATGGCGGGTCATCACCGTGCAAGGGCTATGGCGGATTTCCGGGGCATAACTGCTTCTCTATAAACGAGCAGCT
This sequence comes from uncultured Oscillospiraceae bacterium, assembly GCA_934446355.1. Classification (GTDB taxonomy): domain Bacteria; phylum Bacillota; class Clostridia; order Oscillospirales; family Ruminococcaceae; genus CAG-115. The sequence goes on along the minus strand of CAKSEC010000001.1, from coordinate 179,699 downwards.
TATCCACGGTATTCCCTCTAAAAAGGTTATCCTTAAGGAGGGTGACATCATTTCCTGTGATATCGTTGCAGAACTCAACGGTTTCATGGGGGACAACACGAAAACGTTTCGTGTGGGTAAGGTCTCGGAGGAGGCCGAAAGGCTGCTGAAAGCCACTGAAGAGGCGATGTTCAAGGGAATTGAACAGGCGGTGGCAGGAAACAGGATCGGCGACATCTCCAATGCGATACAGACCCACGTTGAAGCAAACGGCTATGCGGTTTGCCGCAAGTTTATCGGTCACGGCATCGGCCGTGAGATGCACGAGGATCCGGAAGTGCCGAATTTCGGCAGGCCGGGCAGAGGTCCGAGGCTTTGCAAGGGCATGACGATCGCCATCGAGCCGATGGTGAACTCGAATTTCCCTGAGGTCAACGTCCTCAGCGACGGTTGGACGGTGGTCACCACCGACGGAAGCCTGAGTGCTCACTTTGAGAACACCGTCGCAATAACGGACGGTGCTCCGATCATTCTTACGCAGCCGGAACACTGATAAAGTATGGAAGCTGCAGCAGGTATGATAGTGATCAGCGCAGCGGGGCATGACAAAGGACGGCTGTTCCTTGTCACTGGCGCAGACGGCGGGTTCGCCTACCTTGCCGATGGTAAAGAGCGCAGGCTCAGCGCCCCGAAAAAAAAGAACCTGAAACATATCCGGTCTACAGACCGTACCGTTGATACGGACGGGCTGACGGATAAAAGGCTCAGAACTCTTCTGAACACACTGAGCCGAAGCATCGCCGAGGAGAGTGAATAGCTTGTCTAAAGAAGATGTATTGGAAGTTGAAGGCGTTATTCTGGAAGCACTGCCCAACGCACAGTTCAAGGTAGAGCTTTCAAACGGTCATAAGATCTTGGCTCACATCAGCGGCAAGCTGAGAATGAATTTCATTCGTATCCTGCCCGGTGACAAAGTGACCGTTGAAATGTCGCCCTACGACCTGACCAAAGGCAGGATCACATGGCGTGCCAAGTGATCTGCGGCATAGTAAACTATCCTAAAGGAGGGTATTTCAATGAAAGTTAGACCTTCAGTAAAGCCCATGTGCGACAAGTGCAAGGTCATCAAGCGCAAGGGTAAAGTTATGGTTATCTGTGTTGAACCTAAACACAAGCAGAGACAGGGCTGATAAGTCCCTAAATCCCATTCAAGAGGAGGAAAAAGTATGGCAAGAATCGCTGGCGTAGACCTGCCCAAGGAAAAGCGTGTAGAAATAGGTCTGACCTATGTTTACGGCATCGGCAGAAAGTCTGCAAATGATATTCTGGCTAAGGCCGGTGTAAATCCTGACACCCGTGTCAAGGACCTCACCGATGAGGAAGAAGCAAAGATCCGTGAAGTTATCGACCACGGCTATCTCGTAGAGGGCGACCTGAGAAGAACTGTTGCTCTCAACATCAAGCGTTTAGTCGAGATCAACTGCTTCCGTGGCACTCGTCACCGCAAGGGTCTTCCCTGCCGTGGTCAGAGAACCAAGACCAACGCTAGAACTCGCAAGGGTCCCAAGAAGACTATTGCAAACAAGAAGAAGTAATCACAGAAAGGTGGTATATTAATGGCAGCAACCAAGGGTAAGCAGGTTGTACGCAGACGCCGTGAGCGCAAGAACATCGAAAACGGTGCGGCTCATATCCAGTCTACATTCAACAACACAATCGTTACTATTACCGACCTTCAGGGCAACGCTCTTTCATGGGCAAGCGCAGGCGGACTCGGCTTCAGAGGCTCCAGAAAGTCCACTCCTTTCGCAGCTCAGACAGCAGCAGATGTTGCAGCTAAGGCAGCTATGGAACATGGTCTTAAGACCGTTGAGGTCTTTGTTAAGGGACCGGGCGCAGGCCGTGAGGCAGCTATCAGAGCTCTTCAGGCAGCAGGCCTTGAGGTCAAGCTTATCAAGGACGTTACTCCTATCCCCCACAACGGATGCCGTCCTCCCAAGAGAAGACGTGTATAACCTATAACAGAACCGAGCTGTTCGTTTACTCGGCGTCGGCAAAGCAGAATAACTCGGCAAAGCCGATATTACTATTGAATAACGGAGGAAAATCACAATGGCAGTTAATCGTGACCCGATCTTAAAGAGATGCAGAGCACTGGATCTCAGCCCCGCAGTTCTGGGCTATGACAAGAAGTCCAACAGAAACCCCAACGGAAACAAGAGAAAGAAAGAGTCTGAGTATGCTTCCCAGCTGAAGGAGAAGCAGAAGCTCAAGTTCATCTACGGCGTTCTTGAAAAGCAGTTCTATCACTACTATGAACTGGCTACCAAGGAAGAGGGTATCGCCGGTGAGAACCTCATCAGACTGCTTGAGTCCAGACTGGACAACGTTGTTTTCAGAATGGGTATGGCCTGCACAAGACGTGAGGCACGTCAGCTGGTTTCTCACGGTCATTTCTGTGTGAACGGCAAGAGAGTTGATATCCCTTCCTACAGAGTTAAGGTAGGCGACGTTATCTCCCTGCACGAGAACAGCAAGAAGAGCAAGAAGTTTGAGCAGATCGCTGAAGTCGCAGGCGGCAGGATCACTCCCCTCTGGCTCGAAGTTAATAAGGACGCAGGCACAGCTAAGGTACTCCGTGCTTTCCAGCGTGAGGAGCTTGACTACGATATCGCTGAACACTTAATTATCGAGCTGTATTCTAAATAATAGCATAAAAGCATACAGATATTTAGTGCAGTTATTTTTAATTCATAGTCTGCATCGGCTGACTAGCAGCCTTAAACTGTGCCAATGCTATGCTATATAGCTGCGGCACGGGCAGAGTGTGAGTTAAAATTAACAGCGAATATGGCAATAAGCACAGGATAATTAACAGACGAGAACTTGTGGAGGGTACCAAATGCTTGAAAAAATCGAAAAGCTCAATATCGAAACCTCAAAATTACGCTCAGACGGAACATATGGAATGTTTGTTCTCGAACCGCTTCAGAGCGGATACGGCAATACTCTCGGAAACAGCCTGAGGAGAGTGCTTCTCTCTTCGCTGCCCGGTGTTGCTGCTACTTCCGTTAAGATCGACGGCGTTCAGCATGAATTTTCCACCGTTCCCGGAGTTAAAGAGGACGTTACTGAGCTGATCCTCAACATCAAGGGACTCAGAGCTAAAATGTACGGCGAAGCGCCCAAGACCATCTACATCGAAGCAGAGGGCGAGGGCGAAGTTACAGCCGGCGATATCAAGACCGACAGCGAGGTAGAGATCCTCGACCCCGGTATGCACATCGCTACGCTGAGCGCAGGTGCTAAGCTGTTCATGGATATCACGCTGGACAGAGGCAGAGGCTATGTTTCTGCTGAACTCAACAAAGAGCAGCTCCAGCCTGTTATTGGAGTTATCCCGATTGACAGTATCTATACTCCTGTCCTGAAGTGCAATTACACTGTTGAAAATACCCGTGTGGGTCAGAGGACCGATTTCGAGAAGCTTATCATCGAGATCTGGACCGATGGCACTATCTCCGCAAAGGAAGCCGTTTCCTATGCGGCAAAGATCCTTATCGAGCGTCTGAAGCTGTTCGCTGATCTTTCTGATGATTCAGAACAGCCTGAACTGATGGTTGAAAAGGAAGAGAACCGCAAGGACAAGCTGCTTGAAATGACTATTGAGGAACTCGAACTTTCCGTTCGTTCCTTCAACTGCCTCAAGCGTGCTGGTATCAACACAGTGGACGACCTCATCAACAAGTCGCCTGAGGACATGATGAAGGTCAGAAATCTGGGTAAGAAATCCTTCGACGAGGTTAAGGCTAAGCTCAACTCGCTCGGATTCGATCTCACACCCTCTGAAGAAAACAACTGATCAGGCTCTGTCGTACTTACGGCAGGCTGCTGATAAACTACTATTCCTACTGAAAGGAGAATGGAAATATGCCGGGAACAAGAAAGCTGGGCAGACCCAGCGACCACAGAAAGGCAATGCTCAGAGGCATGGTTACATTCCTGCTGGAGAACGGTAAGATCGAAACTACCGTTACCCGTGCGAAAGAGGTTCGTGCGGAAGCAGAAAAGATGATCACACTTGGCAAGGTAAACACCCTGCACACCAAGCGTCAGGTGCTTTCATATGTTACTAAGGAAGATGTCGCTAAGAAGGTATTCGACGAGATCGCTCCTAAGTACGCTGACAAGAACGGCGGTTACACCAGAATCTATAAGATAGGTCCTCGCCGCGGCGACGCTGCTGAGATGGCTATTATTGAACTGGTTTGATTTTAGCTTCTTTAGATCCCCCTCCGGTCGGAGGGGGATTTTTTGATGAATCGCAGCTTAGTGACAGAAGTATGACGATTAGAGAGGCTAGGTAATATCGACAGTTCTGGGGGAAGATGATCGTGACAAGGTGTATCATTTTAATAACGCTGAGGATTTTTTATGGCAGCAAATACGGATTGTAATAATGTAGTTAATAAATACAAAACGTAAATATGAAGATGAACCGCACTGTATTAAATGACAAATAGGCGGGGCGCAATTTAGTGAATGATACAAAAAAAGCACGTGTCCTTGACAAATATTGCGGACTAATATATAATATAATAGAGGTCAATGACAATAGTTTCGATATATAGAAAGGACATAGCAAATGAATAAAAAGAAAATAGCGTATGGTATCTTAGCAGGAATTATGGCGATGTACAGCTTAGCTGCGTGTTCGAGCGCGAAGAAATATGAATGGGTGAACGACTGCCTGAGTTACTCAGATGTTGAAACGGCTGATATCAGCGAGCCAGTTGCGGCGGATACGATATCGGACAAGGGCAGGGAGTATCTGAGCGATCTGCGCAGCCAAATAGATGATGTTCCGGAGGACGAAGAGGAGATGTACAGCATTGCTTATAATGAGGGCGTGATGTACTATCCTGCGGGGAACGGCGACTATTTCATGACTGCCGGTTATGGGTGGCAAGGCGGCGTTGGTGTACTCTGGAACGAGGTATACCTGATATCTGACGGGCAGAGCAGCGTTCTTTATTCAGGCGAGAGCGAGGACTACATAGTTTCTGCGGTGGCTGAGGGCGATACGCTTTATCTGCTGTGGCAGGACGGTGTGCTTTCCTCTATCGACAGTAAGGGAAAGCTGACTGAGCTTTGCAATATGCGCAAAGACCTTGCTGAGAATGTTTCGATGGGCATAGATTCAACGCTTTCGGGCGAGGGCAGCAAGCTGACGGCTACCGTTGAGTTTTACGAGTTTAACGAAGGTGGTAACAGGCACAGGACGGACAAGGTGGTTTACGATATCAGCAATAATACTGTTGATATTGCGGAGGGCGTGTTTGCGTAACAGGATACCCTGAATATAAAAAAGGCTGTGATTTTCTCACAGCCTTTTCTTAGTTCATAATGCAGGATCAGGAGTTTTTCTTTCTGCCCTTTACCCAGATCCACAGCGGACCTGCGAGGCATACTGAGCTGTAGAAGCCTACCAGCATACCGAATGCGAGCGGAATGGAGAACGTCAGTATCGAGGTCGTACCCATGAGGGCGCAGACTATTGATACGGATACCATTGCCGAAACGGTTGTGGCGGTGGTGATTATCGAGCGGGGAAGCGTTTGATTTATCGAGAGGTTTACAAGCTCAGCGTCGGTGAACTTGGTGCCATGCTTTGCACGGTTCTCACGAAGACGGTCGTAGATGATGATGGTGTTGTTTATAGAGTAGCCAAGCAGGGTCAGTATAACAGCCATGAAGTTGGAATCAAGCGACATACCTGCGAATACATAGACTGCGTAGGTTATCACGATATCGTGAAGCAGGCAGATTATTGCGATTATACCTGCCATAAGACCGCCTATCTTCTGGAATCTGAATGCAATGTAGACAGCCAGCAGGGCGAATGCGGCAATTACTGCGATAAGGCAGGAGATGAAGAATGCACTACCGGAGGAAGCACTTACGTTGGTGGTGTCGATATTATCGACCTCGTTTTCGGGGAGTGCGCCCTCTACTGCTGCGCTGATGGCGTTCAGGGTTTCATCGTCCATCTTTTCATCGGCTGCAAAGGATACGACCATTGTGTTCAGTCCGCCGGTGAAGCTTGTACCCGTGGTCACGGACACGTCGGGAACATTGCCTATGGCTGCGATAGCCGATTTAACGGTTGCTATGCCGGAGTCGTCGATCTCGCCGGAATAGCTGTAGGTGAGCATTGTACCGCCCTTGAAGCGGATATCTACCTTAACGCCGAGGACAAAGGTCGCGATTATCGTAAGAACGATTATTGCGCCGGAAATGATCGTGAATACCTTGGTCTTGGACACGAAGTCAGGACCTGTGGTTTCGGGCGCTGAGGGACCGTTGGAAGCAACAGCTTCAGGCTGTGCGGGGGCAGTCTTTTCGCCGCCGTAGAGCCACGGCTTTCTGAACGCTTTGAACTTGGAAAGCGACATTGTCATAAGTCTGGTCGCCCAGCAAGCCATGATGAAGTTCATGACAACGCCGACAAGCAGTGTGAAGCCGAATGAATAGATAGTACCGTCTGTTGAAGCGCCGAACCATGTGCCGAACACCAGCATAAGGATAACTGCGACAATGATGATGGTAAGGTTGGAGTCGAGGATAGCTGTGAAGCCTCTCTGGAAGCCGTTCTTGATTGCACCGTCTATTGTTCTGCCGGCTTTCAGTTCCTCACGGATACGCTCGGCGGAAAGAACGTTTGCGTCAACGCCCATACCTATCGACAGGATAATACCTGCGATACCGGGGATTGTCAGCGTGCTGCTTGCATTGAAGCCGAAGAAGCCAGTTGTTGCTGCGAACATACCTGCTACCTGACCTGCAAGCGCAATGACTGCGACAAAGCCGGGCAGACGGTAGTAGCCTATCATGAATATTGCGATAACGATAAATGCGATAACGCCTGCGATACCCATTGCGTCACGTGCGCCGGTACCGAGTACAGGGGAGATGGTGGAGAGGTTCTTTATCTCCAGCTTGAACGGAAGCGAACCGCCGTTTATCATGTCGGCGAGCTTCTTTGCCTCGTTGTAGCCGTCCTCGCCGGAATAGTTGCCGGAGATGGAAGCCTGTCCGTCTGCTATAACTGCGCTTACTGTGGGGGCGCTTATCTGGTTGTCGTCCATCCAGATGGAGATCCTGCCGCCGGTTTCCTTAGCAGTGGTGGTAGCTTCCTTGAAAGCCTCCTTACCGCTGTCGTTCAACTCAAGCTGAACAACGTAGGTGTCCGTCTGGTCGGGCTCTCTGCCGACGCCGGCACGTGCAACGTCCTTGCCCTCAAGCACGAGCGGAAGATCTTCGTAGGTCTGGCCGTCCTCAAGGTCGCCGCTGTAGCCCATGCGGAAGCTGAGCATTGCAGTTGCACCTATCTCCTTGACTGCTTCCTCAGGGTTGAAGCTGTTGTCGTCAGCCTGCCACGGGAAGCGCACGATTATGTTGTTTGCACCCAGATCTGCGAAAACTTCATAGTCGTTTATGCTCTGGTTCACAAGACGTGTTTCGATTATCGACTTTGCTGCATTCAGGTCGTCTGATGTCACGTCGTGGTTTGCTGCATAATCATCGGGAACGCCAAAGGTGACATTTACGCCACCGCGGATATCTATTCCCCATCTGATATCGTCTATGCCTGCGATTATCGTGGTTTTGTTATCGCCGTAGCGGGTGCTTATTCCCAGCGTAGACAATAATGAGAACGCAACGATAAGAATGGCAACGACGAAGAACACTGGTTTTCCGATTTTTTTCTTCAAAAGTAGCTCACTCCATTTCACTTTGACGGCAGGAAGACCCGCCGTAATTATAATCATACCATTCTATTATAATATAAAATGGGGAAATAGTCAATAGGGAATATTCAAAAAGACGAATCGTTCATTTGTACATCATCTTTTCGGAGTTGAATTTGTCGGTGTAGCCGAAGTGCCAGCCAAGCTGAGTCACCGGCGGGATAAACACGTAATATATCAGCATGAGCGCGGGGAAAAGCACCGACATATTGTCTATCTGGCGGTAATCCGTCGGTATCCACGCCTTGGTGGCGAGGTCGGGCGACGGCACGAAACTCAGAATGAACGGGTAAGAACTGCCGCTTATGAAACGGTACATCAGGAACGTGTCCTCCTGCGGGAAGAAAAGCTTGTTGAGCAGCAATATAATAGTGGGGAGAACGGCGAATGCGAACATCAGAAGCCCCAGAAAGATCCAGCGGTGCTTCAGCGGTGCTTCCACACGGTGGTTTTTCATTAAGCTGCGTTCACGGCAGCCGTCTTTCCATGCCACGGTGAATATCAGCATATAGAAGATGAGAGTGGTGCAAATTATCATAATTATATCAAAAATGACATCTGCGCCAAAATCGCCAAACATTGAGCTGAACATACTCAGCGCCATTGTAACAAAAAGGCACAAAGCGTTTGCGAGAACGATATATCCGAAGCCTTTCAGCATAAGGACGTAGAATGGCTGTCTTTTCATTTGGGTTCCTTTCAAAAAAATTCCTTGATTAATTCATGCTTGTGGTGAGATAATACTTTCAACACATTTTTCAGGAATGAGAGGTACTGGATATGAGCGATTACAAGAACAGGCAGAGTGCAGAGATACTCGGCAGCGTATACAGAAATGCGGAAATGGCGTATGATTCCTCAGGGGAGGTGCTCAAACGCTGCCCGAACAAGAGGCTTGCGGGCGAGATATCCGCACAGCGCGACAGGTACAGGGAGGTAGCCGCACAGACACGCACGGAAATAGTGCGCCGAGGCGGAGTGCCGCACCCGTACCCGGTTTATACCAAGATGATGTCACGAATGGGTATTGCAATGAAAACTGCAAACAACAGGAGCAGCAAGAATATTGCTTCGCTCATGATACGTGGTACGACCATGGGCATAATAGATATGCAGCATTCAGTCAATTCCTCTAAGAATGCAGAGAACAGGATACGCAATGACGCTCAGGAACTTCTGCGCAGGGAGCAGGATTTCTGCGACCACCTGAAAAGCTATCTGTGAGCGGCAGGGCGACATATCCGGAGAAAATACCCTGCGATATCTCGGCGGGGAAAAAGCAGCGCAGCGAGGAGCCGCAGCAGCTTTCGCCGGTCAGCAGCAAGCCTGCTGATATACGGCTCAGCTGAACCGGCGGGGGGGTTACTGCTTTCCGTGCCAGTCGGGATTGACGATATTGTTGTTCATGATGTTTTCGAGCACGATATTTGCACGGCGCCGCTGCTCGATGGCTTCGGAGGAGTTTCCGGTCATATTCTGGAACTCCTCTCTTACATATATGCCGACAGTATCGGGGCAGCTTTTCCAGCGTGCTTCGTCGGCGAGGGGAGTCTGGTTGACCTGAATTCCGCAGTCGGCAAAAAGCACTGCGTCGGGGTATTTCTCAGTGTAATCGGTGAAAAACTGCAGGGTTAGCGTATCCTCAGGCACTGCCTCGATGGTTTCGCCGTAGGCATGGCTGGAACTTGCGGCAAAGGTGTTTATCTTGGCGATTATGCCCTCGTCAGCTATGTAGAACTGGCTGTTGCCGGAGAAAAGCTCGGCTGAGAACTTCTGCTCGTTGACGTCGGTGTACTGCGAATATCCGCTTTCGGTGGACAGGTCAATGTAGTTCACAGCCACGTGCACATAGCCGTTTCCGTCAAAATCAGGGCAGTAACGTTCGAGTGCGACCGCGATATCGTCGGTTTTTGTGAAAATACCGCTGGAACTGGAGGTGGATATCGCCAGAACATACAGGTCGTATTGCTCGCGGGTCACTATCTGCACCGTCAGGAATGTGGCGAGAGCCACGCCGAATATCGTACCGAAAAACGTCCATTTGTAGTGATAGAAGAAGTTTTCGATCGCTTTCCAGCCCTTGGGCTTTTCGTATTTGGGCGGTTCCTGTTCTTCGGGTATCTCGTCGCTTTCGTCGATGAGTCCCTGACGGAGTTTCAGCAGTTCTGCTTTTTCACGCTGCTGGCGCTGCTGCTCCTCTATCTCTTTGCGTACCTGAGCCATGGGGTCTTTTTTGCGGCGGCGTACTGGCTGTGCGCTGCCGTCGTCGTCCGAGAGGAGCGGCGTATACTGCGGCTTCTGGTCTGCGTCTTTGTTGTTTTCGATGTTGTTATCTGACATTGATTTCCCTCCTGTGGGAGTTTTCAGCTTTCGCCGAGGCGGTCTATTCGGCGTGTTTCTTAACCAGATACGTAAAAAACATGACCGGGATCGAGATGGCAGCGTATATGATCGTATATATGGTAAATTCCGACGCTGACGCACCGAAAGCCACTGATGAGCCAAAAAGAAACGCCGCCGGCGGGAAAGCTGAAATATACCAGCGGTTCTTTATATCTCTTCCTGCGTATATCCCCGCCGCCAGCGAGAATATCGGGTCGATAAAGAAAAACAGCGCAATGCACACCATCATTCCCATATCCGGCGATATACCCATTATCATGGCGGGGAGAAGCAGCATTACTGCAAGGCTTGCTGCAAGTGCGGCGGCAGCCCTGATGATATCATACCTGTGACGGCTGATGAAGTCTTTTAGCTTGTCCGTAATGCCACCCCGTTTTTCGCTCAAATTATCTGCACTAATCTTAATAAATAGTCGTTCGACCCGCACCAACACTGGGCGGGTCGATTATTGATTGCCTTACTTTTCGGGGCGCATTGTCGGGAAAAGAAGCACATCTCTTATGCTGGCAGAGTCTGTCAGCAGCATAACAAGACGGTCAAAGCCGAAGCCAAGTCCGCCTGTCGGGGGCAGACCGTATTCCAGAGCAGTGATGAAGTCCTCGTCCACCTGAGCGTCGTTTCCGCCCTGCGCACGCTTTGCAGCCACCTGCTTCACGAAGCGCTCCTTCTGGTCGATGGGGTCGTTGAGCTCGGAGAATGCGTTGCCGAACTCGGTGCCGTTGATGAAGTACTCAAAACGCTCTGTGAAAGCGGGGAACTCTGCCTTTCTCTTGGCGAGAGGCGAGTTTTCAACGGGGTAATCGTAAATTATCGTGGGCTGTATCAGCTTATCTTCAACGAATGCTTCAAAGAATGCAATAAGTACGTGTCCCTTGGTGGAGTTCTCGTTAAGGTCGTCCTCAACGTGGTGTTCCTTAGCGCAAGCCCTTGCAGCAGCGTCGTCAGCCCAGCTGTAGTAGTCCACGCCGGCGTACTTCTTTACTGCGTCTATCATGGTCAGACGCTCCCACGGCTTGCCGACTGCGATCTCCTTGCCCTGATATGTCACGGTGTCCGTGCCGCAGACATTGAGGGTGACGGTGCGGTAAAGTTCCTCGATGAGGTCCATCATGCCGAAATAATCAAGGTATGCCTGATACATTTCGATAGTGGTAAATTCGGGATTGTGGGTTGCGTCCATGCCCTCATTGCGGAATATCCTGCCAACCTCGTAGACCCGGTCGAAGCCGCCGACAATCAGGCGCTTCAGGTAAAGCTCGGTTTCGATACGCAGGTACATATCAATATCAAGGGCATTGTGGTGGGTCTTGAACGGACGTGCGGCTGCGCCTATCTCCAGAGTGAGGAGCGTTGGGGTGTCTACCTCAAGGTAGCCGTGACCATCAAGGAATGCACGTATCTCACGCAGAATGCGGGAACGCTTTACGAAAGTGTCCTTGTTCTCAGGGTTTGCGATGAGGTCGAGGTAACGCTTTCTGTAGCGCTCCTCCTTGTCCTTCAGACCGTGCCACTTCTCAGGGAGAGGAAGCAGGGACTTGGACAGCAGGACTATTTCTTCGGCATGGACGGAGATTTCGCCCATCTTGGTGCGGAAAACCTTGCCCTTTATGCCGATGATATCGCCGAGGTCCCACTTTTTGAAGTCTGCGTATGCTTCTTCGCCGACGTCGTCCTTGCGCACATAAACCTGCATTCTGTCGGAGCCGTCGCGGATATCCATGAAGCTTGCCTTGCCCATGATACGGCGGGTCATCATTCTGCCGGCTATGGCAACGTCGGTGTTTTCAAGCTGCTCGAAACGCTCTCTTATCTCAATGTTGGAGATGGTAACGTTATATTTTGTGATGGTGTAGGGGTCCTTGCCTGCTGCCTTGAGTGCGGCAAGCTTTTCGAGCCTTACACGGTGCTGTTCGTCAAGCTGCTCGGCGGTGAGTTCTTCTGTCTGACCGCCTGCCTGCTGTTCTATCTCGTCTGCCATTTATCAGTCTTCCTCCTTCTTGGAAATGGTGAGTATTTTGAACTGTATCTCGCCTGAGGGTGCTTCTACTGTGACGGTATCGCCTACTGCGTGACCGATGAGGGCTGCGCCGATGGGGGACTCGTCAGACATATGTCCCTTGTCGATGTTCGCTTCGCTTGTGCCGACTATCTGGAATGTCATTTCTTCTTCCATTTCGATATCGAGGATAGTGACAACGTTTCCTATGCCTACCTTTTCGGTGGATATCTCGTCGTCGTCAAGAATCACGGCGTGTGCGAGAGTCTGCTCTATTTCAGCGATACGGGATTCGATAAGTCCCTGCTCGTTCTTTGCTTCATCATATTCGCTGTTCTCGGAAAGGTCGCCGAAGGAGCGCGCCATTTTTATCTTGGCTGCGATCTCAGGGCGGACGACTGTCTTGAGGTTTTCAAGCTCTGCTTCGAGCTTTTTAACGCCTGATTTGGTCAGTTTTGTCGTAGGCTTGTTCATGTAAATGTCCTCCAAATTACTTGCAGCCGGGGCTGCGGATTTATTTTGTACCCGAACAGCTTCAAAGCTGTCGGGGCGAAAAATCGTTTTATTGCTCGCTTTCTGCGGGAATGAGCGGGGTCAGTACCTCGATGGCTTTCTGAAGCTGGGAGTCTGCGTCGTCGCCGATATTGCCGGGGAGTGCGCCTGCGGCGAGTTCCACGGAATAATCAGGCTTCAGACCGGAATCGCCCCATGTGCCGGAGCGGGTGTATATCTTGCCGACAGAGAGCGTCAGTGCGCTGCCGTCAGAAAATTCGTAGGTGTTCTGCATGAGAGCCTTGCCGAACGTCTGCGTACCGATGAGCAGCGCTCCACATTCGTCTTTCAGCACGGCTGCGAACAGTTCGGCTGCGGATACCGTGCCGGTGTCGGTCAGCACGACTATCGGCATATCGGGGTCAACCGCCGCTGATTCGGAATCGGTTTCGATGAGCGTTTTGCGGCTCTTGTCGGAATATTCGACAGTGGCGACTATCGCCGACGGCACGAATTTGTTGAGGATAGGCTTGAGGGAACTTATCGTTCCGCCGCCGTTCTGGCGGACGTCGATCATCAGCGCCTTTGCGCCGTTTTCGGTTACGGAGTTCAGCGCATCAGAGAACTGCTCGGCGGTCTTGGCGTTGAACGTGGTCAGCTGGATATAGCCGATATTGTTGTGGACTATGCGGGAACTTACCGATTCAATGTCAAGCTGCTGGCGGATAAGGTTCACAGAAATGCTTTCGCCGTCACGCAGAAGCTGCAGCGCAAGACGTGTGCCGACATTACCGGAAAGGCGTTCCATCGCCTGTCCCTTTTCCATGGAGAGCAGGCTTTTTCCGTCTATCGCAGTGATTATGTCGCCGGAGCGCACGCCGTTTAGGTCGGCGGAACTTCCTTTGTACACAGTGGTTATCTTGAGGTAGCCGCTGGCGTCCTCCTCAGCGTCAAAGCCTGCGCCGAGTATCACGCCCTCGTAGCTTTGCTTCAGTTCGTAATATGTCGAGGGGGCGATATATGAGGCGTATTTGTCGCCTGTGCCGGCGATATAGCCGTTTATCGTGCTTGCTTCGAGCATATCGTCGTTGACTGTGCCGATGTAATTCTGACGGACGGCGGCGTCTATCTCACGCAGCTTTGCGTATACGCCCTCGTATTTTTCGGATACGCCTATCTTGGAGTTGTATACGTTAAGCGATACCGTCCACGTCAGGACAAAGGTGATGGCGCAGCCGATGGCAACAAGGCTTATCGCCACACCGAGAGATATCTTCTTATTCAAGGCTGTGTTCCTTTCTCAGACTCTAAGGTACTTTCCGGTGCTGAACACCGTTCCGACTGCGCCCAGCAGTGCGCCAGCCGCACAGTTCACAGCAAGCACTATCCACATGATGTCGTCAAACGGGGTGAGCCCATAGAATCCGAACATCTGCCACAGGGTCAGGTCGGTGGAGAACAGTGAATATACCGAATCGTATACCAGCCATGTAAGTCCCCATGAGGCTGCGCCTGCCAGTACGCCGATGAACAGACCTTCCACAAAGAACGGGGTCTTGATGAAGCCGCTGGTCGCACCGACGTACCGCATGATGTTTATTTCGTTGCGGCGGGTGAAAACGCTTGTGCGTATAGTGTTGGACACGATAACGATACTCACAACTATCAGCGAGATGAGCACTGCGCCTGCAATAACGGAGAACGTGTTGCGTATCTGGATAAGCACGCTTGCGAAGTCATAGGGGGCTTTGGTCTGTTCAACGCCCTCTATCTCGTTTATCGTGTCGACCACCCTGCGTATCTTGCTAAGGTCGTTGACGCGGACAAGGAACGTTTCCGGCATGGGGTTTTCGTCAAGGTAGTCGAGAAGTTCGCTGTATTCCGCCATATTGTCGCGGAAATCTTCAAGTGCCTGTTCCTTGGAATAGTACTGCACGTCGGAGATGTCACCGTTCTTTTCAAGCACGGAGCGGATATGCTCCACCTGACTGTCGGTGATGTTCTCTTTAAGGTAGATGGTTATTTCGTTGGTATCCTCTATATTGCTCATGATGGTGTTTACGTTCATCATCAGGAGTACTGAGCAGCCCACCAGAAGCAGGCTGACCATAAGAATGCTGAAGCTTGCGAAGGACATCAGGAAGTTCTTCCAGACAGAGGATATGCCCTTTTTCACAAGGTATGTGACATTACTCGTCCTCATCTGAACCTCCGATATTATCGTCGAATGTTATCGAACCGTCCTGAATATTGATTATTCTGCCGCCAAAGTGCTTGACAAGGTCGTGCTCGTGGGTGACCATGATTATCGTGGTGCCGGCGGAGCGGTTTATGTCCTTGAGCAGCTCGACTATTTCGTAGGAAAGGTGCGGGTCGATGTTGCCGGTGGGCTCGTCTGCGATTATCAGGCCGGGGTCGTTGGCGAGCGCCCTTGCGATGGCGACTCTCTGCTGCTCGCCACCCGAAAGTTCCTTGGGCTTGCTGCGTGCCTTGTGGGCGAGGTCTACCAGATTCAGCACATAGGGCACTCTCTGCTTGATGAAGCGGGTGCTCTGGTCGGCTATCCTGAGGACGAACGCCACGTTTTCGTAGACGTTGAGCTCCTGTATCAGGCGGAAATCCTGAAAGACCATGCCGATGGAACGGCGGAATTTCGCTATCTTGTTGCCCTCGACCTTGGCGAGATTGTATCCGTTGACGAACACTCTGCCGGAGGTGGGGGTTATCTCCCTTGTCATAAGCTTGACGAGAGTTGACTTGCCTGCGCCGCTTCCCCCGACAACGAACACAAATTCGCCGTCGTTTATGCGCAGGTTTATATCCTGCAGTGCGTCCACTCCGCTGGAGTAGTGCACGTTGACGTTTTTCAGTTCAACCATATTTTTCCCTCTATTTGTGTGTGCTATGCCTTTTCTTTGTAATATTTCCCCGTTTGCCGCCTTTCTGGCGGCAGTGCTAAACATTCCAAAGGCTGTCCCGGTTCTGCGGGGCAGCCATGAATAGCGGTGATTACGCTGCGCCCATCAGAATTTGGTGGGGTTAGCGGCAAGGTATTTCTTTACCATAAGTGCTATCTTGAAGATTATTGCATGGTCAAATTCACGCAGATCGAGCCCGGTGAGCTTCTTTATCTTGTCGAGGCGATATACCAGAGTGTTGCGGTGAACGAACAGCTTTCTGGAGGTTTCGGACACGTTCAGGCTGTTCTCAAAGAACTTCTGGATAGTGAACAGCGTTTCGTGGTCGAGAGATTCAATGCTGTTTTTCTTGAACACCTCTTTCAGGAACGTTTCGCACAGCGTCGTGGGCAGGTGATAGATGAGCCTTGCAATACCCAGATTATCGTAGCTTACGATGTTCTTGTCGGTGTCGAATACCTTTCCGACTTCAAGGGCGGTCTGCGCTTCCTTGAACGAGCGGGCGAGATCCTTTACGCCGACAACGGGCGTGCCTATGCCGACATTGACCTTGGTGAAGAACTCGCTCGACAATGTGTCGGAGATGGAGCGGGCAAGTTTTTCAAGGTCACGCACGTCGATGTTGTTCTTGACCTCTTTTACAAGGACGATATCCGTTTCGGTGATGTTGAACACGAAATCCTTGTTCTTGTCGGGGAACAGGTTCTGGATAACATCATAGGCGGACACGTCGTTCGAGGATATCACGCTGATGAGGAATACAACTCTGCTGATATCCGAGTTGAAATGCAGTTCTCTTGCTTTCAGGCTGATGTCGCCGGGCAGCACGTTGTCGAGGATTATGTTCTTGACAAAGTTGTTGCGGTCGTATTTTTCGTCATAATACTGCTTGATACCCGACAGGGAAATGGCGATGACGCTGGCGTATTTTCCGGCAGGCTCGTCTGTACCCTCCACGAAAACGGCGTAATCCGGCTTCACGTGAATGCCGAAAGGTTTGTAGGTGTAGCCGTCGCGGATAAACACCTCGTGGGAATCGCCGAGTTCGATGGGGAAGAAATCGTTTCCTCCGCCCACTCTGGTAAGGTCACTGCACGCAATTATCGTGCCGTTTTCGTCAATGACGCCGATAACACGGTTCACTGCGTCCTTCATCTGATGGACTATGCCCTGAAAAAGCCTGTTAGACATCTTTTTACCTCTTTCCTGAAGCGTTGGCGGTGCAATGCCCCACCGCCCCTTTCGTGACCCCTCTGGGTCAGGCGGTGCGCAGCGTTTGACAGCCGTAATATTATGGATCTGCTCAGCATATCGTCTGCATTTTCAGCTTGACTGTCGGTGAATGCAGGCATGCGTGAGAATAGTGCTCTAATCTATATTGTACTAAAAAAATCAGAAAAAATCAAGTCTTTTTTATCTATTATGTAAAAGTTTCTAATATTTTTTCGGTATGCTTGAAAATCTGCAGGAAATGTAATATAATATAATTGCGTTATAATAACCATCATAAGGTTGGTTATTACATCATGTAGAAAAAGAGGTAAGAATAACAATGTGTAATTGCAGCAAGGGAAAATATTACATCACCACCCCGATATATTATCCGTCGGGTCAGCCGCACATCGGTCACTGCTATACGACCGTGGCGTGCGACACCATCGCCCGCTTCAAGAGAATGCAGGGCTATGACGTGATGTTCCTGACCGGCACGGACGAGCACGGTCAGAAGATAGAGCTGAAAGCGCAGGAAAAGGGCGTTACCCCGAAAGAGTATGTCGACCCCATCGTCGCCAACTTCAAGCGTCTGTGGGAGACCATGGGCATAAGCTATGACAGATATATACGCACCACTGACGACTATCATGTGAAGTCGGTGCAGAAAATATTCCGCACGCTGTACGACAAGGGCTTCATCTACAAGGGCGAATATTCCGGAAAGTACTGCACGCCGTGCGAGAGCTTCTGGACGGAGAGCCAGCTTGTTGACGGCAAATGCCCCGACTGCGGCAGAGAGGTAGTTGACGCACACGAGGAGGCTTACTTCCTCAGGCTGTCGGATTATGCGAACAAGGTGGAGAAGTTCCTGACGGAAACTGACTATCTCCAGCCCAAGAGCCGTGTGAACGAGATGGTCAACAACTTCATCAAGCCCGGACTTGAGGACCTGTGCGTATCAAGAACAAGCTTCACGTGGGGCGTTCCGGTGGATTTCGACCCCGGTCACGTCGTATACGTATGGGTGGACGCACTGTCCAACTATATCACGGCGCTGGGCTATGACAATGATGAATATGACGATTTCGGCAAGTACTGGCCGGCAGATCTGCACATGACCGCAAAGGAGATCGTGCGTTTCCACTCCATCGTATGGCCTATAATCCTGATGATGCTCGACCTGCCGCTGCCTAAGCACCTTTATGGTCACGGGTGGATAAACTTCAACGGGCAGAAGATGTCGAAGTCGCTCGGCAACGTTATCGATCCGTTCGTGCTGGCAGAGCGCTACGGCTCGGACGCAGTGCGTTATCAGATACTGCGTGATATGCCGTATGGCTCGGACTGCAACTTCTCGAACGAAATAATGATAGGCAGGATAAACACAGACCTTGCAAACGACCTCGGCAACCTTGTTTCGAGGACCGTTGCGATGGCTGATAAGTACTTCGGTGGCACTCTGCCTGCAGAGAAAAAGGCAGAGCCGATAGACGACGAGCTGCGCAGCATGGCGGCAGCGCTGCGTGAGCCGGTAACAAAGCTTATCGAGGAAGCGCAGCTTTCCAAGGCTCTTGAGGAGATATTCAAGGTGGTATCGAGGGCGAACAAGTACATCGACGAAACTGCACCGTGGATACTCGCAAAGGACGAAGCGAATATGCCGAGGCTCGCAGCGGTGCTGTACAACCTGCTCGAAAGCATACGCATATGCTCGTCGCTGCTTTATCCGTTCATGCCCAAGACTATGCCGAAGGTATGGGAGCAGATAGGCGCAGACGAAAGCATGACAGGCTATGACACGCTGGACAGATTCGGTGTGCTGCCTGAAAACGTGACCGTCCACAAGGGCGAGGTGCTTTTCCCCAGAATAGACATGGAAAAGGAGATAGACGATCTCAATTCAATGCTCGCTCCCGCAAAGATTATCCGTGAGGACGAGGACCTTGACAAGGCGAACGTCATCACCATCGACCAGTTTGCAGAGGTCAAGCTGCGCAGCGGCGAGATAACCGCCTGCGAAAAGGTCAAGAAGTCAAAGAAGCTGCTGAAACTGACGGTGGACGACGGCAGACAGGGCAGGCAGATCGTGTCGGGTATCGCAGCATGGTATACTCCGGAGGAACTTGTCGGAAAGAAGATAGTATTCGTGGCTAATCTCGCGCCCGCAAAGCTTTGCGGAGAACTCAGCGAGGGCATGGTGCTTGCCTGCGACGCAGGCGAGAACGATGTCAGGGTGCTGTTCCTTGACAAGGACGTACCGAATGGCAGCACGATAAGATAACATTGAGTAAAATATAACTTTTGGGGGTGGTTTTTTGGATATTTCGAGAATGGCTAATATTTCGGCGGTGAACCAGACGACTCTGACGCACTCCGCCGAGCACAGGACGCAGGAAAAGTCCTCTACCCTTGCCGCCGACCATACTGACGCATTCGTCAAATCTCAGGCGGCGTTCACTCCCGCATATACCAAAAAATCAGCCCAGAAGCAGGCAAGCGACAACAACATGACCCAGCGTGAGGACAGCGAGGACAAGGTCGGCGCAATAAGGCAGAACGAGGGCAGAGGCAGAGCCGAACTCATGGTCGAGGGAGTGCAGCATATTATCCGTGCAATGCTTGTGAAGCAGGGAGAGGTGCTGACCGGAAATGTTCCGAGCGTGGGCGCAAAGCTTTATGCAGAGGAACTTCTGTCGCAGATTCGGCAGCTTTACGGCAACAATGCTCAGGAGGAGAACACGCCGGAATACTGGCAGCCCGAAAATACCGCAGAGCGGCTGATCACCTTTTTCGACTGCGTTTCGGTGGAGGGAAGCAAGCAGGAACTTCTGGACAGAAGCTTCAAGGGCGCATTCAACGACACCGAGCAGCTTTTCGGCGGCAGGGGCAGACTCCCTTTGGAAAGCTATGAAACGAGGGCTCTGGTCGTTGAGAAGTACTTCAAGGCGTCACCGCACGATTAACGGCACAACTTTACGACAAGAATTATGCGGTATTGCCTTGGCAAACAGGTGAACAATGGGGATATTTGACACTCATGCGCACTATCTGGCGGAGGACTTCGGCGGGGAACTTATCCCGCTGCTGGAGAGAATGCCGGAGATGGGCGTGGACAGGATAATGGCGGTAGGATACGACCTAGCCTCGTCCAGAGAGGAAATAGGGCTGGCAAAGCGGTTTCCTTTCATCTGTGCGGCTGCGGGGGTACACCCGGAGAACTGCACGGGGCTTCCGGCGGACTGGCTGGACAGTATAGAGGAAATGCTCAGAGAGCCTGAGGTAAAGGCTCTGGGAGAGATAGGGCTTGACTACCACTATGAGGGCTATGACAAGGAACTGCAGGCTGAGGTGTTTGAGCGGCAGCTGCAGCTTGCAAACAGGCTTGATATGCCGGTGATAATACACAGCCGTGACGCCTGCATGGACACGATGGAGATTCTGCGCAGATATCGTCCGAGGGGCGTGATGCACTGCTTCTCATACAGTGCGGAGATCGCACGCGAGGTCGTGGGACTTGGAATGTACGTGGGATTCACCGGCGTGCTCACATTCAAGAACTCGAAAAAGGCGTGGGCGGCTTGCGGAGAAGTCCCGCTGGACAGACTGCTGCTGGAAACGGACAGCCCGTACATGGCGCCTGTGCCGCACAGGGGCGAGAAATCACACAGCGGCATGATAAAGTATACGGCTGCAAGAATGGCAGAGATAAAGGGCGTTTCCGCTGAGGAAATGACGGATATCTGCAGGGAGAACGGCGAACGGCTGTTCGGAGTATAGCGTATGATAACGATAAAATCAGCGGGTCAGCAGGATATGGCGGAACTGCTCGCTATCCGCAGGGAAATGCTGGCGGTCGTGAATAACGTGCCGGAGAGCGGCATTTCAGACGAGATAATGAGGATATCGGAGGAATATTTCAGCGGCGGAGAGCAGACCACGGTGCTTGCCTATTGCGATGGAAAGCTTGCCGGGTGTGCGACTGCGTGCTGGCTGACGGTCATGCCGACATACTCCCACCCGACGGGAAAGCGGGCTCACATAATGAACGTGTATACACGCAGCGAGTTCCGCAGAACGGGCGTGGCAAGGCGCATGATGGAGCAGCTTCTTGCTCAGGCAAAGCAGCGGGGCGTGACAAGTATCACGCTTGACGCCACCGAGGACGGCAGACCGCTTTACGAAACACTTGGCTTTATCAGTTCCGGCGAAAGCATGGAACTGGTTCTTACATCTAGATGATATCGGAGGAAACATGGACGCAGACGGCAATCGAAGCAGCTCCGGGCAGCCGGAGGAGGAAAAACAGACCCAGCACAAGGTGCGCAGATTCATGCTTGGGTGGCTCGTGGCACTCAACAAGGGTATCACGAAGCTGCTGAAAAAGGCGCTTGGTCCGGACTTTATCGAGGTCACGGAGGACGAGGTGCTGGACATGGTGAATGCGCTTGCCCAGACGCCTGACAACGACGGCGGCGAAAACGTGATAGAGGAAAGTTCGGCGCAGATGATAAGCAATATCTTTGAATTCAAGGATATGACTGCAGGCGACGTAATGACCCACCGCACGAATATAGTCGGCGTTGATATGTCGGTGAGCCTTGACGACCTTATCTACCTTGCGCTGGATATGGGCTTTTCAAGAATACCGGTGTATGAGGGCAGTATCGACAGGATAGTCGGCATTGTGATAGTCAAGGACCTGCTGTGCCTTGTCGGAAAGAGCCGCGAGGAACTTTCGCAGTTCACGGTGAAGGAATTTATAAGAGATGTGTCGTTTATTCCGGAATCCTGCTCCTGCTCGGATACTTTCCAGTCGCTGACGAGCATGAAATCGGGCATGGCGGTGGTCGCTGACGAATACGGCGGCACTGCGGGCATAGTAACGCTTGAGGACATTATCGAGGCGGTAATGGGCAACATTCAGGACGAATACGACGACGAAAAATCAGATATTGTCAAGGTCGGCGAGGGACAATACGACGTATCTGGCGAGGCCGACCCGGACGAGGTGTTCGGGCTGTTCGGTGTGAAGCTGCCTGAGGAGCATGAATACGAAACTATCGCAGGATTCGTCACCGATAAGCTGGGCTACTGTCCGGAGGGCGACGAACTGTCGCCGCCGAGCGTGGAATATGAGGGCGTGAAGCTGGTGGTGCTGCAGGTCGAGGACCGCTGCATACTCAGGATACGCGCTTCAAAGGTACCGCAGGACGCTGAAAAGCCTGCGCCGGAAGAGGAATGATATGGCAGAACGTAAGCTGCGCGAGCGCAAAAAGCTTGCGGCAGAGGTGATATCTCTGCTGGAAAAGGAATACCCGCAGGTGAAATGCGCACTCGTCTATGAAAAGCCGCACGAGCTGCTTATTGCGACAAGGCTTTCGGCTCAGTGCACGGATAAGCGGGTGAACATGGTGACGCCGGCTTTGTTCGGCAGATTCCGCAGCATTGATGAATTTGCGGCGGCAGACCCTGAGGAAGTGGGCGAATATATCCGTACGTGCGGTCTTTACAAGACAAAGGCGCAGGATATCGTGGCAATGTGTCAGATGCTGCGTGACCAGTACGGCGGCGTGATACCAGACAGCATAGAGGAACTTGTTAAGCTGCCCGGCGTGGGAAGAAAGACGGCTAATCTGGTGGCGGGCGACCTGTACGGCAAGCCTGCGATGGTATGCGACACCCATGTGATACGACTGTCCAACCGGCTGGGTCTGGCTGACTCAAAGGACGCGGGGATAGTCGAGCGGCAGCTTCGGGAGGTCGTGCCGGAGGAACAGGGGCTTATGCTGTGCCACAGGCTGGTGAATCACGGCAGGAACGTCTGTACGGCAAGGTCGCCGCAATGTGGAATATGCGTGCTGTCGGGTGTTTGTAAAAAGCGGTTTGCTGCAGACTGGCGATAAACCCTCATCTTTGTCGTCACAAGCCCTACGGCAGGCACAAAGCCTAGCCGTAGGGCTTGTTCCTACAATCTGAGGGCTTCTCGCCAGTCTGTACGTATACTTTTTCAACATACTGTGGGGCTGCAGATTCTTCAGCCCCGTATGGGTATCAGTTGTTTGCGTCAAGCATCGATAGCACTATTCCTGCTGTGCCGAAGCGCACGAAAAAGTAATTCAGACGCTGCTTGGTGTCGTCCGACTGCACTATTCTGTCGGTATATGACAGCATTTGATACAGCATGAAGAACATCACACGTGCTGCGATGTCCTCGCCCAATGCGAAATAGTCGTTCAGGCGGTCTGCGGCTGCGGCAAGCTGACGTGCGCGCTTCTTGACCGCTTCAGGAAGCGGCGAACTCTCAGGGTCGAGCGCAGAATATGTTTCGGACGCCGGAACTAGCTGTTCACGCACCGCCGTATTTATCTGCTCCATGGTCAGCTTTCCATCGTCGCAAAGTTCTCGCAGCTTGCGGCTCGCCTGTATGTAGATATCGGGGCTGTCCGGCTCTTTCGTCCATGGATAGACAGGCTCCGGCGGGGCGGGCGGCTCTGGTGGGGCTGTTTCCGCCGATACGGGCGGAGTGTCCGGTGCTGGTGGTGCAGGCGGAATGGGCGGTATCGGTGGCGTATCCGGAACGGGAGGTGCGGGTGGCACAGGCGGTACTGGCGGCGTATCCGGAACGGGAGGTGCGGGTGGCACAGGCGGTACCGGCGGCATATCCGGTACTGGAGGTATGGGCGGTACGGAGGGCGCAGCGGGTGCGGGCTTCTCCCCGATAATGCCTGCGGGAACGGGCTGCGGCTGCTTTTCCGGCTGTGCGGGAGTACTTTCGGCGGGCTGTGAATTTATCTCGGCGATGGAATCAAGAAGAAAACTCATCGTCTGTTCACGGCTCATGTCCTCAATACTTTCCTCTTTTGAGAGCGGAGCGGGAGAGGGTGCTTCGGGCTTTGCGGTGTTGTCGGAGCGGCTCGTTTTCTGCGGAGCGGCGGGTTTATCTGCGGGATTTTCGGTGGTTTTTTCAGAGGGACGTGCGCCGCTGAGCCACTGTATCTTTTCTTCCGTTATTTCGATAGGATTCGACGGCTGTGCTTCGGCAAGAGCCGCCTTTTTTGCCGCAGCTATCTCTGATACTGCCGCTGCCGCTTCGGGTATCCTCACGGGGTGGGGCGCAGGCTGCGGTTTTGGTTCGGGCGCTATCTGCGCGGCTTCCGGAAAATGCTCGTGAGCCTCAGCGGCAAGCTGCTGCAGCAATGCCTGACGGTCTGGCTCTCGCATGGTTATGCTCATGCGGCAGACGGTGCTTATAAGCTGGCGCAGGAAGAATTTATTCAGCGCGCAGTCAGAAATGCGTATGCTGCCGGTCGGCGCGCCGACTGAAAGTTCGTCCTGAAACGGGGTTTCATAGGACGGAAGTATCTCCATCACACGGATATCCCGATAGCCTACCTGCTCGATATTCGAGCCGAGCTTCAGCAGCATTCTGTCGGTGAGGAATGCAATACCGCGGCTGCCGTCGCTTGCTGCGGACAGGTCTATAACTCCGATGGTTTCTTCGGGCGGCGCAAAGCTGCAGTATCTTGTATCACGGTAATTCGTGGTGACCTTCGGACCGAAATCCTTTACGGCGTCGCAGAGCGTCAAGTGTTCTCCCTCCTGCCCTCGCTGTCGAGAAGCGCGTGCTTTATGCTCCAGAGCTTCTCTGACAGGTCAACGTAATAATTATGCGGATTCTCGAATCTCAGCACCTCGTCCCAGAGGGTGTCCATCTGCTGTGCGCAGTAGCTGCGTATCTCGCTGAGGGAGGGCTTTTCGTAGACCAGCTCGCCGCTGCGGAATATCTGCACCTGCAGTTCTCTTGCGGTGAAATCGGTGAGCGTTTTCTTCTTCCATGTGTAGTCCGGGTCGAATATCGTCAGCGGCTTTGTGCAGTCGATAGCTTCGTCATAAACGCACAGCTGGTCGGCGATAGCCTTTCCGGAATCGTTGCTGTAAAGGCGGTAAAGCTTCTTGTAATGCGGATTGGTTATCTTGCTGACGTTCTCGGATATTTTTATTTTGGGGGTTATCACGCCGTTTTCCTCGACTGCGGCAAGCTTGTACACTCCGCCGAAAACAGGCTCGCTGCTGGCGGTTATCAGCCGCTCGCCCACGCCGAAAAGGTCGATGGCGGCGCCCTGCCGCAGCAGATCGGTTATCAGTCTTTCGTCAAGGCTGTTGGAAGCGACTATCTTGCAGTCGGGGTAGCCGGCTTCGTCAAGCATTTTGCGGGCTTCAACGGAAAGATAGGCGATATCTCCCGAATCAAGGCGAATGCCGCAGGGGCGCTTTCCCATTGGCTTCAGAACGTTGTCGAACGCCTTTATCGCATTGGGTACGCCGCTTTTCAGCACATTGTAGGTATCTACCAGCAGCGTTGAGGAATCGGGGTAGGTGCGGCAGTAGCTTTCAAAGGCTTCAAGTTCGGTGTCGAACATCTGCACCCAGCTGTGCGCCATCGTTCCTGTTGCAGGTACGCCGTAAAGTTCGTCTGCAAGCACGCACGCCGTTCCTGCGCAGCCGCCGATATATGCAGCCCTTGCGCCAAGCACTGCGCCGCTTGCGCCCTGCGCCCTGCGTGAGCCGAATTCGGAAATGGCTCTGCCCTGAGCGGCACGAACTATCCTGTTTGCCTTTGTTGCGATAAGCGACTGGTGGTTTATGAGGAGCAGGAGCATGGTTTCGATAAGCTGAGCCTGAATAGCGGGCGCTCTGACCGTCAGCAGCGGCTCGGACGGGAACACCGGCGTGCCCTCAGGAACTGCCCATATATCTCCGGTGAAGCGGAAATTCCGCAGATAATTGAGAAAATCCTCGCCGAAAATGCCCTTGCTGCGAAGATAGCTTATATCTTCCTCGGTGAAGTGCAGTCCCTGAATATAGCCTATAACCTGTTCAAGACCTGCGCATATCGCATAGCCGCCGCCGTCAGGCACTCTGCGGAAAAACACGTCGAAGTATGCGATACGATCTGCGTGCTTTGTTCGGTAATATCCGTTGCCCATTGTAAGCTGATAAAAATCGCACAGCATGGTGCAGTTCTGCTCGGTTATCATGTTCGCTCCTCCTTATTACGCCCGGTATCTTCCGAGATACGGGTTATTGTCAAGCTCGTATGAAAGCGTGGTGGTGCTCCCGTGGCCGGGGTATATCTTATAGTCGCCCGGAAGCTGCGCTATTTTTTCAAGGCTGTCAAGCATCTGGCGGGTGTTTCCGGAGAAGCCGTCAGTTCTGCCGACTGCGCCGGCGAATATCACATCTCCGCAGAATATCACGGTTTCGCCCTCGTTTTCAAGGAAAAGCAGGCAGCTTCCCGCAGTATGACCGGGTGCAGCCATTACACGGAGCGAAAGCCCCTCGGCGGTGAAGCTTTCACCATCGGAGAAAAGCAAGTCCGGCTTTATGGGCTGGAAGCTTACCGGCATGAAATCAGCCCAGCTTTTTGCGGCACTGGAGTACATCTCTGCGTCGGGTGCGCTGGCGAGGATACGTGCGCCGGTTTTCTGCTGAAGCGTCGCAGCGCCTGCGAAATGGTCGTAGTGGCCGTGAGTTATGATGATAGTGCCAATGGTCAGGCCGTGAGTATTCACGAACATCTCGACTTCTGTGACGGAGGCGGGGTCAATGACCACGGCACGTCCGTCATTGCCGGCGATGATGTAGCAATTGGTCTGCAATGCGCCGAGAGGAAGCTGATATATCTGCATATTTACCCTCCGTTACTGCTTTCCGGTGCGCTCTACCGAGATAACGCCGGGAATCTTCTGCAGCCTTGTCATGACGTTGGAAAGCTGCTCCATTCCGGCTATCTCGACAGTCACGACAAGATTCGTGTTGCCGTTTTTGAGGTGGTGCGCATTAAGTTCATGCAGCGGGATATGATTGGCTGCTATGGCGGTGGTTATATCGGCGAAAATGGATATCCTGTCCTCTGCGATAACGTCAATGGTCGCACGGTAGGTGGAATCGTCCACGCCCGCCCAGCTTGCCTTTATCCAGCGGTCCTTGTTGTCGGGGTTGTCCATGTTGTTGACGACGTTTATGCAGTCCTGCTTATGGATAGACACGCCGAATCCCCTTGTCACGAAGCCGATTATCGGGTCGCCGGGCAGAGGATTGCAGCACTGTGCGAATTTCACAAGGCAGTTGTCCACGCCCTCGATGATTATGCCCTTTCTGCGGCTGCGGCGGTTGCTTTCGCTGATGGCGTCCGTCGGGTCGGAGGCGGCAGCCTGAATCGTCTGCTGCTCCTTGTGGCTGCGGAGCTGATCTTCCTTTATGCGCTGGATTATCTTGGACAGGGACACGCCGCCGTATCCTATCGCAGCGTAAAGGTCGTCCACCGAGCCGATTCGCTGACGCTGCGCAACGGAGCGCAGCAGTTCAGGCGTGATATTTATGCCGTTTCTGCGGAACTCGTGTTCAAGTTCTGTCCTGCCGCGCTCAATGTTTTCTTCACGGCATTCTTTCTTGAACCAGCTGCGTATTTTGCTTTTTGCTTCGGTAGTGCGGGCTATGTCGAGCCAGTTTCTGTTGGGTCCGTAATTCGGCGAACCGGAGGTTAGGATCTCGACGATATCGCCGGTCTTTATCTCATAATCGAAGCTGACCATTCTGCCGCCGACCTTTGCGCCGGTCATCTTGTTGCCGACCTGCGTGTGGATAGAGTATGCAAAATCAAGCACGGTCGCACCGACGGGCAGCGAGATAACGTCGCCCTTGGGGGTGAATGCGAATACCTCGTCCTGTGCGAGGTCAGTCTTGATGGCGTCGGCTATCGCTTCAACATCGTCGGCTTCCTGCTGTCTTTCGAGAAGCTGGCGTATCCAGTCGAAACGCTTTTCGCCGGACACGTTGCCGGAAATGCCGGCTTTGTACTTCCAGTGCGCCGCAACGCCGTACTGGGCGGTGTTGTGCATTTCCACGGTGCGTATCTGCACCTCGAACGGAATGCCCTCCCTGCCGATAACGGTGGTGTGCAGCGACTGATAGCGGTTGGGTTTCGGCGTTGCGATGTAGTCCTTGAAGCGGTAGGGTATCGGGCGGAACATATCGTGTATCACGCCAAGCACGTTGTAGCATTCAATAACTGACTGCACGATAACACGCACGGCGTAGATATCGTATATTTCGTCAAAGCGCTTGTTCTTGACATATACTTTTTTGTAGATACTGTATATCGACTTCACTCTGCCCTCGATTATCGGGTCGGGCTTGATGTCTGAAATGCGCTCTCTGATACGCTTTTTAATGCTCTCGATGAATGCGTCACGCTCTTCCTTGTGAAGGGCTATCTGCTCCTCGACTTCCTTGCAGCCGTATGGGTCAAGGTAATGGATAGCGATGTCCTCCATTTCCTCCTTGACGTCGCTCATACCAAGGCGGTGGGCTATCGGGGCGTAGAAATTCATCGTTTCGAGCGAAGTCTTGCGCTGCTTTTCGGGAGGTCTTGCGGTGAGCGTGCGCATATTGTGCAGGCGGTCGGCAAGCTTGATGATTATGACGCGGATATCCTTGGACATCGCCATGAGTATCTTTCGGATATTCTCCGCCTGCTGCTCCTCCTTGGAGTTCAGCGGCACAAGACCAATTTTGGTCACTCCGTCCACCATCAGCGCAACATCGTCGCCGAATTTCTTGCGAAGTTCGTCAAGGGTGACGTCGGTGTCCTCGACAGTGTCGTGCAGGAGAGCGGCACAGATGGTGTCGGTGTCCATGCAGTAGTCGAGGAGTATCGCAGCGACTGCGAGCGGGTGAGTAATATACGGGTCGCCGGAGGTACGCTTCTGTCCCTCGTGCGCCTTTTCTGCGACCTCGTATGCCGCAGTTATTTTGGCAATGTCATAGGGCTTTTCGCTTGCCCTTATCTTTTCTTCAAGCTGCCCAAAGGTCTTCACCTCCTGCGCAGCAGACCCTGTTGAACTGTTCATGCTGTAAACCACCCTTCACGTCGATCACGCCGACTGATCATTTTCCGCCCCGTTTATTGCTGTGCGGTAAGACTGCGGCGAAGTTCCGCCAGAAATCCCACCGACACTATATCTGTCTTTGTCTTTACCGGAATAAGCCTTACCACTGCGGCGTCTGCGGAAAGTTCCGCCATGCCTGCTGCGGCGAATGCGTCCAGCGCAATGCGCAGCATACAGTAGTTAAGGTCGCCGCCGCCATATATGCACATCTCCTCTGCGGACATCATTCCGCCGTGACGGCGCAGCAGGTCGTACACCGCCTTGAGCGCTTCACGGTCGGGGATAACCCTCGGAGCAAGGCGGCTGTCGCAGCCCTCGCCCCGTGATATCTGCTCATAGGTGCGCTGTGCGGCGAAGAATCTGTCCTCGCGGAAGCCGGACGGGCGCAGTTCCTGCACCTTAAGATTCACCGACTTTTCGCCCCGAAACTCGTTCAGCTCGGCGGTGGCTATTATATCCACCGTGCTGCCCTGCTCCGGGTGGAATTTCGCAAACGGAATGCCGAAGCACAGCGCTTTCAGCTTTGCGCCGCCGCTGGAAAGTTCAAAGCTTGTGTATTTGCCCTCTTTCAGGGGGCGCTTGGATATCACGACGCAGTTTTTCAGCAGGAACACCGGCTTGTTGTTGCCCTCGCCGCACGGTTCAAGCTGAGAAAGACTGTTCAGCGATTCCTCTGTCAGCTTGTCGCCAGTCACCTCGATATCTGCGTTCACGGTATAGTCAGGCATTTTGGGGTAGCATTCACGGCAGAACGCATACGCCATCTGCCGGAAGTCCTCAACGCTGCCGGCGGGAAGCGAGAATCCGCCCGCTTTGAGATGTCCGCCGAATTTTGTCAGGACACGGCTGCAGCGTTCAAGCAGCTTGTATACCGAGAAGCCGTCGATACCGCGGGCGGAGCCTCTTGCTTCGCCGTCCGGCTCGATCGATATCACGAACACCGGCTTTCCGTATTTTTCGAGCAGCCTTGCGCTGACAATGCCGATAACGCCGTGGTGCCAGCCCTCGCCGCTGACCACAAGCACACGCTCTTTCAGGCGGAAGGGGTCTTTTTCAAGCTGGCGTTCTACGTCCTCCATTATCTTGGATTCCTCGGTGCGACGCTGTGTGTTGAGCAGGTTCAGTTCCTCGCACAGAAGCCCCGCATTCTCCGGACTGTCGGTCAGCAGAAGCTGCACAGCCTTGTCTGCTGCCGCCATTCTTCCTGCGGCGTTGAGCCTTGGGCAGACTGAATATGCAAGGCTTGATGAATCTGCCTGTTCGGGCGTAATGCCTGCGCTTTTCAAAAGACGTTCCAGTCCGAGATTCTGGCTGCTGTGGATATTTTCGAGCCCTCTGCGGACGATATACCTGTTTTCGCCGATAAGCGGCATAATATCGCCTATCGTGCCGACTGCGGCAAGTTCCGCATACTGTTCCATGACGAAGTCCTCGTCCTCCTCAAGAGCGCACAGCAGCTTCAGCACTACGCCGGCGCCGCACAGATCCTTGAAAGGCGAGTTATCGTCGGCGCGGTGGGGATTCACGCACGCTTCGCATACCGGCAGTTCCTGCGGGGGCTGATGATGGTCGGTTATGATGAGCTGCGCTCCCCGCTCACGGATAAAGCGGGCTTCCTCGATAGCGGATATGCCGTTGTCAACGGTTATCACAAGCTGCGTTCCGTTGTCGAGGATACGGCGGAGGGCTTCGGTGTTCATGCCGTAGCCCTCGCTGCGGTCGGGTATGTAATAATCTGCGTCCGCACCCATTGCGTCAAGGTAGCCGAACAGCATTGCCGTGGAGGTCACGCCGTCGCAGTCGTAATCGCCGTAGACGGTTATCTTTTTGCCCTCGTCAAGCGCCTGACGGATAATTTCGGCCGCCTGCTCCATGTCTTTCATCAAAAGCGGGTCTGAAAGACTGCTGCAGCCGAAAAACTCCTTTGCACGGTCGAGGGTGTTTATCCCTCGGCTGAGCATCACCCCGCCGAGAAGTTCTCCGAACTGGCGGGTGATCTCGTTATTTTCTGCGGAAATATCCGCACAAAGCCATTTCTTCAATTGCCGATGCTCCTGTCAGGAATTATACGCTCAGTTCAACGTGTTCGCCGAGAAGTTCCTTGTTCTTTTCAAGCACGGGGAATACGCATTCCTGCAGGAATTCCTCGGTCTGCTGGGGAGCACGGCCGGTGTAGTTTGCGGGTTTCAGCACGGACATTATTTCTTCCTCGGTAATCTTGAACAGCGGGTCTGCTGCGATACGCTTTACAAGGTCGTTTTCGCCGCCCTGTTCCTTTACCACTGCTGCTGCGGCAATGCTGTGCTGGCGCAGTGCCTCGTGGAGCACCTGACGGTCGCCGCCCTTTTCTACTGCGCGCATCATGATGTTTTCGGTCGCCATAAAGGGCAGCTCACGCATTACACGCTGCTCTACGACCTTGGGATATACAACGAGTCCGTTGGTAATGTTTATCATTATATTGAGGATAGCGTCAACCCCGAGGAAGCCCTCTGCAACGGAAATACGCTTGTTTGCGCTGTCGTCGAGCGTTCTCTCGAACCACTGTGTGCCGGCGGTGAATGCGGGGTTGAGCGTGTCTATCATGACGTATCTTGCAAGAGATGTGATACGCTCGGCTCTCATCGGGTTGCGCTTATAGGGCATTGCGGAAGAGCCTATCTGGTTTTTCTCGAACGGCTCTTCCATCTCCTTGAAGTTTGCGAGGATACGCAGGTCGTTGCTGAATTTGGAGCAGCTCTGTGCGATACCGCCGAGGGTCGCCAGCACCTGACTGTCCATCTTTCTGGAATAGGTCTGACCGCTGACGGGGACGCAGGAATCAAAGCCCATTTCCTCGGCAATGGACTTTTCAAGCGCCTTTATCTTTGCGCTGTCGCCCTTGAAAAGTTCCATGAAGCTTGCCTGAGTGCCTGTCGTGCCCTTCTGACCGAGAAGCTTCAGGTTCGCTATGCGGTATTCCACTTCCTCATAGTCCATCATGAGTTCGTTTATCCACAGGGTCGCACGCTTGCCGACGGTGGTAAGCTGCGCCGGCTGGAGGTGTGTGTAGGCAAGGCAGGGCTGGTCCTTGTGTTCTTTAGCAAAGCCTGCAAGATTGTTGATGACGTTGAGCAGCTTTTTCTTTACAAGCTGAAGCGCGTCACGCATGACTATAACGTCGGTGTTGTCGCCGACATAGCAGGAAGTAGCGCCGAGGTGGATTATGCCCTTTGCCTTGGGGCACTGCTGACCATAGGCGTATACATGGGACATTACGTCGTGGCGTACCAGCTTTTCACGCTCCTCGGCAACGGCGTAGTTGATGTCGGTGATGTGCGCTTCGAGTTCGTCGACCTGCTCCTGAGTTACGGGCAGGCCAAGCTTCATCTCGCCGCGTGCAAGAGCCACCCACAGGCGCCTCCATGTCGAGAATTTCTTGTCTGCGGAGAAGATGTACTGCATCTCCTTGCTTGCATAGCGGGTGCAGAATGGGCTTTCGTAGGTGGAATAATCTCTTGACATATGTTTTCTCCTTTTCAGCCGGCGGCTGTCTGATAGTACAGACTGTCGATAAACCCTCATCTTCGTCGTCACAAGCCTAACGACAGGCACAAAGCCTAGTCGTTAGGCTTGTTCCTAGAATCTGAGGGCTTCTCGCCAGTCTGTATGTTGACTTTTTCGACAAGCTGTATGTAATATTATATACTACATTATTCTATCACAAAACGGCGATTTATACAAGAGTTTTTTCAAATTTCGGGGGCGGCAATATCGCTTAACAGAGCGGTTTGTGTATTGCTTTGTGCATATTTGCTAATTGAGCGGCGAAAAATAGTCTGCTTTTTGTGCACTCAGTACCTTGCAAAACATAATACCTTGTGGTAAAATAAGATCACGGAACAGAAAGCAATGTTCCGAAAAAAATTAACAGGCTACCTTGCAAAGCAAAGTACCTTGAAAATAAAAGAAGCGTTCCGGAGGTGAAAAATGAACTCTCAGCTTAAACGGGGAACACTGGAACTGTGCGTTCTGTCGCTGCTGTGCGACAGCGACTGCTACGGCTACGAGCTGGTCAACAGGATATCTGAATGTATGCAGATAACCGAGGGGACGATATACCCGCTGATGAAGCGGCTGAAAGACAACGGCGTGATAGATTCATACATCGTTGAATCGCAGGAGGGTCCGCCGAGAAAATACTACAGGATAACAGAAAGCGGCAGGGCTGAAAAGGAAAAGCTGCTGAGCGAATGGTTTGGTTTTGTGGAAAGCATAAATTCATTACTGAAAGGGGACAAGGGACAATGATCGCAAAGAACAAGGGAGATTTCCTGTACAACCTTCATAACGAACTGCACAGGATAGGCATAGATAATGATGAGGAGATCGTGGCTGACTTTGAGGAGCATTTCAAGGAAAGTCAGGAAAACGGACTTACGGAGGAGCAGACCTGCGAGAAGCTGGGCGATGTCAAGGAGATAGCGAGGAACTATCTGGACATCGAAAGCACCCGGCTCAACTCAATTATCGCAAACGCAATGGCTGACCCCCAGCAGCGGGTTTCTCTCACGAAGCCCGGAAAAGACCTTCCCGCAGACCTCTCACTGGTCAAGGACGGGGACGGAAAGCAGGAACAGCCCGCTATCCGTGAATACACTCCCGATCACCTCATGGAAGAACCTGAAACTCCTGCTCCGGTATCTCCAAAAATAAACCTTGTAAAGGAAGAAGCGGCTAGGGAATACACCCCCGAACACATTGCGGCAGAGCCGCAGCCCGAAAACGCCGGACAGGCGCAGTCGGTGCAGATGAACACGGCTCAGCCCCGTGAATATACGCCGCAGCACCAGCAGACGGAGCAGGCTGCTCAGAACTCGCAGAATGCGGGGCAGGCAAGTCAGACGTATTACGGCGGCATTCCAAGGCAGACTGACGAGCGTTCGCAGAACAGCACGTCCGGTCATATGGGCGAGATACCTCCGCAGTCGGGTCCGGCGGCGGGCAGCGGTAAGGGCTTCAAATTCAGCGACCTCAAGGGCATGACCCCTAATGTCAACGCAGGCAAGCTTATCGGGTGCGTTTGCATGGACGTGTTCCTCTGGTCGTGGCTTCTGCCGATGGTGGCTTCGCTTATCGTGGGGTTCATCGGTACGTTCGTGATCGGTTTGTTCGTGGGCGGATTTTCTCAGCTTGCGAACGGATACTTCCACATTCTCAGCAGAATATTCCTCTGCAGCGGAATGGTCAGCGGCGCAGGCGTGCTTGCGGCTCTGGCGTGGGCTATGATAAAGGGATATTTCAAGTGGATAAAGAGTATAGTTATCAGCCACATCAAGGCTGTGTACGATCTGTAAGGAGGGCGGCATAATGAAAGCATTAGTCAGAATATTCCTGCCGCTGTGTATTTTCTCGTTCATAGCGTTCGGTCTGACCTGTATGTTTCTTCCGAGAAATCAGGCGGAAACTACCGCCGAGAGCGGTTCAGCCAGCTACACTGTAGAGGGCGTGTTTAACAAAATAAAAGCGCAGACGTCCTCATATGATCTGTATATAACACCGTGGAACGAATCCTACGCCAGCATAGAGGTAGATGAAAGCATAAAGGACAGAATAGTCGTGGGACTGAACGGCGATACGCTGGACATCTCGACAAAGTACAGCTTCGACTTCTTCAACTGGTTCAAGTTCGGTGAATATGACTTTGACGAATGGCTCCAGCACCTGTTCATCGGCGATCTGTTCGATGGCGCACGGGTGACGGTATACGTTCCCGAAAAGACCTATGAAAAGCTGGAACTGACATCGACTTCCGGCTCGATAGCTTCGGAATATATTGCGGCAAACGAGGTCAAGCTTAAGCTGACTTCCGGCAGTGTTGAGTATATCCAGCCGACCGAACACAAGGCGAACAAGATCGAACTTCGTGAAACATCAGGCTCGGCAACGCTGAGAAATGCGTTTACAGATGAATATGACGTTCACCTGACTTCTGGCGTCGCATACATCTACTCGCTTACCGGTAACGGCAGGATAGACCTGACCTCCGGCAATGTTGAAGCGGTTATGGCGGAACTTAACGGCGACTGCACGCTTAAGACGACCTCCGGCAATATCGAACTGACGATACCGGAATATTCATCTGCAACGATAGAGCCGTCGATAACCTCCGGCGATCTGTATGTAAACGTTGGCGGCATTGATGAATATCTGGACGACAGGGAGAACGTAAAGATAGGTTCAGGCACATACACCATCTCCGCAAGAATGACCTCCGGCGATATTGAGATACGAGGTTCGTCGGAAAGAGCAGTAACGACTTCTTTTACGCCTGCGGAGGCTGAACAGATAACCGAGGTAGTGCTTCAGGGCACGGCAACAGAAAACTAACTTAAACGTAAAAATCGCACAGCAGCAAGGGGCTGCAAAAAACGCAGAAATTCAGCCCCCTGCCGCTGGTGCACTCAAAAATCAACAACAATCGTCAATAATGACGCATACTGAAAGGAGTATTCACCATGGCAGACAAGAAAACATACACATTCACAAACGAGATCGACAACATCGAGGTAAGTTCGCTGGGCGCAAGAATAATCATGCTCCCTGAGCAGCGTGAGGACATTTTCGTGGAATACGACAATCCCAAGGATTCGCCGGAGTTTCTGGCGGTGCTTTCGGGCAGGTCGCTGACGCTTAAGGAAAGCTTCACGTTCAAGATATTCGGCACAAGGACTTCCGATGATTACCGCATTACCGTGCACCTGCCCATTCACACCTATCAGAAGATAAAGGTGAACACGGCGAGCGGCGGCGTTGAGGTCGGCGAGGTTTCCGCTGACAGCTTCAGCCTGAATACGGCAAGCGGCGACATCATGGTAAGGGCGTTCTTCCCCGAAGTGAAGCTTCAGTCCGCAAGCGGCTGCATAACGCTCATCAACCCCAACAGCGGCGCAGACAAGGCGGTGTCCCTTGAAAAGGATGTCGGCGCAGCTGTTGATCCCGGCGCAGCAAGAAGCCTTAGCGTATGCACCGTCAGCGGCAACGCAACAGTGAACGGCTACAGGGCGCAGGAATTCGGTATCCATTCCGTATCCGGCACGACCACCTGCACGGGGCTATCCGGTAAGGGAAGCGTATCCGTCACGAGCGGCAGCGTAAACCTTTCATATGACGAGTGGAACGACGACCTGAACGTCAGTCTGGTGAGCGGCAACGTGAACGTTGAGCTTCCTGAAAATGCAGGAATAGACCTTACGTTCAGCGGCGTATCCGGCTCAGTAAGGACGGATATAGGTCAGACAAAGGGCAACTTCCTCAGGCTTGGAAAGGGCACGGATACCCGCTTCGGCGGCGAGAATGTCCACAAGATATCCGCTTCGCTGACAAGCGGTACGGTCACTGTAACTCAGAGATAAGAACTTAGACCGGCGGGAAGTCAGCTTCGCCGCCAGTCTGAGAGATGATTTAGCTTTCTCCTTCCCCCAAACATAGCGGCTGCCGTATCCAAAACACGGCAGCCGCACAGAAAATAATTCTTCCTCACGGCAAGCCACATA
The DNA here is from genome assembly GCA_934446355.1 of uncultured Oscillospiraceae bacterium. Lineage (GTDB taxonomy): Bacteria > Bacillota > Clostridia > Oscillospirales > Ruminococcaceae > CAG-115. Next base: position 143,399 of record CAKSEC010000001.1, on the reverse strand, counting down.
CCGTGAGGAAGCTACAGATATCCCCCCTTGCGAAATGTGATGACGACATGGCGCAAGGGGGGGAGGTTTTTATATAACGTCTATTTGCACTCCCTGCATTACTTCTAATGCTCGAATATGGGACTGCGGGTCTGCGGTGGCGCAGGCTCTGGAATCGACCACAATGCGGCTTTCCGGAAGCGCTGCCTTTGCGATGATCGCATTAGATACTACGCAGATATCTGTCACAAGACCGCATAGTTCGACCTCGTCAGGGTTTAGCCGTCTGAGCAGGTCGGCAAGTTCCAGCGAGCCAAATGCGGGCTTTTCGATGACTATGTCCTCCGGTCTGACTGCGGCGGCTACCCTGCCGTAGAGCGCATGACCGGAAGTCCCTTTTATACAGTGGACGACAGGCAGCTTCTTTCCCTCGGAAGTGGAAAGATAATTTTCGCCGTGCGTGTCCAGCGTGAATATCACCTGACCGCCGGCTTTTCTGCACTCGTTTATTTTGCCGATTATTATCGGTTCAAGCTTTGCGGCTTCGGGGAAGCCGAGCGAACCGCTGACAAAATCCACCTGATAATCTACTACAATAAGCGTTTTCATGGCATTTCTCCGTTATTTTTTCTTCCTGAGCGAATTTTTGCCCCAGTGCTCGACTACTCTCATCTGTCCTCTTTCCACTGCGAGGGAATCTGCGGGAACATTCTTTGTGACGGTCGAACCGGCGGCGGTGGTCGCATTTTCGCCTACCTCAACAGGGGCGATAAGGTTGGTGTTGCAGCCGATAAAGGCATGGTCGCCTATCTTCGTGCGGAATTTGTTTATTCCGTCGTAATTTGCGGTCACGCAGCCGCAGCCGAAATTCACCCCTCTGCCGACGTCGCTGTCGCCGACATAGGTCAGATGCGCAACGGCGGTGTTTACTCCGATATCGCTGTTCTTTATCTCGACAAAATCGCCTATTTTCACGCCCTGACGGATAATGCTGCCGGGTCGAAGCTGTGCAAACGGACCTATCTTGACGTTATTCTCCACGACTGAATCATATGCCTGAACGTTGTTCAGCTGAACATTGTCGCCTATGGTGCAGTTTTCTATGTGGGAATTGGCGCCTATGGTGCAGCCCTTTCCTATAACAGTATTGCCGAGTATCACGGTGTTGGGGAGTATCGTGGTGTCGCAGCCTATCTTCACATCAGCGCCGATTATTATGCCGTCGGTGGTTATGAAGCTGACTCCCTCGTCCATAAGCTGTTCAAGCTTTGCGGTGCGGGCTATGGCGTTCAGTTCCATCAGTGCGCTGCGGGTGTTTGCGCCCATCACGATGTCGGGATTAGCGGACTTGTAGGCGGTGCGCCGCTGCATAAGTTCTACGCAGTCGGTCAGGTAGTATTCGCCTGCAGCATTGTCGGTGGACAGCTTCGGCAGAGCCTCGGCGAGCGCCGCTGCGTCAAACCAGTATGCGCCGCTGTTCACCTCGCATATTTCCTGTTCCTGCGGGGAACAATCCTTTTGTTCGCGTATTGCGGAAAAGCCGCCGTTTTCACGGATTATCCTGCCGTAGCCGTGCGGGTCGGGTATCTCGGCGGTTATAACGGTGACCTGACTGCCGCTTTCCTGATGAAGCTTCAGGGAAGCCGCCAGAGTATCCGGGTCGATGAACGGTGCGTCGCCGTTCAGCACGCATACGCTGTCGCTGCGCTTTATGACTTCCATTGCGCAGGCTGCGGCGTCGCCGGTGCCTTTTTGCTCTGACTGATGGCAGAGGGTTATTTTGCCGCTTCTTGTGCGGATATACTCCTCGGTGAGTTCGGCTTTGTAGCCGGTAACGACTGCTGTTTCGTCAAAGCCGAAACGCTCTGCGGCGTCCAGTACCCAGCCTAACATAGGCTTGCAGAGAACCTCGGCAAGCACCTTGGGACGCTCGGACTTCATACGCTTTCCTGCTCCGCCTGCAAGAATGATACATGATGTTTTCATCGAAAACTGCTCCTTTTTGTATAGTTTATATGTGTAATTATGGATATACTGTTATACTGCCTGCTGCGCCGAATATTCGTGCGAATGGATATGACCGCAGACAGGGTGACCCTGCTGAAAGGGCTTATACTGCGCCGCCGCTCTGATATACCGGTATGCTCCATCATAAAGGTGGAGATACGCAGAACTGTGCTGCTGCGGCTGCTTCATGCGAAGCGTGTGGAAATATCCACCCTGTCGGGCGGGGTATTTTTCTATCTTCGGGAAAATGAGCCGCTGCCATTCCTGCCGCATTATGACGGAGCGCATATCTCTGCACGGCCGTTTCAGGCGGCTGCGGGGGCGTTCATCGACACACGTGCGCTGAGCGGCGTGGTGACCTTTGCACTGTTCCTGAACAGGCTGGGCAATGTATTCGGCAGCGAAAGCTTCAGCCGGATAATGTCGGCTATGCTCGGCGCAGCGGAGGGAGTCACGAATCTGCTTGCAATGCTGCACATAGGCGTGCCGAGGATAACTGCGCTGGCAGGAGTGTTCATCGGGGCGGCGTGGCTGTTCGTATTCCTGAGAAAGCTGCTGGCAATGCAGAGATTCCGGCTGTCCTGTCAGGGAGGGTATATCACCGTTCGGCGGGGCGTACTCACATTATATGAGTGCTGGCTTGTACGGGATAACCTGACGGCGGTGCTTCGCTGCGATACTCTGACGACGCTGCTTGCAAAGTCTGCGCCGCTGTATGCGCATGATGTGCTGATATTCCCGCCGGTGAGCCGCAGCGCCGCCGACCGGATACTTACAAGGCTGTGCGGGCTGAAGCTGCCTGACGGAGCGGATGTAAGACCGCCGTTCAGCGCACTGTTCGGGCACTGCGCCGCACCGCTGGGGTGGCTTGGCGTATTTGTCGCTGCGCTGCTGCTCACATTTATCGCAAAGCCGGTCGCAGCCGACCTTGTTCAGTCGCTTTTGTGGAGCGGGGCGGCGGTCAGTCTGTGGTTCACGGGGGCGTATGCCGTGTATATGCGGCACAGCAGGGCGGCACGGTCAAGGGGCATGACGGGGCTGTCGTTTCGCAGGGGTTCACGGCTTTACACTGCCGTTATTCCCGACAGGAAGATAACGCTCACCATAACGGGGCGCAATGTGTTCCAGAAATTTTCGGGAATGTGCGACATCACCGCCGCCGTTGCCGGAAGAAAACGCTATAAGCTGCGCAATGTGCCTTACTGCGAAATACGCAGGCTGTTCAGGTAATCAGGCTGTCGATAAAGGCACATCTGCGTCGTCAACGGCATTTCGGCAGGCACAAGCAGGACGCTTGTGCCGTTGCCCCAAAAGCTCGACACGATGTCGGGCAACTAAGGGCAACCTGCACAAAGCCTAGCCGAAATACCGTTTCCTAGCATCTGCACCTTTCTCGTCACCCTGAAAAAGATATTTTTTCAACAAGCCGAGGTAATATATGTTATTTCAGCACGCTGACCGTTTTCACGCCGTAAAGCCTCAGTGCCTCGGCGGCTTCGCTGTCAATGCGCTCGCCGGGCATTACGACCGATATTCCCGGAGGACAGGGGGTCTGTATGCCGCCGCATATCCTGCCTGCGGCATTCTCGGACGGTATATTTTCCTGCGGACTGAACACCGCTTCACGCACGGAAAGTTCCTTTTTCGGGCGAATCACAGGGTGTTCTGCGAGCGGGAGCGGTTCTTTTCTGGGTATCATCATTATCGCTGTTTCGGCACGCTGGCAGTCGTCGTAATTCGATACGGCGGAGAACAGCATAACGACATAGTTTTCGTCAGCCATTTCGCATTCTGTTCCTCTCAGCCGCAGCTGTACGGCAAATTCCTGACCGGAATAGCCCCACGCACGTGCGTTGAGCGTAATGCGCAGGTGGTCGCTTTTCCTGAGAGTGAAGCCGAATTTGGCAAGCCGCTTTTTGAGCCTTGCAACGCCTGCGCAGGCACGGTTCACGCAGTCAGGGTCGCTGAGCAGCCTGCCGTTGAAGCGGTCAAGGCTCTCCATGATGAGGTAGGACGGGCTGGTGCTGCCGAACAGCGCAGTCATTTCCTTTGCTCTGGAAAAGTCTGTTCCTGCAGAAAAATGAAGATACGCAGCGCCTGTCAGCGCAGGGAGCGTTTTATGCGCAGATTCTGCAGATATCACGGGAAAGCCGAATTCCATCGGGTGAAGATATTCTGTGCCGAAAAGCTGCTTGTCGGCGAACTTCAGATATGCGCCGTGGGCATTGTCGCACACCACGGGTATTCCGGGGTTGGAGATACGGCAGGTGCCGCCGTAGTAATCGACATTTGTCAGGAACAGTGCGTCTGCGCCGGCGAGAGCCTCTTTGGAGCAGTCCACTGCCGCAGACGGGTATTCCTGCGGATAAAGCCACTTTATGTCCATATCCAGCAGTGCGGCGGCAGATACAAGGCTTCTGTGGCTGCAGCGTCCGGCTGCGATGGTCTTGCAGCCCTTTGCTTTCATCAGGGCGAGCGCAGCCTGAATCGCCAGAGTGCTTCCGCCTGCGGAATAGCAGGTGCGCTCCGCTCCGAAAAGCTTTGAAGCGATGTATTCGCTGCGGGCGATTATCCCGCCGGTATGGTCGGTTTCGTAAAGGCTGTCCGCACCGGGTATCTCAGTGATGTCGTGCGGAATGCCGCCGTTATGTCCGGGCATATGCAGGCGCAGACTGCCCCTGCTGGTGTATTCCTCAAGAAAATCTGCAATAGGTGTGTTCATATCGTCCTCCAGACCGGAGAAGTACCGCCGTTATTCCAGACCGAGAAGCTGTGCGTCTGTTTCAAAGGCGTATCCGGTTTTCCAGCTTTCGTACTCAGTGTTGAAGTACTCGGTTTTCTTTTCGTCTGATATCACCTGACGGAACGCTTCAACGTTCTGTTCAAGCTGCTCGTCGGTTATTACAACGTCCCTGTCGTATCTTACTATGTAGTAGCCGTAATCCATAATGCAGGTGGCTGTGTCGCCGGGCGACGAAAGTCCCATCGCACAGTCGTAGAAATCTGTGCCGTAAGCCTGCATGCCGGGGGTTATAAGAAAATTGCCGTTGCCGAGATCGTCGTTATAGTCGGTCATGAGTTGGGAAAAATCGCTGCCGGAATCTATCAGCGACATTATGTTATCGTATCTTTCCTGAAGTGAGGACAGGCTCTGTTCACGGAGTTTGTCAGCTTCCTCGTCGCTTGTGCTGCGGAGCGTGGTTATCTGGCTGTAAGTGTCGCTGTCAAAGCCGACAAGTATCGCCTGCACCATTCTTGAGCCGTCAGGAACCCACACGCTCATATAATACTGGCCGGAGTAGTTCGCTGGGTCTGATTCGTACAGCGCTTTCAGGCTGTCGATAGTTTCGTTCATGGTCTGGCGGGCTTCCTCGTCGGTGCATTCAACATCGCTGCTCACCGCTTCAAGAAGCTTTTGCTTCATTGCGGTGGTTTCTTCCCATGAATAGAGGTCGTCACGGGAAAGCCCGCAGCCGCTGAGCACCTGACTGAAATGCTGCGCCGCCTGATCGGTCAGTTCGTCGTCGGTGAGCGATTCGTCTGCGGCGCTCATTGCGGTGCGCAGGCTCTGGAGTATCTGGCTTATGCCGTAGCTTACAGATGATTCGATATCCTGCTTTTCCTCGTCGGAAAGCGCCAGATCGTATTCGGCGAATTTTGCACGGACTATGCGGTCGTCGATAAGTTCGTCAATGGTCTGCTGGCGCAGCGACTTTATTTCGTCGGCTTTTTCGCCGTCGGTGTCGTCTGTGTAGCCGTTTTGCCAGAGCGCGTATTTATATTTTGCGAGAAAATCGCCGAATGTGATGGTCAAGTCCTCAAAACCGGCTGCAGGCGCTGCGGCGGCTGCAGTTTCGTCAGCGCCGCTGTTCATGATGGACGGAATGGGCTGCGCAGTGATTTCGGCGGTCTGGGACTCTGAATCTGACTGCTCTGCGGTGGCTTCCTGCGATCCGGAGGTCTGTGAGGACGAGCTGTCCTGTAAGTCGGAATTTTCCGGAGCATTCGTGCAGGCTGTAAGGCTTATGAGCACTGCCGCTGCGGCGAGTGCTGCTGTGATTTTACGGGTATTAATGGCTTTGTCCTTTCTTTATGAAGCGGCTGATGAGTCAGCGGCTTCTGCTGTGTCGGCGGGGATATCAAGGCGAAGCTGTGTGTAGTCTATGTCGTAGGCGTATTCCTCACGCCATTTCTGCATGGCTTCGTTGTATGCGGTGGTCTTGGCGTTGTCCTGCATATTGCTGTAAAGCGCCTCGGTGAGGGCTTTTTTCTGTTCGTCGGTTATCACCGGAGCGGAGGCGTATTTTATCACGTGCCAGCCGAGATCGGTGCTTATCAGCTTGTAGTCGCCGACATTCTCCAGTTCGTATGCGCCGTTCTGGAAGCCCTCGTAATATGTCGTGCCGTTCGGTACGACCAGATAGCCGTCGGGGTTGGATTCAAGTCCGGTGTCCTCGGAGTATTCAGCGGCTATCTCGTCGAAATCGCCGCCGTTTTCCAGCATATTCATTACTTCGTCTATTCTGGGGCGGATCTTTTCAAGCGACTGTTCGAGAAGCTTGTCTGCGCCCTCGTCGTCGCCGTTTTCACGGCACGCCTTTATTTCGGTCGAATCGCTGTCGTCTATCTTGATAAGTATATGCTTTATCATTCGTGCGTTTTCAGGCAGCCAGTAGTATCTGTAATAAAGGTCTGCTTCGTAGCTTGACGGGTCGTCGTTGTAGAGTTCCTCTATGCCGGAGGTTATCTCGGCGAAGCTGGCTTCGGCGTCGCTGTATTCTACGGGGTTTTCCTCGGCAAGCTTTTCCTTGAGATTATCGACTATCTGGGCGTTTCTGTACCACATGAGGATATCGTCGCGGTCCATGCTGCATTCTGTCAGCTTTTCGTCGAATATCTTCTCGGCTTCCTTGAGAATTTCGGCGTCGCTTAAAGCTTCCTGTGTTTCGCCGGCGTTCACGTAGCTTTTGAAGTTCTCAATGCTCTGCTCGATGAACTCGTTATAGCCGGAGTCGATGGAGGTCTGCTGTTCATCGGTTATGACGTCTGCGCCGACCTTTGCAGCCTGCTGCAGCACTATCCTTTCGTTTATCAGATAGTTGATGATCGAACTGCGCTTGTCGGTGCATTTGCTTGCCACCTCGTCGGCGGTGTCGTCTGGAATGCTGTTGATCATCAGCCAGTAATCGTATTCCTTGTTGAAGTCGTCAATGCTTATCGTAAGCGATTTTTTGTCCTCGACCTGTCCTGTAGGCCATGCTGCGTCAGAGGTGGAGCGCACAGAACAGCCGCAGGTAAGCGTGATAACGGCTGCAGCGGCTGCGGCGAGGGGTCTTTTCAGTTTCATTTATGCCTTGTCCTTTCTGTTGGGAGCGTATGCCGATACAGTATTTCAGTGCCGTATCGGCGCCATCAAATTGTATTATAACATATATCAGGGAAAAAATAAATAGAAAATGTAAAGATATTGGGTGAAATATTTCTGAAAAGTGATGATTTTTTCATGGAAATATGTTATAATGGTTCTATACAGGCAAAAAAACGGCATTTTTATCCACTGAAAGTATAATAATTAACACAATATACCGGAGGTATTAATAAATGAAGATCGAAATAATAAAAAAACTCGCCGCAGGACTGGCAGCGTGTGTTATGCTGACGTCACTCACTGCGTGCGGGGACGGAGAAAGCTCATCGTCAGACGCGAGTTCGTCCGGTACGGCGGACGCCACCGCTGAGGCGGAAGTTGTGACAAAACTCGGCTTTATCTATAACGGCAGCGTTGATGAGTTCGGGTTAGCAGAAATATGCAACGACCAGCGTATCAAGGCTCAGCAGTATTCGCAGATAGAGTCCGAGTACATAGATAACGTCAATGTCGCAGGATTTGAAAAGGCGGTAAAGCTGCTGGTCGAGGACGGCTGCACGCATATCGTGGCAGGAAGTCCGGTCTACAGCAATATCGTTGACAGCGTTGCAAAGAATTACATGAACATCAGCTTCATAAACTATGGCTCAACGTTACGTACGTCGAATGTCTACGGCTACTCTGAGGCTATTTATCAGGGTGCGTATGTTGCAGGCATGGCTGCGGCGTACAACTCTGAAAGTGAAAAGGTCGGCATAGTTGTTGACCCGTCTATGCTGTATCCGGTGCAGACAGTCAATGCTGCAGCGCTCGGCACGCAGCTGGTCTACACCACGTCACAGCTTGTTGTTGCCAGCGCGCGTGAGGACAGCGAGATACACAGCGCAGTGGACGCACTTGCCGCAAAGGGCTGCGATGTGATAATCAGCTATACCGCTTCGCCTGAAACCGTGGAATACTGCGGGAAAAAGGGCATAAAGGTCGTCGGCAGCCTCGACTACAGCAATTCGGAGAATGTGTGCGACGAAATGCTGATGTATTTCTATTCGTCACGTGACAGCTTCTATCTGTCGCAGTACAAGTCGATGCAGATGAAGGAATGGCAGCCCGACACCTATATGGGCACGCTCAGCAACGGCGTTATCTGCATATCCGACGCACTGCCCGCCGCAAAGGACGGCACTCAGGATATCATGAACAAGCTGATACCCAAGGTGGCAAGCGGCAGCGCATATATCTTCGAGGGTCAGCTTAAGGACATCAACGGCTCGATAAAGCAGCGTGACGGAGTGGCTATGTCGCAGGCTGATATCGAATCCATGAGTTGGTATGTCAGCGGAGTTGACAGCTCGCTCGACAGCTTTATCGAATCAAAGATGAATAATTCGGACGGTAATTCGGATATGACTATCAGAAATTGACGGGCAGACATATGATAAAAACGGCATATCCCTTGATTTGGGGTATGCCGTTTCGTTATTGCTGCGTAATGCGGGGTCAGTTCATATATTCACCGCTGTATTCCAGCAGAGTTACGCTTTCAACACCCTCGATGGCATTGAATCGGCTGAGGTAGGCCGTGTCGTTGCGCTTTATCTTGACCTCCACAGTAAGCTCAACGTGGCTGCCGGTCTGGGTCTTGTTTTTCAGGCGGTATTTTATAGCGCCGAGTACGCCGTTCACGTTCATTTCGCAGTCTGCGTTATAGCGCACGATGAGAAGATAGCTTTTCTTTTCCTTGCGGAAAATGGTTATCAGTATGTAGAGCACTGCAATTATTGCCGTGCCGATAAGCGCCACCCAGTAAAGCTGCGCACCGGCTGTGATACCCGCTGCGATACCCCAGAACAGGAAGCCGATGTCAAGCGGGTCCTTGACGGCGGCACGGAATCTGACGATGGACAATGCGCCGACCATACCGAGCGAAAGCACAACGTTTGCGCTTATGGTCATTATAATAAAGGAGGTCACGACAGTCGTCAGGATTATCAGGATATTGAAATTCTCGTTGTAAATGACGCTGCGGTTGAAGAACCTGTATACAAGGTAGATGACCGCACCGCATACTGCAGCTGTCAGAATCGTGAAAAGAATCGTGGCAACGGACAGGTTTGCAAGGTTTGAGGAAAAATTGAAGCTGTCGCCAAAAATCGACGCAGCGTCGGACAGCTTTGAGCCGCTGACCAGAAATTGATTAACCATAGGACTTGACCTCCAGCATTTTGTCTGTACAGATTATATATTTGGATACCGGCTGTTCCGGCGCGTTCAGCCCGTGAAGTGCGGACTGTATACTATCGGGTAAGTAATTATCGAATTTTACTTCGAGTATAATTTCTCTGTCATATATTCGCATATATTGAGCGTCAGGGGAAAACATATCCATCGTGTTCATGCACGCAGACAGCTTTTTGTCGAATGTCACCCTGACATTTCCGAACGGGTAGACCAAGGCGTCACGCTGATAGTCCACGATTATTCGGGGGCGAAGCTTTGTCAGCAGATCCGACCTGCGGTATTCGCCGAATGCGTCCTCGTCGCCGTCGCACTCGCACATAAAGCTGCTGTCGCAGGCAAGCAGCGAGCGGTATTGCTCATCGGTCAGCCGCCGTGACAGCTTGGATACATAGCTTTCGTCCTTGTGCTTGGTTTCAAGCGAAATCAGCGACGGGTCAAGGCCGTAGGCACGAATGCGGAATTTGCGGCGGGTTTCCATGCCGTTCAGCTTTTGCCAGTATGCGGAGTTATATATGTCGTCAAAATATATGCTGGTGACCCGATAACCGCCGTCCGTCCCGTGGATATCCGGCGTCATCAGCGGAGTAAGGCGGCTTTTCAGCGCAAGGTAGGTGCCTTCGTCAATCAGGAATTTCAGTTCGTGCCGCAGCTTCCTGCCGCCGGAAAGAACAGTTCTGTCCGTGGGAGTCCTGAACAGCCTGTCAATACCGCCGTCGTGCTTATTCATTTTGGTGGCTCTCAGCAGCCGCAAGAATATCACCTCCGGACGATGTCACAATACTGCCGCTCAGCGCTTATAAGGAATCTATGTTAATAGTATATCAAATCTCTGTCGGAAAAGCAAGCGTATATTTTGTATATTATCAAGAGAAATATACTGAGAGTAATTAAGTTGGTGAAAAATTCGGGAAAATTTCAAAAAACCCTTGACAACGTTTATATAATACGGTATAATAAATTATTGTTGACACCTGTGTGCGGAGATACTATATCTCCGGATAAAATCAACACAGAGCTGCTACCACTATGTAAAAGGGGGGTCATAAAATGAAAAGAACTTATCAGCCCAAGAAGCTTCAGAGAAAGCACGAGCATGGCTTTATGAAGAGAATGGCAACCAAGAATGGTCGTAAGGTTCTCGCTCGCCGTCGTGCAAAGGGCAGAAAAAAGCTGACCTATTGATCTGATCACATTTATGTCTGAATTTAAGAAAAGGTATATCGTGATCAAAAATAACCGTGATTTCAGCTATCTTTTCAAAAAAGGGGAAAGCATCGTCACTTTCGCTTTCGTCTGCTATGTCAGGGAAAGGCGTGGCCGCTGCAACCGTCTGGGGATAGTCACCGGAAAAAAGGTCGGGAATGCGGTTAAAAGAAATCGCTCAAGGCGGATCATAAGGGAAGCCTTCCGCCTTTTTGAGCCGATTTTAAGGGAAAAATCACAAAAGCGTTACGACTTCATCTTTGTGGCAAGGAGCAAAACTCCGGAGCTTAAATCTACCAAGATATACTCGCTCATGATGAAGAATATTCTGTCAAAGCTGTCATGAAATACTTATTTATAGGAATAATCAAGCTGTACAGACTTACGCTGTCAAAGATCCTGCCGCCGTGCTGCCGCTATTATCCAAGCTGCTCCGAATACGGGCTTACCGCTGTTCGTCGCTTTGGTGCGGTCAGGGGCGGTTATTTGGCTTTATGGAGGATAATGCGGTGCAATCCCTACGGCGCGGGCGGTATCGACCCGGTGCCGCAGAAGTTCTGCTTCCGCCCGGAAAAGCTTCCTGTGCCGCCGGATTTCGGTCTGCCGGAGGACGGCAGCGCAGATTACCTCGGCAGCTTAAAGGACGGATATACAGCGCACAGAGCCTGAATATGCCGGATATGGCAGCGTGATCGTGCTGCTGTCTGGCACACTGACCAGCGAAAACTATTGCGGCACTGCTGCAATTAACGGGGCTTCGGCTTTTGCCGGCGCTCCTATATACCATTCACAATACGCCGGTTTTACCGGTCGGAAAGCAGCGGCGAACACCCCTCACCCCTCAGCCGCAGAACATGAAAGGACGTGGACACAATAGAGTTCCTGTACAACATTATAGGTTACCCTCTCGGCTATGTGCTGTGGGCTATCTACGAGGTGATATGCAAAAACACCGCCGCCAGCATCGGCGTGGCGATATTGGTGTTTACATTCATCGTAAAGCTTGCAATGCTCCCGCTGTCGATAAAGCAGCAGAAAAACTCTGCTAAATCGGCTATATTCGCACCTAAGGTAAGGGAGATACAGCAGAAATACAAAAACAACCAGCAGAAGCAGCAGGAGGAACTTGCAAAACTCCAGCAGCAGGGCTACAGCCCGATGGGCGGCTGCGGCACTATGCTCATAACTTTCCTGCTTCTGTTCGGCGTACTCGATGTTGTGTATAAACCCATGACGCACATCAAGCACATGAACAACACCACGCAGATAATGCGCGAGTCCTATTACGTGGCTTCGGCGAAGATATTCTTTGATGAATACGCCAACACGCAGGAACTTACCGGCGACGCCCTCACAAAGCATGAGGACATCGTGCGTGACGCAAAGAAGATACTTGAATACTACAACCAGAACTGTCTTGAAGAGGGCGGCGAGCCTGTGACTGAGCAGGTATTCACGAAGCTTGACAAGCAGACCAAGGACGTAGTATCCGCTGTTATCGAGGACAGCATGAAGAAGGCTTATTCCGCTGATTCCGGAAACGACCTTTTCGCAAAGACCGACCTTTACTCGATCACCTCTGACGAGCAGAAGGAACTTGACGCCATCACCGATGAGGCGGAAAAGACCGCCTACAGGCAGGAACATGGCTTCAGTTCTGCTACAAGGACTGCATTTGAAACAGTTCAGCGTCAGTTTGGTACGCTGAAGATCTCGGCGAACAGCGACGGCGTTGTTACCATCAACTACACTCAGGCTTCTACGCTGCAGAGAGAGCTTTATGCTATCGACCTGTTCGGTCAGATGATAGAGATCGACAAGGACGCAACGATGAAGATCGACACCTCTGTGTTCAAGCTGAACAGTCAGGGCGACCTCGATAATCTTGCCGAACTGAACGACAAGCTGAACTTCCTCGGTATCCCGCTCGGTAAGGACCCGGCAAGCAATATGGGCTGGCCCATGATCCTTATCCCGATACTTGCATTCGTTTTCTCCATGGCTCAGACGCTCATTTCCAACAAGACCATGGAGATGAACAGCCCCGGCACGAACACCGGCTGCATGAAGGCAACAATGTTCATCATGCCTATATTCTCACTTGTGCTGGTATTCACAGTACCTGCCGGCGCAGGCTTCTACTGGACGATAAGCTACCTGTTCGGCATTGGTCAGACGCTGCTGCTGAACAAGCTTTACAGCCCCGCAAAGCTTCGTGCGCAGGCTGAGGCTGAATACAACGAGCGCATGAAGGCCGCTGCAAAGGAAGCAAAGCAGAGGAGAGAAACTGAGGACGAGAACGCCCTTGCAGAATACGACGGTGAAAAGCTGACCCAGAAGGAGATAAACCGCCGCAAGCTTGCAGCAGCCCGCAAGGCAGACGCTGAGAAGTACGGCGAGGAATACCACGACGACGAGGACGAGTGAACGTCAGACAAAAGGGGAACATTATGAAGAATGAATTCACAGCAAAAACAGTTGAAGAAGCTAAGGCACTCGCAGCGGCTGAATTCGGCGTGCCTGTTGAGGAGATAGACTTCGACATCCTTGAACAGCCCAGAAAGGGTCTGTTCGGGCTCAAGGGCACAGCAAGAGTGCTTGCAAGCTACGAGGCTCCCGCTGCTGTGGAGCCTGCCGCTCCCGCGCAGCCGGAAGAAGAGCCCGCTCCCGCTTCCTTTGAGGAGGACGAGAGCGAGTCCGCTCCCGCTGAGCTTCCCGCAGATTTCAGCATAGAGAACAGCGCAAAGGTTCAGGCAGCAAAGAAGTATCTGACAGATGTGCTCCATGCGCTGGGGTTAGAGAACTTCGAGATAAACGCACTGCGCCGTGACGGAAATATCGTTCTGGATATCACCGGCGAGAAGCTGGGCGTAGTTATCGGCAGACGAGGCGAAACGCTCGACAGCCTGCAGTACCTCACTATTCTCGCAAGCAACCGCACGGAGGAGTCCTACTGCCGCATATCCATCGACTGCAACGGCTACCGTGACAAGCGCCGTGAAACGCTTGAATCGCTTGCAAAGCGCACCTCGGCAAAGGTGCTCAAGCAGGGCAGGAAGATAGCCCTTGAACCGATGAATCCGTATGAGCGCCGCATTATCCACAGCTGTGTTGCTGAGATAGAGGGCGTATCCAGCCACTCCACAGGCGTTGAGCCTTACAGAAAGGTCGTAATATACGCAGACAAGCCCAAGTTTGACGGAAACCGCCGTTCAAGACGGAACGACCGCAGCGACAGGGGCGAGCGCACAGGAAACGGCAATACCCGCAACTATCGCCAGTCAACGGGATTCTCGACAAGCTTCGAGCGTGAATACAAGCGCAGAGCCTATGAGCCTGATGAGAATGCAAATGCAGGCGAGTTTTCCAAGGAAACTGTAGACGCTGAGAGAAATGCGACTCTTTACGGAAAGATAGAGCTTTAAGCTGAATAAAATCAATCTCCGCCTTTGATTCAAGGGCGGAGATTTTGTATTATCGGCGCATATAAAAAGCCCCCGAATTGTTGTCGGGGGCTTGGGATTTAAGCTGCTTTCAGACTGGCAAGAAGCCCTCAGATTCTAGGAACACGCCATACGGCAGGCACAAAGCCTAGCCGTATGGCGTGTGACGACGAAGATGAGGGTTTATTGACAGTCTGATATTACTTGATGATGGTGATCTGACCGATACCGGGGAGCGGCTTCATCTCGCCGTTAGCAGCGTGTACGACGCCGACGATGAGGAATGCCAGAGAGAATATACCCTCGATGGTCCAGAGAATGCCTGCAACTATGCCGCCCACAACGGGGATCCAGCCGGTGACAGCGCATACGATGCCGAGTATCACGCCGAGAATAGCCTCGCAGATGAACAGCACCAGACCCTGATTTGCATGATAACGTGTGAATTCAGTCTTGCCTGCAAGCAGCGGAACAAGGAACAGAAATCCGAAATAGCCGATAACACTAAATACCTTATCGTTAGAATCCATAATAAGTACCTCCTAAAATATATAGCGTCTTGGAATGCTGCAGCGTGCCACATACCCCGCAAGTAAACCATAGGACACCTTGCTATAATTTTATAACAAAAATCGTCGTTTGTCAACTATTTTCAACGGTCAAAGCGTGAAGTTATACGAAAAATCCAAAAATCTGGCGTTTGTTTTCCAGAATATCGTTAAATCTGTCCAAATACTCATATGGGTATTTATGATTCGTGATACGCTTTATTCTGCCGCCCTGCCTGTCCACTAGCTTGGTGGACGCTCCTGCGCCAACTGCAAGGATAGTTTGCAGCTCCTCCATGATGTAGGTGTTGTAAAGGCTCTCGCAGCCGGGCTTTGAGTATCCGGTGTTTTCCTGATCGTCGGCGGTGTTTTTCTGCCTGTAGAGGTAGTAGGGGATATATCCCTGCTGGGCAAGCGTTTTATGAGCATAGTCTATCATTCCCATAGCCGTGCCGTACTGCCGCTCGTTCTGCTCGTGGAACAGCGTGGAAGCACGCTTCAGCGAAAGGCTGTGCACGGTGATGTTTTCAGGGGACAGTCCGCACACCGTGTCAAGGCTTGCCGCAAAGCTTTCCTCGGTATCGGTGGGAAGCCCTGCAATAAGGTCCATGTTTATCACGTCAAAGCCGACTTCTCTCGCCATGAGGAATGCGTCAACGGTCTGCTCGCTGGTATGCGCCCTGCCGATAGCTTTCAGCACGCCGTTGTTCATAGTCTGGGGATTCACGCTTATTCTGCCTGCGCCGGCGTCCTTTATCGCATGAAGCTTTTCGGGGGTGATGGTGTCGGGTCTGCCGGCTTCGACAGTAAATTCACGGATATGCGAGAGGTCGAAGCAGTGGAGTGCGTCAAACAGGCGCTTTAGCTGCTCCGCAGAAAGCACGGTGGGCGTGCCTCCGCCAAAGTAGACGGTATCAGGCATAAGCCCCAGATGGCGTGAAATGGTGGCAAGCTGCTTCATTTCTTCCGTCATTTTCTGCAGGTATTCGTCAAGTCTTGCCGCAGCAGAATCCACGGAATGCGACACAAAACTGCAATAGCTGCAGCGTGTGGGGCAGAACGGGATCGACACATAAAGGCTGAACGAGTTTGCAGGAATGCTGTCCTCAAGCGGCTTCTGCACCTGCTGTATCCTGCGGGCGAGGGCAAGCTTCTTTCCGCTGACGAGGTATTTCTGCTCTGCCTGTGCGTCGGTAAGAGCGGAGATGACCTTTACCGGCCGTACTCCGGTGAGGATACCCCACGGCAGGTCGTGACCGGTGTATTCACGAAGCGCCTTGTAGAGCAGAATGCACAGTTCACGCTCCTGCTCCTTTTCCGGAGTATCCGAGGGCAGCGTAAGGCTCATCGAGTATTTTCTGCCGCTGCAGGAAAACTCGACCGAAAGCGTGGTATCGCCGCTTATCTGTCGGCGGGTCAGGCAATAGTCGCCCTGTGCGTCGGCGGGGTCGGTGGAAAGGGCAAGCTTCATCGGCGGGAAGAAGCTTCTGAAAAGCCGCTCAATTTCGTACTGGAATCCATGGTCAACAAATATCAGAGTCATTTTTCGTATCCTTGTCAGTTTTGCTGAAGTATTGTGTGACAAATTCGGGAAATCTGTCCCTTGGTGCGCTTATTTTTTCACAGGCGGTGATGAGTTCGCTTGGGATATCGTCCGGAAAAAGCGCTGTATCGGCGATATTCAGCAGCTGAATATCCATCGTGCTGTCGCCTGCGCAGATGATAGGGCTTTCGGGTGATATCCGGTCAGCGAGCCGCTTTGCCGCACTTCCTTTGCACAGACCTGCGGGCAGGACATACAGCTTCTTTCCGGTGGAGAAGCACCGGAGTTTGCTGCCTGCGGCGGAATAAAGCTGTGCGAGCGACTTTTCCGGCTCGTCGGACTTCGTGAACAGGAACAGCCCGTCCACAATGCGTATCTCAAAGCTGCGGTGTTCGTCCTGTTCGAGAAGCAGCCTGCATTGCTGAAGTTCGGCGGCGCATTCACGGGTCATGCTCAGGTAGTGCTCCGCCCAGTCTTTGTCGGGAACGCCGTTTATCAGAAGATTCCCGCCGTTGTCGGTCAGGGCGTATTTCGGGGAGAAGCCGTCGGGGAAGCGTATCCTGCGGTATTGCTCAATGCTGCGGGTGGTCACCGGTATCAAATGAAGCTTCGGAAGCAGCCGCTGCTGCAGCGCAGTAATGCAGGATATTTCAGTATCGCCCTTGTATTCGCAGACGATATCGCCATGCTGCTTTTTTGCCGCAGAGAATATCAGCGTGCCGTCAAGGTCGGTGAACATCAGCTTATACATTGTCCATTACCTTTATTATGCCGCAGGCTTCATAGCAGCGCAGGGGGTATTCCCGTACCTCTACGCCCTTTTCTGCGGCAAGTTCTGCGATGTGGCGGGTCAGGGGGCTGTCCTTGCTTTTCAGCAGGATAAGGTCGGGAATGCGCCGCAGAAGCACTCTGGTGGTTTCGCCTATGCCGGGCTTCACCAGATTTATGCTGCTTATGCCGAAAGCGGCGGCTATTTCGTGCGTTTCTGCAAGACCTGAGCCTGCTGCGGGTGGCGGGAGTTCTGCGTTATCATAACTCATCTCACGCTCTATCGCTTCAATGAAGCCGTATGTACGGTCGTCAGCAGCAAGTTCTCCGAAATAAGCCGCACCGTGAAAGCTGTCGGGCTGCAGCAGCTTTTCATTCAGCACTGTTCTGCTGAAAAGCCCTGAAACCACGCTGTTAAGGCAGGCGCAGGGAATGAACATATCCTCGTGAGTGCCGCACAGCCTGCACAGACCTGCGGGGTCGGCAAGCACGGCGATATCGCACAGCCTGTCAAGCTTATCTCTGCCTATACCGTATTCGTAAAGCGGGAATTGTTCCATTGCACTGCGCAGGGTGCGGGTTATCATTCCCTTGCCAGTCCAGCCGTCAATGAACTGTATGCCGTCTGCGGGGTGGCGTGCTAGGATATACTGCATTGCACGGCGGTCAATGCCCTTGCCTAAGATTATCGAGATGGAGTAGTGCGGGAGCGATACGCCGTATTTTTTGCGGATATACCGTTTTATCAGTACCCCGGCGGGAGTGCCCGCCCTTGCAAGCGACACCAGCACCGCACGCCTGCCCTTTTCCCGCCATATCGCTTCGGAAACGGTGCGCACGGCGTCGGCGTTTTTCTTCGCCCAGAGCCTGAGCCCGCTTTCATATTCACGAAGATACGCGGGCGAGGGCTTATATTCTGCGGGCAGAAGCTCGCTGTAGTGCACGCCGCTTTGTATCAGCGGCTCACGCTCCTTTGGCGGGAGCGGCTTCAGCATTCCGGTGATGTCTGTCAGCAGAAGCCGTACGTCCTGCGGATTATATGAGGTGGGAAGTTTTTTCCCGTGCCATGATATCACGCTTACCGACCTGCCGCCCGCTGCGCCGCATAATTCGCTGAGTGCGCCGCTGTCGGGGTCGGGGGCGTCGGTCAGGATAATGCTGAGGTCGCATGGCTGAGTGTTGTAGAGGTATACCGTGCGGGAGGGGTCGTAGATACTGGGCAGCTTTGTGCGGCTGACTATAGGGTATTCGCCGGCGGGTGGCTCGTCAAAGCCGCTTCTTTCACTGGCGCACGGAAGCATGGGGCTTCTGGTGGTGCAGTGTACCACTACCCGCCTGAACTTACCTGCAAGCATCTTGCCGAGCAGAAGCGGGGGATAGCAAAATTCCTCGGTGCCTATTACTTCAAGCACTGCGTCGGGAGCGGCGGGGATATTGTCGGCTATGCGGCTGCAGAAGCTCCATACCTCGCCGAGGTATTCGGAGGTCACGCCGAGCCGAGGGTCGTAAATAGCGTTGAAATAACGTATATCGCCGGCGGGGCGGGGAGCAGCGGGCTTGTCGGGCGAGAAGCGCTCAGGCACGGCGCAGTTGGTCATGTCCTCAAGGCTTGCCAGAGTGAACGACCTGATACCCTCCTCACGGAAAAGCGCAAGGCTCTGCCCTGACGCCGCAAGAGAAGCGGCGTATACCACGCAGTTCGGCGCAAGGAAGCTGTCCAGCGCATTTCGCAGGTTCACCGCAGTTTTGCCGGTGGTAAACTCATCATCGACAAGTATAACCTGAGCCGCCCTGCGGAATGCGTCCTCGTCCCTTATGCACAGGAAGTGCTGCTTTGCGTGGCTGTGGCATTCCTCAAAGCTGACCGCCGCCGCCCAGTCGGGGAGCGGCTCGCGTGTGGTGACCGCAAAGAAGCAGTCGTGGAAGAAGCCGGACACCACTGCGCCGATAGCCGTGGCTGTTTCCGCAAAGGCAATGACCAGCGTCGGCTTATCGGCTCTGCCGTCCTGCGCAAGCTTTTTTCCCAGTTCCTCCATGAGTTCCGTGCTTTTCACGGGGTCGGAGGGGAAATGCTTCGCCTGACGAGTGTTGAGGATTATGTGTTCACGTAAGGGGTTGTTTTCACGTTTTGCTAAAAATAAATGCGAGGTATTGTTTTTCATATAATTACTCCAAAAAGGACGGGCGTCAGATACCTAAGGTGCGTTCCCTTGGTCTGACCTCTCCTCTGCGCAGAAGCTTCAGGTAATCTTCGGGCGAATTTATCGGTTCGGGTACGTCGATGCCGCCGCCGAAAAGCTTGTCGAGATGATGGCTGTCAGAGCCGCCGGTCTTTATCAGACCGTAGCTGTCTGCGTACAGCCTTGCACGGTCGTTGTAGAGCGTGCGTGGGTCGTGGCTGGCGTTTATCACCTCGACTGCGTCAACATCATAGGGGTAAAGGCTTATGTGGTGGATATAGCTGTCTGAGCGGAACGGGTGGGCGTGTACGATAAAGCAGCCCATCTCACGCAGAGTACGGAACACAACGCGCTCGTCCGTGTGCATAAGAAGCTGCTCGTTCGCTTTCATGAAGTCCTTTGTCATGCCGTAGATGAGAAAATCTGCGCTGTACACCGTGTATTCGCACCCGAACCACACTTTCAGACCTATTTCATCACCGACAGCCTTTGCATTTTCGTAGCCCTTGAAGTACAGGTCGATGCGTTCTTCCCAAGGCAGGTCTCGGGGCACGGCTGTGTTGGCGTTGAAGAAGTGGTCGGTGACAAATATGCCGTCATAGCCCGCAGCCTTGTGCGCTCTTGCCATATCTGCGGCGGGAGCAGTGGAGCAGGCGCTGCCCTCTTTCGTGTGCATATGAGTTTCGTATTTATACATTACCATATGGTGTTCTCCCAGAATTATTTATTCAGATAGTATTGTACCACAAATCTGACGGATTTGCAATACTTTATTAATATATTATATTATTACACACATCTGCGGCATTAAACGTCTTGACGATTCGTGCAAAGTGATGTATAATTAATTTGAGGCACTTTTTTACTGTGCGATATTCACCACACAAGGAGATACATATGACGATAAAGCAATTATTATCCGCTGTGCTTGCGGCGGCATTCTGTGTGACTGCGGCAGGCTGTTCAAAGGACGGCGGCAGCTCGGCGGAAATAACCTCTGGATCTGCGGCGGAGTCTGAAAGCAGCTTCAACAAGGACATCACAGCGATGGAACTGACCTCTGACATAAAGGTGGGCTGGAATCTCGGCAACACCCTTGACGCCACAGGCGGCACGGGACTGTATCAGGAAACCAGCTGGGGCAATCCCACAACAACGCAGGAACTTATTCAGGCGGTGAAGGACGCCGGCTTCAATGCGGTGAGAGTACCGGTGACGTGGGAAAATCAGATGGACGAAAGCTACACAATAAACGCCGAGTTTATGGCACGTGTAAAGGAAGTCGTGGATTATGCTTACGGAATAGGTATGTATGTCATAGTCAATATGCACCACGAGGAATGGTATCAGCCCTACGCAGAGAACGAGGAAGCGATATCGCAGAGGCTGAAGACCTGCTGGTCGCAGATAGCGGCCACATTCAAGGACTATGACGAGCACCTTATTTTCGAGGGAATGAACGAGCCGCGCTGGAAAAACACGCCCAACGAATGGAACGGCGGCAACGACGAGGGAAGAACGGTGGTCAATCACCTGAATCAGGCTTTCGTTGACGCAGTGAGGGCTTCGGGCGGGAACAACGAAAACCGCTTCCTGATGGTGTGCCCCTATGCCGCAAACTCCACCGAGCCTGCGCTTGCCGCTTTGGAGATACCGGACGACGACCGTGTTATCGTGTCGGTACACGCTTATATACCGTATGCTTTTGCGCTGGCTTCGCCAGGCCAAAGCAGGTGGGACAAGACACGCGCTAACAGCACATGTGATATCGACACGCTTGCCGAGGTACTCGACAGGCTGTTCATCAGCAAGGGACAGGCGGTCATAATCGGCGAATGCGGAGCGATGAACCGTGACAACGAGGAATACCGTGCGGAATGGGCTGAATATTACTTCGGCAAGTTCAGAGCGCTTGGTATTCCGTGCTTCTGGTGGGACAACGGCGCATTCACCAGCGGCGAGACCTTCGGGCTTTTCGACAGGCGCACAAACGAGGTGAAATACCCCGACCTGCTTGCGGGAATGATGAGGGGCGTAAACGGGCAGACCGCTGAAGTCAGCGGGGAAGCGGCGTAAATTAAGGGAGGAACAAATATGGGAACTATTACGACTGGAATAGCGGGCAAGATATCGGCGGTCATCACCGCAATGCTCATGCTGCTGGGACCGAATGCAAGGCAGGCTGCGGAGCAGCTTGGACTGGACGGCGACAAGTGGCAGCAGGTCACGCAGAGCGACAAGCTGACCGAGCCGGTAGACCCTGTGAAGCTGTGCAGCGAAATAACTATAGGCTGGAACCTTGGCAATTCCCTTGACGCCACCGGCGGCAGCGGGCTGAATACCGAAACGAGCTGGGGCAATCCGGCGACCACCAAGGAACTTATCCTTGCGGTAAAGGACGCAGGCTTTGACGGCGTGCGTATTCCTGTGACGTGGTACAATCATACTGACGACAGCTTCAACGTTGACGAAGTGTGGTTCGAGAGGGTGCAGACCGTGGTAGACTATGCCTATGACGAGGGTATGTACGTTATCCTCAATTCCCACCATGAGAACTGGAACGACCCGTATGAGTCAAGCTATAAGGAAACCTCAAAGAAGCTGAAAAAACTCTGGACGCAGATAGCGAACAGGTTTGAAAGCTACGGCGAGCGGCTGATATTCGAGGGCATGAACGAGCCACGCTGGAGAAACACGAACTATGAGTGGAACGGCGGAAACTCCGAGGGCAGGGAGATAGTCAACAAGCTGAACGCCGATTTCGTCAGCGCAGTGCGTGCGACAGGCGGCAACAACAGATATCGTGCGCTGATGATACCGACTTATGCGGCGAGCGACCAGGGACTCAACGACTTCACATTGCCTGAGGACAAGAGCCTTATCGTGTCGATACACGCTTATTCCCCCTATAACTTCGCAATGAACGCGAATGGCACGTCTAAGTTCGACCCGACAAAGTCCTCTGACACCAGCGGGCTGACATGGCTTGCCGATACGCTATACGACAGATTCATCAGCAAGGGCACGGGCGCAATTATCGGCGAATGCGGCACGATAAACAAGAGCAACCCTGATGAAAGGCTGAACTGGGCGGGCTATTTCCCGAAGCTGTTCGGCGAAAAGGGCATTCCGGTATTCCTGTGGGACAACAACGCATACGGTACTGGCAACGAAACGTTCGGACTGCTTCACCGCAACACGCTGGAATGGGAGTTCCCGAATTACATAAAGAAGCTGGTCAAGACGGCTAAAAGTGCTAAGTAAGAACAATATAATGGGGCTGTATTATTGCAGCCCCATAGCAGACTGGCGATAAACCCTCAGCTTCTCGCCAGTCTGGGTGTTGTTTTTGGGAAGTGACCGCCAAGGGAGGAATCATGAGATTCATACACGTCAGCGACCTGCATATTGGGAAAAGGCTCTGCGAAACCGACCTTTCCGCCGATATCGAATACGCCCTGTTTGACGAGATACTGGGCAGGATATACCGTGAAGCAGCGGAGGAAAAGAAGCCTGACGCACTGGTCATTGCAGGGGACATCTACGACAAGAGCCTGCCCTCTGCAGAAGCCGAGGAAACGTTCGGAAGATTCCTGACAAGGGCGGCTGAACTTGGCATGAAAATCTATGTCATCAGCGGAAACCACGACAGCGCGCGGCGGCTGGCTTCAAACAGCGGGCTTCTTTCGCAGCTTGGGATATACATTTCACTGCCCTTTTCGGCGGAGGAGCCTGTGCGTGTGGAACGTCTTGGCGATATTGATATAGCGCTTATGCCGTTTGTGTCGCTTTCGGACGTTAGGGGAGCTTATCCGGAGGAGGATATTCAGGACATCACCGGCGCTGTGGAAGCGGTGCTGCGGCACGCCGGACTTCCGGCGGAGCGTCCGTGCGTTCTTGCCGCACATCAGGCGGTCGGCGATGCGGGAGGTATCGTGGGTACTGCGGAATGCGTGGACGTGAGCGTGTTCAGCGGCTTTGCGTATACGTTCATGGGGCATATTCATACTCCCGCCGACTGTGCGGAGAATGTGCGCTACTGCGGTTCGCCGGTGTGCTTTTCGGGCAGGGAAGCGAAAAATCCTCAGAAATACTGCGATATCGTGGACATAGAAGCGGACGGCACGGCTTGCGTTAAGCACCGTGAGATAGTCCCGCTGCGGAAGTTTTGCACGATGGAGGACAGCTTTGAACGGCTGATGTCCGATGAATACCCTGAGAACACCGACTACTGCTATATTACGGTGAGCGGGATAGACGGCGTTGAGGGCGTGGCGGCGCAGCTTCGCAGCAAGTTCCCGTATATGCTGTCGCTGCAGTACCGCAATGAGAGCAGGGCGGCTGACCTGCCTGAAAGCGACGGAGAAGAACGGGATTTTCGGGCGGATTTCAGCGATTTTTACCGCACGGTGACGCATACAGATATAGATGAAGATCTGCTGCGCAGTGCGGAGTATATATTCGGGCTGACGGAGGAAGCGTTCGCAGGCGGCGAACTTCCTGACGGCGGTATTGATGGACTGCCGTGCGCTGCTGTTGGAGGTGACGGTCTATGATGGTAAAGAAGCTTATCCTGTCGGAATTTGGGCCGTACAGCGGTCAGCAGGAGATAGATTTCGTTCCGTTCAGCGGACAGGTCTTTCTTATCGGCGGGGATACCGGCGCAGGTAAGACCACAATATTCGACGCAATATGCTATGCGCTTTACGGAGAGCCGAGCGGCAGTGTGCGCAAGGGCGATACCCTGCGCAATCAGGACGCAGGGAAAAAGGCGAAAAGCTTTGCGGAGGTCACATTCACGGCGGCGGACGGCGCAGAATATACCGTGCACCGTGACACGCCGCAGCTGAAAAAGCCGGACAGCCCCGTGCGCTCCCTGCCGAAGGACAGCGTGCGGCTGATGGACAGTACCGGAAATGTAATAGAATGCGGGTCGAAAAAGGTCACGGAAAAGGTGACTTTGCTGACCGGATTCGACAGGGATTCTTTCCTCAGGGTATCCGTGCTTCCTCAGGGTGAATTTGATAAGTTCCTTATGGCGAAGTCGAACGAGCGGCGGGACACGCTGCGCAGGATCTTCGGCACGCAGCTTTACGAGAACTATGCGGCGGTCACAAGGGATTGGCTGAAAGCGGCTGAAAGCGAACTTAACTCAGTCGATACGAAATATGCGCTGCTGCTTGAAAGGTACTTCCCTGCAGAGGGCGAGAAAAGGCATATCTCAGGTGCGGGGGAATATATAGCGAAGCTTTCCGGAATGCTTGCTGAAAGCACCGAGCAGAAAAAGGCTGCGGAAAAGGAACTTGCAGGTATCTCAGAGGATATGCTGAAAAACAATACGCTGCGCCACGAAGCCGAAAAATCCAACCAGAATATCACGGAATGGCAGAAGGCGCTGTCTGAAAAGCAGAGGCTTGACGCAATGCAGGAGGAATATTTGGGTAAGGAAAAGCTGCTGGGTATGCAGAAGCTTGCAGCGGAAGCTGCGCCTGCGCTGACACGTCACGAGGAACTATCCGCAAAGCTTTCCGCGGCGGAGAAAGGCTCGGCACAAGCGGAGGAAAGAAAACGGCTCACGGCGCAGTCGCTTGAAACGGCGAAGCTTGAAAAGCAGGCAGCCGACAGTCTGACTGCAGAGCGTGAAACGGCGATAGGCGAACTCCCCGGTCTGGAGAGCCTGCTGAAAAAATGCGAGGAAGCGCAGCAGGGGCTTGAAGCCTGCGAAAGACTGAGCGGCGAAATAGAGAGCACAAGCAAAAAGCTGGGCGAAAATGAGAAAATGCAGGAGAAGTGTCGCATTAACTCGGAGAAGCTTTCAAAGCAGGCGGCTCAGGCGGAGGTGCTTGCGGCAAAGAGCGGCGGCGCAAAGGCGCAATTAAACGAAGCGTCAGAAAAGCGGCGCAGGCTGACATTACTTCTCGGAAAGCTGGACGAGCTTGACAAGCAGCGCAGAAGTACCGAAAGGGCGGCGCAGAAAAGCAAGTCTGCTGAGAAGTCGCTAGATGAAGCGGAATACGAAAACACGCAGCTGCTGAGGCGGTATTATGCGGGAGAATCGGCAAGGCTCGCAAAGAAGCTGAATGTCGGTGAACGCTGTCCGGTGTGCGGCTCGACGGAGCACCCTTTTCCGGCGCAGTGGCAGGAGGATATCCCGACATCAGAGCAGCTTGAAGCGGCGCAGTCAAAGGTTGATGAAGCGAGGTCGGCAAAGGGCGAAGCCGACAGAAAGCTGTCGGAATGCTCAGGCAGGCTGGATACGCTGCAAAACAGCGTGCACAGCGAATATGAAGCGGAGATGGGGCAGACTTTCCCTGTGCAGGGCGCAGCGGCAGACGTTACCCTGACACTCGGCGAACTTGAAAAGACCTGCGGCACTTTGCAGGAGGAATATGACCGCTGTATAAATGCAGCAGAGGAACTTCCGAAGCTGCAGAAATCGCTCGAACAGTCGCAGCAGGAGCAAAAGCGGCTGGAGGAGCAGCACTTGCAGTTCACTGCACAGGCGGCGGAACTTTCTGCGCAATACTCGGCGCAAAAAGCAGCCGCAGAGGAAAAGCTGTCAGGGCTTGAGGGGCGCACTCCGGAGATGCTGACCGACGAGATACGTTCGCGGAAGGAACGAATATCCGCAATAGAGGAGCGGCAGAAGCAGTCGCAGGAACGGCTGAACAGCTGCACTCAGGCTGCGGCGGCGGCTGAAACCGGCGCACAGGAGCAGAAAAAATCCCTTGAAGCGGCGAAAAAGGAACTGTCAGAAGCCGGCAAGGTCTTGGAGGAGGAACTGGTGCGGTGCGGCTTCGCAGATACGCAGGAACTCCGCAGGTATATTGTCACGAAGCAGCAGCGGGATAGGCTGGAGAGGGAACTTCACGACCACCGCAGCGCAGTCACCGCCGCTGAAACAAGGCTTTCCGACTGCGAGAGCAGATTGCCGGAGGACAGGGAACTTCAGCCGCTGGAAGCGTTTGACGAAGCAGAAAGGCTTCTGGGAGAGCGGCAGGCTCAGGCACAGCAGCGGCTGGCGCAGCTAACGACCGGCGAAAGCGGTATATCATGCGCTATTGAGGAACTTACCAAGCTTTCGGAGAGCAGCAGCGGGCTTGTGCAAAGGCAGCAGACGTTAAAGCAGCTTGACAGGGCGATAAACGGCGGAGCGCAGGAGCACATCTCGTTTGAAGCGTTCATACAGATGAGAATGTTTGCAGGGGTGCTTGAAGAGGCCAACCACAGGCTCGACAAGATGAGCGGCGGCAGATACAGGTTCGTGCTGCGCACCCAGAATGCACGTGCGAATGCTTCCGAGGGGCTTGATATCGACATAATCGACAATAATTCGGGAAGTTCGGCACGGCGTGACGTGTCCACGCTTTCGGGCGGCGAGCGGTTCATGGCAAGCTTTGCGCTGGCGACAGGGCTTTCGGACTACACGCTGCGGCAGGGCGCAGGCCGCCGGTCGGATATGCTGTTCATAGACGAGGGGTTCAGTTCGCTGGACAGCGACACGTTCGCAATGGCGTTCGAGGTGATAGAAAAGCTGCGCAGTCAGGAGCGCATGGTGGGCATAATCACCCATGTGTCGGAAATTCAGGAGCATTTCAGGGATATGCGGATAAATGTCCGCAAGGAGCGTGGCGGAAGCCGGATAGAAACGGTCTGCCGCAGGTGAAAATGCTGTGAAATAGGGCGATTACCATTATGTGCCGCTTGACAGAATGCGACAGGCTGGTGTATAATATAAGGGTATCGACAGTAAATGCGCTGGCTGTATTACTGTCGCTTTGGCAAGACCGGAAAGAGGGGACGTCTTATGGGGAAGAAAAAATCAGCTGCAAAGCTTCTTCGGGGAGCGTGCGCATTTGCCGCTGCGATCGTTACGGCGGGAGCGTCAACGCTAAGCGTAGGAGTGTATGCAGATACCAAGGATTATGACAAAGAGATAGCCGCCCTTGAAGAAAAGGCGGAGAAGATCAAGAAAGAGAACGAATCACGTGAGGCCCAGATAGGCGATATCAGCGGCGACGTCAGCGACAACGAGGCGCAGATGGACCTTATCAAGCAGCAGCTTGAGGGCATAAACGACGAGGTAGCCACCTACGGTATGCTCATCACCACTCAGCAGACTATGATTGCTGACAAGGAAAATGAGATATACGCCGTTGAGAAAGGCATCGAGAGTAAGCAGACCGAAATAGAGCACAAGCGCACTGAGATATCCGACCTTGAAGTGCAGAATAAGGAGAATCTCAAAAAGTATGCGAGCCTTATCCGTGCGCTGTACATGAACAATACCTCAGATACCCTGCCTATACTTGAGGGCTCTGACGACTGGTACAACTTCTTTACATATGTTGACGTCATACAGAATATCAGCAGCCAGAATCTGCAGTTCATGAACAGCCTGCTGGACGATATACACTATCAGGAGAACCTTATCGAGGGTCTGCAGGACGATATCGCTCAGCTTAATTCTGACAAGGCGGATCTTCTGGACAAAAAGACTGTGCTGGAAACCGAACTGGAAAACCTTGAAGCCAAAAAGACCGAGGTCCAGCAGATAGCGAACCAGCGTGACAGCGACCTGCAGTCGCTGAGCCAGTATAACGACAGTCTGCTTGGAGAGATACGGCAGATACGCAGCGAGATAAGCGCTTCCAACGACGAGGTAGAAGCAATAAACGACGCAATAAAGGAGCTTATCCGGTCGAAGCAGGCAGAAAACAGCGACGCACCGGTCTACAGTTCGGACGGCTTCAGGTGGCCGCTCGACAGCTGCTATACATATCTTACCACGCATTTCGGTTATGACGCATGGCGAGGCGGAAACCATTACGGGATAGACGTCAGCGGCGGCGGAATAGGCGGAAAGAATATCTATGCGGCGCAGGGCGGCACAGTTATCACCGCATATAACGACGGCGGCTGGCACGGCGGCTTCGGCAATTACGTTATCATCGACCACGGCGGCGGATTATCGACGGTATACGCTCACTGCAGCGCTACCACGGTAACAGTGGGTCAGGTGGTCAGCAAGGGCGATGTTATTGGCTATGTCGGAACGACCGGCTGGTCTACGGGTAATCACCTGCACTTTGAAACACGTGTCAACGGTACTGCGGTCGATCCGTTCAGCTATGGATATGAATATGTCTGAGCAGGCAATTGGGCTGTCGATAAAGGCACATCTGCGTCGTCAGCGCCATTTCGGCAGGCACAAAGCCTAGCCGAAATGGCGCTTCCTAGCATCTGCACCTTTCTCGCCACCCCGAAGAAGATACTTTTTCGACAAACTGAAATGGGCTGTGAGTTTTCACAGCCCATTGGTTTATTTGGCGTTTTCTTAGTTACCCTTAACGGCGTTCAGCAGAGCGTCTGTTCTGTCGGTGCGCTCCCATGTGGTGTCGAGGTCCTCTCTGCCCATATGTCCATATGCGGCAAGAGCCTTATACTGCGGCTTTCTGAGGTCAAGCGTGTCGATTATCGCAGCGGGACGGAAGTCGAATACCTTGGCAACTGCGTCGGAGATCACCTCGTCGGGATATTTGCCGGTGCCGAAAGTGTCCACGAAGATGGATACGGGCTTTGCGACGCCTATCGCATATGCGACCTCGATCTCTGCCTTTTCAGCAAGTCCTGCGGCAACGACGTTCTTTGCGGCATAGCGTGCCATGTAAGCAGCGGAGCGGTCTACCTTTGTCGGGTCTTTTCCGGAGAATGCACCGCCGCCGTGGCGTGAATATCCGCCGTAGGTGTCAACGATTATCTTTCTGCCGGTAAGTCCGCTGTCGCCCATAGGACCGCCTACCACGAAACGTCCGGTGGGGTTGATGTAGTACTTGGTGTCGCTGTCCAGAAGTTCTGCGGGGATAGTCGGCTTGATGACCTTTTCGATGATGTCTGCACGTATCTGCTCAAGCTGTGCGGAAGCCTTGTGCTGCGAGGATACGACAACGGTGTCCACTCTTGCGGGCTTTCCGTTGATGTATTCGATGGTCACCTGAGTTTTGCCGTCGGGAAGCAGGTAGGGGATAGTGCCGTCCTTGCGGACTTCTGTCAGCTTCTTTGCGAGTTTGTGCGCAAGGCTTATCGGCATGGGCATGAGTTCAGGGGTTTCCGTGCAGGCATAGCCGAACATCATACCCTGATCGCCTGCGCCGGTGTCGTGCGCATTCTGCTCACGTCCCTCAAGAGCGTTGTTGACGCCCATTGCGATATCCGGCGACTGCTTGTCTATGGTGGTGAATACTGCGCAGCTGTCGGCGTCAAAGCCGTATTCGGAACTGGAATAGCCGATCTCCTTTATCGTGCTGCGGACGATGGCGGGGATATCGACCTGTGCGGTGGTGGTTATCTCGCCCATAACTGTGACCATACCGGTTGTGGTTATGGTTTCGCAGGCAACTCTGCCCATGGGGTCCTGTTCGAGTATGGCATCGAGTATACCGTCGGATATGCTGTCGCATATTTTGTCGGGGTGACCCTCTGTTACGCTCTCAGAGGTGAAAAAATACTTGCTCATTTTTGATTCCTTTCTTCTCGTAAGATCTTTCCTAGCCGTTCTACAAAACAAAAACTCACTCCAAGGAGTGAGCCGAAATCGAAATCACTCCTCATCTTTCGGTCAGACAAGCTGCCGCAGGAAGTAGCACCTTTTCGCTGCGCCGAATACGGCATAACAGGAGAGGTTGCCGGGCTTCATAGGGACCAGTCCCCCGCAAAATGCACGAAGCCGCTCTTGATAAGGTTTTTGTCGTTTTTAAGTATACCACACATATTCAGCTTTGTCAAGCGATATTGCGTTATTTTACAGATTTGTGGCTGATGATCCCAAATCTGCTCATTGCACTTGATTTTTTGAGGACTTTGTGGTATTATTGTTATATGACATTGACGGCGAATGCGATGGAATGTAATCCTTTTCATTAAATAAGTCCGGTTTATAATTATGGGGTGATAGAATGTTCAACAGCGAACGTCTGCTCGGTCTTTGCTGCACAGGCGCAAATAAAGAACCAACAAAGCTGATAATAGACAGTTTTGCCCGACAGCTTCGGGGCAGCGGATTCAGGCTGCTGATATTCCAGTGTTTCGAGGATCTGTGTTATCACACCAGAAACGACGTCGGCGGTGCTTCTGTATTCGGGCTTATCAGCCATGAAATGCTTGACGCAATGATAATCCTGCCTGAATCGCTGCATGACAGGGAAACTATCAACAGCATAGTAAAGGGCTGTCATGAGCACAACCTGCCCGTTATCTGCGTGAACGAAAGGATCGAGGGCACATTCCCCGTGATAGTTGACAGCGAGGGAGCGTTCGGCGGAATAGTGGAGCATATCCTGTCATGGCATGGCGGCAGGAAAATAAAGGTCATGGCTGGGCAAAGGGACAATCCCTTTTCGCAGTCCCGTGTTGACTGCTGCAAGAGGGCTATGGGAATGCACGGGTTATCGCTGTCGGAAAATGATATATACTATTGCGATTTCTGGGAAGCGCCCACTTTTCAGGCGATGGACAGATTCTTTGAAAGCGGCGAAGCGCTGCCGGACGCCTTTATCTGCTGCAATGACGCAATGGCTATGGCGGTATGCCTGAAGCTGAGGGAAAGGGGCATAAGGGTCCCTGAGGACGTGATGGTGACCGGCTTTGACGGCATAGAAACTGAAAAATACCATAGACCGAGGCTGACGACGGCGGCGTGGGATTATGACGAACTTGCACAGGCGGTGCTGGATATGGCGGAAACCATATGCGGCGGCGATAATGTTCAGCCTTTTACAAAGGAACTTTCGTATGAGCCGGTGTTCAGCGAAAGCTGTGGCTGCGCCTGTGAACTTGACGATTCCACACGGCAGCTTTTCGACCTAGTGCGCAGCTACTCCTATTCGCTCAACTATGAGGAGCATATAAACACCATGGAGAACTGCATTGCGGCAGATCCCACTCCGGCGAATGTGAAAAAGGTTCTGGGGGATTACTGCTTCGGCAATTCGCTGATATGCTTCACGCAGGAATTTTTGGGCTATCTCGGTGAAACAGTGGACGGTGCGGTGAAGTCCGGCGATGAAATGACGGTGTTCCTGTCCACGTTTGTTGACGGCAGGAAGCTTGATGATGTGGTATTTCCGGCTTCAAGGCTCATACCGCAGCTTGAAAGTTCATTCAGCGAATACAACACGCTGTTTGTGATACCGCTGCACTTTCAGGACCAGATGATGGGGTATTTTGTTTCGCAGTATGTTCCGGACACTCACCACAACGAGCGTATGTATACGTTCTGCACGGGAATGAACCGCTGTCTTGAAACCATGCGCACGCATGAGCATCTTGCGGGGCTGAACAGACGTCTGGAATTTATGTTCTCGCACGACCAGCTTACGAATATTTACAACAGATACGGCTTTTATAACGGCTTCCGTGAAAGCTGCAGGAAAATGGGCGGCGATTCTGATGTGTTCATCATCTCCATCGACCTCAACGATATGAAGTACATAAACGACTCGTTCGGGCATTCTGAGGGCGACGAGGCGCTGTGTATCACGTCACGTGCGCTGGAGATGGCTGCTGAATCCTGCGGCGGCGGGGTGATATGTTCACGGTTCGGCGGAGATGAATTTGTTGCGGCAAAGGTCTGCGGCGGCGACGCACAGGCTCAGGCGGAGGTTTTCAGGCGCTGCTTTGACGAGTCGCTGGAACAACTCAACAAGGCTTCGGGCAAGCCGTATGCCGTAAAGGTAAGCTTTGGCGCATATGCGGCGTCGCTGGACGGAGTGGACTCCATCGAGGAACTTATCGAACTTGCGGACAGGCTGATGTATTCTGACAAGGCAAGGCACAAAAGACACCCCAGAAACAAATTCTGAGTAATATTGCAATTTGTTAGAGTAATATATAAGACTGGCGAGAAGCCCTCAGATTCTAGGAAGTGGCATTTCGGCTAGGCTTTGTGCCTGCCGAAATGTCACTGACGACGAAGATGAGGGGTTATCGCCAGCTTGAGCCCCCGACCGAAAGGTCGGGGGCTCAAGTTATATTGGGGGAAGAACGGTTATCAGGAAATATCAGGGTTCATAGACCAGATGTTCGGAAAGAAGCTTTTCCGCAAGGATGTTGTAGTCATTGGGAATATACAGCACCTTTGAGTCGGGGGCTGTAATATCAGAAGAATACAGATTATCCTCAAGCACTATGCAGTAGCGGGTACTGCCTTTTGGCGGTGCTTCGTTGTAGCTTACTTTCGCAAGCTGTATAAGGTCGGGGTCGCTGGGGTCCAGCCTGCCGAAGCGGGATAGGTCGGAAATTGTTTCCTCAGGCCAATAGCCCCATTTTTCGGACAGTTCGGTGATATATTCCTCGCTCTGTTCGCCGAAGCCCTCCTCGCTTATCGCCATCATAAATGCGCCGCTGACGGCTGAGGGGTAATTGTCGCCGCAGTCGGTGATGAATGCGCTTTGCGCTTCGTCCAGAGCCGTGTCCCTGAACTCAATGCCATAGCTTTGGAGCAGGCTGACGGTGTTTTCCATCCATGAATATATATCAATATAACAGTTTCTTACGTCCATGTCTTCCGTATTTAAGACGCAAACGGTTATATTGTACTCTCTTACCCCCGGCTGGAGCGTATGGAGGGTTTCGTAGGTCGCATACTTGCTGTCCTTTTTGATGGCTTCAAGAATATCGCTGATGGTCAGCCCGTCAGGGATATAGGTTTCGTTGTTTACCTCGATGTCCTTCAGCTGCATTTTGTCGCTGAACCTGTCCGAATATTGGCTGGTGTACCATATATCGGGGTCAGAGGTGAGCCGCAGGCACTGGTCGTAGAGTTCTTCCGACACGTCGTATACCCTTTCGATATATTCGCCGTTTTTCAGCGTATAGCTTATCGAGATAAACCCGCCGTTATCCCCATTCCCTTCACCGCTGCCGTCCTTGGGTATCAGCTTGTGTATCTCGGTGATGATATTCGCTGAGTTCTGGTTGGAAATGCGGGGTATTACCGCTTGCCTGAGGCCGGTATAGGGATACTGGTTCATGAACAGGCTTGCATTGGAAATGTCGCTTTCAGCGGGGACATAATAGGACTGACCGAAGCCATTGGAGAATGCGAACACCGCTGCGATGCCGACGCTTACCGCCAGAGTTCCTGCCCATTTCGCCAGCGAGCCGAGGAACTTGCGGAAATTCCTGCCGCTGATAAGTTCCATAACGATGTATATGATGAATGTGGAAACAACGAGCCCTATCACCCAGCCGAGCGGGGATTCGCTATAGCTGTAGCCGGCAGGAGTGCCGTTTCTTATCAGCGAGAATATTCGGCTGCATATGGGAAGTGTTACAGCGAAGATAACTATGCCGGGAATGAACAGGTTTGAGCCCTTAAACACATACGGCATACCTACACGCTCGTTGCGGCGGTGCTTCATCAGGAAATATGCCGCTGCAAAGCAGGCGAGCGTTATGAGCAGCGCAGGAATGAACTGGGGTGTGAATATCGGTGCGGTGCTGTTTATTTCACCATGGTAGCCGTGCCATGTGGTGAACCATGATAAGACAGTAATGGCGATCATTCCGAGCGGCGAGGTGCTTGACAGAGAATACATAGTGCCTATCTGCTCGGAAACGCCAAAGGTGTTTGAAAGTCCGCCGAAATAGAACATACTATATTCGGTCACAGCGCCGTAGATGCCGCTTTGTATAAGGGATATTATAAGCGCATGAATGATCGGTATTGCGAAATTGAACAGGATAGGATAAATTGCGGCTTCTGCCTTTCTGCCGCAGAACGATATTATAAGCAGGGTCAGCCCAATCTGCATAATGCAGGAGAACAGTCCGACAAACACGATCTGCCTTATTCCGGTGAATATAGCCGACCCGGACATTTCAGTGAAAGCCTCGATATCGCTGCATTGCAGCAGGATAAGACCGATAATTATTGCCAGCAAATGCGGGAGTATCGTTGTGGTGAACACTGCCGCAAGGTCGCCGAAAAAGCGTGTGTTGTGGTCGACAGGCAGGGAATAGTCCATGTCTACGCTGTTCTTATCGTAAAGATAGCGGAAGCTGCGCAGCGTTGTCACGTATGTGAACACAAACAGGGCGATAAGGCACAGTATGGAAATAATGCCGGTCATCAGGAGTATTGAGCCCATAGAAGTCAGCCTTGAACTTGCCGCACCGAGGATATCCATATCGGCGTTGGCATCTCTGAGGCTGAAATAATTGCGCTGCATATTGCATATGATGACAAGCATTATGCCTATGGTCGGGTAGCTGAGCAGCGACAGAATGCTGTTCATTATCAGGTTAGACCTGAGGCAGCGCAGCTTAGTGAGGTAATATGCCGGAAACTTGAAAAACAGCCTGCTTTTAACCGCTGAGTTTTGAGCTGTCATAGCCCAGCACCTCCATTTCGTAAATAAATATTTCTTCAAGGGACAGCGGTACTTCGTCGTATAACTTGGGCGAAAGCGCTTCTATCGCCGCCCTGACCTTTTCACGGTCGCCGCGTGCGATGATGTGCGTTACGCTGCCGCTGTTTTCCATGTGCAGGACGTCGATCCCGGAAAGCTGCTGTGCGGTGACCGGCGTATCAAATGCAGTCTGTATCTTGAACACGCTGCCCTTTACGCTGTCAAGCTCACGGTCGAACACTACCTTTCCTGAGTGGAGAAGTCCCACACGGTCGCAGAATTCGTCTATTTCGCTGAGATTGTGCGAACTGAATATAACGGTCAGACCGGAGTCCATCATGGCGTCGATAAGCATTTGCTTAACGATTATTCGCATAGTGGGGTCGAGCCCGTCGAATGCCTCGTCAAGGAACAGGTACGGGGTCTTGCAGGCTATGCCGCATATTACCGCAGCCTGACGCTTCATACCCTTTGAAAATGTACTCAGCCGCTTTTTAAGCGGAAGCTGCAGCGTTGAATGAAGCTTCTCCCACAGTTCGTCTGAAAAGCTGCTGTAAAAGCTTTTGTAATACTGTTTCATCTCAAGCAGCGTCATGCTGTTGAACTGCACGGTTTCATCGTTGATGAAGAACACCTTTTCCTTGAGCGGCGCATTGTCGTATATCTCCTCGCCGTCTATTCGTATTTCGCCGCCGTCTGCACGGTATATGCCGGACAGCAGTCTTAGCATTGTGGATTTGCCTGCGCCGTTTGAGCCGAGCAGGCCGTAAGCGCACCCCTCAGGTATCGACAGGCTTACGCCGTCGAGCGCACGGAAGCCGTCAAACTGCATTACTGCGTTTTTTACCTCTATCATATATCCTCACCTTTCCTCCCCTCGCCCCAGATCTTGTCTGCGAGCCTATATACCTCGTCGAGCAGAACTCCCGCCCTGTGAGCGGAAACAAGTTCCTGCTCGGTGCGGCGCAGCGCTTCACGCTTTACTGTGTCTGCAGCCGTTTTTTCTGCGGAAACATAGCTGCCCTTTGCAGGCATGGAATAGATAAGACCTGCCTGTTCAAGCTGCGCATATGCTTTCTGCACCGTGTTCGGGTTTATTCCGAACTGCTTGGCGACCTCACGGACTGCCGGAAGCTTGTCATCGGGCTTTAGTCCGCCGGACGAAATAAGCTGCGAAATGCCGTTGTAAAGCTGCTCGTATATCGGCAGCTTTCCCTCAAGCCGTATGTTGAGCATGGTATCCTCCTTTCGCTGTATCATCTGTACCAACTGTATTATTCGTGTTAGTACAGTTATTATACTACACGTGAAATGATTTGTCAATAGGTTTGGAGAATTTTTTTCAGAAAATTTGGCAAACGCAGAAAAAGGGCTGAAAATATCAGCCCCGAATCAAAATATTTCAGCTTTTTCAGCTCTGCGTTTCATTTATCTTAGAACCGCTCTTGAAGCACAGCGCAGCCAGCAGCCCGAAGAATACCGCCGCAGCGATACCTGCAGCTGACGCTGTGAAGCCGCCCATGAATGCGCCGATAAGTCCGTGCTTATCGACCGCTTCTCTTACGCCCTTGGCGAGAAGATTGCCGAATCCGGTCAGCGGGACAGTCGCACCGCCGCCCGCAAAATCTATCAGCGGGTCGTACACGCCGACTGCGCCGAGGATAACGCCTGCCACGACATAGCTGACCAGTATCCTTGCGGGGGTAAGCTTTGTGAGGTCGATAAGAAGCTGTCCCACTGCGCAGAATGCACCGCCGATAAGAAACGCCCATACATATTCCATAAACATATCCATAGTATCAGCCTCCCTGAACAAAAGACAGTTCCACGCAGTGTGCGATACCGGGAATGCTGCCGCCCTGCTGCACCACAGTCGGCGACATGAGCGCACCGGTCGCACAGTAGAGTATGCGTTTCAGCTCGCCCGACTGCACCTGCTTGAAGAAATATCCGCACATCATCGCCGCAGAGCAGCCGCAGCCTGAGCCGCCTGCGTGTACGTCCTGACTGGCACGGTCGTATATCATCAGACCGCAGTCCTTGTGATGGCTTTTCATATCCACGCCGTCACGCTTGAACAGGTCGTAGAGCATATCGCTGCCCACCTGACCGAGGTCGCCGGTCACTATCACGTCGTAATCCTGCGGGTGAGTACCACGGTGGCGCATATGGCGGGTCAGAGTGTCGTATGCTGCTCCCGCCATCGCTGCGCCCATATTGTTGAGGTCGCAAATACCCATATCCTCTATTTTGCCGACGGTCGCCGCCCTCAGGAACGGGGGCTTGCCGCTGAAGCCTATCAGCGCCGCACCGGCGGCTGTTGCAGTCCACTGGGCGGTCGGCGTGCGCACTCCGCCGTAATTCAGCGGGAATCTGAACTGGCGTTCGGCGGTGCTGAAATGCGACGAGGTGCTTGCTATCGCAGTGTCCACATATCCGGCGTTCACCATGGCGGCAGACAGCAGCAGACCCTCTGCAAATGTGGAGCAGGCGCCGTATATTCCGAGGTACGGCATATAGTAGTCTTTCAGACCGTATGCGCTTCCAACGCACTGATTCAGCAGGTCGCCTGCGAAAACAAGGTCGATCCTGTCCGGTTCAAGACCGGATTTGCGCAGCACATGACCCACGGCTTTGCGCTGGAAAAGGGATTCCGCCTGTTCCCAAGTTTCTGCGCCGCCCTTGTTGTCCTCTATCACCTCATCGAAGCTTCCGCCATAAGGTCCGTCGTTTTCAGCCTTGCCGACAACTGCGGCAAAGGAAATGACTGACGGCTTGCGAAAGCACATGGTTTTTCCCTCACAGAATTTCATCGCATTTCCCCCTTACTTTGCAAAAAGCCCTATGATATAGTAAATCACGCCGTATATTATTGAGGCGCTTATTCCGTACACGATGACCGGTCCTGCTATAACGAACATTTTGGCGCCAAGACCCAGCACGAAGCCCTCACTTTTGAAATCCAGTGCAGGCGAAGCCACGGCGTTTGCGAATCCGGTTATCGGCACGAGAGTGCCTGCGCCGGCGTGCTGCGCTATCCTGTCGTACCACTGCAGACCGGTGAACAGAATGCTGAGGAATACCAGAGTCATTGAGGTCAGCGCACCTGCATCGTCCTTGTTAAGGCCTGCCATGCCGTAGATATTCAGCAGCGCTTCGCCCAGCGTGCATATAAGTCCGCCTATAACGAATGCCATTGGTACCGTTTTATACAGCTTTGAATTATGCGAGCGCTGTTTGGCAAGCTCGCCGTATTCTTCGTTGGATATATTCATAACGAAAATCTCCTTTTCAGGTTTTTGCGAGTAGTTTCTGTATTTTCTGCGCAAAAATACGCCGATTTTCGTTAAGGGTTCGTGACAATTTTTGCATTTGGTCGGCAGATTGCCCTGTAATAACTGCCCCTGCACAAAATTTTTTATGTATTTTTCCTATCAGTCTATTGACAAAGTAGGAATAATAATGTAAAATATATATGAATAACTATGGAATAGGGAGGGCAAAAAATGGCACTGGTAAATATTATGGAATCTATTATCGGCGAAAAGCTTGCCGAAATGCTGGAGAACGAGGACTGCTGCAAGTGTGAACGCTGCATTGAGGATATGACTGCGCTGGCGCTCAACAAGCTTCCGTCACGGTATGTCAGCACCCGCAACGGCGAGTTGTTTTCCAAACTTAATTCAAAGGTGCGCCAGAACAGCGTCGACATCAATATCGCTGTTGCAGAAGCCATTGAGTTAGTTTCAAAGAAGCCCTCGCACAATTGAGTATATTTCTGCATAAAAAAACAGGGAGGAACGAATAATGTTCTCTCCCTGTTTTGGTTTGTGTCGGGCTGTCAGATATCGTCCGAATCTTTTTCGGTGCATTCGCCCTCGATTATGTCGGGGCGCTGATTCTTGATTATCTTGACGGCTGTTATAACTGTGCTGAGGTTCAGTATGCCCTCGGAAAGGAGCGACAGGCCCAGCAGCGTCATAAGAAGCCTGCTGCCTGCGCCCGGACGGAGCATGAGTACAAGTCCGCATATACCGGCGGCGATCGCAAATATCAGTATGAGCCACCATACACGAATGCCGAAACGCTTCGCCTCAGCGGCTATTTGTATCTTGAACAGACCGTCTGCGAGGATATACAGTCCCATAGTGATACATATGAAAGCCATCAGGCTTTCGGGGCGGACAAGTATCATCACGCCCAGAGCTATCAGCAGTATGCCGAAAGCGAGGTCATACTGGAATGCGAGCCGGTAAAGGTCCCTTGAAAAATAGCCGACCAGCTTTACCGCGCCGAACACCAGCAGCATTATTCCGGATATCACGCCGATGACTTCGGCAGAGAATCCGGGGAATATCATAAGCAGTATGCCGAGCACGCAAAGCAGCGAGGATACGACGATATATCCGATCTTTGCAGCTTTCATCGGGAAAA
This sequence comes from uncultured Oscillospiraceae bacterium, assembly GCA_934446355.1. Classification (GTDB taxonomy): domain Bacteria; phylum Bacillota; class Clostridia; order Oscillospirales; family Ruminococcaceae; genus CAG-115. The sequence goes on along the minus strand of CAKSEC010000001.1, from coordinate 104,278 downwards.
CAGAGCGCATAGATCATTCCTCCTGTGATTTTCTGGGGCGATATTCTCCCCCCGCAAATCAATTATACCACCGCCGGCGTGCCATGTAAACGGACAAAGACCGAAACCTGTACAATATCTGGGCAAATCGCCCGATGTGCCTAATTAATCTTTGCCCATGCGGCGCATTATTTCATCTGAGAGGCCGCGGCAAAGCGAGTTTACGTGGCGTATTTCCTCGATAACGTCGCTTTTCATTCCGCTTGCTATCCAGTCGAACGACAAGCCGAAAAGTTCGCATTTCAGGAAGCGTATGGCTATCCTGCGGTCGTATTCGTTGACGGAATCCCTGCCGAACGCCGTGTCAAGGTAGGTGGTCACGACATATTCGCAAAGGCGCATGAGATACTGCTCGTATATTCCGCGGTTTGCCGAATCGTAGATATTAAGCACCGCTTTCTTGTTTTCAAGGGCGAACTTGAAAGCAAGTTCGGCGCACTCGTCGAGCGAGTTTATCGTGGGATATTTTGCGATAATGCTGTCTATCTGGTCACGTGCTATTTCCTCAAGAAGCGAGGGGATATCCTGAAAGTGGTAATAGAACGAATTGCGGTTTATTCCGCATTCCTCGACTATGCTGCGCACGGTGATCTTGCTGAGCGGATTGCGGTTAAGCAGCCTGATGAATGCGCTTTTTATGGCGTCTTTGGTGAAGTTCGGCATAGTATGTCTCCTTGTTGGCAATTATATACCGATTATACCATAACAGGCACGTCTATGTCAAATCACCGAGAAATAAAGACCTGCGAATACTCCGGCTACCGCTGCCATGATACCCATAAGCACAAGGCAGAGGGCTATCTGACCACGGGTGTAGAGCCTTTCGGACTTTGGCTTTTTGGCGTTTTCGGGGAGCGGGTCGCACAGCGGGACTTCCATCATGGGCTTGTGGCTGTTTTCCTGCCCGGCAGGCGTACTGCTGACAGGAATGGAGGACAGCTTTTCAGGCTCTTCGGGAAGCTTCATGCTGACTGCGGACGGCTCTGCGGCAGGCTCGCTGACCGCCGGAGCGCCGACGGGCACGCTTGCGGGAATCGGCTCAGCAGGCTGTGATACCGCAGCGGGAGTCGGGGTGGTGTCGGAATTTTTAGCGCCGCACCATGTGCAGAATACGCTGTTATCTGAAATTTGTTTGCCGCATTTATTGCAGAACATATGTATTTCCTCTCTTTCAGTTGGTTGCTTCTATGTCGTTTTGGCTTTCGGACAGACCGTTGTTGTTTCTTACATAGTCGAAAAGGTACTGCTGGGCTATGCCCTCTAAGCCGGCGGTGCATTCAGGAAGCCCGTCCGGATAGAACTGCGCCATAATCCTCTTGACCCACACGTCCTTGGGAAAGGCGTCGGTCTTGTGGAATGCGAACAGCAGCACGCAGTCTGCCACCTTATCGCCAACGCCGGTGATGAGTTTAAGCTTTTCACGTGCCTCGGCAAGCGGCAGGCTGTCTATTTCGGAGAAGTCTATCTCGCCGGAAGCCACCTTATTCACTGCGTCGCAGATGTATCGGCTGCGGAAGCCTGCACGAAGCGGCGCAAGCTGTTCGGGCGTTACTCCGGAAAGCTGGCTCACGGTCGGAAACGCATATCCGCCGTCCGTTTTGCTGCCGAAGCACTCGCACAGCCGTCCGATTATGCCGGATATGCGGGGGATATTGTTATTCTGGCTGATGATGAAGCTTATCAGAGTTTCAAACGGCTCCTGACGGAGTATCCTTATTCCGGTGGATACAGCGCAGGCTTTTCTGAGCGTTTCGTCGGCTGAGAAGCGTTCTATGTATCGGGAATAATCGGCGTCAAGGTCGAAGTAATTCGTCCAGAACGGGATATCCTGTTCGCTGATACCGTGCAGGGTGATATTGCCGCCGTCCTGCGTGAGGGTCAGGGATCTTCCGCCGGCAATGCCGGAGAATGCGCCGTTTTCGTCCTCTTTCCATCGGAAGCACTGTCCGCACATGAACGTGCGGCGCAGGTCAAAATGATCGTTTTGTATAGTGTAGTCCATATTTTTTATAAAAACCTCTTGATTATTTGTCTTAATTATAATACAATAAGAGTATAAATGCAAGGGCGTGCGCTGGATTTTCAGCGATTTTTCATCAAATTATAACATCAGGAAGGATAAACCATGAGAGAAAGCATTCTGACAATACCGATAAACGAGGTGTTCGAGCCGAGAGAGGGCTGCCCTATCTGCGCCATGAGGAACACGGTCGAGCAGCATATCAGCGAATACATAATGGGTGCGGCGATGATGGAGCCTGACGTGCGAATGGAAACGAATCGGCTGGGCTTTTGCCATACTCATTTCAACAGCCTGCTTCGGCAAAACAACCGCCTTTCGCTGGGGCTTATGCTGAACACCTACCTCGGTACGCTCAGGGGAGAGATATTTGAGAAAAAGAGCATATTCTTCACCAAGGGCGCAAAGGCAAAAAAATGCAGCGAGATAGAGAACACCTGCTTCGTGTGCAGCAAGGTGGACTGGGGCGTTGAACATATGCTGGAAACAGTATTCACGATGTTCCGTGAGGACGCAAAGTTCCGCAGCCTTTATTCCTCGCAGAAGTACATCTGTATCCCGCACTATAATCTGCTGATGTCGAATGTTCAGTCAAAGCTGCCCAAGCCTGACCAGAAGCCGTTCATCGAGGCGACCGACCGCCTTGTGGAGAACTACATCAAGGAACTCAACAGCGATGTGAATGATTTCTGCAACAGCTTTGACTACAGGAACGCAGGAAAGCTTCACAGCGAGGAAATGGAGCACGTAAGAAGCTCCATCGAAAGGGCTATAGAATTTATCACGTCGAGAAAGCCCGACGTTAAGTAAGAGGTATTTATGGATATACTAGCAATAGAAAGCAGCTGCGATGAAACTGCCGCCGCCGTAATACGTGACGGGCGGGAGATAATTTCATCAGTGGTCGCAACACAGATAGAGGAGCATAAGCTTTACGGCGGTGTTGTTCCTGAGATAGCCAGCCGCCGCCACTGTGAAAGCATTGTGGCGGTCGTTGACGAAGCGCTGCAGAAAGCCGGCAAAAAGGCGCAGGACGTTGACGCGATTGCGGTCAGCTATGCACCGGGGCTTATCGGCGCACTGCTGGTCGGGGTGAACTTCGCAAAGGGACTTGCGCTGTCGCTCGGCAAGCCGCTTATTCCGGTGCATCACATCAGGGGGCATATTGCGGCGAACTATCTTGCGCACAGTGAACTTGAACCGCCGTATATGTGTCTTGTCGTATCGGGAAGCCACAGCCACATAGTAAAAGTCAGCGACTGGACGGAGTTCGAGATAATCGGTCAGACCGTGGATGACGCAGCGGGAGAGGCGTTCGACAAGGCGGCGCGTGCCATGGGCTACCCTTATCCGGGCGGAATACATATCGACAGGGCGGCGCAGACGGGCGACAGAAAGAAGTATCAGCTTCCTCACCCGCACACCGCCAACAAGTACGATTTCAGCTTCTCCGGATTAAAGACGGCTGTGATAAACCTGATACACAATACGCAGCAAAAGGGCGGCGAGGTCGATATAAACAGCCTTGCGGCGTGCTTTCAGTATACGGTCAGCGATATTCTGACGCAGAAATTCATTGCCGCCGCCAAGGAATACGGCTGCAGCACGCTTGCGCTGGCGGGAGGAGTTGCAGCGAATTCGGGGCTTCGCACAATGCTGGAGCAGCGGGCGCAGTATAACGGAATGAAAGTGTATATCCCGCCTGTGCAGCTATGCGGCGACAATGCTGCGATGATAGGCTGTCAGGCATACTATGAGTATCAGGCGGGGCATACTGCGGGGGCGGGCCTCAACGCCTATGCGACCATGCGTCTTGACAGGGTGACATGGTAAGGCGGACAAAAATAACAGCGCAAAGGGACTGAATAGAATGAAGAATATAGTGCTCATCGGAATGCCCGGCTGTGGTAAATCGACCGTCGGCGTACTGCTCGCAAAGACTATGGGATTCCGGTTCATTGACACGGATATCGTGATACAGGAGCGCACCGGACTGCTTTTGCAGCAGATGATAGACAATAGCGGACTTGACGCATTCTGCATAGAAGAAGAACGTGCCATAATGTCGGTGGAGGAAAAGGGCGGCTGCGTTATTGCGACCGGCGGAAGCGCCGTGTATTCAAGAAGCGCAATGCTGCACCTTAAGCAAAACGGCTTTGTGTATTATCTGTCGCTGCCGGTGGAGCAGGTGGAAAAGCGGCTCTACAACATCAAGACCCGTGGAATAGCCATGCGGCCGGGGGATTCCATCGCAGATGTGTTCCGCAGGCGGCGGGAGCTTTACGAGGAATACGCCGATATCACGGTGGAATGTCAGGGAAAGAGCATGGAGGAGATAGTCGGAGAGATATGCTCGGAGCACAGGCTGATAGGCGGCAGATGAGCGTTTCGGGAAAGGAGAAGATATGGAGGACAATGCGTTAGCGTCAGTGCCTGACACAGGCGGTCAGGAGAAAATGCACGGCTTCAAGACGGTATGCCTGAAGCTTGGAATAATGCTCATCATTATTTTCGTGTCGAGAGGTGTGGAATCCGTACTTCTTTCGCTGGCGGCTGCGGGCGGAATATTCTATGGTCTTGGAAGCAGTCTGTCTTATATCGTGCAGACGCTGTTCAGCTTTCTGTTTTTGTATATCGTACCGATAGTCAGCAGCATTGCGCTGTTCAAGCCTAAGGGAATGTGCGGCAGGATATACAGAAAGCCGGAGTATTTCACGAATGCGATGGGAATGTTCCCTGCGCTGTACGGGCTTTCTATAATGGTGAACCTGCTGACAATGCTGATATCGCAGCTGTTCGCCGAAACTGACCTGTATAAGTCGTTCAACACGGTGAACGACCTTACGCCGGACAATATGCTGAACGCCGTGATCCTTTTCATTCAGCTTGCAGTAGTCGCACCGCTGGCGGAGGAATACTGGTTCAGGGGGATAGTGCTTGAATCGCTCAGACCATACGGAAACGGCTTTGCGATATTTGTATCGGGTATCCTGTTCGGACTGACCCACGCTAATTTCAGTCAGTTTTTCTATGCGGCGGTGCTGGGTATCTGTCTTGGGTATATTGCAGTATCCACGAAGTCGATAGTTACCACGACCATAATGCACGCAATGTTCAACAGCATTTCGGGGCTAATGCTGCTGTTTTTGTCGATGGACGATGTTGAAACGTATCTGATGGCACGTGCTGCCGGACGTGAGGCGGAGCAGACGCCTGCAGTGGTGTGCTATCTTATCTTCTGCTTTGTTGTGATAATGACAATGATAATCGGCGTTCTGATGGCGATAGTCAAGCTGCGGAGGATAAAGCGCTACAAGGTGCCTAAGATGTGGGATGTTTCCGCTGCACGCCGCTGGGGAGTGTTCTTTTCACGGTTCACGGTAATTATCGCCCTGCTGCTGGCTGCCGATACGTTCACCTATCAGTTTATCCCCAGAGGAGTATACAGGCTGATGGAAACGCTGATAAGCACGGTGTGAGAATGGCTTTTTCGGCAAACTTATATGGGGCTGCATTTCTGCAGCCCCATATTTCTATGCTGTTTTCATAAGCAATGCCATCAGAAGCCGGTGGAATAGTTCGGTGCTTCCTTGGTTATCTGGATATCGTGCGGGTGGGATTCCTTCAGACCTGCGTTGGTTATGCGGACAAATTCTGCACGCTCCTGCAGCTCAGGAATGGTCTGGCAGCCGCAATAGCCCATACCGGAGCGGATACCGCCGGAAAGCTGGAATATGCTGTCTGCAACAGATCCCTTGTATGGTACACGACCCTCAACACCCTCAGGAACAAGCTTCTTGCTCTTGTCCTGGAAGTAGCGGTCGGCGCTGCCCTTCTTCATTGCTGCAAGGCTTCCCATACCTCTGTATACCTTGAAGCTTCTGCCCTGATATATTTCGACGTCGCCGGGAGCCTCCTCGCAGCCTGCAAGCAGAGAACCGAGCATTACGCAGTTTGCGCCTGCTGCAAGCGCCTTTACGATATCGCCGGAGAACTTGATGCCACCGTCAGCGATAACAGGAACGCCATACTTAGCAGCTGCGCACGCACAGTCATAAACTGCGGTTATCTGGGGAACGCCTATACCTGCAACGATTCTGGTGGTGCAGATAGAACCGGGGCCTATGCCGACCTTAACTGCGTCTGCGCCCGCCTTGATGAGGTCCTCTGCTGCTGCGCCGGTGGCAACGTTTCCGGCAATAACTACAGCTTCGGGGAATGCGTTCTTTATCTTGTCAAGGGTGGTCATGATGTTCTTGCTGTGGCCGTGTGCGGAGTCAAGCACCAGCACGTCCGCCTGAGCCTTGAGCAGTGCGCCTGCACGGTCGAGCACATCGGGGGTTATGCCGATAGCAGCGCCGCAAAGCAGTCTGCCGCCGGAATCTCTTGCGGTGTTGGGGTACTGTACGCTCTTTTCAATGTCCTTGATGGTGATGAGTCCCTTGAGGTAGCCGTTTTCATCGACCAGCGGAAGCTTCTCTATCTTGTGCTTCCTGAGTATCTCCTGAGCCTGTGCGAGCGTAGTGCCGACAGGTGCGGTGACCAGATCTTCCTTGGTCATCACTTCGCCGATCTTCTGGTTGTAGTCTGCGATGAAGCGGAGGTCACGGTTAGTGAGGATACCAACGAGTTTGCCGTTTTCAACGACCGGAACGCCGGATATCTTGTATTTGCCCATAAGTGCGTCTGCGTCGAATACACTGTCCTGCGGAGAAAGGAAGAAAGGATTTACGATAACGCCGTTCTCGGAACGCTTTACCTTGTCAACTTCATCGACCTGCTGCTCGATGCTCATGTTCTTGTGGATAATACCGATACCGCCCTCTCTTGCGATAGCGATAGCCATGCGGCTTTCGGTAACGGTATCCATTGCCGAGGTCATTATCGGCGTATTGAGCATGATATTCTTGGTCAGGTTTGTCCTGAGGTCTATCATGTTCGGTGTAACATCGCTCTTTGCCGGAATAAGCAGTACATCGTCAAATGTAAGCCCCTCTTTGACAAATTTCTCGTTGTAGTTGCAGTTCAGCATAGATTTCTTATCCTCACTTTCTCATCGTCCTGCGCTGCGGCAGGAAATTCCGTCGAGTTGTACATAACGCAATGTTTCATTATTCTGGAACTCATACCCTGAATAAGGAAAAAAGCCGCTGAATACAATAAAAGTATCATGGCTTTTTCGTATGGGAGAACTCCGTATCGACGCCCCCAAAGATATATTGTTATTATTATATCACTAAACCGCCCTTTTTTCAAGCGCAAACACGCAGAAAAATATACAAATATCTTTGAATAAAAAGCCCCGATTTCGGAAATTTTCACGCTTTCCCCAGAAAATATGAAAAAAACCCCCTCAGCTTATTGACGAAAAAAGATATTTATTATAGAATATAGATGTATGGGCTTAAGCCCGAATTATTTTTTGATAAATCCAAATGATAAGGGAATGATAATATGATAAAGACCTCTGCTTCGCTGCTTGCGTGCGACCTTGCGAATATCACGGGTGAACTGTCGCGCTGCAGTGCTGCGGGTGTTGACTGGATACATTTCGACGTGATGGACGGCGCATTCGTTGACCAGATAACCTATGGCAGTCCGGTGCTGAAATGCGTCAGGGCGGCTACGGATATGTTTCTTGACGTTCACCTGATGGTGGAAGATCCGGCAAAGCAGGTCGGCTTTTTCGCCGACGCCGGCGCAGATCTCATCGACTTCCATGTCGAGAGCCGCTGCGACCCCGCCGCCGTGCTTTCCGACATACGTTCGAGAGGGATAAAGGCGGCTCTTGCAGTGAAGCCTGCTACGCCGATAGAGGCGGTTTACCCGTATTTATCTTTGTGCGACATGGTTCTGGTCATGACTGTCGAACCGGGCTACGGAGGTCAGGCGTTCATACCGGAAACTCTGGACAAGCTGAGGCAGCTTCGCGGCTATGCGGACGAGCATGGCTATGATACGCTGGATATCGAGGTGGACGGCGGTATCAATTCCGCTACCGCACCGCTGGTAAAGGAAGCCGGAGCGAATGTTCTGGTCGCAGGAACAGGGCTTTTCAGGGCGCAGGACATGGCTCAGGCTAACCGTGAGCTGAAGGCTGCGCAGAAAGGAGAGCCATGCTGACTCCTATAACTTTACGTGACCCACGCAAGCTGTATACCGAGCGATTCGTGTTCATGGCTGCCCTGCTTATACCGGCGGTATTTGTCGGCGGCGTCAGGCCGCTCGTCGTCTGTGTGCTGAGCGTGCTGATATGTATGCTGACCGACTGGCTTTGCTGCAAGGTGCGCAGGATAAAATACGACCCGACCGACCCTGCGGTGTGGTTCTGGGGGCTTAGCTGCGCTATGCTCATGCCTGCGGGTATACCTCATATTATCGCGGGTCTTGCTGCGGTAATATGTATCGCGCTCGGCAAGCACGTGTTCGGCGGAAACGACAACCTGATATTCTCGCCGCCTGCGATCGCCGCAGCGTTCCTTATCGTGTGCTATCCCGGAGATATGCTGTATTACCCCAAAGCGGGCGAGATAGTGCCGATGTTTTCCGAATATTCGGGGACGTTCACACGTTCGATAGAATATACGCTGAAGCTTGGCAGCGTGCCGCCGCAGTCGCTCACCGACATAATCATGGGAAACGTTCCCGGAGCGATAGGCACGGTGCATATCCTTGTCATTCTGGTGGTGGGGATATGTATGCTGATAAAGCACAGCACAAGCTTTGCGGCAGTCATATCCTGCCTTGGCACGGTGGGACTTATCGCTGCAGTTTACCCCAGAGCGGACGTTTCGCCGCTGATGTCGGTATTCTATGAACTTTCAAGCGGATATCTGCTTTTCGGCATAATCTTTATGTCGGCTGAGCCTTATCTGCTGCCGCAGCGGCGTGCCGCAAGAGTTATCTACGGCGTGGTGCTGGGCTATACAGTGATGATGTTCAGATATTTCGGGCAGACAGAGGGCTGCTTTGTGTTCGCGCTGCTGATAACGAATGCGCTTTCCTGCTGCTTCGACACGATAGTCGAGAATCTGCTCTACTGGAAGCGCAACTATATAAGCTCTTTCGAGGGCAGCAAGAACAAAGCGCAGCAGGGCGGTATAAAGCTGACCGATACGCAGGAGATACAGCTTCCTGAGAAATACCGCTATAACACGCCGCCTATAGATTCAAAGATAAAGCGGCACAAGCGGCGCAAAAAGCCTGACCAGCCCGCACCGCAGGAGAAGGAGGGAGAGCATGAATGACACTACCCCCCGCAGATTCAGTCTTGACGGGCTTTTCCGGCAGAATATCGTTCTGATGAGCGGACTTGTCACTGCGCCGATAATCGTTGCGGCGACAAGTTTTGAGAACGCACTGGTTCTGACGCTCAGCTTTCTGCTGATATCCTATTCCACGATACTGCTGTGCAGGTTCATTCCACGCAGGATAGTCTATACGGTAAGGATAATCCTGTATGCTGCGGTCGCTGCGGCGATGTATATTCCGACCGCGCTGCTTCTGAGTGCTCTGTTTCCGGCGGCTGCGGCGGAGATATCCATATATATCGAAATTGTCGTGGTCAATTCGCTGATACTGGCAAAAACGGAAAGCCGTTTCTACCTCATGCCGTGGGGCGAAATGGCTGTTGACGCACTGATATATGTGCTGGGCTATGCTATGGCGGCGTTTATTGTGGGAATAATAAGAGAGTTCCTTGGATTCGGACAGCTTTTCGGCTTCAGAGTATGCGACGCACCCATGCCGGCGGCAAAGACGCCGTTTTTCGGCTTTATTCTCGTGGGAATACTTGCGGCGGTCTGCCGTGCAGTCACCAACCGCAGGCGCAGCCGCTCCGGCAATACCGGCGTAGTCAGAAAGGGGGCTGAATGATGGAGGTCCTCGCAAAGATAGTTTCGGTCGCAATGGTTTCTGTGTTTGTGCAGAATGCAATATTCGACCGTGCATTCGGAAGCAACGTAGCCATCTACGCTTCCCGTAAGAACGGCACAGTAATCGGCTTCACCATCGGCATAACTGCGATGACCACTATCGCAAGCATTATTTCGTGCTTTGTGGACCGTGCAATGCTCCCCACTGAATATGGCTGGCTGTTCATGCCGCTGATATATGTGTGCATTATCAGCGTGCTGTATGTCATGGCGCTTCTGCTGCTGTGGCGGTGCTTCCCTAAGATGTTCAGAAAGGTGCGCAAATACGTCCATCTGGCAATAATCAACTGCACTGTTATAGGTGCGCTGTTTCTCAACTCCAACTATGGCAGCGACATATGGTCGTATATCGGGTATGGCTTCGGCACGGGCATAGGTTTCTTTCTTGCCTGCTTCCTGCTGAATGTCGCCCGTGAAAAGCTCGACAGCGAGAAAATACCGAAGGTGTTCAGGGGATATCCCATCATGCTGGTATATATCGGCGTCGTGTCGCTGGCTTTCTATGCTCTGGCTGGCTATACCGTCAGCTTCTGAGCATACGCCGTATACCATTCAAATATTACTTCTGACCACATGACCATTCAACGGAGAAATCATGAAGAACAAGAATATTAAGATAAAACACCGAAAATACAGCCTGTATCAGCGCAAGAAAAGCAAGACCAGAAAGGTGCTGACAGTCCTGCTGATGATAGTGCTCATTGCAGGTCTGTGCGTGCTGGGCTATGGACTTGGCAGACCTCTGCTGGACTATTTTAATAATAAGGGGAACGAGTCGGAAACAAGTTCTGCGTGGACTCCGCCCACGGGTGAAACGTCCGGTGCGTCCTCGGACGGCAGTTCTGACGTACAGCAGACCTCTGAGCCTGAAACTTCCGAGCCTGCGCAGGAGAGCGGCACGCCGAGCGTGTTCATTCTTCCGGAAAGCGCCGTACTCAGTTCTGAGAGCCTGAATGGTGCGCTTGCGGCGGCAAAGAACAGCGGCTGCACCGACATTCTGGTCACGCTGAAGGACGAGGCAGGGTACTTCCTGTACAAGACCTCCGTCAGCGGCGTACCTGAGGAACAGATGACCGGCAGCCTTACCGCACAGCAGATATCCTCGATAATCACCAAGGCGGGCTTTGTGCCGCGCGCAAGGATAAATACGCTGCTCGACCGCACTTCGCTCACCTATGACGGCAGCAATATATGCTATATGATAGCCGACGGCGGCGTATGGCACGATTATTATGTGGACAGGGGCGGCAAATCATGGCTTGATCCGTTCGAGCAGAATACTGCAAAGTATCTTTCGACGATAACCGCAGAGCTTGCAAATTCCGGCTTTGGATATATCACGATTGCTAATACAAGGTATCCGACATTCAACACGCAGGATTATTCAAACTTCCTGAGGCAGCTCAGCATTGCGGACGACACTGCACGGCAGAACGCACTGTGGACGGTGATAGCAGCCTGCAATTCCGCTGCAAAGGCTTCCGGCGCAGAGATATCCCTTGAAATGACCTCAGACGAACTGTTCTCTGAGGACAGGTCGCTCACGAACGGCGAGCCTGCAGCAAGCAAGAACAAGCTTAAGGCTGTGACGCTTCTGCTCGACTACACACCGGACGGTACGGCAGGGTATGCTAATGCGAGAACGTTTATCAGCAAAATGAGTGCGCTGTATCCTGAGCAGAAGTTTGCTGTCCGGCTGACCGGTTCGGGCTTCTCGTCAGACGCTCTGCAGCAGGTGCGCAAGGCGTTTTCGGACACCGATATTGCGGTATTTTCTGAATAATCGGTGAAAATTTATCCAAGCTACTTGATTTATCGCCGGATTTAGGCTATAATAAATAGGATAATACAACAAATACGCCTTTCAGGCGAAAATGTGGAGGACAACTAATGAACTATTCGCTGACACTTATTTCTTCTGCTGCAGCAGCCGGTGATCAGGCCGCAGGTCCTGCAAGTCTGCTGACAATGCTTATCCCGCTGGTGCTGATAGTGCTTTTCTTCTGGCTGTTCATAATCCGTCCCGAAAAGAAGCGCAACAAGGAAATGCAGAGTATGCTGGACAATATTCAGGTCGCTGACGAGGTAATAACCAACGGCGGAATAATCGGCAGAGTGCTTTCCGTAAAGGAGGACACCGTTCTTATCGAAACAGGAAGCGACCGCACCAAGATACGTGTGCTGAAGTCCTCCATTGCAAAGAACAACACTGTTCACGAGGCTCCTGCAGAGGCAGCTCCCTCTCTCAAGAAAAAGAAGAAGGACGGCGACAAGCCCACCGAGATAAAGTAACTCAGACGGAATAAACACAGTGGCGCATAATGCTACCCGATGATAACGGCGGTGAACTGCCGTTGTCCCAAAGGCTGCAGTGCGCCGCTTTTGCATTGAATAAGGGGTAATTATGATAAGGGTCGCACAGATACTCGGCAAAATGAACGGCGGCGGCGCCGAGCAGGTGGTTATGAATTACTACAGGGCGATAGACAGAGAACAGGTGCAGTTCGATTTTTACCTGTTCAAAGGGTCGAAATATGTTCCGGTGGAGGAAATAAAGTCGATGGGCGGCAGGCTTTTCGTGCTGCCGACCCTGCGCCACCCGCTTAAATATTTGAAAACGCTGCGCAGGCTGCTGTCCGAAAATAAATACGAGATAATGCACTGTCACCTCAGCACGCTGTCGTTTCTGCCGCTGCTTGCGGGAAAGAAAGCGGGGGTGAGAGTGCGTATCCTGCACAATCACAGCACTTCGGGCGGGCGCAGGGAATGGCACAGGAATCTTGCAAAGTGGCTGCTGAAGCCGCTTGCAAGAAAAAATGCAACTGATTATTTCGCCTGCTCGGAGTATGCGGCGAGGTGGATGTACGGCGGTCGGGCATATGTCCCGATGGACGAGGAGGACAGGGGTCTTGACCGTGTGAGGATAATGCCAAATGCCGTCGATACTGCGAAATACAGCTTCAGCGAGCAGAAGCGTCTTGATATCCGAAAGGAGTTGAAGCTGAATCAAAAAACGCTGGTTTTTGGGCATATTGGAAGGTTCTGTCCGCAGAAGAATCAGGGCTTCCTTATTGATATATTCAAGGAGATAGTAAAGCAGAATAAGAACTGCCGTCTGGTGCTTGTCGGGACAGGACCGGATATGGAGCTTATTCAGGCAAGAGCAACGGCGGCAGGAATTGCCGACCGTGTGATATTTACCGGACAGCGCAGCGATGCAGATAAGCTTTACAGCGCATTTGACTGCTTCCTGCTGCCGTCGAATTACGAGGGACTTCCTGTTGTGGGGATAGAAGCGCAGTGTTCGGGGCTTCCGTGTTTGTTCTCAAATAGGGTGACGCCCGAGGTCAAACTTATCGGCACATCGCAGTTCCTGCCGTTGGGAAGCGCACCGGACTGGGCTTGTGCGGCTCTCTGCTGCGCAGGAAGCCGCCGGAAGAATGCGGTGAAGGAAGTGGCGGAAAAGGGATTTGACATAGCGCAGCAGGCGCAAAAGCTGGCTGAATACTACCTTAAAAAGGCAGAACATTAAAATTGCAAAGATGTAAACGCAAACCTCTTGACAGGTTTACAATTATGTGCTATACTATTTCAGGAACAGTAAACCAAAAGTCAGGAGAAAGTAAACAATGAAACAGACGATCGAACTAAGCAAGAACGATACATCAAAAAGCAACAAGATGAGTGTGCGGAATATGGCATTCATTGCGGTGATGGCTGCGCTTATCTGCGTGGCTGCGCCGTTTTCCGTTCCGCTGCCGGGGTATATCCCGATATCTCTGGCGACATTCGCCGTGTATCTTGCCGGAGGTGTTCTGGGCTGGAAAAAGGGCGCGGCGGCAGTGCTGGTGTATATCTTGCTTGGCGCAGTCGGGCTGCCGGTGTTTTCAGGCGGTGCGGGCGGATTCGCCAAGCTTTTCGGCGTGACCGGCGGGTATATCTTCGGATATATTCCCTGCGTGCTGCTGACGGGGCTATTTGTGGATAAGCTATACAAAAAAAGGTCAAATGGATTTATCGGCTGGCTGTCCGGCGCATGGGCGGTACCTGCGGGAATGATACTGGGTACGGCTGCCTGCTATGCTTTCGGTACTGCGTGGTATATAGTGACGACTGGAACTGAACTTGCTGCGGCAATAGCCTCGTGCGTTGTGCCGTTCCTTGTCGGAGATCTTGTAAAGATAGTATGCGCTTCGGCTCTGGTGATGATGTTGCGTGACAGGCTCGCAAAGGTCATGGCGGGTACTTGACAATACGCCGAAAAGGGTATATAATATAGTGCGGTGCAAAAATGTGCATTTTGCACCGCATATGCTTGTCTGAAAGCGGCAAAGACACTTGAGCAAGTGCCGGAACCCGGTGAAAAACCGGAGCAGTCCCCGCTGCCGTAAGGAAGTTGTATCCTCGTCATAATTGTCACTGGGAAGCGATTCCGGGGAAGGCAGGCGTGGGTATGTGATATTCCGAGCCGGAAGACCTGCCCTGTATGGCAAGCGTATACAGACATAGCGGAGCGGCATTGCCGCTTACGCAAATATTTTATCGGAGGAATAGAACAAATGAAACTGAGAAAGCTTATTTCCGCAGCGGCTGCTGCAGCGATCGCAATGAGTGCGGCTTCTTTCTGCGCTTTTGCAGAGGAGAACACACCCGCAGGCTATATCTACTTCGAGGCTGACAAGATCACGATTGGTCAGGGCTTCACTGTAGAGCCTGTCAAGGTTCCTTTCTATGAGGGCGAAAAGGGTATCGACGTTGTAAACAGAGCCGCTGACGTTATCTCTGAGGATACAGGCTACGGCGCGTATATAACTGCATTCGCAGACACAGACATTGAAACCACAGTTCCGGACGCTATCGCTGCCGTTTGCCCTGACATGACCGGCAGAAATACTGAGGGCTACCTCAGCGCAATGGATTACACAGCAGAAAGCGGCTGGTCCTATTTTGTAAACGACGAATACGCTCAGGTGGGTATCGGCGACTATGTACCCGCAGACGGCGATGTAATGCGTTTCGCATTCACCGTATACGGCTATGGCGCTGACCTCGGCGTTGACAATTCCTCTTGGGGCGGCGCAGCAGCGCTTGATGTCGCAGGCAAGAGAGCAGAGCTGATAAAGACCTGCGCTGACGCTGCAGACGGATATACACAGAACTACACATATGTTGGTGCAATGGAAGTTCTCGCACAGTACGAGGCTTCTCAGGACGAGATCGACGAGGCTGCTGAGGCTCTCCGTGCAAGAATAGACAGCGGCGACACCACTGACGAGTTCGCTGAGATCGACGCAGAAGCAACAGCTGACGAGAATACTGGCGACGCTTCCACCGCAGAGGTTGGCAGCACAGCAGAGGACAGCAATGCAGCAAACGACAGCGCTGCTGATGATACCAACAGCGCAGACGATACTAAGGCTTCTCCTGATACCGGCGTAGAGGGCGCTGCGGTCGCATTTGCCGTAGTTCTGCTTGCAGGCGCAGGCATTGCAATGAGCAAGAAAAGATAATTGATGAAGCGACTATTCAGTATAACTGCTGCGGTCTGCACTGCGATATTCCTTGCGGTGCAGACCGCATTTTCTGCAGGGGTATATAACGAGGTAATAAGCGAGTGCTTCGGTTACTTCACGGAAAGCCGCAGTACGGAGGAATTCTGGGACGGGCTGGATTACGGCGTGCAGGACTGGGCGGCGTTCTGCCGGTTCAGGCTGTATGGGAACGAGGGCGCGCAGCATTTTCTGGCTTCTGCAGAGGAATATGTCGAGGGCTTGTCGGGCGGCGGGTTCGTCAGACCTACTGAATATCAGCGGGCGGCAATATGTATCGCTGCTGCGGGCGGGAATGCGCAGAATGCCGCTGAACTGGCGGCGTTCCTTAACGACGATCTTGACAAGCAGGGGTTTAATGCGTATATCTGGGGGCTTATCGCACTGAATGTTACTGCTGCGCAGCCGCCGGAAAACGCAGTCAATACGGCGGAAAGCCTGACGGAATACCTCATCTCAAAGCAGCTTGAGGACGGAAGCTTCACGCTGATGGGAAATTCAGGGGACGTGGATATCACAGCCGCCGCAGTCTATGCGCTGATGGGTCAGCCGGACGAAGCGGGTCAGCAGGCGGCGCAGCGTGCAGCAGACTGGCTATGCGAGATAGAACCGTATACCTCGATGGGTGTAGAGAACTGCGAGAGTACAGCGCAGGCGGTCATAGCACTGTGTTCTGCGGGCAGGTCTGAACGGGCGCAGCAGGCGGCGCAGGGGCTGGAGCGGTTTCGTGTAGATGGGGGTTATTCCCATCTGGCGGACGGCAGCGTGAATGCAATGGCTACTGTGCAGGCGCTGGAGGCATTCACTGCGCTGGAGCTTATGGAGCGTGGAGAAATGCTGTTTGCGCCTGCTCAGGAACAGACTGTACAGACGGTGGAGGTCACGGCAGAGCCTGAGCCGCTTCCTGAAACGGAGGAGGTCAGCGCTGCACCGACGGTGACTGGCTTGCTTATTACGGCGGTGATATCCGGCGGGCTGACTCTGGGTGCAGCGGCGTGTATCATTGCGGCGGCAGTACGCAAGAGAAAGAGCCTGCTTATCACAGGCGTACTGCTTGCGGCGGCAGCTGGCGGCGTGTGGCTGCTGGATATAAGGACGCCGGAGGAATACTATTCGCAGAGCGTGACTGGCAGTATGACGGCGGTGGTGTCCGTTGACTGCAGTTCGGCGTTAAGGCACATGGACGATATCGACAGGGACGTAAATCCGCCTGAGGTCGTGCCTCAGGACGGGCATATACTGCAGGAATACACAGTGAATGTCCCACAGGGAGCGTCGGCATTCGACGCACTTATCGCTGCGGCACGTGAAAATCAGGTCAGGGTGGATTACACCGGCAGCACCTACGGCGTGTATGTGCGGGGGATAGGGTATATCTACGAATTCGGTTTCGGACAGCTCAGCGGGTGGCTTTACTGCGTGAACGGCGAATATCCGGAGGTGTCGGCTTCTGAATATACACTAAGCGAGGGCGATGTGGTCGAATTTGTATATACCTGCGACTTGGGCGTGGAACAGGGCGTTTCTGCGCAGCAGCAATAGACCAGCACGGACTGGCGGGAAGTCCTCAGATCCTATGCGATGCTGAAGATGAGGGCTTATCGCCGGTCTGTCTGTATTTTGCACAAATAAGTCGGCTCAAATTTGTTGAAAACGTTTGCATTATTTTGTTGGTTGTCGCTTGAAAATCACGCGGGAATATGTTATAATCTAATAGAGTAATATAGCATGGCACAGTGGGGAATAACGTGTGCTATGCTGATTTTAGGGAGGAATCTATAATGACATCTGCCGCAGTGAACAATACCGCAGCAGGGAGCAAAATGTCGCTTAACAAGATAATTGGTATCGGCATGGCTGCTTTTGCTGTTGTTGAGGCTGTTGTTGCATTCTTTCTGGTGATGAAGCCGCTTTTTATCAATCCGGTTTACGCCATGGCAAGAGAATACAACGACGCCGGAAAGACCTGTATAGTAAAGTTCTTCGGAAAGACCTTTGCTTCCGAATCTGAGATAGCAAACAACCAGATAATCCTTACTCTGTGGGATACTGTTGTAAATATCGCACTTATTTACATAGTCATCACGGTCATTCTGCTGGTGCTTTCGTTCTGCTTCTACAAGGGCTATGCGTTCGCAAAGTCCTATCTGATAGCTGTATTTGGCGGAAAGGCTCTTATCGGGCTTGTTCCGATCCTGATACCCTTTGCAAATTTCAGAAACTCCATGAGGATATTCGGTGCGCTTGACGCAGTTATCTGCCTTGTTGCCTGCGTATTCTTCGTATATGCAAGTTCCGTTGAATATGCGGACGACATGATCCTGAATGCTGAAAGCCGTGCGGCAATGCGCAAGAGAGGCATTTTCGGCGGTGCGCTGTTCCTTGGAATGGCTGCAATGGTGCTTTTCGCAAGCTTCGGAATGAAGGCTTACGGCAGCATTTCCAGTCTTGGCGGCAACTGGTCCATAGTTATCGGCTGGACCGCTATGGACACCGGCATTGCACAGGGCGTTGTTCTTATGCTGCTGATGTGCGTGGCTGTTATCGCTTCCATCGTTTATGTTCGTGACGGCGAATGGGCAATGATATTCTATCTTGCATTCGGCGGTGCAGGCGCAGTTGTGAACCTTATCGCTATCGTCACCCGCATACTCTGGATATTCAAGACCTACAATCCCATGAAGTCCGCTGCAAAGGCTGGCGACGAGTCTGCTGCAGCTTGGCTCACTTCTAACGGAATGACATCCAAGTGGTGGATAGCTACTGTAATGATCATTCTTTCCTGCCTTGCAGGCGCAGCTGTTGCAGGATTTGCACTGATGAAGCTGAAGCACAAGCTCAGCTTCAAGATATCCGCAGATGACAAGAAGCCTGCTATCGCTGTTCTTATCGGCGTAGGCTCTATCGTGGCAAGCTTCATCTTCACGATGATCGCTGTTCTTCTGCTTGACAAGCAGCTTTTCTCAAGCCTTATGCTTGGTGCAATGGACTATATGTATTTCATTGCGTACGGCGGAATCACACTGTTCCTTGCACTCGCAATGTGGTGCGGATACAGCTTCTCACGCTTCGGCACTATCGCACTGTATGCGATGATCGCTTCCTGCAACTTCTCCTCTATCTTCATGGTATTCAACCGCAGAAGCGCAGAGGTGTCTGCTTCCATTGCAAGCCGCAATCAGGCTATCGAAGCTGGGCTTGATGTTATCCCCTCGGTATTCAAGGGCTATAATTACATCATCTCCGGCGTGATGTTCATTCTGTCGGTTATTGCCTGCCTTGGCATTATCGCAGTATTCGCTGTCAAGGAAGTCAACAACTATATGTATCAGAAGCGTTATTCATAAGCTTTGATTTTGAATCACCATATCCCCCATGCACTGCGCATGGGGGATATTTGTGTTAATAAAGAAAAAACTGCGTGAAATTGATTTTTCGCTTGATTTTTGCCGGGCGTTATGTTATAATAGTGAAGATATAGGGACTTCATTATATGACCGCGGGGCTGGAAACAGCCATGAGGAAAGTCCGAGCATCACAGAGCAGGGTAACTGATAACGTCAGCCGAGGGCGACCTCAGGGCAAGTGCAACAGAGATATACCGCAGCGAAAGCTGTAAGGGTGGAAAGGCGAGGTAAGAGCTCACCGGGCTGCATGAGAGTGCAGCGCCATGTAAACCCTACCCGATGCAACACCGATTGGTGCGGGGGATAATGCGTCTGCTCGGCGCACCCCGTTGTAAGGTGGCTTGAGCGTAATGGCGACATTGCGCCTAGATAGATGGTCATACACGACAGAACTCGGCTTACCGATGGAGTCCCTTTCAATTTGAATCATGGCGGCGTCTAAGGGCTGTGCCGCTTTTATATCTCATGATCCCGGAAGAATATTTTCCGGGATTTGCGGTACAATACAAAAAACCAGCTTATGACATAATCAGAATTGTTTTAGGAAAGGAACAGCAAATGGATATTCCATCTTACCACCTCAATTTCGTCACTGAGGAATATGACGAAAACGGAATACTGAAGAAGTTCGGCATAAAATACCCGGACAATTTTAATTACGCATATGACATTATCGACAAATACGGTGAGATGGAGCCGAACCGTCGTGCGCTCATGTGGGTGGACCTGCAGGGCAACGAGAAGCTGCTGACCTACGGCGAGCTTTCCAAGCTTTCCACGCAGGCGGCTAATATGTTCCTTGACTGGGGTATCAAAAAGGGCGATAAGGTAATGCTGGTGCTGAAAAGAAACTATCAGTACTGGTATGCTATACTCGGTCTTATTAAGATAGGCGCAGTGGCTATTCCGGCAACGCATATGCTGACCGCAAAGGACTTCATATACAGATTTGAGGCTGCTGACGTTACTGCAATAATCGCAACCACGCATGCAGAGGTGGCGCATTACATTGACGAGGCTGACGAAAGGCTCGGCGGAAAGCTCAGCGTAAAGAGCATAGTCAACGGCACGCATGAGGGCTGGAAAGAGTTTGACAAGGAAATAGAGAAATACCCCGACACGATGGAGCGCATTCCTACAAAGGCAGACGAGATACAACTGTTGTACTTCACGTCCGGAACTACAGGCTATCCGAAGATGGTCGTGCATGACCATGCGTATGGGCTGGCGCATATCCAGACCGCAAAGCACTGGCAGAACGTAGACCCGAACGGAATACACCTGACCATCAGCGACACCGGCTGGGCAAAGGCGGCATGGGGCAAGCTTTATGGTCAGATGGCTATGGGTACGTGCGTGTTCGTGTATGACTTCGACAAGTTCATTCCTGAGAATATGCTGAAGATAATGGAGAAGTACAGAATAACCACATTCTGTGCGCCGCCCACTATGTTCAGGTTCTTTATTAAAGAGGGTATCGGGAAATATGACTTGTCGAGCCTGAAATACTGCACTATCGCAGGCGAGGCGCTCAATCCTGAGGTATTCAACAAGTGGTATGAATACACGGGAATAAAGCTGATGGAGGGCTTCGGTCAGACAGAAGCCACCGCTATCCTTGCAAACATCAAAGGAATGACGCCCAAGCCCGGAAGCATGGGCAAGCCCTCTCCGCTGTATGACGTGGACCTTGTGGACGCAGACGGGAAGTCTGTCGGCGTGGGCGAGGTCGGCGAGATAGTCGTTAAGGGTGAATATACGCATACGCCGGGGCTGTTCAGAGGCTATTACCGCAGCAAGGAACTGACCGACGACGCATGGCATGACGGAATGTATCACACCGGCGACACTGCTTACCGTGACGAGGACGGGTATTACTGGTACGTCAGCCGCAACGACGACGTTATTAAGTCAAGCGGATACCGTGTAGGACCTTTCGAGGTAGAGAGCGTACTAATGACGCATCCCGCCGTGCTCGAATGCGCAGTCACCGGAGTGCCCGACCCGATAAGAGGGCAGCTTGTAAAGGCTACGATAGTGCTGACAAAGAACTACACCGCCAGCGATGAGCTAGCGGAGGAACTGAAAGTATACGTCAAGCACAACACCGCACCGTATAAGTATCCGAGAATGATCGAGTTCGTGACGGAGCTTCCCAAGACCGTCAGTGGAAAGATAATGCGTGCAGAGATACGCCGCATTGATTCTGAGAAATTCGCAAACGATTCACTTTGAATATAAACTGTCACCCCTGCCGCAAAGCAGGGGTGACAGATTTTCGAGAAAGCCCTTAGATTCTGATACTAAAACTAACTCCCCTGTCTTTCGGCAGGGGAGAAAATTATTTTTGCCCGATAATCATGTAAGAAGATGAGTTAAAATATCAGTCATAATCAGCTATGTCTATCCAAGTGAGAAGCAGCTCGCGCTCCTCAGGTCGCTTGAACTTAAGCTGTGCGGCTGCAACGATAGGCAGCCAGTCCTGAACGTACTTCACTGCTGTGCCGGTCTTTTTACAGTACAGCTTGAGGTACTTTTCAGCATATTCGGTGTGGTGGTGCAGGCAGAACCACAGATAGGTCTTTGCAACATCAGCGGAAGCATTGCCCTGCTTAGCCTTGAGCCAGTCAACTACATATGTTCCGTCCTTGTTGATGATGATGTTCTCAGGCGTGAACTCGCCGTGACAGAGTTTAACGTGCTTAGGCATGGACTCAAGCCTTGTGAGAAGCTCGTACTTCTTCACATCATCTATCATGTCAAGACCCTCTATTGAACGCTTCAGATAGTCTTTAAGGCGGGATATCTTGGGTGAACGCTGGGAGTTTATCTCTATCTGGATATCTACCATCTGTTCAAGATATTCGTCAGCCTTTTTCGGCTCGTTCTTCATCAGGTCGGCAAGAGTGTCACCCTTTATGAACTGATAGAAGATAGCCCACTTTCCGTCTATCTTTGCGACCTCTTCAAGTGCGGGTACCCGCTTGTAGCCGGTCTCCTCAACACGGGAGTGAGTGAGCGCCTCGTAAAGGACAACGCTCTTGGGTTCATTCGGGTCTTTGAAAACCTTGACAGCCTTTCCGTCAACCTCGTATACCTGAACCTTCTCGCCGTCAGAAATCATTTTCTTCAGTTCCATAATTCATCTTTCCTTTCCCCGAAAAGAACCCCCTTAGACTGATGAAGTTCGTTCCGTTTCTTTGTCTATATTATAGCACTATCATAATCGCTTGTAAAGTGGTTTTTATCAAATTTGAATAGATTGTAGGAATTTTCAGAACGATTTTTGTTGATTTTCACAACAAAATGCAATGAACCGTCATGCTGCTCATGCAGTGCTTCGCAATTACTGTTCAGCTTGTCCCAAAGCCTGTGTCCGCATTGCTCTTTTTTGTTCAATATTACTATATTTCTACCCCGATTTTCGGTTTTTAGGTAAAATTCCTAAACAAAAATAAATGTTATCGTTTTCAGCCCTTGTAATTCTCCGAATAATATAGTATACTGAATTATAGCGGCTTTGTCCTTTTTGTCCGGCTGGTATTACGGCGGCAGGGGATATGCCGGAATACATTTTCTGCGAGGGAGTTTTTCCCTCGGCTCTGAACTGAGCAAGCAAGGAAGGAAGGTCACTTAATGAAATTCGGTCATTTTGACGACAAAAACCGTGAGTATGTCATTACTTCTCCCCGCACGCCCTACCCGTGGATAAACTACCTCGGAACACAGGGCTTCTTCTCTCTTATCTCCAACACAGCTGGCGGCTACAGTTTCTATAAGGACGCTCGTCTGCGCCGTATCACACGTTACCGCTATAATAATGTGCCGGTAGACATGGGCGGCAGATATTTCTATATCAAGGACGGCGACACCGTATGGAATCCCGGCTGGTCGCCCGTAAAGACAGAGCTTGACAGCTACGAGTGCCGCCACGGTATGGGCTACACCATCATCACCGGCAGCAAGAACGGCGTTAAGGCTTCCGTGAAGTTCTTCGTTCCGCAGGACTTCAACGGCGAGATACAGAAGGTCACCATTACAAACGAAAGCAGCGAGAAGAAGTCGCTCAAGCTGTTCAGCTTCCTTGAATGGTGTCTGTGGGACGCAAACGATGATACCACAAACTTCCAGAGAAACTACAACACCGGCGAGGTCGAGATCCTCGGTTCTACCATCTATCACAAGACCGAATATAAGGAGCGCCGCGACCACTTCGCATTCTATACCGTAAATGCGCCCATCAACGGCTTCGACACCGACCGTGAAACATTCATCGGTCTGTACAACGGCTTCGACAAGCCCGCTGCAGTATTCGAGGACGGCAAGGCAAGAAACTCCGTAGCTGACGGCTGGAGCCCCATAGCTTCCCACTACATCGAGATGGAACTTGCTCCCGGCGAGAAGAAGGAACTGGTATTCTGCCTTGGCTATGTTGAAATGCCTGCAGACGAGAAGTTCGACCCGAACGGCGCAGTTGACGGACTGAAGGCAAGCTACACCGTTGACGGCAACGGTCAGCCCAAGCCTGCAATGAACATCATCAACAAGAAGAAGGCTCTTGAAATGATGTCCATGTGCGACACCGTTGAAAAGGCAGACAAGCTGTTCGATACCCTTAAGGCTTACTGGGATAAGCTTCTGGAGCAGTATAACGTTGATTCTCCCGACGAGAAGCTCAACAGAATGGTCAACATCTGGAATCAGTATCAGTGCATGGTAACATTCAATATGTCACGTTCTGCTTCCTACTTCGAGAGCGGAATCGGCAGAGGAATGGGCTTCCGTGACTCTAATCAGGATCTGCTCGGCTTCGTACATCAGATACCCGAAAGAGCAAGAGAGCGTCTTATCGACCTCGCAGCAACAATGCTGGAGGACGGCGGTGCTTACCACCAGTATCAGCCGCTCACCAAGATGGGCAACCACGAGCTTGGCTCTAACTTTAACGACGACCCGCTGTGGATGATTCTCGCAGTAGCTGCATATATCAAGGAAACTGGCGACGTGTCTATCCTTGACGAAAAGGTACCCTATGAGAACAAGGCAGAGCTTGCTGACACAATGCTCGACCACATGAAGCGTGCATTCAACCACGTTGTGAACAAGGTAGGTCCTCACGGACTTCCGCTCATCGGCCGTGCAGACTGGAACGACTGCCTGAACCTGTCCTGCTTCTCCGACAAGCCCGGCGAGAGCTTCCAGACCTACAACAACAAGGAAATGTTCACCGAGAAGCCTTTCTACAGCCAGATAGCAGAGTCCATCATGATAGCAGGTATGTTCTGCTTCATCGGCCCTGAGTATCCCGCAATGTGCAGACTGAAGGGTGACGAGGAAGAGGCTAAGCGTGCAGAAGCTGCCATCGAGAAGATGAGAGAGCTTACTCTGCAGTACGGCTATGACGGCGAGTGGTTCCTGCGTGCATACGACCACAACGGTCAGAAGGTCGGCTCGCATGAGTGCGAGGAGGGCAAGATATTCATTGAGCCGCAGGGCTGGTGCGTACTTGCAGGTCTTGGCAAGGACAAGGGCTATGACATCAAGACTCTGGAGTCTATCGACAAGTACCTCAACTCTAAGCACGGTCTGGTGCTGAACAATCCTGCATTCACCAAGTACTATATCCAGTACGGTGAGATCTCCACTTATCCGGGCGGATATAAGGAGAATGCCGGCGTATTCTGCCACAACAACGCATGGATAATCTGCGCTGAAGCGGCAGTAGGTCACGGCAACAAGGCTTACGAATACTACAGCAAGATAGCTCCGGCATTCCGTGAGGATATTTCGGACCTGCACAGAACTGAGCCGTATGTATACGCACAGATGATAGCAGGTAAGGACGCTAAGCGTCACGGCGAAGCAAAGAACAGCTGGCTGACAGGTACTGCAGCATGGAACTTTGTAGCTGTATCGCAGTATATTCTCGGTGTAAAGCCGCAGTATAACGGTCTGATGATCGACCCGTCCATTCCCAGCGACTGGGACGGCTTCAAGATTTCCAGACTGTTCAGAGGCGCTACATACCACATCACAGTCAAGAACCCGAACCACGTTTCCGCAGGCGTTAAGAGCATGACCGTAGACGGAAAACCCGTTGGTGGAAATGTTATCCCTGCAATGGACGGCGGCGTTCATGAGGTCGAGGTAGTTCTTGGCTAATAGCTGACAATACATATTGATAGGCGGGCAGAAATGCCCGCCTATTATTTTGTTCTTTTTGTCAAAAATGCACAGCAATATATATATATATATATATTGTGCACATTGACTAATAAAGAGCAGCTATGGTATAATTATATATGTGAAGTGATTCACGGAATTTTGAAAGCGAGGGTAAATTATGAGAAGATCATCAAAGATTGCCGCAATATTTGCGGCAGCGGTATTGACTGCAACCGCAGTACCAGCAGCGGCTTTTGCGCAGGATATTCAGTCTGTGACGGCTGAAGCAGAAGCGCCGGGTGCGAAAAAGGACATTTCCAAGTGCGTGGTAGGAGATATACCGGACGCAATATACTGGGGCGACGAGGTCAAGCCTCTTATTCAGGTGTATAAGAAGAAGTACGATCTGGGGTATGGCGAGTTGGCATACGAGGACGAGGTTTCCAGCAAGAATTACACCGTAACCTACAAGAATAACAACGGCATCGGAACAGCGACTGCGATCATCACCGGCAAGGGAAGCTACACCGGCACTCTGAAAGTTAAGTATAAAATAGTCCCCCCGAACACCTGTTTCAAGACGATATCAGCTGAAAACGGCAAGGTGTCGCTGTCGTGGGATAAGGTTAGCAGGGCTTCAAAGTATTATGTATACTGCTCCACAAACGGCGGTGATTTCAAGAAGCTTGCAGTAACCAAGAAGTGCAAATACAGCACCACAAAGCTTGATGTTCTGAACAACACATATGCGTTTTATATCGGTCCTGCCAAGACAGTGAACAAAAAGACGTATATCAACAAATATGGAGAAAGCAACTTAAGCGATCAGGCCTTTGTTCAGCTGCAGGAAAAATCAGAGTTTGACGGCGTAAAGTTCAGCGGAGTGGTTTCCGAGGACGGAGCCAAGGCAACTATCACAGTCACAGGCTTTGATTTTGCGAAGTACATGAAGAAAGCCACCAGCGAAAAGCCTTATTCTGTGGTATTCTATGCGTGCGGCACAGAGGAATTCTGGTCCATGAACAGCTTTAGCGTGCTGTTTGACAATAACGGCGTAAGACGGTGCAACTATAGCAACACAGATCTTGAATACACCTTTGACAAGGCAACAAACACGCTTACAATGACTATTGAACCCGGTTCATATTCCATTGATGAATTGAAAAAACTCAATCATATGTATCTGAAGTTGGTTAAGTTCAGCGACGAGGTGAACTACAGCACTCTGGCAACTGTCGCAAACTTCCAGTCCGGATTAAGCTTTGTAATGTACGGCGGTTATGCAAACATGACAATTGAATGGAAGTAATAGAGGCAGGCAATCATATTCTCTTTGGGCGGGCAGAAATGTCCGCCTTTCTCATGTATAGACATATAAACAAAATCTATAACACGCTATAGAAAAATAAGATTTGACAAATACCTACGCTTATGATATACTTAGTACAGAAAGAAAAACGGAGGTGCTTAAAATGAAAGCACAAAATATCTTACTGAACCGCCGAATGTGCGGCTGACTTCCTATCAGACGAACCAAAACGAATCAAACCAGAACAACAAACGAATTTCAGGAGGATAAACACTATGTCAGAGAACAAGAACTACAGATTTGAAACCTTACAGCTCCACGTTGGACAGGAGCAGCCCGACCCCGCTTCAGACGCACGTGCAGTGCCGATATATGCTACAACTTCTTACGTATTCAAGAACTCCGCCCACGCAGCCGCACGCTTCGGTCTTGCTGACGCAGGCAACATCTACGGCAGACTTACAAACTCCACGCAGGACGTATTTGAGAAGCGTATCGCAGCACTTGAGGGCGGCGTGGCTGCACTCGCTACGGCTTCCGGCGCAGCAGCGATAACCTACACGATACAGGCTCTTGCAAAGGCTGGCGAGAATATCGTTGCTTCAAACACCATCTACGGCGGTACTTATAACCTGCTGGCGCACACCCTGCCTCTTTATGGAATAACCGCTAAGTTCGTTGACCCCTATGTTGAGGGCTCGTTCGAGGAAGCTATCGACGAGAACACCAAGGCGCTTTACGTTGAGTCGCTCGGCAACCCGAACTCAAACGTTGCAGATATCGAGAAGCTGGCTAAGATAGCCCATGCGCACAACATTCCGCTGGTAGTGGACAGCACTTTCGCAACGCCCTACCTGCTCAGACCTATCGAATATGGCGCAGATATCGTGGTACATTCCGCAACGAAGTTCATCGGCGGTCACGGTACTGCAATAGGCGGCGTTATCGTGGACAGCGGTAATTTTGACTGGAAGAAGTCCGGCGCATATCCGTGGATATCCGAGCCGAACCCCTCCTATCACGGCATAAGCTTCTCGGACGCAGTTGGCGCAGCGGCATTTGTGACATATATCCGTGCGATACTGCTTCGCGACACCGGCGCCACTATCTCGCCGTTCCACGCATTCATTTTCCTGCAGGGACTGGAAACGCTCTCGCTGCGTGTTGAGCGTCACGTATTCAATGCGCTGAAGGTGGTTGAGTACCTCAGCAAGCACCCGCAGGTCGAGGCTGTACATCACCCGTCGCTGGCAAGCGAGCCTACGCACGAACTTTATAAGAAGTACTTCCCGAACGGCGGCGGTTCTATCTTTACGTTCGAGGTAAAGGGCACCGCTGAGGACGCTCAGAAGTTCATCGACAATCTGCCGATATTCTCGCTGCTTGCAAATGTCGCTGATGTAAAGTCGCTCGTTATCCACCCGGCTTCCACCACACATTCACAGCTTACTGAATCCGAGCTTCTGGAGCAGGGCATAAAGCCGAACACCATAAGGCTTTCTATAGGCACGGAGCATATCGACGACCTTATCGAGGCACTCGACACAGCTTTCGCCGCTATTAAATAAGCATATTCCATTGGTTTTCTTACCTTCAACATAGGACTTTGGAGGGAATACCTCCGCTGAAAAGTTCAGATGATTTATCCCCCTGACTTGCTGTCAGGGGGGATTTTTCGGCTAAAATAGGGTTGTAACTTTTGTTACATAAAGTATTTCTCTTAATACTGCATTCTTGCCTAAGTAACTTAATTAAGTAAAAGATGGCTTCTTTGTGCGATTAGTACATAGTGCACAACTCTTTTTCTGATTTCATATTATTTATTAACGAAAATGTTCCAGACCTGTTGACTTTAGCTAGAAAATGCGTTATAATTAACTTGAAATTAAGTGATAGAGATTTATGAATAACCTTGTCGCTTCATGAATTTCGATTACTTCAATTGCTTTAGAATAAGATTTTGTGGAGGTAAAATTATGATCTTCAAAAAGGCAATGGCAGGTCTGCTTGCAGCCGGCACTATTCTCAGCCTGACTGCTTGCAACGGCGGCACATCTTCCAGCACTACCAACAGCAACACTTCAAGTGGTTCTGCTTCGCAGGGTGGAAACGATTCCAAGGACAGCGACACTTCCGTTGAGACAAGCACCGGTGAGAAGCTGACCCTTAACGTACTTACCCACCGTACCGACCGTCTGGAGGACGGCTCTCTGGCAGAGATGACAAAGGCATTCGAGGAAGCTAACAACTGCACAGTTAAGTACACGGGCTTCACCGACTATGCTTCCGACGTATCCACAATGATGAACACCACCGAATACGGCGACGTTCTGATGATCCCTGATACCGTTAAGGTAATGGATCTCGCAAACTTCTTCGAGCCGCTCGGCACCTATGACGAGATGAACGAGAAGTACTACTGGGCAGACAAGAAGATGTACGACAACACCGTTTACGGTATCGCACACCTCGGTTCTGTTGCAGGCGGTATCTGCTACAACAAGCGCATCTGGAAGGAAGCTGGCATTGAGACTCTTCCGACCACACCTGCAGAGTTCGTCGAGGACCTGAAACTTATCAAGGCTAACACCGAAGCTATCCCCTACTACACCAACTACGCTGACGCAAGCTGGACTCTCGTTCAGTGGGCAGCACTTGTAAACTCTGCTTCCGGCAGCAGCACCTATGAGAACGATATTCTCACTTCTCAGCGTGATCTGTTCGTCGAGGGCGACGCTTACTATGAGGTTTACAAGATGATGTTCGATGTGTTCTCTGATCCTACCCTCCACGAGGAAGATCCGATGACCACCGACTGGGAAGGCTGCAAGGCTGCTATCAACGAAGGCAAGATCGCAACAATGGTAATGGGCTCTTGGGCAGTTTCTCAGTTCAAGGAAGCTGGCGATAAGGGCGACGATATCGGCTATATGCCCGCTCCGTTCAGCAAGGACGGCAAGCAGTACGCTGAGTCCGCTCCTGACTACTGCATGGGCGTAAACAAGAACCGTTCTGACGCTATCAAGGAACTTGGTAAGAAGTACATCACATGGTTCGTTGGCGAAAGCGGCTTTGCAAAGAAGGAAGGCTCCATCTGCGCACTTAAGGGCTCTGAGCTTCCTGACTACCTGACTGACTTCGCTGACTGCGAACTGTTCATCACTGAGCCTGCTCCTGAGGGACTTGTAGGCGTTTGGGACGCTATCAACAACGAGTCTGAGGTCGGCACATGGCAGGGCGACGCTGACAACTTCAAGATCAAGATCGCAGCTGCTGCATTTGCTGGCAAGGGCGAGGACGAGTTCAAGGCTATCCTTGCAGAGGCTAACAACAAGTGGAACACCACACGTGACGCCAACGCTGAATTTGCAGCATATCTCGCAGCAAACTCCTAATTATTAAAACACCACCGATTTCATCGTAGATTTCTCCTCGGCTTTCCGACGGGGCGTATGGTGCGCCCCGTGCGGACTGCTGAAGCGCAGCAGAAAACTTCCCACCTCCGGACTATCCGGCGGCACGGGTGAAAGGATAGTGTCTTTATGGCAGTCAATGCTCCTGCAGCAAAAAAGCGCAGCCTTGCCCAGTGGCTGAAAGGCTACACCGGTCAGAAATATACAACGACCATACTGTTCCTGCTTGTTCCGCTGGTGCTGCTTGTGCTGTTCACCGTCATTCCGGCAGTGAACATGGGGATATTCAGCTTCCAGAAGCGTGACCAGCTCGGCGTGAGCTGGGAATGGGTCGGGTTCGACAATTATGTCAGAATATTTACCGACACCGCCTATCTCCAGACATTTGCAAACTCTCTCTATTACCTGATAGGTTCGTTCTTACAGCAGGCTTTCGCTCTGCTTATCGCTTCGGTCCTTTGCTCGAAGCTTAAATTCGCTAATGTGTTCAAGGGCGTGCTGTTCTTCCCGTATATGATGAACGGCGTTGCTGTTTCGCTGATATTCCGCCGATTCTTCCAGAAGGGCGACGGTATCACCAACACCGAGGGTACTCTCAACAGCATTCTGACGCTTTTTGGCGCAGAGCCGGTAAGATGGCTCAGCGACCCTAATCTTGTGAACATTTGCCTAGTGTTCGCGTCTATATGGCGATACATAGGCTTTGATATAATCATGTACATCGGCGCCATTCAGTCCATTTCGCCGGAAATATACGAGGCGGCAGACCTCGACGGCGCAAATGCTTGGCAGAGATTCCGCTACATAGTGTTCCCCAGCATTCGTCCTATCGTTGGTCTGCAGCTTATCCTTGCCATTAAGGGCGCGGTTTCCGTTTTCGAGATACCCTACATCATCACGGAGGGCAAGAACGGAACGAGTACCTTTGTTATCAAGACGATAGAAACCGCGTTCAAGTATCAGAAGATAGGTCTTGCCTCGGCAATGGCTATCGTGCTGCTGGCGATCATTCTGATAGTCACGGCGATACAAAAGGCAGTATTCCGGGAAAGGAAGTGAGCACATGGCTGATTTGGCTAAGAATAAGTCCGAAAAGCACGTTCAGAATCAGATGTACAAATGCTCAAAGTTCTTTACACAGGCTCTGAAGTATGTGTTCCTGATAATCTGCTGTCTGATGGTAATTATTCCCCTGGTGGTCGTGCTTATCGGCGCGTTCAAGACCCATGAGGAATATATCTCGACGGGAGTGTTCGAGTTCCCCGCAGTTCCGCAGTTTGAGAACTTTAAGATCGCATTCGTGAATGGTAAGGTGCTTCAGGGTCTGCTTAATACGATTATCATTCTTGTGATATCCTGCTTCGGTACGATAATCACAGGTACAATGACGGCGTTCGTGCTGCAGCGTTTCAATATGCTGTTCACACGCGGCGTTAAGCTGGTGTTCCTTATCGCAGCACTGCTTCCGAATATCTCCATGCAGGTAACGGTGTTCCAGATAGTAAGTTCGCTTGGACTGTACAACACGCTTGCCGCACCCTGCATACTCTACATAGGAACCGACATCATCTCGATATACATATTCATTCAGTTCCTCGACAACATCTCCAAATCGCTTGACGAAAGTGCGATACTGGACGGAGCAAGCTATCCCAGAGTATATTTCAGCATTATCCTTCCTATGCTGCGCCCTGCGATAGCTACCGTCCTTGTCATCAAGTTCGTTTCTATCTACAACGACTTCTATACAGCAAACCTGTATATGCCTAATCAGGACCTCGCAGTGGTATCCACAGCGCTCTATCGCTTCATCGGTCCGTATGGCGCAAAGTGGGAGGTAATCTTCGCCGGTATCATCATTTGTATAATCCCGTCGCTGATAATCTTCCTGTTCCTGCAGAAGTCAATATACAGCAACCTAGTTACCGGCTCGGTAAAGGAATAAGTCTGTTTAATGGAAACCTTTCATCTTCAGATAACCCCCAAAATCCTATACACAAAACTGCCCTCGCTTATTTAGCGGGGGTGGTTTTGTAGACTGGCGATAAACTCTCATCTTCGTCCTCACCCGCATAACGACAGGCACAAAGCCTAGTCGGTATGCGGGTTCCTAGAATCTGAGGGCTTCTCGCCAGTCTGGAAATTTATCCCAATAAATCCGAAACGCCGCACAAGTCTTATCCTTGTGTGGCGTTTCGGCGCTATACTATTCTAAATCACTGGCCAAGTTCATAGGCTCTTTTGGTGCAGGCCTCGCAGGCTCTCTTGACGTCGCCGGTTAGGTCGCCCTTGTAGAGTTCGTCAAGTCCTGCGAGGGTAGTGCCTCCGGGGGAGGATACCTGCTTTATAAGCTCGTCCACCGTCATTCCGGAATCGGTGAGCATTTTTGCCGAGCCTATAAGGCTCTGGGCAAAGAGCCGCAGGGCGGCGTCCTTGTCTATGCCGACAGAATCTGCGTAGTCAACAAAGCCCTTCGCATAGAGGTAAATGAAAGCCGGAGAACTGCCGTTTATTGCGATGACCTCTTTCATTTTGTCGGTGGAAACCACCTCGGTGATACCGCAGCTTCCGATTATCTTGCGGGCAAATGCGAACTCCTCCTCTGTTACGGCGTCGTCGTGCGACATCGCAGAAGCGCCGCAGCCGAGCATCATCGGGGTATTCGGCATGACCAGAACGACCTTTGCGTTGGGGATAGTGCGCTCCCTGATAAATTCGGCAGAAATGCCTGCGCATATCGAGATAAACACCGTTTCGGGCTTTACGCTGTCCTTTATCTCGGAGAGCACCTCGCCCAGATGCTGTGGCTTAACTGCGAGCAGGATATAGTCGCATTTGTCGGCTATCTCCTTTGCGCTGCCTGCCGCTGTCGCACCAACAAGGCGCAGGTCGCGCAGCTTTTCTGCGTTTGCGTCATAGGCGAACACCGCCGTATTTCCGAGCTTACCCTCGATACCTTTGAGAATTGCGCCGCCCATATTGCCGACGCCGATGAAACCAAGCTTTACCATTTCAGCTCTGCCTTTCTTTCTGTCCGGAATGCCGTATCCTGCGGTCGTAAAGCTGCTTTACCGGCAGCAGTACTGCCATCATCATGTACGAGCCAAGACAGAATGTTATGATGTTTACACCCGCTCTTGCCCAGAGCAGCGCACTGTAGCTTTCGCCGCTGATAAAGCCGTAGCTGTACAGTGCCAGAGTGTTTAGCGTGAGATTGCATATCAGGCATACGGCAAATCTCGCCGCAACGATACGAATGATAGTTTTGACGGTCTTTTCGCTTTTTATGTTATAGAGCACCATGCCGTATATCAGACCCTCAAGTCCCGTAATAAGCATGAGCCACGGAATAAATGCGCCGACCGGGTTGACCAGATATCCGATGACATCAGTCATAAGACCTGCGAATAGCCCTGCGACCGGTCCGAAAAGAATACCGACCATCGAAAGCGGGAGAAACGTGAAGTTTATCTTCAGATATTCTCCGATACGCACCGAGCCGAAGCCGTCCAGCACCACAGCCGCCGCAAGCAGCAGCCCTATGGTCACGATACAGCGCACGCTTTTCAGTTCCTGCGCAGACCTCTTGAAATTGTTGATGAAGTTAAGAAAAAAAGCCATGACTTTATCCTCCGTAACTTCGCCATATACAAACAGAATAAAGCCTCATGGCCTTTTATTCGATTTATGTACAGCGAGATGCGAAGAACGTACCGCAGGCTTTCGCCTTTCGTCCGTGCGGCAACTCTCCGTCCGCATGGCACTTAACGCACGTTCCTCTACTCTGTGTTGTAGTTTATTTGTTCCCGCCCTGCGGGGTGATATGTGGTATTATCAGAAACTGATGTCGTTTGCTATCTTGTAAAGTCTTTCGTCAAACGGCTTCTTCATGCTGAGCGCTTCCTGAATATCCACATCATAGATCTTGCCGTCCCTCATGCCGACAACTCTGTTGCCAATGCCCTTTTCGAGCAGCTCGACAGCGTAGTAGCCCATCTCGCTTGCAACGACTCTGTCACGTACTGTGGGGCTACCGCCTCTCTGAACATGGCCGAGGATAGTTGCTCTGGACTCGATACCGGTCGCTTCGTTTATCTTCTTTGCGATCTCCTCAGTGCCGCCGACGCCCTCTGCAACGATGATGATGAACTGTTCCTTGCCTGTTTCACGGCCCTTCTTTATCTTTGCGATAATTTCGTCCATGCTGTAGGGTATCTCAGGAACGAGGATAGCTGTTGCACCGCAGGCAACGCCTGTATTAAGCGCAATGTGACCTGCATTTCTGCCCATTACCTCAACAACAGCGCAGCGCTCGTGGGAGTGGGAGGTGTCACGCAGCTTGTCAACAAGTTCCATAACGGTGTTCATTGCAGTGTCATAGCCGATGGTGTACTCAGAGCACTGAATATCGTTGTCGATAGTGCCGGGCAGACCAACGCAGGGAATGCCAGCCTTGGAAAGGTCAGCTGCGCCCCTGAATGAGCCGTCGCCGCCGATAACAACGATGCCTGCGAAGTTGTCCTTTTCGCAGATGTCCTTAGCCTTGAGGACGTATTCCCATTCCTTGAACTCCTTGCAGCGGGCGGTGAAGATCTCTGTGCCGCCTCTCTGGATTATATCGGAAACATCTCTTGCGGTAAGTTCGATCATGTCGTTGTTGAGCAGGCCGTTGTAACCTCTGCGAATGCCTACCACCTTGAAGCCCTTTTTGATAGCAGCTCTTGTCACCGCACGAACTGCGGCATTCATGCCGGGAGCGTCGCCGCCGCTTGTAAGTACGCCAATTGTTTTCTGCATAGTTATTCTCTCCGTTTCATCTTTGATTGCTTTCGAGTTATGTTACTCAACCCTATACGATTATATTCTACTACAAATCGCCCGATATAGTCAAGCGTTTTTTCAAATTCCGACAAATTCCTGCGGAGAATAGTGCTATTTTCACAAAAATGAAATAATATCCGCAGCAAAACTGTGCAAAATCAGATATAAAACTGCATATCTGGGTCGGTGCGATGGCACAATATTTATACTGGACAAATCTCGCACCCTGATGTATAATTATTGCAGGAGCTTATGCTCC
The DNA here is from genome assembly GCA_934446355.1 of uncultured Oscillospiraceae bacterium. Lineage (GTDB taxonomy): Bacteria > Bacillota > Clostridia > Oscillospirales > Ruminococcaceae > CAG-115. The sequence goes on along the minus strand of CAKSEC010000001.1, from coordinate 69,362 downwards.
GTATAAAAAGTGAAATGCCTGAACGGAGGATTATTATGGCTGTATTAACTATAACAAAGGACAATTTCAAGACTGAGGTAGTGGAAAGCGACAGACCGGTTCTGCTCGACTTCTGGGCTTCATGGTGCGCACCCTGCATGATGCAGTCCCCGATAGTGGACGAACTTGCCGAGGAACACCCTGAAATAAAGGTGGGAAAGGTGAACGTAGACGAGCAGCCACAGCTTGCCGCTGCATTCGGCGTGGAGAGCATACCGACGCTGGTCGTGATAAAGGACGGCATCACGAAAGAGGTGTTGGTAGGGCTTCACAAGAAAGAGCAGATACTTGAGCAGTTCTGAGAGGAGAGAGAATGAGCGGGATAAAGGTCGCGTTACTGCAGATAATGCCGGGCAAAAGCACGCAGGAGAACCTGCAGATAGGTATAGCAGCCTGCGAAAGGGCTGCGGCAATGGGCGCGGATATAGCGCTTTTCCCTGAGATGTGGAGCAGCGGCTACTGCATTCCGGAGGATACGGCGGAACTGAAAGCGCTTGCCGTGCCGCATGACGGAGAGTTCGTCAACGCATTCGGAGAAACGGCGAAGCGGCTGGGGATAGCTGTTGCGGTGACGTATCTGGAAAGCTTCGAGCCGCTGCCCCGCAACACGGTGACGCTTTTCGACCGAACCGGCCGCAGGCTGTTCGACTATGCAAAGGTGCACACCTGCGCTTTCGGAGATGAGTGCAGGCTGACCGCCGGTGATGATTTCTTCACGGCGCAGCTTGACACGGCTGCGGGCAGCGTCAAGGTCGGGGCGATGATATGCTTTGACCGTGAATTTCCGGAAAGCGCACGGATACTTATGCTGAAAGGCGCAGAGATAATTCTTGTGCCTAACGCCTGCCCGATGGAGATAAACCGCATTTCACAGCTGCGTGGGCGTGCTTACGAAAATATGGTGGCGATAGCTACGGCGAACTACCCGCATGACAAGCCGGACTGCAACGGGCATTCCACTGTTTTCGACGGGATCGTATACCGGCCGGGTGACTGCTGCTCGCGTGACACTCTTGTGCTGGAGGCAGGCGAGCGTGAGGGGATATACATTGCGGATATCCCGATAGAGGAACTGCGTGATTACCGCAGCCGTGAGGTGCACGGCAACGCCTACCGCAGACCTGAAAAGTACGGTATACTGCTTTCTGAGGAGAAAAACGAGCCGTTTATCAGATGATAGGGCTTGTCGAATCGTGAGGGCTGTTTCGTCAATGTTTACATAAATATTTGTGCAAAATGTGTAAAAAAGCTGAAATTTCCGAAATGTACTTGTATATTTGCTATAAATATGTTACAATATTCACAGACAGATCAATATATCTGGCTGACAAAATCCCGAAAGGAATGATTTGAATGAAAGTAACTATCACCGCAAAGAAGCTCACTATCAACCAGTCCTTCACAGACTACGCAACACAGAAGCTCAGCGCAAAGCTTGACCGCTTCTTCCCTGAGGAAGCAGAGGCAAAGATCACTCTTGAGGAGCGCAGGGAACTTATCATACTGGAGCTTACGGTAAAATATAACGGCATTATCTACCGTGCTGAGCAGTCCGCAAAGGACAAGAACGACGCACTTGATGTGACGGTGGACAGAGTTATCCGCCAGATAAGAAAGCAGAAAACCAAGGTCGAAAAGAGCCTGCGCACCGGTGCGTTCGAGGGTCTTGCTCCCGAGCCGGAGGAACAGGAGTACGAGGTCATTCGTGAGAAGAAGTTCAAGCTTCGCCCGATGTCCGTTGACGAGGCTATACTGCAGATGAACCTGCTGGATCATACGTTCTTCATGTTCAAGAATGCTGATTCGGGAAAGGTGAATGTAGTTTACAAGCGTGACGAAGGCAACTATGCAGTGCTTGTTCCTGAGGAATAATACATTAAAATAGTATTGCCGGAAAGACTGCGGGCTTTGCGCCTGAGCTTTGGGCGGTACGGAATCAAAGGGGGCTGTTTATCAGCCCCTTTTTTGTGACACCTGATCGGTGCGCCATCTTGTGAGATGTGTAAAATATTTTTATATTTATCGTTCAATTTGGTCAAAATGCACATAAAGGGCTTTTGAATTTCTACATGAAAAATCAGCGTTTTCGGGTCAAAATCCGGAAAACGGGTCGGCGAACGCTTGAAATGCCCGAAAAAATATGGTATAATTTATATACTATAGTGGAGTATAGGGCGGAGTGTGCCCTTTGTCCGCAAAAACGTGCGGCCGTGATCCGGCTGCAGGGGGATTGGAGGTTATCCGGTGAAAAAATTCTCTTACCAAGCTACCGATATAAACGGCAAAAATGTCCGTGGACAAGAGGCGGCAGAGGATTATCAGGACCTTCAGCAGAAGCTGAAGGAACGAAACCTGTATCTTACAAGCTACCGTGACCTTGGCGCAAAAGACGCGGTCGACGTAAAGTATAGGTTCAAGACGAAAGAGGTATCGTTCATAAGCCGTCAGCTGGCTTCAATGACCTCGGCAGGTCTTTCGCTCGTCAGAGCTCTCTACATTCTTCAGGAGCAGCAGGAAAACAAGCGCGCAAAAAGGGTGCTGCTGGATATCTATGAGGAAGTGCAGAAAGGTAAGTCTTTCTCAGAGGTGCTTGAAACAAAGCCCGGCGTATTCCCTGACCTGTTTGTCAGCATGGTCGCTGCCGGTGAATCCTCCGGTACGCTCGACCAGATACTTGTAAGAGTATCAGACCACTTCGCAAACGCAAACAAGACCAACAACAAGGTAAAGAGCGCAATGGTATATCCTATCATTCTGCTCGTGCTCGCTCTGGCGGTAGTTATCCTGATGTTCACGGCGATACTTCCTACGTTCGCAAACATGATGGACGAGGAAGATATGACGCCGCTGTCAAGAGGTATGCTCGCCTTTTCAGATTCGCTTATCAACTACTGGTATGTGTACATAATCGTTATCGCAGTTATCGTTGCGCTTTTCTGGATAGGCAGAAAAACGCCTGCCGTCAAGCTGAAGATGGACGAATTGGTGCTGAAGATACCCAAGGTCGGAAAGCTTATTTCCACCATCTATACGGGCCGTTTCGCAAGAAATATGTCCAACCTTTACGCTGCCGGTCTGCAGATGGTAGACTGTATCGAGAAATCTGTTTCGGTGCTGGGTAACTCTTATGTAAACAAGCGTTTCGAGGAAGTTATTGATAACATCAAACTCGGTGAGAGTATGTCCAAGGCGGTAGAAAAAACTGAAATATTTGAGGGTATGTTCACCTCGATTATATATGTCGGAGAGGAATCCGGTACGCTGGACACCATTCTGGCAAAGGCTGCTGATTACTACGAGGAAGAGGGCGACACGGCTGTAACAAAGCTGGTCGGAATGCTTGAGCCTGTCATGATCATCATCATGGGCGTTGCCATCGGACTTGTGCTTGCGGCTATATTCCCGATGCTCTACGGCGGAATGACAGATATCAGCTAAGCTGAATAACTTATACTTAATTTATGAGGTGAAAATATGCTTTCAATCGATATTACCGACAGACAAATCAAGCTGGTCAGAGGTACCCACAGCGGAAGCAAGATAAGAGTGCAGGACGCTGATATGCGTGAACTGACCCTCGGTATGGTTTCCAACGGTTACATCACCGATGTGCCGATGGTCGCAGCCGAGCTGAACGATATCATCAAGACAAAGGGCATCACAGAAAAGGACGCTATCGTGTCCATCACTTCCAGTTCCATTGTATATAAGGAAATGCTGCTGCCCAAGCCCAAGAGCCTGAAAAACACCGCCGCTATCGAGGCGATGATACAGGCGAACATGGGTGTTTCAAGAGAGTTCAACATCTCGTTCACCATTGCCGGTGAAACTGAGGACGAGGAGAAGAACAAGCTTATCAAGATCATCGCGACCGCCTGCCCGCAGCGTCTGGTTGACGGCTACGTAAGGCTTTTCTCGCACATCGGTCTTTCGCTGAAGGGCGTTAATATCTCGAACAACTCGGTAACACGTCTTATCGTAAATACGCCGAAGATGTCGGAAAGAATGCCTATGCTGCTCATTCAGGTGGATAAGGGCTTCCTTAACATGAACCTGTATGAGGAGAATCAAATAGTGTTCTCCCGTTACTTCAACATCGACCCGTCCGATTACGACAACGCGTCGGATTATGTGGTAAGGGCTGTTTATGACAACCTGTTCCGAATGATCCAGTTCATCAAGAGCCGTAAGGGTGCAAAGCCGCTGAAGGAGATAATGTTCTACGGCGATACCGGAAACTTTATCGAGCTTTCCAACGCTATTTCATCGTTCAACGTACCCACTCATGTGCTGGCTACTCCGTCTACAGTCATCGCAATGACTGAGATAGACTTCACAAAGTACGCTAATGCGATCGGCGCTATCTACCGCCGCAACAAGGAACTGGAGCACATCAACCTGCTGGAGGCTACCTCGGCTAAGGAATCAAAGGGCATGAACGGCTACCTGATGGCGCTCGGCGCTTCCTGCCTTGGTGCTGTTGCAGTAGTTGCTGCGCTGACCATCGGTCTTGATGTGGTGAATAACTCCATCAAGAAGCAGGTGTCTGAGATCCAGACGCAAATAGATGATCCTACGCTGAAGCGGGATCTTGATATCGTAAGCGTTCGTGAGGGAATGCTTTCGGGCTTCCAGACATACATAAACGACGCAGGCTCTACTTCCGAGCTGTTCAACTATATGCCCAAGAGCACCAGTTACATACTGAACAAGGTGCTGGAGCCTATCAGCAGCGTCGTTGGAGATAGAACGGACATAAAGCTTGATCTTTCTGAATACACCATGTCGGACTATGAGGTGTCGGCGGTGTTCCTTGGAAAGTGCATGGGCGACCCGACTTCTATCCCGTCGCAGTATGTTGAGAAACTCATCAACGACGTAAAGACGAAGGCTGGCGACCCGTTCTTCCAGAATGTGACCTACACAGGCTTTGAAAAGACAAATTCCTCAAGCGATTCTGTATATTACGACCTGACTGAAGGCAACGAAAAGTATGACACAGTATTCACGTTTGAAATCTCGATGAATGTTCGCCCCGGTTCTGACGAACCGAACGCTGATTCCATCGACGTTACACTCGGTCTTAACGGCGGAGATGCAGAGCAGACACAGGAGGTAACTGAATAATGAAACTCAGTAAGCAGGAAAGAATAGCGGTCCTTGTTATCGCTGTTATCATAATTCTTGGACTTGGCGCATTCCTTTTCGTAGTACCGAAATTTGAGGCGATAGGCGCAAGCAACACCAATCTTTCCAACAAAAAGACAGAACTTCAGGAAGCCCGTGACAATGCGGCTAAGAAGGATTCCCTCGGCGAACAGATAATCGAAGCATACAATCAGGGACGCAACATCGCAGATATGTTCTTTGAGGAAATGCAGCCGTATGAGGTAGACAATGAGGTAAGGGCATTCCTTGACTACTGCGAAACAAACGGCGTCAAGGTCGTTGTCGACACGATGGAGATAAGCGAACCCACGACTTCTTCCCTTGCAGTAACATTCTTCACCGAGCCTGAGGTAACATATGACCTCAAGACCGCGGCTCAGGGTGCTTCAAACGACTATTCTCTTGACGGGGAGACTCTCAGGACTGCGATACTCGCTGCTGAACTCAGCAACACGCAGACGATAGGCTCGATCGATGTGACTTTCACCGCTTATGCGCTTGATAATGATGGCCTTATCGCTTTTGCAGACAAGGTGAACTCCTACATCAAGAACCAGAACGGCAACGACATGAGAATGGCAGTAAGGCTGTCAAGCGAATTTACACTGGAATACACAGACGTTCAGGCAGAATATGCAGAACTTATTGCTGGTCAGGAAGATGATCTCGCATACGACGCAGCTAGCCAGCTTTACAAGAAGCTGAATAAGACCATTCCGTCCAAGAACGAGTTCCTGAATGGCAGCAACAACGGTCCTGAAACCACAGCACAGCCTGACGGCTCCAACCAGCAGGAAGGAAAAGAGGAGTACAGCCCTGCAGATTATGTCAAGGAACTTGAATGCAAGCTGACATTCTACAGCCTTGAGCGTATGCAGGATCCCACTCAGACTCTTGCGGATCAGAACGCTCTGTAATTGTGCGCCGGAGTAACATAATTCAGGCAAACGGCAATATATAAAACGGTAACTTATCTTCTGCACCGCCCAGCAGGGAATGCCGGCGGTGCGGGAGCGGATCTGCGTGAGAAGCATTGGAGGTAATCAAATGAAACACGCATTGAGAAAATATATATCACCGTGCGGCAGCGCACTGTTCATGGTGGTCAGCACAATGGCCGCCCTGATCGTGCTGGTCACGGCAATGTATATGTCGGTGCTTTCTTCAAGGCAGGTGCAGTATGCGACCTTCGACCAGGAGCAGGCATATGTATCATCTACATCGCTGGCGGACACGGTGGTCGCAATGTTCAACAGTGCGAACAGCGGCTCTGCTAATCCCACGCAGCAGGCTGCAGCCAAGCTGGTGGACAAAATCACCAACACCAGTTCCTTTAAGGTAGGAGATACGGTGAAGGCTTCGCAGGATAACCTGCACAACGTCACCGACGGACTGATGGACGGCTATGATATCGGCATCACAAGACTTGACGACGAGAAAATAGGCGAAACCACATGGTATGTCTATGACATCGCAGTGACCATCGAAAACAACGGCGTATCCGAGACAACGCACACCTTTGTACGCACAAAGGACGAAACTATCACAGTATCGCCGAAGATAGACTCGCTGTTCACGGCGACCGGCTATGTTCCGAATGACACTATCATCAATTCGAGTACCATAAAGTACCCGATAAAGTTCGACTCGGAGTATGTCAAGATCTCCAACATGAAGGGCGGCGGTCAGGCTCTGAGCCTTGAGTGTGAGCTGACCTGTGCAGGCAGTCTTGACCTCGATGGTATTTCGACAGCAGGTCCTGTTCAAACAGAATACCCCTCTGACTGGGTTATCGGCAACAGCATGACAGTATCCTGCAGACCGTATCAGTTCTGGCTTGGCGGAAAGGTCAAGGCAGGTGAAACGATCGTAGACGCAGAGGAAAGAGGCCGTATCATCGTTGGCGGCGACTTTACCAGCGTTAAGTCTGAAAAGGCTCTTGCTATCGGTAAGTCAGGACAGCCGACCGACCTTTACGTACTCGGCGACTTCATTCTGGGCGAAACAAACGCAAGCGGTACCAACTTCCACGGCAATATTTATGTCAACGGCGACCTTTATATAGAGAGTTATCAGAGCAACTTCCTGCTGGAAGGAAACCTCTATATCAACGGTCAGATATACTGTGCCCCTGAAATAAAGGATACCATCAACTTCGGGTTTGACATGACCTATGACGCAAACGGCAAATGGGTATCCGGCACAAAGAACGGGAAAAACAGAGTATTCAAGTGGCAGGCAGGCTCTGATATGCACGGCATGACAGTAAGCGAGGCAAGCCAGTTCATCGACACAAAGATAGGCGTATCCGCTTATCCCAAGTGGGTGGTCGAAGGCTCTGCAGTTTCAAAGAAGCATGAAATATCGTTTGCAAACGACTATGTAAACCCCGCAACTGCTGAGTATAACGGTTACCCGCAGGATGTAAGAAACGCAATTGCTGCAGCAGGACTGACAAGTAAGTTCACGCCCGGCTGTATCGCAGTTGTGAACTCTGCGTGCACCATTTCGGAGATCTATGATTATGGCAGAAACACCCAGAAGGACAACTACACCATAATATTTGATACTGGTGCGGCAGGCAACACGCTTGTTATCAATCTTCTCGGAAACCGTGACACAGACGGCGACGGTGTAATGGATACCTTTACATGGCTGCCCCTAAAGAGGACCTGCGAGCTCAAAAACGGCAAGCTTGTATGGACTGAGCAGGAGTTGAGCGGCAGAACAGTTACCATACTCACTGTTGGCGACGGAAATCTGGTGCTCAACGTGGGCGAAAGAGAAGTGCTTGATGACGCCGGAAACGACACAGGCACGACCACCAGCGTAATATACCGTTCGTCTGATCAGGAGTTCTTCGGTCACTACGCATGGTATATGAAGTACGGCGGACAGGATCACAGCGACGACGCTCAAACGCCTTACTATTCACGCGTACTTGCGACTAATGTGGACACTGCACGCAGCATGATACACTATGAGGATACCTGCGGCAAGAAGTGCACATACGAAGAAACGACCAAGGACGGCGAGACCGTTTACAAGTGTACAACGCACGGCACTATCCTGACCGGCGAGAAGCCTGAAAAGGATAAGTGCTACTGCGACGGCAGAGTTGAGAAGAACAAGTTCAAGGCTCTGGGATACAAGTACAAGGGCAAGACTCAGGTCGCTAACGTCAATATTTTCCTGTCCTCCTGCTCTGAAAGTGCGCAGATAGTGCTTGCAAATCCGCAGGTAATGGGAAGCGCAACGAATAACGTATTCTTCGGATACATCTACGCACCGTATATGACCTATATCGACAATGCGATGGGCGGCGGTCTGAAGAACTGCGGCGGTCTGGTCGTATCGGACTACGTACTGTCGGGCTACTACACCTACGTGTATGCAAAGCCTGACTTAGAGCTTGTCGAGGTGACAGGCGAGGGTCTTAAGATGGAAGGACTTGTCGTGCCGGCTGCAAACCGCGACTGGCGTATCCATGGCGTATAAACCGGAAAGGAGAAGCGGAAAATGAAGAAATTCAGAAGCAAACGTGGTTTCACACTCGTTGAGGTTCTGGTTGCATTCGTGATATTCGCTATAATGGCGGGTATGGTTTCGATGATCCTCCGGTCGGCTTCAATGGCTAAGAAGAGCAACAATGCGCTGCAGGACGAGGCAAAGGCGCAGGAGGAACTGTACTACAAGAGGGAGCAGGCGGTCAAGGATAAATACGACCCCACGGACGCTCACTCGCTGAGCATAGTTTTCAATGACAACAGCGGAAACACGGTCACCAATATTCCGGTGGATTATTCGGTCGGCAGTGCAAAGGATAACGCTTCCACAGTGGAATCGTCCTCTGAGGAAGCGGACAGCTTCGGACTTGACCTGAACTATATGCAGGCGGATATCGACTACAGCAAGAAGGACGCCCCCACGCCTGACAACAGCAAGGGCGCGGGAAGCGTCACCAGCCGTCTGAACTCCAGACTGTACGGCTCCAACGGCATAAGCGAAGTGGAGCTTTACATGGTGTCTGCAAAAGACCCGTCGCATTCCAACAGATTCTACATTGCCATGGAACTTACCGCAGGCAAGTATATGCCGAAGTACTACAAATCGTTCGCACAGTCGAGAATATCATTCCCCAGTGATGTGGTTCTGATGAAGTACGGCAGGATATATGCGGAAACGGCTGTAGGCGGCGGATACAAGTTCGGCGCAGTTTCTCCGAACACCGATTATGAGGTCGTAAAGTCCAGCACGAACACGATTCGTGTTGCAAGCACCCAGATAGACTACGAGGACGGCGACGGCTCGCTGCTTGACGGAACAGGCAGGATAGCAGGCTTCTATGTTGATTTCATGGTGGCTCTGCCCGACAAGTATTACAAGGATAAGGACGCCGGAATCGTTGACCTTAACCTGCTGCTTGGCTACAGCGACGACGATAAGACCTCGAACTACGACAGCACAAGCAAGACGTACAAGTTTACGCCGTATTACGGCAAGATATACGACGAAAGCGGCAAGGAGACCGGCAAAAAGGGCTCATATCCGAATATCTTTGCCGGCTCGCCGAAGTAAGGCGGTGTGCTGTAAATGAAAAGGTTGAAGCGACTATTCTGCAGGCGCAGAAACAACGGCTTCACGCTGGTGGAGATGATCGTGTCACTTGCGCTTCTGGCGATACTCATGGGCGGCGTAATGCTGTTCATGCTGCCGATCATCAGATCGTTTGACGACACCAATAGAAGCTATACGGCAGAGAATGCCGCGACCGCTGTGGAGGAATACATCGTCCGCAGTATCAGAAACGCAAATCAGGTGGCGATATTCAACTATGTCGCACCGGGCGATCTGACAACAGACGCCAATATTGCAGCACAGATAACCAAAATGAACCAGTACTGCAAGGACATCAACGGCACTGCGCCGACAGGAAGCGAAAAATACCTGCTGAAGTGCATAAGCCTGCGGTATGACAGTTCAGATGGTAAGTATTATCTGTGCAATGAACAGGTAAACATGAGCGGCAACGGCGAGATCGCCGACCCCTCAGCGATAACGGATTCCAAAAAGGTGTTCAGCGATTGTCTGTACAACAATATGTTCATGACATTCGATATCTCGCAGATAAGGAATGCGGATTACAACAACCCTGAGGCAACGACAAAGGGCGACGAGTTCCGCACTGACACCCTTTCCCTTACTGTCACCGCATATACTGACGCCGCACGCCAGAATGTAGACATGGTGTTCCAGGGCTCAGGCATTGCAGAACTGAGGCAGATAAAGGTCATGGTAAAGCAGGACGAGAAGAACAAGGACAGCTACTACATGATGATGCAGAACCCCAGCAATCCGGACTCGCCATACACCTATGCCAACGCCCCCGCCGACAAGCGTGATATATTCATCTATTACGTTGTCAGAAGGCTCGGCACTGCGACCACAACACCGTAAACAAAACAAATCAGGGGCGAGCATCGCTCGCCCCTGAATATCAACGGGAAACGCTGAATAAAACAGCAATCCCCATGTGAATTTAGCCCATCGGGAACATCAGTCCCATGTACCAGCTGATTATCTGGCTTCCGAAAAGGAACGAAGCCGCAATGCCGACGGACAGGAACGGTCCGAACACCATTCGGCGTGAGTACTTCACCTTTTCGATTACGTCCTCTTTGATGATTATGCGGAACGTGCCCTCACGCTCGGTCGTGATGTTCTCACGTACTGCACGGCTCAGCGCAGATTTGTCGGGAATGCCCTTCCATGCGTTTTCGTCAAGGTATTCCCACTCGATATCGGGCTTTCCGTCAGTGATGTTGCCGACGATTATGTCGTCGTGACCCTCGGTTATGTAGCCGATATCGCTGTCAAGCTGCGCCTGATACCATTCCAGTGCAAGCTGCTTGATTTTCTCGGATATCTCCTTTTCAGCCTTGCGGTCGCGTATCTTCTTTGATACGCCGTATATCGCTCCAAGGACGATACCTATGAACAGCGCGGGGAATACACGGTAGCCGAGAAGCAGCGAAGAACCAAGCATAAGCTGCAGATCTCCGCCGCCCATTCCGCCGATAAGCACGAGAATGAAGAACATCACGGCAACAACGCCGAGAGAGATGAGCCTTTCATACCACGGAGCAGCAAGACCCTCGCCCCACGGAATGAAGAACGAAGCGATACCCAACACGCCGATAGTAATGCTGCACCAGTAGGGTATCTCGAAATGGTCGATGTCGATACCGCTGAGCACTATCAGAACAGCGAAAAGAATGCAGGCCGCCGCAAACTCCCACGAGAAGCCGTACACAAGGTATGCGCCGAGGTAGGATACCGCACATACTGCTTCCATGATCATATAGCGGGGAGATATTTTTGAACCGCAGAAGCGGCATTTTCCACGCAGAATGATCCAGCTGAATATCGGGAACATATCATACCATTTCAGACGGTTGCCGCAGGAAAAGCAGTGCGACGGCTCGCTTATTATCGACTGCTTCAGCGGAGTGCGGTAGATCACCACATTCAGGAAGCTTCCGATAACTGAGCCGAAAATGAATACGAAAACACAGGTCACAATGTCGATGGCTGTCATTGCCGAGGACTCCTTTCAAACGCTTTTCGTATATTTTACCATAAATCATGGGAATTTGCAAGCGTTTTGAAAATATCGAGAGCATTGTGCCTTAAAAATACAGAAGTGAGAATCATGCCGCAGGAGTGCGGTAATTAGGACACGTGGACTGCGCTGCGGCGCAGGGTCGGGTCCTTAAATATCCTGAAAGGAAGAAATCTAACAATGGCTGGACCAATTAGGAATCTGCCTATCGGTCAAATACTGGTAGAGAACGGATTCATCAACGAGAAGCAACTGCAGGAGGCTCTGGAAAAGCAGAAGAACAGCGGCGGCAAAATGCTCGGCGATGTAATGCTCGAAATGGGTCTTGTGTCGGAAACACAGCTTGCTCAGGCTCTGTCAATAAGGCTCAAGGTGCCGTTCGTTGACCTTGCCTCGGTGCAGATAAATAAAGAGGCGGTGCTCAAAATACCGGAGCAGACAGCACGTGAAAAGACGGTAATCGCATTCGACATGAACAACAACCGTCTGCTCGTCGCTTCAAACGACCCGATAAACTTCTATATCTTTGAGGAGCTCAAGGTTCAGACCGGCATGGAGATCGTGCCGCAGATATCCACAAAGACGCAGATCGAGGAAGCCATCGGCAGGTTCTATTCGCAGCAGACAGTAAACAAGGTTATGGACGAGTTGGACGGCGAGGCTGCCGCTGCGGCTCAGATAAATCAGGCGGATATACAGTCCGGCGAGCGTATCGACAACGCGCCTATCGTTCGTCTGGTAAACACCATGGTTGAGACCGCATTCAGGATAAACGCTTCGGATATACATATCGAGCCGTTCAAGACCCGTACAAGAATAAGATTCAGAATAGACGGCGAACTTGTGGAGCAGGAAGCAATGAAAGTTTCCATCGCACTCCATAATTCGCTCATAACACGTATAAAGATCCTCGGCGGTATGAACATCGCTGAAAAGAGAATACCGCTGGACGGCCGATTCGGAATGAAGATAGACGGCGTAAACCTTGACGTCCGTGTATCGACTATCCCCTGCGTATACGGCGAGAAATGCGTTATACGTCTGCTTTCCACCGCAGATGAAAAGACCAGAAAGATAACCGACCTCGGTATGACGGATTACAACTACGAGATGTTCAAGCAGATAATCCGCTGCCCGAACGGCGTTATGCTGGTTACCGGCCCTACGGGTTCTGGTAAATCGACGACCCTGTATGCGACACTCGGCGAGCTTTCAAAGCCTAACGTAAATATAGTTACGGTAGAGGACCCTGTCGAAAAGAAGATAGACGGTGTAAACCAGTGTCAGATAAACGCAAAGGCGGGCATGACGTTCGCTGCGGCTCTGCGTTCTATACTCCGTCAGGACCCGGATATCATAATGGTCGGTGAGATCCGTGACGGCGAGACCGCCGATATCGCAATCAGAGCCGCTATAACCGGACACTTCGTGCTTTCAACGCTGCATACCAACGACGCAGCTTCAACTATCGTCAGACTTGTGGACATGGGCGTTGCGCCGTACATGGTTGCTTCCTCGCTGGTGGGAATAATCGCACAGCGACTTGTTAAGCTGCTTTGCAACGAATGCAAGGAAACGATAACCCTCACAGACCCCGCAGACCTCAGGCTGGTATCAAAGGATAAGCCGGTGCAGATCTGTCAGGCGCACAAGGGCGGCTGCAAGAAGTGCAGAAACACAGGCTATGCAGGACGTACCGCAATACACGAGATAATCGTTACCTCGAACGACATCAAGGAACTTATCTCAAAGGGCGCGACAGCCGAGGAGATCGGCGCAAAGGCTACCCAGAACGGCACACTGCTGCTGCGTGACAACGTGACGCAGATGGTGCTTGCGGGAAGAACCACCATGGACGAACTGGTAAAGGCTACATATACAGTCTGAACAGGAAAAACAAAGGGCTTACTGAAATTCAGGGACGTCGGGCGGCTTTTGCGGCAGACCTCCGGGGAAGTATCAGTATCACTCCGATGGATATATGCAGTGCCCTGCGGCAGTGCAACTAATTATGTAAGGAGCGTATCAACGTGGAAGGCATGAACACAAACATAATGGATATCAACAGGATACTTGACGAGGCGAGAAACCTCGGCTGTTCGGACTTACATTTCACAGCCGGACTGCCGCCTGTTGTACGACTGCATGGCTCGATAAGGAAGCTCAGCGGCTACCCCGACTGCACCGAGCCGATAATCGTAAACATCATCAACCAGATAACCTCGATAAAGCACAAATCCCAGATATCCAAGGGTCTGGACACCGACTTCTCGTATGTGTCCACCGCAGGCTTCCGTCACAGAGTCAACGTATATCGTCAGAGAGGCTACCACGCTGTGGCTATCCGTCTGCTGAGAAACGATATTCCTACGCTGTCCGACCTTTCTCTGCCCGCAACGCTGGGCGAATTTGCCATGGCTCCCCGTGGACTGGTGCTTGTCACCGGCCCTACAGGTTCTGGTAAATCGACCACACTGGCGGCTATGATAGACCACATCAACCGTTCCAAGAACTGCCACATAATCACAGTCGAGGACCCTATCGAGTATCTGCACACGCATAAGCAGTCGATGGTGAATCAGCGTGAGATAGGACAGGACGTTGACAGCTTCGCAGGTTCGCTGAGAGCAGCGCTCCGTGAGGACCCGGACGTTATCCTCGTCGGAGAAATGCGTGACTTTGAAACGATCAACGCTGCAGTAACGGCGGCAGAAACAGGTCACCTTGTGTTCTCGACACTGCATACCACAGGTGCGGCTGAAACTATCGACCGTATCATCGACGTATATCCCCCGCATTCTCAGGGTCAGATACGCTCGCAGCTTGCAAACTCAGTTGTCGGCATTATATCGCAGACCCTCGTTCCCACTGCGGACGGCAAGGGCAGATGTGCGGCTCTGGAGATACTCGCAGCGACCGACGCTATCCGCTCGATGATCCGTGAGGGCAAGATATTCCAAGTTCCGACAGCCATTGCAACAGGTAAGAAGAACGGAATGTTCACGCTTGATCAGGACCTTGCACGTCTGGTCAACATGGGCAAGATAACCAACGAGGTCGCTCTGACAAGGTGTCAGGACCCGAACGAATACCGCAGATATCTTTCTGTTCACGCATAATATCCGGCGGCGTACCTGAGGGAAGCAAGAGCTTGTGTAAACGTTTTATCAGCGTTACATGAAATTTTCGGACATGGTGCACAAAATGAGGCTCGTCAAATAGATTAATTTGAACGAAATTACCTCATTAAAGCAAAAAATTTGAAAAAACGCTTGCTTTTTTCCTCGGGATAGGATATAATGTGATTACAGCAAAGGGAAGTAACCCAAAGCTTACTTGACATGGATATAGGCCCGCTGGGCTTATACATAAAAAATTTTTTTACATAGGAGGGTCTTTACAATGATAAAGAGACTTCAGAGCCTTAAGAAGAAAAAAGGCTTCACACTCGTCGAGCTGATCGTTGTTATCGCAATCATCGGCGTGCTCGCAGCAATCCTTATTCCTACCATGATGGGTTATGTTACTTCTGCAAAGATAACATCTCTCAACTCCACCGCAGCTTCCATCAAGAACAACATTGATTCGTTCCTGACAACAGCTGATACCAAGGGCTATGGAATGCTGAAGGACAGCGCAAAGGTTGATACAATTACATTTGAGATCGACAACGGCAGCTGGAAGTGCCTGACAGGCGGTACTGCTGCTAACTACAAGACCGGCGGTACTCTTTCGTGGGGCGGCGGCACATATGCTGCAAAAGCTGCTGGTACTACCAAGGCTGGTGTAACAGCTGCTGAGGATCTGCTTGCAATTGAGCTTGCTGACCTCTTCCCGACAGTTAAGAATGGATTTGTATGGGCATATCTTAAGGGTGCAAAGTGCACGTATGTATACTACACAGAGGATTCTAAAACTGCTCCGACTGGCGCTCCTGCAGCTACTGACTTCGATGCAAAGAAGTTCGCTTGGAACGGCTCAACAGCTGGTGTTACTTCCGGCGGAGTATCCGTTGGTACTGCTCCCGCTCTTGACCTCGGCTAATAAGCTTAAGGCTCAAAAGCCAATCAACTAAATGCACAATGTTCCTCGGCGGCGCAAGCCGTCGGGGAATTAGTGCTATTATTCAAGCACTCTGCGAAAGCCGGGCGTTTGAATAATGGCATTGCTGAATTTTCCGGAAAGGCAGGATATCCCGATGATAAGATACCTTCAAAGACTAAGAGGCAAAAAGGGTTTCACGATGGTGGAACTTATCGTTGTTATCGCAATAATCGCCGTGCTCACCGCTTTCGTTATGGTGGGGCTGAACAACAGGGACAGCAAGATAAAATCCGCAAGCTCAAGCGCGGAATCGTTCTTTGCGGCTTCACAGCTTGCGCTGACAAGGGCGCAGCTGACTGAGCGCTCCATTGTTGACTATGCCGACACAGACGTCAAGTATATCGAATACACGGGCGGTGCGAACACCACCGGAGGAAAGTACCTTTTCATGGAGGCACAGTTCAGCCAGAACGGTATCGTGGGTCTGCACCTTGCGAACACGTTCAACGGTCTTATGGCGAGAACCGACGCAATGTCGAACATGACAACGCTTGAAAGCTACCTCAGCAGCAACATCAACGAATATCTCAACGGAAATTATGACGGATATTTCTACTGCGCCGCAGACAGCAATTTCAAGGTGCTGTTCACGCATTTCTGCAGCAGCAGGCTTCCCGCGTATGACAGCGGAACGATGACCCTCTCGAATTTCCGTGACTCAATGATGATAATGGACGGCTGCATACAGTCCACCGGTCAGATACTCGGTTCGTGGTCTGACGTGTATGTGATGCCGGACGATGGGCAATATGTGTTCGACCTGCCGAAGTCTACAGATCCGGACTATGCGATGTATCTTGCTTAAATGAATACAGGAATGGGGCTGATTTTTTAGCCCCATTTGATTTTTGCAGAAATGTGCAAAAAATCTGATGAAAATGCTAAAGAATCGGGCATTCCTGCCGATATCCTACTTAGAGGGTGAATTATGCCCCGAAATAAAATCAGAACAAAAGAAAGAAACCAGCAAAGGAGGCAGGTCTTATGGAGATAAAAAGAATCAACGGTGTGCTTTCCGCATACAAACCCACAAGAAAAGAGGCTGCCCCGAAGTCAGATACGGCTTCTGCAGTCAGGAACACCGACAGGGTGGAGTTCGGCTTTGAAACAGCCCTGCAGGCAGCGAAGAACGGAATAGCAGCAGCAGTTCAGGCTGACGCAGCACCGCAGGAGTTATCCGCAGCGCAGCAGACGCTTGAAAACGGAGTAGACGCAAACGAGCTTGCTTCCTACATTATCTTCGGGTGACGGCATGGACGAGAGGACTGCGCAGGCAATAATCAAGTGCCTTGAAATAGACTGCGATTTCTACAGAGAGCTGCATAAGTTCCTGATGAAAAAGCATACGAAAATACTTGACGACGACCTTGAATGGCTCACAAAGTCGCTGAACGACGAGCAGGCGTTCGTCATGAAGAGCCAGTCGCTTGAAACCAAGCGTCAGGCGCTGTTCGACGGTCTGGGTATTTCCGGCAGAAAGCTTTCGGAAATGATGGACGAGATACCCGAAGGCTGCAGGGCAAAGGTCACGCAGCTGTCAAAGCAGCTGAACGACCTTGTTGACGGCATTCGGGAGATAAACGAGCAGACAAACGAGATAGTAAAGCGAAAGCTTGATAATCAGACAGAATTCGTGAAGCGCGCCGGCATACTCAACAAACCGGAGACCTACGACAGAAATGCGTCAAAGGTCGCAAGGGGAAGTTCGGCAAAGGCATTCAGAGAGGTTTAGGAGGAAGATATATGCGCCCTACTTTTTTGGGATTTGAAACTCAGAAGCGCACGCTGCAGGTTGCACAGAAGAACCTTGATATCGCTGGCAACAATATATCCAATATCAACACGATAGGCTACACAAGGCAGAGGGTAGATCTCTACGCCATGTACGTCAGCGGCAATCAGAGCCTGAGATGGTGCAGCGAAACGAATAACCTCTCGCTTACCGGTCAGGGCGTGAATGCCTACGGCGTGAGCCAGATGAGGGATCAGTATATAGACAAGCGTTACAGAGAGAACACCGCAGTCGAGGCTGAAACGGAAAAGACCGTCAATATCCTTGCGGATATCGAGGACGTGCTGGACAATATCGACACCGAGGGTCTGCAGTACTTCACGGAGCAGTTCTTCAAGTCCCTGCAGGATTACTCGGAGGAGCGTCCCGACGCAGCCGAGGTCGCAACCATCGTCACCAACTCTGCGATGAACCTCTGCCGCCTGCTCAACGACTACAGCACCAAGCTGTGCGAGGTCGAGCAGACCTATGTGAGCGAGCTGGAGGATACAGTCACCTACGTAAACAACCTGTTTCAAGAGATAAACACGCTCAACGACCGCATAGCGAAAGAGCTTATAAATTACCCGTCCGAATACGGTCCGAACGAGCTTTACGACCAGCTCAACCTTTACGTTGACGAGCTTGCGAATTACGGCGACATCACGGTAAAGGAGAACAGCAACGGCACGTTTACCATTGAGATGGCAGGCGTCACCGTCGTTGACGGCGAGAAGTTCCGTGCAAGTTCAATAGTGCTGGGCGACTATAACAAGAACGGACAGGCGTTCATCAATTTCGAGAGCGGTGAGCAGGTAAATCTGCATTCCGGTATAATCAAGGCTTACACCGATATGCTCAACGGCAACGGCGTTTATGCCACGGGCAGACAGAACGGCAGCTACGGAATAGCTTACTTCAAGTCTGCGATAGATGTTTTCGCAAGAACTCTTGCGGATACGTTCAATCAGGCGAACGGCTCGGAATCCGACCCGATGCGGCAGCTGTTCGTGGGCTACCCCACAGGCGGCACGGACCCCACGGCTGACCTCAACAACGACGGTCTGCCGGACGAGGGCTATTCCAGAGTGCTCATCACCGCGGGTAATATCCACGTTTCCACTGCATGGCTCGAAAATCCGACCATGGTCGGTCAGGTGAGGAGCATTGACGAGCAGACCGGCGAGATAAAGTACGGCTACGACCAGACCTCATCTACCGGCAGCGACGGCAAGGTAACGCTGCAGAACACGAACGTTCTGTATCTGATATCCAAGTTCGAGGACGGAAATCTGAAATTCGGCAACGAGAACGACTTCAAGGGCGATATGTACCAGTATATTTCGTTCCTGAGCGACAGGCTCGCTGAAACGATAAGCTATGAGACCAGCCGCAACGAAACGGCAAAAACCACGGTAGACACGCTTCTTGACGCAAGGGACGAGGTTTCCGGCGTACAGATGGACGAGGAAGGTATCAATATGCTGAACTACCAGAAGTGGTACAGCGCTTCCTCAAGAATGCTGACG
Organism: uncultured Oscillospiraceae bacterium; assembly: GCA_934446355.1. GTDB lineage: Bacteria > Bacillota > Clostridia > Oscillospirales > Ruminococcaceae > CAG-115. The sequence goes on along the minus strand of CAKSEC010000001.1, from coordinate 50,128 downwards.
ACGCTGGACGACGCTCTGGATAAGCTGATAAACGGCACCGGCAGAGTCGGACTTTAAGGGGGTAGGCTGAGATGAGAATATCAAATTCAACGATACTGCGTAACTACGACAGGAACCTCAAGAGGGTTTCCTCGCAGAAATACGCTTCTGAGAATAAAATACTGACCGGCAGGCAGTACACAAGAGCAAGCCAGTCCCCACTGAAAGCTGCAAAGGCGCTCACGGTAAGAAAGCAGCTCTGGCACTCCGAGCAGTACAAGGAGAACCTTGACGTTGCGGATAAGTTCTACACCGAGGCTGAGACCTCGCTGCTGCAGATATCAGAGTCGCTGGCGAACGTCAGAGAAACGATAATCTACGCCTGCAACTCCACCAAGGACAGATCGACCGACCTAAACATTCTTGCGCAGCAGCTTGAAACAAAGGCTCAGGAGATGGTTTCGGTATTCAACACCGACAGCGCACAGCGTGTTATCTTCGGCGGCGAAAGCAACGACCCGGAGCCGTTCACGATAGAATACGACGGCGAGGGTCATGCAAAGTCCCTGCTGTATCATGGCGTACCGGTCAACGCTTATGCGAATTCAAAGGATTTCCCCTATTCCGACGATGTTTACGTAGATATCGGCATAGGAATGGTAATGAATAAGGATCAGCAGCTTGACACTCAGACTGCGCTCAAAATATCCTTTATCGGCACGGACGTCACCGGCTGCGGCTATGAAGCAAAGCCCGAAAAGATAACCTCTATTGAGGACGCAATGCTGAAAACTGACGGCGACAACTCCATGAGAGTGACTGCCGGCGGCATTACGGTAACGGTCAAGTTCAAGGGAATGTCAACAGACGACATTCAGAAAGCAATGAATGACGCATTTGCAAAGGCAGGCGTCACTGACGCTACCAAAATACCCACGATCGGCGAAAAGGGAAAGCTCATAATGGGCGACGGAAGCGAGGCTGAGATCAGTCAGGTGCCGTCAATAAACCTTGACCAGCTGCAGGACGGAAAGCTGTATTCGTTCGATATCTATGCGGACGGCACGAAAAAGACTATCCTGTTCAACGCCGATGCGACCACCGCTGACACGGCGGCGGCAATACAGGCAAAGCTTGATCAGGAGTTCCTGCGTGAAAAGCACACGCCGCAGATAGACGACTACGGAAACCTCACCGTTGAATACACCAACGCAAAGGGCGACAAGATATCCGATCAGGTATATATCACCAAGAGCGATACCGGCACTGCGCCTGATTTCAAGAACGGCGATACGTTCTCGTTCAACTATGTTCAGGTGACTCTGGACGCCGCCGCTGCGCTCCGCAGGGGAGATATCGATTATGCTAACGCCTGCATAGACAGGATTGTTTCCTCCTCGGAAAATCTTCTGGTTGAGATAGCAGATCTCGGTAATACGGAGGAATTTATCGAATTCAATAACAACAGATTTGACACCAGAATACTTAATCTTAAGGATCGTCAGAAGACACTGGAGGCGACAGATCTTGAATCTGAGATCACGCTGATGAAAACCTATGAGGCAATCTATAATGCGTGCCTGCAGATGTCAAGCTCTGTTATCCCGAACAGCATATTCAACTATATCAAGTGATAAAGTGTAATTCAGGTTTGTGGTAAAAGTGCGTTGCCGCTGCTGAAAAGCGGCGGTCAGGCAGGGAAGCCGGCGCATTGACATATGAACAGCCGCTGCAGGACAACGGCAGTGTGTTACAGACAACTCAGGAGGTGTTGGAAGTGAACAGCAACTTATTACAGATAACCACGATCCCGATATCTATCGAGATCAAGGTCACAAATGCGAGATACGAGTATCCTGAGGACAGGCAGCCGAAGGTGAAGATAACCAACACGAACGGCGGCTATGTCATGAAGGCGGACCCGATACGTGTGAATATCGACACATATCAGGCGAGAAAAAGCCTTGGATACGGGCATATGACCGACGGCGACATGATGACGCAGAAAGCGCAGGAGGGTTTCTCTCTTGCATTTCAGGGTACGGCAAGGGTCGCTTCTGAGGGAAATATGCTGGCAAGAGGAATGTCGCCGTCCGAAATTGCGATACAGAACGCAAGGGCTGGCGCGACAGTGGAAACGATAATGGAGTTCCTGCCGAAAGAGGGCGCAGACATCACTTTCGACGGCGGAACGCTCAGCATTGATTACCAGATGGGCGAGCAGGATATAGACTGGGACGTTATGGCTCAGCTGCCGATGGAGTTCATACCGGGCAGCGTAGAGCTTATCGTCAGGGACAGACCAAGGGTGGAGATAGAATACACCGGAGGTCCGATCTACTTCCCTGCAAGCGCAGACCCCGAATACAAGCCGCCTGTGCTTGACATAAAGGGCTGACCAAGCTGAAAGGAGCGGCGTATATGCCTATGAAGATAATTACCAGAGATTTCGGAGAGCAGGAGGTCGACGAAAGCAGGATCATCAGCTTTCCTGAGGGAATAATCGGCTTTGAGGACGCAAAAAGATATGCGCTGCTGAGCCCGCTCGGCGATGGAGTGTTCCCGATGTGGCTGCAGTCCGTTGATGGGAAAGAGCCTTGCTTCGTGGTATACGACCCGATGGAGATATACGGAGATTACCGCTTCGAGATATCCGACGAGGAGCAGTCGCTTCTGCGGATAGACGAAAAATCACGGTACCGCTGCCTTGCGGTGGCGATAGTCCCTGACGACTACAAAAAGACCACTGTGAACCTGCGCTGCCCCATCGTGGTGAATACGGACGAGCGCATCGCAGCACAGATCATTCTGACGGAGCATTATGACTTTAAGGCTCCGGTCTATGAGGAGGTCTGAAAATGCTTGTTGTTACCAGAAAGCAGGACGAGAGCCTGACCATCGCTGACAACATAGAGATAACCGTCATAGAGATAGGCAGGGACAAGGTCAAGATCGGCATAAACGCACCGAAAGAGGTAAAAATCATCAGAAGCGAGCTTAAGGACGCCCGCCAGACCAACGAACAGGCGGCCTGCGCTTCGGGCAGTGCGATAGCAGAGCTTCTCAGGCAGCATAAACGGGAGGATAATTGATATGGCAGTAAGTAACATAAGGCTGGGAGGTCTTTCCTCCGGCTTCGACACGGAGGCCATGGTTCAGCAGCTTCTTTCTTCCTATCAGACTAAGATAGACAATCAGAGCAAGAAGCTTACCAAGCTTACATGGCAGCAGCAGGGCTATCAGGATATCACCAAGAAGATAACCGAATTCAAGAACAAGTATTTCGATGTGCTCAAGAGGGACACCTATCTGATGAGCTCATCGACGTTCAATAAGTATAAGTCAGCAGTGACTGCGACAAACAACGCGGATATCACCGGACTTAGCGTTGCTACGACAAGCGGCTCTGTTGCAGGCAGCTATAAGCTGAAGCTTCAGCAGATCGCAACAGCTTCAAAGGCTTCGGGCAAGGCTATCGAGATGGATAACTTTGTGCTGGATATCGACAAGGCTGTCGCAGCGGCAGGCGGCGAGATAACCACTGCTGACGATGGAAGCAAGACCAAGGCGCTGGAGCTTTCTCTTGATGTTCAGGTCGGCAGCGTGAAAAAGACCATAGACTTCTCTGTTGACGCTGCGCTTGACGCAGACGGAAACGTCGCTGATATGGACGCGCTCAAGTCCAGCATAGTTGACGAGCTCAACACAAAGCTTCAGGAGGGCTTCGGCTACTCCGGAAAGACCGGTGCGGACGCAGCAGGCGCAGTTGACGCAGACGGCAAGGAGTGGTTCCTGCAGGCAGAACTCGGCGCAGACGGCAAGGTAGGCTTCAAGGTCGGAGGAAATGCGGCAGTCACCATTACCGAGAACAAGGGTAATTTCGGCCTCGCACAGCCACAGGATAAAGTGGCTATTTCTGTGGGCAGCGTTGTCACCGGTACGAACTCCTTTACAGTTGAGATAGGCGGAAAAACCACGCAGGTAAGCTTTGAGGGCGTATCCTCTACATATTACGACAGCAGAAATCTTTCCGGAAATGGCAATATTCTTGATGAATTCAACGAGCTGAAAAAGGCTGCATACCGCAAGGCAAATAACCTTCCTGACAGTGCGACAGTGACCGATAATCAGCTTGAAGCATATACTTATACCAGCGACCAGGCGGCAAAGGACAAGAATACCGCAGCTATCAATGCAGCGCTTAAGAGCGTAGATGGCTACAAATTCACGCTTGACGGCTCCTACCTCACCGCAAAGGACAGCGATGGAAAGGCTGTCGAGTTTTCGCTGACCTCTACCGAGGGCGGAACGCTGGGTCTGACCAAAGCATGGGCTTCAAACAAGGCAGTGTCGACCACTACGCTCAAGGGGCTGGGTCTTGAATCCAACGCCGACGACGGCGCATATACGTTCAAGATAAACGGCAAGGATATCACAGTATCAAAGGACGCAACTGTAACCGGCCTTATCGCTGCAGTGAATAAGTCTGACGCAGGCGTTACGATGACATATTCCTCGCTGACCAACAGCTTCTCTATTGAGTCCAACGAAAAGGGCGGCGCAGGAAAGGTGGATATCACGGACAATGATATCACCAGAAAGCTCGGCCTTACCGACGAGAACGGAACTGTGGGTCTTGCACAGGGTCAGAATGCAATATTCGAGATAAACGGTCAGGAAGTATACCTGAACGACAACTCCTATACTCTGGACGGCACAACGTTCACATTCAACGACAACATGGCAGTCGGCGAGGTGTATACAGTAAATGTCACCAAGGACAGTTCCACTGTAAAGGACACCATCAAGAAGTTCGTTGAGGATTACAACCAGCTTATCGACGATGTATACGGCTATATCGGCACCACACCCGCGGAGGATTCGAGCGGCAACAGATACGAGCCTCTCACTGACGCAGAGAAGGAAGAGATGGACGATAAAGAGATCGAGAAGTGGGAGGAGAAGGCAAAGCAGGGCGTTCTCTACAACGACTCGACTGTTTCTCGCATAATGAGCCAGCTTCGCTCAGTTCTCTACAACAGCGTTACGCTTGAGGACGGCAGCAAGTTCGGAATATACAGCATGGGTATCAAGACCTCTGACGAGTGGAAAGACCACGGCAAGCTTGAAATAGACGAGGACGCTTTCGACAAGGCGTTCGAGCAGAATCAGGACGCAGTCATCAAGCTTTTCACTGATTCCGATACCGGTATCATGGGCAAGATGAACAAGATAATGGACAGCGCAGTCAAGAGTTCCGGCGTTGCTTCCAGCAGAGGTACGCTTGTTCAGAAAGCGGGCAAGGAGAACAGTTCCGTCACCACCGACAGCTACATCTACAAGCAGATGAAGCGGATACAGGAGCAGATAAACAAGCTGCAGGATAGATATAACGATAAGGAAGAATACTGGTGGAAGGTGTTCACCAACATGGAATCTGCAATGACAGACCTGAACAACCAGACCAGCTATATTTCCTCCTATCTCGGCGGCACGGGCAATTACCAGTAAGCCGGAAGTCAAATAAAAAGAACCGAGGGCAGATGATATGTCAAATCCCTATTCAGCGTACAAAAAGCAGTCGGTCACCACGATGACCCCGGTGGAGGTAGTGATAAAGCTATACAGCGAGAGCGAGCGTCAGCTTGCTATCGGTGTAAATGCCATCGGAGAAAAGGATATAACCAAGGCGCACAACGCTTTTATCAAGGCGCAGGAGCTTCTCGGCGCACTGCGAGGCTCGCTTGACATGGACGTGCCGGTATCCAAGAACCTTGACCAGCTTTACGCTTTCTTCCAGAAAACAGCGGAGACCGCAAACATGAAGAAAGACGAGAAGAGCGCCGAGGAGGTAAAGAAGGTCATTCCGATGATAGCCGAACTTCGTGACGCATTCACACAGATAAGCCAGATGACCAAGGAAGAAATAGAGGCACAGGCAAAGGGGCACAAGAAGTAAGTACAGTGATGATGACACTGAAAAGGGGGCGTTATTATGGCAGAACTGAGAGGCTGCGAGGGGGTTATTGAACTTCTGGGGCAGATATACGAGGTGCTGCAGGAATATGAAAAGCAGACGGACGCCATGAGCAACGCCGACCTTGAGGTGCTTCAGCAGGCGCTTCTCACAAGGAACGAACTTATCGGCAGGCTTGAGGAACTAAAGCAGCAGCTTGACGGCGTGATAGAGCTTGAGCAGAAGGACGAGCGTATCCTGCTGGATTCCCTTGTACACGGCAGCTATGTCAATGCGCCGCTGGACGAGGAGCATAAGAGGATACAGCAGCTTCAGCGGAACATTACCGTAATAAAGCAGCGCATTGTCGATAAGGACACGGTGATATCCGGTCAGTTCAAGAGCCAGCACGTCGATTCCCGCAGGGAACTTGAACAGCTTAAGCAGACCCGCCAGAAGATCGGGTACTACAGCAGCGCAGTGGTCGGCAGAGCCACTGGGCAATCGCTTAATAAGAATCTATAATATGTATCCCCTGACTGTTGTCAGGGGATCAGACTGTCGATAAACCCTCATCTTCGTCGTCACCCGCACAACGACAGGCACAAAGCCTAGTCGTTATGCGGGTTCCTAGAATCTGAGGGCTTCTCGACAGTCTGGTAGTAGACTTTTTCAACAAGCTGATCCCCTGACTGTTGTCAGGGGGTATTTTTTTAGACTGGAATGCTCCCAAAAGAAGACGGTCACTATTGTGCAATATCCCCAAAATAATAAAAATGCTGTAAATCTATTACACAGTGCTTGAAAAAATAGGTGAAATATTGTATAATAGTTCTAAGAATAAGCTGTTATCAGCAGAAGGGTGATCGTTGATGAATGTTTACATGGCTCGCCAGCCAATATTTGACACAGAGAACCATGTCTACGGGTATGAGCTGCTTTACCGCAGCAATGGAAAGCAGAATGAATACAACGGAGTGAACGGCGATGAATCCACCGCCGACGTGGTCACCAATGCGTTTTTCGGGCTGAATATACAGGATATCATCGGCGACGGCAGGGCGTTTATCAATTTTACGGCGAATCTGCTCAAGCGCGGCGTGCCCAAAATGATATCCCCCGACCTTGTTGTGGTCGAGGTACTTGAAAAGATGATGATGGACGAGCAGCTTGTGGGTGCCTGTCAGGAACTGAAAGAGCGTGGCTATACCCTTGCGCTCGATGATTTTGAATACGACAACAGCTACAGCGAACTTTTTGAACTTGGCGATATCGTAAAGATAGATTTCCGCACTTCTCAGAAGTCCATTGAAGAAACGGCGTACATCTGCCGCTACTGCAATAAACTCATGCTGGCGGAGAAGATAGAATCGCAGGAAGAATTTGAGTATGCAAAGCGGCTGGGCTGCAGCTTCATGCAGGGGTATTTCTTCGCAAAACCCACGATAATGTCCAAGCACAGCATTACTCCGCTGCCTGTGAACTTTATGAAGGTCATGCAGCTTGTTTCACAGCCTGAGCCGGAATTCAGCGACATTGTGGACGTTATTTCCTGCGACACGGCAATGTGTCAGCGGCTGCTCAGGCTTATAAATTCAGTATATTTCGGCGTAAGGAACAGGGTCAGCTCAATAAGTCAGGCTTTGGTGATACTGGGGCTTGATTATCTGCGAGAATGGATCTACCTGATGGGAATGCAGCGCATAACTCACAGCGATAACGTTGAGATAATGCGTATATCCTGCCTGCTTGCGAAATTCTGCAAGAGCATTTCTATGATGATACCTGAGGCTGCGCAGGATTCCGACGCATATTACCTGATGGGACTTCTGTCCATGGTGACCTACGGCGGCGAGCGTGCGCTGGCGCAGGCTCTGGATGAGTTTCCGCTGACGCCGGAGATAAAGAACGGTCTGATGGGCAGGGGCGGTATTTACAGCGACGTGTTCGACCTCGCCTACAGCTATGAAAAGGGCGACTGGGAAACAGTTGACAAATATGTTGAGAAATATCACCTTGACAGCTCAAAGATATCGGAAGCGTTCGTCAAGTGTGTGAAAGAATCAGAGAGCATTCGTATGATGTGATCTGACTGGGGGACATAAAATGGCATTTTTCCTTGATGAGATAGATAGCTGCCTGTGGGACTATCTGCGGACGACCGATAAAAAAATAGTGCTTTACGGCATGGGCGACGGCGCAGAGAAGATAAAGGCAGTTCTGGACGGCTTCGGAATACCCACGGCTGACATCATGGCAAGTGATGAATTTGTCAGGGGTCACAGCTTTCTGGGTTATAGGGTCAAGAAGCTGTCGGAAATAGAGCAGCTTTACGGTGATGATTTCCTGATACTGGTGTGCTTCGGCAGCCAGATACCGGAGGTCATGGAGCAAATATACGGCATAGAAAAGAAGCACGAGCTTTACGCCCCGAATGTTCCGGTGGTGGGAGAGGGTCTGTTCACGCTCGACTATGCAAGAGAGCACCGCAGCGAACTTGAAGCGGCGTACAAGCTGCTTGCAGACGAGCAGTCACGCAGGGTTTACGAGAACGTGATACGCTATAAGCTGAGCGGCAGACTGGAATACCTCAGGGCGTGCGAATCACCGGAGCAGGAAATGTACGACCTGCTGAACATCGGGCCGGAGGAGATATACGTTGACCTCGGCGCATACAACGGCGACACGATCGTGAAGTTCCTGAATGAAACGGGAATGCACTTCCGCAAGATATATGCGATGGAGCCCGACCACAAGAATTACATCAAGCTGAAGCGGCGGCTGTATATGATAGGCTCAGGGCTGCTGGAAGCGTACAACGCCGGCGCATGGGACAGCGAAACAGTCCTGCGGTTCAGTCTGAGGGCTGGCAGAAGTTCAAAGGTGGACGAAGATCCGGCGAGGGCGGCGAATCCTGCCAGATACAGAGAGGTCAGCATGATGAGCGTTGACCATATGCTGCAGGGCGGGGCAGCCACGTTTATTAAATATGATGTCGAGGGCAGTGAGGAAAAGGCGATAGCCGGTTCGGCTCAGACTATATCGGCGTTTCGTCCGAAGCTTTCCGTTGCACTTTATCACAGAAACGAGGATATGTTTGCGATACCGCTGCAGATCGCTGCAATAAACAAGAAATACAGGTTTTATCTCAGGCATCACCCATATTTCCCGGATTGGGACACAAATCTATACTGCATTTGAGGTCGGAATATGAAATTTGTAATTGGAATAGTGCTCATTGCGCTGGTACTGGTGGGATTCATCGCATATCTTATTCTAATGCTTAACGCACGTGAAATGATATTCTGCGGCGACATCAAGAACGACTCCGGAACTGCGGCGTCGGTGACGAGAGTATACACCACCGACCTGAGTGCGAACGAAACTCTGTCAGAGATAATCGTAAAGATGAACGAGGCGCAGTCAGACTCCGTGCCGGTATCTGACCTGACCGAGATACTGGCTCAGTATCAGAACATAATCTATGCGCCGGTGTTCACGGTGTCCATCGAGCAGGTGGATCAGGCTACCTACATAATAAACGGCAGCGTGTTCAACGGGCTCACTGAAAACGGCGAGGAAACCGTGACGGACTACCACTACAGGGATATGAACCTCAGCGCAGTGGTCACCAACGGCAGAATAATCGCAGCGCAGAATGTGTATGACGATGCTTCGGAGAACGACAGTTCTGCAGAGCCGATATTCACTCAGCGGCAGCTTGTTATCGACCCGATAGTCACTGGTGCGGATTCAGAGGCGGCATTCTCGCTGCAGGACTGCAGCAAATTCAGGTTTATCGTCAACAGTGCTGATTTCAATGCGCTGCCTGAGATAACGCTTGCTTATGTGTACAACGTGAATGCGGAGAACCCGCTTGATTTCACTTCGATAACCAACGATTCGCTTGCGGTGGGAATGAAGATAGCATACGACGACAACGGAAATTTAGTTCCGCAGTATGAGCTGCTTAAGACCGTCACTGCAGATACGCAGGCATTGATAGATAACGCACAGAAGTAACATTCATTAAGTCCCTCATAGGGGGCTAGTGTATATCGACGCTTATGCGCAATGGGGGTATGGCATTTGGTCTGCAGGCTCTGTCCGAGGGAATGCGGGTCTGACCGTGAAAGCACGGTCGGGTTCTGCGGAATGAAAAGTACGGTCAGGGTGGCAAGGGCGGCGCTCCATCAATGGGAGGAGCCGTGCCTGAGCGGGACTGACTGCAATATCGGCGGCAGCGGGACGGTTTTCTTTTCCGGCTGCGTCATGCGGTGCGTTTTCTGCCAGAATCACGAGATAAGCGCAGGCGGAAAGGGCAGGGACATCAGCGTCGAGCGGCTCGCAGAGATATTTCTGGAACTGCAGCAGAAAGGCGCATATAATATCGACCTTGTGAACCCCACTCACTATGTACCGCAGATACTGAGGGCATTGGACATAGCAGGCGGCAGGCTTTGCATACCCGTGGTATACAATAGCGGCGGCTATGAAAGGGTGGAAACGCTCAGGGCGATGGAGGGGCACGCCGACATATATCTGCCGGATATCAAGTATTATTCGGACGAACTTGCACGGCAGCTTTCATCTGCGGAGAATTACTTTGACACGGCAATGAGGGCGGCTGAGGAAATGCTGAGGCAGGTCGGGCGTCCGGTATTCGGAAGCGGCGGACTGCTGAAAAAGGGCGTGATAATACGCCACCTTGTGCTGCCGGGGCATTATCGTGATTCGGTGGAGGTCATACGGCGTGTGGGCGAAAGATTCGGAAAAGATGTGCTTTTCAGCCTGATGAGCCAGTATACGCCATTCTACAAGGCAAAGGATATCCACGGGCTAGACCGCAGGATAACAACATTTGAATATCGCAAGGCGCTTGACGCAGTGTATGCGGCGGGTCTTGAGGGATATATGCAGGAGCGCAGTTCTGCAAAGGAGGAGTATACTCCGGATTTCGACATGACCGGAATATGACGCTCTGCAATAACTATACAGGAGATAACAGAAAATGACAGGATTTGAGCAACTGAATTTCGGAGTGGACGGCGACAGCATAACAGCAGGTGAGCAGTGGAGCTGGCACGTATTCAGGCGGCTTGGAATGAAGTCGCACAGCAACGTGGCTGTCGGAAGTTCGGTATGGTATAAAAGGACGCTTGAAGCGGGCGGTCAGCAGGTGACCACTCAGGATTACACGGCGGCTGATTTTGCCGGAATAAGCGACGGCTGGGAGCCCACGGACGACCCGCTGGAAATGCAGAAGCGAGCAAACAACTGCGCAGTGGTGCATATTCAGAGATTCCTTGACGAATATGAGAAAGGCAATTTCCCGAAGCCTGATATATTTGCATTCGCAATGGGTACTAACGACCTTGAAGAATTTATCGGGGACCCTGAAAAGGCACTCACCGGAAAGGAACTTGACGGCAACGAAAACATCGACCTGTTCACGGAAGCGGGCGCTGCAAGATGGTGCATTCAGACCATCGCAGAGAGATTTCCGGACTGCCGCATATTCGTCATGACGCCCATTCAGACTGCCGACCCTGCGCACAACAGGAAGATACTCAAGACCATCGGCTGCCTTAAGAGCATATGCAGCGGGCTTTCCGTGCAGCTTCTCGACGCTTATTCGGGCAGCGGTATCTGCGAGAAATTCGAGGTGATGGGCGGCACGGGGCGCTATCTGCGTGACGGACTTCACCCTGAGGTCAACGGTCAGGCACTGGAGGGCGCATTTGCCGCAAAGGAGATACGCAACAATTATTTCTGAGAGGTAACGGGCTATGGAGTTTCCGGCGGAACTGCGCTGCGAGATAGAGCAGCTTCTTTCACAGGAGAACACGGCTGATATGTCTGCGGCTGCGGAGGGTATCTCACGCAGGTATCGTGAAAACGACGGCAGCGGCAGGCGCATGGTCAGCAGCCGCAGGGATATCCTTGCCTATGCTGCGGTGAGAATGCCGGCGACTTTCGGCGCAGTCTGCAGGTCGCTGCAGCTTACGCTTGAATGCGTGCCGGAGGAGCGGCGGGAGTTTCAGACGGTGCTGGATATCGGCGCAGGCACGGGTGCGGCAAGCATTGCAGCGGCACTGACGGCGGAATGCTCTGAAATACGCTGTATTGAGCGTGAGCCGGAGATGATGGCTCTCGGCGAGCGGTTCACCGAAATATGCGGAGTACCCGCTCAGTGGAGCAGAGGTGACATCACTGAGGACATAAGCGGGAAAGCGGAGCTTGTTCTGTGCTCCTACTGCCTGAACGAACTGACCCAAAGCGACCGCAGGAATGCAGTAAAACGGCTGTGGGACAGCACGCAGAGAATGCTTCTCATAATCGAGCCGGGTACGCCGGAGGGCTGGTCGCACATGATGGAGATACGGCGGCAGCTGATAGATATGGGCGGGCATATTGCTGCGCCATGTCCCTCGCAGGGAGAATGTCCGCTTGGCGGCGGCGACTGGTGTCACTTTACCGAGAGGATACAGCGCAGCCGAATGCACAAGCGGCTTAAAGGCGGCGACGTCCCATATGAGGACGAGAAATTCTGCTTTATCGCCGCTTCAAGAGAGCCTGCAGAGCCGTGCGGCGCACGCGTCTTACGTCACCCGCTGACGGAAAGCGGCAGGATAACGCTTGAACTGTGCACCCCCGCAGGCAGGGAGCGGCGAATGGTGACGAAAAAATCGCCGCAGTTCAAGGCGGCGAGAAAGGCGGAAAGCGGAAGCGGCTTCCCGCTTTGATAGTGGTATATCGGCAGCAATGCCTGAATACATATGATTGGTATGGACTAAATTTATTCAATGGAGGTAATGGAAATGTTCAAAAAAACTACAGCGATCATTCTCAGCGCAGTTATCATGGCGGGTGCTTCGGCAGTTGCTTCTGCACAGGATATCCCGCAGCTTGAAACGGCTTCCGTCGTTCAGGAACTGGGTGCTTCTTCTGCAAAGACATGGGACGGAAAGGCTGAACTTCAGGCAGGCAAGAAGTATGTCCTGAAAAAGAGCGTCACTATTTCAAGCGATGTGACTGTACCCAAGGGCACTACGCTCACATTAAACAAGGGCGCAAAGATCACGGTGGCTAAAGCAGGCAGCCTTACCATAAATGGAAAGGTGATCATGAGAGCCGGTTCTGCGCTGACAGTAAACGGCACGCTGACCACTGCAAAGGGCAGCACGGTTTCTGCTTCCGGCGCAATAAAGTTTGGCAAGAACAAGGCTAACGTTACGCTCGGCGGCAAGCTGACCGTAAACAAGAGCGGCACAATATCCGGCACGCCCAAGACCATTGAGCTCGGCAATAAAGCAAAGGTCACCGTAAAGGGCAAGAACACCTGCAAGAAGCTGAAAGCCCTGCTGAAAGGCACAGCAGCCGATGTTAAGCAGAATATCGAGCAGGATAAGCAGGAAATCCAGAATATGTTTGACGATATGTTCAAGATGGCAATAGTGGACAACGATCTGTACGGCACATACAAGAAGTATTACCCCGCTGCTGTCTTAAAGGAACTGGAGGCTTCTTTCGCCGAGATGGGTATGTCGTTCGAGGGCTACTGCAAGAGCTTTTTAGACCTGATAAAGGAATATGTAGGCGAGGAAGAATTTGCTAAGGTCGCTCAGGCTAAGATAATCGTAACAAACATCACCGACTGCAAGGATAAGCTGACCGACGAGGTAAAGGCTATGTTTGTGGACAGCGGCGACATCACCAAGGCATATCTTGTTGATTACACAATAGACGCTCAGGGTGTTGAGGGCGTTCTGAGTGACAGTGGCCAGAATGTTGTAGTATATGCAGGCGGCAACTGGTATTTCGCCGGGTAATATGCCTATAGAGGTTATCGTTGCTGATATCGGGAATGTGACGTTTTCGCAGGCGGAAAGGTATCTTGGATACGTGTCTGCGCTTCGCAGGGACAGGATATCAAAGAAACGCTCTGACGAGGATAAGCTGCTGTCGCTGGCGGCGGGGCTTCTGCTGTCGCAGGAGCTGAGCCGCAGGAGCGGTATTCCGGCTGACAGGCTCAGATACAGGCACGGAAGCTTCGGCAAGCCGTATCTTATCGGCAGCGAGCTGCAGTTTTCGCTGTCCCACACAAAGGGCGCAGTGTGTGCGGCGTTCTCCGACTGCGGAGAGGTCGGCGCAGATATCGAGCGGCTTTCACGCAGGGTGAGCCAGCGGGTTTACGAGCGTGTGCTGAGCGACGGCGAAAAGCAGAGAGTGCATTCTCCGGAGGACCTTATACGGCTCTGGGTGCAGAAAGAAGCGTTCCTGAAGCGGCTCGGTACAGGTATCGCAGGCGACCTGCGGGGAGCGGATACCTCGCTGCTTCGCTCGACCGTGGAATATGACTGCGGGGAATATGCCGTGGGAATATCCGGCGAGGGAGCGCAGACGGCGGTGATCAGCAGGATATCACTGATTGACTTGCTTAATAGCCTAGATTGACAGAAAATAGCGAGATGGGAGAGCATTCAACGCTCTCCCATCTTTTCATATCATATTACCGCCGACATATGGTCATACGCCATCTGCGCCGCCTGCGTGGAGATATTGCACCCCATCTGCCAGACGGGTATCTGCGTTGCCACCCTGTCCAGCATATCAAGCAGAAGCCCCATGCGCACGCCGTCCTCAGGGCGCAGGGTCTGGTCGAGAATGGAATATGCCACACGCTCCGCCGGCATACGCTCGATGTAGTTGTTCTCGCTGCGCCGCAGGAAGCATATACCCCTCAGCGGGACAACCGCATTCAGGTTAAGGTCGCTTTTGCCGCTCCACGGAGTGCCGCAGGCGGTTATTCTGTCCGATACCATTATAGCGGGCTTGTCGTCGTTGAGTATCTGCGCACGCTCGCCGAACAGCTTCAGCCACTGCTGCGTGTGCGTTGATTTACCCGTACCGCTCGGCGCAGAAAACAGGTACGCCGCATTATCCATGACCACTGCGCTTGAATGCAGCATGAACCCTCCATGGCTCAGAAGCTGCATATAGAAAGAGTGCGTGGTGTTGATTATCTCGCAGTCGTCGGGGGTGAGGTGCGGCTCGGCGGCTCTCAGGCGGTCTATTTCCGGCTGAGAAAATGGAATAGCTATGTCCGGCGTGTCATGTCCGGCAGAAAGGTATTTTTCCGCTCTGCGGGTCATTTCGGGGTATCTCAGGTCGCATTCCACCGTCAGGCCGCAAATATTATACTGCTTGTTCATTTTCACCTCGAAAAAACAGGGCGCATATGCTGCGCCCTGTCTTGCTTATGGCTGATTATTATTTCCAGCCGCCGTTTGCGCCAAGGTCTGCACCGGTCAGATCGGAAACATTGACAATGGTGTCGTTCTTATCCATTCCACCTGCGTCAACTGAACTTGCGGTTATGATATCCTCTGTGGTGAAGCCGGTGATCTCGATCTCAGGCTTAAAATATGCTTTCTTCATGCGTACCTCCGTTTATCCCTTTGCGTTACCGAGCAGTAACTCAAATTTGTAGTTCTCGCTTTCGTCAACATTGTTCAGAAGGAACAGAACAAAGTATGTGCCGGTTTTACCGGATTCCATCAGCTTAGTGCTGTTTGCGTCAATGAACTTGAAGCCCTTGTATACCTTCCATGTAACGCAGCGAACATACTTGCCGTCAGAAGCTCTTGTGATCTTCAGAACAGCTGTATCGTTCTCGGTAGCGTCAGCCTTGGATATCGGCATAACAAACAGTGTCTGACCGCCGGCAAGCTTTATCAGGGTATAATCGGTAATTGCGGTATAGTCGGTGGTGGATTCCTCGTAGTCCTTATCGTCAGGCTCTTCATCGCCGCCGCTCTGTGCCTTGGTAACAGATACCTCGGTGATGGTAGCGTTCTGACCCTGAATGCCCATGCCGCTTTCGTTTACTGCCTTTGCGTCAGCCTCGCTGATAACAAAGCTGTAGGTGCCGTCCTTGGCAAGGTCAGCAACACCGTATTCATTTGTGTCGGTCATGGAAGCAAGTGTGTCCCAGCTGCCAGTCATAGCGCAAACCTTGAGCTGTGCGTTAGCGTCGTCAACGGTATACTTGATGTTGACTGTGTCGCCTGCTGAGAGGTTCGGATTTTTGATAGATACCGTGTTAGCCCAGCTGCCTAAAGCGGTATTTCCGCTCCAGATAACATTATCATCTGCGGGTGTATCGCCGCTGTCGTCGCCATCATCGCCGTCGCCTGTATCGGTGGGGTTGATAACGATAGTGTCGCCTTTCTTAAGTGCTGTTACAGCGTCAGGCTTGGGGTCGCCAACATAGAACTGAACGCCGACCTGCTGAACCTTAGCGTCGTCAGGAATAACGGTGCCGTCCCAGTGCTTGAGCTCCTCGCTTGTGTTAAGGATAACATCAGTTCCATCTGCACTCAGGGTAGTGTTACCAAGAGCACCCCACCATTCCCAGCTGTCGCCTGCCTGAACGAATACGCAAGCGCCGAAGTTTGAAGCGGAAAGACCAAGGGAGTCCTTGACATACTTGATACCCTTCATGCCAAATTTGCCGTATGCTGCCTTAAGGTCTGCAACAGTTGATTTGCCAAGAGTAATGGCATCAAGTGTAATGTTAAGGGTGGCTGTTGCTCCGCCATTGCCATCAGCGGTCATTGTGATGGGCTTGCCGTCATAATTAGTGAAGTAATTTTTCTTTGCTGACGGCTGGTTGTCGCCGCTGCCATCATCAGTTGATTTTGCCTTGATAAGCACGGAGTTTACTATAACACTTCCGGTGCACGCTTCGCCGTCAGTACCGTAAAGCTTAAGTCCTGCTTCACCAAAGGTGGTGCATTTCACTTTTGAAGTGTCTGTAAGGTCGAGCGTGATAGTCTGATTGTCGCCTGCGGATATATTCCATCCATCGGACGCCCAGCCGCCGCCTTTGTTTTCATCACCATTGATATAAATTTGCAGTGCAGATATGTTTCCTACATCACCAATGCTGTATGTAATGGTTATGGATTCGTAATCTGCAACTGTAAGAGGATTATCCCATGAATTAAGAAAATCATGCAAAATACCGTCTGAGAATGTGGCACCTGTTGTAATATCCTTTGCGTCAGATAAGCACTCTTTATCAGTTGCAGCTGCACTCGCAGAAACGCTGCAGACCACTGCTGAACTTACCGCCATCACGCCTGCCATTAAGGCAGACATAGTCCGTCTTAGCTTCATAAAAAACCTCCTGATTTTAAGTTGTTAAGTAAAAAATGCGTTCGGATATATGGTAAATCCTTCTTTAATTATAGATGTTATACCCCTAAAAGTCAAGGAGAAAAAGGACAGGCACAGAAAAATCTACATTAACGACTAACCATGTGCAGAATTTTTGTGCACAATCACCACAGATATTGCCTGCGCCGCAGCAGGTCTGCCGTGAGATGAGCCAGAACCGTATAACATCAGGATATTGACAGCACAGCATATTTGATATATAATAATTAAAATGGTATAACCCACTAACGGAGGAAAAGGCATGAAAATAAAAGACGGATTCATTTTAAGAAAGGTCGGCGGGCAGAACGTCGTTGTCGCACTTGGCGAAGCAAGCCGCAGCTTCAACGGTATAATCAGGCTGAACGAAACCGGAAAATTCCTTTGGGAGCAGCTTTCCGGCGATAAAACGCAGGAGCAGCTGTGCAGTGCGCTGCTCAGAGAATATGACGTGACCGAGGAACAGGCGCACAGGGACGTTGCGGAGTTCATCGACACGCTGAAAAAGGCGGCGCTCCTTGCCTGAGCAGGAAAGATTCAGCCTGTCCGAGCATATCGGGCTTATCCGTGAGGTTCTGGAAAGCGGCGGGCAGTTCACGCTGTTCCCACGGGGGACGAGTATGCTGCCGCTCATCGTCGAGGGCAGGGACAGCGTGTCCCTTGTCCGGTCGAAGGGCTATTCCTGCGGCGATATTGCATTCTATCAGCGCACGGACGGCAGCTTTATCCTGCACAGGATAGTCGGCGAAAAGGACGGGGCGTTCGTGATGTGCGGCGATAATCAGCTTCAGCGTGAATATGGGATAACCCCGCAGCAGGTCATAGGCAGGGTGGAAAGCATTACCCGAAAAGGCAGGACTATCACCCGCAGGAAGCTTTCCTACCGGCTGTACTGCACGCTGTGGCGCAGCTTCCTTTTGCGTAGGGTATATTTCAGGCTTCGGAGGTTATTTCATGGCGGGAAGTAATTCGGACAGGGCTGCGCTGAAATGGCTCTTTCGCCTGACCGAGGGCAAAAGGGCGGCGCTTGGCGCAATAGTTGCGCTGAATGCGGTGCTGGCAGCGATGGGCGCAGCGTTCGCGCTTCTGTGCCGTGGCATAGTCGATTGTGCCGTATCTGGTGAATACGGCGGTCTGGTGAGATATGCGGTTCTTCTGGGCGGTATCGTGCTGCTGCAGGTAGTGCTGAGGTTCTTGTGCAATGGCATTTCAGAGCAGGTTCGTGCAAGAACGGAAATGCAGCTCAGGGGGCGGCTTTTCGGGGAGCTTTTATCAACTGAGCTTTCCTCGCTCAGAAAATACCACAGCGGCGAACTGCTGAACCGTATGTTCTCAGATGTCAGGATATGTTCGGACAGCATTGTGGATATAGTACCCTCGGCAGTCAATATGGTGACTAAGATAATCTGTGCGGCGGCGGTAATGATTGCGTTAGAGCCGATGTTTGCCGCTCTTTTCGTGCTTGCTGGGGCGGCGGTTTTCGCTGTAACGCGATTCTTCCGCAGCAGACTAAAGGGACTTCACAAGCGTGTGCAGGAGAAAGAGGGCGTTGTGCGGTCGTTTCTGCAGGAATCGACGGAAAGCGCTGCAGTGATAAAGGTATTCGGCACGCAGGACAGAATGCGCAGGCGAAACGACCTCAATCAGCAGGAGCATTTCCGCCTGAGAATGAAGCGCCGTACACTGGGGCTTATTGCCGGTGCGGGCTTCGGTCTGGTGTTTCAGGCGGGATATGTGCTGGCGCTGGTGTGGGGAGCATACAGTATATTTGCGGGCGTTATGACTTACGGAACGCTTACTGCAGTGCTGCAGCTGGTTAATCAGATACAGGCGCCGTTTGCGGGGCTTTCCGGCTTATTCCCGCAGTATTACGCAGCGACAGCTTCCGCTGAAAGGCTGATGGAACTAGAGAGGCTGCCTAAGGAAAAGCCGGCTGAGAAAACTATGTCCTACGACGGATTTTCGCAGCTGCAGGTCAGCGGGCTTCGCTTCTCATACGGCGGCGGAGATGTAATTAAATGCGCAGACTTCACGCTTGAAAAGGGCAGCGTCACTGCGCTGACCGGAATATCGGGCGGCGGTAAATCCACGCTTTTCATGCTGCTTCTTGGCGCATATCAGCCGCAGGCGGGTAGAGTGGCGTTCCTTGCGGGCGAGGATACATATTCAGCCGGTCAGGAAAGTCGTAGCTGTATCGCATATGTGCCGCAGGGCAACTGTCTTTTCTCCGGTACCATACGCGAAAATATCGCTTTTATGGAGGAATCGCCGGACGAAGCACGGCTTACCTCAGCAGCGGAAGCAGCCTGCGCAGCCGGCTTTATTTCAGAACTGCCGCAGGGCTTCGACACGGTGATAGGCGAGAATGGGACGGGGCTTTCAGAGGGACAGGCGCAGAGAATAGCAGTGGCACGTGCGCTTTACAGCAATGCGGGAATATTGCTGCTGGACGAAGCGACATCTGCGCTTGACGAGCAGACCGAATCCCGCCTGCTGGAGAATATCGCAGCAATGCAGGACAAGACTGTGCTGATAGTCACCCACAGACCTGCTGCGCTGAAAATATGCGGCAAACGCCTTACGCTAAAGGACGGAGTTATTGAATGAATGTGAACGAGCGATACCTGATAGACCTGCTGAGAAGTCTGCTCAAAGGTGAAAAAGCACCTCAGCCGACTGAGGGGTGTACTCCTGCGGGGGTGCTTTCCTGCGCCGAAACTCACAGCGTTGCCGGAATGGCTTACTATGGCATAGAAACGCTGGGTATCGGCGGGCAGGGGGAGGTCTTTGCGAAGTGGAGCCAGCTGCGTGACAAGGCTATCGTAAAGGACCTCACGCAGCAGTCCGAACTTGACCGGATAGGCAAGAGCCTTGAACAGGCGGGGATAAGATATCTTCCGCTGAAAGGCAGCGTGATAAAGCACCTCTACCCGCAGAGCGATATGCGCACTATGTCGGACATAGATATGCTGATAGACGAGAGCAATGCGCAGCAGGCACGTGAGATAATGCAGGGGCTTGGCTACACCTGCGAGCATTTCGGTTATGACGTGCACGATATTTACTATATGCCGCCGGTCATGAACGTGGAGATACACCGGTCGCTTTTCGGCGAGGAGGGCAAGGAATTTCGGCAGCTTTTCGCCGACCCGTGGAGCTTCTGCGAGCAGGACGGAATGCTTTGCAATCTGCGCCCGAACGTGTTCTTTGCGTATGTTATCGCCCATGCGCTCAAACATCTGGAGGAGGGCGGCACGGGAATACGCACGGTGATGGACCTGTGGGTCTGCGTGCATTCGGACATGGGAATCGAGCCGGAGCGTTCGCTTGAATTTCTCGAACCGTCGGGCAAGGGCGGCAGCGCACGTCAGCTTCTGGAACTTTCGGAGGTGTGGTTCGGCGAACGCCCGCATACTGAGCAGACTCTGAAGCTGGAGGAATACATTCTCGGCAGCGGCACTTACGGCACTATACAGAATCAGGCGCAGTCCCGCATTGAAAAGCAGGGCAGGGCTGGTTATCTGTTCCGCCTTATCTTCCCGACCTTCCAGCATATGCGGCAGCATTATCCGGTGCTGAAAAAAGCGCCTGTGCTTCTTCCGGCGTGCTGGTTCGTGCGGCTGGTCACAAAGCCGTTCATCAATCGCCGCCAGAACGCAGGGAAGCTGAAAACGCTGATGAAAAAATGACGGCTTTCTATAATACAGGGCAGCACCCGTTCAGCGGCACTGCCCTTTTACTTTTACAGCTATACGGCGTCAGAATTGCAGAGCGTAATTGTGGTCAACTTCACTAAATGCGAACACGCATATTTGGTCAATCATACAAAATATGTCACGACACTTGACACTATATCAATATTGGGGTATAATAATTGTAAACCATGGTTTAGAAACACAAAAAGGAGGGGGATTTGGCATAAATAATAACCCTTATAGCTACTTGGACATTTCAAAACATAAATAACTAAGGAGAATTAAATTATGAGCATTAAAAAAAATATAACAGCAGCTGGCATGGCTTTAGTATGTGCTGGAGCAATATCGTTATCAGCTTCTGCTGATACAATTACTTCAGCAGTAAGCGTTGGCGTCAAGTATTATCAAACGGATACAAAAGTTGATGATTTTGCCACGAACGCTACATATGCAAGCAATGCTTTTGGCTCTATATCAACATGCACTAGTTCGTCTTGCATAACCAGCCCTACAGCAACTCAATTGAGGGAAGCACTGAAAGCAAATGTTGTTTTTCTAAATTCTCATGCTTCTGCTAGCAGTATGACATTTAAGTATAAAAGTGGATCATCATTGCGGAATTTTGATATCAAATGCTCCACTAACAATAGTAATGATGTTTCATTATCCTCAATCGATTTGTCAAATGTCAAGCTAATGCAATTCTTCGGATGTAGCACTGCTGCCAGTTCAACAAGTTTGGCACACACAGCATATTCACAGGGTGCTGGAACATCAATAGGGTTTAGAGGAGAGATTTCAACTCGCACCGCAACAGGAAGAAAATGGGTTAATGCGTACCTTGACGCATTAAAAGATGGATATAATGTAACTAAAGCTTGCAATCTCGCAAGCACTAAATATCCTGATACTAGTATTGAGGATAACTTGTTAATAATAGGATATCCTTATCTTACAATTGCATCATCTTCTAAATCAAATTCAAAAATTGATATTCAATCAAATATGGGCTCAAGTATCAACGAATTAGATGTTTCTCATATGGACTTTACGGAAAACTCGGCATTCAGCTTGGCGGCTGCAATAGATGATACTATTACGCCAGAAGAATATACCTGCACATTTCATTACTACAATGATGAAAAAACAGCTGGTGCAGTTAGCTTCGTTTACAAAATAAGCGATAATATTACAACCAATAAGTGCCTTACATTCTCTATCGAGAACGGAGAAATCACGAATGTGTTCTCAAACAATCTTGATAAAGTAATAAGGAACGATTCTGTTATTGACAAGTATAACAATTTGTGCTCTTCAGCTTCCACTATGTCAATCAATGCTTTATCTACCAATACAATTAACGAAGATGAGCAGTATTTCTATGATTGCACTACCGGAAAGATGTATTACTCATATGTGACATATACTGAAGATGAAGGTGGAAATGTAATAGACCATGTGTATGAAATGGAGATGTGAGTTGAATTAATTACACATTGGTATCATATGATATGGAGCAAGAATAGGGTGCGCATTTAACCTTTTCTAACACTCTTTATTGATGAGGAGGACACACATGAAAAAACACATAGCAGCACTTTTTACGGCCTGCCTGCTCGCCGTTTCCTCTGTCCCTGCCTATGCCGCAGGGGAACAGGATTTTTACGGTATCGAGTGGAACGGGGAAAGCACGAAGGCTTCCAAGACGCTCACCGTCACCGACAATGCGGTGATATCGGAGGATTTCTCGCTCAGCCGCGGCAAGATAAGAATAGAAAAGGACGGCGTGCTCCGCATAACGAAAGGCGCAGAGCTTCTGCTGAACGATTCCACGCTTGAAATTGAAGCCGGCGGAACTCTTATCATCTCAAACGGCAGGGTGACGCTTGGAAAGCTGACTTCAAGCGGAAAGTCGGAATCCGGCAGAGGTTCGATAATCAACCGTGGAACTCTCGTTATCGGCAAAAAAGGAACGCTCGACATCAAAGCGGGCAGTATATCGGCATTACCCCAGGCTGAACTTGTGATGAACGGAAAGCTGAAATGCGTGACTTCGACAGCGTTCGGCAATATTACCTCACGTATAGCAAAATACGACAAGTCGTTCAGCCTGTCCGATTATTCGGTGAATATCAGCACCGCTGCGAAAAACCCCAAGTCTGCCACATTCGATTTCAAGTACTGCATTGACAGCATTGAAACGGATTATGGCTATACGGCGCTGCTGAAAAGGGGCAAGAGCACAAAGCTGACCCACCCGTCCGTCAAGCTTTCCGAGGTATACGACAGCAGGCTGAGCGGCGAGCTTCTCGACAGGGTTAGCAATTACGAAAGCACACGTGAACTGCCCGACAGCTTCTATGACGGAATAAGCCGTTCGGACTTCTACACATACAGCTTTGGCAGCGGCAAGCTTACCTCTGAAACATGGTGGTTTGGATATGGCGAGGATATAATTTACGATTCGGGCGACAGCGTTGAAGTAGAATAAAGATTGACCCCTCTCAGTTTTTGAGAGGGGTCAAGTATTAGAAAGATATCCAGACTGGCGATTATTCAGTTCTGAGTGCTTCCACCGGATCTTTCTTTGCGGCAACGCCTGCAGGGAACAGACCAGCGATAAGCGTAAGCAGCATACTTATTACCACCAGAATAACACCGCCCTGCCACGGAAGCAGCGCAACATTGTCTATCCCTGTGATGTCCTTGATGATAATGTTTATCGGGATATTCAGCAGCAGCGTCACGCCTATGCCGATAACGCCCGCCGCAAAGCCGACTATCAGCGTTTCGGCGTTGAATACGTTGGATACGTCACGCTTTGATGCGCCCATTGCACGGAGTATGCCTATTTCCTTGGTGCGTTCAAGCACTGAGATGTAGGTGATTATGCCTATCATGATAGAGGATACCACAAGCGAGATCGCAACGAATGCTATCAGAATATACGAAATAGCGTTGATGATGTCGCTGACTGAGGACATCATAAGTCCCACATAGTCGGTGTAGTTTATTACGTCCTCCTGCGCCCCCTCTTTCACACGCTCGTTGTTGTACTGCTCGATAAGCTTGGTTATCGTTTCCTTGCTCTCGAAGTCAGTTGCGAATATCTTTATCAGGCTTGGCTCTGCAAGGTCAGCCACGCCGAGAAGCTTCAGGTTTCCGTCATAGGTGGCTTCGGTGGTCTGCGGCTCTTTTGTCAGTTCCATAAGCTGGGTAAGCTGGTCGGACGTCAGCACCTGCATGAATACGCCGTAAACCTTGGTCTGATCGACCATCTCGTTCATCTTCTGTGAAAGCTGTGCGCTCTGCTCAGGCGTCAGCGAAGCCATAACGCCTGCCGAAAGCTGCTGCAGCTGCTCCTCTGACAGCATGGCTGTAATGTCCGCGCCTGCGCCATCTGTTTCTGCGCCGGAAGCGTTCGCCATTGCCATCTGCTGAAGCTGTTCAGGGGTGAGCAGTCCCATCATGATGTCCGAAACAGTCTGCTCGTCCACCATGCTCATCATTTCATTGTTGAGCTCCTGCCGCTGTTCGTCGGTGAGAGTACCCATGATACCTGAGTTAAGCTGCTCTTTCTGCTCGTCTGAGAGCATTCCCATGATGAGTTCCATGGCTGCGGATTCGGTCATTGCTTCAGGTTCTTTCTCGCCGTCCTTGGGGAACTCAATGCCGGTGAATACGTCAACATCGGGATCGTCCTGCTGCTGTTTTACTATTTCGCTGGAAGCCACCGTGTTCAGCATATATTCAGTCAGCGCCCGTGTATAGCCTATCTTGCCGGAATTTGTGGAGGATATCAGCGAATCGTCGTCCGGTCTGAGTATTCCGACGACTTTCAGCTGCGGCGCTTCTGCAAGTACGCCCTCCATATATTCGGTGTCGCTGCGCATATCGGTCCATGTTCCGTCGTTGTTCTTCTGGTAAAAGTCCGGCGCAGTCAGCAGGCTGAAGCTAAGCTGCATGAGTTCGTCGTAGCTGTAGGACTGGTCGCCGGTGTCGAGGTCGATTTTTTCGCCTGACATGAGGTTCGCCATCATTCCTTCAAGTTCGACCTGATCACGCAGACCCAGCGTATACAGCGTAACGTCGGAAAGTTCGTTCTGCTTGTTGACGATAAGCACTACCTCGTCATAGGACTGCGGCAAGTGGCCGGCAAGCAGCTGATATTCCGTTTCAAGCATATCGTTGTCCAGAAGTTCTTCCCACACATCATATGAACTGCCGCCCATCATCGAATAGGTCGAGGTCATCTGCGCAACGGTGTTTGCCATGGTTTCACCCATCATCGCCTTTATTACGGTAGACGGGTTGACCTGAATCAAATTGTCGTTTATATCATGACCATATACATAGAGGTTCGAGTCATAGCTGTACTGTATCTCCCTTATGCTGTCCTGAATACCCTCTGGGTTGCTTTCGAGGTATTCCTTGAACTGCTTCAGGTTGTTTGTCTGCATTTCGGACAGCATCGCCTTTGTCATTTCGGTCGATATGTCGTTGGTGTAAACTCTGTCAGGGTCACGTTTCTCAAGGCTTGTATCGGCAACGTTCATCATCGAGGTCATAAGGCTGGAGTAATCCACGGTTTCATGCTGAATCGTCACCGGGAACGAAGCCAGAGTTGACCGCTCCACGCTGTTGATATATTCCTGAACGCCGTTGGAAAGCGACAGAATGAGCGCAATGCCTATGATACCGATACTTCCTGCAAACGAGGTCAGGAACGTCCTGCCCTTTTTCGTCATCAGGTTGTTTCTGGAAAGCGAAAGCGCAGTGAGGAACGACATCGAGGTTTTTTTGCCTTTCTTGACGTCCGTGCTTCTCTTGACTGCATTCTTTTCCGATTCAGCCGCAGGGTCGAACGGGTCGCTGTCGCCCACTATCTTTCCGTCAAGAAGCCTGACTATTCTTGTGGAGTATTTCTCGGCAAGTTCAGGGTTGTGCGTTACCATTATGACGAGCCTGTCCTTGGCTATCTCCTTGACAAGTTCCATTATCTGAATGCTGGTTTCGCTGTCAAGAGCGCCTGTCGGCTCGTCCGCAAGCAGTATATCGGGGTCGTTTACAAGCGCTCTCGCAATAGCGACTCTCTGCATCTGACCGCCGGACATCTGGTTCGGCTTTTTGTTTAGCTGGTCGCCCAGTCCCACCTTTTCTAGCGCTTCC
The DNA here is from genome assembly GCA_934446355.1 of uncultured Oscillospiraceae bacterium. Classification (GTDB taxonomy): domain Bacteria; phylum Bacillota; class Clostridia; order Oscillospirales; family Ruminococcaceae; genus CAG-115. The sequence goes on along the minus strand of CAKSEC010000001.1, from coordinate 24,103 downwards.
TTGGCGCGCTTCCTGCGCTCAGACTTAGACACGCCTGAAAGGGTCAGCGCTAGTTCTACGTTTGAAAGAACTGTCTGGTGCGGGATAAGGTTATAGCTCTGGAATATGAACCCGATAGAGTGGTTGCGGTAGGTGTCCCAGTCAGCGGACTTGTACTTTTTTGTGGACTGACCGTTTATAATAAGGTCGCCGCTTGTGTACTGGTCAAGACCGCCGATGATGTTCAGCAATGTGGTCTTTCCGCAGCCGGACTGACCCAGCACGGACACAAGTTCGCTCTCACGGAAGCTTATCGAAACGCCTTTTAGTGCGTGAACTACCTCGCTGCCCGTCTTATAGTCCTTGACTATATTTCTTATTTCAAGCATTTATCATATGCTCCTTTCTTCGCCGCTTTCGGGCTGCTGCGTCATTGCTGCGGCGAACTTGCTGTACAGTTCTGCAATGGTGCGCATTTCTTCCTCTGTGAACACCGACATTGCCCGACTGAGTGCTTTCGCAATGCGGTCAAGGTTCTCGCCGGCTATCTTGGCGCCCTCCGGCGTTACGGTGACTTTTACGGAGCGTCGGTCTGCGTCGTCGGTCTGACGGGATATCCAGCCCTTTGCCTGAAGCGTTCTCAGCGTTCTTGATACTGCCGGCATTGATACGGACATTTGCTTGGCTATTTCGGCGACAGCTGCCGGCTGTCCGGAATTTTTGAGCATATGTCCCTGTGCACAGCATATCACGGAAAACTCGGACAGGGTCATTCCGCTGATAAAGCCTGCAGGGTCGAGCGAATCAAACGTTGCCATGCTTTTCAGCAGCTTTTCCGATATTTCAGGCGGATAGCTTCGCCCGATGAAATTTTCGTTTTCCCACAGCATATCAAATAAACAGAACATTATATCACCTGCTTTGTATCATTATTTGACTGCAGTCATATTTTAACACGGTTAAGCACCACTGTCAATAGTGCATATATATTTTCGTCACACTGCATAAAACCATCACACTTTTGACAATATATTATTACACTCAATCTGAAAAAACGGTGAAACAGGTGACAGACTGGCGATAAACCCTCATCTTCGTCGTCACACGCCCTACGGCAGGCACAAAGCCTAGCCGTAGAGCGTATTCCTAGAATCTGAGGGCTTCTCGCCAGTCTGGTAGTTGACTTTTTCAACAAACTGTAGGTGATTTTTTGAAAAAACGCTGGATAATGTTCTGGCTCATTGAAGCGGCTGCAGGACTGTTATATGCAGCTTTGTTATACTTATTCCCGCCGGCTTATGCTGCAGGCGGTATCGTGCTTGCTGTGCTTTCTGTGCTGTGGCTCGTGTACTATTACAAACTGGAATACTCTCTTGCGGACGGCGTGATATATGCCACGAGCGGCATACTCTTTCGGCGCAGACGCACTTTGCTGCTGCAGAATATACTATGGGAGCAGCAGCTGCGCTCGCCGCTGTTCCGTGGGGCTGCGCTGACTGTCTTTCACACTTCCGGCGGGAAAGTCGTGGTGATGGGTCACATTGAGCACGGCATTTGACGAATTATCAGGGTGGCGATAAAGGCACATCTGCGTCGTCAGCGCCATTTCGGCAGGCACAAAGCCTAGCCGAAACGGCGCTTCCTAGCATCTGCACCTTTCTTGCCACCCTGAAGAAGATACTTTTTCAACAAGCTGAAATTAATACAGACGTTCCGTTATTGTGACGGAAATGACGAAATTTCGGGACAAGTTAGCCGTGCTTTTCAACATTTTCAACAGAGTATTTAACAATCCGTTGAATTGTGGTTAAAAATAACTCATAAATCGACATATAATATAAGATGACAGAGCAAATGTTGCTCTGCCATCTTAGACTATTCGGAAATTATCAGAACTCCGGCTTGTCTACGCGATTGTTTATCTTCCTGCCCTTTAATACTGCAAGCGTAAGGAAGAACATCATCGCTCCGATAACGAAGGAAAGCAATACTGACACGGCTATGTTAGCTATATTGTCTGCAAGAACGAAGTCTGAGCCGAACATTCTGCCAGTGACAAGGCTTTTCAGCGTCAGCGGCTGGAAATCAGACAGGTCAAGGGAAGTGAGTATCACATCGACAAGCGACATTCCGATATACATGAATACTGTGACAAGTCCCGGACGGCTTGTGAACAGCCCTATCGACATATAAACGGTGATGAAGAACGCCGCATATATGCCGCAAAGCAGAGCCGAAAGCAGCATCATTCCCGACTCAAGAGCCATGCCGCCGTCAAACAGAGCCATGCAGATACCGCCTGCAATGCAGCATGAAAGGAACGTTGCAGCAAATACCGTCAGCGGGTAAATGACATATTTCGGGACAAGGTAGCAGCGCATATCAAGCCCGGAACAGCTTGGAATGATGGTCGCACGCTTTTTTTGCTCGCCGCCGCTTGGCGACATCAGCACGAGCATGATAATGAGCAGAGATGTGCCGCAGAACTCTGAGAGCGTCATGCAATACATAATTGCACTGCTGTTGAACATATCGGCGGCACCGCTCAGAATGTCTGCTCCGGTGAAGCCGACCGAGCCGGTCGTTTCCGATACGGCGTCGAGCAGCATAGACAAAAACCAGTACATCAGCGGGTCAGCTATGGCAAAGGACACCGTTGCGAGAATAACGCCGCCCAGCCTGAATGTGCGGGTGAAATGCAGCCACTCCTTTATAAATCCGGCTTTAATTTGCATTCTGATCCACCACCATTCTGAATACCTCCTCAAGGGAAGCCGTACTTATTTTAAGGTTTTCTGCGGCAATGTCGTTCTCTGCCATCAGCTTTATCAGCCTGCGTGAGCATTCCTCGGGATCGTCTGAGCCGAAGCGGAAAACGCCTGTGCTGTCGTTAAATTCAGCCCTTGCGAAGTCCACTGTGAGCAGCTTTATTTTTATCTCGTCGGTAAGCCCTCTTACGTTCAGGGCCACCACATCTCCGCCGTGTTTTCTGAGGACGTCGTTCAGTCCGCCCTCCTCGGCGATAATGCCGTTGTTCATTATTCCTATTCGGTTAGCGACTCTTTCAACATCGCTCAGGATATGGGTGGAAAGGATTATTGTGCAGCCCATAGCTTTCAGCCTGTCGATTATCGAAATTACCTCGGAACGTCCCTGAGGGTCGAGCGCAGAGGTCGGCTCGTCAAATATGAGAAGCTCAGGGTTGCCGATAATGGCAGCACCCATGCCGAGCCGCTGGGTCATTCCTCTTGAATAGCCCTTTGTGCGGCGGTCAGCTGCCTGAGTGAGTCCCACTATGTTGAGCACCTCGTCAACACGTCGCATGATATCTCCGGGATAGCTGCAGCACGCTGCAATATACGTGAGGTATTCCCTTGACGTCATATAGCCGTAGATCATGGGGCTTTCCGGCAGATAGCCTATTTTAACGGGCTTGCCCTCGCCTAGGGTTATTTCGCCGCTGTCCTTGGGTATGATGTCTGTGATTATGTTCATGGTCGTGGTCTTTCCGCAGCCGTTGCGCCCCAGAAAGCCGTATACGTCGCCCTTGTTGATATTCATGCTCAGTCCTCTCAGTACAGAGAACGAGCCGAATTTTTTGTATAGATTCCGTATAGTTACCAAGTGATCCCACCCTTTCTTAATGTGTATGATTTGATTTTACTATATTTTACCCACTTTGTCAATAGCCGCAAAGGGTGTGAAGTCCTTAAAACAGAAATCCCCTGCCGCATGAGCGACAGGGGAGATTTTCTGCAACCAAAAGATTATGTCAAATCAGTTAAACCGCTCTCTGAACAAGACCGGAGCGCAGGCAGCGTGTGCAGGCATTTACTCTGCAGGGAGTGCCGTTTACGATCGCTTTAACCTTCTTGACATTGGGCTTATAGGTTCTGTTGCTGCGTCTGTGAGAGTGAGAAACCTTGATGCCGAAGGTCACGCTCTTGCCGCAGATTTCACATTTTGCCATTTGAAGCACCTACCTCTCTGAGTGATTTTTTCAGTAACAGATAATATTTTATCAGAAAGAAGCCGAAAATGCAAGTGTTTCTTATCTTTTTGTGAGATTTTTGTAGGATATCACAAAAAAGCGTGCAAATATTCACCAAGATTCAGCATAACGTCTAAACTTGCCGTATAATTGTTACCGGCCGATATACATATCGTATAATTGCTTAGAACGTCAGAAATCCGACCTTTTTCTGCACCTTCTGCAGCGTCTTTCTGGAAGCGCGGAACGCCTTTTCAGCGCCCTGCTTCATGCAGTTTTCAAGGTAGCCCTTATCGGCGAACACACGCTTGAATTCGGTCTGCATGGGGGCGAGCATATCTGCGACAGCCTCGCCGACTGCAGTCTTGAAATCGCCGTAGCCCCTGCCGTCGAACTCACGCTCTATGTCCTCGAAGTTCTTGTTTGTGACTGCGGAATAGATAGACATGAGGTTGATTATTCCGTCCTTGCCCTCACGAGCGCACACAACAGTCTCGCTGTCGGTGACTGCACGCTTGAATTTGCGGATAATGGTGTCCTTATCGTCGAGTATCCATACGCTGGCGTTGGGGTTCTCGTCTGATTTGGACATCTTCTTTGTCGGTTCCTGCAGCGACATCACCTTTGCGGTCGTCTTTGTGATATAGCCGTCGGGCATGGTGAACACATCACCGTAGATACCGTTAAAACGCTGTGCGACGTTGCGTGCAAGCTCAAGGTGCTGCTTCTGGTCGATACCAACGGGCACGAGGTCCGCCTGATACAGCAGGATATCGGCAGCCATCAGCACGGGGTAGGTGAAAAGACCTGCGTTGATATTATCGGGGTGTTTTGCGGATTTGTCCTTGAACTGCGTCATTCTGGACAGTTCGCCGAACTGAGTATAGCAGGAGAGTATCCAGCTGAGTTCTGCGTGATTAGGGTTGTGTCCCTGCACGAACAGTGTTGACTTTTCGGGGTCAAGACCTGCTGCGATAAGCAGCGCATAGCTTTCCTTTATCTGGTTGCGAAGCTTCACAGGGTCCTGTCTTACGGTGATGGAATGCAGGTCTGCAATACCGAAAAAGCAGTTGTAATCATTCTGCAGCTTGACCCAGTTCTGCATTGCGCCGAGGTAATTGCCCAGATGGGGCGTATTTGTCGGCTGGATAAGGCTCAGCATATTCTTTTTCTGTTCTTCCATGTTCATTGTCCTTTCTTATTGGCAGAAATTGTGAAAAACAAAAAACCGCCCCTGCAGCAGACCTAACGCCTGCCATAAGGACGGAGTATTTATCTACACCGCGCTGCCACCTTAATTCACGGAAAACCGTGCTCTCAGCGGATACTTTCATATCCCGGCAATTAACGCTTGCTTCACGTCGCAGAATACTCAGAAATACTTCCTTTGACTGCGCCCTCAATGGTCCATTTGTATACCCTGCGTTCTGCGGCGTTCCCAGCCGTGTGCGACAACGCACCGCCGCTCTCTGTGAGTGCACAGGTATTTTTATCTCCATATCATAGGTTTCAAGGGCATATTTTATTGTTTTCTATATTGTATCACAATGCGCTGGTTTTGTCAAGCCGGATATAGCGTTATTTCAGAAGTTCTTTAGCCGCTGCGCCCAGTATCTTCACGCCCTTTTCTATCTGTTCATCGGTGGGGGTGGAATAATTCAGCCTGAACGAGTGGGAAACGGCGTTCTCGTCGGTGGAAAAGGCGTTGCCCGGTACTACTGCGACCTTGCGCTGAACTGCGCCCTTGCAGAATGCGTTCATGTCGAAGCGGTCAGGCAGAGTTGCCCAGATGAACAATCCGCCCTGAGGTCTTGTGAATGTAACGAAATCAGGAAGTTCCGCCGTCAGACCGTCAAGCATCAGGCGGCATTTGTGGCGGTATATCTCACGCAGCTTTTTCAGGTGCTCATCAAAATCGACTGTGGTGAGGAATCTGTAGGTCAGCATCTGCGCCCAGATATTCGTATGTACGGTGCTGGTCTGCAGACCTACGACAGCCTTTGCTACTATCTCAGAGGGGCCGAGCAGGTAGCCCACACGAAGTCCCGGCGCAAGAGTCTTGGAAAACGTGCCGCAGTACAGCACGACACCCTTGTCGTCAAGTTCCTTTATCGAACGGACGTCCTCGCCCTCGAACCGCAGTGCGCCGTATGGGTTATCCTCAAGGATATACACGCCGTATTTTTCGGCGAGTGCGAGGATAACTTTTCTGCGCTCCAGCGTGGTGGTTTTTCCGGTGGGGTTCTGGAAATTCGGTATGGTATAGATGAATTTTGCGGTGGGGTTTTCTTTCAGCGTCTGCTCCAGCTTGTCGGGGAGCATTCCGTCGTCGTCCATCGGTACGCCGGCAAGCTTGACGCCATAGCTTCTGAATGCGTTCAGAGAGCCGACAAAGGCGGGGTCCTCGCAGATTATCACGTCGCCCTCGTTGCACAGTATTTTGGCGGTGGTTTCTATTGCCTGCTGTGCGCCGCTGGTAATGATTAGCTGATCCCCGCTGTGGAACAGCCCCTTTTTGGTGAGGTCGTTCTGCAGCCATTCCCTGAGTTTGGGGTAGCCCTCGGTTATGGAATACTGCAGGGCGTTGATGGGTTCTTCACGGAATATGTCGGCGGAAAGCTTTGCGATGGTGTCGGTCGGGAAAGCCTCTGGTGCGGGATTTCCGGCTGCAAAGCTTATCACCTCAGGGTCTGCGGTGAATTTGAGTATCTCACGTATAGCGGAGGGCTGCAGCCCTGATACACGGTCGGAAAATGGTTTAAGCATTGTATTTCGTCCTTTCGGTTTTATACAGACTGTCGATAAACCCTCATCTTCGTCGTGAGGCGAAAACCTTTAATGCGCAGCGTCGTGCTGCGCTCTGGGTTTTCGCTTGTGGCGTCCTGCCACAACAAGCATAACGACAGGCACAAGCAGGACGCTTGTGCGGGTTCCTAGAATCTGAGGGCTTCTCGCCAGTCTGAACATAGATTTTTTCAATGCGCTAGGCTATATATTAATCACTATGTTGATTATAGCATTCCTGATTTTCTTTGTCAAGGTCACTTTCTGAAACGGCATTTGAGCGCAATAATCAATTGACACAGGCAGGTATTTGTGATACAATAGTATATATACGGGCTGTGCGGAATCTGTCGGCTTCACGGCAGCCCAAGACAGCTATATGCAGGGGGTGGCGTCCATGGTCTGCGGAAAATGCGGCAGAGTATTTGATGAAAAGGTGCAGGATTATTGCGGGTTCTGCAAGACGGTACATACTCCGCAGGGAGAGCCGGTGCGGGATATCAAGGGTATCCTGTGCTATATCACAGAGCATTTCGGAGATAACACGCTGCTCGACCGCCGCCGGACGGATTCGCTTATCGCCGACATATTCCCCAAGGAAAACGCCGCACGCAGGCTCGCATATGTTGCGCTTTACGACGGCTGCGCCCAGAAGCTGTGGGCGGTGCGGGGCAAGCCGTTCGAGGTGCGTTCGGCTGCTGCGGCAAGGTGCGTCAGGTCGCTCAGGGACGAGATAGGGCTAAAGGGCAGGACTGCCGCTTCCGCTGTGGAGGCTGTCGCCGCTGCGCTTCACTGTGATATCTCGTTCAGGCTGGGTTCGCCCTCTCCCGCCGCTGAAACGGAAAGCAGGAAGAACATCACGGACAGTGCGGAGCAATACAGCCTTGGGCGGCATTTTGACAGACTTAAGGATTATCAAAAGGCGCTTTACTGGTTCGAGCAGTCGGCAATGCAGGACTGTGCGGAATCGGAATATTACGTGGGCTTCTACCTTATGGAGGGCAGGGGCGGCGAGCAGGACGTCAAGGCGGCACGGGAGTGGCTTCTCAGGGCTGCTGAGAATGGAGTTCCTGCGGCGCAGTATATGACGGGGTATTTCTTTGCGGAGGGCATAGCGTGCGATATCAACGAGGCTTTCGCATTCGAGTGGTTCCTGAAAGCCGCAAAGCAGGGCTATGAGGAAGCGATAGAGATAATCGCCCTGAGCTATGAAACGGGAACGTTTGTGGACAAAAGTCCGGAACTTGCCGCACGCTGGCGCAGGCTGCTCCCGCAGCAGGCAGTCAGTCAGACTGAGGAACTGCCAGACGAGCAGACCGAGCCGCCTGAGCCGCTTCCGAACGATGGCGAGGAGGATTATCAGTCGGCACGGCGGTGTCTTGCAGAGAAGAACTATCAGGGAGCGGCGATGTTCTATCGTCATGCGGCAGAGGCGGGGCACGCCAAGGCTCAGTGCAGCTATGGAAAGTGCCTGTATCTCGGCAGCGGTATCGAGAAGAACGTATATGCGGCGTACAGCTGGTTCTCAAAGGCGGCGGCGCAGGGGCTGGATATCGCACAGTATAATCTTGGCGTGATGTACCTGAAAGGCGTGGGCGTGGAAAAGAGCCGCACCGAAGCACGCAGATACTTCCGCATGGCGGCTGAAAACGGTCATGCAGAAGCCGCAAAGGTACTTCAGAAGCTAGAGAGTTAAGGCAACACGGCGGCTTAACACGTGCCGCTATTATATCGGAGGAAACAAGAATGAAAGCAGCAGTGATACTGACAAAATGCAAGAACGAACACGCACTTTTCGGCATACGCACCGAGCAGCGTGAGGACGAAAACTGGTATGCCACATGGGCGTTTAAGGTGTCTGAAAAGACCGCCGAGCGTGAGAAATTCGGCGACACCGACATCAGCGGCAGCATATACATCACCACTGAGTACCCCTCCTGCCCCTACTGCGGCGCGAAGGGCTTCTTCCAGTGCGCAGAGTGCGGAAAGACCACCTGCTGGAACGGCGAAACTGAAACAGTCTGCGAATGGTGCGGAAACGAGGCAGAAACCGCCGCTGAGGAGAAGTTCGACTCCATTACGGGAGGCGGGTTCTGATGCTCAGGACAGGCGACAGAATACCGCTTGAACTTGGCGGCGAGGCGGAGATAACCGCACTGCTGGGTCAGGGAGGTCAGGGCGCAGTTTATCGTGCTTCATTCAGGGGGCGCGACTATGCGCTGAAAATGTACTTTCCGAACAAGCTGAAAAATCCGGTGCTTTTCCGTGAGAATCTGCAGCGGCTGAGCGAGGAGGGGAGCAGAAGTCCGGCATTCGTTATGCCGCTCATGCTGACGGCGGAAACCGGTAACGGCTTCGGCTTCCTGATGGAACTTATCCCGCCGGAATATGCGCCGTTTTCCGATATTCTCAACGCACGGGTGAAGTTTTCCGGGCTGTATTCCGTGGTGAATGCCGCAATACGTATCACTGCTGCGTTCCGTGAACTTCACAACAGCGGCTGCAGCTATCAGGACCTGAACGACGGCGGCTTTTTTATACGACCGACCGACGGCAGTGTGCTCATCTGCGACTGCGACAATATCGCCCCTTACGGCGAACACCTCGGCATTGCCGGAAAGCCCGGCTATATGGCGCCTGAGATAGTCAGGGGCGAGAAAGCCCCAGACAAGCTGACCGACCGCTATTCACTGGCGGTGGTGCTTTTCAGGCTGCTGCTGAGGGGCGATCCTCTGGAGGGTAGCAGGGTATTAAAGAGCGTGTGCCTGACTGAGGACGCCGAGCGCAGGCACTACGGCTTTGAGCCGATGTTCGTCTATGACCCTGACGACGATTCAAACAGACCGGTCAGGGGAGTGCACAATAATATCATCAAATTCTGGCGTATCATGCCGGACTATATCCGTGACGCATTCACACAGTCGTTCACTGCGGGGCTGTTTCAGCCGGAAAAGCGTCTGATAGAAAAGCAGTGGCTTGAATTGCTGATACGTATGCGCAGCGATATCTGCGCGTGCACCTGCGGTGCGCAGGGGTTCATTTCGGGCAGCGAGCGTGACCCGGACGGAAAGGTCGTGTGTCCCTGCGGGAATCACTATCAGCCGCCGCTTGCGCTGCATATGGGCAGGCAGCGCATACTGCTTTCAGACGGCGCAAAGCTGTTCGATGATGATGTAGTATGCACGGGCGAAGTGGTGCGCAATAAGCTGAATCCCTCGCTGTGGGGGCTGAAGAACCTGTCGGGCGCAGCGTGGAAATGCGTGCTTCCCAACGGGCAGGAAAAGGAAATAGTCCCCGGCTCGGCTGCGCCGATATTTAACGGCACAAAGCTGGTGATCGACGGTGCGGAATGCGAGATAAACGACTCCGCAGACTGACAAAATGGGTCGGCGGCGGGGCTTAATTTTGTGCATAATCTCCTTTGACAGCATACATAAAATATGCTACAATTAAGATAATCTAATAATCAACGAATCGTGTGGCAGCTGCGTAAATCCAGATCGGACGCAGCCGCCGCACTTTTTTTGTGCGCTGAAAGGAGAAACACAAATGGAACAGGCAAAACAAAGCAAGATGGCGCAGGCGCCGGTGGGACGTCTGATGCTGGGCATGGGCATACCGATGATCATTTCTATGATGCTGCAGGCGGTATATAATATTGTGGACAGTGCATTCGTGTCGAATATGTCGGAAAACGGCGAGCTGGCGCTGAATGCGCTGACGCTTGCTTTCCCGGTGCAGATGCTTATGGTGGCGGTATCTATAGGTACGGGAGTCGGTATGAATGCGCTGATGTCACGCAGTCTGGGGCAGTCTGACCGCAGAACGGCAAGTCTTGCGGCAGGCAACGCAGTGTTCCTTGCGGGTGTGATCTATGTGGTATTCCTGCTGTTCGGGATATTCGGCACAGACGCATATGTAGGCTCACAGACGAACGATACGCAGGTGCTTTCAATGGCGGGGGACTACATCAGGATATGCTGCACGCTGTCATTCGGCATGATATTCTTCTCGGTGTTTGAAAAAACTCTGCAGGCGTCGGGCAGGTCGTTATATTCCACGATAGCGCAGATAGCCGGAGCGGTCACGAATATCGTGCTAGACCCGATAATGATATATGGCTGGCTGGGAATGCCGGAGCTTGGAGTGGTGGGAGCGGCTCTCGCCACAGTAATAGGTCAGGCGGTATCATTCGGGCTTGCACTTATATTCCACCTCAGGCTTATAAAGGAGATAGACAACGGTCTGCAGTATATAAAGCCGTCTGCTGCGGTCATTGGAAAGATATATGCAATAGGGCTGCCGGCGATAATCGCACAGGCGCTGATGTCGGTTATGACTTACGGAATGAACATAATTCTCGGCGAGGTCAGTGCGGCTGCTGTCACAGCTTATGGGCTGTACTATAAGATACAGCAGTTCGTGCTGTTTGCGGCATTCGGGCTGCGTGACGCAATAACTCCGGTGGTGTCGTTCAATTATGGAATGGGAAGCCGCAGCCGTGTGCGTCAGGGAATAAAGTGGGGCATGGTATATACTCTGGCGATAATGGCGGCGGGGCTTGCGCTGATGGAGATATTCGCAGAGCCATTCCCAGCAATGTTCGGGCTTTCCGGCGAAACGCAGCAGCTGTGCACCGGCGCAATGCGCATAGTGTCGCTCAGCTTTGTGTTTGCGGGGGCGAATGTCGCTTTTCAGGGAATATTTCAGGCTCTTGAAGCGGGGATACAGTCGCTGGTGATATCGGTGTGCAGGCAGTGTGTTTTCGTGCTTCCGGTGGCGTGGGGTTTTTCAATGGTGGTGAAAGATTCTGGCAGCATGGATATGATGTGGTTGGTATGGCTGACGTTTCTTATTGCTGAGGGTCTTTCCGCTGTGATAGCAGTATGCTTTATGATAGGTTTGAGAAAGAAAATCGACCGTATGCAGGGAGATTGATTTACGGCAAGTGAACTTCGTGAGCAATATGAAAAGGGACTGCATTGACCTGCAGTCCCTTTAATTCTTATCTATCATTTCTTAACACGGCGACCGAAATATCGTCCTGACTGCCGCTGTGTGAACGTTCACGCAAATGCTCTGACAGTGCCGCAGTGCTGTTTGCAGGAAGAGCGGCAGTCCGCTTCGCGAAGCTCAGCAGTGCTTCACGGCTGACGAACGAGTTGATAAGCCCGTCGCTGGACAGCATAACGCTGTCGAAGCTGCCATTTCTCCAGAAGCTGCGGAAGCTGTTGATGGCGTCGCAGTCGCAAAGGGAAGTGGTGAGATTTCCCATCAGACGTTCGTCCTCAGGCATTGGGAAGCATTCTGCGCCGTCTGCGGAGAGTGTGAAGCTGCCGTCGCCGATCTGCAGCCCGAATACCCCGCTGCTGTCTGCAGCTGCGAGTATCAGGGTCGCTCCGTACATTATTTCGGGGGACAGACCGCCGAATTTTTCTGAAATGCTGCGCTCTGTTTCGCTCAGCGGAGAGAATCTCAGGTGTGCGGCTATCTCGTCGTTCCAGCCGCAGATAATGTTTCCCGCTATCCTGCGGGCGGCGTTTTCGGGGTCGGACGAGAATATATTGCCAAGACCGCCGTTGCGCTCGCAGAAATCAGTAAGTGAGCGTATGGCGATACGTGCCGCCATTTCGCTGCCGGAGGCGCTGCGGAAATGCTTTTCACTGCCGTGACCGTCAGACACCGCAGCGATAGCCAGTTTGTCCGAGATATAAACACGCGCGCTGTCCTGACACGGAAGCCCGCTTTTTTCGTGGGAAGCCCCCCTGACAGATACTGCAAAGCCAGTGAACGGCATTACCAGCCAGCCTCAATATCTGCGCTTATTTCGTCGCTCTCGGCGAATTCACGTATCTGCTCTGCGGCGGAATCCTGCTTGCTGCGCATATCCTCGGCGGTTTCAGCAAGGCGCACGCTGCGGCTGCCTATCTGCGACGAGGTGACTGCTACGAACTTGATGAGTTTTGCCAGAGCCTCGCCGTTGTGCGCAGTTACTACGCTGTCAGGGTTGCCGGTGAAGCGGGCGAGAATATCACGGTCTGCGTCCTCGCCGATGGCGACTGCCGCCTTTATGCCGTTGGCATACCAGCGGTTCTTCGAGAGTATTTCAAGACCCTTTTCGTAGTTATCTGTGGGGTAGCCGTCTGACATGAGTATCATGACAGGTGCAAAGGACAGACTGGGCGACTTCATGAATTCGTTCCTTGAAAGCTTTGCGGCAAGTTCGGTCAGAGCACTGCCGAGGTCGGTGACGTTTTCGGCGTCAAGCGGCTTCCACTCAAATTCATCAACGGAGATAGGAGTATCATAGACCCATTCGCACCCGCCTGAAAATTTCAGCACGGCGAGTTTTATATCAGCGTCCGCGCCGCCGATGTCCTTTATTTCGGGGATAAGTTCCTCCATAACGGAGTTTACGGTGCCTATCCTGCTGCCGCCCATACTGCCTGAGCAGTCGATGATGAAGAAAAGCACCATCGACTTCTTCGCTATTTCTTCAGCGTCGTCAAAGGGGTTGACCGGAATATCTGACATAATGAACCTCCTGAAAAAATTTATTATCCACTATTCATTATATCATTACTGCCCTGAATTGTCAATGATTTGTGCCCTGCCTTGACAGATTTATTCAGCCGTGATATTATAGTTATACTGACGGTTCATCGTCCCATGCGCCGCCCGACGGCTCGGACACGGCGTCCAGATATTCCAGCACTCCGCTGTATATCGTGAAAGCAAGCTGCTGCTGGTATTCAGTCGTGCCTAGCTTTGCTTCCTCGTCGGGGTTCGACATGAAACCGCATTCTATCATCAGCGAGGGATTCGGGTTGGATTTGAGCAGGAACAGTTCGTCGCCGGTCAGCTTTATTTCACGGTCGTTGCCGGGCTGAAGCTGTGCAAAGCGGTTCTGCATTATCTGCGCCAGAGTGCGGTTATCGGGATTATTGTTGTTGTAGAACATCTGACCGCCGAAATACTGCGGGTCGGTGTAATTGTTCTGGTGAATGCACAGGAATATGCTGTCGGGATAACTCTGGACTATCTCTAAGCGGTTATCCATGTCCGACAGCTTCTGGTTTCGTATACCCTCTGTGCCGGGGTCGTATATCGAGATATCCTCGGTGCGGGTCAGCACGGTGCGGAATCCCGACATTTCAAGAAGCTGCTGCAGGTGCTTCACCACGGACAGGTTGACGTCCTTTTCGAGCAGACCGGTCTTGCCGACTGCGCCGCTGTCAAGTCCGCCGTGCCCTGCGTCAAGCACTATCAGCGGTCTGTCAGAGGCTATGGCAGAGGTCGGCAGCGCCCTGTCGGTTATTCTCGCACAAACGGCGAGAAATGCGAATATTCCAGCCATGCAGGCGGTGAATTTTAGTGTTTTCTTGTTAAGCTTCATGGTTATGTATACCCCCCGGACAAATTACGTTTTGTCCAATAGATATGAGATATTATCGGGTAATATTACCCCTAAAGGAGAAAAAATATGGCAAAGCAAAGGTCGGTGTTCATTTGCAGCGAATGCGGTCAGGAATATTCCAAGTGGAACGGACGGTGCACCGCCTGCGGAAGCTGGAACACTATCGAGGAATCCGAGCCTGTCCCCGTTATCGGCGGAAAATCAGCCGCAGCCGCCGCTGAGCTGAAATTCAGCAGCATAGACGAGATAAGCTACGAGGACGAAACACGCTATGGAACGGGCATATCGGAACTTGACAGAGTGCTGGGCGGCGGGCTTGTCAAAGGCTCGCTGGTGCTCATCGGCGGCGACCCTGGTATAGGCAAATCTACGCTTTTGCTTCAGATATGCGGCTTTATGGGAAGCCAGCATTCCATACTCTATGTGTCGGGCGAGGAATCCGAGCGGCAGATAAAGCTTCGTGCGGATAGGCTCGGCGTGTCGGGCGGGCAGCTGATGCTTGCTTCGGGCAACAACTGCGAGAGCATTATCCAGACGGTAAGACGGTCTAAGCCTGACATAGTCATAATCGACTCTATCCAGACGATAACATCGAGCGGGATAAGCTCATCGGCGGGCAGCATAGTGCAGGTGAGGGAATGCACCAACGCATTCATGCACCTTGCCAAATCCGAGGAGATACCTATATTCATAGTCAGCCATGTCAACAAGGACGGTGGTATAGCGGGGCCGAAAATAATGGAGCATATCGTGGACACGGTGCTGTATTTTGAGGGAGAAAAGCAGCTTTCCTACCGCATTTTGCGGGCGATAAAGAACCGCTTCGGTTCCACCAACGAGATAGGCGTGTTCAACATGGACGATGACGGGCTGCACGAGGTCACGAATCCCTCTGAGATGATGCTTTCGGGCAGGATAACGACAGTATCAGGAAGCGCAGTGGTCTGCACGATAGAGGGCACCCGACCCATACTTGCGGAGGTGCAGGCGCTGGTCACGAAATCTTCGCTGTCTGCGCCGCGCCGTGTGGCTACCGGCTTTGACTACAACCGGCTGTATATGATACTTGCGGTGCTGGAAAAGCGCACAGGGTTCTTTTTCGGCGGCGTAGACGTATATGTGAATATCGTCGGCGGTCTTAAACTGGACGAGCCGGCAGCCGACCTTGCGGTTGCAATGGCGCTGTATTCGGGGCTGTGCGACAAGGTGATACCCGAAAAGCTGATGGTGTTCGGCGAGGTGGGACTTGGCGGCGAGGTTCGGGCTGCTTCTCATGTCCGTGAAAGGGTCAAGGAGGGGGCTAGGCTCGGCTTTGAACGCTGCATAATCCCGAAACAGAGCTTTTCTTCGCTGAGCAGGTCGGAAAGCTACGGAATAAAGATAATCGGAGTGCGCACGCTCGAACAGGCGTTCCGCGCGATAAATACCGGAGATAAGGAGGGGGAGCAATGACCAACTGCGACGACTGTGTGAACTATGTATATGACGAGGAATGCGACTGCTGGGTCTGCCTTGTGAATCTTGACGAGGACGAGATGTACCGCTTCATGACGGGAACGAATTACAATTGCCCGTATTATTCGTCAGATGATGAATATGCTATAGCGAGGAAACAATAGATCGAGCGGGGCTGCCAAATGCGCAGTCCCCGCTTTTATTTTGCGGCGTATCCCCCATCTCATGCAGATTCCCTGTAAATGGCTATTTTATGCCGTTTTGTGCGAATTGTTGTATTTCCGGCGTATATATGCGCAAAGTTTGTCAATTTGGGCAAAAAAATCGTACCAAATCACAAAAAATCGGCGAATATCCGCCTGTTTTTTTACCTCAAAATGCTTGACTTTTATTCCTGTTTGTAGTATAATATCATAATGTATCATAATGGATATGTGCGCAAAAAGGACGGTTTTTGCAGTCAATCGCAGGCAAAAATCCCATAGTATGCCAGATATCCTGACCGGAATTTTGTTAAGGAGTGATAAAGCCGATGGTGAATGTAAAGCCCATACAGCTCGGAAAAACCACCCGAATGAGTTTTTCTAAGATCAATGAGGTAATCGATATGCCGAACCTCATCGGTATCCAGAAGGATTCCTACGAGTGGTTCCTGAATGATGGTATCAAAGAGGTTTTCAGAGATGTATCCCCGATAACCGACGCAAACGGCAAGTTTGAACTCTCGTTCATCAGCCACCGTCTTGATGACAAGACAAAGTATACCATTGAGGAATGCAAGGAGCGTGACGCCACCTATGCCGTTCCGATCCGGGTCACTGCCCGCCTGCTCAACAAGGAAACAGGCGAGTTCATGGACAACGAGATCTATATGGGTGATCTGCCGCTCATGACTGACAGCGGTACCTTTGTCATCAACGGCTCGGAGCGTGTTGTAGTATCTCAGCTGGTGCGTTCGCCCGGCGTATACTACGGTTATGAGCACGACAAGACCGGTAAGAAGCTGTTCAAGGCCACCGTTATCCCGAACAGAGGCGCATGGCTCGAATATGAGATGGACGCAAACGACATCTTCTATGTTCGTATAGATAAGAACAGAAAGATCCCCGTGACTACGTTCCTGCGCTCTATCGGTCTTTCCACGAACGCAGAACTGACCGGAAAGTTCGGCGAGGATCCCCGTATCGTATGCACGATCGAAAAGGACAGCACTCAGAATAAGGAAGAGGCTCTGCTTGAGGTGTACAAGAAGCTGCACCCCGGCGATATGTCCAGTGTTGAGTCTGCTCAGAATCAGCTCAATATGCTGTTCTTTGACGCAAAGAGATACGACCTGTCCAGATTCGGACGTTATAAGTATAATAAGAAGCTTGCCATTTCCGAGCGTATCTATGGCAAGAAGGCTGCAGAGCCGATCATTGCTCCCCTGACAGGCGAGATACTCGCTGACGCAGGCGAGATCATCACAAAGGAAAAGGCTCTGGAAATAGAGAATGCCGGCGTTGTTGATGTTACGATAGTTCACCCGATGAAGGAAGATTCCGTCATCAAGGTATCCGGCAACGGCATGGTAGATATAAAAGTATATACAGGCGACATGGACGTTGAGGCTCTTGGCATCAACGAACACGTCCGCTTTGCTGTGCTCCGTGATATCCTTGAAGAAGCAAACGGCGATCAGGAACTGCTCGCTCAGCTTATCAAGAGCCGTGTAGAGGAACTTATCCCCAAGCACATCACGATAGAGGACATTTTTGCGACTGTAAGCTACTTCATCAACCTTTGCGAGGAAGTGGGCAACGTCGATGATATTGACCACCTCGGAAACAGACGTATCCGCTGCGTGGGCGAACTTCTCCAGAACCAGTTCAGAATAGGCTTCTCACGTATGGACAGAACTATCCGTGAGAGAATGGCTCTTTCCGGACAGGATCAGGAAAAGGTTTCGCCGGCGTCGCTTATCAACGCACGTCAGGTGATTTCGGCAATGAGAGAGTTCTTTGGTTCTTCTCCGCTGTCGCAGTTCATGGATCAGAACAACCCGCTTGCTGAGCTTACTCATAAGAGAAGACTTTCTTCGCTCGGTCCGGGCGGTCTGTCACGTGACAGAGCCGGATTCGAGGTACGTGACGTACACTATTCTCACTACGGAAGAATGTGTCCTATCGAAACGCCTGAAGGTCCGAACATCGGTCTGATATCCTACCTTGCGACATTTGCAAGAATAAACGTATACGGCTTCATCGAAGCGCCGTACAGACGTGTTGATAAGGCGACCGGAAAGGTCCTTGACGAGGTAGTATATATGACCGCCGACGTCGAGGATAATTACGTTGTCGCACAGGCGAACGAACCGCTGGACGAAGAGGGTCATTTCGCAAGACCCCGTGTAAATGCACGCTGCCGTGACTCTATCCTTGAAATAGAGCGTGAAAAGGTAGACTTCATGGACGTGTCGCCTAAGATGGTCGTATCTGTCGCAACGGCTATGATACCGTTCCTTGAAAACGACGACGCAAACCGTGCGCTGATGGGTGCGAACATGCAGCGTCAGGCTGTGCCGCTTATGGTCACCGATAATCCTATCGTCGGCACCGGTATGGAATACAAGGCAGCAGTTGACTCCGGAATCGTGGTATGCACCAAGGAGGACGGCGTTATCTCTGAGGTGGACGCAGACAAGATCGTTGTCACCAACGACCTCGGTCAGGACAGAATATACAGACTGGTCAAGTTCAAGCGTTCCAACCAGGGCAACTGCGTGAACCAGCGTCCTATCGTAAGCAAGGGTGAGAGAGTAAAGGCAGGCGACGTCATTGCAGACGGTCCCGCTACAAAGAACGGCGAAATAGCGCTCGGTAAGAACGCCCTCATCGGCTTCATGACATGGGAAGGCTACAACTACGAGGACGCCGTACTCATTAACGAAAAACTCGTTTACAACGATGTATATACCTCTATCCACATAGAGGAATACGAACTTGAATGCCGTGAAACAAAGCTTGGCTCTGAGGAGATCACACGTGATATCCCGAACCTTTCTGACGACGCACTGAAGGACCTCGACGAGAGAGGTATCGTGCGCATAGGCGCAGAGGTACATTCCGGCGATATCCTCGTTGGTAAGGTATCTCCCAAGGGCGAAACCGAACTTAACGCAGAGGAAAGACTGCTGCGTGCTATATTCGGCGAAAAGGCAAGAGAAGTCCGCGATAATTCACTGAGAGTTGCGCACGGCGTGAGCGGTATCGTAGTAGACGTCAAGGTGTTCGACCGTGACAACTGCGACGAACTTTCACCCGGCGTAAACGAAAAGGTAAGAGTTTATATAGCGCAGAAGCGTAAGATATCCGTCGGCGACAAGATGGCGGGCCGTCACGGTAACAAGGGTGTCGTTTCACGCATTCTCCGTCAGGAGGATATGCCGTTCCTGCCGGACGGTACTCCGCTCGACATCGTGCTGAACCCTCTGGGCGTACCTTCCCGAATGAACATCGGTCAGGTGCTGGAAGTTCACCTCGGCTATGTGGCTAAGGCACTGGGCTGGAAGATAGCAACACCGGTATTCGACGGCGCACACGAGCAGGATATCCGTGAACTTTATGACGCAGCAAGAGCAATAAACAGCGGCAAGATAGACGAGCAGACCGAGCGCATATACAACATGGGCAAGGCTCAGGAAGAGCGCAGCCAGCGTGACACAGAACTGCTCGGCTGCAATTCCGCAGGTCTGGACTTCACAAAGCTGCCGATGACTTCGGACTGCAAGACGCAGCTTACAGACGGCAGAACGGGCGAGAAGTTCGATGGTCCTGTTACGGTCGGATATATGTACTACCTCAAGCTGCATCACCTTGTTGATGATAAGATACACGCACGTTCCACCGGTCCTTATTCTCTGGTAACGCAGCAGCCTCTGGGCGGTAAGGCTCAGTTCGGCGGTCAGCGTTTCGGTGAGATGGAGGTTTGGGCACTGGAAGCATACGGTGCAGCATATACACTTCAGGAGATCCTGACAGTCAAGTCGGACGACCTCATGGGACGTCAGAAGACCTATGAGGCTATCGTCAAGGGCGAGCCTGTTCCGAAGCCCGGCGTTCCTGAGTCGTTCAAGGTAATGATAAGAGAGCTTCAGGGTCTTGGCCTTGACGTAAGAGTTCTTGACGAAGCCGGCGAAGTCGTTGACCTGAGAAATGACGGCGACGAGGACGAGGAAGAAAACGGATACGCTTCCGAGGCAATGGAGTTCGACTATAACACCAGCGAGGACGAACTTGCCGACAGAGGTTACGGCATAGTCAACGAGGAAGAGATGGATCTCGACACAGGGTCTGATGACGATGAAGAAAACTTCGCAGAGGACGATTTCTCAGACGGAGAGCCGATAGATTTCGACGAGGACGAGTGATCCCCGATATCTCCGATAAACCACAGCCTGCCGGCGGGTGACGCCTGCTTGAAACGGTGTCCCGCAGGCTTTGAAGAGAAATGAGGTAATGAATTGAGCTACACTGTTTTTGAGTCAATGAAAATCGGACTTGCCTCTCCCGACCAGATAAGAGAATGGTCCTACGGTGAAGTGCTGCGTCCTGAAACGATAAACTACCGCACCCAGAAGCCCGAAAAGGAGGGTCTGTTCTGCGAGCGTATCTTTGGTCCGCAGAAGGACTGGGAGTGTAACTGCGGTAAATACAAGCGCATCAGATTCAAGGGTAAGATATGCGAGAAGTGCGGCGTTGAAGTAACACGTGCAAAGGTAAGACGTGAGCGTATGGGTCACATCGAACTTGCCGCACCGGTATCACATATATGGTATTTCAAGGGCACGCCGTCCAGAATAGGACAGGTGCTGGATATCTCCCCCAAGAGGCTGGAAGAGGTGCTGTACTTCACAAAGTACATCGTCACCGACCCCGGCGAGGCAAAGGAACTGAGCAAGAATCAGCTTCTGGAAGAAAAGGAATACGCTAATTTCCGCACCAAGTACGGAAATGATTTCAAGGCTGGAATGGGTGCAGAGGCTATCAAGGAACTTCTGCAGGAGATCGACCTTGAAAAGCTTTCCAACGAACTGAAAGAGGAACTTTCCGCTACCCAGCAGGGTCAGAAGCGTGTAAAGCTGCTGAAGCGTCTGGACGTTGTGGAAGCATTCCTGCAGTCGCACAACCGTCCTGAGTGGATGATACTTGACGTTATTCCCGTTATCCCTCCGGACATTCGCCCGATGGTACAGCTGGACGGCGGCCGCTACGGCGTATCCGACCTGAACGACCTGTACCGCCGTGTTATCAACAGAAACAACCGTCTGAGAAAACTCATCGAGATGCACTCTCCTGAGATAATCGTCAGAAACGAGAAGCGTATGCTGCAGGAAGCGGTTGACGCACTCATCGACAACGGCAGACACGGCAGAGCCTACACCGGCTCCAACAACCGTCCGCTCAAGTCGCTGTCTGACCTGCTCAAGGGTAAGCAGGGACGTTTCCGTCAGAACCTGCTCGGTAAGCGTGTCGACTACTCCGGACGTTCGGTTATCGTCGTTGGTCCTGAGCTGAAGATGGATCAGTGCGGTCTGCCTAAGGAAATGGCTCTGGAACTGTTCAAGCCGTTCGTGCTCAACGATCTGGTAGTTAAGGGCAGCGCACAGAACATCAAGCAGGCAAAGAAGATGGTCGAGCGTGCAGACGACAAGGTTTGGGATTCGCTGGAGTGCGTTATCAAGGATCACCCCGTGCTGCTGAACCGTGCGCCTACGCTGCACCGTCTGGGTATTCAGGCGTTCTCGCCGATTCTCGTCGAGGGTCGTGCGATAAAGCTGCACCCGCTGTGCTGTACCGCATTCAATGCGGACTTCGACGGCGACCAGATGGCAGTTCATCTTCCGCTTTCCGCTGAGGCGCAGGAGGAAGCAAGAACCCTCATGCTCGCCGCTAAGAACCTGCTGAAGCCGTCCGACGGACGTCCTGTTACCGTTCCTACTCAGGATATGGTACTTGGTTCTTACTACCTGACTATAGAGAAGTCCGGCGAAAAGGGCGAGGGCAAGGTATTCCGTGACGCAAACGAGGCTCTTATGGCTTATCAGGACGGAATAATCTCTATCCACGCAGCTATAAAGATAAGAGTTACAAAGGATCTCGGCGATACCAAGATAACAAGACTTGTTCCCGCAACAGTCGGCAGAGTTATCTTTAACGAGCATATCCCGCAGGATCTGGGATATGTTGACAGAACAGACCCCGAACACCAGCTCGATTACGAGATATCTTTCAAGGTAGGCAAGAGCGAACTTGGTAAGATAATCGACCGCTGCCTGAAGATACACGGCACAGCCACAACGGCTCAGGTGCTGGATAAGATAAAGGCAATGGGATATAAGTACTCCACACGTTCCGGTATCACAGTAGCCGTATGCGACGCAGAGATACCCCCGCAGAAGGCAGAGATACTGGCGGACGCCGACGCACAGATAGCTAAGCTGAACAAGCACTTCAACAGAGGCTTCATCTCCGACAAGGAAAGAAAGGCTGAGTTCATAAGCATCTGGAACAAGGCGACTGAGGACGTCGGAAAGGCGCTGAACGACAACCTCGATAAGTACAACAACATCTATATGATGGCTGACTCCGGAGCCCGTGGTTCTAAGAACCAGATCAGACAGCTTGCCGGAATGAGAGGACTTATCGCAAACACGTCCGGTGCGACGATCGAAATGCCTATCAGGGCTAACTACCGTGAAGGTCTGAACATTCTGGAATACTTCATCTCCTCCCGTGGCGCACGTAAGGGACTTGCCGATACCGCACTGAGAACTGCGGACTCCGGTTATCTGACAAGACGACTGGTCGATGTATCTCAGGAGGTCATCATCAGAGAGGACGACTGCGGCACCACAAACGGTATCGACGTATATGAGATACGCGAGGGCAAGGAGCTTGTCGAGCAGCTCAGCGAGCGTCTGGTCGGCAGATACCTTTCAGAGGACTTCAAGGATAAGGACGGAAATGTTCTCGTATCCAAGGATAAGCTGATGAACGACGTTGACGCTGCAAAGATAGTGAACTCCGGCGCTCAGACAGTAAAGGTACGTTCAGTTCTGACCTGCGGGCTGAAGAACGGCGTCTGCGCACACTGCTACGGCGCTTCGCTTGCCAACGGACAGCTTATCAATATCGGCGAGGCTGTTGGTATCATCGCAGCGCAGTCCATCGGTGAGCCGGGTACACAGCTTACGATGAGAACGTTCCACACCGGCGGTATCGCTTCTGCAGAGGATATCACACAGGGTCTTCCTAGAGTTGAGGAACTTTTCGAGAGCCGCCGCCCCAAGAACGCTGCCATAATCACAAAGGTAGCAGGTAAGGTCCGCTACGAAGAGATCAAAAAGACAAAGCACGCAATAATCACCTCCGAGGACGGAACCGAGGAAGCATACGCTATCCCGTTCGGATACAGACAGAAGGTATACGAGGGAGATGTCGTTGCAGCCGGCGACGCACTGACCGAGGGCTCGATAAACCCGCATGACGTACTGGAGGTAAAGGGCGAGGAAGCAGTTCAGAACTACATCATCGCCGAGGTACAGAAGGTTTACCGTCTGCAGGGTGTTGATATCAACGACAAGCATATCGAGGTAATAATCCGCCAGATGATGAGAAAGATCAGAATAACCGATCCCGGCGACAGCTTCCTGCTTCCCGGCTCTATCATCGGCAAGAACGAGCTCAACGCAGTTTGCGAGGAGATACAGCACCGCATCGACGCAGGCGAGATCGGGCTGAGAATGCCTGAGAGCGAGGCGGTGCTGCTCGGTATCACCAAGGCATCGCTGGCAACAGACAGCTTCCTGTCTGCGGCTTCGTTCCAGGAGACCACCAGAGTGCTCACCGACGCCGCTATCAGGGGCAAGGTCGATCCGCTGCTCGGTCTTAAGGAAAATGTCATCATTGGTAAGCTTATCCCCGCAGGTACAGGTCTTTACGCCGAGGAGCGTGAGGCTGAAAAGGCTGCGGCTGAGAGCGCACAGGCTGACAATGTTGGTTAAAATGCACAAAAAAGCGGCTTAGTATATGTATAGTGACGGTGTTTGCTACAAAGTTTCTGAGAAACTCTTGACAAACACCGTCCTTTGCATTAAAATATATAAATGTGTGTGAGTATATTTTGCGGGACTGCCGGAAAAATACAAGCATACGATAAATTATTGGAGGTGAAATAATGCCAACGTTTAATCAGCTTGTCCGCAAGGGACGTGAGGTTTCTGAGAAGAAATCCAAGGCTCCTGCACTTCAGAAGTCGATGAACACACTGCGCAAGCAGCAGGTCGATCAGTCCTCCCCTCAGAAGAGAGGCGTTTGCACCGCAGTTCGTACCCAGACTCCTAAGAAGCCGAACTCCGCAATGAGAAAGGTTGCCAGAGTTAAGCTTTCTAACGGTTATGAAGTTACAGCTTATATTCCCGGTATCGGACACAAACT